>CAVXGN010000018.1:0-143680 GCA_963761245.1 uncultured Alphaproteobacteria bacterium | reverse complement strand
GAATGGTCGGGTCATCACTATGGGCCTAATGGCGTCTGGATTATTGGCAGTACCCAGTGGATGCAAACATTGGTGTCGAGAGGTTGGGAATTATACTACGTCAATTTCATGTTTGAGCCATTGCGTGGACCACCGGCTGCATTAGCGCCAAAAATGCGCAAAGCAATCCACAAATTCTACGGTCGATTTTGCACAGAGTTTGTCCATGATGGTCGCGCCAACAGCCAGCAAGAGCGGATGCCGCGGCTTTGGCTATTCCCAGACCTGCCAGTGTTCAAAACACAAAAGGTTTCAATTCGCGATGTTACGATCAATGGGGGGTTGCATTACAATGGTCCACTGCTGATCCCGCCGGTCTCACGCTTCAACGAATGTCCAATCAAGCATCTCAAAGAAAATCAGCCCAAGTATGCTCGCCATGGAATAAAGCGAATTCATATTATGGCCGGCGGCGACATTCCGGGCTTAGCCGACTACGCCGCAAAGACCATTAAAAATCACCGAGCCGACCCAGATGCCATTATTGTTTTGCCCAGGTCCGTTACAGAACTTCCAGTAAAGAAGAATCTCAACCGTTGACCCCAACGAGCGACTTCTGAAGGATATTCAATCGTCATTTAATGTGTCGGACGAAATCGCTCAGAAAATGCGTGATGACCTCTCAAAACAGCAAGGTTAGATATCTAGCGGTTTCGGTAAATGTCTCAGTTGGCGCAGCAGTTAAATCGCCTTCGAACTGCTGCGCCATTGCAACTTCAGCAGCTCGGCTGCAGGATTACTTTGATAAACTTTTTCTGCACTAGAGAGGATGCCTTGTTCCATGCCTGTTTGAACAGACGAGCACGTTTGAAGGCGAGCTTCAAAGCTTTGAGCTGCTTCGCCTCTTGTCGACTAAGAGAACTACGGCGCGAATCCCCCTGCTGCTTAGCAAGTTCTTGCACCCGCTCAATCTGCCTTTTTGGTGTGGGTTCCTTTGCCACCTCAAGCAGCGCTTGTTGATTATCGTCAAGCCCTGCGGCCTTGGCAGCAGTTTTTGCAGCTGGCGAAATGCCCGCAATTTTTTTTGAACGGCGCGCCTCCTCTCGAGAGATGTTTAGCTGCTTCGCGGCTCTACTCAACCCCTTGTCCCTCGGCTGTGTACCTTCCGGCTGTGCAACCTGCACAGCCTCCGACTGCCCATTAAGTAGTCTAAACCATTCATCATGCATCTCGGCACGCTGCACTCTTGTGAGATCAGCGCGATGGAGATTTTCCGCGATGGTGCACTGTCGCCTTTCAGTCTTGTCACCCCTCATTACGGAACATTCGATTTTCTTCCAGCCGAGCAACTTTGCAGCCTCAACACGATGTTGGCCAGTTACAAGGATCGGCCCTTTTTTGCTCAGCTGAACTGTAGGTGGCGTTTTTAGGCCGATAACATTTATCGAATCGGCAAGCTCACGGACCTTTTTTTCAACGAGTGGTCGGTGTTGCCCACGCACTCGAATATCAGCGATACGAAAAGTTTTGACGGTGAGCTGCTGCTTACTCACGATCGCCCCCCTGATTATTGTCATCGGAGGCGAAATTGCCAAGAGCACTCGGCAAATTCCCAAGCCAGAGCTGTAGCGCCTCGGCTGTTACAAGGGTGCGCCGTCCAATTTTGCAAGTTTTCAATTGCCCACTCTTTATCGCGCGATAAATTGTGGTTCGGCCAACACTTAAAAGTCTGCATGCTTCCGAAATACTGTAAGCAAGTCGAGTTGGTGTCATGATTACGATTCCGCTAAATAGCCGGGACCGTCCCGGCAACCGCGCCTGCGTTCTTGCAAGCGTCAGATTAGTTAGCGAAATCAACAGTCAAGTCAGCTTCCAACTGCGATCAATTGCGATCACGCGGAGTGCGTAAATTTTTGAGCGCGCGGCGTACTGTCGGCTCACTCACTAGGTCTTTGCCCCGTGCCTTAAGCCACGCGTTCACTGCCTCAAGGCGCGTACCAACACTAATCCCCTGTAGACCGGTCGTAAGGTCAGTTTGTCCATAGATGTCCAAAATCGCTTGCTGAGCAGCCAACAACTTATGATTCCTCGACAAGCCGACAAAGTTAGCCGCGGGAGCGTTGAAAGATGTGTCAGTCAATGTTCCAAAGGTCTTTTTGAACCATTGTTCAAAATCATATTTTTGAAAAAAAAACTGGTCGAAGCGCACCTCCAATGAAACTGCCTGATGGGCCCGCAAATTCGTACTCTTCGGGATTTAGATAGTCGTCCCAGATATCATACGGTACATAGTCGGACCATTTTGAAGGAAGCCAATCATGAGCACGGAGTCTTAGTACGTGACCAGTTTTTGGATCACGAACGCACGCAACTAGTTCGCCTTCCTTCCAAGCACTGGCGCAGAAACACATTCGCCGCCTGTCTTTGGTGCACCCAGTTCGCGAGTTCGTCGTCGAAAGCCGATGGATCTTGGTATTTTTTTTCGTAAGCATCGCTTTTTTTCAATGCCTCAACCCAATCTTCATCGAGCTCCGGCAATATTTCTGGGTTTGCGCAAACCGCGTCAGCAATTCGCTCGTATGCTTCACTAAGGCTCACGGACTCCACTGGGATTGCATCATCGGACTTTGGTAAGTTCGCCATTGCCCGCCCCAGTTCGCAGTCATCCGTTCCGTATATTTTCCGTATGAGGGTCTAGGCCAGTCCAGTCAAATCCATAAGTGTTTGATATCGCTGGCGCTCCCTAGGGGACTCGAACCCCTGTTTTCGCCGTGAGAGGACAATCGGAACCGGCGGCGGTTACAGGCTCTCGCGTCGCAACGGGACGACCTTACCGGCCTGTCGTAATTCATCGAGATAATCGGCCCATGCCTGCATCATCTTGACGCGCTCGACCCAGAATTCTGCACCATGCATATAAGCGCGCCGAACATCGTCCGCTTCCTGATGACCCAGCTGGCGTTCGATCGCATCGGGGTTCCAACGCCCCATTTCATTCAACCGCGTCGATGCCAGCCCCCGAAAACCGTGGGCGCTCATCTGGTCCGACCCGTACCCAAGTCGGCGCAAAGCGGCATTGAGGGTGTTCTCTGAAATCGGCCGGGTCGTCGTTCGCACCGACGGAAACAGCCATCGACCGCCGCCGGTGATCGCTTGCAAGCCACGAATAATCGCGACCGCCTGCCGAGAGAGCGGCACCCGATGCGGCCGGCGCATCTTCATCTTCGATGCCGCAATGCGCCATTCAGAGCCTTCGAGATCAACCTCCGCCCATTCGGCCTGGCGCAGCTCACCCGGCCGGACAAAGACCAGGGGCGCAAGCCTCAAGGCGAGCTTGGTCACGAGCAGGCCGTCGTACCCGTCGATCGCCCGAAGCAGACCTCCGATGCCAGCTGGGTCGACGATCGCTGCCCGGTGGGTCACTTTCGGGGTGGTCAAAGCGCCCCGCAAGTCGACCGAAATATCGCGCTCGGCCCTGCCCGTGGCGATGGCATACCGAAACACCATGCCGCAGGTGCTGCGCAGCCGCCGCGCGGTCTCGTAACGGCCGCGGGCCTCGACCCTGCGGAAGACTGCCAGGAGCTCGGGGGCCGCGATCTTGTCGACAGGGCGATCGCCAATTGACGGATAGGCAAAATCCAGCAACCACCGCTTTTTGGCGAGGGTCACCGGAGCGAGACCTTCCCGCTCCAGTTTTGCTACGAGCTCGCCGGCGACCGCGCGGAAGGTGTTGCCGCACGCAGCGATCTGTTTGTCGATCCGGCGCTGAATTGAAGGATCAATGTTATCGGCGAGCTGCCGTTTGGCGGCGTCGCGCCGCTCACGCGCTTGCTTCAGGCTGGTCGTGGGATAGACCCCGAGCGCTAACGTTCTCTGCTTGCCACCACAGCGATAGGCGAGCCGCCACAGCTTGCTGCAATTCGGCTTGACCAACACGTAAAGGCCGCCGCCATCCGACAGCTTGATCGGCCGATCGCCGGCCTTGGCGTTGCGCACCCGCGTATCGTTGAGCATGTTGGTACCGCCTCTGCCGCACCGCCCCGGTACCAACAAAAGTACCAACAAATTTTGCGGTCACCAAGGAATCGTGGCGAATGGCTGCGAACCGAGCTATGCAAAAAGTACCTGATTTTATTGGCTTAAACGCACGTTGCTGAACGGTCGCGAACAGATGCGAACGGTGACGTGGTGCCCCTGGCCGGACTCGAACCAGCACGATGTTTCCACCACCTGATTTTGAGTCAGGCGCGTCTACCAATTCCGCCACAGGGGCATTTTTGCGGCGCAAGCGGCGCGGATAATAGCCGTGCGCCGGGACGGGTCAACGCCGGCCGCCACCCTATCGCCGGGCCGCGGCGGCGACTAGATTGCGCCAAACATGCCGTTTTCAAGGAGATTGCCATGAACGAAGAGGTCCTCAACACGTCGCTGCGCAAATACCTCAAGACCGTGGGCGTGACCTCCCAGCGCGAGATCGAAAAGGCCATCCGCGCGGCGGTCGCCAGTGGGCGCATCAAGGGTACCGAGGCCTTGAAAGCCAAGATGGTGCTGACCATCGGCGAGGTCGGCCTCAATCACGAGGTCGATGGCGTCATCGAGCTGGACTGACCACCCGTTGCGGGCGTCAGCTTACCGCCTCGGCGCCGACATTGCGGCGGCCGAAAGCGGATTCCATCTCCCGCCGTACTTTTACCGCCGAGTCGTTCGGATCGTAGGCGACATCCGACCATTTGAGCGCGCCGCCTTCCGGGATGTCGCGTTTGAGCTTGACGTCGTGGGCCAAGCCCAGCGGCAGCAATTCGCGCGCGAGCGAGACCTCGGCCGGCGTCTGCTTGCCCCAGACGCAGAAGCCGCCCTCGCCGTCCAGCATTTCGCCCGCTTTCAAGTCGCGCTTGGCGGTCGCCACCACGTCGGAGCGGAAGCCGGCGGGTGCGCCGGTCGGCTCGCCGCGTAGCGCGGCCGAGGCGACCGAGATGCCGAGCTCGAGCCCGATCATGTGGATCGGCCGGTAGAGCGCGGCGTATTTGCCGCTTTTGTCGGGCAGCATGGCGTATTCCTTGAAGCAGCGCCGCGCGTATTCGGTCTCGCCCTCGAACACGACGTAAGTGCCGAGCGCGAGATGATGCGGCACGTCGCTGCCGTCGCGATAGACCGAGGAGACAACCTCGGTGACGCCCTCTTTCTCCAGCGTGCCGCCGTCGCTTGTCGGCTTGCAGATCTCGGCAAGCTCGAAGCGCGTGGCCGGCGGGAAATGCAGGCCGTCGCCTTGCGGCACCAGGCCGGTGGCGTTGCATACTGCGGTCATCTCGATGCCGGACTTGGTGCCGTCGACGAAGGAATTGAACATCTTCGGATTGATCGACTTGCGGTCGGAAATGTTCAGGTACTTGTCGAGGATTTCCCAGACATTGTCGGGATTGGACTGGTGGTAGTGCGGCTCGTAGCGCGTGCCCTTGCCGGCGCAGATCACCTTGAAGCCGGCGGCGCGCGCCCAATCGACATGCTCGCAGATCAACGCCGGCTGATCACCCCAGGCGAGCGAATAGACGACGCCCGCCGCCTTGGCCTTGCGTGCCAGCAACGGACCGGCGACCGCGTCGGCTTCGACATTGACCATGACGATGTGCTTGCCGTTGGCGATCGCTTGCAGCGCGTGATGCATGCCGGCGCCGGGCACGCCGGTCGCCTCGACGATCACCTCGATGCGCGGATCAGCGATCAGCGCCATGGCGTTGTCGGTGACAAGCGTCACGCGTTGCTTGTGCGCATCGGCGAGGGACGCAGCAGCGTATGATTCCGCCGGCCAGCCCGCCGTCTTGAGCTGGTTCTTGGCGCGCGCGACGTCGAGATCGGCGACGCCGACGACATGCAAGCCGCGCGTCAGCCGCGCTTGCGCCAGAAACATGGTGCCGAACTTGCCGGCACCGATCAGCCCGACGGTGACCGGCTTGCCGGCGGCTTCGCGCTCGACGAGCTTGGCATAAAGGTTCATGTCCGGCGCCTCCCAAATGGCTCCCGGACCGAAACATAGTCATGGCGGCGGCACAAGCGTGGCGCCCTTCAGGGAAGACGGCGAGCTATTGGCAAATGGCGCGTGAGACGGTGGTCTCGGTGCGGCACTCGGGGCCGCTACGGCGGCCGGCGAGATAGACTTCTGGCGGACAGACCTCGGCGGTGGTCATTTCGATGCTCTTGCCGGATGAAAAACCTTTGTCCTTACAAATCCTGTCGGCAGCGGCCCCGCAATCGGGCGCACCATTGGCCGCAAGTGCGCATTCCGCGTGGCCGGAGACCACGCGCGTCGCCGGGATCCGAATGATCGCGCCGGCGGCGTCCTTGGCGCCTTCGATCGTGCTCTTGGCAACGCCGCCGGCGTCGCGTCCGAGATGCTCAACGTCGGAACGAACGTCCTTTGTATTGGAATGGAACTGAGCCGCCTGCTCGTGTAACCAGCGCCCGACCGCGGCAAGGAACCCGCCGCCATCGGCCGGTGCGGGTGCAGGAGCCGGCCTTGCATCCTCCGCCATGCCGCGCGCGGCGGCGAGCAGAAGGGAAGTCGCGCACAGGCCTGCCAGCAGCGCCGAAGCTGCCCGGTGCGCACGCCGGTTCGAAATTCGTCTGCTGCCCATGGCCGGTCAAACTGACTTCAGGTCAGTCGCCCAACGGCAATCGCTTGCCCCTCCGGCATTTGCGCCGACGATCCCATTTACGCCAAAGCGATGGCGAAAATGAGGAACGCTAGACCAGATAAACCACCGCGACGATGCCGATCACCAGCACGGCGGCGAACAAGCTCGTCCACAGCGCCAGCCTTTTCTCGATGATGTGGCGGGCGTAGTCGCCATAGCGGTGCAATAGGAACGCCAGCACGAAAAACCGCGCGCCGCGCGTGATCAGCGACAAGACGACGAACAGGACGAAGTTGTAGCCGGCAAAGCCGGAGGTGATGGTGACGATCTTGTAGGGGATCGGCGTGAGGCCCTTGAGCAGGATGATCCAGGCGCCCCATTGGGCGTAAGCCGCGCGGAAGGCTTCGACCTTGTCGCCATAGCCGTAAAGGTGGATGAGCCAAGTCCCCACCGAGTTATAAAGCAGATAGCCGATCGCATAGCCGAGCATGCCGCCGGTGACCGACGCGGCCGTGCACCATGCCGCCAGCAGGAAGGCGCGGTCAGGCCGCGCCAGCGACATCGGCACTAGCATCACGTCGGGCGGAATTGGAAAGAACGAGCTTTCGGCGAACGCCACCCCCGTCAGAATCGCCAGCGCGTGGCGCTTGCCGGCAGCGGCGACACACCAGTCATACATCCGATGTAACGGCGAACGCGGCCTAGCAGCCTCGAAGCTCATCGACATACCCGCAGGAAAGAGATTGGGTGGTCAGCGGCGCTTGCGGATGCGCCGGGTCTCCAGCGCCACGACCCTACGGCGCGACGGGCCCTGTACCATATTTTTCGGTATTTTTTCGGCAATCCCGAACATCAATTCGCGCCGGCGCATTTCGGCCCAAACCTCCTCCGGGCGGACGCCGGCATGGACCCAGAGCACCACCAGATTATAGAGCAGGTCGGCGCTTTCCTTGACCACGGCCTCGGGCTGGCCGTGCATGGCGTCGATCACCACCTCGACCGCTTCCTCGGCGAGCTTCTTGGCCATCTTGGCGCGGCCGGCGCGGAACAACCGCGCAGTGCGCGATTTGGTCGGGTCAGAGCCGCGAACGGCAATCACGGCGTCATAGAGCCGGGAGACCGAATCAGTCATGCGCGGGAGAATACCTGATCCGCGACTCGAACCGGTTAACGAATGCCGCGGCCCGGCAGAATTCGGGCCTCCCGCGCATGACCGCGCCTGCCGCTAATGGTGGTGACGATGCCCGTGCCAGCCACCGAATTCACGGACGGGGCCGGCCCGATAATGGCGGTAGCCGCGGATAGACGCGTGGCGCGTATAGTAATAGCGCGGAGCCGCGTAGTAATAGGGCCCGTAATATTCGTCATAATAGCGGTCGCGGGCAGCAAGCGCCGCGATGGTGCCAAACAGGCCGGCGACCGCGCCCAGGACGATTGGACCGGCAGAATTGTGACGTCGCCGGGCGCTGAACGTGATGGCGCCCTGCTTGGCGCGCACGCCGCTCTTGGCCGAAGCGGCTTCGGCAGGCGCCAAACTGATCGTGCTCAATGCCAGCGCGCCTGTGAGCGCAGCGGCGAGCGAACGACGAATAGATGTGTGCATGATCATCCTCATTGTCTGAGACACTCGAGCAATAAACGAGCGGGTGCGGCATTTCGGGCTGCGACAAAAAGGTGCACCGGTCACAATTGTGCGATTGAGTGACCAAATGGCGCGCAATTGGCGCGATTTCGCAATTGCGAAGATGGAAATCGCCTATTCGTTGTCGCTCAGCAGCGTTGCATTGCCGCCCGATGCGGCGGTGTTGACGGTGACGACCTGTTCCAAAACGAAGCGGTGCAGGTAATTCGGGCCGCCGGCCTTCGGTCCGGTGCCGGACAGGCCACTGCCGCCGAACGGCTGACTGCCCACCACGGCACCGATCATGTTGCGGTTTACGTAGACATTGCCGTTGCTTAGCCGCGCGGCGATGCGCGCAACCGTCAAATCGATGCGCGAATGAATGCCGAGCGTGAGCGCGGTGCCGTTGCCGGCGAGGTCATCGAGCAGCGCGTCGAGCTCGCTTGCTCGCCAGCGAACGACGTGCAGAACGGGGCCGAACACTTCTTCTTCCAATTCGTCTGCGCGATCGAGTTCTATAATCGCCGGTGCGACGTACGTGCCGCCCGGCGGCGGCGCGGCGTCCAGGCGCAAGCGCAACGCACCGCGTGAGTTTTTCTCCGCGATCCAGCGCTCGAGCTTGTCCTTGGCCTCGGCGTCGATCACCGGCCCGACCTGCGCCGCCGGATCGCGCGGGTCGCCAACTTTAAGTTCGCGCGCAGCGCCCTCGACCATCGTGAGCACGCGCTCGGCGATGTCGTCCTGCAGGCACAATAGACGCAGCGCCGAACAGCGCTGCCCGGCCGAGCGGAAAGCCGACGCGATCACGTCGTCGGTCACCTGCTCGGGCAGCGCGGTGGCGTCGACGATCATGGCATTGATGCCGCCGGTCTCGGCGATCAGCGGCACGATGGCGCCGTCTTTGGCCGCGAGCGCGCGGTTGATCAAGCGAGCAACTTCGGTCGAGCCGGTGAAGGCGATGCCGGCCACGCGGCGGTCGGCGGTGAGCATGGCGCCGACTTTGCCGTCGCCCGGCACCAGATGCAGCGCGTTTTGCGGCACGCCGGCCTGATGCAGCAACTTGACCGCCTCGCATGCAATGAGCGGCGTCTGCTCGGCGGGCTTGGCCACCACCGCATTGCCGGCGGCGAGCGCACCGGCGATCTGGCCGGTGAAGATGGCGAGCGGGAAATTCCACGGGCTGATGCAGACGAAGACGCCGCGGCCGCGATAGCGCAATTCGTTGCTCTCGCCGGTCGGTCCAGGCAGCGACTGCGGCGCCAATGCCCGGCGCGCTTCGGCGGCGTAATAGCGGCAGAAATCGCTCGCCTCGCGCACTTCCGAGACGCAATCGTCCAGCGTCTTGCCCGCCTCGCTCTGCAGGAGCGCGATCAGGCGGCCGCGGTTCTGCTCGATCAGACCGCCGGCGCGCTCGAGCGCGGCGGCACGCGCAGCGACCGGCGTTGCGTCCCACGGCGCAAAGCCCGATTGCGCCGCCGCCATGGCCGCCACAGCAATCGCTTCATCGGCTTCCTGCACGCTGCCGATGCGCTTGCCGTCGATCGGCGAAACGACGTCCCGTTCGCGCCCGGTGACCGTGACGCCGTCGATCAGCGGCGTCGCCTGTGCGCTTGCCGGCGCCGCGCGAATCTCCGCCAGCAGCGCGTCAAGCGCGGCGCGGTCGCCTAATTCGACGCCCGCCGAATTGCGCCGCGCCGGCTGAAACAGATCGCGCGGCAGTGGAATGTGCGGATGTCGTGCCGCCTTCGGTGTCGCGATCCAACTTTGCGGCCGCCGCACGATGTCGGCGATCGGCACCGACGGATCGGCCGCCACCGACACGAACGAAGAATTGGCGCCGTTCTCCAGCAGCCGCCGCACCAGATAGGCGAGCAGATCGGCATAGCCGCCGACCGGCGCGTAGACCCGGCAGGTCAATCCGTGCAACTCGTCGATGAGCGCATGATAGAGCGCGTCGCCCATGCCGTGCAGGCGCTGGAACTCATAGCCCTCGACGCCGCCGGCATCCTCGATGACGCTCGCTACCGTGAGCGCGTTGTGGGTGGCGAATTGCGGATAAAGCCGCGGCCGGCAGGCCAGCAATTTGCGGACGCAGTCGAGGTAGCAGAGATCGGTCATCGCCTTGCGCGTGAACACCGGATAGTCGGCGAGCCCGCGCTCCTGCGCGCGCTTGATCTCGGTGTCCCAATAGGCGCCCTTGACAAGGCGCACCATCAACCGGCGGTCAAGCGCCTCAGCGGCCTGCGCGATCCAATCAATCACCGCAGATGCGCGCTTCTGATAGGCCTGCACGGCGAGACCGAAGCCGTCCCAGCCGGCAAGCGATGCGTCGCGCAAGGCCGCCCCGATGACCTCCAATGACAATTCCAACCGGTCGGCCTCTTCCGCGTCCACGGTGAAATTGAGCGCGTGGCCTTTTGCGAGTTGCGCCAGCGCGATCAGCTTCGGCACCAATTCGGCCAGCACACGCTCGCGCGACAATGGCTCGTAGCGCGGATGCAGCGCCGACAATTTCACCGAAATGCCCGGCCGCGCCGGCAGCGCGGCATTACCGGCTTGCCGCCCTATGGCGTCGATGGCGCCGGCGTAGGCCTCGAAATAGCGCGCGGCATCAGCGGCCGTGCGGGCCCCCTCGCCCAGCATGTCGAAGGAATAGAGGAATTCGCCGTGCCCGCGGGCGCGGTCGAGCGCTTCCTCGATGCTCTGCCCGAGCACGAAATGCGAGCCGAGCAGGCGCATGGCCTGGCGGGTGGCGGTGCGCACCGCCGGCAGGCCGAGGCGTTTGACCAGCGATTCGACGATGCCTTCCGGCGTTTCGCCCGGCTGGATGAGACGGGCGGTGATGCCGAGCGTCCAGGCCGAGGCGGATACCAAGAGCGCGCTCGAGCGGGCGTCGTGGCCGGACCAGTCGCCGGCTTTCAGCTTGTCCTCGATCAGCCGGTCGGCGGTGTCGGCGTCGGGCACCCGCAGTAGCGCCTCGGCCAGCACCATGAGGGCGAGGCCCTCCTTGGTCGACAGCGCATAGGCATGCAGGAAATCCTCGACCCCGCCCAAGCCGCCGGCGCGGGCGCGGATTGCCTCGATCAGGCGGGTGGCGCGGGCATCGATGCGTGCCTCGGCCTCGGCGGCGCGCCCGGCGCCGGCGATGAGCGGGGCGGCCAAAACCTCATCCGCCGGCGCGAAGGGCGCGCGGAACGGGGGAACGTCGCCTAACGCCAGCATGGGCTTTGCCGGCTGCATGACTGCGCCTCCAAGCCGTCAGTCTATCCTAACAACGCGATTCCCAAGGCTTGGGAATAGTAAATGTCCCGCCGCGGTAACCTCAGCTATTAGCCATGCCGGCACGCTCGCCTTGCATTTGTCTGCAATAATCTTGTTCTTAGGATTGTTCTTTGCTGAACAGGGACCGGAATGGCACGGCCACCGGCGTTAATCGATTCGGGTACGCCGGCCTGACGAGAAGGATCAGCACAATGGGCGCTGTTAACGCCGGGAAGGCGGCATGGGCAGGGCTCCTGCTCTGCGCCGCCCTGGCGACCGGCGCGAGCGCGGCGGAAACGCCGATCAAATTCAGCCTCGACTCGAAATTCATAGGGCCGACGGCGCCGTTCCTGCTGCCGCTCGACAAGGGCTACTACAAGGCCGAGGGCCTCAACGTCGCCATCGATGACGCGACAGGGTCCGCCGAAGCGATCCAACGCGTCGCCTCCGGCAACTACGATATGGCCGTGGCCGACCTCAATGCGCTGATCCGGTTCCGCGACGCCAATCCCAAAGCGCCGGTCAAAGCCGTGTTTATCTTCTACAACCGGCCGGCCTTCGCGGTGATCGGCCGCAAGAGCCGCGGCATCGTCACGCCGAAGGACCTGGAAGGCAAGAAGCTGGGCGCCCCGGCAAACGACCCCTCCTATGCGCAATGGCCGATTTTCGTAAAGAGCACCGGCATCGACGCCGCCAAGGTGATCATCGAAAATGTCGGCAGCCCGGTGCGCGAGCCGATGCTGGCCGCCGGCCAGGTCGACGCCGTCACCGGGCTTTCCTACAACAATTTCATCAGTCTCAAGGACAAGGGCGTTCCGGTCGACGATATCGTGGTGTTGCTGATGGCTAATTACGGCGTCGATCTTTACGGCGACGCCATCATCGTCAGTCAAAAATTTGCCGCCGCGCATGGCGACGCCGTAGAATCTTTTCTGCGCGCCTTCGTGAAGGGCCTGAAAGAAACCGTGAAAGCGCCGGCGGCCGCGGTCGAGCCGGTGCTCCGGCGCAACGACATCGCCAAGAAAGAATTGGAGATCGAGCGGCTGAAGATCGCGCTCCGCGACAATATCGTGACGCCGGAAGTCAAGGCCAACGGCTATGGCGGTATCGATACGGCGCGCTTTGCGCATGCGATCGCCGAAACCGTGCTCGCCTACCGGTTCAAGTCGGCAAAGCCGAAGCTGGAGGACGTCTTCGATTCGTCCTATCTGCCGCCCGCAGCCGAACGCAAAGCAGACTAGCTAGCGGCTCAAGCCGCGGTCCCGACTTTGCGGGAGCGCGCCAGCGGATTCAACGCCACGGCGATTTCGTCGGCGAGTTGCTCGTAGGCGGCGCGCTCACCGCTTTCGCGAATGTGAACCCCGCAATAGAGATCGGGCAGCTTCGGCAGCGGCGCGTCTTCCCAAATGATCATCCCGGAATCGACCGCCCGCCGCCGGATAATCGCCATGACGCCGAGCCCGGCGAGAACGGCGGCATAAAGACTGGTCATGCTCGGCCCGATGAACGCGCTTTCCCATTCGCGCCCGGCATCGGTCAACGCCTTCACCGCGGCTTGGTGGTAGACGCGCTGCTCGCCGTACGAAACAAGCGGCACCGGCCGACTCGGATCGAGCCGCGTGCTTGGACCGCGCACCCACACGGTTTCATCCGGCCAGCCATGGCGCGCATCGGGCTGCGGCGTCATCGAGAGGCCGACAAAAATGTCGAGCTCGCCGCTGCGAAGCTCACGCGCCAAAAGTTCATGGGAATGCGCGCGTACGATGAATTGGACGTCCGGCCAATTCTTGCGAAACCGGCCCAAGATATTCGGCAGCATCGAGGCGACATAGTCGCTGGGCGTACCCACCCTGATGATCAGTTCCGGCCGCGATTTCGTGCCGCCGATGTGCACAATCTGGTCGTTGATGGAAAGCATGCGGCGCGCGTAGCCGACCACCAGGCTCCCTTGCGGCGTGAGGCTGACACCTTGCGTGCTGCGGTCGAACAATTCGGCGCCGAGCAGATATTGCAAACGCTTGATCTGCGCGCTCACCGCCGGCTGGGTCAGGCCGAGCGATTGGCCGGCCTTGGTGAAACTGCGCAAATCGACAACGGCGACAAAGGTGCGCAGCAGATCGGTCGGAATATTGGTCATGATTTGCCCGTCCCTTGCGTTGCCCGCCCCAATCGTTGGTTCCCCAACTACAGTGCCTTGAACTGTATCATGTCCCGCCCGCATTCGATCGATTTATGTCACACCAATAGCGCGAAATTGCCGGCAATTTCGCGCGCGTTACGCCTTCGTCGCGGTCTTGGGGCCGACACCCGTCGCTATTTGATGCGCTCGAGGATGCTGACGTAATTCGCCACCGCCGTGCCGCCCATGTTGAAGATGCCGCCGAGGCGGGCGTCTTTCACCTGCAGGTCGCCGGCGGTGCCGGTAAGCTGCATGGCGGTGAGCGCATGCATGGAGACGCCGGTGGCGCCGATCGGGTGGCCTTTCGCCTTCAATCCGCCGGACGGATTGATCGGCAGCTTGCCGTCTTTCTGCGTCCAGCCTTCGGCGATGGCGCGCGCGCCCTGCCCTTCGCCGGTCAGCCCCATCGCCTCGTATTCGATCAGCTCGGCGATGGTGAAGCAATCGTGCGTCTCCACGAATGACAGATCGCCAAGCTTGAGTCCCGACTTGCCGAGCGCGCGCTGCCAGGCCAGCGCGCAACCTTCGAATTTCAAGATGTCGCGCTTCGACATCGGCAGGAAATCCTGCACGTGCTCGGCGGCGCGGAACGCAACCGCCTTGCCGAGCTTGAGCGCGGTGTCGACGTCGGCGAGCACGACGGCGGCGGCGCCGTCCGACACCAGCGAGCAATCGGTGCGCTTGAGCGGGCCGGCGACGAAGGGATTCTTCTCGCTCTCGGTGCGGCAGAAGTCGTAGCCGAGATCCTTGCGCATCTGCGCATAAGGATTGCCGACGCCGTTCTTGTGGTTCTTGGCCGCGATCATGGCGAGCGCGTCGGACTGATCGCCCCATTTCTGGAAATAGCGGCCGGCGATCTGCCCGAAAATACCGGCGAAGCCGCCGTCGATATCGGCTTCCTCGCGCACGTAAGACGCTTTCAAGAGGTTGCGTCCGATCTCGGGCGCCGGCGTCGTCGTCATCTGCTCGGCGCCGACCACCAAGACGATGCGCGCTGAGCGCGCCTCGATGGTCTTGATGCCCTGATGCACGGCCGCGGAACCGGTGGCGCAGGCATTCTCCACCCGAGTCGCGCGCTTGAAGCGCAGATCGGGCGAAGCCTGCAACACCAGCGCGGCGGTGAAATCCTGTGGAGAAAAGCCGGCGTTGAAATGACCGAGGACGATCTCGTCGACATCCGCAGCCGCAATGCCGGCATCGCGCGAGCGCCTCGCCGGCGACCCGCACAATCAGGCTTTCGACGCTCTCCCCGTTAAGCTTGCCGAAGGCGGTGTGGGCCCAGCCGACAATACAGGCGGTCATCGCATGCTCCTCTGCCGAACTTTGGTCGCATTGCTCGGTGATGCAGGTCTAATTCTATACCGGTGCCGGGGGTGGCCAATCTTTGCCTCCCGCGCCGAGCTTAGATAGCCTAGCGCCGCCGCCTATGGAACCCAAACGCTTCCGAGGCCCGACGGACGTGACCGGACCCCGAACAGTGCGAATTTACCTGCGCCCCCGCTCCCTGCTTCTCAGCCTTGCCGTGGCGGCCGGGCTTGCGCTTGCCGGCGTCCATCATGCCCAGGCTGAAGCGCAGCTATTGATCGACGCCGCGACCGGCAAGGTGCTGCGCGCTGAAAACGCGACCCTCCCCTGGTATCCGGCCTCCGTCACCAAATTGATGACCACCTACACCGCGCTGCGCGCCGTCAAGGAAGGCAAAATCGGCTTCAATTCGCTGCTGACCGTCTCGCGCAACGCGGCGGCGCAGCAGCCGACCAAGATGGGATTCAAGCAAGGCACCCGCGTCACCGTCGACAACGCGCTGAAGATGCTGCTGGTGCGCTCGGCCAACGATGTCGCGGTGGCGATCGCCGAAGGCGTCGGTGGTTCGATCGAAGGCTTCGCCGACATGATGAACGCCAACGCCAAACGGCTTGGCATGACGCAAAGCCATTTCGTCAACCCGAACGGGCTGCCGGCGGAAAACCATGTCACCTCGGCGCGCGACCTCGGCATCCTCGCCCGCGCGTTGATCACCGAATTTCCGGAAGACGATTTTTATTGGCACATCCATTCGATCGAGTACGGACACCGCGTGATGCGGAATTTCAATTCGCTGCTCGACCGCTATCCGGGCGCCGACGGCATGAAGACCGGCTTCATCTGCGCCTCCGGCTACAATCTGGTGGCCTCCGCCACCCGCCACGGCCGCCGCCTGATCGCCGTCGTACTCGGCGCCTATTCCGGTGCGGTGCGCGCGCGGAAGGCGGCGCAATTGCTGGAGACCGGGTTCAGAGGCGGCACGCTGTCGTGGCTGACACCGTCGCTCGGCACCGTCGACGAGCTGGCGCCGATCGACGCGCAGCCGCCCAATCTGCGCGACGAGATTTGCGGCGGTCATCGTCACAAGCCGCCGTCGGAAGAAAACGACGAGGAACAGGCCGAAGGCGCGACCGGCGACAGCGGACCCTCGCAGGGTTTCATGCTGTCCAGCCTGCGGCCGCCGAACGGCAAGTTCGTGCTCGGGCCGCCGGTCGAGACCGAGGCGCCGGTCAGGGTCTTCACCGGGCCGGCCGACCATCCCGATCCGGTGCGCGCCGACAGCCCTTCGAAGAAGAAGCACAAGCATCATACCGCCAAGAAGAAGGGTTCCGGCGGCAAGAAGGCAACCGCGAGCGCGCACAAACGCCGCGCGGCCAAGAAGAAAGTCAGCGCGGCAAAGTGATGAGCGAGGCCGGTCATAGCGCGACGCGGCGCCGGCCGGCGGAGCCCGTTGCGCTGACCCTGCTCACCGGCTTCCTCGGCGCCGGCAAGACCACGCTGCTCAACCAGCTTTTGAAGGATCCGGCGCTCGCCGACACCGCCGTCATCATCAACGAATTCGGCGAGGTCGCGCTCGACCATTTGCTGGTCGAATACATCTCCGACAACATGGTGCTGCTGCAGTCGGGCTGCCTGTGCTGCACCATGCGCGGCGACCTGGTCGACGCGCTGGAGACGCTGCTGCGCGATCTCGACGCCCGCCGCTGCAGCTTCCGCCGCGTGCTCTTGGAAACCACCGGGCTCGCCGACCCGGCGCCGGTGCTGCACACCGCCATGGCGCATCCCTATCTCGTGATGCGCTACCGGCTCGACGGCGTGGTGACCGTGGTCGACGCGGTCAACGGCGAGACAAGCCTCGACCAGCACCCGGAAGCGGTGAAGCAGGCCGCGGTCGCCGATCGGCTGGTGCTGACCAAGACGGACCTCGCGACCCCCGAGCAGCACGCACGTATCGTCGAGCGGCTGCGCGCGCTCAATCCGGCGGCGCCGATACTCGATGCCGCCAAGGGCGAGGCGACGGCCGAGCGTCTGTTGAACTGCGGTCTCTACGATCCGGAGCGCAAGATCGCCGACGTGAAGAAATGGTTGGCGGAAGAGGCCTATGCCGACGCCCATGCGCATCACCACGACCATCATCACGATCCCAACCGCCACGACGAACACATCGCCAGTTTCGTGCTCACCGCCGATGCCGCCATGCCGGCCGGCACGCTCGACATGTTCCTGGAACTGTTGCGCGCCACCCATGGCGACAAGCTGCTGCGGCTCAAGGGCATCGTGAAGCTGCAGGAAATGCCGGACACGCCGGTGGTGGTGCACGGCGTGCAGCACGTGTTCCATCCGACCGCGCGGCTCGAGCGCTGGCCGGACGACGACCACCGCACGCGGCTGGTGTTCATCACCCGCGACCTACCGGAGCGCACGGTGCGCGAGCTGTTCGAGGCCTTTCTCGGCACGCCCGCCAGCGACCGCCCGGACCGGGCGGCGCTCGCCGACAATCCGCTGGTGCCGTTCGGCGGCGTTGATCGCTAGAGCTATCCCGCTCGTCCCCGCGAAAGCGGGGACCCAGCGAAGCTCTGCAATGCGGCCCTGGATTCCCGCTTGCGCGGGAATGAGCGGGGCTCATCTTTGCGCCAGGTCTCGACTCAACTAATGCTGATGTCCGTCCGCTGGCGACGATCGGGCGCGGCGGCACTTGAGGAAATGCCATGGAACGGCCCTGGCTGCGGCACTATCCGCCGGGCGTCGGCGCCGACATCGACGTGTCGCGCTTCTCCTCGCTGGTCGCGATGTTCGAGGAGAGCTTTGCGGCCTATCGCGACCGCGATGCCTTCGTCTGCATGGGCAAGGCTCTGACCTACGGCGAGGTCGATGAGGCCTCGCGCGCCTTCGCCGCCTGGCTGCAATCGACCGGGCTTGAGCGCGGCGCCCGTGTCGCCGTCATGATGCCGAACGTGCTGCAATATCCGGTGGCGGTCATCGCGATCCTGCGCGCCGGCTTCACGGTGGTGAACGTCAATCCGCTTTACAAAGCGCGCGAGCTGGAATTCCAGCTCAACGATGCCGGCGCCGAAGCGATCGTCGTGCTGGAGAATTTCGCCTCGGTCTTGCAGGAGGCGCTGCCGGCGACGCCGGTCAAGCACGTGGTCATCGCGCGCATGGGCAACATGCTCGGGCGCGTGAAGGGCGCGCTGGTCGACGGCATGGTGCGCTACATCAAGCGCATGGTGCCGCCCTACGACCTGCCACAGGCGACCGCGTTCAAAGATGCGCTCGCTGCCGGCCGCAAAATGACGTTTGCACGGCCCGACATCGGCCCCGACGACATCGCCTTCCTGCAATATACCGGCGGCACTACCGGCGTCGCCAAGGCCGCCATGCTGCTGCATCGCAATCTGGTGGCCAACATGTTGCAGGTGGAAGTCTGGCACCTGCCGCTGTTATCGCTGCCGCCGCCGGTCGAGCGCCCGATCATCGTCACGGCGCTGCCGCTCTATCATATCTACGCGCTGACCGCGTGCCTGCTCTACGGCATGCGCAGCGGCGGCCTTTGCTTGCTGATTCCAAATCCGCGCGATCTGCCCGGCCTGATCAAGGCGGTCTCCAAATATCGCGTCAACGCCTTCCCGGCGGTCAACACGCTCTACAACGCGCTGCTGCATCATCCCGATTTCGGCAAGATCGATTGGAGCATGCTCAAATGCGCGATCGGCGGCGGCATGGCGGTGCAGAAGGTGGTGGCCGAGGCCTGGATGAAGGCGACCGGCCGGCCGATCGTCGAGGGCTACGGCCTGTCGGAAACCTCGCCGGTGCTCACCTGCAATCGCGGCGACATCGCGGAATGGACCGGCACCATCGGCCTGCCGCTGCCCTCGACTGAAATCTCCATCCGCGATGACGACAATCATGAAGTGCCGTCCGGCCAGCGCGGCGAGATTTGCGCGCGCGGGCCGCAGGTGATGGCGGGCTATTGGCGGCGGCCCGACGAGACCGCCAGGGTGATGACGCCCGACGGCTTCTTCCGCACCGGCGACATCGGCATCATGGACGAAGAGGGCCGCACCACTATCGTCGACCGCAAGAAGGACATGATCTCGGTGTCGGGCTTCAAGGTCTTTCCCAACGAGGTCGAGGACGTCGCCATGATGCATGGCGGCGTGCTGGAATGCGCCGCCGTCGGCGTGCCGGACGCGCGGTCCGGCGAAGCGGTCAAGCTGTTCGCGGTGAAAAAATCGCCCGAAATGACCGACGTCGACTTGCGCGCGTTCTTGATCGCGCGGCTGGCGAGCTACAAAGTGCCGCGCCAGATCGAATTCCGCGACGACCTGCCGAAATCCAATGTCGGCAAGATTTTGCGCCGCGCCTTGCGGGAGGAAGCATGAGCGACGCAACGCCGACAGCGGCCGACATCGTCGCGTTCTGGCGCGAGGCCGGACCAAAGCGCTGGTTCGAGAAGGACAACGCGTTCGACGACGAAATCCGCAACCGCTTCCTGGCGGTGCATGAGGCGGCCGCCGCCGGCAAGCTCGCCGGCTGGGAGCAGACCGCCGAGGGCGCACTGGCGCTGCTGATCCTGCTCGATCAGTTCCCGCGCAACATGTTTCGCGGGCAAGCGCGCGCCTTCGCCACCGATCCGCTGGCGCGCGCGATCACGGCCGGCGCGCTGGTGCGCGGCTTCGATGCCCAAGTGCCGAAGGAGATGCGCAGCTTCTTCTATCTGCCGTTCGAGCATTCGGAAGATCTCGCCGACCAGGAGCGCAGCATCGCGCTCTACAAGGCGGCCGGCGATGCCGACGACCTGAAATGGGCCGAGTTGCATGCCGACATCATCCGCCGCTTCGGCCGTTTCCCGCACCGTAACGCCGTGCTCGGGCGCGCGACCACGCCGGAGGAGCAGGCCTTTCTCGACGATGGCGGCTTTGCGGGCTAGCTTGCGCGCATGACTTCTTTCCACGGCGTCTTTCCCTATCTGGTCTCGCCGATCGACGCGCAGGGGCGCATCCTGACCGATGTGCTTGGGCGGCTGGCGAACGACCTGATCGCGGCCGGCGTACACGGCCTGACCCCGCTCGGCTCGACCGGCGAGTTCGCCTATCTCACGCGCGAGCAGCGTGAGGCGGTGGTACGCGCGACCATCGAAGCGGCGGCCAATAAGCGCGTGCCGGTGGTTGCCGGGGTTGCCTCGACATCGACCGCCGAAGCGGTGGCGCAAGCCAAGCGCTATCAGGCGCTCGGCGCCGACGGCATCCTCGCCATCCTGGAAGCCTATTTCCCGCTCAAGGATGCGCAGATCGAATCCTACTTCCGCGCCATTGCCGATGCGGTCGACATTCCGGTCGTGCTCTACACCAACCCGCAATTCCAGCGCAGCGATCTTGACGCTCGACGTGATCGCGCGGCTCAGCGAGCATCCGCGCATCCAATACATCAAGGATGCCTCCACCAATACCGGGCGGCTCTTGTCGATCATGAACCGCTGTCCGGGCATGAAGGTGTTTTCCGCCTCCGCGCATATCCCGGCGGCGGTGATGCTGATCGGCGGCGTCGGCTGGATGGCGGGCCCGGCCTGCATCGTGCCGCGCCAGAGCGTACGGCTTTATGACCTTTGCCACGCCGGCAAATGGCCGGAAGCGATGACGCTGCAGCGCGAACTCTGGCGCATCAACGAGGCCTTTGCGCGCTTTAATCTCGCCGCCTGCATCAAGGCCGGCTTGCAAATCCAGGGCTATGCGGTCGGCGATCCGGTGCCGCCGCAGGCCACGCTGACCGCCGAGGAGCGCAAGCTGGTCGAGAAGATCCTGGCATCGCTGCCCTAACCTCGTCTCGCACGCGGGGAGAGGGAAGCGGCCACCGAATTCTTAACGATTCGTTGCTATCCGAACAGAATGGCCTTGCCGTCGCGCGCATCCCCGCCGGAGCGGAGGGAACCCGTGGCCTTGATCGGTTCGGAAACTGTCAGCCGCGCGCCGTCGGCGGCCGCGCGTCTGATCGCGCGCGTCAAGGCGATACTGGCCGAGCGCAGTGACAGCAGGCTGGCGCAACTCGTGGCCGGCAAGGTGTTCTTCGTGCGCGTCGCCAGCGCGCTCTTGGCGCTCGCCTCGCAGGTGCTGCTGGCGCGCTGGATGGGCCGCTTCGAGTTCGGCATCTACATCTATGCCTGGACCTGGGTGCTGATGATCGGCGCGCTCTCCGACGTCGGGCTGTCGTCGGCGGCGCGGCGCTTCATTCCGGAATATACCGAGATCGGAAGCTACGACCGCCTGCGCGGATTTCTCAGCGGCAGCCGCTGGCTGGCGTTCGCCATCGCCACCGGCATCGGCGCCGTCGGTGCGGCCATCGTCACGCTGATTGCGCCCTACATTGAAAGCTTCACGGTCGTGCCGCTTTATCTTGCCTGCGTGACCATCCCGATCTACGGGCTGGTGCAGGTGCAGGCCGGTATCGCGCATTCCTACGACTGGCCGAACCTGGCGCTGATGCCGTTCTACATCATCCGCCAGTTCTGCATCACGCTGCTGGTCGGCTTTGCCTATTTCATCGGCGCGCCGACGCACGCGGTGACCGCGATGCTGATCGCCGTCGTCACCACCTGGGCGGTAACGCTCGGCCAGTTGGTCGTGCTCGATCGTCGGCTGAAGGACAAAGTGCCGGACGGACCCAGGCGCTACGCGGTCAAGACCTGGTTCGCCACCTCGCTGCCGATCTTCGTGGTCGAAGGCTTCTACCTGCTGCTCACGTACGTCGACATCCTGGCGCTCGAGCATTTCCGCTCGCCCGCCGAGGTGGCGGTCTATTACGCGGCGGCGCGCTTGCTGGCGATCGTCGCCTTCGTCTATTTCGCCATCGCCGGCGCCACCACCCACAAGTTCACCGAGTATCACGTGGCCGGCGACAGCAAGCGGCTGGCCTCGTTCTTCGCCGAGACCATCAAGTGGACGTTCTGGCCGTCGCTGGCCGCCTGCGCGATCATCCTGGCGCTTGGCAAGCCGCTGCTGGCGCTGTTCGGCCCCAGTTTCGAGCGCGGCTATCCAGTGATGTTCATCCTCGCGGTCGGCATGCTGGCGCGCGCCGCCGTGGGCCCGGCCGAGCGGCTGCTCAACATGCTGGGCGAGCGCAAACCCTGCGCCTTCATCTATGCCGGCGCCTTCGCCATCAATCTCGTGCTGTGCGCCATCCTCATCCCGCGCATCGGCATCGAGGGCGCGGCTGTGGCGACGACGACCGCAATCGTCGTGGAGTTGATTTTTCTGTTTCTGGTGGCCAGGCGCCGGCTGGGATTCCACGTGTTCATTCTGGGCGGCGGTCACACTCACGCTGAGATGGCCGCACGCAGGCTCGCGTCTCCACATCCCGCTCGTGCCCGCGAAACGGGGCCCCAGTCCTTGCGAAGGATGCTCGATGCCCGCTTTCGCGGGCATAAGCAGAGAGATATCGCTACACCTTATCCCGCAGCAGCCGCCGGATCACCTTGCCGGTCGTGGTCATCGGCATGGCGTCGATGAAAGCGACCTCGCGCGGATATTCGTGCGCGGCGAGCCGGGTCCTCACAAAGCCCTGGATCTCGGCGGCGAGCGCGTCGGACGCGGCCTGGTCTTTCTTGAGCACGATGAAGGCCTTCACGATCTCGGTGCGGATCGGATCGGGCTTGCCGACCACGGCGGCGAGCGCCACCGCCGGATGGCGGATCAGGCAGTCCTCGATCTCGCCCGGTCCGATGCGGAAACCGGATGACGTGATGACGTCGTCATCGCGGCCGACGAAGCTGATGTAGCCGTCCTCGTCCATCACGCCCTGGTCGCCGGTGGTCATCCAGTCGCCGATGAACTTGTCGCGCGTGGCCTGCGCGCGGCCCCAATATTCCAGGAACATCACCGGGTCGGGCCGCTTGACCGCGATCTGCCCAAGCTCGCCCGCCTTCACCGGATTGCCCTGCCTGTCGATCACCCGCACGTCGTGGCCGGGCACCGGCTTGCCGATGGCGCCGGGCCTGAGCATGCCGAGTTGCACGCAGGAGCCGAGCACCAGATTGCATTCGGTCTGGCCGTAGAATTCGTTGATGGTGAGACCGAACGCCTCCTTGCCCCATTCCAGCGCTTCGACGCCGAGCGACTCGCCCCCGGACGCCATGCTGCGAACCGCGAAGTCGTAACGCCCGCGCGGGTTCGGCACCGCACGCATCATGCGCAGCGCTGTCGGCGGAATGAACGCGTTGCGCACGTTCGTCTTTTGCATCAATGCGAAGGCTTCCTCCGGATCGAACTTCTCGGTCTTGCGCGCCACCACCGGCACGCCGTGGTGCAGGCTCGGCAGCAGCGTATCGAGCAGACCGCCGGCCCAGGCCCAGTCGGCCGGCGTCCAGTAGCTGTCGCCGTCTTGTGGGAACGGATAATGCGGCAACTCGGCGCCAGGCAGATGGCCGATGAGCACGCGATGGGCATGCAGCGCGCCTTTCGGCTGGCCTGTCGTGCCCGATGTGTAGATCATCATCGCCGGATCTTCAGCGGCGGTATCGACCGGGGTGAAGTCGGAGGAGGCGCGCGCCAACTCCTCGGCAAAGCCGGCGGCGCCATCGCCCGCGCCGTCGACCGAGAGCACGCATAGCAAGATCGCTCACCTGCGCGCGCACCTCGGCGAGCTTGGCGAGACCTTGCGCGTTGGTCAGCAGCGCCTTGGCGCCGGAATTCTCAAGGCGATAGGCGAGCGCGTCGGGGCCGAACAAAGTGGCGATCGGCAGCACCACGGCGCCGAGCTTGTAGATCGCGATATGGGTGGCGGCGACTTCCGGCGTCTGCGGCAGCATCAGCGCGACGCGGTCGCCGCGTTCGACGCCGTTGGCGCGCAACACATTGGCGAGCCGGTCGGAGGTCTCGCACAGCCAGCGGCAGGTAATCCGTTCCACCTGCCAATCGGGCCGCACATTGAGGATGGCGAGCCGCTCCGGCTCGGCGGCGGCCCAGCGGTCGCAGATATCGACGCCGATATTGTAGCGCTCGGGGATTTCCCAGCGGAATTTCCGGTAGAGCGAATCGAAATCAGGAGCTTGCGGTAGCAGAGGCGGCATGGCGCGCGCAGGCTAGTCAGCTGACGCAATTAGGTCTAGACCCGTAGCCATGCGGCGGGGCGCCCGTCGCGCTTTGATCCAGATCATTTTGGATCGACCGGATTTCACGGTCTAGATCGGCGCCCATATCCCGCAACCATGGAATCTCTGGAATGCGCGCGATTCTGTCGTCTTTGGCCGCTTTTGCCGCCGCCGGCCTATGGCCGCGCAGCGCGCTGGCCAAGGCGATCGTGGTCATTCTCATCGTCAAGCTGTTCGCGATCACCGGCATCAAGTTGTTCCTATTCCCGTCCAGCGAACGGCCGGCCGCCGACGCAGCGGCCATCGCGCGTGTCATCGGTCCCTCGACGCTGCCGCAGTAACCGAAAGGACGTCCTGCCATGTTCGACTTCGATCCCGTCCAGCTTGCCCGGCTGCAATTCGCGATGACGGCGCTTTATCACTTTTTGTTCGTGCCGTTGACGCTCGGCCTGTCATTCCTGCTGGCGATCATGGAGACCACCTACGTCATGACCGGCCGCGAGATCTGGAAGGACATGACGCGGTTCTGGGGCAAGCTGTTCGGCATCAATTTCGCCATGGGGGTGGCCACCGGCATCACCATGGAATTCCAGTTCGGCACCAACTGGGCCTACTACTCGCATTATGTCGGCGACATTTTCGGCGCGCCGCTGGCGATCGAGGGCCTGATGGCCTTCTTCCTCGAATCGACCTTCGTCGGCCTGTTCTTCTTCGGCTGGGATCGGCTGTCCAAGCGCGGTCATCTGACGGTCACTTGGCTGGTGGCGATCGGCTCCAACCTCTCCGCGCTCTGGATCCTGGTGGCGAACGGCTGGATGCAATATCCGGTCGGCGCGGTGTTCAACCCCGACACCATGCGCATGGAGCTGTCCTCGTTCTGGGATCTGATCTTCAATCCGGTGGCGCAGGCGAAATTCGTGCACACCGTCGGCGCCGGCTATGTCACCGGCTCGATGTTCGTGGTCGCGATCGCGTCCTACTATCTGCTCTCCGGCCGCTTCCCGGCTTTCGCCAAGCGTTCGATCATCGTCGCCTCGGCGTTCGGACTTGCCGCTTCGCTGTGCGTCGTCGTGCTCGGCGATGAGAGCGGATACAACGTTTCCGAAAACCAGAAGATGAAGCTCGCGGCCATCGAGGCCATGTGGAACACCGAGCCGGCGCCGGCCGGGCTCACCATTTTCGGCATTCCCGACGCCGCCAAGCATGAGACCGAACACAGCTTCAAGGTCCCGTGGGTGCTCGGGCTGATCGCTACGCGCTCGACAAACCTGCAGATGCCGGGAATCAACGACTTGGTCGCGCATGCCGCCGAACGCATCCGCAGCGGGCTCGTCGCCTATGACGCGCTGGAGCGGCTCAAGAAAAATCGTAACGATGTGCAGGCCAGGGGCGAACTCAGCGGGCATGCCAGCGATCTCGGTTACGCCTTACTGCTCAAGCGCTACGTCGCCGATCCGCGCAAGGCCGACGCCGCCACCATCGCCAAAGCCGCCGGCGACACCGTCCCCGGCGTCGCACCGTTGTTCTGGGCCTTCCGCGTCATGGTCGCCCTCGGCTTCTACTTCATTGTGGCCTTCGCGACCGTTTTCATATTCACCACGCGGCGCGATTTCTCGCAGCGCTGGCTGTTGCGGCTGATGCTGTTGTCGCTGCCGTTGCCCTGGATCGCCGCCGAGCTCGGCTGGTTCGTCGCCGAATACGGCCGCCAGCCGTGGGCGATTGACGGCGTGTTGCCGACCTTCCTCGCTTCATCCTCGCTGTCGGTGGGCCAAGTGCTGTTCACGCTGTGCGGCTTCGTCCTGTTCTACTCGTCGCTGCTCATCGTCGATATCGGACTGATGCTCAAATACATCCGGCTGGGGCCGGTCGAATTGCTCGCGCTCAGCCCGCGCAAGACGCCAACCGCCGCCGTGCCGGCCGAGTGAAGGAGACGCCATCATGACCATCCCGGTTGACTACGAAATCCTTCGCCTGATCTGGTGGCTGTTCCTCGGCGTGCTGCTGATCGGCTTTGCCATCATGGATGGCTTCGATCTCGGCGTGGCGCTGCAACTGCCGTTCGTCGCGCGCACGGACACGGAGCGGCGCATCGCGCTCAACGCGATCGGCCCGGTCTGGGACGGCAATCAAGTGTGGCTGATCCTCGGCGGCGGCGCGATCTTCGCGGCCTGGCCGCCGATCTACGCCACCGCCTTTTCCGGCTTCTATATCGCGCTGTTCCTGGTGCTGGCGACGCTGATCCTGCGCCCGGTCGGCTTTGAATTCCGCAACAAGATCGCCGATCCGCGCTGGCGCACGTTCTGGGATTACGCGCTGTTCGCGGGCGGGCTGGTGCCGAGCCTGGTGTTCGGCGTGGCCTTCGGCAATCTGCTGCAGGGCGTGCCGTTCCGCATCGATAGCGACATGCGCGTCCTCTACGAAGGCGGCGGCCTGTTCGAGTTGCTCAATCCGTACGGCCTGTTGTGCGGGCTGGTGTCGGCCGCGATGCTCGCGACCCACGGCGCCATCTACCTGACGATGAAGACCACGGGCCCGGTGCAGACGCGCGCGCGCGACGTCGCCAAATACGGCGCGCTCGCCACCGTGGTGCTGTTCGCGCTCGCCGGCGTCTGGCTCTGGCTCGGCATTGACGGTTACGCCATCACCAGCGTCGTTGTCACCGACGGCCCGTCCAATCCGCTGCTCAAGACCGTCGCACGCCAGCACGGACAATGGCTGGCGAACTACAAGACGTATCCATGGACGGTCGCCGCACCGGCGCTCGGCTTGGCCGGCCCCCTGCTCGCGCTTGCCTTCACTGCGGCGCGCTGGCGCGCTTTGGCGTTCATCGCCAGCGCCATCGGCATCTTCGGCATCATCTCGACCGCCGGCGTCAGCATGTTCCCGTTCCTGATGCCGTCGGATATCGCGCCGGCGGCGAGCCTGACGGTGTGGGACGCTTCCTCGAGCCAGCTCACGCTGTTCGTGATGCTGATCGCGACGCTGATCTTCCTGCCGATCGTGCTGATCTACACCGCCATCGTGTTCCGCGTCTTGCGCGGCGCGGTGACGGCGCAGCAGATCGAAGGCAACTCCACGAATTATTATTGAGGTCACGCCATGTGGTATTTCGCCTGGATTCTCGGCATCGGCTTTGCCTGCGGCTGCGGCGTGCTCAACGCCATGTGGCACGAGATGCACATGCCGGATGAGGCCATCAGCGACTGACGGCGACTCCGAGGCCCTGCCCGACATAAGCGTGGGGTTTGGCGCTAGCGCCTATCCCGCGCCGAGTGCGACGATATGGTCCGTCATAACGGCTTGGGCGGCGTCAGCGTCGTCGCGCTGCGGTCGGCCGCCCGTCAACATTCGCTGCGATCCGAAGGGCCAAGAGATCTCAACGATGCGGTGGAAATAAAAATTTAGGTTTTCTTGGAAAGAGAGGACATTGGGAATCGGTATAAATTCGGAAAGTTTTTCGACGGATTTTTCAAGCTAGTTATTCAACTCCGACAAAACGGAGAACAATTCATGATTGCGGCTGCGCGCGAAACGTCCCCGTTTATCTATAACAGGGTGCCCAAGGTCACCATTGACTTCTGGCTGGTGAAGCTAATGGCCGTAACCGTGGGCGAAACCGCTGCGGATTACCTCAATATGAATTTGGGGCTCGGCTTGTCCGCGACGTCGTGGGTTATGAGTGGGCTTCTCATCGCAGCGCTCATGCTTCAGTTCGCGCAAAGGAAATATGTTCCCTGGATCTATTGGCTGACCGTCGTTCTTGTGAGCGTGGTGGGCACACTGATCACCGACAATTTAGTCGACAATCTCGGCGTGAGCCTGGAGACGACAACCGCTTTCTTCAGCATCGCGCTGATCACGACGTTCGCCATCTGGTATGCAACCGAAAAAACACTCTCGATCCACACGATTTACACCACAAGACGAGAAGTGTTTTATTGGCTTGCTATCTTGCTTACGTTTGCGCTTGGTACGGCGGCTGGCGATCTCGCCGCTGAAGGTCTTGGACTTGGCTACCTACAAGCAGGGCTGATGTATGGCAGCATTATTGGTGCGATAATTGCGTCTTACTATGTCCTTGAGATGAATGCGATCTTGGCCTTCTGGCTCGCTTACATTGTGACGCGACCGGTGGGAGCTTCGTTCGGCGATCTTTTGGCGCAGTCATCGGCAAACGGAGGTCTCGGCTTTGGAACAGTCATCACAAGCATCATTTTTCTTTTATGCATTGCAGCGCTGGTCTTATACATGATGCTGAGCCGTGACGGCGAGGAGGCCGCGCCCATCAATCAGAATAGCTAAATTGCGCTCGGCCGCGCCGTGTTCAAGCAATCCCTTGGCGCGCTACCGGCCCCGAGATCGTCTAACGCAAATAATTATTGGCAATTTGTATAATCGCGGAAACCTGCGCGTAGGGCGGAATCACCCATATATGTTGCAGGGGTGTCGTGCGGCGGCGCGTCCGCTGCTACGCGGCCCATATGCGGGCCAAGCTGGAGCAAAGTATGTACAATCGGAAATTTCTCATGCACGCGGCTGTCGCGATGGTTATCGGCTGCGCTTGCGGCGGAACACCAGCCTTAGCCGCTGCCAAATCAGGCGTGGTGCATAAGACCAAAATCAGCCTGAGTCAGGCGCGCATCATCGCCCTGAAAGCCTATCCGGGCAAGATCATGAAAGAGGAACTCGAGCATGAACGGGGCGGCAGCGGTTTACGCTACTCTTTCGACATGCGCCACGGCAAGCAATGGCGTGAGGTCGGGATCGACGCTTTGACCGGCCGCGTCCTCGAGAATACCCACGAGGGTGCCAACCCGAAAGACTAAGCCGAACGCGGCGAGCCGACGACACACAAATGCCGGCTCGCTGCCTTCTCTAGGCAGCTACCGAAGTTGGGCAGGATCGAGATCATGAAGGTGCTGGTCGTCGAGGATGACGTTGAAACGGCCGCCTATATCGTAAACGGCCTCATCGAGCACGGCCACGTGGTTGATCATGCGCGCACCGGCCACGACGGTCTGTTTCTTGCCGGCGCCGCCAGTTACGAGGTCGCCATTGTCGACCGAATGTTGCCCGGCCTCGACGGGCTATCGCTCGTCAAGGCGTTACGCGGCGATGGAATAGGAACGTCAGTGTTGTTCCTGACCAATCTCGGGGGCATCGACGACCGCGTCGAAGGCCTCGATGCCGGGGGCGACGACTACCTGGTTAAGCCGTTCGCCTTCTCGGAGTTGCTGGCCCGCGTCCATGCGCTCGGCCGCCGCCCGGCTATGCCCGCAGTCGAGACCGCGCTGCGTGTTGCCGATCTGGAGATCGATCTGCTCAAGCGCAGCGTTACCCGTAGCAGCCGCGCCATCGATCTACAGCCGCGCGAGTTCAAGCTGCTCGAATGTTTGGTGCGCAACGCCGGCCGGGTCATGACTCGGACCATGCTGCTGGAGAAGGTCTGGGACTTTCACTTCGATCCAAAGACCAACATCGTTGAGACCCACATGAGCCGGTTACGTGCCAAGGTCGATCGCGGTTTCGACTGCGAACTGATTCACACGGTCCGCGGCTCCGGGTATTTGCTCCGTGCACCCCGCTAAGGTTTTTCAAACCACTACGTTCCGGCTGTCGGCAGTTTACGTCCTATTGTTCGCGGCGTCGGTCGCTGCCCTTGGCGTCATCACCTATCTGGCAACCGCAATCACACTGGAGCGGCGGCTGGACCAACGCATTGAAGGTGAGATGGCCTCGTTGCAGACCGCTTTTAGCAGCAGCGGCGTTGTCGGGCTGACGGCCGCGCTGAACGCGCACGAGCGTGCGCACGGCGGCACGTTCGACTATCTCCTGCTCGGACCCCGAGGCGAGCGGCTGGCAGGACGTTTGGTGACGAAAGCGATGCGAAGCGGATGGTCAAATTTCGAATTTACCGAGGTCGATGGGGACACGAGCCAAATTCGTGTTCTAACTGCCGCGCTGAACGGCGGCTTTCGCTTGGCCGTCGCGGGCAATCGAGATCAGGTCGAAGAGGTCACGCAGACGATCTTCGATGGCTTCCTCTCCGCTTTCGGCGCTGTCGTCGTCCTCGGCATTGTCGGCGGCATCGCCCTCAGTCTTGCGCTTCTCAAGCGGGTCGAAACGATCAGACGGACTGCGGAGGCGATCATCGCAGGCGACCTCTCGCAGCGCGTTCCGGTACGCGGAACCGGCGACGATCTCGACCGCCTTTCTCATACCTTGAACCGGATGCTCGATCGCATCGCGGAACTAATGGAAAGCCTGCGGCATATCTCGGCGGACATCGCGCACGACCTGAAAACACCGCTCGCGCGGCTGCGCCAGCGGCTCGAAGCCAGCCAGACGCACGCGCGGTCGGGGGCAGACCAGAATGCCGCCATCGAAGCGGCAATCGCCCATATCGACGAGATTTTAACCACCTTCGGCGCTCTCCTGCGCATTGCCCAGATCGAGGCCGGAACCCGCCGCTCCGGCTTTCGCGAGTTCGATCTCAGTGCCGTCTTTGCTGACGTGGTTGACGCGTTCACGCCCGCTGCAGAGGACGCCAGCAAGCACCTCGACGCCAAAATCAAGCCGGCGATTCGCATCGCCGGTGACCGCGAACTTCTCACGCAGATGCTCGCCAACATGATTGAAAACGCCATCCGCCACACGCCTGTCGGCACACACATCGACGTCTCGCTGGGCAGTGACCGCGATCGGATCGTCGGCACAGTCACCGATAATGGTCCTGGCGCACCGGCTGTGGAACGCGACCGAATATTCGAGCGTTTCTATCGTCTGGAGCATAGCCGCTCGACGCCGGGCAGCGGGCTTGGGTTGAGTCTCGTCAAGGCGGTGGCCGATCTGCATGGCATCGCGCTCGAGGTTCGCGATGCCGAGCCCGGGTTGCAGATCGTCATGAGATTTCCTGAAAGTCAGCAAGGCGGGGCGACGCCAGCAGATCGACGTACACAATTGAATCTGTCTGCAAAGCAAGATCGGACGTAGCTCGCATGAACGACGAAGCCCTGACCAAAGTCCCCGAAGTCACCCTCGTATTCTGGATCATCAAAATCGCCGCCACCACGCTGGGCGAGACCGGCGGCGACAGCGTGACCATGACCCTGAAATGGGGCTATCTCGATGGTACCTTGCTGTTTTTTGTATTGCTCGTAGCGCTGGTCGCGGCGCAGATCGTCGCCAAGAAATTTCATCCGTTCCTGTACTGGGCGACCATCGTCGCCTCCACCACCGCCGGCACCACCATGGCTGATTTTGCCGACCGCTCCTTGGGCATCGGCTATACTGGCGGCTCGACCGTCCTGTTCATTTGCCTGATGGCGACGCTTGCGCTGTGGTACATCTCGCTCGGCTCGATCTCGGTTGAGACAGTCGCCACGCCCAAAGTGGAAGCCTTCTACTGGGCGGCCATTACGTTTTCGCAGACGCTGGGAACCGCGCTTGGCGATTGGGCGGCCGACACCGGCGGGCTCGGCTATGAAGGCGGTGCGCTGGTGTTCGGCGCCGGATTGGCGGTGCTCGTAGGCCTCTATTACTGGACCAACATCTCGCGCGTCACTTTGTTCTGGGCAGCCTTCATTCTCACGCGTCCGCTAGGCGCGACCGTCGGCGATCTGCTCGACAAGCCGGTCAGCCATGGCGGGCTGCACTTGAGCCGGCCGCTCGCCTCGGCGGTGATTGCGGCGTTCATCATCGGCTGCATCTTGCTGCTACCGCAGCGCGCCGGCACACATCCCGGGCAATCGCAGGCCGCCTCACCGGTCGAGAATTGATAGTTCGCGGCGCGCGCTTAGAGCGCCTCGATGGTCTCGACCTCGCCGCATTGGTCGCAGCGATAGGTCAGCAGCTCGGGAAACGAGCCGACTTTAGGGCTTGAGCGAACGAGCTTCATCATAGAGCCGTCGCGGGCGCACTGCGGCGGCGCCCGTCCCGCTTCGGTTTCCGGTGGTCTGTCGTTGCCCATCACGCGAAAATCGTGGATTAAGCAGCCGCCGCAATTAAGGGAATTCCCTTAAGGATGCGCCGTATTTCCGGTAGCGCCGGAACGAATGCCATAAGCCGCCGTTGGTTCATGTCGGCTACACGATATTGCGTGAAAAAAATATGGCCCAGAATCGTCGCCCCGGAAAACGAGCGCTGCCGCTGGTGGAACTTCTTGCCCTGCTCGGCGGAACCGACGAGGTTGCGGCCTGCGACATGCCGACGTTTGCACGGCGCGCAGGCGAACTGATCGCGCAGGCAGCGCTGGAGCAGGACAAAGCGCGGCTATTCAAACGGCATGAGCCCGGAAAGCGCCGCGACGGCGCGTAGCGTGGCGCCCCTCCACTGTCATTGCCGGATTTGCTCCACAACATTGCAGCTCGACCGTCTTGCTCTATTTGACCGGAACCGGGTATTTGAGCGGCCCTGTCCGATTCACCGCTCCGCCACCATCCCATGCTCCTCGTCAAAACCTACCTCGCCAAGAGCGCGATCCACGGGCTCGGCGTGTTCGCCGCCGAGCGCATCGCCAAGGGCACCAAGATCTGGCGCTTTGTCGAAGGCTTCGACCGCTTCTACACGGCCAAGCAATTCGCCAAGCTGCCCAGGCAGGCGCGCGACTACATCAAGCAATACGGCTACCGGGTCGACGGCGAAATCCTGCTGACCGGCGACCACGACTGCCATATGAACCATTCTGGCAATCCCAACACCTATCTGCACAATGGCTACGCCATCGCGCGGCGCACCATCGCCAAGGGCACCGAGATCACCAACGATTACCGGGAATTCGACGCGGCGCTCTGCGCGGCGTTTTTGAAAAAGCGGTAGCCGGCGACAGCGCCCTACCCCTTGCCGTTATCCGGCTCGGCCAGAATCAACGACCAGTAGACCTTGTACTTGGAGGCCGGCGTATAGACCGCGGCAATGCCGATGCGGGTCGCGCCGGAGAGCAGCATGTTGGCGTTGTGCGGCGCCGATTGGCGCCAGCCGGAGAAGGCTTCCGCCAGCGTGTGATAGCCGGCGCCGATATTCTCGGCCGCGCGCTTGGCATCGTAGCCGGAGGCTTTCAGCCGCGTCACGAACGGCTTGCCGGCGTTGTGGGCGAGCTTGTCGCGCTTGGCCATCACCTGCGCCTGCGTCTCGGCGAGCCGCATCAGCGTCGGATCGAGGCTGACCGCCGGCAGCCCGCTATTGGTGCGGTAGCCGGAGATCATCGAAGCGGCGGCCTGGGCGTCGAGTTCGGCGCCGGGCCGCGCCAGGTCGCGATAGAAGCTCGGCACGCCCTTCGGCTCATAACTGGCGCAGCCGGCCAATGCGCCCATGGCCAGCGCGGCCAACAGCAGTCGGGCAAGTTTCATTGGTTCCCCGCTAACCCGCATCGCGATACGGCGCTCCGCATACTGGCGCCGCCCCCGCCGGTCAATTAACATCGCCGCTACAACAAGCCGTTAAATGCCATCCGAGGAGCATTCCATGTCCACCCAACCGGCCGCACGGACGCCGGGCGCAACCCGCGCCGGTCCGGGCGAATATGTCTTTGATCTCGGCACCGTGCAGAAGATCATGGCGGGCCCCGCCTATTCCACCGCGCATGGACCGTGCGTGGAAGGCGACCGCATAATCGTCGGGCTGATGCGCATGAAAGCCGGCACCGGCGCCGAGCTGCATTCGCATCCCAACGAGCAATGGATCTACGTGCTGGAAGGCACCTTCCACGCGGTGATCGACGGCAAGGAGATCGAGGTCAAGCCCGGCTCGGTGCTCTATATCCCGGCCAACACCATGCACGCCGGCAAAGCCTCGCCCGACGGCGACGTCGTGTTCTTCACCTGCAAAGATGGCTCGCACAGCCTGCACGGCATCAAAGCGGCTTGATTCGCAGCTTCCCGCGGCCGATGAGATCCCGGCCTGGGCCAACCAAATCCAGAAAATGAGTCCTAGGCTTTCGCTGCCTGCAGCGCCCGCCACACGCGCTCCGATGTCGCCGGCATGTCGAGTTGCGCGCCTTTCGGCAACGCATCGAGAATGGCGTTGATCACCGCCGGCGGCGCCGCCGTGGTGCCGGCCTCGCCGGTGCCCTTCGCGCCCAGCGGATTGGTGCGGCAGGCAACCGCGCGATGCTCCACGGCCATCGCCGGCACCGTGTCGGCGCGCGGCATGGCGTAATCCATGAAGGTGCCGGAGACCAACTGGCCGCCTGCGTCATAGACCGTGTCCTCGCTCAGCGCCTGGCCGATGCCCTGCGCCACGCCGCCGTGAATCTGGGCGGTGACGATCGTGTCGTTGAGCACGTTGCCGCAATCGCCGACCGCGACGTAGTTGACGATCGTGGTCGCGCCGGTATCGGCATCGATCTCCACCTCGGCGACGTGACAGCCGTTGGGGAATGACGGCGGCAGCTTGACATTGACCTGGCTGTCGAGGCTTTCCGGGATCACGCCCTGACGCTTGAGATCGGCGGCGCGCTCGGCCACCTCGAACAGCGTGAGCTCGCGATTGCCGACGCTGAATTTGCCGTCGCTATATTGCACGTCGCCTTCGCCCGCCTGCAGCAGCATGGCGGCGACGCGCTTGCCCTTCTCGATCACTGCGTCGGCGGTGCGCGCGACGGCGCCGCCCACCATCACGGCCGAACGCGAGGCGACCGCGCCAAAGCCAGGCACGTCGCGCGCCGAATCGCCCGAGGTTACCGTGACCAAGTCGGTCGAAACGCCGAGCCGGCGCGCCGCCACCTGGCCGAACACGGTTTGATGTCCCTGCCCGCTGGCGCCGGCGCCGATGCTCACCGCAATCGTGCGCGCGCCGGGAAACGTGATGCGCGCGGCTTCTTCCGGAAACGCGCCGGCGATTTCCAGATAACAACCAATGCCGATGCCGCGCAGCTTGCCCAGCTTCTTTGCCGCCTTCTTGCGCGCCGCAAAGCCGGCATAGTCGGCGACCTCAAGCGCGCGCTCGAAGGCGCCCGGAAAGTCGCCGCTGTCGTACGTGTTTCCGAACGCCGTCGTGTACGGCATCTTGTCGGGCACGATCAGGTTGCGCCGGCGCAATTCGGCGGCATCGATGCCGGTCTGCTCGGCCGCGGCGTCGATTGCGCGCTCCAGCAGATAGCTCGCCTCGGGCCGGCCGGCGCCGCGATAGGGCGCGGTCGGCACGGTGTTGGTGAGCACGCAGCGCGAGTTCAGTTGCGTGTGCGGGATATCGTAGACGGTCGGCAGGCAGCCCGAGACATGTGTGGTGAAGACGAAATGCGCGACCGGCGTGAAATAAGCGCCGACATTGCCGAGGCAGTCGACACGCAGCCCTAGAAAACGGCCGCGCTTGGAGAGCGCCAGCTCGACGCGCCAGAACGAATCGCGGCCCTGGCAATCGGACACGAAAGCTTCCGAGCGGGTCGACAGCCAATGCACCGGCCGCAACAGCGCGCGCGCGGCATGCAGCAGCGCGACATATTCGGGGTGCGCCGCGCCTTTCATGCCGAAGGCGCCGCCGACATCGTCGGTGAGGACGTGCAACTCCTCCGGCTTGACGTTGAGGCTTTCGGCAATCTGGCCGCGCACATTGGCGACGCCTTGCGTTGGGCAGCGCAGCGTAAAGACCTTCTTCTCGGCATCGTAGCTGGCGGTGGCGCTGCGCGGCTCAAGCGAAGCGACCACCAGCCGCTGGTTGACGAGCTCGAGACGCACCACATGGGCGGCCTCGGCGAAGGCGCGCTCGAGCGCGGCCTGCTTCTTGCCGTCCGGATCGGGCGGCGCGGTCCAGTCGAAGCCGATATTGCCGGGTGCTTCCGGCCAGAGCTGCGGCGCGCCGGGCTTGACCGCTTCGCGCGCGTCGGTAACCGGCGTCAGCGGCTCATAGTCGACCACGATCTTCTCGGCGGCGTCCTGCGCGGCGGCGGCGGTTTGCGCGACCACCAGCGCCACCGGCTCGCCGACATGCATCACCCGGCTTTCCGCGAGCGCCGGGCGATGCACCGCCACCGCAACCTTGCCGCCGCGTCCGGGGATCGGATGCGGATGCGAAATCGAGTGGTAATGCGCTTCCGCGAGATCGGCGGCGGTGAATACGGCGACCACGCCGGGCGCGGCCTTCGCCTGCGCCACATCGATGCGCTCGATCCTGGCGAAGCCGTGCGGCGAGCGCAGGAAATAACCGGCGAGCGCGCCCTCCGGCTTGATGTCGTCGCCGAAGCGGCCGGTGCCGCGCAACAGCGGATCGTCCTCAATGCGGCCTTGCCATTTTTCGGCGGTGGCTGTCGAACCCGTCATGACTTACTCCGGCGTGAGGTTGGCGATCGCAACAAGCAAGACCGAGTGTGTCTCACAAGCGGTCGGCGATTCCGGCTTTGGCGAACAGCTCGTTGATGTGCGCTTTCACCTCCGGATTGATCGTGTCGGTTTCCGGCCGATGCGCCCAGCCCACTTTGGCGCGGGCATATTGCGCCATCTCCTCGTCCTGCTGCGAGGTGCCGCCGGAAATGCCGTAGGCGCCGACCATCTCATTGCCTCTGAACACCGGCGCGCAGCCGCCGGAGGCCGCGATCTTGCCGTTGGTCATGGCGGCGAGGCTGATCAGAAGCTGCGGATTGCGCTCCTTGAACCATTGCTGGATCACCAGCCCGTCGGGAAAGCGCGGGCTCATGGAGCGGAGCGCCGCCACCGTATAGGCCTTGGCGATGGCGGTATCCGGGGTGATGAAGCCGGCCTCGTCCATGCGTTCGACCGCGATCAGATGGCCTTCCGGGCCGACCACGGCGATCGAGATCGGCACGCCCATGGCCTCGGCCTTTTCGACCACCGCCTTGATGAATTCGCGGCACTCGACCGCGCGCAGTTTCGCCATGCCAGCCCCCTCCCGAACTCCCGTTAACCTTCTGTTAACCAATTAAGCGCGTGCAATTAACTGCAAAAAAACCGGCAGGGGAATAGCGTGGCGGATAATCCGGACGCAACCATGGATCAGGAATCCTATCAATACGCCACCCGGCGCGATTGGCGGCTGATCGCGCTGACCGGCATTGGCTGCTTCCCGGCAAGCTATCTCGTGTTTCATTACCTGCTGCCGCTGCGCGACTGGGTCGCCAGCGTGCCCGAGCCGCTCACGTCCGGCTTTTTTGCCGTGATCGCCAGCATCGTGGTGATGACCTTCGTGGCGGTGTTCCTGGCGCAAGAGCTGCAGGTCGACAATCTGCGCATCCATGTTGCGCTCGACAACATGTCGCAGGGCCTGTGCATGTTCGACGGCGACGAGCGGCTGGTGGTTTGCAACCGGCACTACCGGGAACTCTATCATCTGCCGGCCGACGTGGCCAAGCGCGGCCGCACGCTGGCGAGCCTGCTCGCATACCGCATCAGCACCGGCAGCTTCACGCGCGATCCGGACGAGTATCGAAGCGAACTGCGCACCGCCATGGCGCAAGGCACCATCACGAATGTGGAGGTCGTCTCCGCCGAGGGCCGCATGATGTCGATCAGCAACCGCCCGATGGCCGGCGGCGGCTGGGTGGCGACCCACGAGGACGTCACCGAGCGGCGCGAGGCCGAGCGCGAGCGCGCCACCATGCAGGAGCAGCAGCAGCGCCGGACCGTTATCGAGCAGGCGATCGCCGCGTTCCGCCGCAGCGTGGAGGCGCAGTTGCGCACCGTAGCCGACGGCGCACTCGCTATGCGCTCGACCGCCACGTCGCTGCTCGCCAGTTCCGGACAGACAACGCAGCGCGCCGACGGCGCGGTCACGGCGTCGAACGAAGCCAGCGCCAATGTGGAAAGCGCCGCGGTGGCGGCCGACGAGTTGGCCGGCTCGATCGCCGAAATCGGCCGCCAGCTCAGCATGACCACCGACATCGTGCGCAGCGCGGTCGAGGAGGCCAAGGGCACCAACGAGCAGATCGCAGCGCTGGCGCAAGCCGCGCAGAAGATCGGCGACGTCATCAAATTGATCCGCGCCATCGCCGAGCAGACCAATCTGTTGGCGCTCAACGCCACCATCGAGGCCGCACGCGCGGGCGAAGCCGGCAAGGGGTTCGCGGTGGTGGCCTCCGAAGTGAAATCGCTTGCCGTGCAGACCGCCAAGGCGACCGAGGATATTTCCAAGCTGATCTGTTGCGGTGCAGAGTTCGACCAGCGGCGCGGTGGCGCGCGATCGGCCGTATTGCCGGCCGCATGCAGGAGATCGACAGCTGCGCCACCTCGGTCTCGGCGGCAGTCGATCAGCAGAATGCGGCGACCACCGAGATTTCCCAGAACGTCGCCAGCGCCGCCGACGGCGCCAAGCTGGTGGTCTCGGTGCTCACGCGAGGTCGCCGGCGCCGCGGTCGAGACGCGCCAGTCGGCGGAAAGTGTGCTCACCGCCTCGCAGGCGGTCGAGGCCGCCGCCGCCGAGCTACGCAAAGAGGTCGAGGAATTCCTTGCCCGCGTCGCGGCCTGATCAGCCGAACAGCGCCGACAGCCAATAAAACAGCGCCGCAATTAGACCGGACGCAGGGATGGTGATGATCCAGGCGACGACGATATTGTTGGCGACACTCCAGCGCACCGCCGACATTTTGCGCGCGGCACCGACGCCGATGATCGAACCGGTGATGGTGTGTGTGGTCGACACCGGAATGCCGAGCCAAGTGGCCGCGAACAGCGTGATCGACCCGCCCGCCTCCGCGCAGAAGCCCTGCATCGGCGTCAGCCTGGTAATGCGCGAGCCCATGGTGCGCACGATGCGCCAGCCGCCGATCAGCGTGCCGAGCGCCATGGCGATCTGGCAGGCGATCACCACCCAGAACGGGACGTAGAACTTTTCGCCGAGCTGGCCTTGCGAATAGAGTAGCACGGCGATGATGCCCATGGTCTTCTGCGCGTCGTTGCCGCCATGACCGAGCGAATAGAACGAAGCCGAAATGAATTGCAGCCGCTGAAAGGTGCGGTCAACCGCGAACGGTGTCGCGCGCACGAAGATCCACGACATCCCCAGGATGATCAGGATCGCCAGCACGAATCCGAGCAGCGGCGAGCCGGCGATGGCGGCAATGGTCGGCACCAGGCCACGCCACACGATGACGGACACGCCGGCCTTGGCAATTCCGGCACCGACCAGACCACCGATCAGTGCGTGCGATGAGCTCGACGGAATGCCGAGGCCCCAGGTGACCAGGTTCCAGATGATGGCGCCCATCAGCGCGCCGAATACCAGGCGCGGATCGATCACATCGGCGGCGATGATGCCGGTGCCGAGCGTATTGGCGACATGCAGGCCGAAGAACAAAAAGGCGATAAAATTGAAGAAGGCCGCCCAGGCGACGGCGTATTGCGGGCGCAGCACACGCGTGGACACGATAGTGGCGATGGAATTGGCCGCGTCATGCAGGCCGTTGAGAAAATCGAACGCCAGCGCGACCGCAATCAAGCCGACCAGCACAGGCAGCGAGAGCATGACGTTCATTGATGGCGGGCCCCGCCTCTCGCGCCGACCCGGACGGACATGGGTCGTTCACACATGCTCGATCACAATGCCGTGCATCACATTGGCGACGTCATCGAAGCGGTCGACCACCTTCTCCAGATGATCGTAGATTTCATTGCCGACGAAGAAGGCCATCGGGCTCGACTTGGCATTGGCCTGGTAGAGCGTCTTGAGGCCGATGTCGTGCAGCTCATCGCCGCGTCCTTCCAGCGCCGAGATCTGCGCGGTCAATTCGCTGATATGCACGGCTTCGGCACTGATCGCGTGCAAGAGCGGCACCGCCTGCTGCAGCAGTTGCGCCGCTTTCACGATGACATCGCCCATCTGCCGCATCTCAGGCTCGAATGTCGTGACGTCGAACAGTATGGCGGCCTTGGCGGCCTTCTGCATCTGGTCGATGGTGTTGTCCATCGAGGTGATCAGTTCGCGGATACTGCCGCGGTCGAACGGCGTGATGAAAGTGCGGCGCACCGCAATCAGCACCTCGCGGGTGACATCGTCGGCCTCGCTTTCGCGATCCATGACGATGCGGCAATTGCGCTCGACCGCCGCGCCGCCCTCCAGCATGGCGCGCAGCGCCTCGGCGCCAGCGAGCACGGCCTGCGAATGACGCAAGAACAGATCGAAGAAGCGCTCCTCCTTCGGCATCAAAGCGTGAAACCAGCGCAACATGGACCCAGCCCCTCTCGAATCGCCGCTTTTGCGCAAGACTAGTCTTTCACCGCCGGAAAGCGGAACCGGCCGTCATGCGGCATCGGCGGCCGGTGGATAAATGCGCAAACCACAGCGCGCGACCCGTCACCGACGCGGGCCAGCCAATCATTTTCGCCCTTTCAAATCCGAATTTTCTCATTGAAACGAACGGCTAAATGCGCTTTGCGTTGCCTTCCGGACGGCGCAAGCTGCCGGGAATTCGGGCGGAGACGTTGAATGCGGTTGGGTTACTTCACGATGCCGGTGCACCCGTTGGGCCGGGACTGGTCGCAGACCCTGCACGAGGATCGCGAGGCGATCATCCTCGCCGACCAGCTCGGCTTCTACGACGCCTTCGTCGGCGAGCACCTGACCGACGCCTGCGAGAACGTCACCAACAGCACGTTATTCCTGGCGACGCTGATCCACTCGACCAAGACCATCAAACTCGCCACCGGCACCACCAATCTGGCGCAGATGCACCCGGTGGTGATCGCGGTGAACGCGGCGATGTTCGACCATCTGGCGCAAGGGCGCTTTGTCATGGGCGTCTCGCCCGGAGCGCTCGCGTCCGATTGCGAGGCGATCGGCATCCTGGACGACGACCGCAACAAGATTTTCGCCGAAGCGATCGACGTGATCCTGGCGGTCTGGGAGCGCGACCCGCCCTACGACATCGATTTTCCCGAACAACCGTTTCAAGGTCGGCTTCGCGCGCAGCGCCGCGCTCCATCTCGGCGTCGGCATCATGGCGAAGCCGTTCCAGAAGCCGCGGCCGGAGATCGTCGGCACCGTGGTGGCGCCGTTCTCGCCCGGCGTGGTGCTGATGGGCAAACGCGACTTCCATCCGCTCTCGGCGAACTTCCTGTTGTCCAAGCATCTCAAGTCGCATTGGGTGAACTACGCCAAAGGCAAAGCCGAGGCTGGGCAAAAGGCCGATATCGCCGATTGGCGGGTGGCGCGCACCTTCTTCGTCGCCGACGACGATACGGTGGCGACCCGTTACGGGCGCGAGGACGCCAACAGTCCCTACCGGTTCTATTTCTCGCAGATGCGCGCCAAGATGAAACGCGGCGGCCGGCTTTATGTGTTCAAGAGCTACAAGGACCAGCCGGACGACGAGATCACCGAAGATTTCGTCATGGACAACTGCGTCACGTACGGCAGCGTCAACAAGGTCGTCGACGAGATCCTGAAGCTGCGCGAGGAGACCGGAGACTTCGGCGAACTGGTCTATGCCGGCATGGATTGGGTCGATCCGCAGCTCGCCAAGCGCTCGATGCAGCTGATGGCCGAGCAAGTTATGCCGCGGGTCAACGCGGCTATCGGCAAGCAGGCCAGCGCCGCGGCGGAGTGACATTGATCCGCTCGGATTCCCGCTGGAGCCTGTCCCCGCACAGGCGGGGGCGGGAACGAGCGGTTTTCGATCACCCATGCACCATGCGCCAGATGATGCCGCCGAGCGCGCCGATCAAAAGCACGCCTGACGCCAGCGCCTGAATGCCGAAGCCGTGGTGTCGCTTTTCGGCCGCGGCGCTATAGCCCTGGATGTAGAGCACGCGGCCGCCGATCCAGATGAGGCCGATAACGGCCGCCGCCCAATCGCTGACATAGAACGCGAACAGCCAGAGCAGCGGCAGGAAGATGGGCATCCATTCCAGCGTGTTCATCTGAACACGGAACGCGCGATCGAAGTCCGGGTGTCCGGTCATCGCCGGCGCCGCGATGTTGAACTTCTGCCGTGCGCGGGCAACGAGAATCCCGGTGAAGAAATACAAGGCGACGGCCAACACTGTGACCAGCGCAGTGAGATGCGGCATGTTCGAAAGGTCTCCGTTGCAACGGACGATTTGACCCACCGTTTGTCGCGCATGATCGTGTCCGAAAACGGGTGTCCGCCCTCGGCAGCGAGGCTTCAGGCCGAATTTCTGGGGATTAAGCGGTCAGACTGACAGCGGGTCGGTACCCAGTTCCGCATAAAGCCCGTGCTTGGCGCCGTCGCTGAACTTGACGCCCTGGTCGAGCTCGATCGCCGCCGAACGCACGCGCTGCGCTTCCGGCGCGGTCGCCGGCACCGCTCCGCCCTCCGCCGCGGCTTTCGCCGCGCGCAGCAGCAGCTTGCGCGTCAAGATGATGCCGGCGTCGGTCGCGCACAGATGCTCCTTGGTGCGGTCCTGGATCGGCCCCATGCTTTCCTGAATGGAGGCGTCCTGCATGGCGATGCCGTCGACCCCGGTGGAGGAATGGCCGTGGCGTTGCGCTTCGCGATCCAACAGATAATTGTTCGACTTATTGGCGAGCGGGATGAAGGTGCCGGGCACGTATTTGACGTGGATGCCCTCGCCGTCGCGCATGGCAGCGACTTCGGAGTTCGTCAGCGCGCGCTTGGGATGGTAGTTGATGCTCCAGGCCCAGCAGGTCTCATCGTCGATCGGCACCCAGGCGTGCGCGCCGAGCGGATGCCCGGCGCGCGGCGGGATGATGGTGTACCAGGGCATGATCCAGGGCGTGATGCGCCAATAATATTTGCCGGCATCCGCGTTGCGGCGCGCGCCGATCAGAAGGCCGCCGGCGAATTCCTCCACCTCGAACAGCGGCATGCGATCTTCTTCGTTGTACTTGTTGCCCTTCGAGCCCTTGAACAGCGGATCCTTGTTCAGCTCGGAGCCGTGCAGCCAGGAGACGTGGCTGGAATCGATGCCGCCTTCCATCGCCTGCAGGTAGTTGCATTCCTGCAGCCGCTTGGAGACGAAGCGCTGCGGCGGCTCGACATCGGTCCACTCAAGCGCCGGCGGCGGCGGTTGCAGTTCCGGCGGGCCGAGATAGGCCCAGATGATGCCGGCCTTCTCGATGCATGGATAAGATTTGAGTTTGATGTTCTTGCGGAAGCCCGACTCTTCCGCCTCCGATGGCAGGTCGACGCACTGCCCGGTCACGTCATATTTCCAGCCGTGATAGGGGCAGCGCAGCCCGCATTCTTTGTTCTCGCCAAACCAAAGCGAGACGCCGCGATGCGCACAGAATTCGTCGATCAAGCCGATCTGGCCGTTGCTGTCGCGGAAGCAGATCAGATTTTCGCCCATCAGTTTGGCGCGCACCGGCGGGCAATCGGGCTCGGGGATTTCCTCCGCCAGCAGGAACGGCGCCCAATAGCGGCGCAGCAGCTTGCCCATCAGCGTGCCGGGGCCGATGCGGCTGAGTTGGTCGTTTTGTTCACGCGACATCATGGCGACGTTTCCTCGAACTTTGTTATGTTATCCGCGCGCGCGGCATCTCCATTATAGGTAGCTGTGGCGCGTAAGGAAGGTCACCGCCATGCCCTTGCCGCGCATTGCCATTGCGACCGGAGACCCGGCCGGGATCGGGCCGGAGATCGCGCTCAAGGCCGCGATGGATGCACGCGTGCGCAGCCTGTGCCGGCCGCTGCTGGTGGGCGATCCGGCCGTGGTGGCGATGCACGCCCAAGCGGCCGGGTTCACACCGCGGCTGCATGTTATCGGCAAACCTGCGGACGCCGATTGGTCGGACGGTGCGGTCAGCCTGCTCGATGCCAGCGAGGGGATCAACGCGCCGGTCGAATTCGGCAAGGTCGATGCTGCCTACGGCCGCGCCTCGCTCGCCGCCGCCCGGTGCGCGATCAAAACGGCGCTCGCGGGCGACGTCGACGCCGTGGTGGCGGCGCCGCAAACCGAGCGCTCGATTCACGCCGCCGGCATCGCCTTCGACGGCTATCCCTCGTTTGTCGCGCGCGAGACCGGCACGCCGGTCAACGACGTCTATCTGATGATCTGCTTCGACGACAAACGCATCGTGCACGCGACGCTGCACGTCAGCGTGCGCAAGGCTCTTGCGCTGATCACACGCGAGCGGGTCGAGCGCGTCATCTGCGCCACCGATACGGCGCTTAAAAAACTCGGCATCGCGCGCCCGAAGATTTTCGTCGGCGGACTCAACCCGCATGCCGGCGAAGAGGGGATGTTCGGAGTTGAGGAGATCGAGATCATTCAGCCGGCGATCCAACGCGCAGCAGAAGTCGGCATCGACGCCTCCGGCCCATTCGGCGCTGATACCATGTTCCGCAAGAGCGGCTGCGACGCCTATATCGTGATGCTGCACGACCAGGGCCATATCGCCGCCAAGCTGCAGGCCTTCAACCGCACCGCCGGGCTGTCGATCGGCTCGCCGATTTTATTTTCTTCCGTCGCGCATGGCAGCGCGCACGACATCGCCGGCAAGGGCGTCGCTGATCCGGGCGCCATGATCGAGGCGATCACGCGCCTCGCGCGCGTTAACGCGCAGAGGCAGGATCGCAATTGATGTGAGTAAGGCGCCTAGTGCGCCGGCGGCGGCAACGGCGAAGCAGACACCGCGGTGCCGGGACGCGACGGCGGGGCCATCGGGTTTGCCGGTTGCGGCGGCGGCGCGGCGGTGTTGGCCGCGGTCGCCGGCGGCTTGCCGGGTAGCACCATGACGCGGGTGCCAACCTGCACGCGGTCGTAGAGATCCTCGATATCCGAATTGAGCAGCCGGATGCAGCCGGACGACACGAAGGTGCCGATGGTCGAGGGCTGGTTGGTGCCGTGGATGCGGTAGAGCGTGTTGCCGAGATAGAGCGCGCGCGCGCCGAGCGGATTGCCCGGCCCGCCCGCCATCATGCGCGGCAAATAGGGCTGGCGATCGATCATCTCCGGCGGCGGGAACCAGTCCGGCCATTCCTTCATCTTGGAAACGCGTTCGGTGCCCGACCAGGTGAAGCCTTCGCGGCCGACGCCGATGCCGTAGCGCAGCGCCTTGCCGTGCCCGAGCACCAGATAGAGGAAGGTGTGCGCGGTATCGATGATGATGGTGCCGGCCGGTTGCGGCGTCCGGTAGTCCACCATCTGACGCCGCAGTTCGGGCGACAACTCCTTGGGCTGGCCTTGCTCCGGCTGGTCCTCCGGCGGCAGCGCGGCGGTGGTTGCGGGCGACGCCGGCTGCGGAGTCGTGCGCGGCGTAGCGCCAACCGGCGCCGGCGGGCGCATCGTGTCGGGAGCCTGAACCGTGGGCGGCGCGACGTAAGGCTGACGGCCATAGGAGCCGCTGTAAGGCGGAGCAAAGCCGGGCGGCGGCAGCGGCGCCTCGTCGGCCTCTTGCGGGTAAGGCAGCACGCGTTGCGGGCTGCCCGGCCCATCAGGCGCAGGTGGCACATAGGCGTCGTGCGGATGCGCACGAGACGGCTGGTCGCGATAATAGCCTTGCGCCTGCGCCGGAATGGGCGACAGCGCTGCCATCACCGGCAGCGCGACCAGAATTGCCAGAATCGGTCGAACCATCATCCACCTGTGGCGGGGCCGGCGGTCGAATCCCCGCCACTTAAGGCCTCTGAACTGCCCTCCGAAATAGGCACATTCAAGACCAGATTGCGACCATCCCGTTAACGTGATGTTGCCGCTTGGGGATTCAGCTTTTCTTGGCTTCGGCCGCCAGCACCTGTTTGGCCACACGGTGGCAGTCGACGGCGGCGGGGAAGCCGCAATAGACCGCGATCTGCCGCAGGATGGCGGCAAGCTCCTTGGGGGTGAGCCCATTGCGCAGGGCGCCGCGGAAATGCGCCTCGAATTCGTGCATGCGGCCGAGACAGGCAATCATGCCGAGGTTGAGGATGCTGCGCTCGCGCGGCTTCAAGGTTTCGTCGCCCCAGACCGTCCCCCAGCAATACTCGGTGAGCAGCGCCTGGAACTCGCGATTGAAATCGTCGGTATTGGCGACGGCGCGGTCGACATATTCGTCCCCCAGCACCTTGCGACGCATCTGCATACCGCGGTCGTAGATTGCCTTGTCCATGGTGGTTTTGCCTCCCTTTTGCGTGGCGCGCGATCTTAGCCGAAAACCGGCGCATGCATTGCGGAGCCATGCGATTTCGCGGCGAATCCATGTTGTTCCGCCGCTGTTGAAAGCCTGCCACAGCCGGCCACCGGACCAGTTGCAAAACTATGCCGATTCAATAGGTTAGGTGCCCGCGTCCGGGCTCCCCCTTGTTCGCCCGGGGATTCGAGAAGCACAGGTTTTGGCCCGGCTGCGCGTTTATTGCATAGATCGGACTACACTATCCGGGCTTTGCAGCATGACGACCGCCAAATCGCGATGGATGACAGCGACGAAGCGCTCATGGCCCGGGTTGCGCGCGGCGACGAGCCAGCCTATCGCCAGCTTGTGCGCCGGCACGTGCCGGCCGTGGTCGCGCTGGCACGCCGCATCCTCGGCAATGCCACCGACGCCGAGGACGTCGCGCAGGAAGCCATGTTGCGCGTCTGGGTCAATGCGCCGCGCTGGCAGCCGCTGGCGTTGTTCCGCACCTGGCTCACGCGCGTGGTGGTCAATCTCTGTCTCGACCGCAAGCGGCGCGCGCCATGGGTCGAGCTGGAAGCAGCCGGCGAGATCGCCGATCCGGCGATTGGTGCCAGCGAACAAGTGGAGCGTAGCGAACTAGACCGGCAGTTGGCTGCGGCCATCGAAGGTTTAACGGCGCGCCAGCGTGCCGCCGTCATGCTGACGTACAGCGAGGGCTTGAGCAATGCGCAGGTGGCGGAAATTCTCGACACGTCGGTGTCGGCGGTAGAGACGTTGTTGGTGCGCGGCAAACAGAACTTGCGCCGCGTCTTGGGAAGCGTGATCGACGAGGACGAACGATGAGTAACGAAAAGAACCTGGATCATCTCGAAGCCGCGCTGACGCGGCTCGCCCAGGCGCCGCAGGACAGCCAGGCTTCGGTCGCGCGCGTGCTGGCGCGGCTGAGCGGCCCACTGCCGCGGCAGAAAATGCCGTTCTGGCGGCTGCCCGGGGTGCTGCTCGATTGGCAATTTGCGCCGGCCTGGCCGCGCGTCGCCGCGCTCGCCTGCTGCGCGGCGGTCGGCTTCTATGTCGGCATTACCGGGCTCGACCGGCCCTTCGACCGGCTGGAGGCGCCGTTTACCGTCGCCAGCGGCGCCGATCTCGGCACCATGGTCTTTGCCCCCGAACCCCTGACCGAGGCACGGCCATGAGCGTTGCCCAGCTGGCGTCCAGTGGAGAGCGCGGTTCCGCGCGCTGGCTGCTGCTGGGCTCGCTGGCGCTCAATCTGTTCTTTGTCGGTGTCGCCGTCGCGATGGTGATTCGGGCGCCGGCCCCCTCCTACTGGAACCGTGACGTGTTCGTGCGGGTCGAGCGGATGGCCGCCAGCCTGCCGCCCGCCGACGCCGACCTTATCCGCGCCCAGATGCAGGCCCATCACGCGGCCTTGGAAGTTGCGCAAAACAAGTATTACGCTGCGCGCGAAGCGATTCGCACGGCGCTGCGACAAGACCCGTTCGACGTTGCCGCAATGCGTGCGGCCATGACCGAAACCCGTGCGGCAAGGCAAAGCTTCGACCAGGTAATCCAAGGCGTATTCGCAACCGCGGCGGAGCAAATGTCATCGGCCGGCCGTCATGCTCTCGCTGACTGGCCGCCGGGACATACCAAGGCAAGCGCCAAGCGTTAGTTCCGGTTTTGACTGCAGTCCAGGGTGGCAGCGATCGAAATGGTCGGAATGCGCCGACGCATTGATTCACGGCAGTCGAAAACGACTCCACAAGTACGCGTAGTGTTCATGATGTTGTACGCCATCGGCCTGACGCTTCCGCTCGGCGGATGCCTGCTCAGCGGCGATAATCCCGAGCCCGGGCTTGATATTCCGCGCGCCTATGCCCGCGGTCCGCAGAACCCGCGCGTCGCCGAGCTGGCGCTGCCGAAGCTCGACTGGTGGCGCGGCTTCCGCTCCAAAGAGCTGACCGGGATCATCGAACAGGCGCGCGAAGCCAATCTCGACATCGCCGCGGCTATCGCCCGCATCGTGCAGGCCGACGCGCAGGCGCGCGTCACCGGCGCCGCGCTGTTGCCTTTGGTCAACCTCGACGGCAGCGCCAGCCATTCGCGCTCGTCGCAAAGCACGTCGTCGTCGGGCGGCACTTCGTTCGGCGGCTCGGAGCGCGACCTGCTGTCGACGTCGCTCAATGCCAGCTACGAAATCGACTTCTGGGGCAAGAACCGCGCGGCGGTGCGTGCGGCGGAAGAGACCGCGGTCGCCAGCCGTTACGACCGCGAGGTGGTGGGCTTGAGCACCGTGGCGGCTGCCGCCAACGCCTATTTCCAGGTGCTGGCGGCGCAAGACCGGCTACGCGTCGCGCGCGAAAACGTTCAAAGCGCGACCCGCATCCTCAATCTGATCCAGCAACGGCTTAATGCCGGCACCGCGTCGGCGCTCGACGTCGCCCAGCAGGAAAGCCTGGTCAACACCGTGCGCGCGGCGATCCCGCTGCTGGAACAGACGCTGACGCAGAACCGCAACGCGCTCGCCGTCTTGATGGCGCGCTCGCCCGAGAGCGTGCGCATCCGCGGCGGCTCGTTGCGTTACATTGCCATTCCGCGGGTGACGCCGGGCCTGCCGTCCGAATTGCTCACGCAACGGCCCGACATCCGCCAGGCCGAGGCGCAGCTCGCCGCCGCCAATGCCAATGTCTATAACGCGCGCGCGCAGTTCTTCCCCAGCATCACGCTCACCGGCGAGGGCGGCTATCAGAGCGCCATCCTCAAGACATTGTTGCGGCCGGAGTCGGCCTTCTACTCGCTGACTTCCGGGCTGACGCAACCGATCTTCGAGGGCGGCAAACTGCTCGGCAATCTCGATTTGCAGAAGGGCCGGCAGGACGAGCTGTTGCAGAACTACCGCAAGGCGGTGATCTCCGCCTTCTCCGACGTAGAAAACGCGCTCGACGCCGTGCGCCAGACCGCGATCCGCCAGCGGCTCCAGGCCAATGTGGTGGCGAGCTCGCGGCGCGCGTTCCAGATTTCCGAACAACGGTTGCGCGAGGGCACGATCGATCTCGTCACCGTACTGCAGACCGAGCAGACTCTGTTCCAGGGCGAGGACGCCTTTGTGCAGGCGCAGCTTGCGCATGTGTTGGCGGTCGTCAGCCTGTATCAGGCGCTTGGCGGGGGCTGGCTGCCGAAACCGGTGGAAACAGCCCATGCACGGTGAGTTGCCGAAGCTCGACCGGCCCAAGAGTAAGGGCCGCGTACGCCGCGTGCTGGCGAGCCTGCTGGTCGTCGTCGTCGCGGCAGGAGCCTTGTATTACGTCTTCACCAGCCACGCGCCGCAGCAGCAGCGCCGCAGCCGCTTCGCCGCCCAAGGCCCGGTGCCGGTCCTGGTCGCCGCCGCCAAGACCGCCGACGTGCCGGTCTATCTGGAGGCGGTCGGCACCGTCAAAGCGCTCAACACCGTCACCGTGCGCCCGCAGGCTGACGGCAAGCTGATCGTCGGTGAATTTCAAGGAAGGCCAGGACGTCAAGAAAGGCGACGTGCTGGCGCGCATCGACCCGACCACGTACCAGGCCGCACTCGACCAGACGCTCGCGAAGAAAGCGCAGGACGAGGCGCAACTCGCCAACGCCAAGAACGATCTGGTGCGCTACGCAAAGCTGGCGGCCAACAACGCCATCAACAAACAGCAGGCCGACACCCAGAAGGCGTTGGTCGCGCAATACACCGCGCTGGTGCAATCCGATCAGGCGGCAATCGAGAACGCCCGCGCTTTGCTCGGCTACACCACCGTTACCGCGCCGATCGACGGCCGCACCGGCATCCGGCAGGTCGACGAAGGCAATATCGTGCGCGCCTCCGATGCCAATTCCGCCATCGTCGTCATCGCGCAGATCAAGCCGATCTCGGTGTTGTTCAACCTGCCACAGCAGGACCTAACGCGAGTCAATGCCGCCTTCGCCAAGGGCCCGCTCGGCGTCGATGCGCAGCGCTCCGACAACAACGCGGTGCTCGACCGCGGCACGTTGACGGTAGTGGACAATCAGGTCGATCCCTCGACCGGCACGGTGAAGCTCAAGGCCGAATTCCCCAACGCCAATGTGCAGCTATGGCCGGGCCAGTTCGTCAATGTGCGGCTCCTGATCAACACGCTCAAGGACGTGGTGGTGATCCCGACCGGCGCGGTGCAGCGCGGGCCGAACGGCACCTTCGTCTATGTCATCGACGATCAAAACAAGGCGGCGATGCGCCCGATCACGGTATCGAAGCAGGACGAAGCGCAGGCCGTGGTGTCGAAAGGCGTGACGCCGGCCGAGCGCGTGGTCACCACCGGATTTGCGCGGCTGACGGATGGCGCCAAGGTTTCGATCAGCGGCGGCGCGAGGACACCGCCGGCAGCGACGCCGCCGGGCGGAGCCCGCGCGTCGGTCAGCGCCCGGCCGGTGACGGCGCCCGCGCCGGTGAGCGCCGGCGGCGCAATGGGGGCAGCGGCCGGCCGAACGCACCGCAATGAGCGTCTCCTCCCCCTTCATCCACCGGCCGATCGCCACCTCGCTGCTCGGCGTCGCGGTGATGCTGGGCGGCGCGCTCGGCTATTGGTGGCTGCCGGTCTCGGCGTTGCCGCAAGTCGACTTTCCGACCATCCAGGTCACCACCCAGCTTCCCGGCGCCAATCCGGACATCATTGCCTCGCTGGTGACGGCGCCGCTCGAGCGCCAGTTCGGCCAGATCCCGGCCTTGCAGGTCATGACCTCGTCGAGCTCGTTCGGGGTCAGCCAGGTCACGCTGCAATTCGATCTCAACCGCGACATCGACGCCGCCGCGCAGGACGTGCAATCGGCGATCAATGCTGCCGGCTCCACGCTGCCGCGCAACCTGCCCTACCCGCCGCTCTATTCCAAAGTGAACCCGGCCGACACGCCGATCGTCACGCTGGCGCTGACCTCGGACTCCGATCGACCTGCGCACGCTGAGCGACATGGCCGACACCATCATGGCGCCGCGGCTGTCGGAAGTGACCGGCGTCGGCCACGTCTCGGTACAAGGCGGCATCCGGCCGGCGATCCGCATTCAGGCCGATCTGTCGCGGCTTGCCGCCTATGGCATCGGGCTTGAGGACCTGCGCACGGCGATCGTCGGCGCCAATGTGGCGGGCCCCAAGGGCGCGCTCGACGGCACGCACCAGTCCTACACCATCGCCGCCAACGACCAGATCACCAATGCCGACGTCTACAAGTCGGTGGTGGTGGCGTTCCGCAACAACGCGCCGGTCAAGATCAGCGACGTCGCCGACGTGGTCGACGGGCTGGAGAACAGCAAGGTCGGCGCCTGGTACCGCGGCAAGCCGGCGATCGTGGTCGACGTGCAGCGCCAGCCCGGCGCCAATGTGATCGAGACCGTGCAACGCGTGCGCGCCGAATTGCCGCGGCTGCGCCGCGCCATACCGGCGGCCGCCCGCCTCACCGTCGTCAGCGACCGCACCGACACCATCCGCGCCTCCATCCGCGACGTGCAGTTCACGCTGATCCTCAGCATCGCGCTGGTGGTGCTGGTGGTGCTGATCTTCCTGCGCACGTTGCGCGCCACCATCATCGCCGGCGTGGCGCTGCCGCTGTCGTTGATCGCTACCTTCGGGGTGATGTGGTTTGCCGGCTTCTCGCTCGACAACCTGTCGCTGATGGCGCTGACCATCGGCACCGGTTTCGTCATCGACGACGCCATCGTGATGATCGAGAACATCGTCCGCCACATGGAGGACGGCGAGCCGCCGCTCAAAGCGGCGCTGCGTGGCGCCAGCGAAATCGGCTTCACGGTGATTTCGCTCACCATGTCGCTGATCGCGGTGTTCATCCCGCTGCTGTTCATGACCGGGCTGGTCGGCCGCATGTTCCGCGAATTCGCGCTCACACTCACCATTGCGGTGGTCGCTTCCGCCGTCGTCTCGCTGACGCTGACGCCGATGATGTGCGGCCGGCTGTTGCGTCATGGAGGCGGCGGTGAGGGTAACGCCGTCACCCGCCTCTTCCACCGGCTGATCGAGCGCACGGTCGACGGCTACCGGACGAGTCTGGAATGGGTGCTGCGCCACCAGCCCGAGACGCTGCTGGTCACGCTGATCACGCTCGCCGCCACCATCGTCCTCTATGTGGTGATCCCCAAGGGCTTCCTGCCGTTGCAGGACACCGGCCTGATCACCGCGGTGACCGAAGCGGGCACCGACGTCTCGTTCGAGGAGATGCAGCGCCGCCAGCAGACGGTCGAAGCCGCGATCCGCCGCGATCCGGACGTGACCGGCGTGGTGTCGGTGATCGGCGTCAGCCCGATCAACGCCACGCCCAATGCCGGCCGGCTCGCCATCACACTCAAGCCGCGCGATGAGCGCCAATCGCACGTCGACGCCATCATCACGCGGTTGAAAAAAGACGTCGCCGGCATTCCCGGCATGACGGTCTATTTCCAGGCCACGCAGGATATCCAGATTTCGACCCGCTCGAGCCGCGCGCAATACCAGTACACGCTGGTCGCCACCGACTCCAACGAGGTGCTGAACTGGTCGGATAGACTGGTGCAGAAGCTGCGCAGCGATCCGGCGCTGCGCGAGGTCGCCTCCGAAGCGCAGGAAGGCGGGCCGCGCATGCTGGTCAATGTCGACCGCGAGCAGGCCGGCCGCCTCGGCGTCTCCATGCAGAGCGTGACCGACACGCTCAACGACGCCTTCGGCCAACGGCAGATTTCCACTATCTACGGTCAGGCCAACCAATACCGCGTGATTCTGGAGGCGCAGCCGCGCTACCAGCAGGACCCGTCATCGCTGTCGAAGATCTACGTCACCGGGTCGAGCACCTCGACCGGCACCGCGTCGACCGTCGGCAACACCGCCACCGGCACCACCAATACAAACACGACGGCGACGCCCAATACGGTGACCGGTTCAAATCAAGTTCCGCTCTCTGCCTTTGCGCATTTCGAATACACCTCGGCGCCGCTCGCCATCGCGCACCAGGAGCAGTTCCCTTCGGTCACCATCAGCTTCGATCTGGCGCCGGGCTACGCGCTGTCCGATGCCGTTGCCGCCATCACCGCCGCGCAGCAGGAAATCGGCATGCCGTCCTCGGTCACCGGCAGCTATTCCGGCGACGCCGCCGAATTCGCCAAGTCGCTCGCCGGCGAGCCGTGGCTGATCTTGGCCGCCGCCATCACCATCTACATCGTGCTCGGGGTCTTGTACGAGAGCGCCATCCATCCGCTCACCATCCTCTCCACCCTGCCCTCGGCCGGCGTCGGCGCGCTGCTGGCGCTGATGCTGTTCGGCGACGACCTGTCGGTCATCGCCCTGATCGGCATCGTGCTGTTGATGGGCATTGTGAAGAAGAACGCCATTTTGATGATCGACTTCGCGATCGAGGCCGAGCGCCATCAACGCCTCACGCCGGAGCAGTCGATCGTGCAGGCCGCGCTGTTGCGCTTCCGACCGATCATGATGACGACGCTCGCCGCGCTGTTCGGTGCACTGCCGCTGGCGCTGGAAAGCGGCACCGGCTCGGAGCTGCGCAACCCGCTCGGCATCACCATCGTCGGCGGGCTTCTACTCAGCCAGTTGCTCACGCTCTACACCACGCCGGTGATCTATCTCTACATGGAGCGGCTGCGCGTGCGTTGGAGCGGACGCGGTGCGGCGCAGCCGCATCCGGCGGAGTAGGCCCGTGAACTTCTCCTACCCGTTCATCCGCCGGCCGATCGGCACCACGCTGATGGCGATCGGATTGTTCCTGGTGGGCGCGGTCGCCTATGCTTTCCTGCCGGTCGCCAGCCTGCCGAGCGTCGATTTTCCCGTCATTTTCGTATCCGCCAGCCGGCCGGGCGCCGATCCCAACACCATGGCCGCCACCGTTGCAGCGCCGATCGAGCGCCGCCTCGGCGAAATCTCCGGGGTCAATGAATTGACCTCGGTGAGCTCGCTCGGCTCCTCGCGCATTGTGGTGCAATTCGACTTGAGCCGCAGCATCGAGGGCGCCGCCCGCGACGTGCAGGCCGCGCTCAACGGCGCGCTCAGCGATCTGCCCGGCGATATGCCGACGCTGCCGAATTTCCGCAAGGCCAACCCGGCAGCGGCGCCGATCCTGATCCTCGCGCTCACCTCCAAGACCATGCGGCCGAGCGAGATCTATGACGCCGCCGACAGCGTGATCGCGCAGCGGCTGAGCCAAGTCGACGGCGTCGGAGACGTCACCGTTGCCGGCTCCGAGCAGCCGGCGCTGCGCGTGCGCGTCGATCCGCAGCGGCTCGCTTCCATGGGACTGTCCATGGAAAACGTGCGCACGGCGATCGCCAATGCCAACGCGGTCGGCCCGCTCGGCTCCTTCGACGGCCCGCACCGCGCCGTCACCATCGGCATCAACGATCAACTGCGCAACGCCAGCGACTACGACCCGGTGGTGGTCAAGACCGTCGACGGCACCGTCATCCGCCTGTCGAACGTCGCCACCATTCGCGCCAGCGTGCGCAACAGCCGCTCCGCCGGCTGGTTCAATGCCCAACCCGTCCGTGCTGCTGATCATCACCAAGCAGGCCAACGCCAATGTGATCGACACGGTCGACGGCATCTACGCGGTGCTGCCGGAGCTCAAGCAATGGGTGCCGGCCGGGCTCGACATTTCGGTGCTGGCCGACCGCACCCAGACCATCCGCGCCAGCGTGCACGACATGCAGCTCACGCTTGGCGCCACCGTCATCTTGGTGATGCTGGTGGTGGCGGTGTTCCTGCGCCGCACGGCCACCACGATCGCAGCCGGCATTACCGTGCCGCTGTCGCTTGCCGGCACCTGCGCAGCGATGTGGGCGGCCGGCTTCTCGATCGACAATCTGTCGCTGATGGCGCTGGCGGTCTGTGTCGGCTTCGTGGTCGACGACGCCATCGTCATGATCGAGAACATGTTCCGCTATCTGGAGCGCGGCGCCTCGCCGTTGCGCGCAAGTCTTAAAGGCGCGAAGCAAATCGGCTTCACGGTCGTGTCGATTTCGGTTTCGCTCATTGCCGCCTTCATTCCGTTGCTTGTTCATGGGCGGCATTGTCGGCCGGCTGTTCCGCGAATTCTCGGTGACGCTCGCCTTCGCCATCGCGGTGTCGACCGTGGTGTCGCTGTCGGTGACGCCGATGATCTGCGCCTATTTCGTGCGCCGGCCGCCGAGCCGCGACGGCACCTGGCTCGACCGCCTCGTCGAGGGCGTGCTCGCGCGCACCATCCGGTTCTACGACCGCAGCTTGACGGATCGTGCTCGAGCACCGCATGCTGACGCTCATCATGTTTCTCGCCACCATCGCGTTGACTATCGGGCTCTTCATCAAGACGCCGAAGGGCTTTTTCCCGCAGGACGACACCGGCCTGATTTTCGGCGGCACGCAGGCTTCCACCGACATTTCGTTCGAGGCCATGAAGGCGCTGCAGCTCAAGGCGATGAACATCGTGCTGGCGGATCCCGCGGTGGCGGGCTTGGGCTCCTCGGTCGGCGCCTCCCGTTTCAACGCCTCGGTCAACCGCGGGCGCATGTTCATCAGCCTGAAGCCGCTTGAACAGCGCGACAATGTGAGCACCAAGCGCGTGGTGGCGCGGCTGCGCGCCAAGCTCAACCGCATTCCCGGCATCCGCGTATTCATGGTGCCGGCGCAGGACCTGCGCGTCGGCGGGCGGCAGAGCGACTCGCAATATCAGTTCACGCTGTGGAGCGCCGACATCGACCTTTTGCAGCAATGGGTGCCGAAGGTGCTCGACCGCGTGAAAGAAGTACCGGGCGTCGTCGACGTCACCACCGACCGCGAACAGGGCGGGCTGCAGGCCGAAGTCAGCATCGATCGCCAGGCCGCCGCGCGGCTGGGCGTGCGCATGACCGACATCGACAACGCGCTCAACGACGCGTTTTCGCAGCGGCAGATTTCGACGATCTACACCCAGCGCAACCAGTACCGCGTGATCCTCGAAGTGGCGCGCAAGGACCAGCGCGACCCGAATGACCTCAACCAGGTCCACGTCCCCGGCAAAGGCAACACCCAGGTGCCGCTATCGACGGTCGCGCATTTCACCCGCACCATCGCGCCGCTGGTGGTGAACCATCAGGGCCAATTCCCGGCGGTCACCATCACCTACAATCTGGCGCCCAATGCCGAGATCGAGACCGCCACCGACGATATCGCGCAGGCGGTCGCCGAGATGCACATTCCCGATTCGATCCACGCCGAGTTCGCCGGCGACGTCAAAGCCTTCAAGCGCTCGATCGGCGCGCAGCCGCTGTTGCTGCTGGCGGCGCTTATCGCGGTCTATATCGTGCTCGGCGTCTTGTATGAGAGCCTGGCGCATCCGCTCACCATCATCTCCACGCTGCCGTCGGCGGGGTTGGGCGCGCTGCTCGCGCTGCAGGTGTTCCACACCGAGCTCACGGTGATCGCCTTCATCGGCATCATCCTGCTGATCGGGATTGTGAAGAAGAACGGCATCATGATGGTGGACTTCGCGCTCGACGGCGAGCGCCGGCGGGGCTTGTCGCCGCGGCAAGCGATCCACGAAGCCTGTCTGGAACGTTTCCGGCCGATCCTGATGACGACCATGGCGGCGATGCTGGGCGCGCTGCCGCTGGTGATCGCGAGCGGGCCTGGTTCCGAGCTGCGCCGCCCGCTCGGCATCACCATCATCGGCGGGCTTTTGGTGTCGCAGGTGCTCACGCTCTACACCACGCCGGTGATCTATTTGCTGCTCGACCGGCTGCACCGGCGGCTGGGCGGCATGAGCAACACGTTCGTCCGCCGCCGGCCGGAAGCGCCGCCGAGCGTTCAACCGGCGGAGTAGCGAGTTGGCCTAAACGCCGAGATACCGGCGCTGCACCTCGGGCGCGGCGGCGAGCTCGCGCGACAGCCCGCTCCACACCACACGGCCGCGCTCGATCATGAAATGCCGGTCGGCAACGCGGGTGAGCGTGCTGACATTCTTGTCGATCACCAGAATGGCAAGCCCGGACGCCTTCAGCCGCGCGAGGCAGCGCCAGATCTCGGCGCGGATCAGCGGCGCCAAGCCCTCGGTCGCCTCGTCCAGGATCAGCAGGCGCGGATTGGTCATCAGCGCGCGGCCGATCGCCAGCATCTGCTGCTCGCCGCCGGAGAGCTGGTTGCCCATGCTGGTGGCGCGCTCGGCCAGCCGCGGAAACAGGCCATAGACCTTGTCGATCATCCAGCCGGCGCCGTCGCGCGCGACCGCCGTCGCCACCAGGTTCTCGCGTACCGAGAGGTTGGGGAAAATCTGCCGGCCCTCCGGCACCAGGCCGATGCCGCGCTTGGCGATGCGATAAGGCGGCAGCCGGCGAATGTCCTCGCCATATAGCCTGATCGCGCCAGCGCGCGCCGGCGTCAGCCCCATGATCGAGCGCACGGTGGTGGTCTTGCCCATGCCGTTGCGCCCCATCAGCGTCACCATCTCACCCGGCCCGATGGTGAGCGACACGCCGAACAGCACCTGACTCAGCCCGTAGGCGGTCTCGATATTGCTGACCTCGAGGACGGGCTCAGCCATGGGCGCCCTCCCCATCGTCCTCGCCGAGATAGGCCTCGCGCACTTCGGCATTGGCGCGGATTTCCGCCGGCGCGCCGGTCGCGATCACCCGGCCATAGACCAGCACGGTGATGCGGTCGGCGAGCGCGAACACCGCTTCCATGTCGTGCTCGACCAGGAGGATGGTCAGTTCGCGCTTGAGCGCGCGCAGCATCTCGACCATGCCGGCCGATTCCTCCGGCCCGAGGCCCGCCATCGGCTCGTCGAGCAGCAGCATGCGGGGATGCCCGGCGAGCGCCATGGCAATTTCCATCAAGCGATGCTCGCCATGGCTCAAGGCGGACGTCCGCAAGTCGGCGCGGTCGGCAAGCCCGACGCGCTCGAGCGCGGCCAGCGCCGGCTCGCGCAGGTCCTGCTCGCGACGCGCGGCGCGCCAGAACCGGAACGAATGTCCGGCGCGCGCCTGCACCGCCAGCAGCACATTGTCGACCACGCTGAGATCGTGGAACAGCGAGGTGATCTGGAACGAGCGCGCGAGCCCCAACCGGCTGCGCCGGTACATCGGCAGCGAGGTAATGTCGTTGCCGGCAAAATAGATGTGGCCGGAGTTCGGGCGTGACCTGGCCACCGAGTTGGCCGATCAGCGTGGTCTTGCCGGCGCCGTTCGGGCCGATCACCGCGTGCAATTCGCCGGCGGCCACCGTAAGCGCGAGATGATCGGTCGCGACGATGCCTTCGAAGCGCTTGGCGAGGTTCTCGACCTGCAGCAAAGGCTCGCTCATGCACCGACCTTTTTAGTGCGCGCCACCTTCGGCAAAGGCCCGATCTGTTGCAATAGCCCGTCGATGCCGCCGCGCGCGAACAGCACCACCAACAGCAGGAGCGGCCCGAGGATGATCTGCCAATATTCGGTGATGCCGGAGAGCGCCTCTTCCAGCACCAGAAGCGCCACCGCGCCGATCAGCGGCCCGGTGACCGAACCCATGCCGCCGAGCACCACCATGATGATGAGGTCGCCCGACCGCGTCCAATACATCACCGCCGGGCTGACGAAATCGGTGTTGTTGGCAAGCAGCGCGCCGGCCAGCCCGCACAGCGTGCCGGCGATGACGAAGCAGACAAGCTTGTAGCGGTAGGTCGGGAAGCCGATCGCCCGCATGCGGGTGTCGTTGGAGCGTGTGCCCTGGATCACCAGGCCGAAGCGCGAATTCACCAGCCGATGGACGAGATAGATCGATGCAAACAGCAGCGCCAGGCAGACGTAATAGAACTGCACCTTGTCGGACAGATTGAGCGGCGGAAAGAACTGGCTGCGCTTATAGATCGTCAGCCCGTCATCGCCACCGTAGCGCGCCAAGCCCGCGGCGATGTAGTAGGCCATCTGCGCGAAGGCCAAAGTGATCATGATGAAATAAACGCCGCGCGTGCGCAGCGACAGCGCGCCGATCACCAGCCCGAACAGCGCGGACGCGGCCAGCGCCACCGGCCACTGCACGAAGCCGGTATAGATCCCCTCATGCGCCAAAATGCCGACGGCGTAGCCGCCGATGCCGAGATAGACGGCGTGGCCGAAACTCATCATGCCGCCATAGCCGAGGATGAGATTGAGGCTGACGGCGGCGAGCGCCAGAATAACGATACGGTTGAACAGCGTGAGCAGGAACAGGTTGCCGCCGGCTTTTACGTAAAGCGGCAGCAGCAGCAGCGCCGCCAGCAGCAGTGCAACCACGATATTGCGGATGGAGAGCGCGCCGCTCATCTGCGGGCCGCCGGAAACAGGCCTTCGGGCCGCAGCACCAGCACAACGGCCATCAGCAGATAGATCAGCATGGAGGAGAGCGCCGGCGCCGCGGTCGCCGCCGCGTTCGGGCTCAGCAACAGGCGCATCAGGTCGGGAAGATAGGCGCGGCCGAGGGTGTCGATGACGCCGACCAGGATGGCCGCCAGAAATGCGCCGCGGATCGAGCCGATGCCGCCGATGACGGTGACGACGAAGGCGAGAATCAAAATGTTCTCGCCCATGCCGATCTGCACGGTAAGGATCGGCGCCTGCATCAAACCAGCCAGCCCTGCAAGGGCGGCGCCCAGCCCGAACACCAGCGTATAGAGCAGCTTGATATTGATGCCGAGCGCGCCGACCATCTCGCGGTTGGAGGCGCCGGCGCGGATCAGCATGCCGACGCGCGTGCGCATCACCAGCACATAGAGGAAAGCGGCGACCGACAGCGTCACCACGATGATCGCCAGGCGGTAGGCCGAATAGGAAAAGCCGGGCATGATCTGCACCGAGGTGTTGAGCCAGGACGGCAGCGGCAGGCTCATGCCCTCCGGCCCCCAGATCAGCCGCACCAATTCATTGAAGAACAAAATCAGCCCGAAGGTGCCGAGCACATGGTCGAGATGGTCGCGGCCGTAGAGCCTTCGCATGGCGATCACCTCCACCGCCATGCCGACCAAGAGCGTGGCGACAAGCGCCAGCACCGCGCCGAGCACGAAGCTGCCGGTCCAGGCCGCGAAGGTGGCGGCGAAATAGGCGCCGACCATGTAGAGCGAGCCGTGCGCCAGATTGACCAGGTCCATGATGCCGAACACCAGCGTCAATCCGGCCGCCAGCAGAAACAGCAGCAAGCCGAACTGCAGGCCGTTGAGGCATTGCTCGAAGAAAAGGCTCATGGCGATTCAATTGTGGCGCAACGGGCGCGCCTGCGTTTGTTGCCACGCCCGGAAACCGGTCCGAACAATATTACTCCCCCCGAAAAACGAAACGGCAGAAACGCTTGGGCGTCCCTGCCGTTCCGTATCGCATGCGCCGTCGATCACTTCATCGGGCACTTGTCGTGGAAGTTATCCTGGTTGTCCTTGACGATGGTGGCGACGGTCTTGAGCACGAACTCGCCTTTGGCGTTCTTGACCACGTCCTGCAGATAGAAGTTCTCGATCGGGAAGTGGTTATTGCCGTACTTGAAGTCGCCGCGCACGGACTTGAAGTCGGCTTTCTTCAGCGCCGCTTCGACCGCGGCCTTGTCCGACAGATTGCCCTTGGTGGCCGCGACCGCCGAAGCGATCAGGTTGGCGGCATCGTAGGACTGCGCGCCGTAGAACGACGGTTTCTTGCCGGGATATTTCTTCTCGAAGTCGGCGACGAACTTCTTGTTCGCCGCGTTCGGCAGATCGTTCACCCATTCCTGCGCGCCGGGGACGCCAAGCGCGAGGTCTTTCTGCAGCGGGAGCGATAATTCGTCGATGGTGAAGGCGGTATAGAGCGGGATCTTACCCTTGAGTCCGGCCTGGGCGTATTGATTGAGGAACTGCACGCCCGCCTTGCCCGGATAGAACACGAAGATGGCGTCCGGATTGGCGGCTTTCGCCTTGGCCAGTTCGGCGGAGAAGTCGAGCTGCGACGGCCAAGTGGTCAATTCACGCCCGACCACCTTGCCCTTGAAGGTCGCCGCCACGCCCGCCAGCATGTCCTTGCCGGCGGCATAGTTCGGGCCGATCAGGAACACGGTCTTGACGCCCTTCTGGTTCATGTAGAGGCCCATCGCCTGCGGCGTCTGGTCGTTCTGCCAGGAGGTCGAGAAGAAATAGGGCGAGCACAGTTCGCCGGCGATCTGGTGCGGGCCGGCATTGGCGCTGATGATGAAGGTCTTGGAGTCGACCGCCGGCTTGAGCGAGGCCAGCAGCACGTTCGACCAGATGTAGCCGGCCAGGAAGTCGACGTGGTCGGACTGGATCAGCTTCTCGGTCTTCTGCTTGCCGATCCCCGGCTTGAAGCCGTCATCCTCATAGATCACCTCGACCGGCAGACCGCCCATCTTGCGGCCCATATGGTCGAGCGCGAGTTCGAAACTGTCGCGCATATTGTTGCCGATCACCGCGACCGGACCGCTGAAGGTCGAAACGAAACCGATCTTGACGGATTTGTTCTGGGCCACGGCCGGGCCCGCTGCGAGCAGCAAAGCGGTGCCCGCAACCAACAGAGTTTTACGCATGGCTCTTCCTCCCCCGAGGGCCGTACAGACCCCCTTATTGATATGACCGCTAATGTAGCGGGATCGCCGCCCAAAGGTCTACCGTGCGGCTGCTGCGTGCGGCGAAATGGCCATTTATTGGGGCTTGCGGGCCATGCGGTTCCGCCATTGACCGCTGCGGGGCGCGCCCGGCAGTCTAGCCGGCGATCCGGCCCATTGGTGGGCCGCGGATGCCAGGGAAGCTCGACTTTGTCCAAGGCGCTTGAAAAAACCTATGACGGCATCGTCATCGGCGCCGGCCATCATGGCTTGATCCTCGGCGCCTATCTTGCGCGCGCGGGCCTCAACATATTGCTGGTGGAGCGGCGGCTGACCTATGGCGGCGGCTTGAGCACCCGCGAAGCGACCTTGCCCGGCTTCTACCACAACCTGCATTCGATCAATCATTTCCACATTTCCGAGACGCCGTGGTTCAAGGACCTCGGGCTCGATGCGCGCGTCACCTACATCACGCCGCGCTACGAATTCGGCCAGGCGCATCACGACGGCTCGGCGCTGGTGCTCGGGCGCGACCTCGAAGAATCGGTCGCCAATATCGCGCGCTTCTCCAAGAAGGACGCCGCCACCTTCCGCGAATGGAATCGCAAGGCCGAGACGATCACGCGCGAGATCTTCCTGCCCGAGCGCTATTCCGAGCCGCTGCCCAAGGAAGAGCGCGAGGCGCTGCTGTCGCGCACGGCGCTCGGCCGCGAATTCCTTGAGGTGGCGAAACGCCAGCCGCTCGACGTGGTCGGCGAATTGTTCGAGAACGAGCACGTGCAGTTGCTGTTCCTGTTCAAGGTGTCGCTGTTCGGCACCTGGCTGGTCGACACGCTGTCCAAGACTTCGCCGATGGGCTCGGTGATCCGCGCCTTCGACCTCGAGAGCGGCTACCAGATCTGCCAGGGCGGCTCATTCAATCTGGCGCGCGGGCTGATGGAGGAATTCATCGCCGCCGGCGGCAGCTACCAGCCGCAAGTGAACATCGCGAAGATCGTGATCGAGAACGGCAAGGCCACCGGCATCGAGTTGGCCGACGGGCGCACGGTGCGGGCGAAACAGTTCGTGGCTTCCACGCTCGACGTGCATCAGACCTTCGAAAGCCTTATCGGACGCGAGCAGCTTCCCGCCGCCTTCCTGAACAAGCTCGACAATTTCCAATACACCGCCTGGAGCCTGTTCGGGCTGCATCTGGCGCTCAACGAAAGCCCGCGCTTTGCCGCGGAAAAATTCGATCCCAACATCAACCGCACGCTGAAATGGAGCATCGGCGCGGAGACCATGGAGGACTTGTTCTCCGCGCATCAGGACGTACAGGCCGGGCGCGTGCCGAAACTCGTGCAATTCGGCTCCGGGCCGCTAAGCCTGCTCGACCCGACGCAGGCGCCGCCCGGCAAGCACACGACGTATTGCTGGCACGTGATGCCGTTTGAGCCTGACCTCGGCGGGCAATCGTACGAGAGCTTCAAGGAGGAATTCGCCGACAAGATCGTCGACTGCTTCGCGCGCTACTGCCCCAACATGACGGCCAAGAACATCCTCGGGCGCTACGTCTACACCGGCCGCGAATATGTGCAGGACATGATCAACATGCGCGGCGGCGACATCTTCATGGGCGCCTTCAACGCCGAGCAGGTGATGTACAACCATTTCGGCTATCGCTCGCCGATCCCCAACCTCTACAACGCCGGCTCCGCCGGCCATCCCGGCGGCGCGATTTCCGGCGGCGCCGGCTATATCACGGCCGGCATCATCGCCGAGGATCTGGGCATAAAGCCGTGGTGGACGCCGTGGAACGCGCGCGTCGCGCTGGAAGAGCACGTGCGGGCGGAGCGAGGCGCGGCATGAGCGATCCCAACCAACTTGCCTCGCTCCATGAGCGTGTCGTCATCATCACCGGCGCCGGGCAAGGCATCGGCCGCGCCTTCGCCAAGGCCTTCGCCGCCGCCGGCGCGCGCGCCGTCATCGCCGAGCGCAATGAGAAAAAAGCGGCGGCGGTCGCCGAAGAAATCCTGCGCGCCGACGGCCAGGCGCTGGCGGTGACCACCGATGTCGCCGATCCGGCCTCGGTCAAAGAAATGATCGACGTGGTCGACGACGAATACGGCCGCATCGACGTGCTGATCAACAATGCGGCGATCTTCTCTACGCTTGGAGATGCGGCCGTTCGAGCAAATTCCGCTGGAGGAATGGGAAGACGTGCTGCGCGTCAATATCACCGGCGCCTTCCTTTGCGCCCGCGCGGTGCTGCCGGCCATGCGGCGCGCCCGATGGGGCCGCATCATCAACATGGCTTCCGGCGCGGTTTCGCTTGGCCGTCCCGGCTATCTGCACTACATCGCCTCGAAATCGGCGCTCATCGGCATGAGCCGCTCGATGGCGCGCGAGCTCGGGCCCGACGGCATCACCGTGAACAGCATCCTGCCGGGCGCGACCTTCACCGAGATCGAGCGCAAGACCGTGACGCCGGAGCAGAAGGAGCGCATCATCGCCATGCAATGCGTGCCGCGCGCCGAGACGCCGGACGATCTCGTCGGCACCGCGCTGTTTCTCGCCTCCGAGGCCTCCGCCTTCATCACCGGGCAGACCATCAATGTCGACGGCGGCGCCACGCATCCGTAAAGGTATGAACCCATGACCCCCACTGTCGCCATCATCGCGCCCGGCAATATGGGCGCCGCGGTCGGCAAGCGCCTGACCGAGAACAAGGTGACGGTGCTCACCTCGCTCACCGGGCGCAGCGAGGACAGCGCCAATCGCGCGCGCGAGGCCGGCATGCAGGCAGCGAGCGAGCGCGAACTGGCGGAAGCCGATTTCCTGTTGTCGATCGTGCCGCCGGGCGACGCGCTGGCGCTGGCGCAACGGCTTGCGCCGGCGCTCACCGCCGCCAACAAGAAGCCGATCTATGTCGACTGCAACGCGCTCAGCCCGCCGAGCGTAGAAGTCATCGCCGCCGTGATCGCGGCCACCGGCTGCCCCTTTGTCGGCGCCGGCATCATCGGCCCGCCGCCCAAGCCCGGCACGACCAATACCAAGTTCTATGCGTCCGGCCCGCAGGCGCAGGATTTCGCCGTGCTCAACGACTACGGGCTGATCGTGCGCGTGCTGCAGGGTCCGCTCACCGCGGCCTCGGCGCTGAAAATGTCCTATGCCGGCATCACCAAGGGTTTCACCGCGCTCGGCGCCGCCATGATGCTGGCCGCGAGCCGCGGCGGCTCGGCCGAGGCGCTCAAAGCGGAGCTCGCCGAGAGCCAGCAGCCGCTGCTTGGCTGGCTCTCGCGCCAAGTGCCCAACATGTATCCGAAAGCCTATCGCTTCGTCGCCGAGCTCGACGAGATCGCGGACTTTGTCGGCGACGATCATCCCGAGCAGGCGATGTTCGCAGCCGCCGCCCGTTTCTACGAGCGCTTCGCGGAGGACGTGGAGGGGGAGAAGACGGACGTCGGCGCGCTCGATAAGTTTCTTAAGGGCTGAGCCTAAATTACATGAGCGACCAACCGATCCTCGTCGAGCAGCAAGTCGGCTACCGCATCATCACGCTCAACCGGCCGGACAAGCTCAACGCCTTCAATGACGCGATGCATGTCGCGTTGCGGGCGGCGATCGACGAAGCGGAAGCCGATCTCGACTGCCGCGCGATCCTGATCACCGGCGCCGGCCGCGCCTTCTGCGCCGGGCAGGACCTGAGCGACCGGCTGGTCAAGCCGGGCGAAACCGTCACGCTCGGCGCCACGCAGGAGAATTTCTACAACCCGCTGGTGCGCAAGCTGCGCGCCCTGCCCTTCCCGGTGGTCGCCGCGGTCAACGGCGTCGCCGCCGGCGCCGGCTCAAGCATCGCGCTTGCCTGCGACATCGTGATCGCATCGCGCTCGGCGCGTTTCATCCAGTCTTTTGCGCGCGTCGGCCTTATTCCGGATTCCGGCGGCACTTGGTTCCTGCCGCGTCTCGTCGGTGATGCCCGCGCGCGCGGGCTGGCGCTGCTGGCGCAAGAGCTGTCGGCGGACAAGGCCGCCGACTGGGGGCTGATCTGGCGCTGCGTCGAGGACACCGCGCTGATCTACGAGGCGCGCCGCGTCTGTGAGCATTTCTCGGTCGCGCCGACCAAAGGGCTGGCGCTGATCAAGCGCGCGCTCGATGCATCCGCCGCCAACACGCTCGATGCGCAGCTCGATCTCGAGCGCGACTTGCAGCGCGAAGCCGGCTTCAATCCCGATTACGCCGAGGGCGTGCGCGCCTTCATGGAAAAGCGCAAGCCGAAATTCACCGGCCGCAAGTGAGCCGCATGCAAGCAATCGACATCCACACCCATATCGTGCCGGCGGAATTTCCCGCCTATGCCGGCACGCACGGCGGCGCGCATTGGCCGCACATGGCGCCGGCGCACGACTGCCACCACAGACACGTGATGATCGACGGCAAGAATTTCCGAACCGTCACCGACCAGTGCTGGGACATCGAGCGCCGCAAGGAAGCGATGGCGCAGATGGGTATCGCGCGCCAGGTGCTGTCGCCGATGCCGGAGCTCTTGTCTTATTGGCTACCGCTTGACGATGCGCTGCCGCTGATCCGCCACGTCAACGACACCATCGCCGCCATGGTGGCGCGTGCGCCGGACAAATTCATCGGACTCGGCGGCGTGCCGATGCAGGATCCGGACGTTGCCGCGCGTGAGTTGGAACGCCTGATGCAGGACGGCTTCCGCGGCGTCGAGCTCGGTAGCAATGTCAACGGCGCCGCGCTCGGCGACCCGAAGTTCGCGCCGTTCTTCGCGGCGGCGGAAGAGCATGGTGCGGCGCTGTTCGTGCACGCGCTGCATCCGAGCGGCAAGGAGCGCATCGTCGGCCCGCCCGGGCTGATGGCCTATATCGGGTTTCCACTCGAGACCGCCTACACCATCGCCTCGTTGATGACCGGCGGCACGCTGACGCGGCACCCGCGTCTGCGGCTGGCCTTCAGCCATGGCGGCGGCGCCTTCGCCTCGATCCTGCCGCGGCTCACCCATGGCTGGCGGATCAAGCCGGACTTCGCCGAGCTTATCGGCGTCTCGCCGCGCGAGCATGCGCGCAGGCTCTATTACGACACGCTGGTCTATGACCCGCAGACGCTGCGCCACCTGATCGACACCTTCGGCATGCGTGCGCTCTGCATCGGCACCGATTTCCCGTTCGATATCCACGAGCGTCATCCGGTCGAAGCGATCGCGGCGCTCAAGCTCGACGACGGCGACGTGCGGCTCCTGCATCACGACAACGCCGCGCGCTTTCTGGGTGAAATCGCATGAGCAAGGCCCAAGTCCGCGCGCTGCGCAGTGTCGACCTCGCATTCGCCGACCCCGACAAGGCGCTGCGCTTCTTCACGGACGTCTGGCTCTTGAGCCACGTCGGGGACAATGACGGTGTGCATTACTTGCGCGGCACCGGCGCCTTCCATCACATCCTGACCATCCGCCGGATGCCGCAGCCGGCGCTGATCCGCATGACGTTCGACGCGTCGGATCGCCAAACGGTCGACGCGCTGCATGGCCAGGTCCTCGCCCATGGGCTGAAGACCGTCGAGACGCCCGCTCCCTTGCGCCAGCCGCACGGCGACTACGGCTTCGGCTTCAAGGACCCGGAAGGCCGCAATGTCGCGATCGTCTGCGGTGTCAAGGATCACGCCGACGGCGCCGACCGGACCGACCTTCCGCGCAAGCTGTCGCACATCAACATCAACGCCGGCGACAGCGACGCGACGTTCCTCTTTTACCGCGACGCGCTCGGCTTCACGCTGACCGACACCACGAACCGGCTGCGTTTCCTCTCCTGCAACTCCGATCACCACAGCGTGGTGCTCGGTTTCACCGGCGGGGCGACACTCAACCACATCGCCTTCGAGGTGCCCGACCTCGAATTGGTGATGCGCGGCGCCGGCCGCATGCGCGACGATGGCCGCGATATCGAATGGGGCCCCGGCCGCCACGGGCCCGGCAACAACGTGTTCTGCTATTTCCTCGGTCCCGAGGACATGCCGGTGGAGTTGACCGCCGAGATGCAGCAAGTGGATGCGCATCACAAAGCGAAAATGCCCGAGGACTGGAAATGGCCGCCCGGCCGCCTCGATTATTGGGGCATCAGCGCGGGGCCGAGCGAGCGCATCGAGATCGCCGGCCTGCGTTACCAGTTCACCGCCGACGGCTGGCGGCTGGACGAATGGCGTTAGGAGCAAGCGTTTGGCGACAAGACCACCGTTGCGCGTTGGACTGGCCGGGCTCGGCGCGGTCGGGCTCGATGTGGCGAAACGGCTGATCGCCGGTGTGCCGGGCCTGACGCTGGCGGCTGTGGCAACGCGCGATCAAGAGAAAGCCAAGCGCGCGCTGCCGGCGTTGAGCGGCATCCCCTTCCGCGCCGCCACTGAGCTCGCCGACGACTGCGACATTGTGGTCGAATGCCTGCCGCCCGCCGTCTTTCGCGACGTCGCCATCTCGGCCATCGACAAAGGCAAGCTGTTCATGCCGCTGTCGGTCGCGCAGCTCTTGCAGGACTGGGATCTGGTCGCGCGCGCCAAGGAGAAAGGCGCGCGCATCCTGGTGCCGACCGGCGCGCTGATCGGGCTCGACGCGGTGCGCGCGGCCGCCGAAGGCGCCATCCATTCGATCAAGATGGTGACGCGCAAGCCGCCGGCCGGGCTCGAGGGCGCACCCTATTTGCGCGAGCGCGGCATCTCGCTCGCCGGATTGAAAGAGCCCTTGAAGGTATTCGACGGCTCGGCGCGCGAGGGCGCGCGTGGCTTCCCGACCAATGTCAACGTGGCGGCGGCCTTGAGCCTCGCCGGCATCGGACCCGACCGCACGCAACTTGAAATCTGGGCCGACCCGAATGTCACCCGCAACACCCACAGCATCAGCGTCGACGCCGACGCCACGCGTTTTTCCATGACCATCGAGAGCATCCCGACCGACAATCCGCGCACCGGCCGGCTGGTGGCGCCGTCGGTGATCGCGGCGCTGCGCGGGCTGGTATCGGAACTCAAGGTCGGGACCTGACGCCCGCAGCTCTCACGCCAACGTGAAACCTTACCGGTTTGTAACGTCGATTTAGCGGCCGCAACGGCGCGTGCATTATGAAAATGACGCGCGCATTAAGAAAATGAAATGACCTGGACAGGTCGCCGTAAGGCGCGCTCGTTATTTATGTCTGCAAGGCTTCTCCAATGCCCCACCATTTATGAAGGAGACACAGTCATGCCTGCAGGCAACAATTCAGCCAAACCGAAAATCCTCACCACGCGCCGGGTAACGCTGATGGCGTCGGTCGCCGCGCTCGGCTTCGCCGTGCTGATCGGCGGACCGGGTTATCGCGCGCTCGACGTTCCCGCTTGGGCGTCGACGGCGCACGCCGCCTACACCGCGCCGGCCCCGCAGGGCTTCGCCGATCTGGTGGCGAAGGTAAAGCCGGCGGTGATCTCGGTGCGCGTCAAAGTCGAAGAGGCGGACAATGACGGCAATGTCGGCCTGAACCAGATTCCGCCCGGCATGGAGAAATTCTTCAAGCAATTCGGCTTCCCGAACATGCCGAACATGCAGAAAGGCATGCCGCATGGCCGGCAGATGATCACCGGCCTCGGCTCCGGCTTCTTCATTTCCGCCGACGGCTATGCGGTGACCAACAACCACGTGGTCGACCACGCCAAGACCGTACAGATCAAGACCGACGACGGCACGACCTACACGGCCAAGGTGGTCGGCACCGACCCGAAGACCGATCTCGCGCTGATCAAGGTCGACGCCAACAAGACCTTCCCGTACGTGAAATTCGCCGAGCATGAGCCGCGCGTCGGCGATTGGGTGGTCGCGGTCGGCAATCCGTTCGGCCTCGGCGGTACCGTCACCGCCGGCATCGTCTCGGCGAGCGGGCGCGACATCGGCGCCGGTCCCTATGACGACTACATCCAGATCGACGCGCCCATCAACAAGGGCAATTCGGGCGGTCCGGCGTTTAACTCCAACGGCAACGTGATCGGCGTCAACACCGCGATCTTCTCGCCGTCGGGCGGTTCGGTCGGTATCGGCTTCGACATTCCAGCCGGCACGGTCAAGACCGTGGTGGCTCAGCTCAAGGAGCACGGCTACGTCAACCGCGCCTATATGGGCGTGCAGGTGCAGGCGGTGACCTCCGGGATCGCCGACAGCCTCGGCCTGAAGAAGGCGGAAGGCGCGCTGGTCGATAAAGCCGAGCCGGCAAGCCCGGCCGCCAAGGCCGGCATCAAGTCCGGCGACGTGATCACCGCCGTCAACGGCAAGCCGGTGAAGGACAGCCGCGACCTCGCCCGCAAGATCGGCGCGATGACGCCCGGCGCCGACATCAAGCTCACCTACCTGCGCAGTGGCGAGGTCAAGGAACTGTCCATGACGCTCACCAAAATGCCGGGTGAGCGCAAGGAGGCCAAGGCCCAGACCGGCGACCAAAACGCGCCAGAACGGCGTGCCGCATCTCGGCCTGGCCGTCGCGCCGGCCAAGCAGGTCGCCGGCGCCGGTGACCAGGGCGTCGCGGTGCTCGATGTCGATCCAAGCGGCCCGGCCGCCGAGCACGGCGTCAAGACCGGCGACGTGATCCTGTCGATCGGCGGCAAGTCAGTCGCAAGCGCGGCCGACGTGCAGCAGGCCCTGAAGGACGCCAAGGCAAAGGGTCATCACAACGTGCTGATGCAGGTGAAGACCGCAAACGCAGCGACCCGCTTCATCGCGCTGCCGATCGGCCACGCCTGATTTTTCAGAGGGCGCTCTGCCTGTCCGCAGTCTCCCCTGGGCAGAGCAAAATGCGGGGACGGGCTTTTTGCCCGTCCCCGTTTTGTTTTGGCGTGCTCACACCCGCAGGAAAATCTTGCGCTGATAGAAGAAACGCGCGAGCAGAATAGCGAAAGTCAAGCCCAGCAGGTGCGCCAACAGGCTGCCGGTGCCCGGCGTGGTCAGCCGGTCGATCAGGGCGCTGAAGTCGCCGCCGACAAAGCGCAGCGCAAAGGGCTGAAAGCCGAACACGTTGTTGAGGAAATAAAGCGTGATGGCATTGGCGCCGATCCACACGAAGATCAGCGACCAGCTGCGCACGCCCCACACGTCGATGATCTGGTGCCAGGCGCCGAGCAGGATCAGGCTGTAGCCGCCGGCGACCAGCACGAAGGACGACGTCCAGATCGCCTTGATGATGGGGAATTGCAGCGCCCACAGATGCCCGGCCAAAACAAGTGCGATGCCGGCGCCGATCAGCCAGAGCGATTTCTGCTGCGGCGCAAGCGCGCTCGTTCTTGAGCAGCAGGCCGGCGAACACGCCGAGCAGGCAGGTGGCGATCGCCGGCAAAGTCGAGAGCAAGCCTTCCGGATCGCGCGTCTCGTCCCACAGCCGGCCCGGCAAATATTGGGCATCGATCCAGTTGGCGAGATTGGCGTCGGGCGCGAACGAGCCGGCGCCGATGCCGGGCACCGGCACAAAAGTCATCAGCGCCCAATAGCCGCCTAACAGAGCCACGAATACCGCCACCATCGCGCGCAGGTTCAGATTGAGGAACATCAGCGAGGCGAACAGGTAGCAGATGGCGATGCGCTGCAGCACGCCGAGATAGCGGATGTCGGACCAGTGGTGCTTGATGCCCTCGTAATAGATCAGCCCGAGCGCATAGAGCAGCAGCGCGCGGCGCAACACGCGCCAATGTGCATGCCACTTGCCTTCGCGCTCGACCAGGCGCGGCAGCGACAGCACGATGGAGACGCCGGTGATGAAGATGAACAGCGGGAAGATGAAATCGTAGAAGCGAAAGCCTTCCCAATCGGCGTGATGCAGTTGATAGCCGAGGAAGCCGCCGACCGCGCTCACGACCGGACCCTTGCCGTGGGTCATGCGGTCGAGCGCCCAGATCGCGCCGTCGCCGCCGAGAATCCAGAAGATATTGAAGCCGCGCAGCGCGTCGACCGAGGCAATGCGCCGCGCTGGCCGAAACCGGTGCGGCCTCGACGAAGCGGCTTGGTGCCAATTGCAGCTGCATGGAGCGCGGCCGTTCGAGCGCTCCGGCGCCCCTGCCCATCTTCGCAGCGAGGCCTAACCGGGCAGTGTTTCCATAGCCCGTCCCGCGTCGATACGCGTTGACCTACATCAACCTGTTTGGACAGGCGAACTAGCGCCGCGACGCCGCCAGTTCGGTCGTGCCGCTGCAGAGGGCGCCGCTGTCTTCGACCCGGAAGTAATTCTTGCCGACGTAGGATTGATCGTAGTGATGCCAGGAGGTGCGGTGGTCGAGCGCCAGCACGCCGGCGAGCGTGACCGCGAACACGGAGCTTTCCATGTCGCGCTCTTTGTCGCTCAGATTTTCCGGCAAATCGGAGCTGGCATAGTCGACGTAATAGGCTCGACGCACGCAAGCGAGGTCACTGACGGCATCGAGCGCGGCCTTGGCGGTCATCAGATGATCGGAATGATCGTCCGGATTGATGCGCGGGTCGGTTTCCGCCACGTTGAGCTGGACCTGCGCGGCGCGGCCGCGCTCGAAATCCATGATCTTGCGCACCGTCGCCACCAGGTCTTTCCAGCCGTGATAGACGGTCGAGCCATCAACCGCGGCCAGCGTGTCGTTAGCGCCGTTCGCCAGCCGCTTCAACGACTGAAATCCGGTGTGGGCGTAGCCGCCGCCGTGCGGATTGCCGTCCGGCACGCGCAGGAAATAGCTCACGGTGTTGCGATAGGCGATGCGGTATATCGCATGACCGTTGAAGCGCTTGTGCGACAAGAGCGTACGCCGGGCCGGAATTGTGTCGGCGTCGGCCATGAAGCGGATCGCGTTCTCGGCGCCGTTTTCGCGCGCCAGATAATAGGGGTGCTTGCGGCCACCGCGGCCGATGCCGAGCCCGGCATCGCCCGCCGTCATATGGATGAAGACCGTCTTCTTCGCGCCATTGATGACGTCCTCGAACGCCGACGGGTTCATGAACAGCTGCCAGTCGTCCTCATGCGCGGCGAAATAGAACGAGACCTTGTCGGGCCGCGCATTTTCCGCGGCACTCCGCCGGCGCCGCCAACATGGCGGCCAAGACAAAGCAAAAAGTCACGATTGATCGTGCGGTCGGCATCCCCTGTCCCCTCTGGCAGCGCCCAAAATAAATTCAAGAACCGCTATATGAGCACGGGGCTTGGCGATGGCAAGAGCCCCGCGCCCCGCATTTTCGGCGAATTGCCGCCGCGCCACCGGCTAATTCCCATGCATTGATATACCTCAAGGTGGCGCGTTCTGCCGGTCATAGGCTTGCAAGCAAAAGAAACAACACGGCAGGAGCCTTCGATGTTAATGACCGCGCCCAGGCTGTCGATCTCGCCCCAAAAAGTCTGCTCCTTCATCTCCAAGGCACGTGACTTCGACGACAGGGAGCATGACGGGCACGCTCCCATCGCCCCGCAAAATCACGCGGACGGCGTGACTTTCGAGCAGCTGACGTCATTTATCGACGGGCTCAGCGAGGACGAGAAGATCGACATGGTGGCGTTGATGTGGGTCGGGCGCGGCGACGGCATGCTCGACGAATGGAACGACCTGCGCGAAGAAGCCGCCCGCCTGCGCAACCGGCGCACCGCGACCTATCTGCTGGCGCGGCCGCAATTGGCGGACCATCTCGAGGAAGGGCTTGCCGAATTCGGCTTCTAGCAAGACGACAGGACAATCATCATGCAGACGCGCGCTCAAGTCTCATTCGAAGGCATGCCGGCAAGCGATAGCGTGCGGGAGGTCGATCGCGACGCATATCGCGCAACTCGAAAAGCGCTTCGGCCGCATCACGGCTTGCCGCGTCAACGTGAAAGCACCGAGCGAACACCACCGCAACGGCGGCCTCTATGAGGTACACATCCGCCTCGCGCTTCCGAACAAGCGCGAGGTCAACATCGATCGCACGCCCTCACGCCGACGAGCGGCTGGCGAACATGCGCTTCGCCATCAACGACGCCTTCCACCACGCCCGCCGCCAGTTGCAGGATCAGGTGCGCGAAATGCAAGGTAAAGACCAAGACGCGCGCCGCGGCCAAGCCGGTTAAGCAGTAGCGCCGGCGCGCGTTTTAACGCTTCGTTAAGCATATTTCTTATTAATCGATTAAGGCTTCCCCGCTGGCGAGGAGCATCCTCCATGATTTCCGCAGCGACAAATCTCGCTCTTGCCGACGAGCCATTGCCGCCGATGCCGATCGGCTTGGCGCGGCTCTGCAAACTGGCCTTTGACGGTCTCGATCTCGCGCCGGTCTGGAACCAATTGGTGCACCGCGTCCGCGCCGAGCCAGGCGATGCCGCCGCGCTGCTCGACCTTTCGACCATCGCGCACCTGCAAGGCCGGCCGCAGGATTGCCAGGCCTTGCAGACGGCCGCCTTGAAACTGCAACGAATTTACCGGCAGCCGGCCGCCGCAGCGGCAAAACCGCCGCTGCGCCTGCTCGCCTTCATGGCGCCCGGCAGCTTCATGGCCAACACGCCGTTGCAATTCATGCTGGAAGGCTCCGATATCGCGCTCGACATGATCTATGTCGTGCCCGGCGTGCCGCTGCCGGAACCGCCGGAGCATGACATCGCCTTTGTCGCGGTTGACGAATCCGACGAGAATCAGCCGGTGCTGCACGAAATCGCCAAGCTCGTGCGCGCCTGGCCGCGCCCCGTGCTCAACGCGCCCGACCACATCGCGCGGCTGACGCGCGCCGGCACGTGGGAGCTCTTGAAGTCCTCTCCGCACCTCGTCATCCCGATCAACCTGCGCCTCGCCCGCGAGCAATTCGAGCGTGTCGCCTCCGGCGAGGTCGCGATCGAATCCATCCTTGACGGCAATGGCTTTCCGATCATTGCGCGGCCGTCTTGGTCGCAGGCCGGCAACGGCCTGGTGAAGCTCGACAACGCCGCCGCGATCGATGCCTATCTAACCGAATGGGGCGAGGAGGAGTTCTACATTGCGCCGTTCGTCGACTACCGCAGCGCCGACGGTCTGTTCCGCAAATACCGCGTCGCCTTGATCGGCGGAAAGCCGTTCGCCTGCCATATGGCGATCTCGTCGCATTGGATGATCCATTATCTCAATGCCGACATGAAGGAGAACGCGGCAAACCGCGCCGAAGAAGCGACCTTCATGGCGAATTTCGACGAGGACTTTGCCGTTCGCCATGCCGCCGCCTTCAAAGACATTGCGGAGCGTTGCGGCCTCGACTACCTGCCGATGGATTGCGGCGAGACGCCGGACGGCAAACTGCTGCTGTTCGAGCTGGGCACCGCCATGATCGTGCATGCGATGGATCCGCCCGCGCTGTTCCCCTACAAGCGGCCGCAGATGGACAAGGTGTTCTCAGCCTTCCAGGCCATGCTGCATCACGCCGTGCGCTGACGCCGGCGCTCGGCGATCACCTGCTCGGCGGCGGCAACGCCGGTGAACCAGCCGCCATGCGCGGTCGAGAAATCATGGCGCGAACAGGCCTCTCCGGCAAAGAACAGCCGTCCGTCGACCGGCGCGGCGAGCGTCGCGCGGCAATCGGCCATGCCCGGCAGCGCATAAGAGTATGAGCCGCGCGCGAACGGATCGGCGCCCCAGCGGTGGATTTGCAGCAGCTTAATGCGGCGGGTGAACGCGCTGCCGAGCAGTGCGCCGAGCTCGGAAGCGGCGAAGTCGAAGAAGGCGCCATCGCCGCCTGATTCCAACTCGGCCGCCAGCGTGCCGCCGAAATAGACCTCGATCAGCGGCCGCCCGAATGGGCGCATGTGATAGATCGCCGTGCCGGCGCGGTCGGTGCGGCCGACAATGCGGCTGTCCTTGTCGAACTCTTCCGCCCCCTCAAGCGACAGGAACAGTTTGTCGTTCAAGCCGAGCGGCAGGTTGCGCGCCGCTTCGGTTTTCTGCGGCAGTGCCGGCGCGAACAGAAATTCCTTTTCGGCGATGATCGAGGTCGGCAGCGTCACGATTGCCTGATCGGCGTTGATCACGCCTTTGGCGGTTTCAATCTTCAGACGCTTGCCGCGGTGATCGATCTGCAGCACCGGGCTGTCGAGCATGACGGACAATTCGTCACCATAGGCGGCGATGGTCGCGCCATAGCCTTCGACCACACGCCAGTTGACGCCCGTGTCGGCATAATTGTCGAAATCGCGGATCGAGACGCGTTCCAACTCGGCGCCGGTGATGTAGGTGCCGATGGCGGTGATCAAATTGTTCCAGCGGCCGTTCGGCTCGAGCGCCGCCGAAGCCGGCCCGTCGTCGTCTTTGCTGGCCGCCGCTTCCAGCCGCTCGTAGAAGGCATGTTGCGCCTGCGAGAATTCCTGTTGATCGGCGATTGGAAAGCCGACCGGCAGCGAGGTACGCGACCAAGGCGGCGGCGTCTTGTCGATGTCGCGGCCTTGCGCCTCGGCAACCTTCACCCACGGATTGCGGTCGGCCGAATGCAGCCAGCCGCAGCCGAGATCGAGCGCAAATCCCGATTCATTGACGGTCCAGGCGCGGCCGCCGAGCCGCGCGCGCGCTTCGATCACGAGGCAGGAGACGGCGGCCTGGCGCAGCCGTCGGCCGGCCGCAATTCCGGCCGCGCCGCCGCCGATAATTGCAACCTCGGTGTCACTATTGGCCATTGCAAAATTCTAGGTCACTGCCGGCGATATCTTCGCAATTCCGCGCGGCAGATCGCAACCGATATCGCCGGGCACGGATACCCGCTCATCAATGCACGGATTGTCGAAAGGTTCGTTGGGTCGAACGCGCGATGGGTGCCTTCCGGTTAGTGATCCCGAGGACCGAAAAACGGCGCGCCCAAAAGCACCACGATCCAGATTGCGGCAAACAGGGCGAGCGCGACCCATAATGTTGTCAACTCAACCTCCCACTATCGTTTGTATCGTTTGTTGTGCATCCAGGCTCGTTGGCCGGATGATATCGTATCACAAGGCAAGCTATCGCCACGGACAATAAGCGACGCATTGCGGAATGATGTCGCCTTCGATGGTCTCCACGTCCTGCCAGACCAGTTGGCAGCCGTCCTCGGTCAGGCCCTCGCAGTAGAGCTCGGGTGCGTTAATATAGGCGTAGGGATAATACTCGTAGGCACCGATCGCGATCGCTCCCAGGACGCTGAGCGCCCCGAGGGTGCGCCAGCGATTGTGGTAACGGAATCGCCGTTCGCCACGTCCAGATCGAGTAGTTGTGGCCGGCAATGAACGTGCGGTGAGCGCCGCGCAGCGGCACGGTGATAACCACTTTCGACTTGCCGCCCTTCGGCGTGAACTTGCGCACATTGCTGTGCACCACCACGTTCTTCTGCCGTACGTGAATGTTCTTGTTGCGCTGGATTGTGATGTTCTTCTGCTGCACCGTGATGTTCTTGTTCACGGGACGTGTCCGCGTAAATGTCTTCGGCTGGTTATGCGGGACGACGACCCGCGGCTGTGCCCGCTTCACATTGAAATGCGTGGTGCCGCCGCTCTTCGGCGCGGATTGCTTTGCCGGGGCCTGACGCGCGGGTTTGCCGCCGCCGGCTTTGTTGCTATTGGGCGCTACCTGCTGGACGGCAGAACCTTGCCCGGCGCTCGGCGTCAGCTGCGCCAAGAATGCCACCAACGCAATCACGCCAAGCGCGCAGAGTGTCCAATTCGCCTTGCGGGTCATGATCGTTTCTCCCTGGCCGTCGGTCGTTTTGGAGATTCTAAAACCTTTTGCCCGGCGATTCCTAGCCCAAGCCGCGGCGCTTTACCGCCCGCTTTTCCAGAGCAGCCCATGCTCCTGCGCCCACAGCCAGGCGCCGCCGAATAGCAGCAGGAAGCCGCCGATCAGCGCCGGCAATAGCTGCGTCGTGATCAGCAGCGCGCCGGAAACCAAGAACAACGCGCGCCACGGCGCCGTCAGCACCGTAAATAGATACCCTTCGCTGGCGGTGACCAGCGCGATCACCGCCAGGCTCGACGCAACCACCGCCTTGGCGATGGCCGCGGTCGAGCCGATGAACAGCACGCCCGGGTGATAGATGAACACGAACGGGATCAGGAAGGCGACCACCGCCAGCCGGCAGCACAAGAAAGCGATGGCCATCGGATTGGCGCGCGCGATGGTGCTGGCGGCAAAGGCGGCAACCGCGACCGGCGGCGTGATCGCCGACATCGAGGCGAAATAGACGATGAACAGATGCGCGGGCAGCATCGGGACGTCGAGCGCGAGCAGCGCGGGCGCCGCCAGCACCGCAGCGAGCGCATAGACCGCCGGCGTCGGCATGCCCATGCCGAGCACGATCACCACCACCGTCGCGATCGCAAGCGTCAATATCTCGCTGTCCTTGGCGAGCGTGAACATCATCGATGAGATCTTGCCGGTGAGATCGGTCATCGCCAGCGTGCCGACCACCAGGCCGGCCACCGCGCAGGCCACGCCGATGCCGGTCATGCGGCGCAAGGAGTCGTCGAAAGCATCGAAAATGGTGAAGGCGACTTTGGTTGCGCTGCGCTGGCGCCACAGCGTGATCGGCACCAGCGCGGCGAGCGCCACCGCCGCCGAAAATACCGGCCGGTCGTAGACCAGCACGAACCAGATCAGCAGCACGATGGGAACGAAATAGTACCAGTCGCGCCGCAGCACGGCGGCAAGGCCGGGCGTGTCGGCGCCGGCGGAGGGCTGCAGGCCCTCCAGCTTGGCGCGCTCGTGCACCGCCAGGAAAATGGCAAAGTAATAGAGCAGCGCCGGAAATATCGCGGCGACGATGATCGTCCCGTAGGGAATGCCGGTGAAGTCCGACATCAGAAATGCCGCCGTGCCCATCACCGGCGGCAGCAGCGCGCCGCCGGTCGAGGCGGTGGCCTCGATCGCGCCGGCATAGACCGGCGGCAAACCGGTGCGGATCATCATCGGGATGGTGAAGGCGCCGGTGGTCACCACGTCGGCGGTGGGCGAGCCGGAGATCGAGCCGTAGAGCCCGGACGACACCACCGCCACTTTGGCCGGTCCGCCAACCTGGCGGCCGACCAGGCTGTTGGCGAGATCGAAGAAGAAATCGCCGCCGCCGCAGCGGTCGAGCAGCGCGCCGAAGGTGACGAACACGAAGACGAGAAAGGCGGCAACGTGCAAAGCCGACCCAAACACGCCGTTGGTGGTGAAGATGAGCTGGTCGAGCATCTCCGGCAGCGACAGCGCGCGATGTGAGAACGGCCCCTGAATCCATTGCCCGAACACGCCATAGGCAAGGAAGATCGCCACCACCACGACCAACGTGAAGCCGATCACGCGGCGCGTCGCCTCCAGCACCAGCAAGATCACGACAATCGCCGCCACCTGGTCGGCGACGGTCAGCGGATCGATCATCGGCAGGCGCGTCTCGTAATAAGGATCGCGCCAAATAAAATAGAGCGAGATGATCAGAGCGAGCGCCGCCGCGCTCCAGCCGAACGGCGAGCCGCGCCGCGGCCGTCCCGGATTGCCGGTGACGGTAAGGAAAGAGACGGCCAGGATGACGCCGAGGAACCAATAGAGCAGCAGCGCGCCGTTGATGTAGTAGCCGAACGCCACGGCGATGAAGACCGCGCAAGTGCCCGCCGCCATCAGGTAGATCGCGCGCGTTTCCCACGCGCTCAATTCGCGCGGCCGGCCGGGCGCGATTGTTTGCAACAAACTCATCCCGGCCTCCGAGCCCTTCGTCGTCATGCGCGGGCTTGGCCCGCGCATCCATGATGCGGCGCCACGAACTGGTAGCTTACGAAAGGCTTCGGCAGCCGCAACGCATCATGGATTGCCGGGCCTGCAAGCGCAAAGACGGCGCTTCGCGCCTTTTGCCCGACAATGACCGTGATGAGACGCTCGAATGCTGCGTTTATTTCAAGAACCCCGCCGCCTTGTAGGCCTTGGCGGCGCCGGGATGCAGCGTCAGCGGCGCAACGTCCGGCAGCGCGTCCGGCCCCATGCGGGTGAATGGCGGATAGGCCTTCTTGAGATAGTCGTAGTGCTTGATCATGCCGGTGGCGATGGTGGCGGCTTCCTCGTCCGACATCTTGTCGGAAACGACCAGCACCACCTTGCCGGTGACCGTGTTCACCGCATTTGCATCGAACGAATAGGTGTTGGCCGGAATCGTGATCGGCTTCATGCCGACCTCCGTGGTGAGCTGCTGCACCTGTGCCGCATCGATGCCGATCAGCCGCAGCGACAAGTCGCGCGCCACCGCCTTCACGTGCGCCGACGGGAACGCCAGCATGTTGAGCACCAGATCGGTCTGCCCGTTCTTGAGCTGCTTCAGCCCGGTGCTGTAATCGACATAGTCGATGCGGCCGCCCCATTTGGCGATGTCGTCCGTCGTGATGCCGGCGGCCTTGAACACTTCCACGCCCGCCACCGCCATCATGGTACCGCGCTTGTTGAAGGCGACCCGTACCGCCATCTTGTCCTTCTTGATCTGATCGAGGCTTTGGATCTTGGAATCCTGGCGCACCAGGATCTGCACCGCCGCCTGCGGATCGAGCAGCGCGATCGCCTTGATGTCCGAGGTCTTGGCCTTGAACGGCGGAATGCCTTTGAGCCCGCGCAGCGCCATCTGCGCATGCGCGATGCCCAATTGCACCTTGCCGTTGGAGACGAGCTGCACATTGGCGGCGTCGACGCCCGGCTCATAGGTAAAGGAGGAGCCCGGCGATTCCAGCCGGATGGTCTCGCCAATCGCCGTGCCCATGGCGCTCCAGGCACCGCCGACCGAGCCGCCGGCCAGCGTGATCTTCAAGGGCGCGGCCCAGGCCAGCCCGGCGCCGATTGCAAGCGCGCCGACGATGGCGCCGCCGCGCCATCCGCTCATCCACGAAATTCTCATATTCAGTCTCCCATTCCGACAGAACTCGTCTTCGTGCGCACTCTCGCACAGCACGGCCGCGGATGCGCCATGGCTGCACGAATAACAGCGTTGCGTGGCGGTAGGTGGCACTGCCGGCGTTTGACAATCCAAACCTGCGCATTATCGTTTGCGCACACACAAAAGTCGTGTCGAACGCGCGTGCTTGTCGCGCATCATTCGGGAACGGCGCATGATCGGGCGTCTCATCAACCAACAAGGTTCGCAATGCTCGATCTCTTTCTAGTCAATCGCCTGATCGATCTCTGGCTTGCCGAGGACATCGGCCACGGCGACGTTACCGCGCTGAGCATGATCGATGCCGACGCGGAGGGCGCCTTCGCCATGAACGCGCGCCAGCCGCTGTCGCTCGCCGGCATCGAGGTGGCCGCCGCCTGCTTCCGCCGCTACGACCCGACGCTGGCCGTCGCGGTGACGGCGAACGACGGCGACCGCGTGCAGCCGAAAACCGTGCTGCTGACGGTCAAAGGCAAGGCGCGCAGTGTGCTCACGGTCGAGCGTACCGCGCTCAATATCGTGCAGCATCTCTCCGGCATCGCCACCGAAACCGCGCGCTGGATGGACGCGATCAAGGGCACCAAGGCGAAACTGATCGACACCCGCAAGACCACGCCCGGGCTGCGCGCGCTGGAGAAGCACGCCGTGATGTGCGGCGGCGGCGCCAATCACCGGCTCGGTCTCGATTCAGGCGTGATGATCAAGGACAACCACATCGCCGTCTGCGGCAGCATTGCGAAAGCCGTTGCGCGCGCACGCGCCGGCGCGCCGACGCTGGTCAAGATCGAGGTCGAGTGCGACCGGCTCGAACAGGTGCGCGAGGCGATTGCCGCCGGCGCCGACGTCATCATGCTCGACAACATGGCGCTTGAGGACATGCGCGCGGCGGTGAAGCTGGTCGACGGCAAGATTCCCTTGGAAGCTTCCGGCGGCGTGCGCTTCGACACCGTGCGCGCCATCGCCGAAACCGGCGTCGACTATATTTCCTCAAGCAAGATGGTGCAGGCGTCCACAGCGGTCGATATCGGCCTGGATGAGGCGTGAGCCATGAAACCCGCGCCGTTCGTCCGCCATGTGCCGAAGACGCTCGATGAGGCGCTGAAGATTTTGGCGGAGGTCGCGCCGCAGGACGGCCGCGTGCTGGCGGGCGGGCAAAGCCTGGTGCCGATCATGGCGTTCCGGCTCGCCAAGCCGGCGCATCTGGTCGACATCAACGAGATCGAGGGCCTCGACAAGATCACGAGCGACGGCAAGACGCTGAGCATCGGCGCCTGCGTGCGCCATGCCGCCTTCCACAAATCCGTCGTCGACAATCCGCTCGGCAAACTGCTCAGCGCCGTGGCGCGGCACATCGCGCATTACCCGATCCGCGTGCGCGGCACTTTCTGCGGCAGCCTCGCGCACGCCGATCCGGCCTCGGAATGGTGCCTGGTGGCGGCGACGCTCGATGCCACGCTGGTCGCCAAAAGCACGCGTGGCGAGCGGCTGATCGCAGCCAAAGATTTTTTCCAAGGCATCATGGCGACCGCACTCGCCGAGGACGAATTGCTCACCGAGGCGCGGCTGCCGTTGCTCGCGCCCGACGCAAAATTCGGTTTCAATGAATTCAACCGCCGCGCCGGCGATTTCGCCATGGCGGCGTCGCTTGTCAGCTATCGCCTGCAAGGCGGCAAGATTGTCGCGCCGCGTATCGGCGTCGGCGGCGCCGAGGCTTCTCCGCGCCGGATCGCGGCCGCCGAAAACGCGCTCGACGGCCAAACGCCGAGCGACGCCATCTTCCGCGCCGCCGCCGAGGCGGCAGCGCTTTCGATCGAGCCGCTGGTCGATCACCAGACCGATGCCGACTACCGGCGCGACCTGGTGCGCGCGGTAGTGCGCCGCGCGCTGGAGGCTGCGGTATGAGACCTCAAACCGTTCATTCCCGCGCAAGCGGGAATCCAAGGTCACGAATGCCGGACCAGCGGTTTGCCGCTCTGGGTCCCCGCTTCCGCGGGGAAGAACGGTTTCAATTATGAACGCGCCAACCAAAGGCTCCGGCACCAAATGGGTCGGCCGCGCCATCCGCCGGCTGGAAGATCCCGCGCTGGTCGCCGGCCGCGGCCGCTTCACCGCGGACCTCAAGGCCGCGCATTGGGTGCGTTTCGTGCGCAGCCCGGTCGCCGCCGGCGAGATCGTGAAAATCGACGCGCCGCAAGGCGCAACCGCTGATCACCGCCGCCGACCTCAAAGACGTGAAACCGATCAAGCCGATGCTGCACAAGTTCAACTACAGACCGGTCGGGCAACCGGTGCTGGCCGACGGCCAAGTGCGCTTTGTCGGCGAGCCGGTCGCCGCGGTGGTGGCGGCGAGCGCCAGCGAAGCCGAGGACATCGCCGATCTGGTCGCGCTCTCGATTGAAGAAACCGCGCCGGTGATCGATGCGCGCGCGGCGCTGCAGACCGGCGCGCCGCAGCTACATGCCGAAGCGCCCGGCAATGTCATCGTCGAAGGCGTGGTCAAGACGCCGGATTTCGACACGGTCTGGAAAAGCGCGCACAAAGTCGTCACCGTCGAGGCGCGCTCGGGCCGGCAGAACGCAACGCCGATGGAAGCGCGCGGCGGCCACGCCGCCTATGACGCCGCGAGCGGCCGCGTCACACTCACTTGCACCACCCAGATGCCGCACTTGGCGCGCACGGCCATCGCCGACCTGCTCGGCATGCCGGAGGCCGAGCTGCGCGTGATCGCGCCGGACGTCGGCGGCGGCTTCGGCCAGAAGATGTCGCTCGCCAACGAATATGTCGTGCTGGTGTGGCTGGCGCGCAAGCTAAAGAGCTCGGTGGCCTGGACTGAGGACCGGCGCGAGAACCTGATCGCCGGTTTTCATTCGCGCGACCAAGCCGTCACACTGCAAGCCGCCTTCGATGCCGATGCCAAATTGATCGCGCTGCAAGCCGACGTCATCGCCAATGTCGGCGCTTACTCCTGCTACCCGACCACCTGCGGCGTCGAGCCGCTGATGGCGATGGCGGAAATGCCGGGCCCGTACGATTTCCGCGCCTATCACTGCCGCGCGCGCGGCGTGCTGACCAATACCTGCACCATGGCGCCCTATCGCGGGGTGTCGCGGCCGGTGATCACCTTCGCGCTCGAGCGCGCGATGGACAAGGCGGCGGCCGCCTTCGGTATCGATCCGATCGACATCCGCCGCCGCAACCTGATCGACAAATTCCCCTACACCTCGGCGACCGGCCTCGTCTTTGACGAGGCGAGCTACAAGCAGACGCTGGAGATGGCGGTGAAGGCGATCGACGTGCCGGCGTTCCGCGCGCGGCAGCAAGCGGCGCGCGCGCAAGGCCGCCATCTCGGCATCGGCTTTGCCACCTTCTCCGAGCGCACCGGCTACGGCAGCCCGGCCTTCGCCGCACGCGGCATGGAGATCACGCCCGGATGGGAAACGGTGATCATCACCGTCGATCCGTCCGGCTTCATCGAGGCGCGCATCGGCTCCTCGCCGCACGGCCAGGGTCTCGGCACCACGCTCGCGCAGATCATTGCCGACGAAATCGGTGTTACACCGCAGACGATCAAGGTGGTGCACGGCGACACCGACAGCGCACCTTACGGTTGGGGCACTTTCGCCAGCCGCTCGCTGGTGATCGCCGGCGGCGCCACGTTGATCGCGGCGCAGAAAGTACGCGCCAAGCTGATCAAGATCGCGAGCCACATGCTGGAGGCCGCGCCCGATGACATCGTGCTGGAGAACGGCGAGGCGCGCGTCGCCGGCACCGATCGCGCGGTGCCGATCGCCAAGATGGCGCGCGAAGCCTATACGCAGACGCATCGCTTCAAGGGCGAGATCGAGCCGGGCCTGACCGAGACCGGCAGCTACGATCCGCCCGGCACTTTCTCCAATGCCTGCCATGTGGCGATTGTCGAGGTGGACGCGGAGACCGGCCGTGTGGTCGTTGAAAAATTCCTGGCAGCCGAGGATGCCGGCCGCATTATCAATCCGATGATCGCCGACGGCCAGGTGCATGGCGGCATTGCGCAAGGCATCGGCAACGCGTTGCTGGAGGAAATCATCTACGACGAGAGCGGCAGCATCCTCACCGCCAATGCTCGCCGATTACATGCCGCCGACCGCACGCGAAATTCCACCGATAGAACTGCACCATATGGAGACGCCGAGCGTGAATTCGATCACCAAGGCCAAGGGCCTGGGCGAAGGCGGCTGCATCGGCGCGCCGGCGGCGGTGATCAACGCCATCAACGACGCGCTGACGCCGTTCGGTGTTACGATCGACGAAATGCCGGCGACGCCGCAGCGCATCCGCGCGGCGCTTAGGAATGCTGGAGTAAAGGCATGAGCTTTCGCCAATTTCAGCCGTCGTCCCCGCGAAGGCGGGGACCCAGTAAACGCCAAGTTCGGAATGGGGCACGGCATCGCGTCACAACGCGCGCCTGTGTTTACTGGATGCCCGCCTTCGCGGGCATGACATCCGCGCGTTGGACGCCGGCTGCGGGCTGGCAACAATGACCGAAAAGACCGCCATCACGCTTCGTATCAACGGCCGCGATCACGCCATCGCCGTCGAGCCGCGGCGCACGCTGGCCGACGCCATCCGCGAGGATTGCGGGCAGACCGGCACCCATATCGGCTGCGAGCACGGCATCTGCGGCGCCTGCACCGTCATTGTCGACGGCGAGCCGCTGCGCTCGTGCCTGATGTTCGCCGTGCAGGCGGACGGCAAGAGCATCCGCACCGTGGAGGGCTTGGCGAACGGCGACACGCTGCACCCGATGCAGCAGGCCTTCATGGATCACCACGGCCTGCAATGCGGCTTCTGCACACCGGGCTTTTTGATGCTGGCGGTCGGCGTGCTCGAGCGCGAGCCTGATATCAGCGATGACGATTTATTGGATGTGCTGTCGTCCAACCTCTGCCGCTGCACCGGCTATCAGAACATCATCAAGGCCGTACGCGCGGCGGCGAAAGAGATGCGGAAGTGACGCGTTGACCAAGCTGCATAGCCGGCCGCTCGACCCCGCGAAAGCAGGGACCCAGAGGCGATAAACGCTGGCTCTGCGATCGTGGCACTGGATTCCCGCTGACGCGGGAATGAGCGGAGTGTTGATCAGGCATCGCGATGACCGAGCAAAAGCAAAAATTTGTCGGCCGTTCCGTTCCGCGTCTGGAAGATCGCCCGCTGCTGACCGGCCAAGGCCGCTTCGCCGCCGACATCAACTTTCCCGGCCAGTGGCATATGCGCGTGGTGCGCTCGCCCGTGGCGCACGGGAAACTTAAATCGATCGACGCCAGCGCCGCGCTCGCGTTGCCCGGCGTGCATGCGGTGTGGACCTATGCCGATGTGGCGCATATTCCGCCTATCGGCTTCCGGTTGACCGGGCTGACGGCGCTTGAGCCCTACCGGCAATACGCGCTGGCGTCCGACCATGTGCGCTATATCGGCGAGCCGGTCGCGGCCGTGTTCGCCGAGGATCCCTATCTCGCCGAGGACGCCGCCGATCTGGTCGCACTCGCTATCGAGCCCCTGCCGGTCATCCTCGATGCCGCTGCAGCGCCTGGCCCGTTCGACGCCGACCGCTCAACCGAAGCAACGGTGATCGAGAAGAAATCCGGCGATGTCGATGCCGCGTTTCGCGCCGCCGACCAAATCGTCGAACTCGATCTGTCGATCGGGCGGCACAGCGGCGTGCCGCTGGAGACGCGCGGGCGCCATCGCGCGCTACGACGAGGCCAGCGACGTCCTGGAAATGCACGGCGCCGCCAAGGTGCCGCATTGGAACCGGGATCGCCTCGCGCTGATGTTCGGCCGCCCGACCGACAAGGTTCAACTCTACGAAGGCCATGTCGGCGGCGGCTTCGGCATCCGCGGCGAGATGTACCCGGAAGACGTTCTGGTCTGCGCCGCGGCGCTGACATTCAAGCGGCCGATCAAATGGATCGAGGACCGGCGCGAGCACCTGATCGCCGCCAACCATTCGCGCCAGCAGCGCCACAAGATCAAGGCGGCGATCGACAAAGACGGCCGCATTCTCGGCATCGACAACGAATTCTTCCACGACAACGGCGCCTATATGCGCACGCACGCCGCCACCGTTCCCGATCTGGCCGCCGCCATGCTGCCGGGCCCCTATCGCGTGCCGGCCTATCGCGCGGTCGGCCACATCCGGCTGACCAACAAGACGCCGTGCGGCACCTATCGCTCGCCCGGCCGCTACGAGACCACCTTCGTGCGCGAGCGGCTGATCGACGCCATCGCCGCCAAGACCGGCATTGACGCCATCGAAATCCGCCGCCGCAATTTCATCGACAAAAGCGCGATGCCGTACTCACTCGGCTTCGGCACGCTGGGCACCGACATCATTTACGACTCCGGCGACTACGCCAAACTCACGGACAAGCTGCTGGCCGCGGCCGATTGGCCGGGCATGCGAGCCGCATCGCGCCCGCCGCCGCGCAGCCGGCGAAAAAGTCGGCGCCGGTTTTGCCATTTTCGTCGAGAAGAGCGGGCTCGGCCCCTTCGACAAAGTGCGCATCGACGTTGCGCCGAGCGGCGCGATTGAAGTGGTCACCGGCGTCGCCTCCATCGGGCAAGGCGTGGAAACCGCCATCGCGCAGATCGCCGCCGAGACGCTGGGCGTCGACTACACGGCGATCAAGGTCGTGCACGGCCAGACCGACCGCATCGACAAGGGTCTCGGCGCCTTTGCCTCGCGCGTCACGGTGATGTGCGGCGAGGCAACCCGCATGGCCGCGGTGAAGTTGCGCGACGCCGCGCTCGACGCCGCCGCCGAGCTGATGCAGACCTCGGCCGATGCGCTCGACATTGTCGACGGCGACATCGTGCGCACCGGCAAAGCCGGTCCCTCGATGCGGCTCGCAGCACTCGCCGCGACCAAGCCGGAGGGCCTGAGCGCGGAGGCCGAGTTCAAGTCGAGCCACATGGTCTATCCTTACGGCGCACATGTCGTGCAGCTCAAGCTCGATGCCGACACCGGCGGCGTCACCATCGAGCGCTATCTGGTCGCCTTCGATATCGGCAAGGCGGTCAACCCGATGCTGGTGGAAGGCCAGATTCTCGGCGGCGTTGCGCAAGGGCTTGGCGGCGCGCTCTTTGAGGAATTCCTCTACGCCGAGGACGGCGAGCCGCTCTCGGTCACCTTCGCGGATTATCTGATGCCGACGGCACATGAGGTGCCGCGTGTCGACGTGATCGTCACCGAGGACGCGCCGTCGCCGCTCAACACCTACGGCTTCAAGGGCGCCGGCGAAGGCGGCATCACGCCGGTCGGCGCGGCAATCGCCTCGGCCATCGACGACGCGCTGCAATGTCCCGGCGCCGTGACGCAGCTGCCGATCTCGCCGCAGCGGTTGAAGACGATCCTGAAAAAATCGCGGACTAGCGCATGATCCCGAAAAGTGGGAACCGGTTTTCGGAAAAGATCATGCGCCAGCAAAATGTTAGGCGGCATTCTGATTCAATCTGAACGGATCAGACTCTAAGCGTCGCCGTCGCCGCCAAACCGCAGCCGGTAGGCGCGGATATAGGCCTGCGCCGCCGGCTTGAGATGGCGCCGCGTCAAGGTCAGCAGGTCGCTACGGCGGGAATTGCGCAACGCATCGATCATCTCGATGTGGTCGCGGCGGGCGTCGTTCAGCGCGCCCGGATCGGCATGCGCATAGGAGCGGATGCCCGCAACCTTTTGCGCCAGTTGCTCGATGGTCTCGATCAGACTGGCATTGCCGCACAAGCCATACAGCGCTCGATGAAAGTGAACGTTGCTGTAGTACACCGCAAGAAAGTCGCCGGCATCGACCGCCTTACTGTGCTCGCGCTGCAGCGTTTCCAACCTGGCGATGTCCGCCTTGGCCACCGGAAACGGCAGCACGCGCACCGCCATGACCTCGAGTTCCTCGCGCACGTCGTAAATCTCCCGCACCTCGCGCGGCGTCAGGTCGCGCACGATGGCGCCCCGGTTGGGGATGCGCTGGACGATGCCCTTCTTTTCCAGCTCGAACAGCGCCAGCCGGACGTCGCCGCGATGGGTGTTGAAGTCGGCGCACAGGTCCTGTTCGACCAGCCGCTCGCGCGGGTGCCGCCGGCCCAGCACGATGTCTTCTTCCAGCTTGCGCGTGATCAGATTGACGATCGACGGCTCGCGCCCGGGAATATCGGCCGCCGGCTGTGGAATACCGGGGTTTTTTGCGGCGTCCTTGCGCGACACCGGTTTTTTGGAAGCTCGCGCCATAGCCATGCGCGCCAATTTGCCACCGGGAGAAATAGTATACAATCATAAATACTATCTTGTGAACAAAGTTAGAGCGGCCGATAATGCTGCGGCCGGTGTCCTCGGACCGTCCGGCAAACAAGCAGCCGACAAGTAAGCGGCGACAGCCACGGGAGGAGCTTCATGTCCGTTTCACGGTATCTGCCGCTCACGCGCGGCATCTTTATCGGCGTCGCCTTGGCGATGTCGTCCACCGCAGCACTCGCGCAAAACCGCACGTTTTCTTTCGCCTACGACCAGCCGAAGAACAGCGGTTACGGCATCGCCGCGGAACTGTTCAGCAAAAAGCTGGCCGAACTGAGCAAGGGAACGCTCTCGATCAATCAGTATCCGGGCGCCCAGCTTGGCACCGAACCGCAAGCCTTGCAGAAGGTGCAGACCGGCGACATCGACTTCACAATCGTCGCCACGGCCAATGCGTCGACGGCGCAACCGGAATCCGGTGTGTTTTCGCTTCACTTCATTTTCCGGGGCGAAGCGCACGCGATCAAAGCACTGGCCGATCCGAAAGTCATCGCAGCCATGAAGGAGCTCTATGCCGCCAAGATGACGGGCGCGCATATGATCGCGCTCGGCTCGCAGGGCCTGCGCGACATCTACGGCAAGAAGCCGGTCAGAAGGTCTCCGACCTCAAGGGCATGAAGATGCGCGTGCAGGCGACGGTGACGGAAGACACGCTCTTCCCGGCCTATGGCGCGCAGGTCGTGCACATGCCGTTCGGCGAGGTCTATACCTCGTTGCAGACCGGCGTGGTCGACATGGCCGAGAACGGCATCAACAACTACCTCGTCAACAAGCACTACGAGCCCGCGCCGGTGCTGTCGATCACCGAGCACGAGGCCAACAACGCCGCGATGTTCGTCAGCGACAAGGTCTGGAAGAGCCTGACCGACCAACAGAAGAAGTGGGTGCAGGCGGCAGCCGACGAAGTCAGCCAGAAAGAACCGGCCGCGGCTTTCGAGCTCGAGCATAAGGCGCTGGCTAAACTCCAGAAGATCGGCGTCAAGGTTGTCAAGGACGTCGACAAGAGCGGCTTCCAGGCCATCAGCAAGCCGATCCAGGACAAGCTCGCCAAACAGCTTGGCCCGCACGCCGTGAAAGTGCTCGCCCTCGTGCGCAGCGTGCAGTAAAAAAGTGCAGCTTGGCCGCAAGGAGGCTTGCCGCCTCCTTGCGGTCGGGTTGAGCTTCGTTTCCGATCCGGAATAGTCCGATGCGCGGCTTTAACGGCCTGGTCCTGCAGGAACAGCGCCATTTAAAGTGGCGCGCACTCGACCCGCTCGAACATATCCTGATGATCCTGTGCGGCATTGCCATCACCGGCTTTTGCGTGCTGGTCATGTGCGACGTCGTCACCCGCACCATCGGTCACCCCTGGCTCTGGCTCCAGGAGGCGACGATGACGTTTTTCATATACGGCATCTTCATCGGTGTCGCCGCGGCGACGCGGCGTAACGATCATCTTTATCTTGCCGCGCTCGCCGAATCGATGACCGGCAACCGCCGACTCTTCTTCGAAATGTTCAACCGCGCTGTCGTGCTCGCCGTCGCTCTTTGCATGATCTGGTTCGGCTATTTGAACTTTCTCGACGGCTTCAAAAGCCTACGGATGCCGTCGATGACGCCGATGGCGACCTACTACGCCGCCATTCCGCTGTGCGGCATTCTGGTCGCGCTTTTCATCATCGAACAGATAGTCAATGGCTGGCGCAACGGTTTCCCCGCTATCGATATCGACGAGAAGAGGAAATCGCTGTGACTTCCAACGGCGCGCTCATCTTCTTGATGGGCTTTCTGTTCCTTTTCCTCGGCTACATGGGCGTGCCGGTGGCGTTCGCCTTGATCGCCGCCGTGCTGACGGTGACCGCGTTCACCCAGGTCAGCCTCGCCTCGATGATGGCGCAGTTGTTCAACGGCATGGACGTCGAAGCGCTGCTGGCGGTGCCGTTCTTTCTGCTGGTCGGCGATCTCATGACCTCGGCGAATGTCACCGTGCGCATGATCCGGCTGTCGCAGACCATGGTCGGCCACGTGCGCGGCGGCCTCGCCCAGGTGGTGACGGTGTTCAGCATGTTCTTTGCCGGTATCTCCGGCTCGTCGGCAGCCGACGTGGCGGTTCTGACGCGCACACTGGGGCCGGAGATGAAGCGCGAAGGCTATGATCTTGCCTTCACGGCCGCGCTGATCGCCTCGGCCTCGACCATGGCGAACCTTATTCCGCCCAGCATCATGGCCGTGGTCTACGGGGCGACCGGCAACGTCTCGATCGGCGGGCTGTTCCTGGCCGGCGTGGTGCCGGGCGTGATGGTCGGCATCGGACTGATGATCTACAGCTATTTCTTCGGACCTCTCGGTCTCAAGCATCAGCGCGCGACCTTCGGCCAGTTCACGACCGCGACCAAGCAGGCCGTCATTCCGATGATGATCCCGCTCATCATCATGGGCGGTATCCTCACCGGCAAATTCACGCCGACCGAAGCCGGCGTTATTGCCGTCGCCTATATCGTTTTTTTCGCGATACCGCTGCTCAATATCCGGCACATCCGCAATCTGCCGCGCGACATGGCGTTGACCGGCCTGCTCTATTCTATTCCGCTGATCACCATCGGCGCCGCCTCGGTGTTCGGCTGGATGCTGGCCTACTTGCGCGGACCCGCGGTGGTCTCGAATTGGATATCGTCGGCCGCCGGTGGCGATCCGATCCTGATTATGCTGCTGCTGGTCGTGCTGTTCGTGGTCGTCGGCGATTTCATCGACGCCATCCCGGCCATCATCATCTTCATGCCGATCATCACAGATCTCTCAAAGAACGCCGACATCAACCCCGTTCACATGGGCGTGGTCATCATCATTACGCTCGCGTTCGGGCTGATCACGCCGCCATACGGGTTGGCACTGCTAATGGCGTCGAAATTCGTCGGCGTGCGCTTCGGTCGGGCGATGTTCGCATCGTTGCCGATCTATATCGTCTTTCTCACGGCCATCGCCTTCTCGATATTTTTCCCGGAAGTCGTGCTGTGGCTGCCGAAGCATCTGCTGCCGCAGTCGGTCGGCTGTTTCAAGAATCCGAGCGGCGCCGGTTACATTTGCCCGTAAATACTTTTCCGTTCGTCTGCGCGGCCCGCCTACGCTCGCTTCGCGAGCTTCGGCACGCATTGGAGTCCGCCGAAGCGCGGAGCGCGAAGACGGGAAGTGGGGACCCGGCAATACTACTCTGAGCGCGAAGCAACGATCCTTGATTCCCGCTTACGCGGAATGGCGATTATCAGCCGAACTTCTTGAGCAGCATCGTCACTGCGCGCTGCTCCTCCGCCGTCAGCGGCACGAGCGTCGCGGTCGTGATTTCGGCGGCGACCTTCATCGCCGCTTCGGTCACTTCGCGGCCGCGCTCGGTGAGCGCCACCGCGCGGCGGCGGCGATCCTTGGGATCGTTCAGGGCCGTGAGGAATCCGCGCAAGGCCAGCCGGTCGACCACGCCTTTGATGGTGGCGGCGTCGAGATAGATCAGCCGGCCGAGGTAATTCTGCGAGCAGGGCCCGACCTCGTAGAGCTTGGCGAGCGCGGCAAATTGGGTTTGCGTCAGCGCCTCGATCATGCGCGAGGTGAAGATCGCGGTGTGCCGCTGCATGGCCACCCGCATCAGGAAGCCGACCTGATCGTCGAGCACATAGCGCCCCGGCTCAGCCGGATACAGGCACCACCTTCAATTTTTCACGCTGCATCGTCGTTCCGTTTCTGCCGGCCCACTCGGTCCCACACCTCGATCATGACCGCTCTCGCAGCCTTGCGAAAGGACATAATACCCCATTTCTCTCTTTGGTTGTATATAGCTGCCATGCTCTTTCAAGCCGTCGGCCGGTCGCGGAAACGGTCCATCAGCGGCTTGTCCTGGCCGCCGTCGATCTCGATCATGGTGCCGTTGACCATGGTCATCAGCGGCGAGGCCAGCATGACGACCAGATTAGCGACCTCCTCGACCTTCTGCCCCGCCGCATTGGCTGCGCCCGGGCAGATTTCCCAATAAGACGGCTTCACGCCGTCATTGCCGATCACGTTCACCACCCGGCCGCCGCCCTGCTTCACCATGATCGGCAGCACGTAGCGCAGGCAGCGCACGTAGCCCATGAATTTGAGCTGCATGCCGAGTTCCCATTCCTCCTCGCTCAAGTGCTCGAGCACGCCGCCGGGCGACGAGTAGATTTCGCTTTCGCTTGCCGAGAAATGCTTCGACGCGGTCGGCTCCAAGCAGAAGACCTTCAAGGTGTTTCACCGCGAGGAAGGCGGCTTTCACCACTGCCAAGTCGATAACGTGACCATCGGCGTCCACTACATGTGGGACTGGATCGCCGACGTGCTGAAGCCTGGAACCTGATTCAACCGGCACATCGCGCATCAGGATAGTCGATGATCTCCGTCCGCGCGTTCAGGGGCCAGGCTTCCTGATCATTGATTCTCCATGCAGGTCGAGTCAGTATATGTCAAAGACGACGACGGGTTGGAAACGCGGACCCGCGGCAGCGGACAAACATCGTCTATCGCATCGCCCGCAGTATCTTGGGGGAGGTCGAGCGGGCGGAAGTTTTCTCGGTGTCATGAGGGACGCTTCGTGAGAACCATCCCCGCAAGGGGCAATTCTTAAACACGAACAAGGAGCACAGGAAATGAAACGTTCCAGGATGTCCCGGAAGGGCGCGTATCTATCCCTCTTTTTTCTCGCGTTCGGGCTGTGCATTTTCAACGCGGCGCGGGCGGCGGATGCCCCGAAGAAGATTACGTTTGTTTCCGGAACAGTCGGCGGGGCGTGGTACAACTCAGCGGCGGTGATGTCTCAAGCCATCATGTCCGATGTCAAAGGCCTGAACGTGACTGCTACCTCGGGCCTGAGCCTTGGCAATATCCGCCTGATCAACGAGGGCCAGGACGCCCAGATGGGCTGGACCTATCTCGCGTCCGTGTTTCAGGCGCGGCAGGGGATCAAGCCGTTCAAGAAGAAGCTCACGAACGTCCGCGTGGTGCTTCCCGGCATGCTGGGCAGCCCGTATTTCGTGTGCAACAAGAAAAGCGGAGTCAAGGACTGGGGCGACCTGAAGAACAAGCGCGTCATCACCGCGCAGCTCGGCGGCCAGAACGAAAACCTCACCCGGAAGGTGTTTGCCCTTTACGGTTTTAATTATGACGATATCAAGAAGAACGGGGGCTCGGTGAATCACGTGAAGTTCACCCAAGCCGTAACCCTCATGAAAGACAATCGGGCCGATTGCGCTCTGGCCCCCGCGCCACCCAACAATCCGCTGGGCCTGGTCCTGGATCTCGAGAACAGCATGCAGCTCGTCATACCCACCATCCACAAAGACATCATCGACAAGTTCGTGGCACAGAATCCGGGCTACATGGGTTATCCGCTGTCGCCGATGTACAAATTCCTGAAAGACGTCAGCCCGCCGGTCGAGGTAATAGCGGGAACCGGCGTGATTATCGCCAACAAGGATCTACCGGATGATTTCGTGTACAACGTGACCAAGGCGATCTTGAAGAACCGCCAGAAGCTCTACGAAGTGAACAAGATGTACACGTACATGAAGGATCCAAAACACCTGACCCTGGGAATCGATCCGGCGCTCTTTCACCCGGGCGCGCTGAAGGCCATCAAGGAAGTCCAATGAGATTTGCCGTGGCATTCTCGGTGCGAAACTCAGGAAGGGGATGACCGCAGCGAGCCGGCTTTTCGGACCGATGCCGGGCGGGCTCCGACGTTGTTCGCTCGAAGATCGGTCCTGCGGGCGGACGTTCCGAGCGGGAGCGACCCTTTAACGGAGCCAGAACGAAGGTGCAGGCGCCTGCTCCGCGACATACGCGAGCGGGCGCTTGCGCGTAGCGCGTCGCAGCAACTTCTCAGGGGAGCGGACCATGCAGCAGCACGAATCGGGAAATGGCGCGTGGAGCGGAATTTCCCGATATCTGACTGCTTTTTACCTGATGAATTTCGTGGCCTTTTCCATGGCCACGTACCATCTCTACAAGGCTTATTTCGGCGTCTACGAAATCTGGCGCCATCGGGGCATTCACCTGGTTTTCCTGCTGCTCCTGGCCTTTTTCGTTAGCGGATTGTGCGTGGAGGGCCGCTCCAAGCTTAAAAAAGCGTGGGACGTGGTGCTCATTCTCGCGACGCTTGCGATCGGCGCCTACGTTCTCATCGACTACGAAGCCATCGGACTGCGGGCGGGGATACCGGATACGCTCGACAAGATCGCCTGCGTCGTGCTGGCAAGTCTTGTCGTGATTTCGGTCAGGCGGACGCTGGGCTGGCCGATGACCATCGTAACGGTACTGTTCGCGCTATATGCGATTTTCGGTCAACACCTGCCGTTCAGTTTCGTTCATGGCGGCTACAGCTTTAACCGGCTGGTCGATATCGGGTTCAATTCAACCGACGGTATTCTGGGAATCCCGACGGGTGTCTCGGCTGTGTACGTCGCCATCTTTATCTATTTCGGGACCTTCCTGCTGAAGAGCGGCGCAGCGGACTATTTCAAGGATCTTTCATTTGCGCTGGCTGGCTCGCGCGTCGGAGGACCAGCAAAAGTCGCTGTCATAGGCAGTGCCCTGGTCGGCACCATGATGGGCAACGGCATCGCCAACATCGTCACGACCGGGTCGTTCACGATTCCCATGATGAAGAAGCTGGGATACCAGCCGCATTTTGCCGGAGCAGTGGAAGCAGTGGCGTCCATGGGCGGGCAAATAATGCCGCCGATCATGGCCTCCGTGGTGTTCCTCATCGCCGAATACACCGGGGAACCGCTTTACAAGCTCATGATCTGGGCTTTCGTTCCCGCGCTGATGTATTTTCTGTGTCTGTTCTGGGGGGTTCATTTCGAGGCGCTGAAACGCAAGCTCGGCACGACCCCGAAAGAAGAGCTTCCGGATTTCAAGACGCTTCTCATCAAGGGGCCATGGTACCTGTTACTGCCCCTTCCCACCCTCGTCATTTTGCTGTTCGTCGGCTACAGCCCGTTCTACTCCGCTTTCCTTTCGATTATCGCCATTCTGATCTGCGCCTCGTTGCATCCGAAGAGCCGAATGGGACCCCGGAAGATCGCGGAGGCAATGATCGAAGGCTCCCTGGCATGCGTCGTGATGGGCCTGGCTTGCGCTGCCGCTAGCATCATCGTCGCCTCCATAGAGGTCACCGGGCTGGGCTTAACCTTTTCCAGCCTGATGATCGCGCTGGCGGGCGGCAATCTCCTTCTTTTGCTGCTGCTGGCGATGGTCGCGTCGATCGTACTGGGCATGGGCATGACGACGGTGGCCGCCTACATCATCGTAGCAACGTTGACTATCCCCGCTCTCATTAAAATGGGCGTGAACGAAATCGCCGCTCACATGTTCTGCTTCTATTTTGCGATTCTTTCGGGCATCACGCCTCCGGTCGCCATCGGCGCATTCGTGGCGGCTGGAATTGCGAAAGCAAACGAATTGAAGACGGCCATGACAGCGATGAAACTGGGGCTGGTGGGTCTGCTCGTGCCTTACCTTTTCGTCTATGACAATTCGTTCCTTTTGATGGGCACGTTCTGGGAGACCGTGCCCAGGTTTGCCCTGGCCATCGTCGGCGTCTATGCGCTCTCGGCAGCTCTTAACGGGTATCTATTCAGCGCTCTCTCGCTCTTGCCGCGCGTCGTGATATTTGCGAGTGCCGCGGCCCTGCTGTGGCCGCAGCTTTGGGCAGTCAACATCGTAGGGCTGGCGGTCTTTGGCGCGTGTTATGCTGCGTTGAACATTGTGAAGCGGCGTGCTGTGCAGACGCCCGCGCCGGGCGTGCGGTGACGTGCTTTCGAGATGACAGCGGCCAACGGGACCGGCTCACGGACAACGGAAGTAGATAATTCGAGTTAAGACAAAATATTGCCGAGCTGCTTGGGCTATCTTCGATAATACCCTCATCTCTCGCTTTGGTTGTATATGGCTGCCATGCTCTTTCAAGCCGTCGGCCGGTCGCGGAAACGGTCCATCAGCGGCTTGTCCTGGCCGCCGTCGATCTCGATCATGGTGCTGTTGACCATGGTCATCAGCGGCGAGGCCAGCATGGCGACCAGATTGGCGACCTCCTCGACCTCGGAAATGCGCCCCATGGCAATCGACGCCGGCGCCAGCTTGTCGGCTTCCTCGTAAGAAAGCTTCATGTCGCGCGCCATGGCATTGACCAAACCGACCCAGCGCTCGGTGCGCACCGGGCCCGGATTGACCGCGACGAAGCTGATGTTGTTCCTGCCGTATTGGCCGGCGAGCGCCAGCGTGAGGTTCTGCCCCGCCGCATTGGCTGCGCCCGGGCAGATTTCCCAATAAGACGGCTTCACGCCGTCATTGCCGATCACGTTCACCACCCGGCCGCCGCCCTGCTTCACCATGATCGGCAACACGTAGCGCAGGCAGCGCACGTAGCCCATGAATTTGAGCTGCATGCCGAGTTCCCATTCCTCCTCGCTCAAGTGCTCGAGCACGCCGCCGGCCGCCGAGCCGGCATTGTTGATCATGATGTCGACGCGGCCGAGCGCCTTGTGCCCCTGCTCGATGAAATTCCTGGCGTCGGCGTCCTTGCGCAGATCGGCGGTGATGGGGACGATCTTGCGGCCGGTTTCCTGCGCGATCTCGGCGGCGGCGGCTTCCAGCGGTTCCTTGTGCCGCGCGCAGAAGGCGACGTCGACGCCCTCCTTGGCCAGCGCCCGCGCGACGCCCTTGCCGATACCTTCTGAGCCGCCGGTCACCAGCGCGGTCTTGCCGCTGAGCTTGAGGTCCATCCGATTCCTCCTTTTGGAAACGTCGAAGCACCCGGACTACGCGCAGAAATTCATTTCACCAGACGATTGTCCGGTTTTCATCTAGCGACCGATCAAGGCGGCCTTTCCGTCGGGCTCTGATCATGCGTTCGGCCTATGCGCCAGCCAGCGGCCGGCCTCGGCCGACGCGAACAGCTCGGCGCAGGCGGCGTTGAACGCGGCCGGCTCTTCCGCCGGGATATTGTGGCCGGAGCGCGGGATCACCAACAATCCGGCCGTCGGCGCGGTACGCTTGAGAAAGACGCTGCCGTCGATGCACATCTCGTCCTCGTCGCCGACGATCACCAGCAGCGGCACAGAGAAACGCTTGAGCGCGTCCTGCATGTCCCAAAGCGTCGGCCGCTTGATCTGCAGATTGAGCATGGTGAGCGCATGACCTTCGGCCGAATGCTCCGCAAGCATGCGGGCGAATTCGGCATGGCCGCGCGGGTCTTTGTATTTTTGCGGCAGACGGCCATGCGCTTCGGAATATTTCGCCGCGGCCGCGACAATGCCTTCCTCGGCGAACATGCGCGCCGCATCGGCCGCGAATGCCAGCAGCGATGCGCGCAGCTCGGGGTCGGGCGTCGAGCCCCAGCCGCAGCCTGCCGCCACCACCGAAAGGCAACGGTTTGGAAAATTGATGCCGACATGCAGCGCGGTGTAGCCGCCCATTGAGTGACCGACCACGTGCGCCTTGTCGATCTTCAGCGCATCCATCAAGGCGATTACGTCGTCACGCGCGATATCCTGGCCGTAGCGCGCGGGATCTTCAGGCACGTCGGACGGCGGATAGCCGCGCTGGCTGTAGGTGACGCAGCGATGCGAGCGGGAGAAGATGCCGCATCTGCGGCTCCCAGGTGCGGTAGTCGCCGGCATATTCATGCACGAAGACGACGGCCGTGCCCTCGCCGGCTTCCTCGTAATAAAGCCGGACGCCGTCGCGCGCGGTGATATGAGGCATCGCGTCCTCCCCTTGCCCGTGTGCAATTATTTGCACGCAAATGAAAGCGGGTAAAGCGGATGATACCGCTAGTAGACGCTGCGCAGCGCGAGGTGGGCGCCCAGCAACAGCAGCCCGATCAGAAAGAAGAAGCGGAAGGTTTCGGGCCGAATCCGCCCGCGCACGATTTGGCCGAAGCCCATCCCGATCAGCGCGGCAACCAACGCCAACAACGAGATTTTCATTTCCGCAATGTGCAGCACGCCGCCATCCATCAGCGCGACGGCCAGCGCGGCGGTCGAGACGGTGAACGACAGGCCGAGCGCCTGCACGAGCTCGTCTTTGTCGAGACCGAGCGATTGCAGATAGGGCACTGCCGGCAGCGCAAAGATCCCGGTCGCACCCGTCACCACACCGGTCGCGATGCCGATGAGCGGCGACAGCCAGACCTCCGCGCGCGCGGGCACTATGAAATGCACCTTGCTCAAACCAAGCGCGGCGTAGATCACCAGCGCGATGCCGAGCGCGGTGCTTGCGGCCGCGCTGTTGCTGCCGGTGAGAATGCCGGCGCTCACCCACGTGCCGGCGCAAATGCCGAGGAACATCGGCCATAGCCGCCGCAACAAGTGAGCGAGCACGGGGCCCGCCGCCGATTGCCAGATGTTGGTCACCAGCGACGGTATGACGATCAGCGCGGCCGCCTGCGCCGGCGTCACCATCAGGCCGAGCAGGCCGATGGCCACGGTCGGCAGGCCGAGCCCGACCACACCCTTGACGAAACCCGCAATCAGAAAGACGCCGGCGATCACGGCGAGGCTTGGCAAAAAGTCCACCGGCGCTCCTTAAAGCTCGGGCCGGCGGACCTTGCGTGATGCCGCGCCTTCCGACAATGCGAGAGATTGCAACCATGGCTTCAATTTTCGCGAAGCCCGTTGATTGCCGGACGCTGCATTTCAATGTCATACTTTTCCCGGCTTTGCTGCAATGCAGCGGCCGACGAGACATGGAAGCCGCATGCCGGAAATCTTCGTCGCCAATCTGGCGCAGTTCCCCGACGGGGAGCGCCGCATCGTCAATCATGGCGGCCGCGAGATCGGCGTGTTCCATTGGCAGGGGCAATTTTACGCCTATGAAAATTTGTGCGTGCACCAGGGCGGGCCGGCCTGCGAAGGCTTGATCATGCACAAGGTCGAGGACCTGCTGGGGCCCGACCGCACCTGGCATGGGCAGCGATTTTCCGACGAGGAGATCCACTTCGTCTGTCCCTGGCACGGCTATGAATACGATCTGAAAACCGGCGAATGCGCCGCCGACCGGAGCCTGAAGTTGAAGAGCTTCGACGTCGTGCGGCGCGGGGAGGATGTCTATGTCGTCGCCGATTGAACCTTTGGCCCGCAGCGACACGCAGCCGAGCGATGCCGAGATTCAGAATATGCTGGCGCAAGCCGTTCGGCTCTACGCCGAGCGCGCAGCCGAGCGCGAGGACGGCTTGCCGGCGTTTCCGCCGCAGGCGCCGATGACCGCGACCGAAGTCATGATCACCGCCACGGCCATGCTCAAGGCGGTAAACCTGCAAGTGTTCGAGCTCGGCATGTGGCAGACCTGGTCCGGTCGATAGACGGTGGTCTAATGGACCCTTGGATATGGCTAAGGTATTTCGCGACTTGGGAGGCAAGACGGCGCGCGCTGCTTTATATCGGACTTTTCTTTCTAGGCTTGTTGTTGCTCGGTATTCTTGTGCATTACCTGGATGGAACGCTTTGATGACAGTCATTTCAAATCGATACCGCACTCGCAGAGGACACGGATAATCATGGACCTTCCGCTCAGCGATTTCCGCCGCATGGCGTTCGAGGAATTCGATACCACGAAATTGCTCGCGCATGCGGCCAAGCAGGCGGTCGAGCGCGGCTATAAGAATTTCCCGATCGTCGACGTCGACTCGCATCACTACGAGTTGGAATCGCTCAACGAAATCCTCGAATACATGGACGATCCGGTGCTGCAGCAGCTTGCCATGAGCGCCAGCCAAACCGGCATGAAACATGTCGGCATGTTCCAGGGCGGCGTCGGCTATCAGGACATGGGCGGGCGCGTCACCCGCTACGCGCTGCGCAAGATCGAGAAGGCCGCCGGCGATCCGCACCGCGACATCACGCTGACCAAGCGCTGGATGGACGCCATGGGCACCGACATCGCGGTGATGTTTCCGACGCCGATGCTCACGCTCGGCCTGCATCCGCAGGTCGAGGTCGAGGTGGCGCTGGCGCGCGCCTATAACCGATGGCTGACCGAGCGCGTGCTGGCGCACGAGGAGCGGCTGCGCTCGATGCTCTATTTGCCGTTCAACGACGCCGATGCCGCTTATCGCATGGTCAAGGAATTCGGCGAGACCAAGGGCGTCGCCGGCTTCATGGTGACCGCCGCGCGCCACCGGCCGGTGCACCACAACAGCTACATGAAGACCTACGCGCTGCTCGAGGAGATGGGCCTGCCGCTCGCCTTCCACGCCGGCTACAATTGGAACGAACAGTCGATGGAGATGATGAACAAATTCATCTCCGTGCACGCCATCGGCTTCGTATTCTACAACATGGTGCATCTGACCAATTGGCTGATGAACGGGCTGCCCGAGCGCTTTCCCAAACTGAAGGTTGCTTGGATCGAGAGCGGCTTGGCCTGGCTGCCGTTCATGATGCAGCGGCTCGACAACGAATACATGATGCGCTCCTCGGAAGCGCCCGCGCTCAAGCGCAAGCCGAGCGACTATATGCGCGAGATGTTCTTTGCCTCGCAGCCGATGGAGATGACCGATCCGGCGGCGATCGAGCAGACCTTCCGCATGATCAAGGCGGAGACGCAGCTGCTTTACTCGTCCGATTATCCGCACTGGGACTTCGATCTGCCGTCGACCATTTACGACCTGCCGTTCTTGAGCGAGCAGGCCAAACGCAACATTCTCGGCGGCAATGCGATCCGCTTGTTCAATCTCAAGCTGCCGGCGCAAAAGCTGGCGCGCGTGGCGTAACGCTTCACACAAAACAATAAGAACAAGGCTCAAGGGGAGGATATCGAGATGGCTAGACTTCTGGCCCTGATTACGGCCGTGCTGATCTCCGCGACGGCGGCGTCGGCGCAAAACGCCGCGGCCAATTATCCCAACCGGCCGATCAAGATCATCGTCTGCGTGCCGGCGGGGGGCGGCGTCGACACCGTCACGCGCATGGTCGCCGACGGCATGCAGGCGCGGCTCGGCCAGCCGGTGGTGGTGGAGAACCGCGCCGGCGCCTCCGGCAATATCGGCGCCGATGTCGTGTACAAATCCGATCCCGACGGCTACACGCTGCTCGCCGCACAGCCGGCGCCGCTCACCGTCAATCCCCTGCTCTACAAGCACATGGCCTTCGATCCGATGAAGTTCGAGCCGGTCGCCATCATGACCTCGATCTCCAATGTGCTGCTGGTGCGGCCGGATTTCCCGGCCAAGACCGCGCAGGAATTCATCGCCTATGCCAAGGCCAATCCCGGCAAGATCAACTACGCCTCGCAGGGCATCGGCACCACCTCGCATCTGACCACGGCGCTGTTCGAGAAAGTCACCGGCACTAAGATGGTGCACGTGCCGTTCAAGGGCACCTCGCCGGCGCTCAACGCGCTGATCGGCAGCCATGTCGACATAATCTTCATGGAACTCGCCCGGGCGATCGGCCTGCACAAAGGCGGCAAGGCGCGCATTCTGGCGGTTGCCACCATGAAGCGCATTCCCAATTTGCCGGACATCCCGACGCTGGACGAAATCGGCTTGAAGGGATTCGAGTCGGGCACCTGGAACGCCATCGCCGCGCCGCCGAAGACGCCGGCAGCGATCGTCGCCAAGCTCAACAAGGTTGTGAACGAGGTACTCAAGACTCCCGAGGTGCAGGCCAAGTTCGCCAAGATCAACCTGCACGCCGCCGGCGGTTCGCCGGCGGAAGCGGCCGCCTTCATCAAGGACCAGACCAAGCTGTGGGGCGACGTGATCGAGGAAGCGCACGTCCCGATGCATTGAGATCTTTCGCGCGCAGGCGCGTCGTCGATCTCTGTCCTGTCATTGCCGGGCTTGCCCGGTATGCGCCAAGGCAAGCGCCATCGCGCCGTATTTTTTGTCAGGCGCCGGGTTCGCCTGCATTCCCATTTCAATCCGCCGCTCTCGAAAATAAGAACCGAGGGCGCGCGGGACGCATGTGGGTCCGATGGACCCGCGGGCCTCGACGCCTCGCGACATCGAGGCTTGTCGAAGTCCGTGCCCGCCTTCGCTCTTTCGAGCTTTAAGCGGGCAAGCCGCAAGTCCGCCGTTCCCAAGGCGTCCCGCGCGCGGTGTTTGTTAGGTTTGCTCCGCAGCGCCCCCGGTGGTCGGACCGTTTCAGGCCTCCCGCCTTGTCGGCTGGGGAGGCTTAACCACCGCTATGAGCCCAAACGGTCGCGTGGCGCTTCCGACCATGCCTTGCGAACCGTCGCCGGTGAGGCCCCGCGGCGCGCGGCAGGCGCGCCGGGACGCTGCGGCTTGGACCGCCTCGCCTTTTCGTTGAAATCATTAGCTTTTTTCGCCTGAAACCCCCTTCGGTGCGTACAAATATTTTGCTCCGATAAGCTCCAAAATGACACTGAATGTGCTTGTGCCGTCGCGAGCTTCGACGGTAAAACCTGGCCACGGAAACGCAGTCGGGTCCGATCCCCGCCTGTAGGTAGTCCGTGTGAAAGCCCCAGGGCAGCGTAACGCCCACCTGACGCCCGGGGCCGGTAGCATACGAATGCAGGCACCCCGTGCGCGGGGTGCGCCAGCGTGGGCCTTCCCTGAAACAAGGGAGGGCACGCTATGCCCAAATTAAACTCGAAGACCAAGCCCGCTGTTGAGCCGCTAACCTTTAGCTGCAATGCCGCCTTTGCGCGGATCGGCGTCAGCAAAAACAAAGGCCGCCAACTGATCCGAAGCGGCAAGCTTCGCGCCGTGGTCTTGGATGGCCGCCCGAGGGTCACGGCTGCGGCGATTTCCGATTTCCTGAACGCCTTGCCGCCCGTGCCTGTTGAGGCCGCGTCATGACCACTCCCCAACCCCAGCCGTGCGCTTGGTGCGCATCCACTTTCAGGCGTTGCGCCGCAGCGGCTTGACTTGTGAGAGAATGAGCAATGGATTTAATCCGGCGCACAAAGGAGCAAATCCAAGAAGCTCTTGAACGGCAAGGTTCGGAGTTTAGCCCGCACAAATTGTCGGAAGCGGAATGCGACTTGCGTTTGCGGCAGTCTTTTGTCGGCGTTCAATATGAGCCGCTTGCAGAATGGCCAAAACGTTCGGCCGATATCAAAACTAAACTGCCGCTGTTCTATGCGATGCTGAAGAAGCGCCACGGCTTTGAATGGCCAGAACAGGGCGACACGTTCGGACTCTCGCGACTTAATTATGATTTCTATGGTGCGCCTGAAGATTCCGACCGCGCCATGGAGGCAAGCCCCGTTGGCCCGGGCAACTTCTATGTGTTGCTCAATCAAGAGCTTCGGCAAGCGAACCTTTTGCCATGGACTCCAAAAGCCTTTTTGGTCACTTGGCACGATGCAAGCGAACGGCGGCGCATTCGAGAAGAAGTCATAGAAGAAAAAGTCCGGCCAAAAAAAGTTGAGCCACTGCCGGGCGGCCGGAAGCGGACGACCAAGACCGAACAAGTCGAAATCATCCAAGACGCAATCGGTTGCAGTTCAACGCGCGCTTATATCGTGGTTCGCCAAGGGACGGCCGTGCATGAACAGCGCGTCGCACTGGCGCGAGCCTTCCCGGATGATCCCAAGCGCAACAAGCCAACGCTATGGGAACCGCAGTTGCGGGCACGCGCATGGGGAAGGCAATCTTCTAAGAGCTTCCGACGCTACCTGTTGCAGTCCGGCCGCGATTTCGAACCGGCCCCGCTTGGTGATATCGTGACCACGCTGCAAGCCATGGCTAAGGACGGGTGGTTACCCGACAACTTCCATTCGTTTGATGAGGTCATTGCATCCTTAGAAAAAGCGGGCGCAACCCTGCCAGTGGCCGACGCCTATCGAGCGTGGCAAGACTTCCTGAAGTGGTGCGAGCGGCGTTGAATTATTCCCGTCTTTAAGGTTGAAGACGGGAATAATAGGGGCGGGGGTGGTCCCTCGCCCGTCAAGGGGGTTATTATTCCCGTTCCCGCCTTTAAAGACGGGAAAGACGATAATAATAGGTATAACGCTAATATAGGGAAGTGTGAATCCATTCTTCCCGTCTTCAACCTATGAGGCGGGAATAATTCAAAAAGCCCTTGGCTGTTGATCCCCTGGTATATTGGCAGTGGAAGAGTCAACGCATGGCTACAGCAAGGGATGGTAGCAGGCGAGTTCATGGCCATGGCCAGCACCAACCCATGAGCAATACAAGATCAAAGCCATGGACTTTATAGGCCCGTAAAGTCGGAAGGCATGGCGGCAACACCGCGCAAAAGGCCAAGCCCCCCAAACGATCTTTACGCCGCGAGCTAGTACGGGTAATGCGGGGTGGCGGGGTAAAAGACTGATTCGATTTTTTCGATTTTTCAGGCCCATAAATTCAGGCATGGAATTTTCAGGCCCATAAATTGCATCTTGTGGCCCCTAATTCGTATCTCGCATCGAATCCATATTTGTATTACAAATGCACAATGCGAAAGAAAATCACCCATGACGTAACACTGACCCTGCGCCTGCCGCGCGAATTTGTATTACGTTTGGAAAAGGTCGCTGATGACGACTTCAACCGCCGATCTGCGACGGCACGCCGGGCGTTAGAGCTTGGCTTGCGCGAACTTAAGTCACTTAATAACCGTAAACAATAGCTGCTGGCCGGTGTTGGGAGGCGCACGATCGGGCGCTGCGCCACCCCGAGGTACCGCAAAGGAAGACGCCAACGCGCCTCAAGCGAGGAGACGATCCCGCCAGTGGAGAGGCTCGCAAGCGTCTGCGGCGATCCGCTGCCGGCTTTTTCACCGATATCTAAATCGACGTGCGCGCATCGGCAGGACCGGGCACGTTTCATGAGGGATTTGAGGAGGTCAAGACCACCTGGCTGTTCCCCGATGATGTTATCCGCCCGCGTGAACTCGCATGCGAGTGGAAGCCGACTAAGTAGCGGCTTCGGCAATGGAGAATTTGCGATGCGACTGCAGCGAGGCGAGGTTAAGGGTTACGACTTCAATCGGTCGGTCGTCGAGTTCACGATGCTCAATCAGGGTAATGTAATTCTGTGCGCAATCAGCACCGCAGCGATGGACGATCTTGAAGGTAGGCGCGACGTGAAACCAGATCAGCGCGTGGACCAGTTTATGCGACTGCGCGAAGTGATTGAAGAGCGAGCATCGCGTAAGTTTTTCGAAGAGCAGGCCCAGTCCAACCGACCCGTTTTGTTGCGAGGCAACGATTTTTCTAAATAATCCGCCCATGACCCTCGGCAACATGCGCGCCAACGGCGTGCGCACGCTTGCCGCGTGGTGTCTCGGTCGCGAGTGCAATCACTTTCGGATTCTCGACGTTAGCGGCTATGCCGACGACGTCATGGTGCCGGCGTTCGGTCCGAGGCTGCGGTGCGATAGCTGCGGGCAATGTCCGCTATGCATCCAATAGCGTCATAAAATATTGCGACGCGGCGAACGACGCTATGTGCCATTCGCGTCATTCGCTGCGACGCAAAAAAGAAAGACCGCCAACGCGGCGGTCTCTCCGAAATCCGATCAGGTATTTTGATCAGGTGGGTGCGATGGCAATGACTTCCGAGAGAGTATTGGCCCCGCTTACGGACATGAATGGCGGTAGCCGTCATAACCGAGATAAGTGCCGCTACCCGGATCATAAGACTTGAACCGCCGCATGCAGTAGGCCACCGCGTTGCCACCGTAGCCAGGCTCGTAGGCGTAGGGGCCGTTGCCGTGGTAGGGAGCAGCGAGGATACCGCCGATAATGGCACCGCCGAGCAATCCTGCACCCACACCCCACCCCGGGCCGTAGTAGCCACGGCCGTAGTATCCACGGCCGCGCCATCGCACGGTCTCGATATTCGTCGGGGCAACGCTTTTGAGTGAGAGAGCGCCGATGACCGGCGTCGCAGATGCATTATTCGTAAACGGCACAATGCTGATTGCAAATAATGCCGCCGCAGCGAGTATAGACACTCGGCTTATCATGACTTGTTCTTTCTCTGTTGGTTTGCGGTCCGGCCGCGCAAAAGGCGAGAACTCCTAATTCTCTCTAATGCCGATCAGCGGCGAAAGTTCCAATCGCAGGTCAACTTTATCGCGGATGACAAAAGTTTGCTTTACCAGTAGCCGCGACGACGACCAAAGTATCCACCACCGCCGAAGAGCAGAAAGAGCACAATGATAATCAAGAGCAATTCCATGGCAAATCTCCTTTAGAATGAGGCGTAGCGGAGGTGCGCTACGCGTACGTGCGCAATGGTTCGCGTCGCTCCAGACCCTTCGGTTGGCTGAATACGTAACTAAACGCTCGGAGGGTCAAAAAAGTTCCAATGATAGTGGCGGCATCATTCGCGACCAAGCCATTCAGAGACTGCGCCGACCGATGTCTGCGCGCCCCCCATAACGGACATTCACAGGTGTGGTTGGAATGTCCGTTTTGTGATGCGCCGCTGCAAACGGTATCCTTATTCGATCACCTCATTGGCACGGGCAAACAGCTTGGGGCCTCGTGATCCCGGGCGCCTTGGCCGTCTTGAGGTCTAGGCAGCTAACTTTGTTGGGAAGGTGGCGTGGGTGATAGATACGATCGTGCCCTCGGGGCCGGCCATTGTTTCGACTTGAGCATCGAGTTGATGTGAAAGCGCCTTGATGATGCCGGTGCCAAGTCCAATTTTTTGTTGAGCGAAGACACCGTCCTGTCTGCCAATCCCGTTGTCGGAGACTGTAAGCTTCCAGTTCGTTCCGTCCCGATCATACCTAACGCCGATTTTGCCGACGACTTTCTCGTCGGGAAACGCATGCTTTAGAGCGTTCATAACGAGTTCGGTAACAATCAAGCCGATGCTCTCGGCCTGACGGGAGGTGGCTGTACCCCTTTCGCCGGCCGCTGTCAGCGTGATTGGCCGACCGTCGCCAATCATTGAAGCTGCAAGAGCTTCGCATAGCTTTGAAAGATAAGGCACAACTTCGATAGACCCGATGGTCCCAAGTACATGGAGCTGCTGCTGCACGGCCGCAACTGACATGACCCGCTGGTGCGTATCTTGTAGATGAAGACGCGTTTCTTCCGACTGCACCGTTCTGGCTTTCAGCAGAATAATGCTTGCGATCACTTGCAGACTATTGGATATGCGGTGCTGCAGCTCCTCAAACAGCACATCCTTTTCGAGCAACAGTTCATCTTTTTCTCGCAACAAGTCGTCCTTTTCACGCTCCAAAATGCGCCCGTCAGTGACATTTGGAATCGCCCCTAATAGAAGCCAGCCATCATGGGTGGTTCGGCATGACAGACGACCGGGTATCGGCGGCGATTACGCTCTCATCGCCGCCATGAGCGGTTGGATGCCAATGATGTTCATGACGCGCGTGAGATTATAGGCCAATACGTGTAGTGCCATTTCGGTGGCGACGCGTGGCAGCGTCTTCATCAGGAAGTGAGTTGCGCCCATCCGGGCCTTGATCGTTCCAAAGGGATGCTCGACTGTCTCGCGCCGCAGACGCATCTTTTCTGGATGTTCGTCGAGCCGGCGCTGCACCGCCTCAAGAACGTGCTCATGCTCCCATCGGCTGATCCGGCGTTCCTTGCCAGTGGTGCAACTGTGCTTGATGCCACAGCTCTGGCAGGCCTTGGTCGCGTAGCGGCGCAGGACCAATCCATTTTCCGAAGTGGTGAAGGAGTAGGCGAGTCTTGCATCGGCAGGACAAATATAGACGTCCTCCTCAGCCACATAACGGAAGTCCTGCTTGCCAAAGCGCCCTTCTGCCTTTGAGTTCGAGGTCATCGGCTTGGGCAGCGTGACCGTGATCCCGGCGTTCTCGCAGGCCAGAATCTCCTCACTGCTGAAGTAGCCGCGGTCGGCGACGGCATCGAGGTTCTCCACTTCCAGCGTCGCCTTCGCCTCCCTGGCCACAGGTGAGAGCTGCGACCGGTCGCTGCCGACATTGGTCACCTCATGTGTAACGATCAGATGATGTGTGGTGTCGACCGCGACCTGGACATTGTAGCCAACGACGCCAGAGCCGCGTCCGCTCGTCGCCATCGAGCGAGCATCCGGATCAGTCAGCGATATCTGCTGGTCCGGAGTTGCGAGCATTGTCACCTTGAGAATCTCGAGCCGCTGCATCTGCTCCTTCAGCTTCTCGATCTTCTCTTTCAGGCGGCTGGTCTTGGTTTTGAGTGTCTCGGACGGCTCCTGCCGATCCGCACTGTCGAGCTGCTGCAGATAGCGCGCGACGCTCTCCTCGATCTGCGCCATGCGCCGCTCCATCTTGGCCCGCGTGAAGTTCTTGTCGCGGTTGTTCACCGCCTTGAACTTGCTGCCGTCGATCGCGACGCTGGCTTGCGTGAGCAGGCCCAGGGTGCGGCAGAGCGCAACAAACCGGGCGCACACCTGGCGGATGGCGCGGCCGTTGTCCTTGCGGAAGTCGGCTAGCGTCTTGTGGTCGGGAGCAAGCCGGCCCACCAGCCACATCACCTCAACGTTGCGCCCCGCCTCGCGCTCCAGCCGTCGGCTCGACTGCACCCGGTTGAGATAGCCGTAGATGTAGAGCTTCAGCAGAACCGCCGGATGATACGAAGGCCGACCGGTGGCCTCGGGGTCGACCCCGGCGAACCCAAGCTCGGCCAGATCGAGTTCGTCGACAAAAACATCAATCACGCGAACTGGGTTGTCCTCGCCGATCCAGTCTTGCAGGCATTCAGGAAACAGCGTGTTCTGCCCGCGATCCGCCCCTTCAACAAAGCGCCTCATCCGACCCTCCCGCAAATCGCGCGAGAATCTTATCGCGAGAATCAAATTCAGCAGCGCGTTTTTACACAGCCAGGGTCAAACGCTACCGACCCATTGAGCCCACAGCGCCGCCCGTTGTCGGCTGTTGCTCCAAGACCGGACATGGCTTTGCATCGCAGCGAAACGTCGATAAGTGCCAATAAGCGACATGGGACCGTCGTTCTGCTCGGCCACAACAGAAAAAAATCACGCGCCTAGGTAAACGGGTTACTTGGTTTTCAGCGTCAGAATGAAGGCAATCACGTCGGCGCGCTCCTGGGCATTGAGCACGATGTTCGGCATGGAGCGATGAGATGTCAGCAGCGCCACGTTAAGCGCTATTGCCGACATGCCTTTGGTGTTAGCGATGGCGGTGAGGGTCGGTGCCCGCTGGTTCCCAGATTTTCCTTCATGGCGGACCCATTGGCACCCCGCACAGGTGCGGACCGCCAGCTTCCAGCCGCGGGTGGCGTCACCAATATCCTGCGCAAATACTTGCGCGTCCAGGAGCGACCCTACTGCCACCATCAGCGCGATTGAAATCAGCCTCTTGTGACGCATCGCCGCCTCACGAGCCTCATCCAGTAATCCGAATTGGATGTAGTTTAGACCTCACGATGGCGCTGGCTAGGGCTTTGATCCACACAAAAAGCCTCCGACGCTAATCGGGCTCTCTTATCCGAAAGCGGACAAACGCGAGCGCGGTAGCACCGCTAAGTACCATGTATGGACGCCAATCGCCGCATTTCGCATCCCTCCTCTATGGCAATGCTCGGCATCGAGTCTGCCTGAGTGTGTCCAAAGCTGACTGCAAACAGTTATTTATTGGCAGCAACGGGAATAACCGCTGCAAAGCACTCACCCGCGCCTTTGACGCGCGTCCTATGCCCTTTCCCCGTGACATCCTCCATCAGCACGCTGTCGCCCGGACCGAATGTCCGTTTTTCACCGTCGCTAACTGTTATTTCGAGGTGACCTTTCAAGCAGATGAGAAATTGATGTTTGGGAGGATGGATTGAGTCGCCGCTCCAGCCGGAGGGTAGCCTTAAGAATTGAAGGCCGTTCGCCTCGTAAGCATGCGACACGAACATAAGTGGCGCCGGAGGCCTATAGTCAGCTTCTTTGAGATCAACAGCAGCCTGCTCAAAATGGCTTTCCCCTGCATTATCGATCTTCAATCGAACATATCGCATGGCGCGCCCTCCTTTTTGCACCACAGTCAAAATCCTTCTTATTTTTTTTATATCTTCTCTCAATCAATCGCTTTTGACGTGTGTCAATGTCTTCGGATGTGTGCAAGGGGGTGCCCCCGTGGGTTCCGGCGGATGTCGCATTTCCGGTACGGCGTGGCGGTCAGTTCCTCGGCGTTCATCACCCCAGGTACTGAATTGCGCGCCAGTGAAGACGTCGAGCGCCTGTACGGCCAGGTGATCATGACCCGCATTTGAGCCGCACGCTTGCTGAAGCCGGTGGTCAATTCGCCGTTGACTTTGGATAGTTTGGTGCAGAGCCACTGCATTACGGTTTTGAACGGAGTGCAGCAGTGGAAGCGCCGGCGTCCTTGCCGGCTGCTTCCGCCGCCGCGACCTTGCGTTTGATGGCAATGAAGCTGTCGGGGCTGATGGAAATGGAGTCGATGCCGCAGGCCACCAGGAACTCGGCGAACTCCGGATGGTCGCTCGGCGCCTGTCCGCACAAACCGATCTTGGCGCCCGCCTTGTGAGCCTCGCGGATGACGTTACTGATCATCCACTTCACCGCCTCGTCCTGCTCGTCGAACAGATCCGCGAGTTCCTCGGAATCGCGGTCGACGCCGAGCGTGAGCTGGGTCAAATCGTTGCTGCCGATCGAGAACCCGTCGAACCGTTCGGCGAATGCCTTCGCCAGGATGACGTTCGAGGGGATCTCGCACATGACGTAGACTTCGAGACCATTCTCGCCGCGCCGAAGATCGTTTTCGGCCATAACATCGAGGACGCGGTCCGCTTCCTTGATCGAGCGGCAAAAAGGGATCATGACGACGACGTTGCGGAAGCCGATATCTTCGCGCAAACGACGGATCGCCCGGCACTCCAATGCGAAACCGTCGCGATAGCGTGGCGAATAATACCGCGATGCGCCGCGGAACCCGATCATCGGGTTCTCCTCTTTGGGCTCGAAGGCGGCGCCGCCGATGAGATTGGCATACTCATTGGTCTTGAAGTCGCTCATGCGGATGATGACCGGCTTGGGATGCTGGGCGGCTGCGATGCGCGCGAGTCCGCGTGCCAGCCGGTCGACAAAATATTCCGTCTTGTCCGCGTAGCCTTGGGTGAGCTCGGCAATGGCGTGCTTGGCATCGCGATCTTCGAGCGTGTCAAAGTGCACCAGGGCCATCGGATGCACCTTGATGTGGTTACTGACGACAAACTCCATGCGCGCAAGCCCGACGCCGTCCGCGGCAATTCGCCACCAGCGGAAGGCCGCTGCCGGGTTACCGAGATTGAGCATGATTTGGGTGCGGGTAGGGGGCAGGTTGCTGAAATCCAGCTTCTCGACCTCGTATTCGGCGAAACCTTCGTAGACGAAGCCCTGGTCGCCCTCTGCGCAGGACACCGTGACCTCCTGTCCGTCGGACAAGAGTCGTGTCGCGTCGCCAGTTCCGACGATGGCCGGCAGGCCAAGCTCGCGGCTGACGATAGCGGCGTGCGACGTACGTCCGCCGCGATCGGTGACGATCGCCGCCGCCCGCTTCATGATCGGCACCCAGTCGGGGTCGGTATTTTGCGTCACCAGAACAGCGCCATCGACGAAGCGATCGATGTCGCGGGCGTTCTCGATCAGGCAGACAGGCCCGGTCACGACCGCTTCTCCGATGCTCAGGCCGGTGACAAGCCTGCGGCCCTTCGACTTGATCCGATAGGATCTGTACTCACCCGCCTCCTTGCGCGACTGCACCGTCTCGGGCCGCGCCTGAACGATGAACAACGCGCCGGTCTCGCCGTCCTTGGCCCATTCGATGTCCATCGGGCAGCCGTAGTGGTCCTCGATGACGCAGCCCCAGCGGGCGAATGTAAGGATCTCCTGGTCGGTTAGGACGAACACGGCGCGTTCCTCCTTGGAGGTCGGCACGGTACGGGTGGGCCGATCGCCTTCCCGGGCATAGATCATCTTCTGTGCCTTGCCGCCCACCCGCTTCTCGACGATCGGCGTCAGGGACGGCTCCGACAGCAGCGGCTTGAACACTTGATATTCGTCGGGATCGACCGTGCCCTGGACGACGGTTTCCCCCAGGCCCCAGGCGGCATCGATCACCACGATTTTGTCAAAGCCGGTCTCGGTGTCGATCGTGAACATGACCCCGGCACTGCCGACGTCCGAGCGCACCATGGTCTGAACGCCAACCGAAAGCGCGACCTTCAGGTGATCGAAGCCTTTGGTCTGCCGGTAGCTGATGGCACGATCGGTGAAAAGCGACGCAAAGCAACGCCGGCAGGCGTCGAGCAATGCCGCTTCGCCGCGAATGTTGAGAAACGTCTCCTGCTGCCCGGCAAAGCTGGCATCTGGTAAATCCTCGGCCGTCGCGCTCGACCGTACGGCCACAGCGGCATCCGTCTTGCCGACACGGCGGCAAAGCTCACTGTAGGCGCCAGCGATGGCGGCGGCCGTGTCCTTTGGCCATTCGCCGCGAAGGATGGCGCGACGGATCGTCTGCCCGACTTCGGGCAGCGGGGTGCGGCCCGCTTGCAAGTCCAGTAGCGTGGTCGCGATGATATCTCTCAGTTGGTTGGAATTGATGAAATGCCAAAAGGCCTGAGCCGCGGTCGCGAAGCCTGGCGGAACGGCAACGCCGCGCGCGCAGAGATGGCGCACCATCTCACCGAGCGACGCATTCTTGCCGCCGACGAGCGCGACATCGGCACGCCCCAGTTCCTCGAACCAGATCACCTCGTCTGCTCGCGCGGACATCGTATCCTCCATGTTCTTTTTATGGTCGTGCTGGCATCGTGCCAGTGAGCAATTGGGCGCAAAGAATGATCGCTTATCTTTGCATCACCCCTACGGCAATCACGCGCGCTTGGGTCTTTCGCATCCGCTGTCCCGCCAATAACCAATATCACGGCAGTGCGCTAAAGGCGCCATTGATACAGATCAAGAAATCGGCCGTCCCGGCTCTTAGCCTGCGTTCTTATGGCCGACATCGTCACGCTCACGATGAACTCTGCGGTCGACCTATCGACCTATGTCGATCGGGGGATTGCTACGTGAGCCGGGCGGTGGCGGGATCAACGTCGCGCGGGTCGTGCGCCGGATGGGAACCAAGGTGACTGCGGTCTACACAACGGGCGGAACGATCGGCCGGCTGCTACGGCAATTGGTCGAGCGGGAAAACATCGAGAGCATTGAAGTCCAAGTCGCAGCGGAAACGCGGGAGGACTTCACGGCGCACGAAGATGCATCCGGTCAGGAATATCGTTTTATTCTGGCCGGTCCCCAGATCAGTGATCTAGAATGGCAGGCCTGTCTCGATACGCTCGCGTCGCTTGAGCCGTTTCCCCGGTACCTGGTTGCGAGCGGAAGTCTCCCACCAGGCATTCCCGATGATTTCTACGCGCGAGTTGCGCGGCGCGCCCGGGATCGCCGCGCAATGCTCGCCCTCGATACCTCCGGAAAACCATTGAAAGAAGCGTTGGCCGAAGGCGTATTTCAATCAATTGAGCCGATGTTCGGGATCTGTCAATCACAGGCGCAGCACGATATCGACCCCGTGATGAAGGGCCGCCAGATCTGATCGGGCCGCAACAAAACGTGAGGCCGCCTGTTGGCGGCCTCGTCGCGCGCTAAACGTGGCGCTTTCCGTTCCTATATCGTGATTACAGCGTACTCGACTCTGCGCAGATAAGAGCGGACTCAAGTGAAACCTTTCGGCGCATCGGTTTCTAAGTGCCGCGCCGCCAGTTGTCGTGATCGCGACGCGCCATGTCTGCGCCGCTAGGCACAGCGGCTAAGAGCATGAGGCAAACTCCGATCAATCCAATAATCCAAACCATCAGCCGCTCCTATCTGCTCATGGACACGGATGACGGTGGCCATCGTAGCCGAGATAAGTGCCGCTGCCCGGATCATAAGACCTGAACCGCTGCATGCAGTAGGACACCGCGTTACCACCGTAGCCGGGGCCGTAGTAGGGGACGGAGCCGTAGTAGGGAGCCGCGAGTATTCCGCCGATGATCGCGCCGCCGAGCAATCCTGCACCAAAACCCGGACCCCACCCTCTGCCGCGATATGCTCTGCCGCGCCACTGCACGGTCTCGATATTCGTTGGGACAGCGTTCTTAATTGCGAGAGCATCGCCGACCGGCGTCGCCGACGCCACGTTCGCCAATGGCGCCAAGCTCATTGCAAGCAAGGCCGCCGGTATTAGGGTAAGTAGCCGATTTGTCATGGCATCTTCTCCATTATTATTTATGATTATTCATGGCCATGTTTCAAGCAGACACATTTTTTTGCGATGAGCATTGACCTGCATCAACGTCCGCGAGGGTACGCATAAAATTTATTAGTTGAGCTGTTGCGGCCACGCAATTGAGCATGGATCCGCGCGGTCGTTTTCCTTCATGTTGCTTTCTGGCGGATCATCCGACCCGCGTCAGCCTGAAGGACCCCCCGCGCAGCCGTCACCGGCGCGGCGGGTTGCGCCAAATAACCCGACTGCCCCATCTCTCCGGGGCAGCCGTATCCGCACTGCCGTTCCGCCAAAGCGCGCAGATGATAGAGGTGGCGCCAATTCCTGGATCGCGGGATTTGACCCCCAGGTAGGCGCGACAGTTAGCGTTCGCGGGCAACGTCGGTCGGGTTGCGGAGTTACGCCCACCCGTACGATGATCCGCTCCGAGAGTGACCCGATCGGGTTAGCGATATTTCGCGAGCTTACAGCCAGTCCCATCGAATCCGAACTGACGACATAATCGCCCGTTTGCTCCTCGCTAGTCTTGTGCCGCCGAAGGATTGAGGCGCCAGACCGCAAAATTGAGTGCGGTCGCGAACGTGACCCACGCAAGGTAGGGCACAAGCAGCAAAGCGGCTCCGCCATGGATCGGTATGAAGAGCACGATCGTCGCGACGATGGATAGCCAGACCAGAACAATGTCGACGAACCCGAGATCGGGACGGTGTAGGCCGAAGAAGAGCGGCGTCCACGCGGCGTTGAGAACGAGCTGAAGGGCATAGACGGCAAGTGGCAGCGCAGCGCCGACGAACCCGGCCTCCCGCCAAACCAGCCAGCCGGAAACGGCGATCATCAAATAGAGAACTGTCCACACCGGCGCGAACAGGCGGTTCGGCGGTCGCCACGACGGCTTCTTCAGCCGCTCATACCGTATTTTCGGTTGGGTGCCGCTCAACCATGCAGCACCGTCACCGATGTGCCGACCGGCACGCGATTATACAGATGGATGATGTCTTGGTTGAAGAGGCGGATGCATCCGCTCGATACGGCGCTGCCGATGCTGGCGGGCTCGTTGGTGCCATGCAGACGGAAGTAGGTGTCTCGATTGTCGCGATAGAGATACAGCGCTCGCGCGCCGAGCGGATTGTCGAGGCCGCCGGGCATTCCGGCGGCATAGGCTGCGTAGCGAGGGATCTGGACGATCATGCTCGCGGTGGGCGTCCACCGCGGCCATTGCTCCTTGCGGCCGATCACTGCACTCCCGCGGAAATTCAGCGCCTCGTCGCGGCCGACGCCAACGGCGTAGCGCAACGCGCGGCCGCGGCCCGTGACGAAATAAAGACGGCGCTCGGCGATAGCGACGACGACACTGCCCGGCGGTTGCGGTCCGCGCCAAGGGACGTCCTGACGCAATAGGCTCGCATCGATGGTCGAGAGATCGAGCGCGGGGATCGTGATTTCCCCATCGAGGACCGGGCCGTAACGGTCATCACCCGGCGTCGCCGCTGTCAATCTGTCAAGGCTGCCAGGACCTGTGGTACAAGCGGCTGCAAAGAAGGGCAGACTGGCGATGATCGTGCGGCGGCTGACACCCCGGATCGGTGCTGGTGAACCGACCATCGTGTGGTGCCCGTCCTGGCCCGCGTCCATCTTGAACATAGATACAGCATCAGCCAATCAACGGGCCGAGCCTTGATGTGGCTCAAACGAAACTTCTCCGATTGAAGCTACATTTAATCTATAGAATTCGGTCGCGATTAAGTGAGAGCTCGCTGTGCCCCCAAATGAGGGAGGAGGCTGGCCGAGCGACTTAGCATTGTCGATCAGACACAAAATGACGGAGGATAAACATGCATATCGAGATCAGTACGGACAACAACATCGCAGGGCATGAGAACCTCACAGACCACGTTAAGGGCGTGGTGCAGAACGTCTGAGCCGGTTCGGCGATCGGATCACGCGGGTGGAAGTTCACGTCAGCGATGTGAACGGCCCCAAGAGCGGCCAAGACAACAAGCGCTGTGTCATGGAAGCCCGCCTCGAAGGCCGCAAACCTACCGCCGTCACACACCAGGCGACGACCTTGGAGCAAGCCGTCGACGGCGCGGCCAACAAGTTGAAGAGGTCCATCGAGAGCACATTGGGGCGCGAGAGCACCTCCGAGCAACTGCGAGACCATCGTTAGCGGCTTCGCGATGCTGCCGGAGCAAAGGCGCGTTCACCTTGCGGAGACGTCAGTTCTCTCCGAACAAGAATGCAATCACGAGACCGTCGCCATGGATCTGGCTCCGGGGGCTGCACCATCAATATGCACGGATTTAATTTGCGGCAGGGACAGGCCTATTTCATTTCGAACCAAGTGCGCAAGAACCCAGACTGGAAGCGATTGTATATGATTGATTTATCTCAATGCGAGCGCAGGCCACTTGGGCAACCTGTATTGTTTTATTGATGTCTTCAGGAGGCCTGTCATGTCGTCAAGGCATAATATTGCATCGCGTCTGCTCGCCGTGTTTGCGCCGGCGACCTTGAGTCTCGCGACCGTTGCCGAAGCGTCAGATCGGGCCCTAGATGGTAGTGGCGCTGGCGCGACCGCTGGTAACGTTCAATGATTGAGTTCGGGAGTCATCTAGGGAATGTCGGTCAAAAGGAGACGTAACAATGACGGTTGCAGACGATAAGGGCCCTGCGGGTCCGGGCAAGCGGCATACAGAATCCGCGACCGGTCGCATCGGCGACGATGTGCAGCGAGCGAAGGAGAGCATCTCCGAAGCCGCCGCCTCCGCGCGCGACGATATCGCCGCTGATCTGCGCCGCCTGAGTGCCGACGTTGTCAGCCTGAAGGATACCGTTGCTGAGCTGGCCAAGGCCGTTACGGCGGAAGTAGGCGGAGCAGCGACTGGCATCGGCGAGGACATAGCATCGGCCGCGAAGGACAAAGCAAACACTCTGCTGTCCGAATTCGAGGCCGCCGCACGGCGCAATCCACTTGGCGTCGTCATCGGCGCATTCGGAATTGGCATGTTCATTGGCTTGATGAAAGGGCGCCGTTGATGGTCGCGACGCTGCTGCGGCTCATCGGCATTGATGTCAAGCGCTTGGCGCGGGAAACCGCGATCACCATCGTGCTCGCGATGCTCGGCGCGTTCGCGGCGATGCTGGCACTCACCTTCGGCTTCACCGCACTCTATCTTTGGCTCGAGCTCAAGCTAGGTGCCATTGCGGCACTCGGCATTCTTGGCGGGACAACGGCATTGCTGGCCGGTGTCCTCTTCGCCGTAGCCTTTTTGCGTACGCCGCGTGCCCGCGCCGAAGAGGCGCTGCGGGCGACGGCCGATCCGGCGCAAGCATCGACGGCGGCTATCACGCGGGCCGCCGACGAGGCGGTAAACGGTGCAGCCGATATCGTGCGCGACGGTTCGCGCCAACAAATCGCCGGAACCATCGCTGTAGCCGCACTTATCGGCTGGGTTCTCGGGCGCCGATTCTAGGCCCGAAGGACCAGTGCTCCCGCCCATCGTTCTCTTTGCAATACATTATCGTCAAAAGGGCTGTCGAATAAGCCCGTGCCATTGAAGATGGCTGGAATTCAACCCTCAAGGAAGTGGCCAAATGCGGCCAGCGGCTGAAGACGGTCGCAAATGATTTTAGTGATTGCCAACATGGGCATAGAGAGGATTGCGCCTGCAATACCCCACATCCAGAACCAGAAAACGAGCGAGATGATGACGAGGACAGGATTTAGCGTGAACCGTTTGGCTAGAAGCATCGGCGTTACAGTCTCGCCCTCAATCAAATGAAATCCAAAGTAAAGCCCCGCAGGAAGCAGCGCTTGCCAGAGTATGTCATGGGTCAATAGGCCAGCGAGAAGAAAGATCAACACGCCCAATGCAGTGCCGAGGATCGGCACATAATTCAGCAGGAAGGCCACCGTCCCCCAGAGGATTGGGTTCCCCACTCCTGTGAGCCACATCGCCGATGCCGTAGCGATACCTACTGCCGCGTTCATGATCGTGATCGTGACCAGATACGCGGAGATGTCGCTTTCTATTTGCTGCGAGATTTCGACCACCTGGCGCTTGCCCTTAAAGCGCGGCAGTACCTCGACGAGGCGGTGCAGGAAGATATCTCCAGACACAAGTAGGAAGAAAAGAAACAGCACCGTCGTGAAGAAGCCGCTGGCAAAGTTTCGTGTCCCCGTGAATATCTTCGACAGAAGAGTTGGGCCTTGCGCCGACGCGGCGGCATTTGGTGATGGTCGGGGTTCTCCAAAATCTTCCACCTGATGCAAAAATCGTTGCAGTGTATCGATGGGTTCTCGCATAAAACTCAGCCGCTCCTGAAGACGAGTTATGCCCTCAGGAAGCTTGGCTGCCCAGGTGCGGGCGGGGCTAGAAATGGCCGCGCCCAAGCCGACTATCGTTCCAAATAGGGTAAGGATCAGCAGCAGCGATGCGAGTACCCGAGGTATGTGCAATCGCTCCAATATGCGAAAGGCTGGCTGTAGCAGAAGCTTGAGTACGATAGCAAAGACAAATGGCAACACGATCTCGCTCGCGACGTAAGCTGCCGCCAGCACCGCAAGGCCGAATAGACCACCAAGGAATATGACTTTCGGATCTGAGGGCAGAGGTAGGTCCTCCGGTACTTCCGCCGGTGACACGACCTCGGACTTTTGATCGGTTGGTTCCATCGTCGATACGGGGCTGGATCAAGAAAAGGACTTGTCCGGCAGTTCAAAGCTTGCCGAGCAATACCAGGATCAACACTATAACGAGTACGAGCGCGAGGCCACCGCCGCCGTAATAGCCTGTCATTTTCGAAAAGTTTATCCGGCCTGGATTCGCACCGTAAGGCAGAATCATAGCATCATTTAAGGCAATGTTTGTGATCCTGCATGCGCTCGGAATGTTCGTCGTTGACATGTTTAAGTCGCGACGCAGGCTCGAAGCCGAGAACCTGTTTCTCCGTCACAATCAAACTGAGACCTTACCCACTTGCGGATCCCGTAGAAAATCCTCTGCGACCATAGCTCAACTCGCTATGCCGACCTGTCGTGAGGCCGCTGGACCGGGACGCAGCCATTCCGCCAGTTTCGACCACCGCCGCCGACCCGAGACGTTGCGCACCGCGATCGCGATTGCCTTCTTCTGTCCGACTAGCACAACCAGCCGTTTGCCGCGCGTGACGCCGGTGTAAAGCAGATTTCGCTGCAGCATAGTGTAGTGCTGCGTAATGACCGGTATGACCACGGCGGGATATTCCGAGCCCTGGCTTTTGTGGATGGTCGCGGCATAAGCCGGCACCAACATGTCTAGTTCGCCAAATCCGTACGTGACGGACCGACCGTCAAAGCTCGCAATAATCTCGCCGGCGTTGGGATCGACATCGTCGATGTATCCGATATCGCCGTTGTAGACCTCCTTGTCATAATCGTTCTCGATCTGCATGACCTTGTCGCCGGGGGCGAAGGTCCAGCCGAATCTCTCGACCTTGCGATCACCGGCGGGATTGAGTGCTGCCTGCAGTTCGATGTTCAACGAGCGTGCACCCACGCCACCGCGGTTCATCGGACACAGCACCTGGATGTCCCGAATAGGATCGAGCCCGAACCGTTTGGGGATCCGCGTCTTCACCAGCTCAATGATGCGCGACACGGCGGTCTCCGGATCATCCGCTTGCACGAAATAGAAGTCACTTTCGGTTTCCGGCGGGCTGAGATCGGGAATCGAGCCCTGGTTGATGCGATGGGCATTGGTGATGATGCGGCTCTGCGCTGCCTGCCGGAACACTTCGGTGAGGCGCACTACCGGCACAGCGCCCGATGAGATGACGTCAGCCAACACCTGGCCGGGACCGACCGAAGGAAGCTGATCGATGTCACCAACGATCAGTAGGGCGGCCCTGTCCGGCACAGCCTTCATGAGCGACTGCATCAGCATGACATCGACCATGGAGGTCTCATCGACCACCAGCAGGTCACAATCGAGCGGGTTGTCATCGCCGCGCTTGAAGCCGCCGCCCTTGGGGTCGACTTCCAGCAGCCGGTGGATAGTTTTGGCCTCGAAGCCGGTCGCCTCGGTCATGCGCTTAGCGGCACGGCCGGTCGGTGCGCACAGGAGAATGTTGGTGCCCTTTGCCGCCAGGATGCGCAGAATGGCTTTGACGATGGTGGTTTTGCCGACGCCGGGACCGCCAGTCATGACCAGCACCTTGGACTTCAGTGCGAGCCGGATCGCGGCAACCTGACTTTCGGCAAGGGCCAGACCGATATGCTTTTCGACCCAGGGCAAAGCCTTGTCCGGATCAATCCAGGGCCAAGGCAGCGTGCCGATTGCCAGCCGCGTCAGCCGCTCGGCGATGGTGCGCTCCGCCCGATGTAACCCTGCCAGAAACACACAGGGCGTTTCGCTAACCCGGTCGGCGACCACCGCGCCCTCCTGCAGCTCGAGATCGAGCGCCGTGCGGATGAGCCCCTGCGGTACTTCGAGCAGCTTCTCCGCCAGCGGTATCAGCTCTTCCGTCGGCAAGCCGCAATGTCCTTCATCCATAGCCTCGGTCAGCGCGTAGGAAATCCCCGCGCGGACCCGGATGGTTGCGGTCTTCTCGATGCCGAGCTTCATCGCGATGGCGTCGGCGGTCTTGAAACCGATGCCGCGGATATCGCGCGCCAGACGATACGGGTTCTCGGTCATGACCTGGATGGCGTCAGAACCATAGGTCTTGAAAATCCGCACCGCCCGCGCGGTGCCGACCCCATGGCTGTGCAGGAAGACCATGATTTCCCTCACCGCCTTCTGCTCGGCCCAGGCAGCGAGAATGCTGGCGGCGCGAACCGGCCCGATGCCGTCGACCTCGCGTAGTCGGTCCGGAGTCGCCTCGATGACGTCGAAGACCTTCTCGCTGAAGGCGCGCACCAGCTTCTTGGCGTAAACCGGGCCAACGCCCCGGATCATGCCGGAGGAGAGGTACTTCTCGATGCCGTCGGCCGAATCCGGGAGCGAGGTGCGCAGGAACCGCGCTTTGAACTGCTGGCCGTGGGTGCGGTCGTTGATCCATTCGCCCGAGGCAGTGATCCACTCACCGGCCGCAATGGTTGCGGCATGGCCGACCACGGTCACCATGTCACGACGCCCGCGCGCTTTGGCGCGCAGAACGCAGAAACCGTTCTCGGCATTGTGATAGGTAACGCGCTCGACGAGGCCAGCCAATACGTCCTGGGTTGATGGTTCCGGCTGCGGCTTCATGTCGATCTTTACGTCATCGGGTTCGTCGCTGCGCGCGCCAATCCCACGGCATATCGAATATATCGGACCAGATATTGATCCGATTTTGTCGAGCGTCGTCCTCGTCGGCAACATAATCTACCGAATAACGTCGATAAGCGACGGCCCAGCCGTTTGCGACCATCCACCGGTTCAGTTCCTCGTTCTCTTTGAAACAGACGGCGCCGACAGCCTCATTTGTGTGATCTTACGCCGGTCCACTGAAGAAGAAGGCCAGCCCGAACAGAACATAGACGCCGACGAGCAGGAGACCCTCGAACCATGTAGTCTCACCATCGCGGGCGATCGAATTGACGATGAATGCGGTCCCCGCGATGGCGAAGAGATGCAGGGGATTGGAGAACACCAGGTTCATCGGACGGCCCATCAGCCAGGAAATGATGACCAACAATGGCGCTATGACAAGCCCCACTTGGATCGCCGAGCTGATGCAGATATTGAGCACGAGTCCCATTTTGTCCTGATGGGCAAACCAAGACGCTGCGAACAGATCCGCGACGGTGCCGACCAGCCCCAGCACGATCACACCCAGGAAGAGCGGCGAAAGATGCAGCGCGCCCGCGGTCGCGGTCAGCGCTCCTGAGACCATCTCGGCTTCGATCGCGATCACGACCGTTGCGGCAGCTATCACCACTAGAGAGGTCCCTAAGCCCCAGCTCGCTATAACGCGAGGCTCGTCGGCCGCGAACACGTCGCGATGGGTAATGAGTGTGTAGGCGAGGTTGGCGACGTATAGGACGAGCAGCACAACAGATGCACCCAGGCTCAGCTCTTCATCGGTAAGTTGGAGATCGGTAGCGTGACCCCCGATGCGGCCCGTGTAGTCGAATACGGCCGGAAGCAAGAGAGCGATGACGACCAGAATTAGGAGGGTCGATAGCAAGCCGGCTCTCTCTGCATTGAATTTCTGCCTTTCTCGCCTGGCGCCGCCGACAATGATGGCGAGGCCTAAGCCGAACAGGCTGGTACCGATGATCGACCCGGTGATCTGAGCTTGAACCACCGCCGTCTCACCGCTGGCGAGCACGAAGAGAGCCAGCACCAGTTCAGCGATGCTTCCGAAGCTTACGGTTAGCAGCCCGCCGATGGCTGGTCCCACGCGTTCCGCTAGCTGCTCGGTCGCCCGGCGGATGCACTCGGCAAGAACCGCAATTGCAGCCAAGCCGGAGATGAATATCCAGAGCGAAGTGGCACCGATGAGATATTTCAGTCCCAAGGATAAGGGGACGAAGAGAAGCAAAAGGTAAAAGGACCGGCGGCGCCACATCCTTGTCCTTTCGGTCAGCTTGCCCAGGGCAAGCTCGGCCAATGGCTCGAAGCCTTCTATGTCTGCGGTCAAAAGACGCCCCTTTGGGTGACCGGCCCCTACTTGTTCGCTCATGGTCGTTCCTTTGAATTTAACGCGGGTGCAATCTCCGGCTGCCGCGCGGGCGCCGTCAGCGCAGCATCAACGATGGCCTGTGCTTCCGCCAGGATGCGGCGCAGATGATCCGCTCCACAAAAACTCTCAGCATATATCTTGTAGATATCTTCGGTGCCGGACGGGCGGGCCGCAAACCATCCACTCCCGGCAATCACCTTCAAGCCGCCGATGGGTGCGCCGTTGCCCGGGGCCTCGGTGAGGATGCTCTGGATTTTTTCGCCAGCCAGTTCTGCAGACAGAATCTGCTGTGGTGAGAGCTGCGCCAGCATTTGCTTTTGCTCCGGGGTAGCTGGCGCCTCAACACGATCGTAAACTGGTTCGCCGAACTCGCCCGCAAGCTCACGGTAGATTTCGCCGGGATCGCGGCCCATGCGCGCGGTAATCTCCGCCGATAGCAAAGCCGGGACAATGCCGTCTTTATCTGTCGTCCAGACGCTGCCATCCAAACGGATAAAAGATGCACCCGCACTCTCTTCCCCGCCAAAGCCAAGCGAGCCGTCGAGCAAGCCATCCACAAACCACTTGAAACCGACCGGCACCTCGTAGAGCTTCCGGCCGAGCTTCGCCGTGACGCGATCGATCATCTGGCTGCTTACTACCGTCTTGCCAACCGCCGCATCCTTGCTCCACTTCGGTCGATGCTTGAAGAGGTAGAAAATGGCGACCGAAAGGTAATGGTTGGGCGGCAGCAAACCCGCGTTTCGGGTGACGATCCCATGCCGATCATGGTCGGTGTCACAGGCGAAGGCAATGTCGAAGCGATCTTTGAGGTCGATCAAATTCTGCATTGCGTAAGACGAGGACGGATCCATGCGAATCCGACCGTCCCAATCGACCGTCATGAACCGGAAGGTCGGATCAACGACCTCGTTCACGACCGTGAGATTCAAACCATAGCGCTCGGCAATCGTGCCCCAATAGTGAACTCCGGCACCACCGAGCGGATCCACGCCCATACTGATGTTCGCGCCGCGAATCGCATCCATATCGAGCACGCTGCCGAGATCGCTTACGTAAGCATTGAGAAAGTCATGCCGGTGCGTGGTAGCGGCGCGCTCGGCCTGTTCGAAAGAGATTCTCCTCACGCCCTGGAGGGCGCTTTCCAGAAACGCATTGGCCCTGGCTTCGATCCATCCCGTGACATCGTTATCCGCCGGCCCGCCGTTGGGCGGGTTGTACTTGAAGCCGCCATTGTCGGGCGGATTGTGCGAAGGCGTGATGACAATGCCGTCCGCCAGCCCTGTATCGCGGCCGCGGTTATAGGCGAGTATTGCGTGAGAAATCACAGGAGTGGGCGTGTATTCGTCCTTATCCGCGAGCATGACGTCCACGCCGTTCGCCGCCAGCACTTCGAGCGAGCTGGCACAAGCCGGCACAGACAGAGCGTGCGTGTCGATGCCGAGGAACAGCGGGCCGTCTATGCCCTGCCGCTTGCGGTAATCACAAATAGCCTGACTGATGGCCAGAACATGCCATTGGTTGAAAGTGTTTTCAAAGGCGGAGCCACGATGCCCCGAGGTCCCGAACGCAACCCGCTGCTCCTGCACTGAAGAATCAGGCACGTCGGTGTAGTAGGCCGTAACGAGTCTGGGCACGTCGACCAGCATCCCTAGCATGGCCGGCTTGCCTGCCAGGGGACTTATTATTACTCCCACAGGCGCATATTTTGCATTACTCATTCGGCACCTGTTGCTTGCGAGTGTCGGTTTGCGATTGACGTGGTAGCAAATCTTAATCCGACTGAACTGCGGAGGCCCAGTGGCCCCTTCCACGATCGCGAGGGACTGGTCTTCGCGACGTTTGACGATCTCTACGACGAGCAAAGAGCCAAACAATTCCGGGTAAAGTCGTGACCGCCGTGGCGCGCAGCGAAGTTCGCGTGCGCTCGGGACGCCCGCTGCCGCTCGTAGGAGTGGGCGATTGCTACGACGGCTTCAACTTCACCGTTTTTAGCTGCCATGCCAAGCGGGTCTTCGCGGTCATGGCAGGCACGCATCCGCTGTGGACCTTCGATCTCGATCCGATCCACCACAGAACGAGTGACATCTGGGACGTTCTCACGGAGGGGGGCATCTACGAGAACCCATGTCCGCAGGCTGATCCATCGCCCCCAACTGCCTTGAGAAGCTCCGCCATGAGATTCCGCGCATAGAATGTACGCGTCTTGATCGAATTTGCCGGGACGCCAACAGCGCCCTCCGCACCCGGGCCCGATCCGCTCGGATCAACCCAGCCAGACTTGCACCCGATGGACGGCGCCGTCGTCCTTAAGCGGGATAGAGAGCGGCACAGCGATCTTCACGCCATCAAGTTCGGCGGCCGCGACGCCGCGCTGCACGCTTTGCGGGTTCTCGACCACGATCTCGTACCGCGACGCGCCGTGTCGAAACGCGATCTCGAAACGGGGCCAGGACTTGGGAATGCAGGGGTCAAGACGCAGGGCGCTGCCCTCGATGCGAAGGCCGAGGATGCTCTCGACGCCCGCGCGCTGCATCCAGCCGGCAGAGCCCGTGTACCAGGTCCAGCCGCCGCGCCCGACATGGCCGGGAGCGGCGTAGACGTCGGCGACGACGACATAGGGCTCCACCTTGTAGCGGTGCATATCGATGCGCGTGCGGGCGTGGTTGATCGGATTAAGCATCCAGAAGAGCGCCGCCGCCTTGTCGCCCTCCCCGAGGCCTGCGAAGGCCATCACGGACCAGAGGGCGGCATGGGTGTATTGCCCACCATTTTCGCGCAGGCCCGGCGGATAGCCCTTGATGTAACCGGGGTCGAGCGGCGTGCGGTCGAACGGCGGCGTGAACAGCAACGCCAAACCGTCGTGGTGCAGGATCAGCTCGCGGTCGACGGCCGCCATGGCCTGGGCCGCGCGGTCGGGCCGCGCCGCGCCGGAGATCACGGCCCAGGATTGGGAGATAGAGTCGATGCGGCACTCTTCGTTCGTGGCCGAGCCGAGCGGAGTGCCGTCGTCGAACCAGCCACGCCGATACCAGTCGCCGTCCCAAGCTTGGCTTTCGAAGGCGGTCGTCAGCGCTCGCATGTGCTTCCGCCAGTTCGCTGCCCGCGTCGCATCGCCGCGCGCATCGGCGATGCTTGCGAAGGCGTCGAGCGCGGCGTGCAACAGCCAGCCAAGCCAGACGCTCTCGCCGCGGCCGCCTTCGCCGACACGGTTCATGCCATCGTTCCAATCGCCGCTGCCGATCAGCGGCAGGCCATGGCTGCCGACTGCCAGGCTGGCGTCCAGCGCACGGGCGCAATGCTCGTAGAGGCTGGCGGTCTCGTCCGAGACGGTCGGCTGGAACAAGCTGTCGCTCTCGCCTAGCTGCAGCGCCTGGCCTGCCAGGAAGGGGACAACCTCGTCGAGCACGAGGGCGTCGGCGGTGACTCTCACATAGTGCGCGACGGCGTAGGCGAGCCAAGCGCGGTCGTCCGATATGCGCGTGCGCACGCCCTGGCCCGAGTGCGGAAACCACCAGTGCTGGACATCGCCCTCGACGAACTGGCGGCTCGCGGCCCTGAGGAGATGTTCGCGGGTCATCGACGGGCGGACCGTGGCGAGCGCCATGCAATCCTGCAGCTGGTCCCGGAAGCCGTAGGCGCCGCTCGCCTGATAGAAACCCGATCGCGCCCAGACGCGGCAGGCAAGCGTCTGGTAGGTCGAGCCAGCCGTTGAGCATGATGTCCATCGACCGGTCGGGCGTCTTGACCTGAACTGCACCGACGATCTCATCCCAAAACCCACGGACCTCCGATCAGCACAGCGTCCAGGTCAGCCTGACGGTAGCGGGCGATCAGTGACTGCGCCTCCGCCTCGTCCTCGGCGTCGCCGAGGAAGAAGACGATCTCGGCAACACCGTTCGGCGCGATCTCGACCGTGGTCTGGAGAGCGGCGCAGGGATCGAGTCCGGAGCCGACGCGCCCCGTGAGCGAAGTCCCGTTGACCAGGGCGGCCGGCATGGCGAGCGCGCCGTTGCGGCCGATAAACTCCCGGCGATCACCTGTCCAGCTCGTCTGGCGCCCGGCTAGGTCCGCGAAAGCGGCGCGTCTCCCGAAGGCCGGGTTCCACGGGTTGTTCGCAAGCATCGCCCCGCTTTCCGGATCGATGCGCGTGGTGACCGACGGCGCGGCCGCACCGCGGGAAGCGCCGAGAACCCATTCCACGTACGCCGTCACCGACAGTCGTCTGGTGCGGCTCGAAAGATTGCGCAATTTCAGGCGCGAGATCTTCAGCGGATCGGCGAGCGGCACATACTCGAGCAGCTCCGCGGCGACGCCGTGCGAAGTGTGCTCGAAACGGCTGTAGCCCCATCCATGCCGTGCCACATAGGTGGCCGTTTCGTCCCGGATCGGCAGCGCCGTGGGGCTCCAGAGACGTCCTGTCTCCTCATCCCGAAGATAGAAAGCTTGGCCCGGCGGGTCGGTGACTGGGTCGTTGGACCAAGGCGTCAGCTGATGCTCGCGGCTGTTCACTGACCAAGCGTAGCCGCCACCTTCCGCGGACACCAGGAAACCGAAATTGGGATTGGCGACCACGTTGACCCACGGCGCCGGCGTCGATTGGCCAGGGCCGAGGATCGTCACATATTCGCGGCCGCCCTCGGCGAAGCCGCCCAGGCCATTGAAGAACTCCACGCCGGGCGGCCGACGTCGGGACCTGAAGCTCGGAGGCGGGCGCAGCGCGCTTTGCCGTGACCCGAGGCGAAGGCCTGGCCTCGGGTGCGCGATCGAGCTGATCGGCGAGCCGTCCGCGCTCTGCCACCAGGACAACACGCGCGACGGACGCGAGAAGGGCTCGCACCTCGGGCGAGGTCAGGTCGGCGCGCAGCATGAAGGTGTGCCCGGGTAGCCGCTCTTCGCCAATCTGGGGCCGGGACTGGCTGGCCCTCACCATGGTCTCCAGCGCGATCTGGAGATCCTGGACGTAGGATGAGGCGTGCTCGTTGAGGATGACCAGGTCCACTGCAAGCCGTTTCATCCGCCAATATTCCACCGCCTGGAGCGCCTCACGGGCCACGTCGAGTTGGTCGATGTCGGAGATTCGGACCAGGATGATCGGCAGATCGCCGGATATGCCCAGGTGCCACAGACCCGGCTGTCCGCCGCTCCCGCTTTCGATGGTTTCCGACGGCGGGCGCAGCATGGGAGCGGCGTAGATGAGGTGTCCGGCCAGACGCTGGTACTGCCCCGCCTCACCGCGATCGATGCCGAGGTGGTGCAACTGCACTTGGGCTTGCGTCCAGGCGAGCGCGGCGGCGCGCTCGAAGGCGCCAATGTCGTGGTGCTTGTCGACCAGATCGAGGACCTCCTCGCGTGAGGAGGCGACCATCGTCCAGAAGTCGATCCGTGCCGTCGCGCCCGGCGCGATCCGCACCCGGCGGCGCAGGGCGAATATCGGATCGAGTACCGCCCCGGTCGCGCCAGAGAGTGGCCGTCCGCCCATCACTGCGCCCGGCGCGCGAATACTGCCGCCGCGACCCAGGAACCGCGCGCGATCGGTCTCGAACTCGCGCTTGCCCGACGCTTGGCCGTCGACAACCGCCAGGTGCGCGGCCCAAACCTGCGGCTCCGTGGGCGCCCGCCGCCGCCTCGTCGCCAGTATGGCGCCGAGGCCGGCGAGGTGCTCGGTCTCGATGAACAGTTTTGAGAACGCCGGGTGCGCCACGTCTGCGGCCTGGGACGCCAGAACCAGTTCGGCGTAGGAAGTCACCTCGACCTCGCGCGGTTGGTCGCCGAAGTTCGAGATCGTCACGCGGCGCACTTCTGCATCGTCTTCGGCGGAAACCAGCACCTCCAGGGTAGTCGCCAGCGTCTTGTCCCGACGCGTGAACTCGGCGCGATCCTCGTTGAAAGTGACCTCGTATGCCTCAGGCTCGGTCCCAATCGGCTGGTAGGTCGCCGACCAGACATCGCCGCTCGCGACCTCCCTCAAGAAGACGTACGAGCCCCAATCGTCACAAGTGGCGTCCTCTCGCCAGCGCGTCACTACCAGGTCGCGCCAGGTGCTGTAGCCGGACCCGGCCGCCGTAAGCATCACCGAGTAGCGGCCATTCGACAGCAGCTGCGTGGCCGGTGTGGCGCTGTACGGGCTGGCCTTTCGCCAAGCGACAGGTCCTTCGATCTCGCGGACCTTGGCCGCCGACATCGTCTCCGAGATCAATGGCAGGGTCGCCGTGACCTCGCGTGGCACGCGCTCCTGCAGAAGTAACTCCGTCGCTTGAACGATCGGCTCGGCATGGAAGCGGTTTCGCATTACACCGTCCAGCAGGGCGTCGGCGATCGCCGTGATCGTCATGCCCTGGTGGTGGGCCATGAACGCGCGCACGATGGCGACGCGCTCACCGTCTAGAACCCGGGCGCGCGTGAAGTCCAGCGCCTCGTAGAAACCGTAACGGCCGCGGGCGCCGAGGGCCTCGAGGCGCTCGAAGTTCTGCACGGCGGCCTGAGGGTCGACCATGCTCGCCAGGGCGGTGGCGTAGGGAGCGACCACGACATTGTCCGCCAGCCCCCTCTTCAGACCGAGACCTGGAATGCCGAAGTTGGAGTATTGGTAGGTGAACTCCAGGTCTTGCGCGTTGTAAGCGGACTCCGATACGCCCCACGGCGCCCGCATCGTCGCTCCATACTCGATCTGGCGGCGGACGATCAGCCGATTGGTCTCCTCGATCAGGCTCTCGGCCGGCGCCCTCATGACGATGGAAGGCATCAGGTACTCGAACATCGAGCCCGACCACGAGATCAATGCTGCGCCATTCGCCACCCCAGTCACCGCACGGCCCAAGCGGAACCAATGCCGCGCCGGTGCGTCCCGCTTGGCGATAGCCATGAAGCTTGCGAGCCGCGCCTCCGAGGCGAGAAGGTCATAACAGCGCGGGTCGAGCGCGCCCTCAAACGCCCGATAGCCGATTGAGAGCAGCAGCCGGTCGGGGTCGAGTAGAAAGTCGAACTCCATCGATAGCGCTGTCGACCGCGCGGTCTCCTCCAGCGACTTCAGCCGCGCCGCCAGCGAGGCCGCGCGCGGCGTGCCGAGATCGCGCCGGTGACTCTCTATGCAGGCGCGGACTGCATCCGCCCAGAACTGCAGGTCCGCCCCCGCCTGGTCGCTTTCTTCGAGAACGATCTGGTAGACCGCGTGGGCCAGGATCTCGGCCTGTTCGGAGAGTTCCGCCAACCGCTGTTCGATACCGACGCCGCTGGCGCTCGACTGAAGCAGGCCAGACGCTAGCCGTCCGATCTCGTCGTCGAGCCGCCGCCACGACACCGCCTGCGACTTGCGCAGGTCGCGCAACCGGCGAGCCTCGTCCCGGACCAGGTCGAGAGCATCCGCCACGCCTTGGAAGCGCTGCTGCTCCGCCAGGGACGAGGTGCGCCACTCAAGGCACGCGTTGGCGATCGCGATCAGGTGTCCAGCCAGGTTCCCGCTGTCGACCGATGACACATACTGCGGATCGAGCGGACGCAGATCGTGTGTATCGTACCAATTGAAGAAGTGGCCGCGGTGCTTCGCCATGCGAGCCATGGTCGCAAGTGTCGCCTCCAGCCGCTCCACGGCCTCGATTGTCCCGATCCATCCGAAGTCCCGCGCGCACGCTACCGACAACAAATAGAGGCCGATGTTGGTCGGAGATGTGCGATGGGCTACCACCGACTCCGGAGCTTCCTGGAAGTTGTCCGGCGGCAGCATGTTGTCGGCCGGTGTGACGAATGCCTCGAAGAAGCGCCACGTCCTCCGGGCGACCCGGCGCAAAGCATGAGCGTCGGCCTCGGCCAGCGGACGGCGGCCCAAGACCCGAGGCGACAGGCTCGCCCAAAGGGCGACGGCCGGAGACGCGAACCAGACGCCTGCGAACACGGCGGCCAAGGGCCACGTTTGCCGTCCCCAGAACCAAGCCACCGCTATGGCCACTGCACCGATGACCAACGCCCCCGACATCCGGCGATAGAAATGCAGCACCCGTGGACGCGACCCGAACGCCGCGTGGGCCGCCGGGACCCATTCGAGAAGGCGGCGGCGCGTCACCGTGAGCCGGACCAGGGTGCGAACGATGGCGTCACCCATCAGCCAGGCCTGGTGCGCCAGGAAAACGATCATCAGGCCGGACTGGATAAGCGCAAGACGCAGCTCCGCGCCCAGGGCGCGGACGTGACTGCGTAGCGTCACGCCGGGGCGGCGCGGCGCGATCTCCGTCATCACGGGAATGAGCGGCGGAAGAACGATCGTCGACAGGATGAATCCGGTCCAGACCGCCGCTTCTTCAAGCGGCATGGCCCATCCTGCGATCAGGGCCAGGACGACCGTCGGCGCCGACAGCGACCGCCGCAGGTTGTCGAGCATCTTCCAGCGGCCGATCGCGGGAACGCCGCCTCGCCGCCGACGATCGGCCCTTCTAGGCCCGCGTCCGAAGATCCAAGGAAGCAGTTGCCAGTCGCCTCGCGCCCAGCGGTGGTGGCGAAGGGCGGCGACGTCATAGCGGGCCGGGAAATCCTCCACGACCTCGACGTCCGAGACTAGGCCGGCGCGGGCGAAGATCCCCTCGAACAGGTCATGGCTGAGGAGCGTTGACTCGGGCACGCGTCCGTCCAGCGCCGCCTCGAAGGCGTCCACGTCGTAGATGCCCTTGCCCGTGTAGGAGCCTTCGCCGAAGAGGTCCTGGTACACGTCCGAGACCGCCGCGGCGTAGGGATCGATGCCGGTCGCGCTGGAAAACACGCGCAGGAAGAGCGAGCCTTCCCGCCCCACCGGCAGTGCGGGCGTGACCCGCGGCTGCAGGATACCGTAGCCTTCGACGACTCGCCCCAGAGCGGCGTCCAAGCGCGGCCGGTTGAGAGGATGCGCCATCTTGCCGATGAGCCGCCCGACCGTCTCGCGCGGGAGCCGTGTATCTGCGTCCAGGGTGATGACGTACCGGACGTCGGCAGGTACGGCGGACGGCGCCAGGAATGTGGTGTCCTTGGCGCCCCGCAGGAGCCGATTGAGCTCGCACAGCTTTCCGCGCTTGCGTTCCCACCCCATACAGCAGCTTTCGCCCTCGTTCCAAACGCGCCGCCGATGCAACAGCAGGAAGCGGTCGCCGCCCGGTGCAGGTCCGTAACGTTGGTTCAGCCTCGCGATGCCTTCTTTCGCGGCGGCCAGCAGCTCTTCGTCGCCGTCCACGTGCTCGCTTGGCGCGTCGCGCCAATCGGACAGCAGCGCGAAATGATAGTTCGCCCTGGGCGCTCGCCAGGTAATGGATCTCGAGCCGGCCAATCTGCTCCTCGATGTCCTTGAGCGAGGTCAGCAGCGTCGGCACGGCGACGAGGGTGCGCAGGTCCGCGGGGATTCCGCCACGCAGCTCGAGCGCCGGCAGCAAGGTGGCGCGGAAATGTCGGGTAACGATGTAGGTTGACGAGCGCAACGGCCAAGTCGATCGCCGGGACTAGCCCCAGAATCCCGAGCAGCAGCAACCAACTCCACTCCAGGCCGCTCAACGTGGTGATAGACAGCGGGACAGCCAGCAGGCCGGCTGCGACGACCGCGCCGGCGCTGACATAACCGCCGATCCCCAGCGCGCGATTGGCCCGTTCCGGCCAAGCCTTCAGAGACGGCCTGAAACCGATCGCCGCTTCGAACCCGGCCCGCCCGCCCGCAATCAGATAGTAGCCGGGATCGGCCAGGCGGGCGTTGCCGCCATCGGCGTTCGCCCCGAGCGCGCGCCTCGCCGTCTCCACGGCCGCGTGGGTCACCTCCAGTTCGGTAAGTTCACAGCCGCGGGCGAGGTGCTCGATGGCGTTGCGATAGAGATTGCGCGTCCGGAAATCCATGTCCTCGAAAGCGCTTCCGGCCTTGAAGACGTCGTCGACCAGGCTGACGCGCTCGAACAGCTCAGTCCAATCGACGTCGGAGATGAGGCGCATGCTGGTGATGATGTTGCGCACCGTGACGTTGCCGGCGACCTGCCTCTGGTGCTCGTCGTGGACGACGGCGTCGGCGGTCGCCCCCTGCCGGGCCAGTTGCTCGTCGAGCCACTCCAACGCCGGCGCAATGCTGGGATCCTGATCGCGCAACCGATGGATCAGCTGCACGAGAAAACTATCTGGGAACGTCGTCTGTGCATGCGGCGGAAGCACCGCCTCGGCTGGTTCCGCGACGCGGCCGCCAGTCCCAAGCAACCGGTCCGCCATAACGTCCGCGGTGCGGCGCCCGGCCCGGCTGTCGACGACGCGCTTGGCGATCCGCCTGAGGTTCTCGACAAGCACGATGCGCAAGGTGGTCGCCACCGCCCACAGTTCGCCTATGGTCAGCGGCTGCACCTCCTGATAGGCGCGCAGGTAGCGGCGCAGGATCTCCGGGTCGAAGAGGCTGTCGGTATGGGCCACGAACGCCCACGCCACGCCGAATACGCGCGGATACCTTGCGAAGGGGCCGCCGGCGAGCTTGGGCAGTTGCCGGTAGTAACCAGGCGGCAGATCGGCCCGGACTTCGCGGATCTGCTTCTCCACCACATGGAAATTGTCGATCAGCCACTCGGCCGCAGGGGTGATGGCCTGCCCCCGCATCGACGGCCTCGGCGACATCGCGGTAGGCCGCGAGCAGCACGGCCTCGTTGTCGGCAAGCCTCTTCGCCAGTGAGGCGCCCTTCACGTGGCCGGGCGTTACGACTTGCGCAGCGGCGAGGCTGAGCGCGTGTTCCTCGAGCCGCTCGACGCTGAACAGCTCGGCCCGGATGGGAGCTCCGTCGTCCCACGGCGGGTTCGGTCCACGATCCCAATGCAATCGCCGCAACGGCAAACTCAGCGCACTCTCGAGGCGGGGTCTGCGCCGGCTCGCGAAAGTCATCGGTCTCGACAAGCATGGTCTTGCGGCCCCTTCAACGCGGGCCTGGCGCCGGCCATGTCACTGCGAACCCGTCCAGCGTCTCCCCGCAGGAGCGGCCTGGAGGCTGAGACGAGCTTGAGCCCTTGATCTTCTTAAGCGGCTCGCTCGGGTCGGCGCCCTCGACAATCACTTCCGCGCACTCGCCATGGCAGCGGATGGCGTCGGCCAGACAGTTCGCCTCGCGGATCGCCAAGTCCCTCGACCAGAAGGGCGTCATCATGCGCTCATCCATCCGGATGGCCCAGCCGTGCTGCTCTTTGACAACGTTGAAAGTGATCATGGCATGTCCCCGCGAATGGGCTGCAAGGAAAGGCGGACATCGCTCGGCGCCGGACAACCGAAAAACGTAAAACTTCACTTAACATAGTGGAGGATCAGCGGCGTTGATCTACGTCAACCAGAACGGGAACGTCGACCCACTGGTGTCCTGATCTTCGAGGCCGAGCTGATTATCTCAACGCTCCACGCGTCCAGATGTTCCGACGGCTCGTGAGGCAAACTCGGAAAAATCGCCCTGACGCGGCGAACCGCCGTGCTTGTCTGCCCGCATGGCTCTGGATCAATTCCGCCAACAGATTGCAGCCCGCATTTGGCGCCGATGGCCGGACGCGATGGTGGCAAGCGATTGACTCCGCCGCATTTGCTGCAAACCACGAGATTTCCAGACATTGGCTTTTGCCTTCCTCGTGCATGTCAAATTCATTCGTTGAAGTTGACCTAGCGGCTATTTAACTAGCAGCAATTGGAATGATCGCTGCAACGCACTCTCCCGTGCCCTTGACGCGCGTGCGGTGACCTTTCCCTGTGACATCCTCCATCAAAACGCTGTCGCCGGGCTGTCACGCTGGATCCTTTTCTGCAAAAATAGCCTGCGCTGATTAGGCGCGTGTGACGCGACTAACGGCTGCGCATCGCCGCGCGGCAGCGCAGGACCGCCGGGTCCCGGCTGCTCATAAGACTGAGATATGCGATAGCGCGCACCGCTTCGGCGTGGGTCAGCGCCAAAGGAAGCCCGGCGCGATCGGCCAGCTCCCTGCACCCGTTGGGGATGCGCTCGCGCCGCTCCTCGGCGCGCGAGGGCAGGGCCACCAGCATTAGAGCTATCGCTGCGAGTGCGAGCGTCTTGGCTCGCGCTGTCCGGCTTCGCAAGCGGCGAGCTTTAGTGGCTGGATGGTGCCAGTCGTTTCCGCAGGGTCGTACGTTTTGCATAGGTGGTCAACGCACTAGTGAGTGATGTCGCGCTCAAATATTGGCACTCGTGTGCTTCGATTTTATCGATTTGGTAATCCGTAAAACTTTGCGACACGAGCAGGTCCAGACAGCTAGGAAAATCGTACAGGAACGTACCCCCGGCACGCCGCGCAATTCCATACACATAATTTCCGAGCCATATTGGATTTCTGAGATCGGCTGAGGCAACAACAACGATGAAATAATTGTTTCCCATATAAAATAACGCGAATTTTAATCCATGAGGTCTCGAATTCAAAAGCGACGACGCTTCCCGATTTTCAGTCCATGTATATGTTCGATTTGCCAGAGCTAGCGAACCAGCAGCAAACTTCGTCCACTTTCCATCGACATAATATTGCACCTCGTACTTTCCAGTCTTTAACGGAGTGGTGACGGCATTCAACAGGACGTCTTTCGACGTAACGCAACCTGGCAACGCCAGCACTACGAATAATAAAATAAGAACCAATCCCTTGTTCAAGTTGAACAGTGAGATCATGTCTCGCCCTCTTCGAACAGTGGCAAAGAGCGCCTCGTTGGACGGTCCCGGCCAAAACCTTCCTGACTTACGCGCTAATCTGCAATCAACTTCTTGCCCCACCGTGCTCGAATCTCAGCCAAGAACTTTCGAGCATCCGGAGACAACAGGACACGAAGCACTGTCACTCGATCTTCCTGAGCTAGAGGCACTAAATACGGCCTAAGTGCTGTAAGTCCGCGATCTGTCAGCGTCCCGCCATTATGGGCAATCTGCACACGTTCAATCCAAGCGCACAGTTCTTGCATTCCCGCGATGCTAATTAGCGCGGGGAAATGTTTTTGGGTGAGACCCGTATACGAAAGCGGGGCGTCAGGCATTATTTGATTTCTGACAATCCAAACCCTGCGCCCTTGCATGAAGCCGTAGTTCTGATCTGGCGGAGAATTCCATTGGGCTTCGTCCAGAATTGCCCTGATTTCTACGGGCAAGAGCCAAAGACCGGAGCCACTTTTCGTTTCTGGAAGTCCCGGATTGTCTGACAACTTTGCGGTTTGGCTACCTTCGCCCTGAAGCATCCAGCCCTCTTGCAGCGATACCAAGGCTATCACTTCAGATAGGAGTTCCCGCGCGGTGCTTTCTTGTCGAGCTTTCGTTGAGGTGTAAAACAACGTCCCAGCCGTGATCATGCTGCCTAATATCGCACCAATCACAGCACCGAAGATTGCCCAGCGAACCGTCATTTGATTTTCTCGCGTGATTGGCCCCCACGGAGCGCTCTGATGTTAGTTCAGCATCGGCGATTGCACCAGCGTAGCCGGCAGAGCCGGTCAGCGGCTTGGACCAAAACGCCCCGACTCTCAACTCCGGTCATCCCGTCCCGACCGGGGTTGTTCTTTGAAGGTCGCCTCCGTTAGCGGCCAAGCGATGCGCGCTGTGCGCCAACCTAATTTACCCTTACTTGTCGACTTTCGGGTCCACATGATCTTGAGACACACCTGCGCCAGACCGGAAATGCCGAGGGCGCGCGCGGCAACCTGCGATAAATCGATTATTCGTCCGGCGATAGTGGGGCCGCGATCCGTGATCCGCACCACCGCCGAGCGCCCATTTTTTTATTCTCGACGTGGACCAGCGTCCCGAATGGCAGCGTCCGGTGCGCGGCAGTAAAATTATCGGGAAGTGTGTCTTCATCGCTTGCTGTCTCTTCGCTCGCGGATGAATAGACCGATGCAAGACCGCACTCATCTGGTTTGTTATCGGCCGCAATCGCCGGCTGCGATAAAGCGACCTGCAGCAACGCGACCACGAGCAATTTGGAATTAGCCGATCCAGAACTCAGATCGCAATCCTTGACGACTACCAGCGGTCGCGCCATCGCCAGAACCGGCCGTGCCGCCGGACCCAAAGGATGCCATTGAGAACGCGCCAATCGTCCACGCGGGGAATGCCGCGCGGCTTATTCGGCGTAGATCGCTCTCATCACCACTTTAATGAATTAAACCAGGTATCTACATCATTCTTCGCCTGATCTTTGGCGATACCATAGCGTTCCTGGATTTTGCCCTCGAGCTGATCACGACGACCATTCATCTTATCGAGTTCATCGTCGGTGAGTTTGCCCCATTGCTCCTTCACTTTTCCCTTAACCTGCTTCCAATTTCCCTCAATGCGGTTCCAGTCCATTCTGGCCTCCCATTTTGGAGTTCAGACCTTCTAAATCCCGTAAGACGTTGCCACCGGCACCGCGGACAATCACTCCTTAGAGTATTGGAACGCAGGCAGCATCTTAAGCCCGTCCTTTGTCCCGCCCGGCAGCACAATCTTGTTGTCGGCGAACTTGAGGCTGTCGTAACGGATGACAACCATGCGGGTGCCCATGCCCAGGAAGCCGCCGACCGACAGAACGACGTATGGCTCCTTGCCGTCGCGTGTCACCAGCAGATCGTCAATCTTGCCGATCGTTTGGTTCGCATCGTTGACGACGCTGCTGCCGATGACTTTGGATGCCCGATAGCCGGCCGCCACCGTCTGCACATCGACTTTGGTGATCTCTACCGTCTGTGAAACGCCCTGCGCATTTGCGTGTGTGGCGAGAACGACAATGCCAATCAGGGAAGCGCTCGCGAGCAACATTGTTTTCTTCATGACTATTCTCCATGGCCGAGGTTTAGGCGGCAATTTTCTTCTTGACCGAAGTTGGTTTCTTCGATTTCGCAGCACTACTTTTCACGGCTGGTTTTGATTTTTCCCTGCTCGCTGGCTTGGCTTTGGTGTCTGGCTTATTGGCTTGCCTTGCGTGCTTGACGTGAATTCGCTCAACGCTGCGCTCAGGCGCTTTTTCTTTTGCGTGGGTCACGGCCGCTTCAAAGGTTGCCGGCCCAACAAATAGCAGCTCGTGATGAACTATTCCCGTGTCCTCGTCGCGCCAAAAATAGACGACTGAACTTTCTGGTTCGTCATCTACATACCAAGTGTAAACGACAAGGGAGGGAAGCGAAGGCGAAAAAATATCGACGTCGCCGATCTCAACCGTGGTCCAGGGCATCAAAGTTGGCATGAGACAACCTCCATTTTCATCCTGGCTGGCTAGTCATTTAAAAACGTCAAATTATTAGTTCGAGAAGCGCGTTCATTGATCTGGGTCAATTCGAGGCTCGCTTCTAGCGGGCCGGTGCACTTGAGCGCATGCGGATTTCCCTCTTGGAGCAATGCTGTAAAATGCGCGTCCTTACGATGAACTCTCCTGCAGGGTAAGGCCTGTTCCATGCGCGCCACCGACCCAATCGTGACGTTTCTTCTGGTTCTCGTCATCGGCATCGCCGCCGGCATTCTATTCGACCGGCTCGCTGGGCCGTCCTGGCTCGCCCGCCAATTTTCCGGATCGACCCGCGGCATCATCACGAGTGCACTAGTGGGTGTTGCTGGCGCGTTCGTCGGCTATCACATTGCTGTGCTGCTTGCGCTCGGCGGCGGGCTGGTGACCGCGGTCATTGCGGCGGCAGTCGGCGCCGCTGTCGTGCTGTTCGCTTGGCGGATGGCTAAGTAACAAAATACGGTCCCAGCTCGCTTTCACGTGCCGGCGTGGCATAGTAGCGACCGTCGATCAATCGTTCATGCACACCACCTTTCAGCCGGCGGTTTTGTTCGCGTTTTCGAACCCTTACGCGTAGCGCCAAGGCCATCAGCGGCGGCGAACGCGTTCGACCGCGTCGTGTAAATCCTCAGGTGTAAACGGTTTACGGAGAAACGGAATTGACGCATAGCGGGTGCCGCGCATTTTTTCGTAACCGCTTATAAACAAGAATGGAATCTCTCGCTCAATTAATTTGTCAGCCACGGCGGTCGCTACTTGTCCTGAGATATTGATATCTACGACTGCAACGTCAATTTGTTCTGTAGCTGCGAGAAGTATGGCTGCTTGCAGGTTTTCTATCGGTCCAACGACCGAATATCCAAAGTCACCAAGGAAATCCTCGATCATCATTCCGACGAGGGCTTCATCCTCGATCACCAGCACTCTTATTGTTTTAGTAGTTTGCATGGCGCGCCTGCAATCGGGAGAAACGGTGTCCGGGATGTCAGTGCATGAAATGATAGATGCCGTTCAGCCCAATGAGGCCGACGGCGATAAGGTAGAAGGCAACGACGTAGTTCAACAATCTCGGCATAACCAGGATCAAGATGCCCGCGATGAGGGCAATGATCGGTGATAAATGTGCGGCAGTGATAACCATGATGACCTCGTTGGCGTTGAATGACAGAGATTGCCAGGGCATCTCCTGGATTGAATTGATTTTAACAAGCTATTTGCCGCGAAGCGTATCCTTGATGCCGCCGACCGCGTTCTGAATCTTTCCGGCAACCTTTTCGCTTTTGCCCTCAGCTTCAAGCTTGGCATCACCGGTAACCTTGCCGATGACTTCTTTCACGGCACCTTTGGCCTGCTGTGCCGATCCCTTTACCCTGTCTTTATCCATGTGAATTTACCTTTCGATGAGAGTTCGGAGTTGAGAACTAGGATATGGGCAGTCTCATTCGGCGTAGCCACCGTATAGTTGAAGACTGGAGCGCTATTTTCGATTTTTCCGTTCGCCGAGCAGCCGATCGAACTCCCTCTTGGAAACGCCGTAACATTCGCACGAACGCTGCATCAGGCCACGGCGATCGATGATGGTGACGTTGCCGCGTTTGTAGCGGATGAGGCCGGCCCGTTGCAGGGAGCCCGCCGCAGCTGTCACGCCGGTGCGCTGCACCCCCAGCATCATGGCCAGGAACTCCTGCGTGAGCAAAAACTCGTCCGATTGCATGCGGTCGTGTGTCATCAGCAGCCAGCGGCAGCATCGCTGCTGCAAGGTATGAAAGTGATTGCATGCGGCGGACTGTGCGACCTGATTGAAGAAGGCGTGACCATAGCGGAGCATCATCGTCTGCATCGAAGCACTGCGCGCCAGTTCCTTTTTGAACAACGTCGCCTTCATTCTCAGGCCGGTGCCGGGAACCTGGACGTAAACGGCGGTCGGCGCCCTGTCGTCGCCCAAAACGACGGGTAGACCCACCACGCCCTCGTTGCCGATGGTTCCGACCTCGGCTGCCTCGCCGTTCCTCATGGTGTTCACCAGGGAGCCGACGCCAGTCTCGATGAAATAGACAAATCCGATGGGCTTGTTCGCACGGTAGAGAGACTGCCTGTACTCCAGCGGAATACGTTGAAGATGCGGACGGAGCCGCTTGTAATCCCTGGGCGGCAACAAACCGAGCAATCGGTTGGCATGCAGGTTTGATGCCTTGCGGCTGGCCATCACCTTGCTGCTCATTTTGGTCACGCTCATACGGCTCAATTTGGCGCGTGTTGCACGCGCCTGGCCTCGGCCAACGATTTCTTCCGGTTTTTTGTCGCGGGGTCTCGTCGATGGAGCCCAGCGGCCAATCGGCCGCGAATGCTGCGCCTGTCTAACGTGGTAAGCAAGGCCAATGTCTCGTATCAGACACTTGGAGAGAGGCTCAGCTCTCCCGCGGCAGCATGACAGGCATGACAGAATTGCTGCCCTATTTAAAATGTCTGGCGTCAGACATATCGCTCGAACTCGTTCCATACAAAGGCGCAGCGTGCGGTAGCGGTCCGATCGCGGTGCCAAAGGACCGCTGCTGTGCTTGAGCCGGCCCCGTTGCCCCCCAATCCCCGACGCAGGCCGCTGTCTAGCGCGTAGTTCTTCCAACGGTCGCGCGATCCGACCGTTTTTTCTCACTGCGCCGGAGGCCTTCGTTCGTGGCCTGTACAGGGGTGAATGTCCGGTATCCGACATAGTTGATCTGGATCATTGCAACTCGGCCGTAACGTTCGCAGGTTTACTCTCTACGGGTGTCAAGGCCGATTTACGGGTGTCATAGGGACGAATTTCCGGACACCGCAAGGAAGGCTGGCGACATGACCATTGAACATTTGCCGCACAGCACGGACGCACCTCCGATCGTCACATTTGAAGGCCCGGAGTGCCGCACGGTCGCGAGCTGTAAGCGCAAGTTGGCGGCATATAGGCTGACGGAAAACCGGTTGCGAGAGGCACTCGCCCAAAACGAAACTCTGCTCCGTCAAAAGGACGAGTTGATCCAGAATCAGGCGCTCCTGAGCAAGGAGTCCGATCATAGGCTCCTGAACGACCTGCAAGTGATCGTAAGCCTGCTGTCGCTGCAAAGCCGGGCGTCGGCGAATGCCGAGGTCGCTTCGCAATTGGCTGCCGCGGCCGATCGCATAGCCACGATCGGGCGCATGCACCGCCGTCTCCATTATTGCGACGGCGTACAAAGCGTGGCGTTCAAGCAATTCCTCGATGATCTTTGTCGCGATTTCTCCACGATGTTGTCCTCGGAACAGCCCCCGGAGATGGTCATCGTCGTCGAGGGGATTGAAACCAAGCTTCCGTCCGTCACCGCCATTCCACTCGGCTTCATCGCCAACGAACTGATCACGAACGCGGCCAAGTACGGCAAAGGCCAGATCAAAGTCAGGTTGGAACGGAATCTCGGAAAGGGTTACGTGCTCTCGGTCTCCAATGACGGCCCAAGTTTGCCGGAGGGATTTGATCCAGCCGCCAGCAAGGGAATGGGAATGAGGATAATTCGTTCGTTTGTCGAACGGATCGGTGGTGCATTGCGGATTGACCGCGGCGATAACAACCAAGGCACGCGGTTTGCGGTGCAGTTCGCATGATCACTCACAATTCGAGGGCCAATCGAATTCGATGTAAAGACCGCTCGCGACGCAACGCTCTGGCATCAAGGGAAAAACAACAAATGACTCCCGGACGAAAACGCCGATCGAGAGCGTCAGTCGGAGTGCTAAGAAGATCAATGTTCGGTTAGGCGCTGCAACGGGAGATAGATCATGTCGCTGGGACTTATACTCATCATCATCCTTGTCATCTTCCTGCTTGGTGGCTTCAGTGGCCGCTTCGGTGGCTACGGCTACGGTTTCGGCCACGGTGGCATCGGTGTCATTGGTGTCATTTTGATCATCATCGTCGTACTGGTTCTCATGGGGCGGCTGTGATCTGACAGACGGAATGTCGGATGAGTCGTCTTCGCCTGCATCCGGAGAACCACTTCGTCAGCCGCATCGGCTGGCTGCGCGCCGCGGTTCTCGGGGCCAACGATGGCATCATCTCGACCGCAAGCTTGATCGTCGGCGTTGCCGCAGCAACCGCGACGCAGAGCGAGGTGTTGATCGCGGGTGTCGCTGGCCTGGTCGCCGGCGCCATGTCGATGGCGGCCGGCGAGTATGTGTCGGTCAGTTCGCAATCCGACACCGAACAGGCCGACCTCGCGCGCGAGCGCGCGGAGTTGAGCGAAAATCCCGAATACGAGCTTGATGAGCTAGCCGGAATCTACATCAAGCGTGGTGTCGATCAGGTCCTCGCGCGCCAAGTTGCCCAGCAGCTGATGACGAAAGATGCCTTGACTGCGCACGCGCGCGATGAGCTTGGGATTTCGGAAATCACCACAGCGCGTCCTGTCCAAGCTGCACTGGCTTCCGCCGCAACGTTTTCGATCGGGGCGGCCATGCCCTTGCTCATGGTTGTCGTATCACCCGCCGGCGCGCTTGTCCCCGTCGTGTCGGCCGCGTCCTTGGGCTTTCTCGCGCTGCTTGGTGCGGTCGGGGCAAAAACAGGCGGTGCAAACGTACTGCGCGCCACCGCCAGGGTGACGTTCTGGGGCGCGTTGGCCATGGCGCTCACCGCCGGGATCGGGAAATTATTCGGTACGGTTGTCTGAAGATTGGGCACGAGGGAAGAGGTACATAGATAAGGTTCGTTAATAGCAAATCCTCAAGAGGGAGAGATGACGTGCCGCTCTGGCAGAGATTACTGATCACGCTTGCGACCATGCTCGTGACGAGCCTCGTCGCTGGCCTCCTGTGGCGCTGGCTCTTCAACACGGACATTCCGCGTTATCTGAGCGGGGTTGTCGGCGGCCGTTACAGCGGTGCCGATGTGGGAGCTGCTGAAACGGATAGAAATGAGTTGACGGCCTGCCTCGGCTGGACATCGAAAGGATGACGCTG
>CAVXGN010000017.1:0-89682 GCA_963761245.1 uncultured Alphaproteobacteria bacterium | reverse complement strand
TAGGGATTCACAAATCGGCGGCGGTCTGATTTAAGGTGGCGAACCAAGGAGGTTCGCCATGTCGGTTCCGATACCATTGCGGCGGGATTTCAGCGCATCTCGGCTGCGCAGTTTAGCAAAGAAGACCAAGGATGGGCCGCAGGCGCGGCGACTTCTGACCCTTGCCGCGATCTATGATGGCGCAACCCGCACCGAGGCAGCCAAGATCGGCGGCGTCGGTCTCCAGATCATCCGGGACTGGGTGTTACGGTTCAATGCGTACGGCCCTGACGGGCTGCTGGACAGAAAGCCGCCAGGCCAACCCTCCAAGCTCAATGATGGCCAGCGCCAGGTGATCGCCCAGATGATCGAGAGCGGCCCAATCCCGGCGGTCCACGGCGTGGTGCGCTGGCGGCTGATCGACCTGGCGCAATGGATATACGAAGAGTTCCGCATCACCATCGCCAAGCAGACGTTGAGCCGGGAACTGCGCACCATGGGCTATCGCAAGCTCTCGGCTCGGCCACGCCACCATGCGCAGGCCGCGGGTGCGATCGAGGATTTTAAAAAAACTTCCCCACGCGTCTGGACGCAATCGCGCGCGAAAGGGCGGTCGACATCGACAAGATAGAGATCTGGTTCGCAGATGAGGCTCGTATCGGCCAGAAGAACAAGATCACCCGCCGATGGGCAAAGCGTGGCACCCGTCCCAGCGCTCCCCGTGATCAACGGACCGCCTCGACCTACATCTTCGGCGCCGTCTGCCCAAAGCAGGGCAAGGGCGCGGCCCTGATCCTGCCGGCCTGCAATACCGAGGCGATGAACCTGCACCTCGCCGAGATCGCCGCGATCATCGCGCCCGGCGCCCACGCCGTCCTCTTGGTCGATCAGGCTGGCTGGCACATGTCGACGCGCCTCGTCGTGCCGTCCAACATCACCATTATCGCCTTGCCGCCGAAATGCCCCGAGCTCAACCCCGTCGAGAACGTTTGGCAGAGTTCATGCGCGATAACTGGCTCTCCAATCGCATCTTCAAATCCTATGATGATCTCGTCGATCACTGCTGTGAGGCATGGAACAAGCTCGTCGACCAACCATGGCGCATCATGTCCATCGGACTGCGCCAATGGGCACACGGGTACTGAACAATGAGAACTCGGTATTAAATGAGCCGGCTGCTCATGCGGTTGCCGTCTCTGGAGCGATTCCGCTCGCGCTTATGATGAATGCGGGATCGGCCGGGACTGCGAGTGCGCACGTCAAATGGTTTGACGCATATAACGTCGGCGGACAGCCGCTTGGCCTGGAAAAGGTTCTTAACCCTGATTTTGAAATGCTGGTTGGCATCTCGATCGTCTGGCTTCTGTTCGGAAGCGTGGTCGAATGGACCTTTGTAGGCGACGCGATATTGCGTGCGATGAATTGAGCGACGCTATTTATTGAAGAAAGCACGGAGCTGATATTCCGTGGCGGCTGCGTCTTCTTTTTTATCTCGATCTGGGCGGTCGGCGGCATAATCCTAACGCCGGAGTTGAAAGCCAATTTCGAACTGGATCGGCGCCATACAACTCGCCATAGCGGCCGGCATGGCGTCGCGCCGCACCATGCCGCTGTCGGCAATCGGCATCTTTGCGTTGTTCGACATCGCGTTGTGGAAATATGGCACCTTTCATCTCGCCGACTATCCGATCTTTCTCGGCGTGGCGGCCTATGTCGCGCTGATCGGCGGGCAAGCCAATTTCTTCGGTGCGCGCCCCATCGACGTGGTGCGCTGGACCGCGGGGATCACCTTGATGTGGGCTTCCATCGAGAAATGGGCCTATCCGGAGTGGTCGTATCCGCTGTTCATTCAGCACCCAAACCTCACACTGCGCTTTACGCCGGAATTCTTCATGCGGGCAGCTGGGGCTGTCGAGTTTGCTCTCGCCTTCGCGCTGATGTGGACGCCGCTGGTGCGACGCGTCGCCGCAATTCTTTTAACTGCGGCTTTCATCAGCGCCGTATTCGATTTTGGCAAGCTTGACCTGATAGGCCATACGCTGATTGTAGTGGTCCTGCTTGGGATAGTTGCCGACAGCGGCAGCGAGACCGTGTTGACGCGGCGTCCATGGCTTGTGCCACTGGCTTATGCCTGGGCGCTTAGCCTCTTCCTGACGACTTACTATCTCGCGCATGCCGCGCTTTACGGTACCTCGCTCACTTGACGTGAACCACGAGCCGCATCTTAGGATGAATCGCGCAGAGAACATCGAAATCGCCGGCGACCGGAAACGTGACCTTGGTCTTGCTGCCGGGCTCCTGGTCACCGGAATCGAACGTGAACTTGTCTGAATCGATGTAGGCGTGGTGACGGAGATCGCCGTCGTCGTTATCAAGTTCCAGCGTATCGCCACGATTGACAGTAATTTCGCCTGGTCTGAACTGCCGACCTTTTTGCGATATCACATATTGCTGTCCGGCTATTGCTGCCCAGGCGCCCAAGCTGAGCAAAAAAGCAGCAAACACCGCCAAGAAAATCAAAAAGCCTAGACGCGCTCGCAACTCTTGAAAGCTAGGCATGGTCGTCCCTTGGCCTTCCGCGAGGGCAGACTTCTGGGCGAGCGTGGACGCGAGCGGTTAAGACGACTTTAAAGAAGTCGTTAGGATGCGCTCGACCAGTGAAATCCGTTTTAGGCGCGACCGATATAAGCTGCGCGGTTCGAATAGCTGGGGCGAGAATGTCCAGAATCGGCCGCTTGTTTGCAAGGAGGGTACCTCAGTGGCGCCGTTGCGCCGGCTGGTTTGCGTCCTTTCACAAGACGATCCGCGGCCGCATCCTGGTGGCGTTCCTGCTGATGAGCGCCATTACCGCCTCGCTCGGCGGATACGCCATCTGGGGCATCCAGGACGCCGGCATCCTGGTGCGCAAGACCTTCGACCAATCGCTGATGTCGATCAATTATGCGCGCGCGGCGGCCACGGATTTCGCCGCCATGCGGGCGGTCTTCGCACGCCGCTGGATCGCCGGCGATCTGGACATGCGCGCGAATCTCGACGAACAGATCGAAAGTCTGGCGAAGACGCTTCGGGACGATTTGAAGATCGCGGCGCAGCGATCGCAATCGGCCCGCGCCAAGCAGGCCGCAGTCAATGTGCAGCACGCGGCTAACGCATGGAAGGACCTTAGTGGACACTTGCTGGACAAGACGAAGCTCGACGCCAGTTGGGACCTGCTCGACAATTATGCCAAGAAGGTCGATCAGCAGGTCGATCTTTTGATCAATTATACCGCCGGCGACGGCTTCCTCTATCGCCAGACCGCAAGCGCGGCAGTCGCGCGCGACTTGCGTCTGAATGTTATCGGCACCGTTCTGGCGCTGCTGCTGTCCGGCGTCGTCGCCTGGACGCTCGCGCGCCGCATCATTCGCCCGGTCGCGGCCGCGTCGAATGTCGCCGAATGCATCGCGACCGGCAAGCTCGACGTCGTGATTCCGGCCGGCAGCGTCGACGAGCTCGGCGCGTTACTCGGCTCGATGCGGTTGATGCGCGACAAGATCAAGGAGATGATGGAGCGCGAGGTGGCGCAGCGCCGTTCGGCGCAATCCCGGCTTGCCGACGCGCTCGACAGTTCGCAGGAAGGCGTCATGGTCGTCGACGCGAGCGATTGCATCGCGCTCGCCAATGCCCAAGTGGCAAATTTGCTGGGTGTGCCGGCGGAGTTGATGCGGCAGGGCACTCAGCTTTCAAGACTTCGCCCGATCATCGATATGTCACTGCGGGGGAGCGGCATCCTCACCTTAGGCAAGGACGGCTTTCCGCCTGCCGGCGATTATCGGCTGAGTGACGAACGCTGGCTGCGCATCAGCCAGAACGCAACGCGCGACGGCGGCTTCATCGTCATTTGCAGTGATATCAGCCGTTCGAAGGAGCAGGAGGCCAGTCTCCGCCAGATCAACGTCCGGCTCGACGCCGCGCTCGACAATATGTCGCAAGGCCTTTGCCTATTTGATAAAGAAAACTGTCTCGAAGTGGTCAACCGACGGTTTCTCGAGATCTTCGGCTTGCCGCGCGAACAGATTCAGCCGGGGATTACGTTTGCCAAAATACTGGTCCACAGCAAGGCGCTGTGGAACAAGAACGGCCAGACGATAACGCAATTGCTCGGGGAGCAAGCCGAACTCATTGGCCGTCATGAGGCTGGCACGCATTATTACGAGCTGAGCGATGGCCGGGTGATCGCCAGCGCCTACAGTCCAACCTCGAACGGCGGCTGGGTGGCCACCTTTGAAGATGTCACCGAGCGCCGCCGGGCGGAAGCGCAAATCATGCATATGGCGAGGCATGACACGCTGACCGATCTGCCGAATCGGCTCCTGTTCCGCGAGCGCATCGAGCAGACCCTCGAACGCGGCGAGAATCTTGCGGTTTTGTTTGTCGATCTCGATCGCTTCAAGACCGTCAACGACACGCTAGGGCACCCGGTCGGCGACGCGTTGCTGCGTGCGGTCACCAAACGACTGCAAATGGCCGTGCGTGGCAGCGATACGGTTGCGCGGCTCGGCGGCGACGAATTCGCCATCGTTCAATTCGGCGCCAGGCCGACCGATGCGACCGAACTTGCGGCCCGCGTTGTCGACACGCTGTCGAAGCCTTTCGACGTGCTTGGGAACCAGGTCGTCATCGGCGCCAGCATCGGTATCGCGATGGCGCCGACCGACGGCAACGAACCAGATCAACTTCTGCGTAACTCCGATATGGCGCTCTATCGCGCCAAGAGCAACGGGCGTGGCGCCTATCACTTCTTTCAGCCCGAGATGGACGCCGAAATGCAAGCGCGGCATGCCCTCGAGGTCGATCTGCGCAAGGCGATACTCACCGGCGAGTTCGAGAACTACTATCAGCCGATCGTCGACGTTGCCACTGGTAAGATCGTTGGCTTCGAGGCGCTTGTGCGCTGGAACCATCCGCAGCGCGGGCTTGTTCTCCCGGACGATTTTATCCCGCTTGCGGAAGAGATCGGCATTATCGCGCCGCTCGGTGAATGGGGGCTGCGCCAGGCTTGCCGTGATGCCGCCGCCTGGCCCGGCAAGCTTACGGTTTCTGTCAACTTGTCGGCCGTGCAATTCCGCAATACGTCGCTCGCATTGACGGTGGCGTCCGCATTGGGCGCGTCGGGCCTCGATGCCAAGCGGCTCGATCTGGAGATCACCGAAACCGTGCTGTTGCATGCGGATCGGGGAGTCCTCACCACGCTGCATCAAATTCGCGATCTCGGCGCGCGCATCTCGATGGACGATTTCGGTACCGGCTACTCTTCGCTCAGCTATTTGCGCAGCTTCCCGTTCGACAAGATCAAGATCGACCGCTCTTTCATTCAGGAACTCGGCAAGAAAGATGATTCGACGGCGATCGTCCGCGCCGTCACGCAGCTTGCGGGCAATCTCGGCATGGCCACCATCGCAGAAGGGGTAGAAACTTCGGAACAGCTTGAAATATTGCGCGCCGAAGGCTGCACACAGGTGCAGGGCTATCTTTTTAGCCGCCCGAAGCCAGTCAGAGAGATACCGAAAATGCTCAACCGCCCGATAGGGCGCACAAGCGCAGCCTGACAAGAGTTTTTAGTGCAAGGCCGAAAACTAGCCGCCCGAATTATACCTCGTGAGGGAAAACTTTTCGGATGGGATCACCTTTAGGGTAGAATGCGAATCGGCTTTTGAAGCTTGCAAGAACTGCGGTCCGATGCGCGCTCATATTTTTTTCAGTTTCGCGGCGGCGGCGGTCGCACTTTACGTCCTCGCGCCCAATGGCGGCATATTTGCTGACCCGCTGGCCGACGGTCAGGCCGCTTATCAACGAGGGGACTATGCCAGTGCGGCGAGATTGTTGCCGCCAATAGCCGCTGCAGGGAATCCCTCTGCGCAGGCGACTCTCGGCATGATGTATAATCAAGGGGCCGGGGTCGTGCAGGATTTTCAGCAGGCCATGAAATGGTGGAAGCTGGCTGCAGCGCAGGGAAATGCTCTCGCGCAAATCAATCTCGGGCTAAGGTATAGTGTAACTCAAGATTTTGTTCGGGCCGGCATGTGGTTAAACGTAGCTGGCGCACAAGGCTATCCCCGGGCAGACGAGTTCTGGGCCGCCGTCGCCGTCCGGATGACAAAGGACCAGATAGCGCAGGCACAGGCCCTGGCGCGGGCATGCATCGCCTCAAACTACAAGCAATGTGATTAAATGTGGGTTTTTTTGGTGTGTGTACCGGAAACCTCGTCCGTATTGCTAGGCAGCCAGAATCACGTAACCTCATTGGGTCATGCTCGCTCTGTGCTGCTTTGTCCTGGCCGTTTTGGTCTCGCGATTCAAGTCGAAGAGCCGACTTGAGGCAGAGAATGCGGTTCTCCGACATCAGCTGATCGTTCTGCGGCGTAAAGTGCAGGGCCGGGTCCGGCTGACGAACAACGACCGCTGGTTTCTGGTCCAGCTATATCGATGGTTCCCGTCGATTTTGCAGGTCGTCACGATCGTTCAGCCTGAGACGCTCGTGCGGTGGAATCGAGCTGGTTTTCGCTGCTACTGGCGTTGGAAGTCGCGCCTCCGGGGAGGGCGGCCGCAAATTGAGACGGACCTGCAGGCACTGGTCTGGCGAATGAGCATAGAGAATCCGCTTTGGGGAGCGCCACGTATCCACGGCGAGCTGCTCAAGCTCGGCTTTGAGGTCGCACAGTCGACAGTGGCCAAATACATGGTCAAGCGACGCGGACCGCCAAGTCACGGGTGGCGCACCTTTCTGCGGAACCACGCCCCAGATATTGCGGCCATGGATATGTTCGTTGTCCCGACTATTGGCTTCAACCTGCTGTATGCCTTCGTCATCGTCCGTCTGGACCGCAGAGACTTGGTCTGGATCAACGTCACGACAAACCCGACGGCTGAATGGATCGCGCTCCAGCTAACCGAGGCATTTCCCTGGAACGAGGCGCCGTACTACCTCATCCGGGATAGGGATCAAATCTATGGCGCCGTCGTCCCACGCCGATTGCGCGCCAGGGGCATCCGCGACAAGCCCACCGCGCCGGCCTCGCCTTGGCAGAATGGATTTGCCGAACGGTTGATCGGGTCGATCCGGCGCGAGTGCGTGGACCATTTCGTCATCTTGGGCGAGGCACATCTGCGCCGGATCCTGCGAGCCTATGCCAGCTATTACAACGACATCAGAACGCACTGGTCTTTGGATAAAGATGCGCCGGTCTCGCGCGCCGTTCAGCGGACTGGAATCGTCAGTTCACGCCCGATCCTTGGCGGGCTTCATCACCACTACGTTCGGGTTTAGGTTTTCGGTACACACAACGGTGGCGGCTTTCTCCGCCTTCAGGGAAAAATCAGGGAGATCGGTCGCTGAGGAAAAATATGTTGGTATCATTGTTGGTATCATCCGGCTTGACCTTGCAAATTCTACCGCTATATCAAGCCCTTGATGGGACCCTGTGAGTCCGGCCAGGGGCACCACCCTACGCCTTCGGCTTCGGGTGGCTTCGCCCGAAAGCCGTTCGTTGTGTAGGGTGTCCGCCGAAGCCTTCGGCGAAAGCGGATACGGCATTAGGTAAGTGATTGCGGCATGACGACCGACTATCTCACACTCGCGCGCAAGGAGCCGCAGCTCACCGCTGCGGTCCTGATCACCGTCCTTGGCGCGCTCGCCATTTGCGGCTTCTTCTTCTTTGAATATGGGCTGGGCTATCCGCCGTGCCCGCTCTGCCTCGAGCAGCGCATGTCCTTCTACGCCACGGTGCCGCTGGCGGCGCTGCTCTGGCTCGGCGCAACGCATGGCGCCTCGCGCAAGGTTCTGCTGCTCGGCTTGATCGTGATCGTTCTCATTATGCTCTGGAACAGCGGGCTTGCCGCCTATCACGCCGGCATCGAATGGAAGCTCTGGACGGGACCGCGCGATTGCACCGGCCCGATCGACAAGTTCGGTTCGACCACAGATCTGCTCAAGCAGTTGCAGAAGATCAGCCTGGTGCGCTGCGATGTGGCGGCTTGGCGCTTCCTCGGCCTGTCGCTTGCCGGCTATGACGTGCTGCTGTCGCTGGCGCTCGCCGCTATCGCGGCCTGGGGCGCCAAGGCCTTGTTGGCGCGGCGCGCATGATCCCGCTAGATTGGGGCTGTCGGTCGGGGGGCTCAATCCACATGGACGTTCTCATCATCGGCGCCGGCATCGGCGGCCTGACGCTCGGACTGATGCTGCATCGCGCCGGCATTGCCTGCCGCATCTTCGAGGCGGCGTCCGAACTGAAGGCGGTCGGCGTCGGCATCAATATCCTGCCGCATGCCTCGCGCGAATTGTGCGCGCTCGGGCTGGAGGACGCGCTCGCCAAAGTCGCCGTCACCACTCGCGAATATTGCTTCTACAATCGCTTCGGCCAGTACATCTACAGCGAGCCGGCCGGGCGCTTCGCCGGCTATGACGTGCCGCAATTCTCCATCCATCGCGGCGATTTGCAGATGGTGCTGCTCGACGCCTTCATTGAGCGCGCCGGCCGCGACAAAGTGATGCTCGGCCACCGCTGCACGCGCGTCGAGCATGACGGCGACGCAGCGATCGCGCATTTCGAGGACGCCGCCGGCAAGCCGCTGCCGCCCGAGCGCGGCACGGTGGTAGTGAGCTGCGAAGGCATCCATTCGGTCTTGCGCAAGCAGCTTTATCCGGACGAGGGCCCGCCGAAATATTCCGGCGTCAACATGTGGCGCGGCGTCACGCGCTGGCAGCCGATCCTCACCGGCGCCAGCATGATCCGCATCGGCTGGCACCATCCGGCCAAGCTTTTGATCTATCCGATCCGCAACAATATCGATGCGCAAGGCCGCCAGCTGCTCAACTGGGTGGTCGACATCGAGACGCCGCATTACCAGGCGCGCGACTGGAACCGGCGCGGCAAGCTGGAGGACTTCCTGCCGGCGATGGCGGACTGGCATTTCGACTGGCTCGACGTGCCGGATTTCATCCGCGCCTCCGACACGATTCTGGAATATCCCATGGTCGATCAGGATCCGCTGCCGCGCTGGAGTTTCGGCCGGCTGACGCTGCTGGGCGACGCCGCGCATCCGATGTATCCGCGCGGCGCCAATGGCGCGGCGCAGGCGATCCTCGATTGCCGCGCGCTTTCGGATGCGCTCTCCGGCGGCGCCGATCCGGTGACCGCGCTCAAGGCCTATGAGGACAAGCGCCTGCCGGCGACCAGCCAGGTGGTGCTCGCCAACCGCAAGGCGCCGCCTGACGCGATCCTGCAGGAAGTCTACCGCCGCACCGGCGACAAGCCGTTCAAGAGCATCGATGAGGTGATCAGCCGTGAGGAATTGATCGCGCTGTCGGAGAGCTATAAGCGGGTCGCCGGCTACGACAAGGAGCGGTTGAAAGCGGCGCATTGAGACGGATCGACGGCCCGCCGCCCTAAAATGCTAACGACCACGATTGAGAAGGTGCGCGTACATCCGGCGTCACCGACCTATCGTGGCCGTTTCGACGATGGAGCCATGAGCAGGCTCGACATCACCGTTGCGACCTATATGGGGTTGCCTCGGTTCCGCCGCAAGTGGCTGGTGAAAGCTCCTTTCCTTTCAGCATTGAGGTTCGACATCCATGATTGAGAAAGCTGCGGGCGGGTCCTATTCGGGCGCGGTGAAGGCGTTGCATTGGCTGATCGTTGTGCTGCTGATCGCCCAGTTCATTTTCGCGTGGACCATGCCGCATATCGGCCGCAACACGCCGGTTACCACGCTGATCAGCCTGCATTTCACCGTCGGCATCGTCATTCTCGCGGTGGCCGTGATCCGGCTGATCGTGCGGCTCATGCACGGCGAGCCGGAGCCCGATCGAGGGCTTGCCGCCCTGGCAGACCACGTCGGCGCGCGTGATGCACTGGCTGCTTTATGTGCTGCTGTTCGTGGTCCCGATCCTCGGCTGGATCAACGCCTCCTGGCGCGGCATGCCGATCGTGATGTTCGGACTAGAATTGCCGAATCTCATCGCGAAGCGGGCGCCGTACTGGGGCTGGACCGGCGACGTCCACAGCCTGCTGGCGGAATATGGCATGCTCACGCTGGTCGGCCTTCATGTGGCGGCCGGGCTCTATCACTACTTCGTCCGCCGCGACCGTGTGCTGCAACGGATGCTGCCGGGCACCTGACTTACATTATTCGTAGCGCAGCGCCTCGATCGGATCGAGGCGGGCGGCTTTGCGGGCCGGGTAGTAGCCGAAGAAGATCCCGACCGCCGCGGAGAACAGGAAGCCGCCGGCGATCGCTGTCGCCGAGATCGGCGTGGACCAACCGGCGAAGTATGAGATGGCGGCGGAGAACGCCACTCCCATGATGATGCCGGCGACGCCGCCGGTCACGCTCAGGAATACCGCCTCGGCCAGGAACTGCAGCAGCACGTGCAGCCGGCGCGCGCCGATCGCCATGCGCAACCCGATCTCGCGCGTGCGCTCGGTCACCGACACCAAGAGGATGTTCATGATGCCGATGCCACCGACCACCAGCGAGATCGAGGCGACGGCGGCAAGCAGCAGCGCCATGATGCGGCTGGAGCTTTCGGCGGTCTCCGCGATCTGGCTCAGATTGCGCACCGAGAAGTCATTGTCGTCGCCGGGCTTGATGCGGTGGCGGCGGGCGAGAATCTCGGTGGCTTCGCGGATTGCCGGCTGCACGTCCGCCGAATTGGTGGCTTGCACGTAGATCTGATTGACGTAACCGGCCAAATGCAGCTTCAGCCCGTAAGGGTTGGGCGGGTCCGGATATATCCAGTTGAGCTGGGTTTGCGCCTGCGACGGCGAGGCCACCCCGAGCACTTTGCGTTCCGCCGTGGTGAAAGGGATCATCACCAGGTCGTCCTGGTCCTGGCCGAATGGCGTCTGTCCCTTCAATTCGAGCACCCCGATCACCCGCATCGGCACACCCTTCACCTGAATGAGCGCACCGATCGGAACCTGCGACTCGCCGAACAATTGCTTCGACACGGTCTGTCCGATCACCGCCACCAGCGCCGCGGAAGCCTCGTCATCGGGCGAAATCTCTCGGCCGACCTCGATCCGCCAATTGGTCATCGGCGGGTAATTGACGCTGATGCCCTGGATTTGCGTGGCCCAATTCTGGTTGCCGGCCTGCACTTGGCCGGACTGGCGGATGAGATAGCTGACCTCGCTCACCACGCTGGCCTCGCGCCGGATTGCATGCGCGTCGGTGGTGGTGAGCGTGGAGGCGCTGCCGGCGCCGCCACGCATGCCCCCCATCCGGTGCGCGCCCGGCATCACGACCACCAGATTGGTGCCGAGCCGCTCGATCTGCTTGCGCACCGCATCGTTGGCGCCTTGGCCGACGGCGACCATGGCGATCAGGGCGGCGACGCCGATGAAGACACCGAGCATGGTCAAGGCCGAGCGCATCATGTTGCGCCAGATCGCCTGAATGGCGGCCGCCATAATCATCAGCCCGAAGCCCCAAAAGGTGTTGGTGCGCCGTGCGGTAGCGAGCAACGGGCGGGGTGGTTGCGTAACCGACGGGTTTTGGCCCGGCACCACGGTGCGCGGTGCTTCGGCGGTCTTGGCCAGCTTCGGATTGCACGTGTCCGAGACGACCTGGCCGTCCCGCATGGTCAACACGCGGTCGGCATAGGCGGCGATGTCTGCCTCGTGGGTGACGACGATGATGGTGACGCCTTGCTCGCGATTGAGCCGCGCCAGCGTCTCCATGATTTCATGCGAGGTGCGCGTATCGAGGTTGCCGGTCGGCTCGTCGGCCAGCAGCAGGCCCGGGTTGTTGATCAGAGCGCGGGCGATCGCCACTCGCTGCTGTTGTCCGCCGGACAGTTGGCCGGGCGTGTTGCGTTCGCGGTCGCCCAGGCCGAGCAGCGTCAGGACGGCGCGCGCCCGCTCGGTGCGCGTGGTGGCGCTGGCCGGCCCGGTGGCCGAATAAAACAGTGGCAGCGCCACGTTTTCGATCGCGCTGGTGCGGGAGAGCAGATTGAAGCTCTGGAACACAAAGCCCAGGCGTTCGCTGCGCAGACTTGCGCGCTCGGGCTCTTCCAGCCCCGCTACGTCTGTCCCCTCGAAGAAATAGCGACCGCTGCCCGGTCGGTCGAGGCAGCCGAGCACCGCCATGAGCGTCGACTTGCCGGAACCCGAATGGCCCATGATGGCGACGAACTCGCCTTTGTTGATGGTGAGGCTCACGTCCTGCAGCGCATGCACGTCGATATCGCCGACATGGTATGTCCGCGAGACGTGCTCCAGCCTGATGATCGGTTCTGCCATGGTTGCTGTGCCGGCCGTCGGCCGCGTCACAACCGCAAGCGCGGTGCCGCCGCCCTGCTGCTGTTATTGCCGTTGCGTTGCTCGGCGATGATGACCTGGTCGCCCGGCTTGAGCTCACCCTTGACGATTTCTGTGAAGGTGTCGTCGTCGAGACCGGCGGTCACCGCGACCCGAACCGGCTTGCCATCGCGCAGCACCCAGATCCTGGCTTGCGGCGTCGGCCGCGTCCTTCCAGCGGTGCCGTTTCGCCGCGTCGCGCCGGCGGTCGCGGGGGTATAACGCAGCGCCTGGCTCGGCACCCGCAACACGTCGGAGCGCTCGTCGATGACGATGCGATTGGCCGCGGTCATGCCCGGCTTGAGCGCGAGGTCCTGATTGTCGACGCTGACCACCACATCATAGGTGACGACGTTCTGCACGGTCTGCGGCGATTGCCGCACCTGGGAAACGGTGCCTTGGAAGCTGCGTTTGGGGAAGGCATCGACCGTGAACAAGGCCTTATCGCCTTCGCTGATACCGCCGATGTCGCTTTCGCTCACATTAGTATCGACCTGCATCTTGGTCAGATCGGTAGCGATCAGGAACAGGGTCGGCGTCTGGAAGCTCGCCGCCACCGTCTGACCGACCGTGACATTGCGCGACACCACGGTGCCGTCGACCGGCGACACGATATTGGTGTAGCCGAGATTGACCTGCGCCGCCGCGAGCTGCGCCTGGCGCTGTTCGATGATGGCCTGGTCGACGCCGATCAGTGCGCGCGCCTGGTCGAGCGCGTTCCTGGCAATGTCGAGTGTGTCTTTGGAAATAGCGTTGGTTTGTGCAAGCCGCGCATTGCGATCATAGTTGAGCTTCACGTAGTCGAAGTTGGCCTGGTCCTTGACGAGTTGCGCCTTAGCCTGATCGAGATTGGCTTTGTTCTGGTCGACGACGGTCTGGTAGGGGCGGGGATCGATCTTGGCGCAAACCTGCCCCTTCTTGACCTCGGTATTGTAGTCGCAGCGAATTTCCTGGATGACGCCGGACACATAGCTGCCGACGATGATGGTGAGCACGGGATTGACCGTGCCGGTGGCGGTCACGGCGCGGGTGACGTCGCCGCGGGTGACCGCAGCGGTGGTATATTGGACGCTGTTGCCGGCGCTGGTGAGCCACCAACCGGCACCGATGGCCGCCAGCACGGCCAGCGACAGCAGGGTGCCAATCAGCCAAGCTTTGCGCGAGCGCGGGGCGGCCGGCGCCGTCGGCGGCGGCTTGGGGACCAGAACCACGGGCGTTGCCGGCTCGATCCGCGCCGCACCGGTTCCGACAGGTTTGTTCATTGCGCAAACTCCGCGACGCACCCCCGCAGGCGCGCACACTAGCGAGTGCCGCGGAACAGCCATTGATCCGGGTCAAATCCTGGCGAAAACTTGAGAATTAGCGATTGCAGGCTGCGTGTCGGCCCATCGGGCCTGCAGCCTTCGGCTGTCAGATCAGCCCGACGGTCCAGACCACGAGCTCGGTCGCGGCTTTCGAGAACGCGTCTTGCAGGGCGGCGACGGCGTCGGGACCTTTGGTGTCCTTGGCCGGCACCGACACATTGAAGACTTTTGCGTTTGTCACCTGGCCCTTGTCGTCGAGCAGCCGGGCGGTGAATTCAACAACGGCGGTCGGTTGCGGCTCCAGCGAAATCTGGAAGTTGCGGATACCCAGTTGCAGCTTGGAGCCGGGCTCCAGGTCGTCAATCGGGCGCGTCACCGACTTCAAGAGATGGGCGTTCTCGAAGCTCTGCACGATCCTGGCCTGCATCAGCTTCGGTAGGTTGTCGGCCCAGCGCGCATTCTCGACATCGCTTATGGCGCCGTCCTGCGAACGGACGAGAATCTTCTGGGTATCGAAGGCGAGGATGGCGTTGACGTCGGTAACGACCATCTGCTGTTCGATGGTCTTGTTGAATTCCGGAAACTTGGTCGGCGCCGACAGGTCGTACACCCTCGGCGTCTCTTTGGTGCCACCAACGCCGGCCATCTTTTCCAATCCGCCGATCAAGCCTTCGAGCCGCTTGGAATTGCGGCCGAGCATGTCCGCGAACTGGCTGATGCCGTCGATAGCGGTGTGCAACGGCTTTCTGTTTTCATCCAAGATTGTGTCGATCCGGTGCAGCGTGCTTTGCGCCGATTCGGTCAAATTCTGACCCGCGCCGGGCGCAGCAATGAGCAAAGGTGGCTGCCCGTTTTGCGGCGTCAGGCGCGGCGCGCTCTCGGCGCCGCCCTTGAGCGCGATCGCGGGAGCGCCGGTCAGCCCCTGGAAGCTGATGTCGACTGTCGTGTCGGCGCGAATCGGCGTGGACGGATCGACGGCGATCGACACATTGACGCGCTTGGGATTGACCGGATCGAGCTTGAGATCGAGCACGACGCCAACCCGGAGGCCGTTGAACAGCACGCTGGCGCCGGGGGTCAAGCCTGCGATCGGCTGATCGAATTCCACGCGATAGACCGTGCGTCCGAGGCTGCCGCTGTTCTGCAGCCAATAGATGAATCCGAAGCCGGCGAAGATGCACGCCAGCACGAAAGCGCCGATTATCGCGTAGCGCGCGCGCGTCTCCATAAATACGGTCCCGTCAGCTCGTCCCCGCCCGCTGTCTTAGCGCTAACGCCGGTGGAGCTTTATCGAAGCAGCGACGCTTTGGCCGCCGCCCGCCGCGTCCAGTTGCACGGATTGCGAACGGCCATGGGTCACCATGCCCAAATTGCCGGAGAGCGCCGAGCTCTCCACGTGAATTTGAAACCGGGCACCGCGCGCAGCGCCGGTCGCCTCGCCGAAGACGTTGCGGGTGTTCTCGCTCCAGCGCCCGGTAATATGGTTCCTGGCATCGGCTTGGAATGACCCGCTGAGGTCGAAATTGTAGGTGTCACTCTTGCAGGTGAGACGAAGATTGACGTTATGCGTGCCCGGCACGTCGTAGGCGCCGGTGCAGCGGATGCGCTCGGTATGCTCGCCTTCATTGTTCTTGACCCGGATGATGCCGTTGCCCGACCATTGACCGGGGAAGTTGGCAAAGGGTCCGGAAGCGGCCGAGGCCGGCTGCAAGCCGGCGTCACTCCAGGCGAGCAAGGCGATCGCGCACCCCAGCATGGCGGCGCGCCAAAGCGAGAAGTTGGACTTCGAAAGAGGGGGCATTAGGGGGGTTCCTTCGCCGGACCGTTCAGTGGCTAATTGGTGAGGGGGCAACAAGATTTCCATCGGCATTTGTGCCGTATTAGTCGTCTTAACGGCCGGATTTGTTCAAATCACTACCAGAATAGGGGTTGCGGGCTTCCAGTTCCAGGGGGTGCGCCATCCGCCGCAAGTCTATCCCCGGTTGGATGAGCAGCACCGCAAGTCCAGCCGGCTCAAGGCTCGAGTTCAGTATCCCAATAGAGGTAGTCGAGCCAGCTTTCGTGCAGGTAGTTCGGCGGGAACAGCCGGCCGTTCTTGTGCAGGTGATGCACGGTGGGCTGGAACGGCATTTGCGAGGGCCACATCTTGGCCTCGTTGGGCGTCATGTTGCCCTTGCGCAGATTGCAGCAGGAGCAGGCGGCGACCACGTTGTGCCAGGTGGTATGTCCGCCGCGCGAGCGCGGCACCAGATGGTCGAAGGTGAGGTCGTCGCGGTCGCCGCAATATTGGCAGGCGAATCGGTCGCGCAGGAAGACGTTGAACCGGGTGAAGGCCGGGTGGGTAGAGGGCTTCACGAAGGTCTTGAGCGAGACCACGCTCGGCAGCTTCATCTCCAGGCTGGGGCTGTGCACCGCGCGGTCGTAATTGGCGACGATGTTCACCCGATCGAGGAACACGGCCTTGATCGTGTCCTGCCAGGACCACAGCGACAGGGGGTAATAGCTCAGCGGCCGAAAATCCGCGTTGAGAACCAGGGCAGGAAACCCGCTGGGCGAAACGTGCACGTTCAAGCGACGCTCCTAACCTCCTTGGAACGCTGCCGCCACGCAGCTAAGGGGCCTAGTAATAGGGCAGCGTGACAGGATTGTGAAGTAGACCTAGGGGGTTGCCCGCAGCCCCTTATTTGAGGCCGCGCAACCGCTTGGCGAGAAACTCCCCGCCATGGCGCAGGCCTTCCTGGTCGATGCCATGGGCGACGCCGGGCGAGATGTGCCATTCGACCGGCACATCGAGCGCGCCCAAGCCCTGCGCAGCGTGGGACAGAGCCTGCACCGGAATCAGCGGATCCTGGTCGCCATGCACCAGCAGCACGGGCGGCTTGGCCTTGATTTCGGCGGCAAATTTGTCGGGGTCGACGTCCTCCGGCACTACCAGCATGCCGGAATAGCCGACGATTGCCGCCGGCGGCACGGCGCGGCGCAAGCCCACATGTAGCGCCATCATGGTGCCCTGGCTGAAGCCGACCAGCGCCAGCGCCGAGGGCGGCAGTTGAAGCCGCTGCAGTTCGGCGTCGAGAAAGGCGGTGAGCACCGGCGCGGCGGCGTTGACGCCGGCCCAGCGCTCGCCCGGATCGCGCATGGTCAGCGGAAACCATTCCCGCCCCACCGGCGCCTGGCCGCAGGGCTGCGGCGCATGCGGCGACACGAAAGCGGTGTCCGGGAGCAGTCCCTGCCAGGCGCGCCCGATGTCGATCAGGTCGTTGCCGTCGGCGCCATAGCCGTGCAGGAACACCACGAGTTGGCGCGCAGTGCCCGAGCGCGGCGCGATGCGCGGGCCGTCGAGTTCAGCCATTCCGTTTTTTCCTTTGCACTGATTTTTTCTTTGCCGTTGTCTTTTTCTTCTTCGCTGCCGGCGTTTTGGCGGCCGGCTGGAGCGAAATTCCCTCGCGCCGTTTGACGACGTGATAGTAGGCCCACAACAGATGCGCCGCCACACCGCGCCAGGGCCGCCAGGCCTCGGCGATCTTGCCGAGCGCCTTGGCGTCCGGTCGCTTGCGCAAGCCGAGCGCAAGGCGCGCGGATTCCTGCACCGCTAGGTCGCCGGCCGGAAAGGCATCGGCGTGGCCGAGGCAGAACAACAGATAAATGTCGGCCGACCACGGACCAACGCCGTGCAGTGCGACCAGCGCTGCGTGCGCGTCGTCGGCGTCCATATTGCCGACCGCGTTGAGATCGATCTGGCCTTTCGCAATCGCCTTGCCGATCTCGCGGATCGATTTGATCTTGGGCGCGGAGAGGCCGAGCCGCCTGAGCTTGTCGGCGCGCGCCCGCCGCACCGTGTCGTGATGAAAGGGATCGAAGGCCGCGAACAGCCGGGCGCGGATGGCGGCGGCGCTGGCGGTCGAGAGCTGCTGGCCGCAGACGATGGCGCACAGCCCGGCAAAGCCGGCCTCACGCCGGCGCAAGGAGAAGGCGCCGGCTTTGTCCGCCACCGGCGCCAGACGCGGGTCGGCCAGGATCAACCGTTCGAGCCCGGCCTGCAAATCGGCGTCGCTGTGGAGGAAGTGGGTCATGCTGGGTTTGTCGTGCCCCGCAACATATTCTGCCGTCATCGTCGGCGAAAGCGGACGATCCAGTATTCAAGAGCGTTTGTGATAAATCTCGCAGCTCGTGTTTACTGGATGCCCCGCCGGAGCCTGCACCCGCGCAGGCGGGTGCGGGGCATGACAGCCGAGGGGCCATGCCGCCACCCGTTTTCCGCTTCGCGCCGTCGCCCAACGGCTATCTGCATCTCGGCCATGCGCTGTCGGCGCTGATTAACGCCGATCAAGCGAAAGCGGCGGGCGGCCGGCTGTTGCTGCGCATCGAGGACATCGACGCGGCGCGCTGCCGGCCGGAATTCGAGGCGGCGATCTACGACGACCTCGCTTGGCTCGGCCTGCAATGGGAACAGCCGGTGTGGCGGCAGTCCGAGCATCTCGGCGGCTACCGCGCGGCGCTGGCCAAGCTCGAGGCGATGGGGCTGATCTATCCGAGTTTCGAAAGCCGCGCCGAGATCGCGGCGCTGGTCGCCCAGCGCGAGGCAAAGTTGCAGGGAGATTGGCCGCGCGATCCGGACGGCGCACCGCTTTATCCGGGCGACGCCAAGCAGATGCCGGCGTCCGAGCGCACGCGGCGCATGGCGTCCGATGCGCCTTATGCTCTGCGGCTCGATATGCAAGCGGCGCTGCAACGCGCTGGTCCGCTCACCTGGACCGAAACCGGCGCCGGACCTACCGGCGAAACCGGCGCCATTGTCGCCGACCCCGCCGCCTGGGGCGACGTCATCCTCGCGCGCAAGGACACGCCCACCAGCTATCATCTCGCCGTGGTGGTGGACGATGCCGCGCAAGGCGTCAGCGACGTGGTGCGCGGCCGTGACTTGTTTCACGCCACCAGCGTGCACCGCCTGCTGCAAAGCCTGCTCGGCTTGCCCGAGCCGCGCCTATCACCACCACCCCCTGATCCTCGATGGGGACGGCAACAAGCTGTCGAAGTCGACGTCGGCCACCGGCTTGCGCGAATTGCGCGCGCAAGGTGCGAGCCCGGCCGACATCCGCAAAATAGTCGGGCTCGATTGAGCACGGCTTCCGTGCCATGCTTTGCCGCGGGGTAGGGGATGGCAAAACGCAAAACCCGCAAACAGCCGCGCCGGCGGCCGCGCAAAAAGGCGCCGCGCAGCCGGCCGCCGTCGGCACGCGCCGTCGAAGCCGCGCTCGCCGGTATCGCCCATGACATCCGCACGCCGCTCACCGGCATTGTGGCGCTCGCCGAATTGCTCGCTTCCTCCGATCTCGACCAGCGCGAGCGCGACTGGGCCAATGCCGTCAAGAGCGGCGCCGACCATCTCGCCGCGCTCACCTCGCTGATCGTCGATGCCGCCAAGGCCGATGTCGCCGGTCTCACCTTGCGCCGTGAGCCGTTTTCGCCGCGCGCGCTGGTCGAGGCGGTAGGGCAGGCGATGAGCGCGCGGGCGGGCAACAAGGGCATCAAGACGGAGATCGTCATCGCGCCCGAACTGCCGACGATGGTAGCGGGCGATGCGCTGCGGTTGCGCGCGGCGCTGGAAAATCTTGCCGACAACGCGCTGAAATTCACCGATGAAGGTCAAGTCGTCTTCACCGCCAGTGCCGTGCCGGCCAAAGGCGCGCGGGTGCGGCTCATCTTCACGCTCGCCGACAGCGGGATTGGCATGTCGGCAGGCGACATCAAAAGACTGTTTCGTCCATTTTCACAGGCGAGCAGCGAGATCGCCCGCCGTTACGGCGGCGCCGGCTTGGGGCTGGTGTTCGTCAAGCGCGTCGCCAAAGCCATGGGTGGCGATCTTCGCGTGGAGAGCAAGCCCGGCCGCGGCACCACGTTCCGTCTCGACGTCCTGGTCGAACGCGTCGACGCGCAGCCGGCAGCCGAGCGCAGCAGCGCGCGCGCGGCACCGGCACGCGCACTGACGATCCTGTGCGCCGAGGACAATCCCTACGGCCGCGTGGTGATGAACACCATCCTCACCGAGCTCGGCCACCGCGTCGATTTCGCCGAGAGCGGCGAGGCGGCGGTCGAAGCGGCGGCTACCGGCGGCTATGACGCGGTGCTGATGGACTTGACGCTGCCCGGCATCGATGGGCTGGAGGCGACGCGCCGCATCCGCGCGCTGCCCGGCAAAGCCGGGCAGGTGCCGGTGATCGGCATTTCCGGCCGCAGCGAAAGCGGCAACGAGCAAGCCGCGCGCGCGGCCGGCATGAATTTCTATTTCGAGAAGCCGGTGAGCCCGGGCAAGCTGGCGCAGGCACTGGCGGGGCTGGCGGCCCCATAGCCACCACTTTTCGGGATTACGGCTTGCCGGTTCCGACCAAGCAGGAGAAGCAACATGCGCGCAGGAATCACAACGGCGCTGTTGTCGGCAGCATTCACCCTGCTGGGCGGTGTGTCTGCGGTGCAAGCGCAAACCTGCGAGGATCAGTACAAGGCCTGCGTGAAGCGCGGCCACATCGCCAGCAGTGCAGGACGTCAACCGACCGCTGCCTCAAGACCGGCCGCTGGATCGGCCCAGCGGGCGGCGAATATCCGGTCTCGAAAAAGAAATAGTGCTTTTCGCTCGACCGGGACGGCAACAGGTAAGGAAACATGGGCCGTTGGCGCGTCACAGTGAAAACGGTCAGGCTACTTTTTCGGTGGTGTTATCCACGATCCGCACCACGTCCGACATGATGCGGTTCAATTCGAAATCCTTCGGCGTATAGACGGCGGCGACGCCGGATTTCTCCAGCGCCTCGGCGTCCTCAGGCGGGATGATGCCGCCGACTACCACCGGCACGTCGAGGCCCTCCTTCTTCATGCGCGCCACCACGTCCTCGACCAGCGGCATGTGGCTGCCCGACAGCACCGATAGCCCGATGACATGCGCCTTCTTCTCGCGCGCGGCGGCGACGATCTCTTCCGGCGTCAGGCGGATGCCCTCGTAGACCACCTGCATGCCGGCGTCGCGCGCGCGCACCGCGATCTGCTCGGCGCCGTTGGAATGGCCGTCGAGGCCGGGCTTGCCGACCAGGAAGGTGAGCCGCCGCCCGAGCTTGCGCGAAACGCGGTCGACGTCGGCGCGGATATCGTCGAGCCCGGTGACGTCGTTGCGCATGGCGCGGCCGACGCCGGTCGGCGCGCGGTATTCGCCGAAGGCTTCGCGCAGCGTCCAGCCCCATTCGCCGGTGGTGACGCCCGCTTTGGCGCACTGGATCGAGGCCGGCATGATATTGCCGGTGCCCGAGGCGGCGCGCTTGAGCGCGGCAAGCGCCTCGGCGACCGCCGCTTTGTCGCGCTGCGCGCGCCAGGCTTTCAGTTTTTCGATCTGATCGCGCTCGGCTTCCGCCGACACCGTCATGATCGTCTCGACCCCGCCGGTGAGCGGCGAGGCCTCGGTCTCGGTATAGCGATTGACGCCGACCACGGTCTGCTCGCCGCGCTCGATTGCCTCCAGCCGCGCGGTGTTCGATTCGACGAGTTGCTGCTTCATGTAGCCCGACTCGACCGCCGCCACGGCGCCGCCCATCTCCGCGATGCGCTTGAGCTCCTCCTTGGCTTCCGCCTTGAGCGCGTCGACCTTGCGCTCGATCTCGGCCGAGCCGTCGAAAATGTCGCCGTAGTCGAGCAGGTCGGTTTCATAGGCGAGGATCTGCTGCATGCGCAGCGACCATTGCTGGTCCCACGGCCGCGGCAATCCGAGCGCCTCGTTCCAGGCCGGCAACTGCACGGCGCGGGCGCGCGCGTTCTTCGACAGCGTCACCGCCAGCATCTCGAGCAGAATGCGCGTGACGTTGTTCTCGGCTTGCTGCTCGGTCAGGCCGAGCGAATTCACCTGCACGCCGTAGCGGAACAGCCGGTGCTTGGGATCGGTGATGCCGTAGCGCTCGCGCGTGATCTCGTCCCACAACTCGGTGAAGGCGCGCATCTTGCAGATTTCGGTGATGAAGCGCAGGCCGGCGTTGACGAAGAACGAGATGCGCCCGACCACCTCGGAGAATTTCTCCGGGCTGACCTCGCCCGAGGCCTTCACCGTGTCGAGCACGGCGATGGCGGTGGCGAGCGCGAAGGCAAGCTCCTGCACCGGCGTCGCGCCGGCCTCCTGCAGATGATAGGAGCAGATGTTCATCGGATTCCATTTCGGCAGCTCGGAGGTGGTGAAGATCGCCACGTCCTTGATCAGCCGCATGGACGGCGCCGGCGGAAACACATAAGTGCCGCGCGACAGATATTCCTTGATGATGTCGTTCTGGATGGTGCCGGTGAGGCTCGCGCGCGGCGCGCCTTGCTCGTCGGCGACCGCGATATAGAGCGCCATCAGCCACGCCGCGGTGGCGTTGATGGTCATCGAGGTGTTCATGGTGCCGAGCGGGATGCCGGTAAACAGCGCGCGCATGTCGCCGAGATGGCAGACCGGCACGCCGACTTTGCCGACCTCGCCGCGCGCCAGCACGTCATCGGAGTTGTAACCGGTCTGGGTCGGCAGATCGAAGGCGACCGACAGGCCGGTCTGTCCCTTGGCCAGATTTTTGCGATAAAGCGCGTTGGAATCCGCAGCTGTGGAATGCCCCGCATAGGTGCGGAAAATCCAGGGCTTGTCGCGTTTGCGTTGCTGCTCGCTCATCTCGGGCCTGCAGGATTTTGATTGTGCACTGCAACAAGCAGCTTGGCAATCCGTTCGGTAACATGGCGCACAGGGGCAGACGGGTTTGAGGACTGATGGACGGGTCACCCCGCAAGCTCAATCTCGCCGAAGTTACCGCCATCGGTATTGGCGGCATGATCGGCGGCGGCATCTTCGCCGTGCTCGGCCTCGCCATCGCGCAGGCCGGCCATGCGGTGCCGTTCACGTTGGCCGTCGGCGGCGTGATCGCGCTGCTCACCGGCCTGTCCTATGCCCATTTGGGCCTGGCCTTCCACGGCGATGGCGGCAGCTTCACCTATATCGAGCACGCCTTCGACCGCCCCGGCCTGGCGGCGGTGGTCGGCTGGCTGCTGGTGGCCGGCTATGTCGGCACGCTCGCGCTCTATGCCACCGCCTTCGGCGCCTATGGCGAAACGCTCATCGTGGGCATCGGCGCGCCCGGCCTCGCTGCAGCGCCGGGCTCGCCGCGCTGGTGCTGGTCGCGTTTCCTGGCGGTCAATCTCGGTGGCGCCAAGACGTCGGGCATGACCGAGCTGATCGTGGTCGCCGTCAAGCTTACCATCCTCGCCGGTTTCGCCATCGCCGGCTTGCACAGCGCGCAGGCTAGCCATTTCCAGCCGCTGTTCGATCGCGGCTGGCTGGCGCCGTTGACCGCCGCCGCCTTGATCTTCGTCGCCTATGAAGGCTTCGAACTGATCCCCAATGCCATCGACGAGATGCAGAACCCGCAGCGCAATCTCAAGCGCGCGCTCGTCATCGCCATCCTCGCCACCACGGCGATCTACGTGATCGTGGCGCTCGCCGCGCTCGGCAATCTCACGCCGGCGCAAATCGAGCACGATCAGGAATATGTGCTGGCGGTCGCCGCGCGCCCGACCATGGGCGAATTCGGCTTTGTGCTGATCGGCATTGCGGCGCTGTTGTCGACCGCATCGGCCATCAATGCCACGCTGTTCGGCGCTGCGCGGCTCGCCATGGTGATGGCGAGCGAGCATGCGCTGCCACGCGTGTTCTCGCTGCGCGAGCGTATCCGCCCGGTGCCCTGGGTGGCGTTGGCCGCGCTCACCGCGGCCGCGCTCGTGTTCGCGCTCATTGCGCCGCTGGAAATCATCTCGACCTTCGCCAGCGCGACCTTCCTGTTGATCTTCTTTGCGGTCAACCTCTCGGCCTGGCGGTTGCGCCGGCGCATCGGGCTTGCCGGCCTGTGGCCGCTCGCCGGCGCGGCGGCGACGGCGGCGTGCTTCCTGTTATTGATGGGGCGCACCTATGTCGATAGGCCGCAGAGCCTGTGGTGGATCGTCGGCTTCTACGCCGCGGCCGCGATCATCGAGACGGCGCTGGTGATGCGGCGCGGCCCGCGCGCCGCAGCGCGCTAGCGTTTGATCAGCCGCAGGATGAACAGCAGGATGCAGGCGCCGACGACTGCGCTGACAATCGCCGTCAGCCACCAGGGCCCGAGGATGGGAAGATGCAGCGCCCCCCACAGCCAGGCGCCGATGAAGGCGCCGATGACGCCGATAACAATGTCGCCGATAAGACCGTAGCCGCTGCCTTTCATGATCTTGCCGGCCAGCCAGCCGGCGATCAGGCCGATAATCAGAATGACGATCAGACTATTGGTGGCCATCATGGCGCAAATCCCCCAGCATTGAGCCGCGGCGTTTCATCGTTCGGGCCTGACCGAGCGCGCCGCAGGCTCCGACCCCCCATGCAATACGATTGCGGGGCCGCCGTCGAGATGGCTTGTGGCCTCATGTGGATGCCGCCAGCTCAGGCAGCCGGCACCGGACCGCCCGTCGTTTGCTGATCCGCCATTCGCGGCAGCCGCATGCGCATGCGCGTGCCGCCGCCTGGACGGACTTCGATCGAGACGGCGCGCCCGTTGCTCTCTACGAATTGCCGCACGATGGTGAGGCCGAGCCCGCCGCCGCCGCTCTCGCGGTTGCGTGAGGCTTCGAGCCGGTAGAACGGCTCGAATACGTGGGCGCGCTCGGCGGCCGGAATGCCCGGACCGCGATCCTCGACCCACAATTCGGCAAAGTCCTTGTCCGCGTGCAGCGAGACATCGGCGCTGCCGCCATAGGCCGTCGCCGCCGAGCCGACTCGCGTCCGCAAATGACGATCAAACTTCCTGAACCGAAGCGCTGCTGATAGCGCTCTCTGTCGCCGGCGCGCTGATAGCCACCGTGGTCGCCTTGTCATCTAATGTCGGCGACAAAACCCGATTACTGATCCAGCGCGCGGCTACAATGGCTACGATCCCCACGGCAATGCCGGCAATGATGTCGACAATGTAGTGTCCACCGACGAACGGTGTAACGAGTAGCATAGCGCCCATGGTGACTACAGCGATCGGCCGCATCCACCAAACCGACCATAGCGCCCAGAAGAAAATGACCGCCGACGTCGCATGAAAGCTTGGAAATGTGACGATGCCCGCAAGCTTCATGAGGTCAAGCTCACGCAGCATGCCGTTTCGGACGGCGGGCAAATCGTGCAGCTGCGCCAAATAGGCCGGAGACTGGAAAATGGCGTGGCTGCCCGATATAGCGCGCTCGTCGTAAATGCCGATGGCAGGCATCAAAGCTGAAATCACGGTCGTGGCGATCAGTGAAAGTGCGAGCGCCAGCGTGAACTCTTGCAGCCGCCGGTACCGCCCCGCAAATCCAAGGGCCACCGGGATGCCGAAGACCGGCCATCGAATCATCGAATAGGCAAAAATGGCGCCGGAGATCATCGTGTCGTTGCTGGACATGAATCCGATATACGCCGGCCAGTTGAATCCAAGTGCGCGGTCCAATGCACCAAGTGTCGTGTCTTGAAACGGCAAGTCCGCTGAAGCGGCGACATAAGTCAGCGGTCCCATCAGCATCGAGAGGACCACCACTTGACCGGTCGATCCCAGCGTGAAGATGACGAGCGGATCGCGCTTCTCGCCGCGATGCGCATTGTAGAATGCTGCGGCAAGATAAACGCCGGCCATCGCAACCGGAAGCAACAGGCTCGCGGGCTTGATGGAAAAGCCGGTCAGCGCCAATGAAACGACGAGCGCCAAGGCGACGCAGCCGATAATCAGCCAATTATAACGGAATAGCCGAAGGGCGTCAGACTCTTCGGGGTGCATATGATGTCCTCGTAGCGCTATTCGGGGACAATATCGTCCGGGCGATTAACATCTCCGCAAAAAAAATGGTTAGCTTTTCTTAACCACCTTGATTCGCGGCGGGTCTTGGATTGCGTGCGCACTGCGATGGCGACGTCGCAAGATTGCCGCCACTTATTTACTCCGCCGAGATCGCTACGCGCGGCGCGTAGCTCGGGACAACCGGATAAGCGCTTACGAGCCAATCGGCGATCCGGCGCGCCGCCATGATGGCGACGGCGGCGATCGCGATGCCGGCAAAGACGTCGACAAAATAATGCCCGCCGCAGACTGGCGTCGCCACCAGCATGCCGACATTCGCCACCACCGCGATCGGCCGCATCCAACGCACCGGCCAGAATGCCCACAGATAGAGCACTGCCGCCGCCGAGTGAAAGCTCGGGAACGTGACGATGCCCGCAAGCTTCGTCAGCTCGAGATGGCGCAGCGATCCGTCGCGCACCAGCGGCAGGTCGCGCAGCTGTTCGAGATAGGCGCCGGGCGTGAAGATGTCGGGGTTCGGCAGGTAATGCAGCCAATCGTAGGTGCCCATGGCGGGCGTCAAGGCCGAGACCGCTGTGGTCGCGATCAGCGCCAGCGCGAATGCGAGGGTGAATTCCTGCAGCCGGCGGTAATGCCGCGTGACGGCGAGCACGATCGGGACGCCGAACACCGGCCAGCCGATCATCGAGTAGCCGACCACCGCGGCATAAAGCAGGGCGTAGTGGTGATAGAAGAAATTGAAATATCCCATCCAGTCGAGCCCGAGCGCTTGGTCGAGCGCCATCAGGTTCTTGTCCTGCATCGGCAGGTCGGCGGACGCCGCGATATAGGTCATCGGCGTCATCAGGATCGGGATCAGCAGGATCTGTCCGGTCGATCCCAGAATGAAAATGATGGTCGGATTTTTCTTTGCCCGCCAATAGAGGTTGTAATAGGCGACGCCGCTATAGACCGCGGCGATGCCGACCGGCTCCATCAGGCTCATTGGTTTGATGGAAAAGCCGGTGAGCGGCATGACCAGTGCGAGCGCCAGCGCCATCAGGCCAAGCATGGCCCAATTGTAGGAAAACAGCTGCCACGCGATCGAGGTTTCGTGGTCCTGCGACATTCTCGCACCGTCGTTTTACGGGAACCTAGCGGCGTGAGCTTAATGAGCTTGAAACGAGACCACGCGGAAACCCCGCTTTTTCAACGAGATCACGGGTTGCGACCATGAGGGTAAACGGCGACTTACTCCGTGACATCAATTGGGACGCACAATCGAGAAAGTCTTGTTGCACCGCAATATAAGATGCGCCACACTCATTTCCGTTGGGGGTGAGCCGACAGGAGGCGGCCGATGCAACTTGCCAAGGTCAGCAAAATCGCTCCGGTCAAGGATCTCTATGACGTAGGAGAGATCCCGCCGCTCGGTCACGTGCCGGAGAAGATGCACGCCTGGGTGATCCGCAAGGAGCGTCACGGGCCGCCGGAACAATCGTTCCAACTCGAAGTCGTGCCGACCTGGTCGATCGGCGAGGACGAAGTGCTGCTGCTCGTGATGGCCGGCGGCGTCAATTACAACGGCGTCTGGGCCGGGCTTGGTCAGCCGATCTCCACGCTCGACGTGCACAAGCAGCCCTACCACATCGCCGGCTCCGACGCGTCCGGCGTGGTCTGGGCGGTCGGCAACAAGGTGCGGCGCTGGAAGGTCGGCGACGAGGTGATCGTCCACTGCAATCAGGACGACGGCGACGACGAAGACTGCAACGGCGGCGACCCGCTGCTCTCGCCCTCACAACGCATCTGGGGTTACGAGACGCCGGACGGCTCGTTCGCGCAATTTTGCCGGGTGCAGTCGCGGCAATTGATGATCAAGCCGGCGCATCTGAGCTGGGAAGAGTTGGCCTGCTATACGCTCACGCTGGCCACCGCCTACCGCATGCTGTTCGGCCATCCGCCGCACACGCTCAAGCCGGGCGACAATGTGCTGGTGTGGGGCGCTTCCGGCGGGCTCGGCGTGTTCGGCATCCAGCTCGTCGCCGCCTCCGGCGCCAATGCCATCGGCATCGTCTCCGACGAGTTGAAGTCGGAATACGTGTTCAATCTCGGCGCCAAGGGCGTGATCAACCGCAAGGAATTCAAGTGCTGGGGCCAGCTCCCGCAGGTGAACTCCGCCGAATACAACGATTGGAGCAAGGAAGCGCGCCGCTTCGGCAAGGCGATATGGGACATCACCGGCAAGCGCGACGTCGACATCGTGTTCGAGCATCCGGGCGAGGCGACCTTCCCGGTGTCGTCGATGGTGGTCAAGCGCGGCGGCATGGTCGTGTTCTGCGCCGGCACCACCGGCTTCAACCTCACCTTCGACGCGCGCTATGTCTGGATGCGGCAGAAGCGCATCCAGGGCTCGCACTTTGCGCACCTCAAGCAGGCTTCCCAAGCCAACCGCTTCGTGCTCGAGCGCCGCATCGATCCTTGCCTTAGCAAGACCTTCCCCTTCGAGGATATCCCGAAGGCGCACACCATGATGTGGAAGAACAAGCATCCGCCCGGCAACATGGCGGTGATGGTCAACGCGCCGTCGACCGGCCTCAAGAGCCTCGAAGATGTGCTGGAAGTGGCGGCGGCTGAAGCACGGTCTTAAGTGGTTCTTATCAAGCGGTGGGCCGCATGCCGCCCAAGCCCGCCAATGATCGAAGCAGATATCTGCTGCAGTGAGCGGACCGCGCTCATCAATTAGCGCGCGGGGCGCTCTTTTCGCATCTTGTCGATCGCCGCATTCAACTCGCCGCCGAAGATGAAGACCGAAGCGCAGACATAGAGGAACACCAGCGCGATCATCGCCGAGGCGAGGCTCGAATACATCGTGGTGTAGGTGAAGGCGAATTGCGCGAGATAGCGGCCGAACACCGCGCCGCTGATCAGCCACAGCAGCAGCGTCGCGATGATGCCCGGCGCGATCTGCAGGAATGAGCGCCGGCCGGCCGGCAGCCAACGGTGCAAGATCAACAGCGCGACGATCAGAATTATTACCGCGAGGCCATAGCGCAGGACCGTGACCAGATTGTCGAACGGTTGCACCGTCGGCACATATTGCACGAGCTTGGCCCAGATCAGCGGCCCCAGCACCACCAGGAATGCGAAGGCGAGGATCGCCACCGCGCCGACCAGCACGTACAAGATCGATTCCAGGCGCAACAGCCACCAGGCGCGCGGCTCGGCCAAGTCGTAGGCGCGATTGAGTCCGGTGCGCAGGCCCTCGACGCCGCTGGAGGCGAAATAAAGCGCGAAGATCGATCCGAAGGTGAGCACGTCGCCGCGGGTATTGGTGAGCACGTTGGTGACGTCCTGCGCGATCGGTCCGGCCACCTGCTGTGGCCAAACCTCCAGCAGCAGGTGCGCGGCCTCGTCGGCGAGTTGCTTCGAGCCGAAAAAGAAGCCGGCAAGCGCGGTGACCACGATCAGGAAGGGAAACATCGCCATCAGCGTGGAGAGCGCGATGTGGCTGGCGATCGCCCAACCGTCGTCGGCGAGAAAATGCCGAACGGCGTCAATCCCGATCCGCCATGACAACTTGAGAAGGCGCAATGGATGGCTCCGAAGGAATGTTCGTCCTTCAGATCATCCGTTATCGCGCGCTTTGCAAGGGAGGCTTTTGCCTGTCCCCGCATGCGGGGAGAGGGACGTTACGCCGCCTGCACGTTGGTGAGGAACTGCCGCACCTCGGCTTCCAGGCCCTCGGCCTCGATGGCGACCGCGTCGGCGAGGTCCTTGACGTCGCCGGCGGTGGTGCGGGCTGCGGTGGTGACGCTGGCCACCCGGCTCATCGCCTCGGCGCCGATGCGCGCTTCGCCGGAGGCGCGGTTGACGCCTTCCGCGATCGAAGCCACCGCCGAGTTCTGCTGATCGACGGTCGCCGCGACCATGGTGGCGATGCCCGACATCTCCCGGATGATGGCGTTGACCTGCTCGATCGCCTGCGCCGAGTTGGCGGCAGCCGACTGGATCGAGCCGATCTGCTCGGCGATTTCCTCGGTCGCCTTGGCCGTCTGGCCGGCGAGCGATTTGACCTCGGAAGCCACCACGGCGAAGCCCTTGCCGGCTTCGCCCGCGCGCGCGGCCTCGATGGTGGCGTTGAGCGCGAGCAGATTGGTCTGCCCGGCGATGGCCTGGATCAGTCCCACCACCTCGCCGATGCGGGTCGCGGCATCGCCGAGTTGCGACATAGTTGCGACGGTGCGCTGGGCTTCCGACACGGCGCGGCCGGCGACGTCGGTGGATTTCGCCGCCTGCGAGGCGATTTCGCCGATCGAGGCCGCGAGCTCCTCGATCGAGCCGGCGGCACTGGTGACGTTGTCGGAAGCCGCGCTCACGCGCTGTTCGGCGTTCTGCGCCTCCGCCGACATGGTATCGGCCGAGTTGTTCAGGTCGCCGGAGCTCATTTCAAGCTTGAGCGAGGCCGCGCGCAATTTTGCCAATGCGCTGCCGACCGATTGGTTGAAATGCGCAATCGTCATGGCGATGGTATCGCTGCGCACTTCGCGCGCGCGACCTTCCTCGGCCTGTGCCTGCGCCAGATTTTCCCGCTCGATCATGGTGTCGCGGAACACGATGACGCTGCGCGCCATTTCGCCGATCTCGTCGCGCGCATGGGTGGCCGGGATGCGCGCCGTGGTGTCGCCATCGGCAAGCCGCTTCATCACGCCGGCCAAGCCGTTGAGCGGGCGCGTGATGCTGCGGCCGATCAGCCAGCTGAAGCCGATGCCGATGACCACCATGGCAATGCCGACGGCGATGATGCCGAAGCGGATGCGCTCTTGCGCGGCGACGAGGACGGACGATGCCTGCTCGGCTGCACCGTTCGCCGCCAGAATGATGGTGTCGGCGCGCGGCAGCATGTCCTGGCTGTCGAGGTCGATCAGCGCGCGCATCGGATGGGCGCGGTTGGAGACCACGATCCACTTCGCGAAGGTGTCGGCGTAGCGCTTCACTTCGTTCTCGAGCTTGTTCTTCATTTCAGGCGTGCCGTCGACCTTTTCGAAGGTGTCGGTGAACTGCTGATAGCCTGCGAGGAACAACTGATGGGTCAGCTCGGTCTGATTGAGCCGATACTCGGCTTCATAATCGCGCATGGTCAGCAGCGCCATCATCAGTTTCGTGGCCGTGGCATCGTCAAGCCAGGTCATGTTCTCATTGATGATGCGCTCGATCGCATTGCCGGCGTTGCGCAGATCGCCGCGCAAGCCCGCACTCTCGTCGAAGCCGAGCGCTTGCTGCTCTTTGACCAGCTTGGTGAAGTTCTCGCCGATGCGCGCAAGCTCCTTGCGCAGCTTTTCGATATTGTCTTTTTCCTGCGGATCGACCGAGGCCTCGATCGCGTCGAGGCTTTTTACGGCCGCGATGTGCGAAACCTCGAAGGTCTTGATCAGGTCGTTTTTCGGATTAACCGCAAAGTCTTTGGCGGCGATCCGCATGGATGCAACCGCGCCCTTGAAGTCGCGGCTGGCGTCGGCCAGCGCGGTGGCGGATTGGGCGGTCTGGAACGCGGCGTCGACGTCGCGCTCGCCTGAAAAGTAGGTGAGCCCGTTGGCGAGGAAACCGACCACCGGGATCAATGCCAGCACAACAATGCGGGTGCTCACCGACAGCGAGCCGATCAGCCGGGTCGCCCGACTGAAGGGAAGCGAAACCCGATTGAACCGTAGAGCAAAACGTCCGCGCTGCATGGAAACCGGACCGGATCTCGCGACTGGCATTTGCAATGGACGGCGGTAACCCCGTCATGGAACCGCGAAATGGTTAATTTTATAGCAATTTCACCGACTTCGGCCGTGGGTCATGGCGGTTTCGGTTGCAAAAACAGGCATTTCCGAAACACTTTCCAATTGTGCACTGCACGCGTAGTCTGACAGGCGCTGCCGGCTGCCACCGAGGTCACCATGGCGATCGCTGCCTCCCGTCCTGCCGAAGAACCCGAACTGGTCGATCTTGCCCGCGACGCCGCCGGCGCCGCCGATGCCTTGCTCGCCGACGCCGTGCAGAAGGTGCGCGAGAAGGTGGTGCTCGAAGGCCACGTGGTCAGCCGATTGCTGGATCGCGAGCAGCGCGCAACCCATGGCCTCGCCTGGCTTGCGACCTATGTCGAGGCGGTGCGCCAGCTTGCCGCCTATGCCGAACGCATGGCCGGCGACGGCACGCTCGGCGAGATCGAAGAGCACCTGGTGCGCATCGGCCTCGGCGAATATCTTGCGCAGATCGTCGGCGGCATCCCGATGAGCCAGGGCGAGATCGTGCGGCCGAGCGACTTCGGCCTCGGCGCGGCGCAAGTCGGCGCGCGCATGAACACCGCGGTCGAGAGCCTGATCGCCAGCGGCAACACCGCCGAACGGCGCGCCCGTCTGGTCGAGCTGATGCGGACGAGCCACAACGCCACCATCGGCGTCTGCGGCCTCGACGACACGCTGGAATCGATCCGAGAGGAGATGCGCAAATTTGCCGACAGCGAGGTGATCGGCAACGCGCAAGGCTGGCATCGCACCAACAGCTACATCCCGATGGAAATCATCAACCACATGTCCGAACTCGGCGTTTTCGGCCTCACCATCCCAGAAGATTTCGGCGGCATGGGGCTTGGCAAGGAATCGATGTGCGTCGTCTCCGAGGAGTTGTCGCGCGGCTATATCGGCGTCGGCTCGCTCGGCACCCGCTCGGAGATCGCCGCCGAACTGATCCTCGGCGGCGGCACCGCCGAGCAGAAAGCGAAATGGCTGCCGAAGATCGCCTCCGGCGAAGTGCTGCCGACGGCCGTGTTCACCGAGCCCAACACTGGCTCCGACCTTGCCTCGATCAAGACCCGCGCGGTGCGCGAGGGCGATGTCTACAAGGTCTATGGCAACAAGACCTGGATCACCCATCCGGTGCGCGCCGATATGATGACGCTTCTCGTGCGCACCAACCCGAAGGAAGCCGGCCATCGCGGGCTCTCCATGCTGCTCGCGGAAAAGCCGCGCGGCGACGACGCGACGCCGTTTCCGGCCAAAGGCATGACCGGCACCGAGATCGAGGTGCTCGGCTATCGCGGCATGAAGGAATACGAGATCGCCTTCGACGGTTTCGAGGTGAAGGCGGAGAACCTGCTCGGCGGCGTCGAGGGCCTCGGCTTCAAGCAACTGATGCAGACTTTCGAGGCCGCGCGCATCCAGACCGCGGCGCGCGCCATCGGCGTGGCGCAAGCCGCCATGGAGCAGGCGCTCGACTACGCGCAGAACCGCGTGCAGTTCGGCACGCCGATCATCAGCTTCCCGCGCGTGTCCGACAAGATCGCGATGATGGCCGCCGAGATTATGATCGCGCGCCAGCTCACTTATTTCGCCGCGCGTGAAAAGGACTCCGGCCGCCGCTGCGACCTGGAGGCCGGCATGGCCAAGCTGCTCGCCGCGCGCGTCGCCTGGGCCAATGCCGACAACGCCGTACAAATCCACGGCGGTAACGGCTTCGCGCTGGAGTTCCCGGCGTCGCGCATTCTGTGCGATGCGCGCATTCTCAATATTTTCGAGGGCGCCGCCGAGATCCAGGCGCAGGTCATCGCCCGTCGGCTGCTCGACGGAACCAATTGATAGTTCCTGCAACGAATCCGATCCCGCCGGCGTTTGATCCAAAGCAAGGCGCCGGAAGCGGCATTATCTTAGGCTGGCGCACAAGGTCAGGAGGACATCCATGTCCGACTTATTGATCCGCCACGGCGAATGGGTGGTGGTATGCGACGGCGCCAAGGCGCTGATTCTGGAAAACGCCGGCGATCTCAAGTTTCCCAATCTCAAAACCATCGAGGTGTTGGAGCAGAAGGACCTGCCGACCCGCGAGCTCGGCACCGAGAAGCCGGGCCGCGCCTATAGTCCGGGCGGCAGCAACCGCAGCGCCGTGGAACAGACCGACTGGCACGACCTGTCCGAAAAGGCGTTCCTGGTCGATCTCGCCCAGCGGCTCGATGCCGCAGTTGCCGGCGGCAAGGTCAAGTCGTTGATCCTGGTGGCGCCGCCGCGGGCGCTCGGCATGATCCGTCCGGCCTATTCGCCGGCGCTCAAAGGCGCCGTGCGCGCCGAACTCGATAAGGATTTCGTCAAGCTGCCGGTCTATGAGATCGAAAAGCGCCTGACCGCTTAGCACTGATCTGTTGGCGCAGCGCGATTGTGGCTGGCCCGCCGCAATTACGATGCTATGGTCCCGCCGCAAGCGCATAATCCCGAAAAGCTTGTCCCCGACTTGATCGGAGATGGAAACCGGTTTTCGGAAGAGATCATGCGCGAGCAAAGGGACATCGAGGCTGGCGGATGAGCTGGAAGGGCGGGCAATGCATGCGCGGCGGTGCCGCGTTCATTCTCGCCGCCATGCTGGCCGCCGGCATCGCGGGCGCTGAGGCGCAACCGTCCAATCTGCCGTTGGTCAAAACGCCCGCGCCCGCCGCCAAGAAGCCGACCAATCTGATGGCGGTGCCCAGCTTCTGGGACCCGCGCCGGCGGCCGGAGCGGCCCGACTTGTCGCGTCTCACCATCATCCGCTTCCTCACCGAGACCGACTATCCGCCGTTCGACTATGCCGGGCCGGACGGCACGCCCGCCGGCTTCAATGTCGATCTGGCACGCGCCATCTGCGAGGAGATCAAGGTCGCCTGCACGATCCAGATGCGGCGCTTCGACACCTTGGTCGATGCCTTGAACAAGAACCAGGGCGACGCGGTGATCGCCTCGATCGCGGCGACGCCGGAGATGCGCAAGCGCGTCGACTTCAGCGATCCCTATTACCGGGTGCCGGCGCGGTTCGTGACGCGCCGCGACTATCCGAACAACGACATGCGTCCCGAAGCGCTGGAAGGAAAAAAGATCGCGGTCGTCACCGGCACCGCGCACGAAGCCTATCTGAAGGCTCTGTTCACCGGCTCGGAGCTGAAACCCTATCCGACCGCCGAGGTCGCGCGCGACGCGCTCAAGAAAGGCGACGTCGATCTTCTGTTCGGCGACGGCATCGCGCTCTCGTTCTGGATCAACGGCACCGACTCCGGCGGCTGCTGCGCCTTCCGCGGCGGGCCCTATATGGAAAGCCGCTATTTCGGCGAGGGCGTCGGCATCGCGGTCAAGCGCGGCAACGAGTTGCTACGGCAGGCGTTCAACTGGGCGCTGTTCCGGCTGTGGGAGAAAGGCCACTTCACCGACCTGTGGCTGCGTTATTTCCCGATCAGCCCGTTTTGATCTTCCGTCATTCCGGGACGGCGCGCAGCGCCGGACCCGGAATCCAGAAGCGCACTCCGCATTTGCATCTGGATTCCGGGTTCACGCCTTCGGCGTGCCCCGGAATGACAAAGTTTGACGTTGACGCCCCAGATTCCTACTGTCCGCGCCGGAGATCATGATGTCCGTCGCCGAAACCGCCGAAAGCTTGCGCGAGGTCGCCGAGCGCTCGAACGCCTGGCCGTTCGAGGAGGCGCGCAAAATTGTCGCCCGGCTGCAGAAACAACAGAAACAGCAGAACAGCAGAAACAGCAGAAACAGCAGAAACAGCAGAAACAGCAGAAACAGCAGGAACAGCAGAAACAGCAGAAGGACGAGGTGATCTTCGAGACCGGCTACGGCCCCTCCGGCCTGCCGCATATCGGCACCTTCGGCGAGGTGGCGCGCACCACCATGGTGCGCCACGCCTTCCGCGTGCTGACCGACGACAAGGTGAAGACGCGGCTGATCGCCTTCTCCGACGACATGGACGGACTGCGCAAGGTGCCGGACAACGTGCCGAACAAGGAGATGCTCGCGCAGCATCTCGGCAAGCCGCTGACCAAGGTGCCCGATCCATTCGGCGAGCATCCGAGCTTCGGCGCGCACAACAATGCGCGGCTGCGCGCCTTCCTCGACCATTTCGGCTTCGACTATGAATTCCTGTCCTCGACCGACTGCTATATGTCGGGCCGCTTCGACGACGCGCTGCTGAAGGTGCTGGAGCGCTTCGACAAGGTGATGGCGATCATGCTGCCGAGCTTGCGCGAGGAGCGCGCGGCCACCTATTCGCCGTTCCTGCCGATCGACCCGGACTACCGGCATCGTGCTGCAGGTGCCGGTGATCTCGCATGATGCCGCGGCCGGCACCATCACCTACGAGCATCCCGACACCAAGGCGCCGGTGACGACACCGGTCACCGGCGGGCGCTGCAAGCTGCAATGGAAGCCGGACTGGGCCATGCGCTGGGTCGCGCTCGGCGTCGACTACGAGATGGCCGGCAAGGACCTGATCGATTCGGTCAAGCTCTCCGGCGAAATCTGCCGCGCGCTCGGCGGCGCGCCGCCGGAAGGCTTCAACTACGAGCTCTTCCTCGACGAGAACGGGCAGAAGATTTCCAAGTCCAAGGGCAACGGGCTCACCATCGACGAATGGCTGCGCTATGCCAGCCCGGAGAGCCTGTCATTGTTCATGTACCGCGAGCCGAAGGCGGCCAAGCGCCTTTACTTCGACGTCATCCCGCGCGCGGTCGACGAATACCAGCAATTCCTTGACGGCTATCAGCGGCAGGATTTGCGCCAGCGCCTGTCGAATCCGGTCTGGCACATCCATTCCGGCCATCCGCCGAAAGTGGAGATGCCGGTCACCTTCACCATGCTGCTCACGCTGGTATCGTCGTCGAATGCGGAAAATGCCGAGACATTGTGGGGCTTCATCGGCCGCTACCGGCCGGGCGTGACGCCGCAGACACATCCCGAGCTCAAGGCGCAGGTCGAATACGCCATCCACTACTTCCACGATTTCGTTTTGCCGGAAAAGAAATTCCGCCATCCGACCGATGCCGAACGCGCGGCGCTCATCGACCTGCGCGATGCGCTCTCGCAATTGCCGGCCGAGGCCGGCGCGGAGGAGATCCAGAACGTGGTCTACGAGGTCGGCCGGCGCGAGCCGTTCCTCGATCAGAAGAAGAAGGCCAAGGACGGCAAGCCCGGCGTCTCGCTCGACTGGTTCAACATGCTCTACCAGGTGCTGCTCGGCCAGGAGAAAGGCCCGCGCTTCGGCTCGTTCGCCGCGGTCTACGGCGTGCAGAACACCATCGACATGATCGACGGCGCGCTGGCGCGCAGCGCGTAGTGCGCCTGCCGCACACTTTGCTGTCATCGCTTGCGACGGCGGGCAAGCCAGCAATTGCCGACAGGCGGTTGAATGCTGATGCCCCGCCGGAGCCTGCACCCGCGCAGGCGGGTGCGGGGCATGACACCGTCGGATTGCCGGACGGCGCGCGGCCTCGACCGTGCCGTCAACACCGCTGGCGACGTTGACCGCATGTGAGCTCTTGGGGACGAAGTCGAAGTCCTAAGCCCAATTCGAGATCGACGGCTTTTGGCCCAAAGCGGACAAAATAGCCAAAGCATAAAACTCAAAGTGGTCGCTAATGACCCTGAACCGACATGTCGGGTTGTAATCTTGTGATTAATTGACGCGGGCTTGCCACGTAAGACCTTTGTGAGCCACGCCAGCTTGCAGATTCCGATCGACCGATATGGGTTCCCACGGGCGCGCGATAGACGCCCATTGCCGACCCGTTTAACGTCACGGCCGCGCTCGAACTTTTCAGGAACCAAAATCGCTATGGCAGACGGCCTCAGGCCAATTCCCGAAATTCCACCCGTTTTGCAAGACGCCAGTCGTCGCGGGGTATTGATCCCGTTTGTGGGCGCGGGTGTTTCCGTTCTCGCCGGTTGTCCGACGTGGCGTCAGCTGGCGGATGGAGCACTTCTCGATTGCATACGGCAGGGCAAGTTTACCTATGGGCAACTGGCTCAGATTGAGCACCTGGGCCCGCGCGTACGGCTATCAATCGCACGCGGACTAGAGCTTGAGCACGGCATTAAAATCGACTTCGGGAAGCTCGTTCAGCCTGCCGTAAGCGCTGAAAAGAAAGAAAGCGGCAACCGCGTCTACCGCTCTCTCGGTGAGCTCGGCAGCACTTTCGTGACTACGAATTACGACGGGTGGCTCGATACGGAGATCGCCGATCAGCTCACACCCATTGAAGCGCCTGCGGCTCCTCAGACCACGACGACAAACGCAACCTCGGCGCGTCGTCGTATTCATGAAGTGAACGAGTTTACGCCCGCCAACTTAAATCAAACCAAAACCGTGATTCACCTTCACGGTTCGCTCGCCGCCCCCGATGGGATGATCATGACGACGCGCGAGTACATCACTCGTTACCGCAACGACCGCACGGACGCGGAAAGGCCCGCGCTTCGGCTCGTTCGTCGCCGTCTACGGCGTGCAGAACACCATCGATATGATCGACGGCGCGTTGGCGCGCAGGGCCTGACCATCACCGCTCATCCCCGCGAAAGCGGGGACCCAGTTCTTTGCTTGTTGTCTGGATTCCCGCTTGCGCGGGAATGAGCGAGTAAGGGACGGCTTCGTCTACGAGAACATCTCCACCTTGCCGTCGAGCGCCATCAGGCCGAGCTCGACCGCGAGCTTGGGCTGCCGCTCGCCGACCTGTTTGCGGAATTCCATCAATGCCGCTTTGTGAGTTGCCGTCTCAATTTGCGGATTGGCCACCGCCGCCTCGCCATAGGCGATCTTCGCCGCGCCGCAATCGCGATGATTTATCGCAATCACTTTTGGAATGCTGTGCAATTCGGCCGATGTCGCCAGATTGTCCCAGAATGCCGGTTCCCAAGTCTTGAAGGCGGGCGCAACCACACCGATGGCGGCACCGGCAAACGAAAACTGGCTGTATTTGCCGACCATGTTACGGCCTTCCATGTATTTGATCGTCGGCTCAGGAAAGCGCGGATCGATGCAGGTCAACAGCATGGCGTCGTAATTTCCATAGGCGCCAAAGGCGAGCGAAGGAAACGCCGCGAACAATCCGGCGCCGGCCGTCAGGTGCAGGAAGCGCCGCCGGTCGAATCGCTTGCGCAGGAGGTCGCCGCAGCAGGCGCAGGTGGCCGGATGAATGATGCTGTCTTGGGTCATGATCGGCTCCTGCGCCAGCGAATGAACGAAAGTGACCGCAGCCGGAGCGGCGGGTGCCGACCAGACGCTAGTGCAAGATCCTGAAAAGCGGGAACCGGTTTCGGGAAAGATCACTCACAAAGTAAAATGTTAGGCACGAAACCGCTTCAATTTGAACGGATCGGACTCCAGAAGCGGTGCGATGATGCTACTGACTCGCCCACACGACGCGCGCGACCCATAGCACGTCGGCCATCGGCAGCGTGCGGTCGCGGTGCTCGGCGTTGAGCGATTTGAGCTCGATTGATTTCGAGCTCTTGCGCCTGAGCTCCTTCACCATCACCTCGCCGTTTTTGGTCTTGACCACGACCCGGTCGCCCTTGCGCACCGGCGCCGCCGGCGAAACGACAATGACGTCGCCCTTGCGGTAGGCCGGCTTCATCGAGTCGCCGGAAATTTCCAGCGCATAGGCGTGCTCGTCATTGACCTGCGGGAAGGCGATCTCCTCCCAACCCTTGCCGACCGGGAAGCCGCCGTCGTCGAAATAGCCGCCGGCGCCGGCCTCGGCGAAGCCGATCAGCGGCACGTTGTGGATCGTCACCTTGCCGCTGTCGGTGATCAGATTGACGAAGGTGTCGACCTTGGTGCCGGTGGCGGCGAGCGCCTTGGCGACCGATTCGGTCGATGGCCAGCGCGGGCGGCCTTCCGGCGTGATGCGCTTGGATTTGTTGAAGGTCGTGGGGTCGAGGCCGGACTTCTTGGCAAGGCCCGAAGGCGTGAGCTTGGCACGGGCGGCCAGCCGGTCGAGGGCCGTCCAGATCTGGTTATGCGTCAGCATGACATGCACCATTGCCGCCGCGGCGGGCGGGAAACCGAGGAGCGGGGGACATTCGTCCGATTCATAGGAATTATAACCTTGAATTGCCTTTGTCCAGCAACAGTTTTCGTTTGTCCCGCCTTGAAGTAGCCCTATGCCGGTCGATAGGGTCAAGCATTCAACTCCGGAGCCGCCGCTGGTGATCGGTCTGTTCGACCGCCTGTCCCGCCCTTTGATGCGGGCGCTTGACCCCGAGGACGCCCACGCCTTGGCGATCAAGGCCTTGCGCTATGTGCCGCTGACCCGGCCGGTTGGCGAGGCGCGCGAACTCGCCGTGCGCGCCTTCGGGCTTAATTTCCCCAATCCGGTCGGCATCGCGGCCGGCTTCGACAAGAACGGCTTGGTGCCGGATGCGCTGCTGCGGCTCGGCTTCGGCTTTGTCGAGATCGGCACCGTGACCCCGCGCGCGCAAGCCGGCAATCCGCGCCCGCGCCTGTTCCGGCTCGTGGCCGACCAGGGCGTGATCAACCGGCTGGGCTTCAACAACGAAGGCGAAGCGGTGGTCTTGGCCCGGCTGGCCGCGCGCGCCCGCCTCGGCGGCATCGTCGGGGTGAATGTCGGCGCCAACCGCGACAGCGTCGACCGCAGCGCCGATTATGCGCATCTGATCGAGACTTTCGCGGCGGTCGCCGGCTATTTCACCGTCAATGTCTCGTCGCCCAACACACCGGGTCTGCGCGACCTGCAACAGGCCAAGGCGCTCGACGAATTGTTGTCGCGGGTGCTCGATGCGCGCGAGCGCGCGCGCCAGCGCGCCGGTCCGGTGCCGGTGCTGCTCAAGATCGCGCCCGATCTTTCGCTGGAGGACCTTGATGACGTGGTCGGCATTGCGCGCAAGCACGGCATCGACGGCATGATCGTCGGCAATACCACCGTCACGCGCCCGGCCTCGCTGCGCGAGCGCGAGCGGGCCGGCGAAGCGGGCGGGCTGTCCGGCCGGCCGCTGTTCAAGCTCGCGACCCGCATGCTGGCGGAAACCTTCGTGCGCGCCGAAGGCGCTTTCCCGCTGATCGGCGCCGGCGGTATCGACTCGGGTCCCACCGCCATCGCCAAGATCAAGGCCGGCGCCACGTTGCTGCAGCTCTACACCGGGCTGATCTACCGCGGCATCGGCTTGGTGGCGGAGATCAAGACGGACTTGGTGGCGGCGCTTAAGCGCGGCCATCGCGATTCGTTTGCCGCCATGGTCGGCGCTGACGTCGCCGACATCACGGCCGAGAGCTGGCCGACTTGAGCCGCGCAATAACCATGACTCGTTTCACTCTGGCAGCGCTCGCAGGTTTCGCGGCCGGCGTCATGCCGGCTGCCGCGCACGACATCGATCTGCACAAGCTGCCGCTCGGCGACGGCAAGCTCTCGCATGCGCCGAAAGCCGGCTGGATCTGGGCCTGCCACGTGAATCCGGGCGGCCGCGGCGCTCATCGCGACGGTCCTTGGATCGACCGTAAAGCCGGCACCTTCGACATCACCGCCAAGATCGCCGTGCGCGGCGCGGTCAAATGGCCGCATCAATTCAAGATCGCGCTCAAGGGCGACAAGCGCGTCTTCACCTTCAACGATTTTCCCGATCACCCGACCGGGGAATTCCCGATCGCGCGCAACGATCCCGCCTACAAATACGACCGCAACCCGAACCGGATCAAACGCCAGAACTTCGATATCGCCCTGCCGGCGCATCCGAAACTGGCCGCGCAGCCACACTGCGCGCCGAACATCATCGGCATCATGCTGAGCGGCGTGCTGGTCTTCAACGCGCTCGACGATCCCGGCCGCGACGCCGTCGCGCATGAGACGCAGGACGGCTGTCACGGCCATCCGCAGCGGACCGGCGTCTATCACTATCACAGCCTGACCAATTGCATCGACGACAAGCCGGGGCCGGACGGCAATTCGCCGCTGGTCGGCTACGCGCTCGACGGTTTCGGCATCTACGGCAGCTATGCCGACGGCCGGCAATTGACGACCGCCGATCTCGACGAATGTCACGGCCGCACCAGCGTGATCGACTGGGACGGCCAAAAGGTCGCCATGTATCACTACGTGGCGACGGTGGATTTTCCCTACACGGTCGGCTGCATGCGCGGCGACTATGACCGCTCGCTGATGCGGCGAATCGGCGGCGGCCCTCCGCCCGGCCGCCGAGGACCTCCCGGCCGGCGCGGCCCGCCGAGACGCGGACCGCCGGGATTTGGACCGCCGCCCGGCGGCCCGCAGCGCTGAATTATTTGCCGCGCGGCGCGTTGACCGCGCGCATAATGAGCCAGATCGGGATCACGATCACCGCGCCGAGCAGGAAATAGCGCCACAGCCAGCGCACGGCGTCGAAGCCCATGTTCCAGATCGAGCGAATCAGCCGCTCGACGCTGTGCACGATGTCGAAGGGATCGAGCCCGAGCGCCGACAACACGACGCCGACCAGGATCGAGACCAGGATCAGCCGGACCAGCACCCCCAGCGGCGAACCGCCGAAAACCTTGGTCATGGTGTCGTTGCTCATGGCGGTCTCCGGCCGGCTGCGGTCGTGCAGGCTAGCACGATTGGCGCGCGCGGATTTCAGATATGCTTAGAATCGCTTGATGGAACCCGCAACCGCCTTTGACCTGCCCGCTGCGCCGCCGCTTTTGCCGGACGTATTTGCGCGCTGGTTTGCCGGCCGCGGCTGGGCGCCGCGCGCGCACCAGCTTGAATTATTGGCCAAGGCGCGGGCCGGGCGCTCCACGCTGCTGATCGCGCCCACCGGCGGCGGCAAGACGCTCGCCGGCTTCTTGCCGACGCTGGTGGAGCTCAACGAGGCCAACGGGCGGTCGCCGCGATTGAGCTCGACCGGCCGCGACGTCCGCCGCAGCCAAGGCCTGCACACCCTCTACATCTCCCCGCTGAAGGCATTGGCCGTCGACATCGCGCGCAACCTGGAAATCCCGGTCAAGGAGATGGGCCTCAATGTGCGGCTGGAGACGCGCACCGGCGATACGCCCGCCTCCAAGCGCCAACGGCAGCGCCGCTATCCGCCCGACATCCTGCTCACGACGCCGGAACAACTGGCGTTGCTGCTTGCCACCGCCGACGCGCCGTATCTGTTCGGCACGTTGCGCCGCGTCGTGCTCGACGAATTGCATTCGCTGGTGACGTCCAAGCGCGGCGATCTGTTGTCGCTCGGGCTCGCGCGCCTCTACGCGCTGGCGCCGCAGCTCGCGACCGTCGGCCTGTCGGCGACCGTCGCCGAGCCGGACGATTTGTGCCGCTTCCTGGTGCCGCAATCGCCCGGCCGCGAAGCGCGCGCCGATCTGGTGATGGCGGAAGCCGGCGCGCAGCCGCATGTCGCCATGCTCGACACCGACGAGCATCTGCCCTGGGCCGGCCACTCCGCGCGCCACGCGCTCGGCGAAATCTATGCGCTGATCAAGCGCCACAAGACCACGCTGGTCTTCGTCAATACCCGCAGCCAGGCGGAATACATTTTCCAGACGCTGTGGCAGATGAACGACGACAACCTCCCCATCGCGCTGCATCACGGCTCGCTCGACGTCGCGCAGCGCCGCAAGGTCGAGGATGCGATGAGCGCGGGGCGCTTGCGCGCGGTGGTGTGCACCTCCTCGCTCGACCTCGGCGTCGACTGGGGCGACGTCGATCTGGTGATCAATGTCGGCGCGCCCAAGGGGGCCTCGCGGCTGCTGCAACGCATCGGCCGCTCCAACCACCGGCTCGACGAGCCGTCGGAAGCGGTGCTGGTGCCGGCCAACCGCTTCGAGGTGCTGGAGTGCCGCGCCGCGCTCGATGCCGTGGCCGAGAACGCGCAGGATACCCCGCCTTTGCGCACCGGCGCACTTGATGTGCTGGCCCAGCACATCCTCGGCCGCGCCTGTCGGTGCGCCGTTCCTGGCCGATGAGCTCTACAACGAAGTGCGCGCCGCCGCGCCTTACGCCTCGCTCGCGCGTTCCGATTTCGACGCCGCCGTCGATTTCGTCGCCACCGGCGGCTACGCGCTGAAAGCCTACGAGCGCTTCGCCAAGATCAGGCAAGGAAAGAATCAAGACAAGGACGGCCGCTGGCGCATCACCCATCCGCGCGTCGCCCAGCGCTACCGCATGAATGTCGGCACCATCGTGGAAGCCGACATGCTCAAAGTTCGGCTGGTGCGCTCGCGCGCTTCCGGCGTGATGATCCCGCGCGGCGGCCGGCTGCTCGGCGAGGTCGAGGAATATTTCATCGAGACGCTCAGCCCGGGCGACACCTTCGTCTTTGCCGGCGAAATCCTGAAATACGAGGCGCTGGTCGAAGACGAGGTCTATGTCTCGCGCACCACCGCGACCGATCCGAAAGTGCCGGCCTACGAAGGCGGCAAGTTTCCGCTCTCGACTTATTTGGCCGCGCGCGTGCGCGCGATCCTCGCCGACAAGTCGGCTTGGCGCGCTCTGCCGGTTCAGGTGCGCGAGTGGCTGGAAATCCAGCAATGGCGCTCGCTGCTGCCCAAGCCCGGCGATCTCCTGGTCGAGACCTTCCCGCGCGCCGCCAAATATTATCTGGTCTGCTATCCGTTCGAGGGCCGGCTCGCGCATCAGACGCTCGGCATGTTGCTGACGCGCCGGCTCGAGCGCGCGCGCATGAAGCCGCTCGGCTTCGTGGCCAATGAATATGCGCTTGCCGTGTGGGGCCTCGGCGATGTCGCTCTGCGCATTGCGCGCGGCGAACTTTCGCTCGCGGCGCTGTTCGACGAGGACATGCTGGGCGACGATCTGGAAGCCTGGCTCGCCGAATCGGCGCTGATGAAGCGCACCTTCCGCAATTGCGCGATCATCGCCGGTTTGATTGAGCGGCGCTTTCCCGGCGAGGAGAAGTCGCGCCGCCAGCTCACGATATCCACCGACCTGGTCTACGACGTCTTGCGCAAGCACCAGGGCGACCACATCCTGCTGCGCGCCGCCCGCGCCGATGCCGCCAGCGGCCTCTTGGACATCAAGCGGCTCGGCGAAATGCTCTCGCGCATCAAGGGCCGAATCGTCCATAAGGCGCTCGACCATGTCTCGCCGCTGGCGGTTCCGGTGATGCTGGAGATCGGGCGCGAGACGGTCTACGGCGAGGCGGCCGATGCGCTGTTGGCCGAGGCGGCGGACGAACTGGTGAAGGAGGCGATGCGGTGACTATTTCCGCTCATTCCCGCGCAAGCGGGAATCCCGAGCAGGCCGGCGCTGGGCTCCCGCTTTCGCGGGGACGAGCGGACCACATGGTAGCCGTGGCCGATGTTTCCCTGCTCGCCGATCCCGACGGCGCGCTCTATTGGCCCGAGCAAAGCCTGCTCGCGGTCGCCGATCTGCATCTGGAGAAGGGCTCGAGCTTCGCCGCACGCGGCCAATTGCTGCCGCCTTATGATACGGCGGCGACGTTGGCGCGGCTGGCGCGGCTGATAGCGCGCTATGCGCCGCGTTGCGTGGTGGCGCTCGGCGACAGTTTCCACGATGGCGGCGGTCCTGCGCGGCTTGCCGATACGGACCGCGAATCGCTGCACGCCTTGCAGCGCGGCCGCGACTGGATCTGGATCACCGGCAATCACGATCCCGAGCCGGCCGATGGCATTGGCGGCACCTTTCACGCGGCCTTCGCGCTTGGCGCGCTGACCTTCCGCCATCTGCCGACCGGCGCCGCCGGCGAGATCGCCGGCCATCTGCACCCCGTTGCGCGTGTCGCGCATCGCGGCCGCGCCGTCAGCCGCCGCTGCTTCGCGGCGGACAAGACGCGCATGATCATGCCGGCCTTCGGCGCCTTCACCGGCGGGCTGAACGTGCGCGATGCCGCCTTTGCCGATCTGTTCGGCACGCTTTCCTTCACAGCGCATTTGTTGGGTGAGGACCGGCTCTACGCCTTCGCCGCCAAGCGCTGCCTGCCGGATTAGCCTAATCTTGCCTGACTTTTCTAAGTCGGTCGTGTTGCGGTGTCAGCTGTTGACGGAGTGGACGGCGCAATTGTTGGTATGAGCTTACGTAGAGCGGCCGGTAATGCCGACAACGGCTCCGGTTCAAATGGTAGCCTTAGGTAGCGAGTTGTCATCTCCGCCGCGACTTTTTGCTTGGTCGATATCACGCCGCCTTTTTAAAGGTTCTCTGTCGTCGCGTGCGGATAGCCAAGCCTTGTGAAGTAAACGATCTATCATATATTATTGCCAGGTAAGCATTTGATATCGTAATGTTTTCCACTCAACATAGGAAAAATCACATTCTAGCGCTACTTTGGCAGATTTTGAGGGGCGATAGGCGGTCAGGGATTCCCAAATCAGTTTTTCAATGATTTATCGGTGGTCGGTTTTTGGAGGGCCGGCCATGGTGGACACGACTTCGGATTGGAAAGATGAGCTTGGCCATTGGCTCAAGCCGTTCCTGGAACGGTTGGGTCACAAGGCGCGACGACAGATGTGCCCGCTTTATGTGGCGGGTCTGATTGGTCCTGGCGATCGCAAGAGCGTTCAGCCGATGGCGGAACGGTTCGCGCCTGGCGACTATGACCAACTGCACCATTTTGTTGCTGCTGGCGTCTGGGATCCGGCACCGCTGGAAACAGAGCTGCTCATTCAAGCGGACAGGCTTGTCGGCGGTAGCGATGCCGTGCTGGTCATCGACGACACGGCGATGCCGAAGAAAGGCATGCACTCGGTTGGTGTGGCTCCACAATACGCTTCGGCCCTTGGCAAGACTGCCAATTGCCAGACGCTGGTGTCGCTGACGCTTGCGCGAGGCGAAGTGCCGGTGATGGTGGCTCTGCGCCTGTTTCTACCCGATACCTGGACAAGCGATCCGGCGCGGCTGGAGCGCGCGGGTGTCCCGGTTGAATATCGCGCGGCGCGGACGAAGCCGGAGATTGCGCTCGCTGAGATCGATCGCATGATGGCGGCCGGTGTGCGCTTCGGTTGTGTGCTGGCGGATGCCGGCTATGGGCCGAGCGCGCCGTTCCGCCAGGGGCTCACGGCTCGCAGCCTTACCTGGGCCGTTGGCATCCCGCGCCACCTCAAAGTCTACCCTATCGGGGTAAAGCTTATATGGCCAAAGGCCGCGCGCGGCCGCCCCCGTAAGCGGCACATCCCGAATATTCTGTCAGTGGCGGCCGAAGACATGCTGGCTAATGCCAAGTGGCACACTGTGAGTTGGAGAAACGGGACGAAGGGGCGGCTGAAGGCGCGCTTTGCCGCCATCCGTGTGCGGACCGCTGACGGGCCTCCGCAGCGGATCAGGGACATGGGTCAGCAGCACATGCCGGGCGACGACGCGTGGCTTATCGGCGAACACCGGACGTCAGGCGAGAAGAAGTACTATCTCGCCAATCTGCCCCCGCGGACGGATCTGCACAGCTTGGCTGCCACGATCAAAGCGCGATGGATCTGCGAGCAGGCCCATCAGCAGCTGAAAGAAGAACTCGGCCTCGACCACTTCGAGGGAAGATCATGGCATGGTCTTCATCGTCACGCGCTCATGACAATGATCGCATACGCCTTCCTCCAGCATCGCCGCCTCACCGAAGCGAGGCGGAAAAAAAAGAATCAACGGGCCGCCGCCTCAACCAAGTCTGCCGGCCGTGCGCCACGCCATCGTCAACCTCATCATCGGACCGCTCGCTCAGCGATGCCCGCACTGCCGAAGATGGATCGATGCGGTAAAGCAGTATCATTGAATTTGCCAAAGTAGTGCTAGGGCGTGGACTTATAAACGGGCAGCCAAATGTTGGTGTGGATGCTCCGCCGAATGTCCGCTTTCGGGGGTAAAGCGGACATCGCTCGGCGCGGCCGCAATGTCCGCTTCTCTAATCGGCCGTTCGGGGTCAAGCGCTTTCAGGCTATCCACCACTGCAGTGTCGATGTCGCTCACGGGCTCGCGCTTCTCTTCGGAATCGGCACCAAGGCCCTTCCATCATGGGATTCGAAGACGGGGCGGATCAATCTAATGGGCGGCCTTGCCGCTAGATGGTCGGCAGGTCCAAGCGGACATACGAACTCACCTCATCCATCGTCCCGCAAGGGACATCATTCCACCGCTTGGTGGAGCTCGAGTGTTCTCCTATCGTAATTGATCCTGAACGGTTCTCATGCCACTGCGGCCTCCCGGGTCCAGCGGAACTCGGTGCCGTCGACCCATATGCGGTGCATGATCACGGCCAGCCGGCGCGCCAGTGCCACGATCGCCTTCTTCATCCCGCGGTGCCTGGCGATCTTCATGGCCCAGGTCTTGAGCCAGGACCACTTGTTGGTTCGGGTCAGCATGATCTGGGCCGCTTCGTAGAGCATCACCCGCATCATCTCGTCTCCGCAGCGTGATATCCCGCCGGGTCGGTCGCTTTCGCCCGATTGATGCTGGGCGGGCGTCAATCCGAACACCGCCCCGACCGCCTTGGACTTACGGAAGCGGGCGGGCACGTCGACGGTGGCGCGATAGGTCAGCGCCACTACAGGGCCGACCCCGGGAACCGTCATCAGGCGCCGGCACACATCATCGTCGCGGACGATGGCCAGCAAACGGCGATGCAGGATGCCGAGTTGCTCGCGAAGCACCCGCCGGACAATAAGCAGTGGTTCGACCAGAACAGCCAGATCGAGCAAGTTCTCGACCAGTTCCTTGATGCGGGTCTCGAACTTCAATGTCCCGACCATCCCGACCTTGAGACCGAAGTTGCGCAGAGTCCCGCGCAAGTCATTATCAATGGCGATGGCCTTCGACTGCAGCAGCTTGCGATGGGTCAGCAGCATCCGCAGTTTCTGACTGCGTAACGTCTTCACATGCACCGGGCGGTAAAGTCCCGCCCGCATCATCTGCGCCATGCCGCGTGCGTCGTTGCGGTCCGTCTTGTTGATCTGCGCCTTTAATACTGCTCTCATATGCCGCGTCTCCACACAGATCGCTGGCAAGCCCGCTTCGGCGAGACCGCTGAACAGCCATTGCGACAGCGGCCCGGCTTCCAGTCCGATCCGCTTGAAGCGGTAGGCGGGATTCCCCATAACATGCAGCAAAGCTTCAGGCTCGCTCGCCACCTTCACTTCCCGCACGATCCTGCCTGTATCATCCACAATGCAGACGCTGGTCTCCTTGACCGAAACGTCCAATCCAGCAAAATGGTCCATGCTGCGCTTCTCCTTCTGATGCTTGAGGCCGTGACTACGGACCTCGTTTCACCATCAGCCTGAAGCGCAGCACCCAATCTTCAGCTATCCACAAGCTGCCGGCCGATTACCCCATCTAGTGACCCTTAGCAGACATCAGCCGCACTCAGCTTTTCAATCCATATCAATAAACGTCGACGTGTTGGCAGCATCTGGCTCGCGCTCGGCCGTGATGCCCGACGCCAGGCGACCAGTTGCAAAGCGGTCAAGGCAATTACGTGAGCGCTGCGGCCGCGGCTTGGGCTTCCGGAACCACGTCGTGGCTGTAAAGCCGCTTGCGGAACTCGGCGTGAGCTTTGATCTCGGCGTCCCGCACGCCAAGGTCGGAATAGGCGCTATCGTAGCGTAGGCCGCTCTCGCGCGCGCCACGCTGGACTTGCGCCACCCGCTCGCGGCGCAAGCGATCATAAGCAAGCAGCGCTGCCGGCGTGGTCTCCCGGTCCGCGCGCGCCAGGATTGTCGCCAGCGCTATTCCATCCTCAATCGACTGGTTGGCGCCCTGTCCGAGATGGGGAAGCATCGGGTGTGCGGCATCGCCGAGCAGCGAAAGCCTTCCCTTCGTCCATGTCGGCAGCGGCTCACGGTCATACAGAGCCCATCGGAACGTGACTTCAACTTGGCTCAACAGTGACTCGATACGTGGGTCCCAGCCTGCGAACTCCCGGCGAAGCAAGTCGGGGTCTCCGGGAGCCGACCACGATTCCTTCATCTCTTTGTCGGCTGGCACAAAGCCGACGTAGTTGATGAGCTTGCCAGCTCGCACGGGAAAAGTGAGGAAGTGCTTGCCTTTACCGAGCCACATCAGCCAACAATCGATCGGCCAGTCTGGAATGCGCTCATGCGCCAGAATGCCTCGGTAGGCGACAGAGCCATGGAAGACGGGGCGGGAGGGAGGAAATACGTACGGCCGAAGCTCGGAGTGGATGCCATCGGCAGCGATGACAACGTCACCTTCGGCGATAGCTCCGTTCGCAAACGACGCCCGGACCACGGCGCCGTCCTGCTCAAAACCGGTGCAGCGGTGTCCGGTGTGCACCACGTGGGGAGGCAGGGCGCTGGCTAAGAACTCAACGAGGTCCGCGCGGTGCATCCCGAAGGTCGCGTTCCAGCCTGAGGCGTCCGTTACCTGCACCGGGGCGATCGGGGCGCCGTCGTGTCGGAAATAGCGAGAGCCGGAACCGACCAGCGCTCCCCACTTTTCCACCGAGGGTCCCAGTCCCACCCTCTGCAGTTGGCGCACGCTATTCGGTGTCAGGAACACTCCGGCCCCGACCTCGCCGAGGGCAGAGGCCTGCTCATAAACCGACACCCGAAGGCCCCGCGCGATCAACGCGTTCGCCGCGAACAAGCCGCCGATCCCGCCTCCAACGACCACGACGTTGAGTCTCGACGCCACCATCATCACACCCTTGGCTCGCTGTACGCCTACAGCCAAAAATCCGGTGGTTCACGACCGGGCGCCTGCGACACCGAGAATGCTCCGGAAGCTCATCGAATTCAATCTACCTCCACCGTGGAAAGCGGCAGTAAGGCCGCCATCCCAACGGTGCGGATCAAGCGCCGCGGAGAAATCGAGGAAGAACTTGAATGCGCGATGTGATCAAGAGACGGCGCCTTTTGGTTGGCTGATATGCGGACGCTTGCTCTGACCCCGAGGGTCCGGTCGGCCAATGTCTGAAATTGGCACATCGCTGCGTTCGCCGCGTCGCAACATTTGTGGTCGCTATCGGACTAGGAGTGGACAATCGTCGGTGCAGGCGCGAGATGGCCATGACGTGATTGACCCGAACCGGACCTGCCTGCCACAAATGAATATCGCAAATCTCTCCGCTAAATGCAGCCGCGAGGATCACCTGTCCGCCTTTATTTGTTGCATTGCACTACGGAGAAATCCGGAATTGAAACGCATGTCGACTTTAGTATTACGTACCCACCATGGCCTCCGAACAAGCCAAATATGAGCCAGGGCGTCCGATCGGTCGTTATTGCTGCGATCAACCCATGAAGCTGATCAAGACCATCCCGCGCGTTGGCAGCTATCCAGAACTACAAACTTATCGCTGCGAGCGATGCCACAACGTCGAAACGATTGAGCTAAAGGAGGATCACTTCTACCCAAGGAGAAATCACGGCGACAGGAACAAATCAGGCGAGCGTTTTTAACAGCCTGACCGTCCATATAACGATCGTAACCGTGGCCATAATCGTGGTCATATTGATCTCGTGGCGATACGTGTTCTGATTTGCGGACCACCTCAATTGGCGGGCTGCCGTTTTCGCTTTACAGATCGATCTCAATCAAAAAAAGTTGGGCGCTTTTTGTCGCTATCATTAGTCTTTTGCTCAATTGAGCGCATGTCGCCACAGGCGAAGCATCGGAACAGATGTAGCTCACTAAAAGAAGCGACTCTTGGTTCAACAAACACAAGTGTCATGGGTGTCCGGCAAATCGAGCATGGTGGTGCAGAATGAATTTGTGGAGTCACCATGCATCGCAGTCGAAGCCTCCCCCACGATTTGTTCAATACGGATGTTTGCCTAATGCGCGTAGGTCATCAACGTCTTAAAAGGCCGCTCGTAGGGTAACCCGCGACGCACTCGAAGGACTTGCTTTTATGCTTATGGACAAAGCTCGCGCGCTCGATGGGATCAATCGATTCTGAAGGTCATCGGCGATTTCTAGCCGACCGCGTCCGCTTTTTCGGCCTACGACGAAGCTCTCAAGCCACTTTTAAGGCGCTGGTATAAAGGTGATCAGCTAGTCTAACGCAACTTACTGCGCAATTGGCGCGAATGTCGGCTTATGGCAGATTTTGTTGCAGAAGTGATTTGAAGGTTTTGGCGAACGGTGATTTCGTCTTCTGACGACATTTTGTGCCGGAGGCGGGCGATGATGGGACGCCAGAACAACGACCAGGGTCATCTGTTCTACGAGTTCTGCCTCGATGAGGTGGTTCCTGATGATCATCTGGTGCGCAAGATCGACGCCGTTCTCGATCTATCATGGGTCCACGCGGAACTCGCACCGCGCTATCCAACCCTCGGTCGGCCCTCGGTCGATCCGGTTCTAATGATCCGGATGCTGATCATCGGTTATGTCTTTGGCCTGCGTTCCGAGCGGTTGCTGTGTCGCGAGGTGCAGGTGAACTTCGCCTATCGCTGGTTTTGCAAGCTCGGCATTGAGCACAAGATTCCTGATCATTCAGCGTTTTCGCGTGCACGCAATGAGCGCTTCCGCGACAGCGACATCTTTCGTCGTGTATTTGAGCGTGTCGTCGAGGCGTGTATCGCAGCCGATCTCGTTGGCGGAGAAGGATTTGCCGTGGATGCCAGCCTGATTGCGGCCGACGCCAACAAGCAGCGCTCGATCCCGGGCTCAGAATGGCAAAAGACACGCGATCCCGAGACGGCGAGCCGGGCCATGCAGGAGTATCTGGCGACCCTCGATGATGCGGCTTTTGGTGCAGCCAGCGACGTCACACCGAAGTTCGTCTCGCCGTCCGACCCGGCCGCGCAATGGACCGGCGCGATGCGAGGCCCGGCGTTCTTCGCCTACGCCGACAACTATCTGATCGATGTGAAGTTCGGCGTCATTATGGACGTCAAAGCCTCGCGCGCTATCCGCCAGGCCGAAGTTGGCGCGGCGAAGACCATGGTTGAGCGCACCGAGGCGCGCTTCGATATCAAACCCAAGTGGCTCGCCGGCGACACCGCCTACGGATCAGGCCCGAACCTCAACTGGCTCGTCAACGACAAGGACATCGCGCCGCACATCCCGGTGATCGACAGGTCGAAGCGCGAGGATGGCTCATTGAGCCGTGAGGATTTCACGTTCGACAAGGATCGCAATGTCTATGTCTGCCCGCAGGGTAAGCTCCTGCACACAACGGGCAAAATCAATGATGGCGAGATGATCCTCTATCGGGCGAGCACCTACGACTGCGGACCTTGTCCGCTCAAACGCAAATGCTGCCCAAAATCGTCGGAGCGCAGAATCCCGCGTAGCATCTATGAGGAGGCTCGTGACGTAGCCCGAGCACTGGCCAAGACTGAAGCCTTCGAGCAATCACGCCGCGATCGCAAACGCATCGAGATGCTATTCGCCCATCTCAAGCGCATCCTGAAGCTTGGTCGCCTTCGGCTTCGTGGCCCGCGCGGCGCCCAAGACGAGTTCACGCTTGCCGCCATCGCACAGAACCTACGCAGGCTCGCCAAACTGGTCGTTCGACCACCACCGATGGCCGCTGCTTGTGCTGCGTAAGCGTTGCTATTGTCAGTGCCGCTGCCGCAAAGGCCCCGCCGCCAAATGGAGCGGGTGCAGCAGACCGCTTAAAGACATCGAGGCAACTGCCTCACTCTTCCCATTGCCAACTTTTGCAACAAAATCGGCACAAAACGGACAATGCGACTCAGCCCCCATTGTCCGCTTTTGGGGGTAAAGCGGACATTGACTGATCGTTGCTCACCAGCGTCAATTTATGAGTACACGCCCTAGCGCTACTTTGGCAGATTTTGAGGGGCGATAGGCGGTCAGGGATTCCCAAATCAGTTTTTCAATGATTTATCGGTGGTCGGTTTTTGGAGGGCCGGCCATGGTGGACACGACTTCGGATTGGAAAGATGAGCTTGGCCATTGGCTCAAGCCGTTCCTGGAACGGTTGGGTCACAAGGCGCGACGACAGATGTGCCCGCTTTATGTGGCGGGTCTGATTGGTCCTGGCGATCGCAAGAGCGTTCAGCCGATGGCGGAACGGTTCGCGCCTGGCGACTATGACCAACTGCACCATTTTGTTGCTGCTGGCGTCTGGGATCCGGCACCGCTGGAAACAGAGCTGCTCATTCAAGCGGACAGGCTTGTCGGCGGTAGCGATGCCGTGCTGGTCATCGACGACACGGCGATGCCGAAGAAAGGCATGCACTCGGTTGGTGTGGCTCCACAATACGCTTCGGCCCTTGGCAAGACTGCCAATTGCCAGACGCTGGTGTCGCTGACGCTTGCGCGAGGCGAAGTGCCGGTGATGGTGGCTCTGCGCCTGTTTCTACCCGATACCTGGACAAGCGATCCGGCGCGGCTGGAGCGCGCGGGTGTCCCGGTTGAATATCGCGCGGCGCGGACGAAGCCGGAGATTGCGCTCGCTGAGATCGATCGCATGATGGCGGCCGGTGTGCGCTTCGGTTGTGTGCTGGCGGATGCCGGCTATGGGCCGAGCGCGCCGTTCCGCCAGGGGCTCACGGCTCGCAGCCTTACCTGGGCCGTTGGCATCCCGCGCCACCTCAAAGTCTACCCTATCGGGGTAAAGCTTATATGGCCAAAGGCCGCGCGCGGCCGCCCCCGTAAGCGGCACATCCCAAATATTCTGTCAGTGGCGGCCGAAGACATGCTGGCTAATGCCAAGTGGCACACTGTGAGTTGGAGAAACGGGACGAAGGGGCGGCTGAAGGCGCGCTTTGCCGCCATCCGTGTGCGGACCGCTGACGGGCCTCCGCAGCGGATCAGGGACATGGGTCAGCAGCACATGCCGGGCGACGACGCGTGGCTTATCGGCGAACACCGGACGTCAGGCGAGAAGAAGTACTATCTCGCCAATCTGCCCCCGCGGACGGATCTGCACAGCTTGGCTGCCACGATCAAAGCGCGATGGATCTGCGAGCAGGCCCATCAGCAGCTGAAAGAAGAACTCGGCCTCGACCACTTCGAGGGAAGATCATGGCATGGTCTTCATCGTCACGCGCTCATGACAATGATCGCATACGCCTTCCTCCAGCATCGCCGCCTCACCGAAGCGAGGCGGAAAAAAAAGAATTAACGGGCCGCCGCCTCAACCAAGTCTGCCGGCCGTGCGCCACGCCATCGTCAACCTCATCATCGGACCGCTCGCTCAGCGATGCCCGCACTGCCGAAGATGGATCGATGCGGTAAAGCAGTATCATTGAATCTGCCAAAGTAGTGCTAGTGGAAAAACCTAGTCCCGCCGGAACACCGCGCTGGCGAACCAGCCGGTGAGCAGCGCCATCACCGTGGTGGCCAGGCCGTAGAGCAGCCCGTGATTTTGTGCGGCCTCGGCGACATATTGCTCGAAGCCGGCCTTGATCACCTCGAGCGCCGTCGTGGTGCGGCCGATAAAGGCGCCGTCGGCGAATAGCTTGACGTCGATGCTGTAATTGCCGGTCGGCACATCGGCCGGCAGCGGGATGGCGGCGCGGAACACGGTCGGCGTCAGATAGGTCACTGCTGTCGGCGATTCGAGATAGAGTTTGTGCTCGCTCTCAAGCCGCACGAAGGCCACGCGGAACGGATCGTTGCGCACGGTGTCGGCGATGTCAGGACCGATGCGCTGCGGCAGCAGGAAATCCTGCAAGCCGACCTGCAGCCGCCGGCGCATATCCGGGTTGGCGATTTCGTTGACCGGCTTGTTGCTCAGGATCGCGAGATAGGAGGGCACGCGCACGAATTCGCGCGCCGCCACGTTGACCCAGATGCCGATCGCGCGCTCTTTGCGGCGCGTGCGCATGGTGACGCGCGGGCCGGTCACCGTGACCACCAGGTCGTAGCCATTGTGCCGCAAGGTCTTGCCGGGACTGGCCTCGATGGTGCCGAACAGCACCAGATCCTCGCCGACGAAATTCGACGTGATCGCCACCCGGTGGTTGGACAGCGACACCACCAGCTGCTCGGCGCTCGCCGCCGGCGCGCCGGCGCAGGCGAGGATGCCGATCAGCAGCGTGAGCGCCGTTCTCCGCATCATCCGACCCTCACATGGCGGATCGAGAACAGATCGTCGGGCTTGATCACCAGCTCGTAGGCAAAGCGCAGGCCGACCGCGAACACCAGGAGGCCGAGCAAGAGTCGCAGCCGCTCGCTGCGCATCTGCTGGCCGGTGCGCACGCCGAATTGCGCGCCGATCACGCCGCCGACCATCAGGATCAGCGCCAGCACGGCATCGACCAGGTGGTTGGTGGCGGCGTGCATCACCGTCGCCGACGCCATGGTGACGAGGGTGAGCACCATCGACGTGCCGATCACGGTGCCGGTCGGCACGCGCAGAACATAAATGAGCATCGGCACCAGGATGAAGGCGCCGCCGATGCCCATGATGGCGCCGATGAAGCCGATGAAAAATCCGATCGCCCACACCGGAATGGCCGACACGTAGATTTTCGAGCGCTTGAACCGCACCTTGAGCGGTAAACGATGCACCCAGGTGTGGCTGCCCGGGCGGCGGATGGTTGCCGGCTGCCCGTGATAGGCGCGCATCACCGCCTTGACGCTTTCGTAGATCATGGCGGCGCCGACCGAGGTGAGCAGCGTGACATAGGAAAGCCCGATCACCAGGTCGAGCTGATCGAGCGAGCGCAGTTCGGTGAACAGCCAGACGCCGGTCGCGGTGCCGACAATGCCGGCGCTGAGCAGCATCAGCGCCAGCGCGACGTCGATGCTGCGCCGGCGCCAATAACTGAGCGCGCCGGAAAACGACGAGGCGGCGATATGGCTGGATACGCTCGCCACCGCCACGGCCGGCGTCACGCCGATGAAAATCAACAGCGGCGTCATCAGGAAGCCGCCGCCGATACCGAACATCCCCGAGATGAATCCGACCGCCAGTCCCATCCCCAACACCAGGAAGATGTTGACCGGCAGCTCGGCGATCGGGAGATAGATTTGCAAGCGACGTCGTCCGGTCTTTCGATGCTCCGCGTGTCCGGTCGGCGACGATCGGTTTTCCGCGCGGCAGGTGCCGGGCTCGGGCGAGCCGGCAGCGATCCATCGATCTTAGCGACTTTAGCGAAGATTGCCTAAGCGATCACGCCTTTGGGCAATAAGTCGCGCCCGGGTCAGTGCTCGCTGACCTTGTAGGTGATGGACTGCCGAGCCTTCTTCGCCGGCTGGCCGGCGGCGGCGCTGTCCCAGCCGCCGGCCGGCGCCGGGACGTTCACGGCCTCGGCCGGTTGCGGCTTGGGAACGAAGGTATCGACCGCATGCTTGGCGGCGGCGAGCTTGGCGGCGTCGAACTGCTCGGCAATTTCGTCACGCTTCTTGCCCGCTTCCTTGTCGCCCTGCTTGGCAGCGAGCGCGAACCATTTGTAGGCTTCCGACAGGTCGGCATTCATGCCGATCCCGCGTGCGGCCAGGACGCCGAGGTTGAACTGGCTATCGGCAAGGCCGCGTTCGGAGGCCATGCGGAACCATTTGATGGCGGAGGCGTAGTCGGACTTCCCGTCGAGGCCCTCGGCATAGAGCACCGCAAGATTGTGCATGGCCTTGGCGTTGCCCTTGTTGGCGGCGGCCAGATAGAGCCCATGGGCGCGGTCGATATCCTTAGGCACGCCTTTGCCCTTCTCCAGCAGGCTGGCCAGGCGGAATTGCGCCGGTACCAGCCCTTTGTCGGCCGCGCGCTTGAACCAGTGCGCCGCCTGCTCGAAGTTGACCGGGACACCTTTGCCCTCGACATAGCGCAGCCCGACCTCATAGGCGGCGGCGGCATCGCCGGCGATGGCCGCGCTGCGCAGGTGGTCGCCGCCGATGGCGGTGGGCAGTTCGCCGACGGCCGGCGCGCTCGTGGCGGCCGGCGAGGTTTTGGCGGACTTATGGGCGTTGGGAATCGATCCGGTGATGTCGAATACCGGCGACGCGCCCGGTGCGCTCAACAAGGAAGGCAGGCCGCTGGCGGCGCCGGGCAGGATCAGGCCGGCAGACGGCGTGGCGGTTGCCGTTGGGGGTGAAATCGGCGGCGCCGCATCCGCGTGCCCGGGTGCCTTCTGGTCCGCAGCCGGCTTGGTCGAGCCGGTCGCCAGCGGGCCGTCGGTGTGCTGATCATCGGCGGATTGCTCAAGCCCGCTATCCGTCGATTTCGCCACTTTGTCGGCCGGGGCGTTGGAATTGCCGAAGCCGAACAGGTGGAACTTGGACGCGGTCTGCACCGAGCCGATCACAATGGCGATGACGCTGGCGGCGATGAACAGGGTCTTCACCCGGTGCATCAGCCGCGAGCCCAACGACGACTCGCCTGTCGCATCCGGTCCGCCCGACTGGCCACGCGTCGAACGCGTATTCTGCTCCTGCGCCGCGGCCTGCGCGGCGCGCCGGGCGGCGGCGATGAAATTCGATTTGCTGTTCGGGTCGCTCGCCGGCGCGGGCCGTGCGGAGCCGAGGTCTGCTTCCGATGCGGCGATGCGCGCCGCCGGCGAATGCGGCTGTCCGGAACCGGGCTCGAGCGGCCGGTCGGGCGAAAGATCGGGTTCCTCCGCCGGCTCCTCACTGGCAGCCTGCGGGGGCGCAGGCGCGTCCGCAGCCGGCGCGGCATCCGACGCAGGCGGCTGGACGGTGGACGTCGACGCCGGGACCAGCGGCGCCATCTCGGGGTCGATGCGCACGGCCAGATTGCCGACCGTCTGATGCGACGCCGCCATGCCGCCATAGGCCGGCACGACCGCGCGTTTGCCGTCGCGGATATCCTGCTCGATCATGGCGAGGCGGTCGACCACGTGGCCGAGCGTCTCGTGCATGGCTTCCAGCGCATCCTGGGTGCGGGCAATGTCATGCTCGACGGCATCGGCGGAGGCTTGCGGATTGTCGCGGGCCGTCCGCATCTCCTCGACGTGCATCAACAGGTCGCTGATGCCGTGCTCGATGGCATCCAACTGGGCAAAGCGCGAGCCGATGGCATCGAGCTTCTCGGCCAGCTGAACCATGTTGCTGTCGAGGTGGGAGAACGCGGCCTGGTCGCCGGGCGCGTGCTGCAGTTGCTCGACCTTGTCGTGCAGCGAATTCAGCAACATTTCGAGCTGCGGCCATTGCGCGGCGCCTTGCGCGTGCTCCAGCGATTCGGAGAGCGCGGCAAGCCGGTGCTCGATGTTGAACAGCGCTTCGCCGGTGGCGCCGTTGCGGACGATGTGCTCGACGTTCGCGACCAGCTGATGCACTTCGGCGGTAAGCTGATTGACGGTCTCGTTGGAGACGGCGTGGTCCGCCATATCGAGCATCGTGGCGACGGCCTGCTGCAATTCAGGCGCCATCGCCGGCTGCCTCTGCAACTGCTCGACCTTCTCGAGCAGCGATTCGATCAGCGCTTCCAGCCGCGGCGAGATGCCGCCGTCTTTTTGCTGGCGTTCAGCCAGCGCTTCGGACAACGCCGCGAGACGATGCTCGATGTTGAATAGCGCATCGCCGCCGGCGCTGGTCCTTGCGATGTGTTCGACGTTCTCGGCCAGCTGCTGCACCTCGGCGGCGAGCCGGCTCACGGTGTCGTTGGAGGCGACATGGCTCGCCATTTCGCGCAGCGTGGTGATCGAGCTTTGCAGCTGATGCATCGCGGCCGGATCTCTCTGCGCCACGATCAGGTCGATCTTTTCGGCCAGTCCCGCCACCGCCTCGTGATAGCCGACCAGGTTCTCCGCCGGCGTCAAGCCACGCAGAGCATCACGCACTTCCGAAAGCCCATCCTCGATGCGGCCGAGCGCGCCGGCGTCGAAGCCGGCCTGCCGCCCCTCGGCGACGCGCTGGGCCAGGCCTTGGATTTGCGCCTCGATCGCATCGATGGCGTGGCGCGGCATTGCGTCGTTGAGCAGCCGGCCGATCTCGGCGAGTTCGACGCGCAAGGCGTTGATCGCTTCGCTGACGCCCGGCTGGCGCAACGTCTCGATCTGATAGGTGATGTTGCGAAGTTGCGCTTCCAGGCCGGCAAGGTTTTGGGCCGGCACCGGTGGCGGCGGCGCGGAAACCTGCCGGGCCGGGGCCTGCGGGGTGGGCGTGGGTGTTGACATTTCTGGGGTGCGCTCCGGCGCAGCATGTGCCGACGCTTGCGGATGCATTGCCGGTGACGGCGCGGCCGGCTCTGAAATCTGTGGCTCGATGACCGGCGGCGACGCGGGTGGCGCCGACACTTCGCTGGCTTCGGGCGGCGGCGCAGGTGGCGCCGAGGACTTGTGGGCCTTGGGCGGCGGCGGCGCGGCAGGTGCTTCGATCTGGGAAGCTACGGCCGGCGGCGGCTCTGCTGGTTCTTCGCTCTGGGGAGCTACGGTCGGCGTCGGCTCTGCTGGTTCTTCGCTCTGGGCGGCGACGGTCGGCGTCGGCTCGACTGGTTCGCTTGCCATGACCGGCGCCGATTCGCCGTCGAGCGTACGCTGGCGGGCCGCGATTTCGGCGAGGGCCTGTTCAAGCGCCGGCGGCAGTTGCACCGTCGGGGGACGGTCGGAACGGATTTTCGGACTGGGAAGCGGGCTCGAATCACTGCGGTTGCGGCGCGGGGCATAGGCCGCCGGGCCGCGGTCCGCCGGTTGTTCGCTGGCGCGGCTGATCTCTACGGAATGGCCCTGCTCGGTTTCGCTGTTGGCGGCATCGCCGCTGCGCTCCGACAGCCGTGGATCGGCACCGATATGGCCGGCTTCTTTGGAGATGACGGCGTCGAGCCAGTCTTCCACCGACATGCCTGCCCGGCGCGCCGCCTCTTTGGCGGTCTCGCGCGCCTCAGGCCGCATCCCCTTGGAACTCCACCGAACACCAAATTTCATGCTCGGACCCATATTTTGATGCAGAAGCGCCAAGAGCCTGCTCGACTCTCGTGGAACTGATGCCCGTTAACGGCGGGTTGACGCGGGGCGCGGTTGCCAGTCCACGCCCTAACTTTTTGCTGGTTGCGGTAAACAAGCCGTTAACTTTTTGCGGAAGTGGCCGACTTTCCGGGCCAAAGATGCATCGGCGGAGCTCTTTAGGTCGGACACCGGTTCTTTGCTGCGGCGGTCAAAGTTCCGCAGGACCGTTGGAGCCAAATGCCGCTCGGCAAAACACCCTACTTAACCGTTATGTTTTCCAGCGGCGCAACAATGCGTTGCAGCCAAAAGATCGCAAGGGTAGCGTTCGTTTGCAGACATACGAGGCACGTTCCATCGGATGAACAAGCAAGGCCTGCAATACCAGGACGAGCATGCTTCGAAAGAGGCCGAAGTGAGCGCGACGGAGCCTGCTTCGACCGCAGCGATCTCAATCGGGGATCTTGCCCGCTCCGCTGGGGTATCGCTACGGGCGCTCCGATTTTACCAAATCAAAGGCTTGCTGACGCCGCGCCGCAACGGCCATGGCTGGCTGTTTAGCGACGAAGACCGCAAGCGGCTGGACCTGATTTTGCAGGGCAAACGGCTCGGTTTTATATTGACCGAGATCCGCGACATGCTGGCGGCGCGCGACCGCGGCGGCGCCAAAGGGTTAGCGATGACCCGTAAAAAATGCCTCGAGCAGATCAAACTGCTGGAGCACCAGCGCCGCGACATCGAGGCGGCGCTTGCCGAGCTGCGGCAAATCTACACCGACATGTATGCCGAATTCGGGTGATTCGCGCTCAGGGTCCGAATCGGCTGCCTAGCGATCCCTCTGCCGGTAACAGCTTCCGCCCTTAACATAGGTGTAAACCGGCTCCGTCATAATCGGGACCTGTGCGGCGCTTATGCTGCATCGCAGCGGTCCTGAGGGACCTTCTGAAACCGATCGATTCATCTTTCGTTAACCTTCGCGGCGCGACGCCGGGGAGAGGATCATGCCGAGCTATCAAGCCCCCGTGGACGACGCGCTGTTCCTGCTCAATGACGTTTTCCACCTCGAGCGATACGGCAATCTGCCGGGCTTTGCCGACGCCACGCCCGATCTCGTCGAGGCGGTGCTGCGCGAAGCTGCGAAGTTCAGCGAGGAAGTCCTCACCCCGCTCAACCGCGTCGGCGACAAAGAAGGCTGCACGCGCCAGGCCGACGGCCGCGTGACCACGCCCACCGGTTTCAAGGAGGCGTTCAAGCAATTGGTGGAGGGCGGCTGGATCGGCATTTCGGTACCGGCCGAGTTCGGCGGCCAGGACCTGCCGGGCGCCTTGACCGAGCTGGTCAATGAATTCCTCTGCTCGGCCAACATGGCCTTCGCCATGTATCCCGGCCTCACGCAAGGCGCGATCGCTGCGCTCTTGGCGCATGCCGCGCCCGAGCTGCAGGCCAAATACCTGCCGAAAATGGTGACCGGCGAATGGACCGGCACCATGAACCTGACCGAACCGCATTGCGGCACCGATCTCGGGCTGCTGCGCACCAAGGCGGCGAAGCAAGACGACGGCAGCTACAAGATCACCGGCACCAAGATCTTCATCTCCGCCGGCGAGCACGATCTGGCCGACAACATCATCCACCTGGTGCTCGCGCGCATCGAAGGCGCGCCCGCCGGCACCAAAGGCATCTCGCTGTTCGTGGTGCCGAAGATCACGGTCAACGACGACGGCTCGCTGGGCGAGGCCAACGGCGTTTCCTGCGGCTCGCTCGAAGAGAAGATGGGCATTCACGGCAACGCCACCTGCGTCATGAATTACGACGGCGCCACCGGCTGGCTGATCGGCGAGGAGAACCGCGGGCTTGCCGCCATGTTCGTGATGATGAACGAGGCGCGGCTCGGCGTCGGCGTGCAGGGCCTGGCGCTCTCCGAGGTCGCCTATCAGAACGCGGCCGCTTACGCCAAGGAGCGCCTGCAAGGCCGCGCGCTCACGCGGCGTCAAATATCCCGACAAGCCGGCCGACCCGATCATCGTGCATCCCGACGTGCGGCGCACGCTGATGTCGATCCGCGCCTTCAACGAGGCGGCGCGCGCGCTGGTGATGTGGACGGCGCTGAAGGGCGACGTCGCCCGCCGCTCCGACGACGACAACGAGCGCCAAAGCGCCGACGATCACATGGGCCTGCTCACGCCGGTGATCAAAGGCGTGCTCACCGACGGCGGCTTCGCCAATGCGGTGATGGCGCAGCAGGTGTTCGGCGGCCACGGCTATATCGCCGAGCACGGCGTGGAGCAGTTCGTGCGCGATGCGCGCATCGCCATGATCTACGAGGGCGCCAACGGCATCCAGGCGCTCGACCTGGTCGGCCGCAAGCTCGGCAAGGACGGCGGCCGCGCGCTGATGGCCTTCTTCAACGAGGTCGCCGGCTACATCAAGGACAAGGGCGCCGACGCCGGCATGAAGCCTTACGTCGCGCCGCTGTCGGTCGCGCTCGGCCATCTGCAGCAGGCCACGATGTGGTTCATGCAGAACGCTCTTGGCCAAGCCCGACAATGCCGGCGCCGGCGCCACCGACTACATGCATATGTTCGGCCTGGTGGCGCTCGGCTACATGTGGTGCAAGATCGCCGAGGCCGCGCTTGGTAAACTGCCGAAGGCGAACGGCTCGGCGCCGCGCATGAACGGCAAGCTGATCAACCGCGCGCTTCTTCATGGAGCGCATGCTGCCGGAGACGGCGGCGCATCTCGCCCGCATCCAGGCGGGTGCGGCTTCGACGATGGAATTGCCGGACGAGGGGTTTTAGGCAAAATCCGCCATCGTTCAGGTGCCCGTCCGACGGGCCGGCGCCAACGGACGATCGGCCCGCTTTCCCACGCTCGCTCTATCGGGTGAGCGGAATTGTCGCGCCGCTTTTGTCCCCATCGCGCCCGGCGGAGGGCGCAAACCGGCTGCACAAACGATCGAAAACCTGTAGGCTTGAAACGGTCCGTCGGGGGCGACACGCATTATTGGAGCCTGTCGTGCGACATTTAACCGCCACTCTCATCCTGATCGGCAGTCTTGGCCTTGGCACGTCGGCTTTGGCCAGGGACATTTATTTTGCCAAACAGACGCCCGACGAGATCAAGGCCGTTTGCGAAAAGACCGGCGGCAGATTTTCGCAAGACCCCGTCGGCTATGGCTGCGGGACCAATTGCAAAGGCGGAAGGGGCACCGCTTGCACCGTCTTCTGCAAGGAGGGTGAGAAATGCGTCGTGCAGGTGACCGGCGGCCGGCGCCCCCACACGATTGAGAGCGCGCTGCAGAAACCGGAGAAGCGGCGCCGATAAGCTTTCTCGGGCATTGTCGTTGCCGCTAGCCGCGGCCTGACGATTATTTGCGCGTCGTTTCCACGTGCCAGGCGAGCAGGCGCTGGCGCAGCTTGCGCAGCGAAAAGATCGCGAGCCAGCCGACGAACCCGATCTCGACGATGCCGGCGAACACGCCGGGCGAGTCGGCGAAACGCTGCGCATAGATCATCGATCCGCCGAGACCGACGCCGCCCATCAGCATCTCGGCAACGATGCAGACGATCAGCGCCAGCGGCAGACCGATCTGCAAGCCGGTCAGGATCTGCGGCAGCGCGGCCGGCAGGATGACGCTCCAGAGGATGCGGCGCTCGCTGGAGCCCAAACTCTGGGCCGACCACACGAAATAGCGCTCCACGCCCTGCGTGCCGGCCACCGTGTTGACGGCGATGGCGAAGAACGCGGCAAAGGCGACCAGCAGGATCTTGGAGGCATCATAGGCGCCAAACCAGAGCAGGAAGATCGGCAGGAACGCGACTTTGGGCATCGGAAAGCCGACCGAGATGATCGGATCGAAGAACCAGCGTACCAGCGTCTTGCGCGACATCAGCGTGCCGATCGAAACGGCCACCAAGGCCGCCAGCGCAAAGCCGGCAAGCGCACGGTAAAGCGTATAGGCTGCTTGGATGAAGAAGTGGCCGGTTATGACGTCGTGGGCGACGCGCGCGAAGATCGTCTCAAGCGACGGCAACAGATAGGGCGTGAACACGCCGCTGCGCGCCGTCACTTCCCACGCGATCATAAGCACGCAGATGGAGCCAAGCGGCGCCAGTCGCCGCCCGAATGCCTTGGCGAGCTTGCCGGGCATCGCCGCGACCGGCTGCTGCGCAGCGACATTCACGTCCGCGTCGCTTACTCGCGCCATATCAGAATCCTCGACATCATCCATTGAAACAGGCGATCGGCGCAGAAGCCGAGCGCAACGACGGTCAGGATGACGGCGAACATCGACGGATAGACGCCGGAATCGCCGAATCCGCTGACCAGGTAACCGAGGCCGTTGCGGGAGATGAGCAGCTCCGAGGCGATCAGCAGCACGAACGCGATGGCAATCGCGGTGCGGATGCCGGTGAGAACCTCGGGCATGGCGGCGGGCACGACGATTTGCCAAAGCACTTTGCGGCGGCTCGCGCCCAGACTTAACGCCGACCAGATGTAGACGGTGTCGACGCCGCGCGCGCCGTTATAGGAGCTGATGACGATCGGCAGCATGCAGCCGATGAAGATCAGCACGATCTTCGACATGTCGCCGATGCCGAACCACAGGATCATCACCGGGATCAGCGCCGACTTCGGCATCGGATAGAACAACTGGATCACCGGATTGACGATCGTGCGCACTTTTGGATACCAGGCCATGGCGATGCCCGCGGTGGAGCCGAGCACGATGGCGAGGCCGAGCCCGCTGGCCGCGCGCCACAGCGACGACTCGCCATTGACCAGCAGCGTTCCGTCCTTGGCGAGCCGCCACCAGGAGACCACCACGTCCGACAAGGGCGGCAAAGCAAACTGGGAAATCAGACCGCTGCGGGAGACCGCCTCCCATAAAATGGCAAGCAACAGGAGCGGCGAATAGCGGATGAACACCTTCATTGGTGGCGTCCCATCTGCGCCAGCATCGCCTCGTCGCGCACGCGCTCCCAGATATGGCGTGAAATTTTGTTGAACTCAGGCGTGTCCATCACCTCGGCGCCGCGCTCGCTGAAGCGCGTGTCGACGATCTCCATCACCCGCCCGGGCCGCGCCGACATCAAGACGACGCGCTCGGCGACATAGACCGCCTCGCGCACGTCGTGGGTGACGAACACGATCGTGGTCTTGGTCTTCTGCCAGATCGACAGCAGCTCTTCCTGCATGATGCTGCGGGTCTGCGCATCGAGCGCGCCGAACGGCTCGTCCATCAGCAGGATGTCGGGGGCGATCGCCAGCGTGCGCGCAATGGCCGCCCGCTGCTTCATGCCGCCGGAGAGCTGACTCGGATAGGAATTCTCAAAGCCCGAAAGCTGCACCAGGTCGATGTAGTGCTGGGCGCGTTCGAGGCGCTCCTGGCGCGGAACGCCGGTGTTCTCCAGACCATAAAGCACGTTGCCGAGAACGGTCTTCCACGGAAACAACGCGAAGTGCTGAAAGACGATGCCGCGGTCCGGCCCCGGTCCCGTCACCGGCTGCGAGCCGACCACGATCCGCCCCGTCTCGATCGGCAGAAAACCGCCGATCAGATAGAGCAGGGTGCTCTTGCCGCAGCCGCTCGGGCCGAGCAGCGCGACGAACTCCTTCTGCCCGATGTCGAGCGAAATCTGCTCGAGCGCCTGAACCGGCTTGCCGGTGGGCAGGCCGATAGCTGTGGCTCACCGACTCGACCGAAATGGCGGCGGCGTTGACCGACAAGGGTTGCTGCATCACCTTGCTGTCCATCGCCGCCTGCCTTGTTCGAACCGGCATCAATTCGTCATGCGCTTCATGGCATCGTGGATCAGCGACAGATCGGAGTATTTCTCCGCGTCGATGCCCTTCTTGATCACGCCGTTCTTGAGCGCGAGGTTGATGGCGTGCTGGAGATTCGGGATGTTGGGCAGATCGTTGGGATCGCGATAGAAGTCGTCCTTGGTGAAGGCGTAGTCGATGCGATTGAGCGGACGATGGGTGAAGTCCATGACGATCTGCAGCGCGTCTTTGCGATTGGCCGGGTCGAGGAACCAATGCAGCGCCCGGATATAGTCTTCGAAGAAATCCACCAGCGCAGCCCGGTTCTTGTCGACGAAGGCCTTGGTAGCGACCAAAGAGACGGTCTGCTGTTCGCCGGTGACGTCGCGGCTGGTGAACATCGTCTTGACCTTGCTCTTGTCGAGCAGGCCGACGAACTGCGGCAGGATCGGCGCCATGTCGACCTTGCCCTCCATCAGCATGGCCGGCATGTTGCCGAACGACACTTCGATGGTGTTGAAGTCGTCGTTGCTCAGGCCGTGCTTGTGCAACATGCCCCGCAACGAGGTGTCGATCGCCGAGCCGATGGCGTTGGTGGCGATGCGCTTGCCTTTCAGATCTTCGATCTTGTTGATGCCGCTGCTCTTGAGCACACGGAAGCCGGTCGACCAGTAGGGCGCGCGGTCCTGAATGACGTCGCCGACGACGCGGGCATCGACCCCGGCATTGGTGACGGCGAGCACGAGCGCGGTCGCGGACAGCGCCGCGATATCGAGCCGGCCCGATGCCAGCGCGGTGAGCTGCGCGGTGCTGCCGCGGAAACGCACCGCATCGACCGTGTAGCTCTTGCCGTAGTGTTTCAGAAGGCTCTTGTTCTGGAACAGCAAGGGCGCCATGTGCCCCGGCGTTTGCGACCATCCGATCTTGATCTTGAGCGGTTCGGCTTGCGCGAAAGCCGTCCCGAGTGCGAGCGCCACCGTGGCGACGGCCAACGCCTTGAGCTTGTGTGCGAACGTCATTCTCTGTTTCCTCCGCTTTGGGCGATTTTTGAACTTGTTCTTTTGCAGCCCGGTTGCCCCGGTTTTCCGTTTTTCTATCGCGGTTGAAAATGTAGCCCGGCCGCGACCTTGTGCCAACGCTTTGCTTCGGTAAAAACGAAAACTGTTGTCGCACGCCAAGGTAGCGATGACTTTGCGATGATTCGATGCTAGCGCCGCGCCCGCGCCGCCTTGATTAGGTCGGCGTACCAGCGAAACGAAGTTTTTGGCGTCCGCCGTTGCGACGAATAATCGACATAAGTGAGCCCAAAGCGGACGGAATAGCCGTAATCCCATTCGAAATTGTCGAGCAGCGACCAAACGAAGTAGCCGCGAATGTCGGCGTCGCCCGCCGCCTCGTTCATGGCGTCAATATAGGCAGCGAGGTAGGCGACTCTTTCCGCATCGTGGACAATGCCGTTTTCGTCCGGCTTGTCGTAGCCGCCGAGCCCGTTCTCCAGCACGTAGATCGGCAGGCGGTAACGCTGATCGACGCTGCGTAAGGCTTCGCCGAAGGCTTCCGGCACGATCGCCCAACCCATCGGCGTGCGCGGCACGTCGGCCGGCTTTTCGCCGTAGTCAAAGCCAAGACGCGCATTCGCGTCGGCCTTGGCATAGATCGGCCCATAGTGATTGAGGCCGAACCAATCGACCGGCCGTTGAATGCGATCGAGATCGCCGTCCTGCATGAACGGCGCGATCGCCGCCTGCAGCGCGGGCGGATAGCTGCCCAGGCACTGCGGATCGGGAAACGCGAAATTCCAATAGGCGTGAAAGCGCTCGGCCGCTTGTGTGTCCGCCGGCGTTACCGGCCGGCAGGGATGATAATTGTGCACGCAGCCGATCGAACATGCCGGCACGACGGCGCGCAGCCGGTCGACCGCAGCGCCATGCGCGAGGTTCACGTGATGGATCGCCTTGTGCAACGTGTCGACGCCGGTGGTGTCGCGCACGCCGCCGCCGAGCCCGTAGCCGAACAGCGTGAACACCGACGGCTCGTTGAAGGTGGCGAAACGCTTGACGCGGTCGCCGTAGCGGCGCGCGATCAACTCGGCATAGTCGGCGAACCATTGCACGATATCGCGCGCGGTCCAGCCGCCGCGATCGTCGAGCGCTTGCGGCAGATCCCAGTGGAACAGGCAGAGCCATGGCTCGATGCCGGCGGCGAGCAATTCGTCGATCAGCCGGTCGTAGAAGGCTAGCCCTGCCTCGTTTGCTTGTCCGCGTCCTTGCGGCAGCACGCGCGGCCAGGCCACCGAGAAGCGATAGGCCGCAACACCGAGCGAACGCATCAGTGCGACGTCTTCGGCGTAACGATGATAGTGGTCGCAGGCGGGATCGCCGGTGTCGTTGTTGAGCACCGTGCCCTTGTCGCAATAGGTGTCCCAGACGCTTTGGCCGCGGCCGTCTTCCTTGGTGGCGCCTTCGATCTGGAAGCTCGAGGTCGATACACCCCAGAGGAAATCGGGCCGCAGCCGGTCGAGTACGGGAAAGGCGCCGCTCAAACCGGCGCCCGCGCGTCGATGGTGGCGGACACGCGTAACGCCGGCGGCGCGGCCTGCATGGACATCAACTCGCGGCTGTCGAAGGCGCCGTCGTCGCAGACGAATTCGAACGAGGCCAGAATGCGGTCGACCGTCTTGCCGTCACTTGTAAACGGCAACAGCAGCCGCTCGTAATGCACCAGCCGCCCATTGCGGTCCTTCAAGTCGTGGATGGTGTAGACCGGCTTGCCGCTGGCGACCGCCAGGCGATAGGCGGTGAGCGCATGTCCCTCTTTCGCGCCGGGGATCACCTCGTCCAGATAGCGTCCGCGGCAATCGGGCGAGCCATAGACAATGGCTATGGTCGCGCCATGCGAACGGATGATGAAGCGCGCCTGGCCGTCGCTGCCGGTCACCTCCAGGAAGCTCAAATTGGCCAGGATACGCGAGAGGTCCTCGGCCTCCACCGTCTGCCAGCGCGGTACCGTTTGCGCCCGCAGGCTTCGCTCCCAGAATTTCAGCAGCCAGCGCTGGTTGATCGCACGCACGACATCCGGTCGTGCGACAGAATATTGCATCCCAAAGCCCCCATCTGCCGGCGCTGCAGGTATTTCCGTCGCAGCGCCCTTGTCAATAACCTGCAAGAACGCCCGGACATGCGCTTTTATTCCGCCACGTCGATAGCGCACGGACACTACGCGCCGGTGACGGCGAGTGGGCGGCGCGAGCTGATCAACAAAAAGCTTGCGATCGAGAGGTTCATCAAATTCCAGGCAAGCCCATTGAGGAAGGCGGCCTGATAGGAGCCGGTGAGGTCGAAGATATAGCCCGACATCCAACCGCCCAGCGCCATGCCGATGAGGGTAGCCATCAGCACCAAGCCGAGGCGCGTGCCGGCCTGCCGGGACGGGAAATATTCGCGCACGATGATGGCGTAGCTCGGCACGATGCCGCCCTGGAACAGGCCGAACAGCCCGGAGATCACATAGAGCGAGAACAGACCGTCGAACCAGAGATAAAGAAACAGCGCCACGCCCTGCAAGAACGAGCCGAGCAGCAACGTGCGCACCCCGCCGATACGGTCGGCGATCAGACCGGAGGCGAGGCGGCTGACGATACCGAGACCGAGCATCAGCGACAGCATCTGCGCCCCGCGCGCCACGCCATAGCCGAGATCGCCGCAATAGGCGACGATGTGCACCTGCGGCATCGACATCGCCACGCAGCAGCAGATGCCGGCGATGCAGAGCAACACCTGCAGCGCGCCCGGCGACAGCGGCAGCTCGGCCTGCCGGCGCGCCGCCGAGCTGCTGGCGGCGTCGGCGTGATGAATCTCGAGCCGGCGTCGCAGCGCCAAGGTCAGCGGCAGCATGGTGACGAGGCAGAACAAACCGATGCCGATATGGGTCGCGCGCCATCCGTCGGACTGGCGATGAAATGCTGCACCACCGGCGGCCAGATTGTGCCGGCGAGATAATTGCCGGACGCCGCGATGGCGACGGCGATGCCGCGCCGGCGCATGAACCAATGCGAGACGTCGGCCATCACCGGCCCGAAGGTGGCCGCGCAGCCAAACCCGATCAAGCCTTGCGCGAGCGCGACCTGCCACAGGCTGGTGGAGGAACCGACGCCGATATAACCGGCGCCGAGCGCAGCGGCGCCGGCCGCCAGCGGCACCGCCACGCCGAAACGGTCGGCAAGTCGGCCCATGGCCACGCCGCCGCCGGCAAAGCCGAGCATGGCAAGCGTGTAGGGCAGCGAAGCGTCCGCGCGATCGACATTGAATGCGGTCTGCATGGCCGGCAGCGCCACCACCACCGACCACATGCCGACGCCGCCGATGGTGGCGAGCGCCAGGGCCGTGGCCAGCCGCAGCCAGGCATGGGCGGATTCGACGCCGTAGGCGGCATCGCTCGATTGTGCATCCATGACTGTGCCCCGGCTTCGCGCGTGCGGTCGTAGCATTGCAGCCGGCGGCCATCCAGGGGATCGCGCGCGGCGGCTAAGCAAACGCCGGGATCACCTCGTTGCCAAACAACTCAATTGAATGGCTGACATCAGAAAAACTCATGTCGCCGAACACCATCTGGCAGAGCACGGTGTTGACGCCGGTCTCGTCTTGCAGGCGCGCGATATAGTCGCGCACCGTTGACGGCGCGCCGGCAATGCCATGGCCGATCTGCTGCAAGGCCGCGAAGTCCGTTGGATAGATTTCCGTCAGCGTGAACGCGACGCCGGAGCGCCGCCAGATGTAGTCCATGGCGTTGCGCCAGCGCGGATAGGCGGCCTGCGCAATGCGCTGCGCTTCGGCATCGGTGTCGGCGACGACGACGTGCCGGGTGATGCCGATGCCGGGCAGCGCGCCGGCGCGTCCGAGTGTCTTCCATTCTTGGCGGTAGCGCTCGCTGATCGCGCGGGCGCGCACCGCCGGCCCGAGCGACACGACATTGATGCCGTTCGGCGCCGCCCAGGCGATCGCCTCGGCGTTGGGTGCGCCATACCAGATCGGCGGGTGCGGGCGCTGCAATGGCTTGGCCTGCACGACGTAGTCTTTGTAGCGGTAGAATTTGCCCTCGAAATCGAGCACCTCGCTCTCGAAGGCGCGCATCAGCACGGCGAAGGCCTCGTGATACATCGCCGGCGCCAGAGTGGGATCAATCCCATAACGCTGGTGCTCGAGCAGCGCGCCGCCTCTGCCCACTCCGACCGTGAGGCGGCCATTGCTCAGGTGGTCGAGCATGCAGATTTCTTCATAGAGCCGCAGCGGATGGTAGAGCGGCAGCACGTAAACCAGCGGTCCGAGCCTGATTTTGCTGGTGCGCTGGATCGCCGCGGACAGAAACACGCTCGGGCTCGACGCCATGCCGAGCGGCGTCGAATGGTGCTCCGCCAGGTGATAGGCGGCAAAGCCGCATCGCTCGATCAGGTCGATCAGCCGCAGCCGCTGGTCGAGCAACTCGCCCAACGGGGCGCCGGTGCTGTCGAGATGGTCGAAAATCGCGAAATTAAGCACGCCTTGTTTCTCCCGTGACGGCGCTGCGGAATACCGCTAATTTAGCCGGCAAGCCGTCGATTGATGGAACGGCAAAGGGAGGGAAAAGCCAATGCGAAAATTGCTTCTTATTACCGCGGCCGCGTTGTTGGCGGCATCCTCGGCGAACGCCGCCGACACCATCAAGATCGGTTTGATCGAGCCCTATTCCGGCCAGTTCGCCGATGCCGCGACGCAGCAGGACAATGCGATCAAGCTGTTCATGAAGCAGAACGGCGACATGGTCGCCGGCAAGAAGATCGAGATCATCCGCAAGGACGTCGGCGGCATCAATCCGCCGGTCGCCAAGCGCCTGGCGCAAGAGCTCGTCACCCGCGATCATGTCGACATCATCGCCGGCTTCGTGCTGACGCCCAACGCGATGGCCGCCGGCGACGTCTCCAAGGAAGGCAAGAAGTTCATGGTCGTGATGAACGCGGCGACCGCCATCATCACCACCAAGTCGCCCTATATGGCGCGCACCTCGCTCACCATTCCGCAATTGAACGACGCCTTCGGCAAATGGGTCGCCACCAACACCAAGGTGAAGAAGGTCTACACCATGGTGTCCGACTACGGTCCCGGGCACGACGCCGAGCAGTCGTTCCAGGCCGGCTTCAAGGCGGGCGGCGGCGAGATCGTCGGCGCGGTGCGCATGGCGGTCGCCAATCCGGACTTCTCGGCCTATGTGCAGCGCGCGGTTGATCTCAAGCCGCAAGGCATCTTCATCTTCATCCCGGGCGGCGCGCAGCCCGGCGCGCTCGGCAAGGCCTTCAGCGAGAAGGGTGTCAGCGCCAAGAACATCCAGATCATGGGTCAGCTCGAGATCACCGACGAGCACGCGCTCAAGAGCATGGGTGATATCGCGTTAGGCTTCATGACCTCCGGCCATTACGACTTCAATCACAAGTCCAAGATGAACGAGGACTTCGTGAAGGCCTACAACGCCGAATTCCACCGCAACCCGGACTTCTTCTCGATGGGCGCCTGGGACGGCATGCATCTGATCTATGCCGCGCTCAAGAAGACCGGCGGCAAGACCGACGGCGAGACGCTGATCGACGCCGCCAAGGGCATGAGCGTGGGAAAGCCCGCGCGGGCCGATCTCGATCGATCCCAAGACGCGCGACATCATCCAGACCGTCTATGTGCGCAAGGTCGAGAAGGTCGACGGCAAGCTGGTCAATGTCGAGATCGCCAAGATCCCGAACGTGAAGGATCCGGTGAAGGAAAAGATGATGATGAAGAAGTGACGCGCTAGCGTCACATCCCGGGGCGCGCGCGTGAGCGCGCGAACCCGGGCTCTCCATCGACATACTGAGCCGTTTAACGCCGCTCGTTCCCGCGTAAGCTGGAATCCAGCCTATTGTCGCAATCGCCTGGGTCCCCGCTTGCGCGGGGACGAGCGGTTTCCTCGCACCCCGCCCCTCCCAAGCCTCGCCTTGTCCGCCCTATGGTGGGCGCGCTAGGTGAGTCGCCCATGGACGCCCTTACTCTGCCGCGCCCGGCCTGGATGAGCGAAGACCTCGTCCTGCTCGAAGAGCAGGCGCGGCGCTTCATCGGCGATGAATTCGCCCCGCATATCGACCGCTGGCACGAGGCGGGCATGTATGACCGCGAGGTCTGGACCAAGGCCGGCAGCGCCGGCCTGCTCTGCGCCGCCATGCCGGAGGAATACGGCGGCGCCGGCGGCACGTTCGCGCATGAGGCGGTGATCAACCGCGAATTCTCGCTCGCCGGCTTCGATACTTTCGGCGCGCCGCTGCATTCCGGGATCGTGGCGCCCTACATCCTGCATTACGGCACCGAAGAGCAGAAACAGCGCTGGCTGCCCAAGCTCGCCACCGGCGAGATGGTCGGCGCCATCGCCATGACCGAGCCCGGCACCGGCAGCGACCTGCAGGGCGTGCGCACCAAGGCGGAGAAGTCGGGCAACGGCTATGTGCTCAACGGCTCCAAGACCTTCATCACCAACGGCCAGCACGCCAATCTGATCGTCGTCGTCGCCAAGACCGACCCGAAGATGGGCGCCAAGGGCGTCTCGCTTGCTGGTGGTGGAGACCGACGACGCGCCCGGCTTCCGCCGCGGCCGCAAGCTCAAGAAGCTCGGCATGGATTCCGCCGACACCTCGGAACTGTTCTTCGAGGACGTCAAGCTGCCGGCGGAAAGCCTGCTCGGCACCGAGGAGGGGCAGGGCTTCTACCAGCTCATGCAGGAACTGCCGCAGGAGCGCCTGATCGTCGCCGTGCACGCCGTCGCCATGATGGAGCGCGCGCTCGCGCTCACCATCGACTACGTCAAGCAGCGCAAGGCCTTCGGCAAGACCATCATCGAGTTCCAGAACACCCAGTTCGAGCTGGCCGAATGCAAGACCGACGCCACCATCGCCAAGGTGTTCCTCGATCACTGCATCGGCCAGCATGTCGAGGGCAAGCTCGACACCGTCACCGCCTCGATGGCGAAATACCGGCTCACCGACACGCTCGCCGATGTGATCGACCGCTGCCTGCAATTGTTCGGCGGCTACGGCTACATGGACGAATATCCGATCTCGCGCATCTACCGCGACGCGCGCGTGATGCGCATCTATGCGGGCACCAACGAGATCATGAAGCTGCTGATCGCGCGCAGTCTGTAAGTTCCGCCACCGGCGCGCCCAAATCTTGCGCAGCTTTGCATAGCAATTTGTCATGCAACGGCGGTGTTAGCGCACGTTGCGCTATGACGCCCGTTTTGCGCGGGTGCGTATTCTCGAAATATTGCTGTTGCCGTGCCGCACTTGCGAAACAAGAATTATCTTATTTTTTCCAATGGATTGCGCGCCGTCTGCGAAAGCCCCTAATTGAATTTGCGACGATCAAAAGGGGCAGGGCATGGCCGTGCCGGCGCAGCGATGAACGAGAACTCTTTGACGGTTGGCGAGAGCGATAGCGGCGCACTGGCGCGGCTCGCATCCGCATTCGCACGCCGCGATCTCGCCGCCCGTCTGGCGTTGCTGCGCGCGGCGGTCGATGGCCGCATCGTTTTCACCACCAGCTTCGGCATTGAGGATCAGGCGATCGCGCACGCCATCTTCACGCAAGGTTTGCCGATCGACGTGGTCACGCTCGATACCGGGCGGCTGTTCTCGCAGACCTATGACGTCTGGGCGGAAACCGAGCGCCGTTATGGCGTCGCCATCCGCGCTGTTTATCCCGATCACCGCGAGCTTGAAGCCTTGGTCGCGCAGCAGGGCATCGACGGCTTTCGCCATTCGGTCCCCGGGCGCAAGAATTGCTGCGGCGTGCGCAAGGTCGAGCCGTTGCGGCGCGCGCTCGCCGGCGCCTGCCGTCTGGATCACCGGTCTGCGCGCCGACCAGTCCGACACGCGCGCCCAAACGCCTTTTGTCACGCACGATCCGGTTCATCGTTTGCTCAAGGTCTCGCCGCTGGCCGATTGGTCGCGCGACAAGGTCGTCGACTACGTCGCCGCGCACGACATTCCGCACAACGTCCTGCACGCGCAGGGCTTCCTGTCGATCGGCTGCGCGCCCTGCACGCGCGCGGTTCTCCCCGGCGAGCCGGAACGCGCCGGCCGCTGGTGGTGGGAGCAGGACGCCAAGAAGGAATGCGGCCTGCACGACAATCCGCGCCGCGCCGCCGCGCTCGCCAAGATGCCGGCGTGACTGTCATGCACGCGCCCACCGCACAACAGCACCGCATCGTGCCGGCGCCCGCGCCGGCCGCGCTGACGCATCTGCAGCAGCTCGAAGCCGAAGCCATCCACATCATCCGCGAAGCGGTCGCCGAGAGCGACAATCCGGTGATGCTCTATTCCATCGGCAAGGATTCCTCGGTCCTGCTGCACCTCGCGCTCAAGGCCTTCTACCCCGCCAAGCCGCGCTTTCCGATCCTGCATATCGACACCGGCTGGAAGTTCGCGCGAGATGATCGCCTTCCGCGACGCCCGCGCGCGCGAGCTCGGGCTCGATCTCCTGGTGCACACCAATGCGGAGGGCGTGGCGCGCGGCATCAATCCGATCGACCACGGTTCCGACCTGCATACCGACGTGATGAAGACGCAAGGCTTGCGCCAGGCGCTCGACAAATACGGCTTCGATCTCGCCTTCGGCGGCGCGCGCCGCGACGAGGAAAAATCGCGCGCCAAAGAGCGCGTCTTCTCCTTCCGCAACGCCCATCACCGCTGGGACCCAAAACGTCAGCGGCCCGAGCCGTGGCAGCTTTACAACGGCCGCAAGCGGCGCGGCGAAAGCATCCGCGTCTTCCCGCTGTCGAACTGGACCGAGCTCGATGTCTGGCTCTACATCCACCAGGAGAACATCCCGGTGGTGCCGCTCTATTTCGCAGCCGCCAGCGGCCGGTGGTCGAGCGCGACGGCCTGTTGATCATGGTCGACGACGAGCGGCTGCCGCTCAAGCCGGGCGAAGCGCCGCAGCTGCGCACCGTGCGCTTCCGCACGCTCGGCTGCTATCCGCTCACCGGCGCCATCGAAAGCGACGCCGCCACGGTCGCCGATGTCGTGCGCGAGACGATTGGGTCGCGCTTTTCCGAGCGGCGCGGCCGCCTCATCGACCAGGACGGCGCGGCCTCGATGGAGCGCAAGAAGCAGGAAGGTTATTTCTAGCGCATGATCCCGAAAAGTAGGAACCGGTTTTCGGAAAAGATCATGCGCAAAGAGAAATGTAAGGCGCGCAATGGCTCAGTCTAAAGGAACAACGATCCAATGAACGCGCCCACGCGGCCCGAAACCTTCGCGCTCGATGCCTATCTGCTGCAGCAGGAGAACAAGAGCCTGCTGCGCTTCGTTGCCTGCGGCTCGGTTGACCACGGCAAGTCGACGCTGATCGGACGGCTGCTCTACGGCGCCAACGGCGTGTTCGACGATCAGTTGGGTGCGCTGCGCAGCAATTCGCGCAAGCACGGCACGCTGGGCGAGGAGCTCGACTTTTCGCTGCTGCTCGATGGGCTCGCCGCCGAACGCGAGCAAAAGATCACCATCGATGTCGCCTATCGCTTCTTCGCGACGGCAAGCCGCAAATTCATCGTCGCCGATACGCCGGGGCATGAGCAATACACCCGCAACATGGCGACCGGCGCCTCCACCGCCGACGTTGCGCTGATCCTGGTCGATGCCGCCTCGGGCTTGCGTCCGCAGACGCGCCGCCACGCGCTGATCGTATCGACCGTCGGCGTGCGCCGCATCGCGCTGGTGGTGAACAAGATGGACAAGGTCGCCTGGTCGGAAGGTGCCTTCCGCGCCATCGAACGCGAGTTTCGTGCCGTTGCCGCTTCGCTTGCGGTCGATGAGATCGTTTGCATTCCGGTTGCCGCGCGCGCCGGCGACAATGTGGTGACGCGCTCGCGCAACATGGATTGGTATCGCGGCCCCACCGTGCTCGACTATCTGGAAACGGTGGAGGTCGCGCAGCCGCCCGAGACACAGCCGTTTCGCTTGCCGGTGCAATGGATCAACCGGCCCGACGCCGATTTTCGCGGCGCCTGCGGCATGGTGGCGGGCGGGCATGTGCATCCCGGCATGGCGGTGACGGTGCTGCCGTCCGGTCGTAGCTCGCAGGTCGCGCGCATCGTCACCTATGACGGCGATCTCGCGGTCGCCGGCCCCGGCCAGTCGGTGACGCTGACCTTGCGCGATGAGATCGACGTGTCGCGCGGCGACGTCATCGCGGCGGCCGACCGTCCGCCGACGGTCACCGACCGGCTCAAGGCGCGCGTCGTCTGGATGAGCGAGGCGCCGCTCGTCGCCGGCCGCTCCTATCTGCTCAAGCTCGGCGCCTCGTCCACCGTCGCAACCGCGCGCGGCGGTCTGCGCGTGCTCGATCTCGACAGCGGCCGCGAGCGGGCGGCGGCTGAGCTTGCGGCCAACGACATCGGGCACGCCGAATTCGTGCTCGACCGCCGCATCGCGCTCGATGCTTACGCCGACAACCGCTCCACCGGCGCTTTCATCCTGATCGATCGCGATTCATATGACACGGTCGCCATGGGCACCGTCGAGCGCGAGCGCTCGACGCGGCTTGCCGGACGCCTGCGGGATTTTCTGCTGGCGCGTCATTCCGATCGCGCCGCTGTGCCCGTCCCGAAGGGCTGGGAGTCGCACGCCCGCTCGATCGCCAAGGCGGTGAGCTGGCGGGCCACCGGCAGCATCGACACCTTCCTTCTGACGCTGCTCATCACCGGCTCGAGCGCCTGGGCCGGCTCCATTGCCGGCACCGAGATCGTCACCAAGATTGTGGCCTATTATTTCCACGAGCGGATCTGGTCTTTTGTGCGCTGGGGCCGTCCCTAGCGGCACGCCCGGGACGCCGGCCCTTCCTTCCCGACAAAGCCCGGCGGCGGCCCTCGCGCCGCCCCGGTTCCCGCCCTATGTTGGAGGCAGTTCGAATCGCCTTTGGGCGCCCGCTCCGGGCCGGGGCACGCGACGCGACGGAGAGTCTCATGCCGGACGCATTCATCTACGACCACGTGCGCACGCCGCGCGGGCGCGGCAAGGCCGACGGCGCGCTGCACGAGGTGACCGCGCTCAATCTCGCCGCGCAGGCGCTCGCGGCAATCAAGGAGCGCAACCAGCTCGAACCGTCGCGGGTCGACGACGTGGTGATGGGCTGTGTCGATCCGGTCGGCGAGGCCGGCGGCGACATCGCGCGCGCGGCGGCACTGATGGCCGGTTATGGCGACGGTGTCGCCGGCGTGCAGATCAACCGCTTCTGCGCCTCCGGGCTCGATGCGGTGAATTTCGCCTCCGCCGAAGTGATGTCGGGCCAGCACCAGATGGCGATCGGCGGCGGCGTTGAATCGATGAGCCGCGTCGGCATCGGCGCCGCCGGCGGCGCCTGGGCGGTCGACCCCTCGATTGCGATTTCGACTTATTTTCTGCCGCAGGGCATTTCCGCCGACCTGATCGCCACCAAATACGGCTTCTCGCGCGACGACGTCGATGCTTACGCGGTCGAGAGCCAGAAGCGCGCCGCCAAGTCCTGGGAGGAGGGGCGCTTCAAGAATTCGGTGCTGACGGTGAAGGACTGCAACGGCCTGCCGATCCTCGACAAAGACGAGCACATGCGGCCGTCGACCACCATGCAGACGCTCGCCGCGCTGCAGCCGTCGTTCGTGCAGATGGGCGAGATGGGCGGCTTCGACGCGGTCGCGGTGCAGAAGCACCCGGAGGTCGAGGCGATCAATCACGTGCACACGCCGGGCAATTCTTCCGGCATCGTCGACGGCGCCGCCGCCGTGCTGATCGGCAGCAAAGAGGCCGGCAAGCGCGCGGGCTTGAAGCCGCGGGCGCGCGTGCGCGCCTTCGCCAATATCGGCTCCGAGCCCTCGATCATGCTGACCGGGCCGGTCCCGGTGACCGAGAAGGTGCTCAAGAAAGCCCGCATGAAGACCAGCGACATCGACCTGTACGAGCTCAACGAGGCCTTCGCCTCGGTGGTCTTGCGCTACATGCAGGCGCTCGACATTCCGCACGACAAGATCAACGTCAACGGCGGCGCCATCGCCATGGGTCACCCGCTCGGCGCCACCGGCGCCATGATCCTCGGCACCGTGCTCGACGAGTTGGAGCGGCGCGGCCAATCGACCGCGCTGGTCACGCTCTGCATCGGCATGGGCATGGGCACCGCGACGATTATCGAGCGGGTCTGACTTCACGTGTCACGGACGCGGTGCAGCGCGCAGCGGTGCACCGCGATCCGGGACCCAGCTTTCTTATGCGGCAAGCGGGATCCCGGGTCTGCAGCGCACCACTTCGTGCTGCGCTGCGCCCGGGAAAAGTCGAGAGATGCGAAAAATGCCCAAAGTCGATATCGCCAAGGTGCCGGTGAAAAGCGGCAGCTTCTATCCGGCGCCGTTCCAGGCCGAGCACAAAGGCCGCCACAAGCAAGCGCTCGGCGACGTCGTGGGTCTCACCCAGTTCGGCGTCAACATCTCGCGCATCGAGCCGGGCGCGTCCTCGGCGCTGCGGCACTGGCACGAGCAGGAAGACGAATTCATCTACATGCTGGAAGGCGAACTGGTGCTGATCGAGAACGACGGCGAGACCGTGCTCAAGGCGGGCGACGCCGCCGGCTTCAAGTCCGGCAGCGGCATCGCGCACAAGCTCATCAACCGCTCGGATCGCGACGCCGTCTATTTCGAGGTCGGCAGCCGCGCCAAATCCGAGCGCGTGCATTATCCGGACGTCGATCTGGTGATGGAGCGTGACGACAAAGGCCGCCGCTATCTGCACAAGGACGGCAAGCCGTACTAGTCGTCATTCCGGGGCGCGCCGAAGGCGCAAACCCGGAATCCAGACGACAAACACGGTGCGTGCATCTGGATTCCGGGTCCGCCGCTTTGCGGCGTCCCGGAATGACGGACAAGGGATCAGGGAAACGCCATGACCAATTTCACGCTCGACATCGACGCCGATGGCATCGCGCTCATCACCTGGGACATGGCCGGGCGCTCGATGAACCTCATCAATGCCGGCGTGATCGAGGAACTCTCCGGCCTGGTCGAGAAGATCGCCGCCGATGCCGCGATCAAGGGCGCGGTCATCACCTCCGGCAAGGACAGCTTCTGCGCCGGCGCCGATCTCACGCTGCTCGAGCGGCTGGCCGGCGCCTTCGCCACCATGGCCAAGACGCAAGGCGAGCAGGCCGCCAACGCCATGCTGTTCACCGAGAGCCGCAAGCTGTCGCAGCTCTACCGGCGCATCGAGACCTGCGGCAAGCCGTTCGTGGCCGCCATCAACGGCACCGCCATGGGCGGCGGCTTCGAGCTGGCGCTCGCCTGCCATTATCGCGTCGCCTCCGAGGATCCCAAGACCCGCGTCGGGCTGCCCGAGATCAAGGTCGGCCTGTTCCCCGGCGCCGGCGGTACGCAGCGCATCGCGCGCATGTTGCCGCCCGCCGACGCGCTGCAATATTTGCTCAAGGGCGACCAGCTCAAGCTCGACCGCGCCAAGGCGATGAAACTGATCGACGCCTCGGTGCCGGCCGCCGACCTGATCAAGACAGCGAAAGACTGGATCAAGGCCGGCGGCAAAGCGGTGAAGCCGTGGGATGAGAAAGGCTTCCGCCTGCCGGGCGGCCAAGTCTATTCCAAGTCCGGCCTGATGACCTTCGCGGCGGCCAACGCCATCTACCGGCGCGAAACTTACGACAATTATCCGGCCGCGCGCGCGATTTTGCAGGTGGTCTACGAGGGCCTGCTGGTCGACATGGACACCGCGCTGCGCATCGAGTCGCGCTGGTTTGCCAAGATCCTGCGCTCGCCGGAAGCGGCCGCCATGATCCGTACGCTGTTCGTCTCCATGCAGGAGTTGAACAAAGGCGCGCGCCGGCCGGCCGAAGTGCCGCCGACGAAGCTCGAAGCAAAATCGGCGTGATCGGTGCCGGCTTCATGGGCGCCGGCATTGCGCGCGTGAGCGCGGCTGTCGGCTTAGAAGTGGTGCTGATCGACCGCGACCTGGCGACCGCCGAGGTAGGCAAGGCGAATTTGCACAAGGCGCTGAGCGACCGCGTCATGAAAGGCCGCATGAAGGGCGCCGAGCGCGACGAACTATTGGCGCGCATCACGCCCGCCGCCGACTACGGCACGCTGAAGGATTGCGATCTGGTGATCGAAGCGGTGTTCGAGGACCGCAAGGTCAAAGCCGACGTCATCGCCCAGATCCAGGCCGTCATCGGCGACACCGCGATTCTTGCCTCCAACACCTCGACGCTGCCGATCTCATCGCTGGCATCCGAGTTCAAGGACCCGGCGCGCTTCATCGGCATCCATTTCTTCTCGCCGGTCGACCGCATGCTGCTGACCGAGATCATCCTCGGCAAGCAGACCGGCGACAAGGCGCTCGCCGTTGCGCTCGATTTCGTGCGCGCCATCCGCAAGACGCCGATCGTGGTCAACGACACGCGCGGCTTCTACGCCAACCGCTGCGTGCTCAACTACATCCAGGAAGGCCATCTGATGCTGCTGGAGGGCATTCCGCCGGCCATGATCGAGAACGCGGCGCGCATGGCCGGCATGCCGGTCGGCCCGCTTTCGCTCAACGACGAGACCGCGCTCGATCTCGGCCTGAAGATCGTGCGCGCCGCCGAAAGCGATCTCGGTGCGCAGGCGGTCAACCCGGCACAGAAGAAACTGCTGGAGGAGATGGTCGAAGGGCGCGGCCGCCTAGGCCGCAAGAACGGCAAGGGCTTTTACGATTACCCGCAAGGCCAGCCCAAGCGGCTGTGGCCGGGATTGAGCGAGCTATTGCCCAAGAAGTTGAGCCGCGAAGAAGTCGAAGCCATCGACGTCGAGGAATTGAAGCAGCGCTTTTTGGTGGTGCAGGCGGTCGAGGCCGCGCGCACCTTCGAGGAAAAGGTCGTCACCGACGTGCGCGAGGCCGATGTCGGCTCCGTGCTCGGCTTCGGTTTCGCGCCGTTCACCGGCGGCACGCTGTCTTACATCGACATGATGGGCACGAAGAAATTCGTCGAACTCTGCCGCACGTTTGCAAAGAAATACGGCGCCCGCTTCAAGCCCGGCAAGCTGCTGGTCGATCTCGCCGAGCACGGCGAGACCTTCTACCACCGCTTCGCGCCGGAGAAGAAGAAAGAGGCGGCGTGAATAATTTTCTTGCAGGCTGTCGCGGCAATCCATGCGTCTCTCCGCTACTGCCCACGAAGGGGAGTCCAGGGCAGCATGATGTATGCGCGAGTCGCCTGGATGACGCCGACTTGCGCGGGAATGAGCTGAACCGTAGTCTTTCCGGCATGTCCGCCCAACCCACCTCCTTCTTCCGCTGGCGCGAGATTCCGCGCGGGGTGTGGACGCTTGGGCTCGTCTCGCTGTTCATGGATCTGTCCTCGGAGATGATCCATGCGCTGCTGCCGCTCTATCTGGTCGGCGTGCTGGGCGCCTCCACGCTCGCGGTCGGCGTCATCGAGGGCATCGCGGAAGCGACCGCCTCCATCACCAAGATCTTCTCCGGCGCGCTCAGCGATTGGCTGGGCAAGCGCAAATGGCTCGCCGCGCTCGGCTATTCGCTCGCCGCCGTGAGCAAGCCGATCTTTCCGCTGGCGTCCAATCTTGGCTGGGTGGTGGCCGCACGCTTCATCGACCGCGTCGGCAAGGGCATCCGCGGCGCGCCGCGCGACGCGCTGATCGCCGACTTGACGCCGTCCGACCTGCGCGGCGGCGCCTATGGCCTGCGGCAGTCGCTCGACACCGTCGGCGCGGTGCTGGGGCCGCTATGCGCCATTTTGTTCATGGCGGCCTTTGCCAACAGTTACACCACGGTGTTCTGGATCGCGGTAGCGCCTGCCTTCGTTGCCGCCGGCATCATCATCTTTTTCGTGCGCGAGCCGCAGCACGAGAAACAGGCGGCGGCGCCGCGCGCGCCGCTCTCGCGCGCCGAGCTCGGCAGCCTCAGCGCCGGCTATTGGCTGGTGGTGGGCGTGTCGGCGATCTTCACGCTGGCGCGTTTCAGCGAAGCGTTCCTGCTGCTGCGCGCGCAATCGGTCGGCATGCCCATCGTCGTGGTGCCGGCGGTGATGGTGGTGATGAACATCGTCTACGCGCTGTCGGCCTGGCCGGCCGGCGCGCTGTCCGACATGATCGGCCGCTATCGCCTGCTGATCGCCGGCTTCGCGTTGTTGATCGTGGCGGATTTGATCCTCGGGCTTGGCGGCTCGGTCTTGACCGTCATGATCGGCGTCGCGTTGTGGGGCCTGCACATGGGCCTGACGCAAGGCCTGCTGTCGGCGCTGGTCGCCGACACCGCGCCGGCGCATTTGCGCGGCACCGCTTTCGGCGTGTTCAATCTGGTGAGCGGGCTGGCCATGCTGGCGGCGAGCGTTATCGCCGGCGGCCTGTGGCAGACGATCGGCCCGGACGGCACATTCCTCGCCGGCGCCGTGTTCACCGCGATTGCGCTGGTGGCGCTGCCGTTTGCGCATCGGGTGAGGGTAAGGGCGGCGCGAAAACACTAAGGCGCGTACTCATAAATCGCTCTAGCCAGACCTACTCGATCAACCTCCGCTATCCACCCAACGGCGGCAGAAAAGCGGACATCATTTCAGGCTGGCTTCGTGCCAAGCTCTGCCATCCATAAATTTATCGCTAATTGCACGCTTAATTGGGTGGGATCGGTAACACGGCGCTGTGTATTCCGTGGCGCATTCGCGGCAATGATGCTGTTGCTTCCGGCAAAGAGTTGGATCGATGAACCGAGCTATTCGTTTAAAAATATTGCCTCTCGCCGTCCTGGCAATCGGAGTCGTCCTGTTCGGGGCAAGCGCCCAGGCGAAAGACAAACTCCTCGAAGAGGCGGTGGAATTCACGGGACAAATTCTCTTTCTGCAAAGCCATGTCCCGGCACTCGTCATCGGTGTCGTGCGCAACGGCGAGACCGCCGTCTTCGGCTTTGGCGAAACCTCCGATGGATCAAACAAGCCGCCTGACCGGCACACAATGCTGCGCGTCGGCTCGCTGACCAAGGCATTTACAGGACAGGTTCTTGCCAGCCTCGTGGCTGACGGCACTGTGAAGTTCACCGACCGGCTGCAGGACCGCATCGGCTGGAAGGTGACGATTCCTGTCCGGGACGAACAGCAGATCAGATTGATCGATCTGGTCACACATTCGTCGGGCCTTCCCAGAGAGGTCGAGCGTGAGCATGGGCCGGCCAGCGATCCATTTTCAACCCTTACTCCGGAGGCCTACCGCAAGGCGCTGGCGTCCGATCCGCTGCTCTTCCCGCCCGGCACCGGCGCGCTCTATTCCAATTTCGGATTTGACGTCCTGTCGGCCGCTTTGTCGCATGCCGCACAAAAGCCGTACGACGTCCTGCTCAAGGAGCGCGTGCTTGATCCGACCGGCCTCAAGGACACGGTGCTCGCGTTGCGTACTGGCGATCGCGCGCGTCTCCTTCAGGGGCACAATTTCGACGGCAAGCCGCTCCCCGACGTGAAAACGCCGTTGATCGCAGCGGGCGCAAGCGGAATTTATTCGACGCCCGACGACATCCTGCGCTGGCTGTCATGGCACCTCGACCGCTTTGCGTCCAAGGACGCGGAGGTGCGGCTGCTCGATCACGCCGCGTATCTTCAGCGCGACGGTCTCAGTCCCGTTTACGGCCTCGACGAATCCGGCCGCATGGACGCCATCAGTCTGGGCTGGATCGTCATGATGGCGCACGGCGACCAGCCGCTGATCTTGCAAAAGGCGGGCGGCCTGCAGGGTGTCTTCACCTACACCGCTTTTGCGCCGACGCGCGGGATCGGTGCCTTCATCGCCATCAACAAGTTCGACTTCGGCACGGCCATGGCCATGGCGGGTGTTCTCAACAATCTAATCGGAGAACTCGCCCCACGCTGAGAAGGACGACCGATTTAATCCGCCGTATAGCAACCCGCTACGACTGGGTCCCCGCTTGCGCGGGGACGACAACACGGACGATTTACACCACCACCGTCAGCCGCTTGGCCGCGCGCGTGACGCCGGTGTAGAGCCAGCGCTCGCGGCTGTCGGGAAACGCAAAAGACTCGTCGAACAGCACCACGTCGTCCCATTGCGAGCCTTGCGCCTTGTGCACGGTGAGCACATAGCCGTAGTCGAACTCGTCATAGGGCTTGCGGCGCGCCCAATCGATCTGCTCGATGCCGCCGGAAAAACATTCCGGCCGCACCGACACCTTCACGCCGCGCGTGGCGGTCTCATCGTCCGGCATCAGCCGCATGGTCATGATGCCGGTCTTGCGCGCGCCGCGCTCCTTCACCGTCCACAGGCCGCCGTTGAACAGCGCCTTCTTGCGGTTGTTGCGCAGGCAGACCAGCTTGTCGCCGGCCGACGGCATGGTGTCGGTGAAACCGCGCCGCTCGCGCAGGCGCGCGTTGTAGGCGCGCCGCGTGGCGTTGCGCCCGACCAGCACCTGGTCGGCCTCCAGCACGCGCTCGGGATCGAGGTCGCTTTTGGCAACCACTTCGGTCTCGCCGTAGCGGCCGGGTTCGAGATACTCACCGGCGCGGATGTCCATCGACAGCCGCACGATCGGATCGTCGATCGCCTGCCGGTGCACTTCGGTCAGCATCGCGTCGGGCTCGGCCTCGGTGAAAAAGCCGCCGCCCTGGATCGGCGGCAGTTGCGCCGGATCGCCCAGCACCAGCAGCGGCACGCCGAACGACAACAGGTCGCGGCCGAGCTCGGCGTCGACCATCGAGCATTCGTCGATGATGATCAGCTCCGCCTTGGAGGCCGGCGCCTCGTCCCACAGATCGAAGCTCGGAATTTCCTCGCCGCTCTCGCGCGCCCGGTAGATCAGGCTGTGGATGGTGGAGGCGCCGTGGCAGCCTTTGCCGCGCATCACGGAAGCCGCCTTGCCGGTGAAGGCGGCGAACTTCACCTCGCCGTCGACGTGCTCGGCGAGATGGCGGGCAAGCGTCGTCTTGCCGGTGCCGGCATAGCCGAACAGGCGGAACACCTGCGGGGTGCCGTTGGCGCCCGGCTTGGCTTTCAGCCATTGCGCGACGGCTTTGAGCGCGTCGTCTTGGTGCGGCGAGAACTGCGGCATGCGGGGAAAAGCAATAAAGCATGCGGCCGGCGAGGCAAAGAACAAAAATAGAACAATTTTCATTGTCATCACCGGGCCGGCGCGAAGCGCCGTGACCCGGTGATCCCCTTAGGATGACAGTGCGTCCCTCATCGGGATGGCCGGGACAAGCCCGGCCATGACAGTCCAAGGTCTTGCCCCCGTCATCCATCCGTCATAATATGTCGATATGTCTCGACATATGGACGCAAAGAAAGCGCAAAGCGCCTTCGCCGCCTTGGCGCAGCCGACCCGGCTGAAGGCCTTCCGCAGACTGGTCGCCGCGCATCCGGACGGCTTGCCGGCCGGCGAGATCGCCGCAGCTTGCAAGGTGCCGCACAACACCATGTCCACGCATCTGGCGGCGCTGTTGCGCGGCGGTCTGATCGCGGTTGCGCGCCAAGGCCGCGTTATGAGCTACCGCGCCAATCTCGACGGCTTCCGCGCTTTGATCGATTTCATGCTGCACGATTGCTGCGGCGGCCGCCCGGAGATCTGCGCGCCGGTGGTCGACAGTTTCGCAGCCGGCTGCGCGCCGGTGCGCAAGGAGAAAGTCAATGTCGCAACGCGTCTATAACGTGCTGTTCCTGTGCACCGGCAATTCCGCGCGCTCGATCATGGCGGAGGCGATCCTCAATCGCGAGAGCCACGGCCGCTTCAAAGCGTTCAGCGCCGGCAGCCATCCGAAAGGCAAGATCGATCCGCGCACGCTCGAAATCCTGCGCAAGTTCAACTACGACGTCTCGACGCTGCGTTCGAAATCCTGGGCCGAGTTCGCGCGCGCCGACAGTCCCGATCTCGATTTCGTCTTCACCGTTTGCGACAACGCCGCCGGCGAAGCCTGTCCGCTGTGGCCGGGCCAGCCGATCACCGCGCATTGGGGCATTCCCGATCCGGCCGCGGCGACCGGCAGCGAAGCCGAAATCGCGCTGGCGTTCCGGGACGCCTATCGCATGCTGAGCCGGCGCATCGAACTGTTCCTGGCGCTGCCGATCGCCAAGCTCGACCGTCTGGTGCTGACCACGCGGCTGAAGGAGATCGGGGGCGGCGAAGGCGCGACCACCTTGGCGAAGGCCGAGTAGATGATTGCCAGCGGCTGCCACACACTCCGTTCATTCCCGCGCAAGCGGGAATCCAGGGTTGCGGGCACTAATGAAAGAGCAGGACTGGGTCCCCGCTTGCGCGGGGACGAACGGGGTAAGTGCCGAGGCAGGCCATGTCCACCTTTGAACGCTATCTGACCCTGTGGGTCGCGCTCTGCATCGTGGCCGGCATCGCGCTCGGCCATCTGATGCCGCCGGTCTTTCATCTGATCGGCGCCGCCGAGCTCGCCAAGGTCAATCTGCCGGTGGCGGTGCTGATCTGGCTGATGATCGTGCCGATGCTGGTGAAGATCGATTTCGCCGCGCTCGGCAAGGTGCGCGAGCATTGGCGCGGCATCGGCGTCACGCTGCTGATCAACTGGGCGGTCAAGCCGTTCTCGATGGCCGCGCTCGGCTGGCTGTTCATCGGCTATCTGTTCCGGCCGTATCTGCCGGCCGAGCAGATCAATTCCTACATTGCCGGTCTCATTCTGCTGGCGGCGGCGCCGTGCACCGCGATGGTGTTCGTGTGGAGCAATCTGACCAAGGGCGAGCCGCACTTCACGCTGTCGCAGGTCGCGCTCAACGACACCATCATGGTGTTCGCCTTCGCGCCGATCGTCGGGCTGCTGCTGGGCTTGTCGGCGATCACGGTGCCCTGGAACACGCTGGTGCTCTCGGTCGTGCTGTACATCGTGGTGCCGGTGCTGGTGGCGCAAGCCGTGCGCTGGCACGACGCTTGCCGCGGGCGGCGAGGCCGCGCTCGCCCGCCTGCTCGGCCGGCTGCAGCCGGTATCGCTGATCGCGCTGCTGGCGACGCTGGTCCTGCTGTTCGGCTTCCAGGGCGAGCAGATTCTCGCTCAACCTTTGGTTATCGCGCTGTTGGCGGTGCCGATCCTGATCCAGGTCTATTTCAACGCCGGCTTGGCCTATGTGCTCAATCGCCTGGCCGGCGAGCAGCATTGCGTCGCCGGGCCGTCGGCGCTGATCGGCGCCAGCAATTTTTTCGAGCTGGCGGTGGCCGCCGCGATCAGCCTGTTCGGCTTTAATTCCGGCGCCGCCTTGGCGACCGTGGTCGGCGTGCTGATCGAAGTCCCGGTGATGCTGAGCGTGGTGGCGATCGTCAACCGGTCCCGCCATTGGTACGAGCAGGGCGCAAAAACGGGCGCGGCCGCGACCACGCAGCCTTAAAGTGTTCCCGCATCGGCCCGGCGGCGCGTGGGCTTTGGCCCGCCAAAGGCGCCGCGGCGGCCCGACCCGTCTCGCATTGCCCTTTGCGGGTTCCCATGTGTAAGGTCCGCGCCCTTCGCGCCTGATCCCGAAAAGTGGACACTGCTTTTCGGGATCATGCGCCACTAAAAATCCCGCCGGACTCCTGCATGGCCCGTGACCAGATCGACATGACCCCGATCGAGACCCGCGACGAGCTCGTCGCCTGGCTCGAAGCGGGCTGCAAGCCGAAAGACCAATTCCGGGTCGGCACCGAGCACGAGAAGTTCGCATTCACCGTGCAGGACCATCGGCCGGTGCCCTATGCCGGCCCGCACTCGATCCGCGCGCTGCTCGAGGGCCTGCACGACATCCTCGGCTGGGAGCCGATCATGGAGGGCTCGAACATCATCGGCATGTTCGACGTCACCCATGGCGGCGCGATTTCGCTGGAGCCGGGCGGCCAGTTCGAGCTCTCCGGCGCGCCGGTGGCGACCGTGCACCAGACCGCCTCGGAGTTGATGAGCCATCTGGCGCAAGTGCGCGAAGTCGCAAAGCCGCTCGGCATCGGCTTCCTCGGCATCGGCATGACGCCGAACTGGACGCGCGCCGACATGCCCGTCATGCCCAAGGGCCGCTACAAGATCATGACCGCCTACATGCCGAAGGTCGGCTCGCTCGGCCTCGACATGATGTACCGCACCTGCACCGTGCAGGCGAACCTCGACTTCTCGTCGGAAGCCGACATGGTCAAGAAGCTGCGCGTGTCGCTGGCGCTGCAGCCGGTGGCGACCGCGCTGTTCGCCAATTCGCCGTTCACCGAAGGCAAGCCGAACGGCTTCCTGTCGTTCCGCTCGCATGTGTGGACCGACACCGACCCCGACCGCTCCGGCATGCTGCCCTGGGCCTTCGAGGACGGCATGGGCTTTGAGGCTTACGTCGACTACGCGCTCGACGTGCCGATGTATTTCATCAAGCGCGGCGAGCAATATATCGACGTCGCCGGCAAGTCGTTCCGCGATTTCTTCGCCGGCAAGCTCGCCGAACTGCCGGGCGAGCGGCCGACCATTTCCGACTGGGCCAATCACCTCTCGACGATCTTTCCCGAGGTGCGGCTCAAGCGTTACCTCGAGATGCGCGGCGCCGACGGCGGCCCGTGGCGGCGGCTGCCGTCGCTCACCGCCTATTGGGTCGGCTTGCTCTATGACGAGGACACGCTCGATGCCTGCTGGCAGATGGTGAAGGATTGGACGGCGCAAGAGCGCCAGACGCTGCGCGATGACGTGCCCAAGCTCGGCTTTAAGGCGGAGATCGGCAATCGCAACATGCTGACGCTGGCGCAGGAGACGGTTCGGCTTGCCACGCGCGGGCTCAAACGCCGCGCCCGCTTCGACCGCAACGGCCGCGACGAGACCCGCTATCTGCGCCCGCTCGAGGAATCGATCGCCCGCGGCATCACGCCGGCGGAGATATTGCTGGAGAAATTCCACGCCGAATGGGGCGGCACCGTCGATCCGATCTACGAGGAATATGCGTATT
>CAVXGN010000016.1:0-63931 GCA_963761245.1 uncultured Alphaproteobacteria bacterium | reverse complement strand
CCAAGCTGCATACGAGGGTTCGATTCCCTTCGCCCGCTCCAGCAAACGGCATCCCGGCCTCAATAGACACCCGCCGCGCCTCGCCGGTGCCGTGTCCGATCTATTCTGAAGCGGACTATTCAAGCGTCGCGGCGCCTTTTTCGATATCGGCAAAGATTGTTGTGATGTCGCTGATGCGGCGCCGGTTCGGTTCCGTTGCCGCAAGCGGTGCGCACGCGACCAACGCTTTGTTGTAGCGCGCTGCGAGCTCTTGGTAGATACGCGCGCCGCTGACCAAATATGAAACCTCCTCGTCCGCTAATTCTCGCCGTACTTTCACCGGCGCACCGAAGGCCATGGTGCGCGGCGGAACATGAAATTGAGCGGGCACGAAGGCCAGCGCGCCGACGATCGCCTCTTCGCCGATCTCGGCGCGGTCCATCACCACCGCATTCATGCCGATCAGAGCGCGGCGCCCGATGTGGCAGCCGTGCAGGATCGCGCCGTGCCCGACAATGCAGCCCTCGGCCAGAACTGCATCCGCTTCCATGGTGGTGTGGATGACGCAATTGTCTTGCAGGCTGCTTCCGCTCTCCATGATGATGCGGCCAAGGTCGCCGCGCATCACCGCGCCGGGCCCGACGAAGCAGCGCGCGCCGACGATGACGTCGCCGATCAGCGTCGCGGTCGGATGGACATAGGCGTCCGGATCGACGACCGGCACGATCCCTTCAAACGAATAGATGTCGGCCATGCTTCCTCCGCTCGCGGTCAGCCAATGCCATCTTGGCCGAATTCCGACCGTGGGTGAAGAAACAGCCGCGCTTTATTCGGCTGCCGGAAGGGAGCGAGCGCACTTTGTGCGTGTTGACGCTCTCACGCGCTCCCACTAGGACTTTGAATGGTGGTGCAGTTCGTCCTGCCGCCCGAGCGAGGGCAATGCGATGGATTTCTCGTTTTCGGACGACCAGCAGCAGATACGCGCTTTGGTCGAGAAAGTCTGCGCGAATTTCGACGACAATTATTGGCTGAAGAAAGACATTGAGGGCACGTTCCCGGAGGACTTCTACCGCGCCGTCGCCGATGCGGGCCTGCTCGGCGTCGCCATGCCGCAGGAGTATGGCGGGTCCGGCTTCGGCATCACGGAAGCGGCCGTGATGATGCGGGCGATTGCCGAAAGTGGCGCGGGCGCCGGCGGCACCTCGGCGATCCATATGAACATCTTCGGATTGCAGCCGGTCGTCGTCTTCGGCACGCCGCAGCAGAAGGCCCGCATGTTGCCGCCGCTGATCAAAGGCGAGGAGAAGGCCTGCTTTGCCGTCACCGAGCCGGATGTCGGCCTCAACACAACGCAGATCAAGACCAAGGCGGAGCGGCGAGGCGACCGCTATATCATCAGCGGCCAGAAAATTTGGATCTCGACGGCGCAGGTCGCGCACAAGGTTCTTATTCTCGCGCGCACGACTCCCTTCGATGAGGTCAAGCGCAAGACCGACGGGCTTGAGCCTGTTCTACACCGCGCTTGACCGATCGAAGGCTGAAATCCGCCCGATCCGAAAGCTTGGCCGCCATGCGGTCGACAGCAACATGATCTTTTTCGATGGCATGGAGGTGCCGGCCGAAAATCTCATCGGCGTGGAGGGTCAGGGCTTCAAGCAAATTCTGCATGGCCTCAATCCCGAGCGCATTCTGATCGCGGCGGAAGCCGTCGGTCTCGGACATGCCGCCGTGCGGCGCGCGACCCAATACGCCAAGGAGCGGGTGGTGTTCGACCGTCCCATCGGTCAGAACCAAGGCATTCAGCATCCGCTCGCGCGCTGCTGGATGAACCTCGAGGCGGCGAACCTCATGGTGTTCAAGGCCGCGACACTCTACGACGCCGGCAGCGAGTGCGGAGCGGAGGCCAATGCCGCCAAGTACCTCGCCGCCGAAGCGGCCTTTTCCGCTTGCGAGACCGCCGTGATGACGCATGGCGGCATGGGCTACTCGGCCGAATTCCATGTCGAGCGCTACCTGCGCGAAAGCCTGATTGGCAGGATCGCGCCGGTCAGCCCGCACATGATCCAGAATTTCATTGCCGAAAAGGTTCTCGGTCTGCCGCGATCTTACTGATATTTGACGGCGGCCAGCGTAAGACGCAGCACGATTGGTGCGAGCCGCAATCACACGCCTTTGCCGTAGCGTCCGATGATCGACACGCTGGCGACATTCTGGTGCGGGAAGCCGCCGAGATTGTGCGTGAGGACGAGCTTCGGGTCGGCCAGCTGACGCTTTTCGGCGCGCCCGCGCAGCTGGAGATAGCCTTCATACAGCATGCGAAGCCCGGAAGCGCCGACCGGATGCCCGAAGCATTTCAGGCCGCCGTCGATCTGGCAGGGCAGGGGACCGTCGGCATTGTAGAAACCGTCGAGGATGTCGCGCCAGGCGTTGCCCTCTTCCGAGAGATAGATGTCCTCCATGGTGACGAGCTCGGTGATCGAGAAACAGTCATGGACCTCGGCCATGCTGATCTCCTTGCGCGGGTTTTTGACGCCGGCCTCTTCATAGGCCTTGGTCGCGGCCCGGCGCGTGGTCATGAAGTAGCTGCCGTCCCAGGAATTGTGGCTGGCTTCGACGCCGTTCGACACCGAGAGCTGCAGCGCCTTGACGGCGATCGGATCTTGCTTGCCGAGGCCTTGCGCGATTTCGGGCGTGGTGACGATGGCGCAGGCCGATCCATCGGAAACGCCGCAGCAGTCGTAGAGGCCGAGCGGCTCGGCGACGATGGGCGCCTTGATCACGGTATCGATGTCGATTTCGCGGCGCAGGTGCGCGCGCGGGTTCTTGACGGCGTTGGCGTGGCTCTTCACCGACACCTGCGCCATGGCGCGCTTGAGGTCGGAAGCACTGACGCCGTGCTTGGCGCGGTAGGCGCTGGCCAACTGGGCGAAAGCGCCGGGCGCCGAGGCATTGGCGATCATCATGTCGTTGAACTGGCCGCGCGAGCGTTGCGGCAGGCCGCCATAGCCGGTGTCCTTGAGCTTCTCGACGCCGACCGCCAATGCGATATCGGCGGCGCCGCAGGCGACCGCGTAGACCGCGCCGCGAAAAGCTTCGGTGCCGCTCGCGCAATAATTCTCCACGCGCGTGACCGGGATCAGCGGCAGCCGCAGCGCGACCGCAAGCGGCACGCCCGACTTGCCGACGTGCTGCTCCTCGATCGCGGTGGCGAACCAAGCGGCGTCGATCTGCGAGGTCTCGATGCCGGCATCGGACAGACATTCTTCGTAGGCGTCGAGCACCAGATCTTCGGCATTCTTGTCCCAGTGCTCGCCGAATTTCGAGCAGCCCATTCCGAGAATGACGACCTTGTCGCGGATTCCTTTCGGCATGTCGTTCTCCTTGCGGGCTAGCTTGCCGCCGGCGTGCGGATTGGCCGGCACCGCCTTCCAGAAATAACGGCGGAAACCGCGGCGCTCGTCATAGTCCTTGACGCGGAACATCATGCGCATCGGCATGCCGACATCGATTTCGCCCTTGCCGACGTCGGTGATATCCGCCATCAGCCGGCCGCCGTCCTCGAACACGATCATGCCGAAATATTGCGGCGGATCGGGCGTGTAGGTCAGATTGTCGGCGGTCCAGCTCTGAATTTTGGCCTGCGCGTCGGCCAACGGATGGTCGTCCTGGCTGCGCATCGCGCCGCAGTTGGGATTGACGCAGACATTGGACTTGGGGAATTGCACGGTGCCGCAGCGGCGACACTTGCCGCCGACGAAACCAAGGACCGTCTTGCGATTGCGGTAGAGCGCCGAAACGGCGGTCTGCTTGTCGAGCTCCGCGCGCGGCCCGCGGTCCAAATTCACCAGACCGTTGAAGGCAAGATAGCGCTGATAGTTCGTCTCCGCGCGCCGGCGCGCGAGCGAGCCGGCGACCGCGCGCCGCGGCGGCAAGTCGGCGATCGCATCGGTCACCTCGAATAAGATCGCATCGCTGCCTTGCCCAAACCCAACTACCAGGATGGTGTCGCCCGGTTTGGCCTTTTCGAGCGCATGCACCAGCATGATGAGCGGTTGGGCCGTTCCGCCGTCTCCCATGACGCCGGACAGCGACTCGGCCACCGCCTCCGTGCGGATGCCGGCGCGCTTTGCCAAGTCTTGCGCAACCGCGCCCGGCATGATGAAGCGATCCACGGCGTCGGGTGCGATACCGGCCTTCTCGAACAGACCGGCGAGCACGCGCGGCACAATGCGCCGATAGCCTTCGTCGCGGACCCAGCGTTCTTCCCAGTTGTAGTCGTAGGCTTCGCCGGCGCCGCGATAATGGTCGGCGAAGTCGAGCGATATCTGATGGCTGGCGAGCAGTCGCGCGATGGGATTGCTGCTTCCGATCAGCAATGCCGCGGCGCAATCTCCGAACAGCAATTCCTGGCTGCTGGCGGTCTTGGCGCGGCGCTTCTCGCTCGCCACGACGAGCGTGAGCGCCTCTTGGCTCGCAGGCGCAGACTTCAAAGCGTGAAGCAGGCTCGTCGTCGCCGCGCGTTGCGAGCCGCCGCTGTCGGAGGTCGAAATTTCTTCCGGCAGATTGAGCGCCGTTGCCAGAATCCCGGCGTTCTGCCGGTCCGCAAACGGCAGCGTCGTGGAGGCCAGGATGACATCGTTGATGCGCCCGCGATCGATGCCCTGCAGACAATCGCGCGCCGCCTCGACCGCCATCGTGAGCGCGTCCTCGTCCCAATTGCACATCGCGCGCTCGCCCTTGGCGAGGCCGCGGACCGAAGCGTTGTACCAGGCATTGGCCTCGACGATCGCCTGACGGGCCAGGCGCAATTGGGGCACATAGGCTCCGAAGGCAACGATTCCGACTTCCGGCACGCGCTTTCCTCGTTCCGCAATGCGAAAAACAGTTTTGCAAAATGTCAGTTCACGCTACAATAGTCGCAACAGAATAACAACGTTGCCACGGGTGGAAGTGTTATCAATATTGATATTTTGCCGGTGCATGGATTGCCCCGGAGGGCGGGAGACCCTTCACCAAGCATGACCAAAAAATCGACCGCCAAGGAGAAACGAAAATTTGTCACCGCACTCGCCCGTGGTCTCGATGTCTTGCGCGCATTCCAACCCGGCTCCGGGCCGCTCGGCAATCGCGAGATCGCGGAATTTACCGGGCTGCCGAACCCGACCATCTCGCGGCTGACCTACACGCTGACGAAGATCGGCTACCTCAATCACATTCCGCGCCTCGGAAAATACGAACTGGGGACACCCGTGCTGGCGCTCGGCAATGCGGTGCTCTCGAACATGCAGGTGCGCCAGCTTGCGCAACCGCGCATGCAGGAATTGGCCAATTACGCCGACGCTTCCGTCGCGCTGGCGGTGCGCGATCGTTTGTCGATGCTGTACGTCCACAATTGCGTCGGCCACTCGACGCTGGCGCTGCGCATCGAGATCGGATCGCGCGTGCCGATCGCCATGACGTCGCTCGGCCGCGCCATGCTGGCGGTGCTGCCGGACGTCGAACGCGACTACCTCATGGACGCCATCAAGGCGCGCTGCAAGGACGATTGGAATTCGCTCAAGCGCCGCATCGAGACCTGCATCCGGCAGGTGCACAAGCGCGGTTTCTGCCTGGTCGATGGAGACTGGCGGCCGCATGTCCGCGCGGTGGCCGTGCCGATCGTCTATCCGAACAATTCAGGCGTCGTCGCCATTAATTGCGCCGGCCCGACCGTCAAGATTTCGGTCGAACAACTCGAGCAGGACCTCGGCCCACGCCTGGTTCATCTCGCGCGCGAAATCGAGTCTATGATGATGCGAACGTGAAGGCGGACGGAATGACTGTGCTTGCCCCAGACATGACCGGTCTCGACAGCGACGTCTTCGAGCAACTTCGCATGGCGGTGCGACGCTTTGTGCGCGAGCGACTGGTGCCGCTGGAGCGCAAGGTCGACGAGGACAATGCCGTGCCGCCTTCGATTATTGCCGAAATGCGCGATCTCGGTATCGCCGGCCTGACCATCCCGACCGAGTATGGCGGGCTCGGACTGAGTTCGCTTCGAGGAAGCCCAGATCGTCATGGAGCTGGGTTGGACGTCGCCGGCGTTCCGCTCCGTGTTCGGCACCAATATCGGCATCGGCGCGCAAGGCATCGTCATCGACGGTACCGAAGAGCAGCGCCGTGCCTATTTGCCGGCGCTGGCGGCAGGCGAACTCGTGAGCTCGTTCTGTCTGACCGAGCCGGAGGCCGGCTCCGATGCGGCCTCGCTGCGCACAACGGCGCGCCGAGATGGCGACAGCTACGTCATCAACGGCACCAAGCGCTTCATCACCAACGCACCGAACGCCGGTATCTTCACCGTGATGGCGCGCAGCCGGCCCGACAGCAAAGGCGCCGACGGCATTACCGCGTTCCTGGTCGACGCCAGCTTGCCGGGCATCTCGGTCGGTTCGCCGGACAAGAAGATGGGCCAGCGCGGCGCTTTGACCTCCGATGTCGTGTTCGACGACGTGCACGTGCCCGCGACCGCGATCGTCGGCGGACCGAGCATGGAAGGGCAAGGCTTCAAGACGGCGATGAAGGTGCTCGACCGCGGCCGTATTCACATCGCCGCGCTGTGCGTTGGCGCGGCCCGTCGTCTCATCGCGGAGTCGCTCTCCTATTCCGGGGAACGCAAACAATTCGGACGGCAGATCGGCGAGTTTCAATTGGTGCAGGCGATGCTCGCCGACAGCCAAGCCGAAGCCTATGCCGCCGAGACGATGGTGCTCGATGCCGCCCGGCGCCACGGTCGGGGAGAGAACATCACCCTCGAGGCGTCTTGCTGCAAAATGTACTGCTCGGAAATGGTCGGCCGCGTCGCCGACCGCGCGGTCCAAATCCACGGCGGCGCCGGTTACATGAGCGAATACGGCATCGAGCGCTTCTACCGCGATGTGCGCCTGTTTCGCATCTACGAAGGAACGACCCAAATCCAGCAACTCGTGATCGCGCGAGAAATGCGCCGGCGCGCCGAGCATTGAGTAATGCGACCCGGAGCGTAACAGCGGAGGACAAGAACAATGACGGGCGTTCTGATTGTGACCGGCGCAAGTCGCGGCATCGGCGCGGCCTGCGCGCGCGCCGGCGGCGGCCGCGGCTACAAAGTCTGCGTCAACTACAATACCAGCCCGGACAGGGCGCAGGCGATCGTCGATGGCATTGTGAAGGCCGGCGGCCAAGCGATCGCCGTCAAGGCCGATGTGACAACCGAGTCCGGCGTTAAAACCCTGTTCGAGACGACGGATCGCGAGCTCGGCACCGTCACCGCGCTCGTCAATAATGCCGGCACCATCTTACGCCAAGCGCGGGTGGAAGAGTGCGAGGCCGATTCACTGGAGTCTTTGTTCAAGGTCAACGTAGTCAGCCAATTTCTCTGCGCGCGCGAAGCCATCCGCCGCATGTCGACTAAACACCGCGGCAAGGGCGGTGCGATCGTCAATATCTCTTCGGTGCACTCGCGGCTCGGCGCGCCCGGGCTGTTCGTCTCCTATGCCGCCACCAAGGGCGCAATCGATACTTTCACCTTCGGTCTTGCCATCGAGGTGGCCGCCGAAGGCATCAGGGTGAACGCGGTTCGCCCGGGAATTATCAATACCGAATTGCATGCCATCGGCGGCGACCCGCAGCGTGCGCAACGCTTTGGCGGAACCGTCCCGATCGGCCGCGAGGGCCAGCCGGAGGAAGTCGCCGAGGCGGTCATGTGGCTATTGTCCGACACGGCCTCTTATGTCGTGGGCGCCTTGGTCGACGTCGGCGGCGGACGCTAGCGTTTCAGGCGCGGCAAGCCGTCAGACGACGCCGGCCTCTTTCAGCCGATCGATCCGGGCGGAATCGTAACCGAGCAGGGCGCGCAAGACCTCATCGGTATGCTGACCGAGTTCGGGCGGGGCGGAGCGGAAACCGGAGTCCTGCCCGTCGACGCGTATGCCGAGCCCGCATTGCGGCATCGGCTCGCTGTCGGTGTCGATAGAGAAAAAGAAACCTTTGCGCCGCAGGTCGGCGTCTTCGACCACCTGGTCGATGCTGTTAATCGGGCCGATCGGGATCTGCAATTCGTTGAACATGATCGAGCCACTGTTTGCGCGGCTTCGTGCGCATGATCTCGGCGATCACCGGGATGATGTCCGCTCGGCGGGCGTGACGATCGGCGCTGGTTGCAAAGCGCGGGTCTTTGCCGAATTCGGGTCTGCCGACCGCCTGCCAGAAGCGATGCCAGATATTGTCGTTGGGCAGCGCCAGGGTGATCATCTCGTCGGCGGTCGCAAAGGTCTGATAGACGGCAATCACGCTGTCCTTCGCGCCGGTGCGGCGCGGCACAATGCCGGAACCAAGATAGGTGATGATGCGCGGCGACATGAGACGCGTCATGCTGTCGATCATCGCGATGTCGACGTAGTGCCCGCGCCCGCTGCGCGCAGCGTCGAAAAGCGCCGCAATGCAGGCCGTGGCGGCGTCGCCTCCGGCCAGCAGGTCGGCGGCCGGCGTGCCGATTTTTTGCGGGTCGTTCGCGGCTTCGCCGGTCACGTCCATCACGCTTGAATAACCTTCGGCGATGATGTCGTAACACGGCCATTCGGCGCGCGGTCCATCGGAGCCGTGCCCGGTGAGCGACACATAGACCAGGTTCGGCTTCAACGCGATGAGCGTTTCGTAATCGATCTTCAGGCGTCGGCGCAGCGCCGGCAATTGGTTGGTGATCAGCGCATCGCAAACCTTGAGCAGGTCGAGAAAGACCGCGCGGCCTTCGTCTTTGCGCAGATCGAGCTCGACGCTTTTCTTGTTGCGGTTGACGCTGATGTTCCAGAGCGAACGACCTTCCAGAAAGGGCGGACCCCAGCTGCGCGAATCGTCGCCGAGGCGAGGCCGTTCGATCTTGATGATTTCGGCGCCGATAATCGGAAAGAATCTGGGTCGCGTAGGGACCCGCAATGGAGCCAGTCAAATCGAGAATGCGCACGCCGCCAAGGAGGTTGATGCCACCACCGGGTGCTTTGCGCGGAAGCCGTCGCGCCGGGTTGTCGCCGGTCTCGCTCTGCCCGTATTCTGACGCCGTCATAATCCGTTGTGCTCCGCTCGGACCCCACTGCGAGGATGGGAATGAAAAATGCTCCGCCATGCTCCGGCACCAAGGCGGGAGTTGCGCGGCCCGAGCGCGAAGATTACGCTAACGACAAAACGAAAGCAAAATTAAATTCCGCAATGCGAAATGGCGCATCGCGGGGAGGGAATTGGCGATGACGTTCGAGACCCGGCTCACGCCCGAGATGATCACCCGCTATACGAAGGCGGGCTACTGGGGGAACGAGACTTTCTACGACCTGCTGAGCGCGGGTGTCGCCGCGCATCCCGAGCGCGAGGCCATCGTCGATCCCAAGCGGCGGCTCAGCTATCGGGAATTAAAGGACGGCGTCGACCGCACGGCGGCTTTCCTGAAGGCAAAGGGTATCGGGCGCGGCGATGTCGTGACTATCCAGCTGCCGAATTGGATCGAGTTCTGTTTCGCCTTCTTCGCGCTCGAATTGCTCGGCGCCGTGGCCAACAAAATCAGCCCCGATTTTCGCAGCAGTGAAGTCAATTACATTTTGCGATTTTCCAAGAGCCGCGCCTACGTCTGCTCCCGAGGTTTCAAAGGTTTCGACTATCCCGGCATGGTGCGCGAGCTGATGCCGCAATTGCCCGATTTGCACTTCATCTGCGTCGTCGACGATGAGGCGGACACCGAAAGCACGGTGTCGCTGGCGGCCGCGTTGAAGACGACACCGCCGCTGCCGGACAGCGAGCGGGTGCATATGGATGCCAACGAGATCTATCGTATGGCCTTCACCTCGGGCACCACGGGAAATCCGAAATGCGTCCTGCATTCGTTCAATACGACGGTGGCCGCCTGCGAACTGCTCGATCGCGACATGGAAACGACGGAGGACGACGTCTTCCTGATCTATCTGCCGATCGGCCTGAATTGGGGATTCTTGATCCTGGTCGAGGCGCTGCTGCGCGGCGCTCGCGTCGTGCTGCTCGACCGCTTCTCGGGAAAGGCGGCGCTGGAGCTGATCCAGCGGGAAAAAGTCACGTTCATCGCAAGCGCTCCGGCCTCGCTCATCGCGATGCTCAACGAGCCCGACCTTGAAAAATACGATGTCTCGTCGCTGCGCGTCGTCATCACCGGCGGCGCGTCATGCCCGGTGGAAACCTTGCGCGACTTCCAGCGGCGCATGTCCGGGCATCTGATCGAGCTCTACGGCATGCTGGAGACCGGCTATCACACCTACACGCGCTTGACCGACGACCCGGAAAAGGTCAACGGCACGATCGGACGCTGCGTCGAAGGCATGGGGCTGCGGTTGCTTGATCAGGCCGGGCATGACGTTCCGCGCGGCCAGGAAGGGGAGATCGCGTGTCAGGGGCCGGGCGTCCATCTCGGCTACCACAACAACCCGCGGGCAAACGCCGAGGCCTTTACCGAAGACGGTTGGTTCCGAACCGGCGATCTTGGCACCGTTGCCGATGACGCCAACAATGTGCGCATCGTCGGGCGGCTCAAAGAGATCATCAACCGGGGCGGCAAGAAGTTCTTTCCGCGTGAGGTCGAGGAGATCCTCTATACCCATCCCAAGGTGCTGCACGCCGCCATGGTCGGCATATCCGATCCGCGTCTGGGCGAGCGCAACTGCCTGTGCGTGGTCCCCAAGCGCGGCGCGCAAGTGGCGCTGGAAGAGTTCAGCGATTTTCTTCGCGGCCAGGTCGCGACCTACAAGCTGCCCGAGCGGCTCGAAGTCTTCGACGAGCTTCCTTTCACGCCGAGCGGGAAGATCCAGCGGTTCATGCTGCAGAAGAAAATCGAAGCCCGGGACAAGGAGACGGCGGGAGCGGGCGGCTAGCGCGCCGCGCGTCAGAGCGTGAGATAGCGCGCATTGACCTCGTCGCGCTCGGCTTGAAAGGTCTTCAGCGGCGCCTTGTACACGGTGCGGCCTTTGACCATGACGAAGACGTCATCGGCCACCGACTCGGCAAGCTTCAAGTTCTGCTCGACGAGCAGAACCGACACGCCTTCTTCGCGCAGTCGCGCAATGACCTGCGCAAGCTCGCGCACGACGAGCGGTGCGAGGCCCTGGCTCGGCTCGTCCAGAAGCATGACCTTCGGATCGAGCGCGAGCGCGCGCGCGACCGCCAACATTTGCTGTTCGCCGCCCGACAGGTTTGAGCCTTTATTGCGCGCCCGTTCGCCGAGCGCCGGAAACAGATTGAACAGTCGCTCCAGCGTCCAGTGCTTGGCATTCCTGCGCTCGGCGACGCGGATGTTCTCCACCACCGTCAGGTCCGGGAAGATGAGGCGCCCTTCCGGCACGTAGGCAACGCCGGCGCGCGCGATCATGTGGGGCGGCCAGTCGGCGATGTTGCGATCCTCGAGCCAGATCTGGCCCGCTTGCGGAGGTGTCAGCCCGATGATCGACCGCAAGGTGGTCGTCTTGCCGACGCCATTGCGGCCGAGCACAACGGCAACCTTGGCGCGCGGAACTTCCAGATCGACGCCATGCAGGATATGGCCGGTGCCGTAATAAGTGTGCAGGCCCTCGATCCGCAGCATTATTCGAGCCCTCCGAGATAGGCGCTCTGAACATCGGCATTGGCTTTGACCTCGGCAGGCGTTCCGTCCGCGATCACGCGACCGCGATGCAGGACGGTGATCTTGTGGGCCAAATTGAAGACCACCTCCATGTCGTGCTCGACCAGGAGCACCGTCAAATTGCCTTTCGCCAACATGTCGCGAAGGATGCGGACGGCACGGTCCGTCTCCTCAATCGAGAGGCCTTGCGTAGGCTCGTCCAGCATCAGAAGCCGCGGCTTTTGCGCGATCGCCATCGCGATCTCCAAGAGCCGCTGATCGCCGTGCGATAGCAATCCGGCCTTGGTGTTGGCAAAGGACGAAAGCCGCATCTGTTCCAGCGCTTCGTCGGCGGTGCGCGACGAGGCGGCGAAGACGTGGCCGCCGGCAATCGGACGCCAGCGATCGGCGTGCTGGGCCTGCGCGGCAATGCGGACGTTTTCGCGCGCCGTCAAGTCGTGAAAGAGATGGGTGAGTTGGAAGGTGCGCGCGATGCCCTTCTGGATCACGCGGTAAACCGGCACGCCGGTGATCTTCTCGCCGTCGAAGAAGGTATCGCCGTCCGAGGCACGCAGCATGCCGGTAATGACATTGAAGAGCGTCGACTTGCCGGCGCCGTTGGGGCCGATGACGGCGCGTATCTCGCCCGCCTCGACCGCCATGTTGACATTATCAACGGCGACGAGGGCGTTGAAGCGGAAGGTCAGTCCACGGCACTCAAGAAGCGGCACGCGCTGTCTCCTGATTGTCGTGACCGTCGGGTTTCTCGGGTGCGGCGCGGAAACGCTTGGTGAGCAAGCCCCAGATTCCCTCCGGCGCGAGCATGACGAAGGCGACGAAGGTCGAGCCGAAGATCAGCGGCCACAGCACCGTCACCTCGGAAAGCTGCTGTTCCAGCAGCATGAAGAAGATGCCGCCGAGGATCGGGCCGATCAGCGTGCCGGCGCCGCCGACGATGACCATGATGAGCACCCGGCCGGACACCAGCCAGAAGAACAGCTCGGGCGCCACAAAGCCCGCGAACGGTGTGTAGAGGGCACCGGCAAGCGAGCCGAAGCCATAGGCCATGATGACGACGGCGATCTTGTAGGCGCGGGTATTGTAGCCGAGGGCGCGGGTCTTGGCTTCGTTCTCGCGAATGCCCGCCAGCACGGCGCCGAACGGCGAGGCCACGATCGCCCGGCACAGCAGATACGAGCCGACCAAACAAAACACGACGAGATAGAAGTAGCCCGACTTGCCCTGGAAGAAGTCGAGACCGAAAGGACCGGCCGGACGGGGAATGCCGCCGATGCCGTCCGATCCGCCGGTGAAGTCCTTGAAGCGGAAGATCGTCGCGTAGCCGAGCTGCGCAAAGGCGAGCGTCAGCATGGCAAAGGATACGCCGGTCGACTTCGTGCAGACCCAGGCGATGGGCACGGCGATCACGATAGAGATTGCAACCCCGACGATGATCCCGATCGGCAGCGGCAGGTTGAAATGCAACAGCACCAGCGCGGTCGAATAGGCGCCCAGGCCATAGGCCGCGGCATGTCCGAACGAGTGGAGGCGCGTATAGCCGACCATCAAGTCGAGGCTCATGGCGAACAGGCCGAAGATCAGCGCCTCGATGATGAGCGTGAGCGTGAAGGTCGGCACGACCAGCGGTACGAAGCAAAGCAGGGCGACGACCAAGGCGATGATCAGGCGTTCGCGCATCTTACTGCTCCCTGCCAAGCAGGCCGCCGGGGCGCACGATGAGGACCGCCAGCATCAGCAGGTAGGTCAACGCCATCGCCAGATCCTGAAAATAATAAGCGCCGAACACCTGCACGAAGGCGATGAGCAGGCTGCCGATGATCGAGCCCAGAAAGCTTCCCATGCCGCCCACGATCACGATGACGAAGGCGTCGATGATCACGTTCTCGCCCATGCCAAGATAGGCGGTCACCAGCGGTGCGGAGAGCACGCCACCCAAAGCCGCGATGGCGCAGCCGAGCGTGAATATCCCGGTGCGCACCGTCGCGACGTCGGTGCCGAGCGCGTGTACCATCTCCGCATTCTGTGAAACGGCGCGTATCAGGAGGCCGGCGTGCGTGCGCTCGAGAAACTGCCAAAGAACGATGGCGGCGGTGGCGCCGATCCCGATCAAAAACAACCGGTAGATCGGAAACGGTTCATTCAAGATGAAGACGATGCCGCGCAGCATATCCGGAATCGGGACTGGGCGCGGCTCGGGGCCCCAGATCAAATGGACGCTTTGGGCGAGAATGATGGCGAAGCCGAAGGTCACCATCAGATAGGCGCCGGCGTCGTGGCGCACGTAGAGTTTCGAGAGAAAGACCTTCTCGAATACGCCGCCGATCACGCCGACCGCGATGGGAGCTGTGAACAGCGACAGCCAGAATGAGCCCGTCCAGAAAACCGTGCTGTAGCCGACATAGGCTCCGATCATGAAGAGCCCGCCATGCGCGAAATTGATGATGCGCATGATTCCGAAAATGAGAGTCAGCCCGCAGGCGATAAAAAATAGAATTGCCGCCTGCGAGAACGCATTCAGGCATTGCGCGACAATGAAGCCGGCAAAGTGCATTTCCGTTTGTCAACTTGATCGAGGAAGAGCGCAATATAAATCGGGCGGCATTGTCGCAACGCCGCCCGATCTCATGTCGTTACCGGTCTTTATAGCCGGTCGATAGGCAGTCCGGCGTGATCTGCTCACGCGGATAGATCTTGACGATCTCGGGCACCGGCTCGGTGAACTTGCTGTTCGCCGCGACCTTGACGACGAAGCCCTGGTTCTCGCCCTGATGGTCGCATTTGCGCATCAGCACCGGACCTTTGACGCTGGTCACTTCGAGGCCTTCCATGGCCGGAATGATCTTGTCGACCTCGCTCGAGTCGGCCTTTTCCATGGCGGCGAACATGACCTGCAGGGCCTGATACATTTCGCCGTCGGTCCAGTCGGGGATGTCCTTGTACTCGGCCATGAACGCCTCGACGAACTCCTTGTTCTGCGGGATGTCGTAGGTCACCACATAGCGCGCGGAGCCCAGCAGTCCGATCGAGTCCTTGCCCAGGGCCCGGATATTGTCCTGCGCGACGATCTCGGTCATGAGCTGCACGCGCTTGGGAAGTTCGTATTGGATCGCCTGCGCAAAGAATGCACGGGCCTCGTCGCCTTGCAGCGCGAGATAGCAATGCTTGGCGCCCGATTGCATGATCTTGGTGATGTAGGTCGAGTAGTCCTTGTTGCCGACCGGGGTCATGATTTTTTCCTTGAGGTTTTTCCCGATCGCCTTGATCTGTTCTTCGAATGCCGCCACGCTCGATTGGCCCCAGGCATAGTCGGAGCCCAGCGCGACGAAATCCTTCTCCGGCGAATCCTTCAGATAGAGCGCCAGCGACCGCGCTCCCATCGGTGCGGACGTGTTGGCGCGGAAGAAATTAGGCACCAGGAACTGCTTGGTCGTCAGCGCGCCGTCGCCGCAGCCATGGGAAATGAAGAACGCCTTCCACTGCGGCAGCTTCGGCATGATCGCGCGAGCTTCGGATGATACGCAAACGCCGGTGATAAGATGGCAGTCATCCTTCTCCACCAATTCCTGCGTCTTGCGCACGCAGTTGGCGGCGTTGCCCTGCGTGTCCTTGTACAGAAACTCGATCGGCCGTCCGAGCGGGCCCTTCTTCGCCGTCATCTTCTGAACCAGTTTGCAGGTGCGCATCACCTGCGAACCGAGAACGGCATAGCCGCCGGTGATGACGGTGGGAATGCCGATCTTGATCGGCGTCGCCGCGGTCGCGAGGCGCAGGAACGCCGGTGAGGCTAGCAGCGCCGCGGAGGCGGCGCCGGTCTTGAGGATAGTTCGGCGGGTCGTGTTGCTCTTTATTAAGTCAGTCATCGCTTCCTCCCGATTTTGGTCGCGTGGTGTATTTGCTGTCGTGTACCTGTGCAGTGTCGCGCCGGTTCAGCCGGCGATCAGTTGGCCTCCGTCGACTTGAATGACCTTCCCGGTGATGTAGGAGCCGTCCTCGCCGGCAAGATAGGCAGCCATGCGGGCAATCTCTTCCGGACGAGCGATGCGTTGCAGCGGGATGCGGGAAATGATTTTCTCGGTCGCTGCCTCGCCCCAACTCTTGAACGCTTCGTTTGCCTGCTCGGTATCGGTCAACCCGATCGAGATCGCATTGGCGCGCACGCCGTAGCGGCCTTCTTCGCGCGCCACCACGCGAATAAGCGCCTCCAGCCCCGCCTTGGCGGCGGCACCTTGCGAATTGCGCGCTTGGCACATTTGTGCGGCGATCGATGAGATGGCCACAATGACACCGCGGCCGCGAGCGTGCATGTGGCGAACCGCCTCATGGATCACATTGAAGGAACCAATGAGGTCGGTACGAATGAAGTCGGCCCACATTTTCGGATCCTGGTCGCGAACGTTCGACCATTCGACCAAAGCGCCGGCGGAATGAACGAGAAAATCGATATTTCCGAACGCGTCGGCCGTTTTCGCAAAAGCCGCGGCCACCGCGTCAGGGTCGCCGACGTCGGCTTCCAATGCCAGCCCCTTGCCGCCGACGGATTCAATTACGGCTACGACCTCTTCAGCTTTCTGCCGGCTCGATTTGTAGATGACGGCCACCGAGGCGCCGCGCTTGGCGAACTCAAGGGCGATGGCGCGACCAACGCCGCGACTTCCTCCGGTTACGAAGGTTGCGCGACCCGAAAATTCGCCCATGCATGTTCCCCGTACGCGCGCTCAAGAAATTATTGCATGCGCCCTATGGGGGGTCAACGAGTGCAAAACTTAATTCCGCAATGCGGAATTAAACTGCGCCTTACAATTCAGCTGATGTAAGCCCGAAGAATTGCAATCACAGCGCTGCATCGAAGGAAGCGCCTCCGTCGACCGGCAACGACACGCCGGTAATGTAGGAGGCCTCCTCGGACGCCAGAAACAACACAGCGTTGGCGATATCCCAGCCGTTTGCGAGACGGCCGAGCGGGCATGCCGCATGGCGCCGTTCAACCTCTTGCTCGACGGCGTCGCGGCCGAGTCGCTGCGCGATGCCGCCGCGCATCATCGGCGAATCGACATAGCCCGGCACGACGCAATTCACGCGCACGCGGTGCGCGGCATATTCGAGCGCCAAAGCGCGCGTGAAGCCGATGATGGCCGCTTTGCTGGCGCTGTAGGGCAGGTAGCGCGCGCCGGTCCAGCGGGTGGCGGCGATCGACGACACATTGACGATTGCGCCGCCGCCCGCGGCGATCATGTCGGGCAAGACCGCTTTGCATGCCAAGAACGGGCTGCGGGCATTGACCGCCATGACGCGGTCCCAGTCTTCGACGGCAAGTTCGGCAGCGGGGCCGAAAGCCATGATGCCGACGTTGTTGTACAGAACGTTGATCGGCCCAAGTTCGCGGCGGCATCGCTCAACGAACCGCGCGACACCGTCCGGGTCGGATGCATCGGCTGCGTGGGCTATGCAGACGCCGCCTTCCGCGGCGATCAAGTCGCGCGTTTCTTCCGCGGCTTCGGCGCGGATGTCGACAACCATGACCGCCGCGCCCTCGCGCGCGAAGCTGACGGCGGTTGCCCGACCGATACTCCAGCCTTCGCGGTCGGCACCGGCTCCGATCGCGAGAACAACTTTGCCGTCAAACCGCCGGCGCATCGCCCGGATCAGAATGGCGACTTAGGATCGAACTTGGGCTTGCGCTTCTCTTTGAGCGCGGCGACGCCTTCCTTGATGTCCGGGCCGGAAAAGCCCATGAACTCGATGCCGAGCGAAGCATCGAAGATCGGGCCAGCGGCGCGCAGCCAGTTATTGAGCGCGTACTTGGTCCAGCGCGTCGCGCTCGGCGATTGCTTGACCAGTCGCTCGCAGATTCCCATCGCGGTCTCGATCACCTTATCGTCGTCGACACAGAGGCTCGCGAGACCGATCCGCTCGGCTTCCTCGCCGGTGACGGTGTCGCACAGCAGAAGATAATATTTGGACTTCGCCATGCCGCAGAGCAGCGGCCACACGATGGCGGAATGGTCGCCGGCGGCGACGCCCAGCCGCGTATGACCGTCGATGATGCGGGCGGTGCGGCCGACGACGATAATGTCCGAGACCATTGCCGCCGACAGTCCGGCGCCGACCGCCGGACCTTCGATGGCGACGACGATCGGCTTGGAGCAATTGATGATGTTGTAGATCATGTCGCGGGATTCCCGCCAGGCGCGCGTGCGGACCTCCCAGTCCTCGATCATGTTGTCGATCAGACCGAGATCGCCGCCGGCGGAAAAATTGCCGCCGTCGCCGCGCAATAACACGCACGACACGTCGGGATCGGCATCGATGTCGCGCCAGATATCGGCGAGCTCGCGATGCCCGTTGCGATCCAGCGAATTGAGCTTGCCGGGATTGCTGATGATCACTTCCAGAATGCGCGGTGCCGGCCGATTGAGCTTGAGCACCTTGTAGCTGTCGTAGTCGATCTTCATTTTACTAACCCCGGTCTCAGGTGATGGTGTGCGGGATGTCGAACCGCGTTATCGGCTTGGCGCCGAACGGGCTTGCGTCATTCCGGTCTCATAGCATTGCGCCTGCGCAGCCGAAAGGCAAAAGGCCAACGACTGGGCTGCGCAAGCCTGCCATGCTCGTTTTAGAGCCTCGGCGTGGCGTGAATGAGTTTGCGCGATCGTTCGTCCGTCGGACGCCTGCAGGCCGCGGCGTTTTGGAAAGCTTTACTTTCGCTTATTTCAACGCTCGATCGGCACGCCGACTAGATTGCCCCATTCGGTCCACGAACCGTCATAGATGCGAATGCGGTCGAAGCCGAGCAAATGCGTCAGCGCGAAATAGAGCACCGTCGCCCGGTGGCTCATGCGGCAATAGCTGATGACGTCGCGCCCGGGCGCGACGCCGCGCGCCGCGAACAGCGCGTTGAGCTCGGCGGCCGTCTTGAAGCTTTTGTCGGCGTTGAACAGCTCCATGTAATAGAGGTGTTTGGCGCCGGGAATGCGGCCATAGCGCAGCGCGCCGATATCGGGACCGCCGGGTCCGCCGACGCGCTCGCCGCTGTATTCCTCGGGCGACCGGGCATCGAGGATGACGGTGCGCTCATCGCCGAGCTTGGCGAGCACTTCGTCGCGGTAGATGCGGATGCCTTCGCGGCGGGCGACCGGGCGATAGGTCACCGGCTTGGCGCGCGGCGGAACCTCGGTGACCAGTGGACGGCCTTCCGCCTGCCAGCGATAGCGGCCGCCGTCGAGCACGCGAACGTCGGGGTGGCCGCAATAGTGGAACGTCCACCAGGCGTAGATGCCGAACTGGATATCCTCGCCGTAAAACACCACGGTGGTGTCATTGCCGATGCCTTCGGCACCGAGACGCGCGGCGAAGTCCTCGGGGCTGGGGAACTCGCGCATATGGCTGTCCCACAATGCCTCCTTCCATTTCCAACCCGCCGCGCCCGGCACATGACCGGCGCGATAAGCCTGCAGATCGTCCTGCGTCATGCCGGCGATTTCGATCAAGCGCACGTTCGGATCGTCGGCATGCGCCGCCATCCATTCCGGCGAAACGAGGCTTTGCGTGGAAGCATCCATGGATCGTGTCCAATCAGGCTTGCGGTGGGTTGGGAGACGACTCGAGCGGCCGGCAGCGCACCTCGACATCGGAGCCGAGCTTGATGCGGCTGACCACGCCGCCCGCGGTCGCGGCGGCGACGATCGGTTCGGTGCCGGCGGCGAGGACCTGCTGCGGCAGGAAAACGGTGATGAGGATGCCGTCGCGCGCGGCCGGCGACTTGGGCGGAGCGAACTCAACCTCCACCCGCATGTTGTCGGTCGCCAGCGCGCGCTTCGACGAGCGCATTGCGGATCGAGCCGGTCGCGCAGGACGCCATCGCCAGCAGCAGCAGCTCGCCGGAGGTGCAGCCGGCGTCGGTGCCGCCCTCGGCGACTTTTCGATCCGTCACCACGGTGTGGCGGCCGGCCGAGCCCAGCAGTTTCTTTCCGGTAACGGGTCTGACATGGACCATGAGGGGTGCCGCTTCCGGTTTTTCGCAGCTTATGCAGCCGTTTCCTTCAACAGCGATTGGCCAGGCCGCACGCGGGTGAAGGCGACGGGCTCGTTGCTGACCGCAGGCTCGTTGTTGGCGAGGCGCACGCTGGTGATAGCGCGAGGAGGCAAGATCGGACATCTGCGGAAAATCCTCGCGGAAATGCGCGCCGCGGCTGTCGCGGCGGAAATCGGCGGCGGCGCAGATGGCGCGGCTCACCAGCGTGAGGTTTTCCAGGTTCAGTCGGTCCATCCAGGTGAGATTATAGCGCCGGCTTTGGTCGGCGACGCCGCAATCGGCGATATCGCGGGCGAGCGCATCGAGCGCCGCCTTGCCGCGAGCGAGAGTCTCGGCCGTGCGCAATATGCCGACGTCGTTCCACATGATGTCGTAAAGCCGCTCGCGCATCTCCGGCAGGTTGCCGGGCTTGCGCTGAAGCGGCGCGAACGCGCGCTCGCGCGCAGCATCGATCGCGTGTTTGTCCGGCTCGGGCAGGGCACTGCCCGGTTTGGTGCGCGCACCCATGACGTCGCCGGCGATACCGCCGAACACGGTGGAATTGGCAACGCCGTTGCCGCCGAGCCGATTGGCGCCGTGCACGCCGCCGGTATCCTCGCCCGCCGCGTAAAGGCGCGGCAGCGGCGTGGTGCAGTCGGGCGCGAACTTGACGCCGCCCATCATGTAATGCGCGGTCGGGATCACCTCGACGCGGCCGGCGGCGAGATCGAAGCCGCAGTCGGCGCAACGCTCGACCATGCCCTTGAATTCGCGCCGCACGCGCTCGGGGCCGAGATGGCCCATCTCGATATAGACGCCGCCATGCGGGCTGGCGAAGCCCTGGCGGATGCGGTCCATGATCGAGCGGCTGACGATGTCGCGCGTCGCGCGCTCGCCGCGTTTGTCGTAGTCGAACATGAAGCGCTTGCCGGCCGAGTCGGTGAGATAGCCGCCGGAGCCGCGCAGTCCTTCTTCCAGCACGGTGCCGGTCATGCGCGTGCCTTCGCCGGCGAGCAGACCGGTCGGATGGAATTGCACCATCTCGATGTCGCGTAAGGGCAGCCCGGCGCGCAAAGCCATGGCGAGGCCGTCGCAGGATTTGTCGCCGGACGGCGTGTGATAGCGGTACATGGTCGGGCCGCCGCCGGTCGCCAGCAGGGTCGCGCGCGCGCGCACCAGCAGCGGCTCGCCGGTGCGCATGTCGAGCATCAAGACGCCGGCAAGCTCGGAGCCGTCGGTGCTGAGGGATGAGATCGAGCGCGCGATGGTCCTCCAGACGGCTGCACGTCGCGCCGCCAGACTTGCTCGGCCAACCGGTTGATGATCTCGATGCCGGTCAGGTCGCCCTTGTGCACGGTACGGTCGAAGGTCTGCCCGGCGAAGGCCTTCTGGTGCACGGTGCCGTCGGGATTGCGGTCGAAGAAGCAGCCGAGTTCGGTTTCCAGTTCGCGGATGCGGCGCGGCGCCGTCTCGACCAGGAGCCAGGCGAGGTCCTGGTCGTTGAGCCAGCCGCCGCCTTCGATGGTGTCCATGAAATGGCGCTCGACCGAATCCTCCGGCGACAGCGCGACGTTATAGCCGCCCTGCACCATGCGGGTGCAGCCGCATTTGCCGAGCAGGCCTTTGACCGCAATGGTGACGTGGAGATCGGGATTGGCCTTCTTGGCGTGCAGCGCCGCGAACAGCCCGGCGCCGCCGGCGCCGAGGATGAGAATGTCGGTCTCGAGTCGTCTGCACGTTCACGCGCTGCCGATGCTGGCGAGCACCGCCGCGCGGCGGGCGGCGGCCTGGCGTTGACTTGCGCGTGCAGCGAAGTCCCGTGCGAATCCATGGTCACCAGCAGCGGGCCGAAGCCCTTGATGCGGAACTTCCACAAGGATTCGGGATGCAGGTCGTCCATGTCGACGTCCTCGATCTCCGGGATCCAGGTGGTCTCCAGCGCGGCGGCGCCGCCGACCACGGCCAGATAGGCGCCGCCGAGATCGCGGAAGGCGTCGAGCGTCGCCTGTCCCATGCCGCCTTTGCCGATGATCAGCTTGACGCCTTCGCGCTCCATCAAAGCCTTCGTGAAGCGCTCCATGCGCATCGATGTGGTGGTGCCGATGCAGAGCGGCTCATAACCGGACGAGTTGCCCGGGCGCGGATCGACCTTGCGCACATTGGGCGCGGTGTGCACCACCGCGTGGCCCTTCAGGTTGAAGCGCGTGGTGCGGTCGCGGTCGAACATGGCGATCAGCGTGGCGTCGCGGATGCCGAACAGCGTCTTTTCCAGCGTCACGGTGTCGCCGACTTTCAACGCGCGCGCCTGCGCGTCGGTGATCGGCATGTCGAGCACGTGGTGGGTCATCGGCTCACTCGAAGGCGATGCCGCCCGGCGTGATGATCGCCGAGGCGCGCCGCGCCGAATGGCATTGGATGTTCACCGCCACCGGATTCATGGTGATGTGGGTGGCGGCAACTTCCACATGCACGCGGAACGAGGTCGAACGGCCGCCGAGCCCCTGCGGGCCGATGCCGAGCTCGTTGACCGCTTCGCTCAAGCTGCGCCTCGATCTTGGCGCCTTCCGGATCGCTGCAAGTCGTGCCGAGCGGACGCGTGGCCGCGACCTTGGCGAGATGCATGCACAGATCCGAGGTGCCGCCGATGCCGACGCCGACGATGGTCGGCGGACAGACGCGGCCGCCGCATTCGATCACCTTGTCGATGACGAAGCGCTTGACCGCGGCGACGCCGTCAGCCGGGATCAGCATCTGCAGGAACGATCCGTTCTCCGAGCCCGAGCCCTTGGGGATCATCTCGATCTCGACCGTCTCCTCGCGGCTCGTCGAAATCGACATTGATGACCGGCACGCCGACGCCGCAGGAGGTCTGCTCGTTCTGGCGTGTGATCGGATGCACGACCGACGAGCGCAGCGGATGTTCCTTGGTCGCGCGCTCGCAGCCGCGGCGGATCGCCTCTTTCATCCCCGCGCCGTCGAGCTCGACATGGCGGCCGATGGTGACGTTGTAGATCGGAATGCCGGTGTCCTGGCAGAGCAGATTCTTGGTGCGCTCGGCCACCGCGATGTTCTCGACCATGGTGCCGAGGATGGTCTTGCCGGTCGCGTCGGTTTCCTGCATCAGCAGCTGCGCGAAGCCCTGCTTGATGTCGTCCGGCAGCAGCTTGAGCGCGCGGATATAGAGCGTCTTCGCAAGCTCCTCGACTTCCTTGAGATCGAGCTGCATGGCTTAGCTCTTTCCTCGGCGCATGATCTTGTCCGAAAACCGGTCCCCACTTTTCGGGATCATGCGCTAAATTACCAGTGTCACGCCCGACGCGATCAGCAGAATGGCCAGCGCCTGGCGGAAGCGCCGCTCGTCAAGTTTGCCGTAAAGCCGCCAGCCGATCCAGGTTCCCAGCGCCAGTGGCGGCAGCACAAGCAGCACCAGGAACAGGCTGGCGAGATCATAGGTCGCCCAGACTATTCCCGCCAGCGTGATGCATTGAATGGCAATGATGTAGGGCTGGTAGACGGCGCGCGCCGTGTGCTTCGGCCAGCCGCGCAGTTGCGTCCAGATCGTCGGCAGCACGCCGGAATAGCCGCCGAGCCCGGCCAGAATCCCGCCGATGAAACCGACGCCGGCATCGGCCGGGCGGCCGCCGTGGGTGATGCTGGCGATTTTGGGGGCGAGCAGGGCGTAAGCACCGAACAGCGTCAGGAACACGCCGAGCGCGATCTTGAGCACGCCGGCGTCGGTGTGAGCGAGAAAATGGATGCCGATCGGAATGCCGACAAGACCGCCGACCACGAACGGCCACAGCCGTCCGACTTCGATGTGCTGGCGCTGCGGCCAGATCGTGGTCAGGTGCAACAACGTGCCGCAGCTGTTGATGAGGATGGTCGAATGCAGCGGGTCGATGCGATGCAGCCAGATCGAGGAGGCGGCAAGCCCGAACGCGAAGCCGGCGCCACCGGCCGCAATGCCGCCAACCAACGTGCCAAGCCAAAGGATCGCGATGGTTTCGAGCGGATATCCGGCGATCATCGGTTCAGCCTAGATTGAGAATGAAGACAACGCCAACCGCGAATACGGCGGCCAAGCAGAGCGAGAGCGGCAGCAAAGATTTTTCGCGGAAATCGAAGAACTCGACCGCCAGCACGCGCAAGCCCAAAGTCAAATGGATGGCAAGCGCAACGACAATACCGATTTCTCCCAGCATGACCAGCGGCTCGCGCGTCAACGCCAGAAAGGAGTCGAGCGCGCCGGCGCCGTTGAGCGCAGTCGCCAACGCCAGAAAATGCAGCGGCAGGAAAATGGCGAGCGCAATGCCCGACAGCCGGTGCAGCATGGCAGCGAGAAAACCGCGTTGCGTGTGAGAGGCGCGCATCAGGACACTTTCCACTTGCGCATGATCTTTTCCGAAAACCGGTTCCCACTTTTCGGGATCATGCGCTGTACACAGCGATAACGGCGCGCAGGCCGAGGGCGAGCAGCAGAACTGCGAATAGGGCGAGTGCGATATCGAGCGTGACACCGCGCCATGGCGTCCATTCGCGCAACACATTGCGCAGCCCGATCGGTGCGTGGATGGCGACCGCGATCACGAACAGGCCGTAGAACAACAGGAACGAGACATTGCCGTGGGTGCGGCCGAGGATCTCCGCCGCAGTGAGGCCGCCGCGAACCGCGTAAAGAACGGTGCCGAGATGCACGGCGACCGCCAGCGCCAGCACGAAAGCGGTCGCGCGCTGCGCCAGAAACAGAACCGCCGTCATCGCACCACCCGCAGACTGCGCGCGAGCACCGCGCGTTTCAGGCCGGCGATCGAATAAGTCGGCGCAATCGCCTTCGGGCAGAACGAAGTGCAGCTCATATGGGTGTGGCAGGCCTGACAGCCGTCGCTGCCCGACACGGCGTCGAGCCGCGCATCGCGGGCCTGATCGCGCACGTCATTGACCAGCGTCCAGGCGCGGTTGAGCGCCGCCGGCCCGAGATAATCGGGGTCCCACGCCACCACGTCGCAAGCCGAATAGCAGACGCCGCAGCCGATGCATTCGATGCCGGCATCGGCCGCCTGGCGCTCGCGCGATGCCGGCGGCACGACCGCGAAATCCGCCTGCGGCGCCGGGCCGGGCTCGAAAAACCCGCGCGCGTCTTTCCACTTGTCGAAGAACTGCGTCATTTCGACCGCGAGATCCTTGACCACGGCGAAATTGCGCAGCGGCTCGAGCTTCAGCCGGCTACCGGCATCGACCACTTCGGCAACGCGGGTGCGGCAGGTCCAGCGCGGCCGCCCGTTGACCACCATGGCGCAGGAGCCGCACATGCCGACGCGGCAGGCGAAGCGATAGGATAGCGTCGGATCGTGCTCGCGCTGGATTTCGGTGACGACATCGAGCACGGTCTGATGCTCGCGGCGCGGAATCGCGAAGGCCTCGAATTGCCCGGTCTCGGTGCCGCGCCAAATATCAACGTTGAGCGTGGCGGCGTTCATCGCTGCATGCTCCAGCGAGCGCCGCCGCGACGAGCGGCCAACGCCAGTGAGTTTTGAACACGATGGTCTCCCCCATTTGAGTTTTCATTTTCGATTTTGTTCTTCGTCGCATCATCCGTCACGCTACGATAGGGTGGCAACCGTTATTTCAGGAAGGAACGCGCCGATGCCCGAACTCGCCCCATCGATTACGGCCGCGCTCGCTGAGCGCTTCGGCGAACGGATCGACGTCGATCCGGCGTTGCCGGGCCTCGAACGAATTGTTCCGCATCGCCGACCATCGTGTGCAGCGGCGCTACCTTGCGCGCGACGTATCGCCTGCGCTCATGCGGCTGCTCTGCGCTTGCGCTCTGTCGGCACCGTCGAAAAGCGATCTGCAGCAGGCCGACATTCTCATCGTGCGGGACAAGGCCCGGCGCGAGCGCATAGCTGCATTGCTGCCCGCTATGCCGTGGGTCTTGGACGCCCCGGTGTTTCTGGTGTTCCTTGCCAACGGGCGCCGCTTGCCGGCGGTTGCGCGCATGCGCGGCAAGCCGTTTCCCAACGATCATTTCGATCTGTTGTTCAACGCGGTGGTGGATACCGCATTGGTGCTCGCCACGTTCGTGCGCGCGGCGGAGGCGGTCGGCCTCGGCTGTTGTCCGATCAGCGTCATCCGCGATCACGCGCGCGTGGTGAGTGAAATGCTGGAACTGCCGGAGAAGGTGATTCCGGTTGCCGGCATGTGCGTCGGCTGGCCGGCGGAGCAGGGCGCGCTCTCGCCGCGCCTGTCGCTTGCGACCACGCTGCATGAGGAGCGCTTCGTCGAAGACGACCTCGCGCAACAGATCGATGCCTATGACCGCCGGCGCGCGGCGACGCGGCCTTATCGCAACCAGCGTGACGTCGCGCGCTTCGGCCGCGCGGAGTTCTACGGCTGGTCGGAGGACAAGGCGCGACAATATGCGGTACCGCAGCGCGCCGATTTCGGCGCCTTCGTGCGCGGCAAGGGATTTCATCTCGACTGAGTGCATCGCGTCACCGCAGATCGGACAAATAGTGCAGCGTGTCGGTGCGGCAGAGCGACACGCGCCATTCCACCGGTCTTCCGTCGAGCGCGAAAGCGGTGCGGTCGATCGCCAACAGGGGCGCGCCGACCGCCAGCCCGAGATGCTTGGCCTCGCGCCGCGTGGCGGCGACCGCTTTGAGCTTTTCCGAAGCGCGCACGATGGTGACGCCGAAATCCGAGCGGTAAAGCTCATAGAGATTGTTGGGCAGGTCGCGTTTTTCAATTCCCGGAAACAGCGCGCGCGGCAGCAGAATGCGCTCGACGATACAGACACGGCCGGCAAGCGAGCGCAGCCGCTCAATGCGCACCACGCGCGCCGCCGCCCGCACATCGAGCGCGGCGGCCGCGCGCGCATCGGCGGCTTCCACCGCGACGCTGAGAATGCGGCTTTCGGGAAATTCACTGTCGCCGGTATCCGGGACCAGCTTGAAAAACTGGAATAGGATACGCGCATCATCGTGGCGCGCCACGAAAGTGCCCTTGCCCTGGTGACGGACGACGAATTTTTCCGCTTCCAACTCGTCGAGCGCCTTGCGCACGGTGCCCTGCGACACGCCGAGATCGGCGGCGAGCTCGAATTCGCTCGGCAGCGCGTCGCCCGGCTTCCAGACGTTGTCGACGATGCGCTTGACCAGCACGTCGCGCGCCTGCCGGTAGAGCGGGCGAAAGCCGAGCGGTTCGCGCGCTTCGCCGCGCTGCAATCTCGGCTCGCTCCGCGCTTCGTCCATGGACGGGGGTTCCATGCGTTGACTCCGCACTCTTATGTCTTATAGAAGACCTTGGCAAGCATCGCGAGGGAAGGGACCCATGAGCATTCCCCAGTTACTGGTTCACGACAAAAAGGACACGGTCGGCGTGATCGTGGTCGAGGACTTGAAAGCCAATACCGACATGCTGGCGGTGGTCACCGCCGACAATTCCTCGTTCAATTTCAAGTCGAAGATGGACATCCCGATCGGCCACAAGATTGCGCTGACCGACATCAAGAAGGGCGACACGGTCATCAAATACGGCCAGGACATCGGCAAGGCGGTGGCCGACATCGCCAAGGGCGAGCACGTCCACGTTCACAATCTCAAGACCAAGCGGTGGTGATATGGCGCAAAACGGCAAATCGAACATGAAATTCATGGGCTGGCGGCGCGAGAACGGCCGCGTTGGCGTGCGCAACCACGTGATCATCCTGCCGCTCGACGACATATCCAACGCGGCCTGCGAGTTGGTCGCCAATCAAATCAAGGGCACGCTGGCGATCCCGCATGCCTATGGCCGCCTGCAATTTGGCGCCGACCTCGATCTGTTTTTCCGCACGCTGATCGGCACTGGCTGCAACCCCAACGTGGCCGCGGTCGTGGTCATCGGCATCGAGGAAGGCTGGACCCAACGCGTGGTCGACGGCATCGCCAAGACCGGCAAGCCGGTCACCGGCTTCGGCATCGAACGCACGGGCGACCTGATGACGGTGGCCAAGGCCTCGCGCGCAGCCAAGGACTATCTGCAATGGGCGTCGGAATTGCAGCGCGAGGAGTGCGACATTTCCGAACTTTGGGTGTCGACCAAGTGCGGCGAGAGCGACACCACCACCGGCCTCGGCTCATGCCCGACCGTCGGCAACATGTACGACAAGCTGATCCCCAAGGGCATCACCGGCGTATTCGGCGAAACCTCGGAGATCACCGGCGGCGAACACATCGCCAAGGCGCGCGCCATCTCGCCGGAGATCGGCGAGAAATGGATGAAGACCTGGCAGGCCTATGAGGATGAGGTCATCCAGGCGCATAAGACCGACGATCTTTCCGATTCGCAGCCGACCAAGGGCAATATTATCGGCGGTCTCACCACCATCGAGGAGAAGGCGCTCGGCAATCTCGAGAAGATCGGCCGCACCTGCCAATATATCGACGTGCTGGAACCGGCCGAAGCGCCGACCAAGGGGCCCGGCCTTTACTACATGGACACGTCCTCGGCTGCGGCCGAATGCGTGACGCTGATGGCGGCGGCCGGCTACGTGGTGCACACCTTCCCGACCGGGCAAGGCAATATCATCGGCAACCCGATCCTTCCCGTCATCAAGATCAGCGCCAATCCGCGCACCGTGCGCACCATGTCGGAGCACATCGATCTCGACGTGACCGGCATCCTGCGGCGCGACTTGACGATCCCGCAAGCCGGCGATGCGCTGATCGAGATGGTGCTGCGCACCGCCAACGGGCGGCTGACCTCCGCCGAAGCGCTCGGCCACCGCGAATACGTGTTCACCAAGCTCTACCGCAGCGCTTGACGATTGCGCGCCGCGGATGGCCGCGATTGTGATCTCCGAGTTCATGGACGAGGATGCCATCGGCATCCTCGTCGGCCATGACGTGCTCTACGACCCAACCCTGGTCGACCGCCGCGCCGATCTGTGCACGGTGCTTGGCGAGGCGCGCGCGCTGATCGTGCGCAACCGCACCCAGGTCGACGCGGCGCTGCTGGCGGCGGCGCCCAAGCTCGCAGCGGTCGGCCGGCTCGGTGTCGGGCTCGACAATATCGACGTCGCCGCCTGCAAGGCGCGCGGCATCGCCGTCTATCCGGCGACCGGCGCCAATGACGCCGCGGTGGTGGAATATGTGATCGCGGCGATGCTGGTGCTGCTGCGCGGCGTCTTTGGCGCCACCGGCGCGGTAATCGCCGGCGAATGGCCGCGCACCAAATTGATGGGCCATGAGGCCGGCGGCAAGCGGCTCGGCTTGATCGGCTTCGGCGCCATCGGGCGAAAAGTGGGCGCCTGCGCCGCCGCGCTCGGCATGCAGGTCGCCGGCTACGATCCGCATATTCCGGCCGGCGATGCCGCCTGGACGCAAGCCTGGGGCAAGGTTGCCGCGCTCGATCTCGACAGCTTGCTGCGCGACAGCGACGTTGTGTCGCTGCATGTGCCGCTCACCGAGGAAACCCGCAACCTCCTCGATCGCGCGCGCATCGCACGCATGAAGCGCGGCGCCATCCTGATCAACGCCGCGCGCGGCGGCGTGGTCGACGAAGCGGCCGTGGCCGATGCCTTGCGCGCGGGCACGCTCGGCGGCGCGGCGCTCGATGTATTCGCGCAGGAGCCGCTGACCAAAGAGCAGGGCCAGGTCTTCGCCGGCTGTCCCAATCTGCTGTTGACGCCGCACATTGCGGGGTTGAGCCTCGAAGCCAATACGCGGGTGTCGCGGCTGGTGGCGGAGAAGATCCGCGATCATCTCGCGGGAGGGCGCTGATGCCGACGCTGACGCTGGCACAAGCCGAAGAGCTGGTGACGGACACGCTCGCGCGTTGCCGCACCGAGCCGGGCAATGCGCGCAGCGTTGCGCGCGCGCTCGTCGCCGCCGAAGCCGAGGGCCTGAAAGGCCACGGCCTCTCGCGCGTGCCGACTTATGCCGCGCAAGCCAAAGTCGGCAAGGTCGACGGCTTCGCCAAGCCGGCGCTCACTTGGCCGCGGCCCGCTGTCGCGGCCATCGATGCCAACAACGGCTTTGCCTATCCGGCGCTCGAGGCGGCGGTTGCGGCGCTGCCTTCGGCGGTCGGCCAGAACGGTCTTGCCGCTGCGGCGATCCGCCGCTCGCATCATTGCGGCGCGGCCGGTCATCCGGTTGAGCGACTGGCGGAAGCCGGGCTGGTCGCCTTGATGTTCGCCAACACGCCGGCGGCGATCGCGCCCGCCGGCGGCGCCAAGGGCGTGTTCGGCACCAATCCGATCGCCTTTGCCTGTCCGCTGCCGCAGCGCCCAGCGATCGTGGTCGATTTGTCGCTGTCGAAGGTGGCGCGCGGCAATATTCTCGCCGCGAAGCAGAAGGGTGAGCCGATCCCGGACGGCTGGGCGCTCGATGCGCAAGGTCGGCCAACGACCGACCCGGCGGCGGCGCTCGCGGGGACGATGTTGCCGCTGGGCGACGCCAAGGGCACCGCGCTGGCACTGATGGTGGAGCTGCTCGCCGCCGGTCTGACCGGCGCCAATTTCGCCGTCGACGCTTCGTCATTCCTCGACGCCAAAGGACCGCCGCCCGGCACGGGGCAATTGCTGATCGCGTTCGATCCATCCGTTTTCGGCGGCGACGGCACGCTCGACCATTTTGCAGCGCTCGCCGCCGCGATTGAAGCGCAGCCAGGCGCTCGTTTGCCGGGCACGCGCCGACGCGGTCTGCGCGCCAAGGCCGAGCGTGAGGGCTTGTCGGTCAGTGAACCACTTCTGGCCGAGATCAAGGCGCTCTGACGCCGCGTGCTTCGCGCATTCGAACCAGCCCAACGCCAAGACATCCCGCCGCTTGCGCGCGCCGGCCGCGCTTGGTTAACTACCGTTAACCATTTGGCAAGGTCCAGCCGCCAAAATGCCCGGCTGCTGGTGGGGTTTTCGCATCCGCCGATCTATTGATTGGCGGGTGCCTTTCCGGGACGGGGCTTGATGAAAGTAGTTGTGTTTTTCGGGCTCGCGCTGCTGCTAGTGCCGCACGCGAGCGAGGCGGCATCGCTGCCGCGCATTATCGCCTCAGCCGACAATCCGGTGCCCAAATGCGTGAAGCCGGACACGCTGATGGAATTCGTTGCCGAGCGCAATGCGCTGAAACATCCGGCGCGCACGATCGCGCCGCGCTTTGCCCATATCGCCGATCTTTATCAGAGCATCGGCACCTGCGTTTCGCGCTCGCCCGACAAGTGCGTCGGCGTGCGTTGGGACTACGCCTTCTTCCAGATGCTGATCGAGACCAATTACCTCACCTTCCGCGCGCCGAGCGGCAGACCCGGCGGCGTGCCGGCGAGCGACAACAATTTCGCCGGCCTTGGCGCCACCATTCCGAGCAAGCCGGGCGAGCATTTCGACGACGTTCGCACCGGGGTGCTCGCGCACCTGCAACATGTGCTGATGTATTCCACGACGCCGATCCCCAATCCGGTCGCCAAGCGTACGCGGCTCGTGCAAAAAGACGTGCAGGCGATCATGCGCCGCTTGCACCGGCCGGTCACCTTCGGCGATCTCGCGCGCGAATGGACAGGCACCGACAAGAATACTTACGGCCCGATGATGCACGCGCTGGCGGAAAAATACGCGGACAATTTCTGCCGCCACGAAGAGGCGCGCGCCGGCGGCACGTCGCTCAGATAGCCGGCACCACCTCGCGGATCTGGACCTGCGGCAGCAGGCGTTTCACGTCCTCCGGCTGACAAAGGCCGGTACCGGGCGTCATGACGGCGGCGGATGCCGCCGCCATAGCCACGCGGAAGGCTTCCTCGATCGGCTTGCCATTTGCCAGCGTGGCCACCATGCCGCCGACGAAGCTGTCGCCGGCGCCCACCGTGCTCACCGCTTCGATTTGCACCGCCTGCGCGTGCCAAGCCTGCTGTGCCGTCACCAATAGAGCACCCTTCTCGCCGAGCGTGAGGGCGACCATTTCAGCGCGTCCTTCGCTCACCAGCTTGCGGCAAGCCGCGATGCGATCCTTCTCATGGTGCAGCGGTTTTGCGACGAATTCGCTGAGTTCGACCAGGTTCGGCTTGATCAAGCTGACGCCCTCGGCCACCGCGGCTTTCAACGCAGCACCGGACGTGTCGATCACGCACTTGGCGCCGAGCGCCTTGGCATGGCGTGCGACGCGCGCGTAGAAATCGTCAGGCACGCCCGGCGGCAGACTGCCGCTCGCCACCACGAATTTTGGCTTGCTCGCCAGCGAAGAAAGCTTGTCGAGGCACGTCTCCCATTCGACCCGGTGCAGCGGCGAGCCCGGCAGCACGAAGCGGTATTGCTCGCCGGTCGACTCCTCATAGGCGGTGAAGTTTTCCCGGGTTTCCACATGCGACGGAGTAACCAGGCTTTCGATGTCCTCGCGATCGACCAGTCGATGCAGCAATTTGCCGATTTGGCCGCCGATCGGATAGACCGCGAGCACGTCTGCCGCCCAGGCGGTGCGCGACGCGCGCCACGTTGATACCGCCGCCGCCGGGATCGCGCTTGGGTGGCGAGCATCGCAGCTTGCGCGTCGCTTCGACGCGCGGCACGTTGACGAAAATATCAATTGCCGGGTTGATGGTGAGGGTGACGATGTCCGGCACATTTTGCTCCGGTTGATGTTGCGGTTCCCGGCAAGGAAACTATCTGCACAAACAAATAGGTATTTTTTAGTCGCGTTCATCCCCCTCGGCGTTACGAAAATTTCGCGGAACCGGTAAGCCAAGCTCACAAATACCGAACGGACTCTTTCGACGCAATGACTGCGCTGTCGAATTATGTTTAGGTCGAGCAGCGGCCAGCCGGCCGCGACGGGGCGACCTTGATGATCGATCCGCTGTATTCGCTGGCGGGGTTTGTCGGCGGCATGCTGGTCGGCATGACCGGTGTCGGCGGCGGCTCGCTGATGACCCCGCTGTTGATTCTGCTGTTCGGCATTCATCCAGCAACCGCGGTCGGCACCGATCTCATCTATGCGGCGGCCACCAAGACCGGCGGCAGTTTGGTGCACGGGTTCGCGCGCAGCATCGACTGGCGCGTCGTGCAGCGGCTGGCGAGCGGCAGCATTCCGGCGACGGTGATTACCCTTGCGGTCTTGTCCGAACTCAATCTAAACGGCGACGCCGCGGGCGGCCTGATTACCTTTGTACTTTGCATTGCGCTATTTGCGACCGCGCTGGTGCTGGTGTTCGGCGATCCGATTGTCGCGCGTCTATCGCGCCCGCGTCAGCGCACTCGATCCGCGGCGAACCGCGATTTCGACTGCACTGGTCGGTGCGACGCTCGGCGTGCTGGTTTCGATTTCCTCGGTCGGCGCCGGCGCCATCGGCGTGGTTTTGCTGGTGCTGCTCTATCCACACCTGCCGATGGCCAAGATCGTCGGCTCAGACATCGCACACGCAGTGCCACTGACTTTGATCGCGGGTATCGGCCACTGGATGGTGGGATCGGTCGACTGGCACATCGTCGGCTCGTTGCTGGCCGGTTCGCTGCCGGGCATTTTCCTCGGCAGCTATTTCGCCGTCCGCATCCCGGAACGCGCTTTGCGTCTGACACTGGCGATAACGCTGTTCGTGGTGGCGGGCCGCATCGTCTATGAAAACGCGACTGTCGCATCGTCGATCTTTACCGCCTTCACGCGGCGGGCGGTGCCCTGATTTGTGAACAATTCAGCGGGCAACAAAAAACCGGCCGCGCATCAAGCGCGGCCGGTTCATGTTGATCTCTCGGAAAGCGACGTTAGTTGGTGCCGCCGCCGCTGATGGTCTTGATCACGCTCGACATCGGGCGTGCGTCGGCCAGGCCGCCGCCCATTTCCTTGAGCACGATCGCCTTGTATTCCGGCAGCGGCTCGACCGGGGTCTTGCCAACCATCTGCACGATCTTGAAGCCGTTCTTCTTGAGCTCCTTCAAGAGCTCAGGAATAGCAAGCGAAGTGGCATGCTGGAAGTCGTGCATCAAGATGATGCCCTTGCCGTGCTTGGTCAGCCTGCTCATCGCCGACTTGACGACCTGTTCCGGCTTACGCAGCTTGAAATCGAACGTGTCCCAATCGGTGGACATGATGGCGATGTTGCGAGAGGCGAGATATTTCAAGATTTCCGGCGGCATGCGCAGCGCCGGGAAGCGGAAGAACGGAGCAACTGGCTTGTTGCCGGACGCGATGCTCACTGCCGCTATGCCTTTTTCGATCTCGGCCTTGGCGTCTTCGGTCGACAGTTTCGTCAGGTCTTTATGCGACCAAGTGTGCGAGCCGACGGTCATGCCGGCCGCGATGTCCATTTTCAGGATTTCGGGATGCCAGCCGGCATGCTGTCCAATCGGGAAGAACATGGCCTTGGTGCATTGTTCCTCCAGCGCCTTGAGCACGCGCTCGGTATTGCCGGGCCACGGGCCGTCGTCGAAGGTCAGCACGACTTCATGATCCTGCAGGAAGTCGTAGACCTTGAAGTTCTGGAAGCCGAAGCCCGGACCACCGGTGGTGTCGATCTGCACGACGCGCTCGACGCCCAACGCATTGGGGTTGGTGCACTTTTCGCCGGCTGCTGCCGGAGCCGGCGTAGGAGTTTGGCGTCTTCGGCGGCCCAAGCGGTGCCGGCCGCCAGCGACACCGAGATTGCAACAGCGAGAGCGAAGGCGTGACGCATCCGTTTCTCCTAAGCTTGCGAAATTCGGAATGTTTCCTGTCTATTCATCGCGACTTTAGGGCTGCAAGTCAACGCGAGCACTGGTAACGCCGGGTTTCAACACGTTTCCGGCGGTAACAAAGTTAACATCGCCACCGTTGTCATCGTCGGGCGGCGCCCGACTGGGCCCGATGTCTTCGCCAATTTGGCTTCTCCGCCGGCGATGACCGCGCGATGTGCTGTCGGATCCGATCCGACCTTATAACACAAATAATACATGTGAATAAGGGGCGGCGACCCTGGCGGGCCGTTTCAACGCGCGGCCCCAGATTGCGCCGGGATTCCCGACTTGGCGAGGCGGCAATAGTGCGCACGGCAAGCCGTTGTGGTGTGTCCTTGCCGCGGCATCGTCAATATTGCCGAGCATAAATTTAGCTCTTATGTCATGGTCGAGCGCATTGCTTTGGAGGCTTGCGATGCCCCCGACCGTCTCCGCCACGGCCAGCCTGTCGCGGCCGTTGTTGTTCGCAGCGCTTGTGTTCGGGCTGCTGCTGGCCGCGACCGTGGGGCTTTGGGCCTACTACGGTACCACCGTGTTCTTCGAGGTGGTGCGAACCGGCTGGACCGCCTGCTTCTAGTTCTCCAGACCCATGAGGCTCGATGAAGGCCAGAACATCGCAACTTCTTCTTGTTCTTTCCGCTTTTCTGGCTGGGCTCGTGCTGTTCGTCGGCGTTTTCCTGTTCGCGACCGGCAATCTGTCGTCGGTCGGCGGGCCCGGGCCCTCGGCTATTGGCGGGGCGTTCAAGCTCACTGACCAGAACGGCAAAACCATTACCGATCAGGACTTTAAGGGCCATCCGTTCCTGGTTTTTTTCGGCTACACCCATTGCCCGGACGTCTGTCCGACCACGCTTTTCGAGCTTTCCGAGGTGCTGCACGCGCTCGGGCCCGACGCCAACCGCATCACCGGGCTTTTCATCACCGTCGATCCGGAGCGCGATACGCCGGCGATCATGAAAGATTACCTGTCGAGCTTCGATCCACACCTGCGCGGCGCCACCGGCAGCCCGGCCGCTGTCGAGTTGGTGGAGAAAGCCTACCGGGTCTATGCCAAGAAGGTGCCGACCGAAAAAGACGACTACAGCATGGATCACTCGGCGCTGGTTTATCTGATGGACAAGCAGGGCCACTTTGTCGCGCCGTTCGATCTCAAGCGGAAACCGCAAGCGGCGGCCGACGCGCTGCGGAAATATATGTAACGTTGTCCGCGATGATTGGCAGCTCACCGGACTTCTTGAGCGCATCGAAATAACGCTCCAACTCAAGCAGCGAGTGAATCAATTTAGTGGCGCGCCGTGAGTTTCTTGCGAGTCCGTGTTCGGTCTTTTCCCAAGCATAAGGCGCAACGATCAACTGATAGAGCGCGCGCCACGCGGCTAGAGAGAGTAGCAGCCAGTGCACCGGCGTTGCCAGCAGGACCCAGGCGTTCGACAACAGACCACGACGCGCCAAGCCGATCCAGCCTAGAAATACCGATGTAAGGTACCCGATCACGATGCTGGCGCCGTAGAAGGCGGCAAGAACGACATCTTGCGTGTCGTCGCCTTTCCACATTGGCGTGCCGCTCGCCACCGAATAGACCAACCCCGCGAGGAACAGCGGATGCACCAGCGCCGCCAGCACATTGCCGCCGACCATGAGCTGAAAGGCCATGAAGCCGCCAAAGCCAAGTTCATGTAACAACCGGCGCGGCTCGCGCATGTGCACGATCCAGGTCTGCATCCATTTTCCTACGCTTCGTTCGTGAACGTTCGCCGTCGTTCTCCATCGTACCAATTTGCTCGAGCGATCAACGAAATCTACAACGGAGACGTTCGCCGTCGGTTGTCTTAAGTCGCGTCGAGCCGGCGCCAAAATTGCGATCCAATTGCAACCGGCGGAGGAAAACATGGAATCCAAACTTGGCTCTGTTGCGAGCGCAACGCGCGGACGCATCGCACTCACGCATCGCGGCGTTGAAGCGCTTCGTTCGGAAGCGCTCGCCTATCGCATCTGTGATATGCGATGCCAGGGCCTTGCGGTGCGTGTCGCTCCCAGCGGCGTCAAGACCTGGGACGTCGCCTTTCGGGTGCGCGGCAAGGGCATCTACCGGCGGCTCTCGCTCGGGCCGTTTCCTGCCGTTACGCTCGATGCTGCGCGGGAGCGAACACTCGCCCTGACCAATGCCGCCAAAGCAGGGCGGGATCTGATTGCCGAGGAGAAGGCCGCGAAGGCGGCTGCGGAGGCGCGGCTGACCGTCGGCCAGCTGGTCGAACTCTACCTAAGCCGGCGGGTTCGCGGCCGGCTGCGATCCGCTGCCGAGATGGAGCGGCGGTTTGTGCGGACGTTTGGACCTCTGAAGGACCGTTGCATCGATGAAATTCGCCGGCGGGATTTACGTGAGCTTCTCGACAAGGTGGCTGATCGAGGCGCCCCGCGCGAGGCCCAGCAGCGCCGCCAAGTGGCCCGGGTGATGTTCCCGCTGGGCCTTAAGTCAGGACCTCGTCGAAATCGATCCTACGGCCGGCCTGGCCTCATATGGCACCAGTCCACGGCGCAACCGGGTTTTGACCGCCGATGAAATCAAGCTTGTCTGGGACTGGCTGTCGAGCGGGACCATCCCAGAGGGATACGCGGACGCGCTCAAACTGCAGCTCGCGACCGGCGCCCGGATTGGGGAGGTGGCCGGCATGCAGGCCGCCGAGCTGGACCAACAGACGTGGCGGTGGACCTTGCCCGAGCACCGATCGAAAAATGGCCGGCCGCGCGTGACCCCGCTAGTTGGTTTGGCACAAGAGATTGTCGAGACTCACGTCCATGACTCGCCCGATGGCCCGCTGTTCAGGTCCGATCGCGGACTGCCACTCGAACTCAAACCTGGTTGCCTCGATGCTGGTGAAGCACCGCAAAGAGGTGCCCATCGACCACTTTACCTCGCACGACTTGCGGCGGACGGTTGCCACGGGATTGGTTGACCTTGGTATTCCCTACGAGCTCACGGCAGGAGTGCTCGGTCATGAAGTCGGCGTCAAGGAAGTCAAAACGTTGATCAGGCACTACGTGCGAACTGACCTTCTCGAGCGCAAAAGCAATGCCTTGCTCGCGTGGGATACGCGGCTTCGCCAGATAGTTTGCGGAGGGAAGTTCCTTGATAATGTGACCTATCTGCCACCAGTTGGTATGCTTGGTTAGGGCCAAGCGCAAAATCGGTTGCGAAAACCCCACGCCTGAGCCGACTTTTCTAGAAAGGTTTTGGGAAGGGACGCGCACCCATGTCGCCAAATGATCCTATCCAGACATTAGGTTGTGGGACCGCGACAGTGTAGCGTCAAAGCGCTGGCGCCGCCAGCAAGGTGACGGCGCTCAGCGTTACCGCCACCGCTTGCGACCGAAAGAACTCCGCATCGTGCAGAATCGTAAAGTCATCGCCATCGAGGAACATTTTACGTCGCCAAAATTGCGCGCGCTGCGAGGCGAAAAGGACACACCTGTTCAGCGTAGGCTCGATGATCTCGGCGAGTTGCGCATACGCGAGATGGACGAATCTGGCATCGACCTCCAAGTGATCTCCGAAAACAATCCGGCTACGCAAAATCTCGATGCGGAAATTGCCGTCAAACTGGCGTGCGCCTCCAACGACGTTCTGTATGAAGCCGTCTGCTCGCATCCCGACCGCTTCGCCGGGTTCGCCACCCTGCCGACTCCGGACCCGAAAGCGGCGGCCGATGAGTTGGAGCGCTGCGTGAGCAAACTTGGCTTCAAGGGCGCCATGATCATGGGTCTTACCCACGGACGTTTCATGGATGACAAGCGATTTCGTCCGATATTCGAGCGTGCGGTAGCTCTGGATGTGCCGGTCTATATTCACCCCACTCCGCCGCACAAGGATGTGATGGCAGCCTATTTCTCCGATTACCCGGTGCTCGCTGGCGCGCCGCTTGGTTTCACCATTGAGACCTTGACCCATACCTTCCGGCTTATCGTCAGCGGTCTGTTTGATGAACTCCCTACGTTAAAGATCATCGTCGGCCATTTCGGTGAAACTGCGCCATTTCTGCTTTGGCGGACGAACGACCTCTCTAAGCGAGCGCATGAAGATGCCGCGCGCATTCGCCGATTATTACCGCCAGCATTTCTGGCTTACCACCAGCGGAGCATTTTCCGATGCCGCGCTCGCTTGCTCGATCGCCGAGATGGGCGTCGACCACGTCATGTTTTCGGTCGATTGGCCTTTCCAGAGCAATGTCCCCGGCCGCAAATGGCTGGATGCGGCATCGGTGAGTGAACATGATCGCGCGTTGATCTATGGTGCGAACGCCAGAAAACTGCTGAAGCTGTAGCGATAGCACCGTCCATTATATCGTTTTGCCTGCTGATGGTCGGGCGACTTATCCACGCGCGCAACCTTGAACAATAAGCTTTGATCGAGCGCGCGTATTCCAAATGCAAACCCCGGTCATTTGCCGGGGCCGTTCGCTGGCGAGGGCAGTGCTTGCCACCTGCTATTGAGTACATTCTGTATTTGCTGATACGGCCTGATGTCGCCTAATGGCACTTATCGACGTTTCTCTGCGATGCAAAGTCATGTCCGGTCTTGGAGCAACAGCCGACATCGGGCGCCGCTGTGGGCTCAATGGGTCGGTTGCGTTTGACCCAGAGCGGACATTGCGCCCGGATTAAAAGCGCCTTGGAACTTCGGGACGATTTCAGAGTTCCGGACATGCTATATCGTCCTTGCAGTTTTTGAGGGGCGATTTCGCAACGCGATCTGATCTGTCCGGTGCGACGGATCGGTCGTCGAACCCCACGGTGTCAAAATGCTCAAAAGCTTCATCGCCGGCATTGCCACAACAATCGCCGTCGCACTCGTTGGTGGCTACCTGCTCTTGCGGAGTGGATTTATTCCGGCCAATGCCGATGCAACGCCTGGCCCGATCGAAATCTGGGCCGCCGAGACTTCGTTGGATGCAACGTTAATTAGGGAAGCACCGAAGAGCCCAAATCCCATCGCACCGACAGATGCAAATCTCATCACAGGGATCGATATATATGCGCGACATTGTGCGATTTGCCACGGTACCGCAAAAGGCGATGCCTCCACCTCGCCCATAGCGAAAGGGCTCTATCCAAAACCCCCTCAACTGGCGACCGACGGCGTTGAGGATGATCCCGAGGGCGTCTCGTTCTGGAAAATCAAATACGGCATCCGTTGGACGGCGATGCCTTCATGGAAGGATACGCTTACCAATCAAGAGATTTGGACGCTTGCTCAGTTTTTAAAGCATATGGACAAGCTTCCATCCGCAGCACAGGACGCCTGGGAGAGGGTGAAGAATTAGATAGAATGGATACGCGTTTGGCACTTTGCTGACACCCGAAAGCTGTCGCCCAAACTCCGCTTTGAGAGGGAAAGCAGACATCGCAAAAAGCATCGTCAATGTCGCCTAATGACCCATCTGAGACATGGCAAGTGGACCGATGAAAGCTCAATTGTCGGTTCAAAGTGAATACGATACCTGCAAAATCAGACTGTCCAGTTCATTTAGCAACTTCCTTGCGTGATGCAACGGAGTTCACGTTGTCGTTCAATTTAGCTCTCGCGCAACCTCGACCAAACAAACCAAATAAAACCCACCAAAAGAACGATCGCGACGGCCGTATCGAACTGGTGGAAGAGCCTGCGGAAGGTCGGATCGCTGTCCCAACGCTGGCCCAGCACGAAACCGACGTAGGCGAGCGCAAAGCACCACGGCCAGGAGCCGAGAAACGTATAGATTTGAAATTTCATCATCGGCATTCGCGCGAGGCCAGCCGGAAAGGCGATGAAGGTCCGCACCACCGGCAGTAACCGGCCAACGAAGACAGTTAGCGTTCCATAGCGCGCGAAGAAATTTTCGGTGCGGTCAAGTTCGCCCGGACCCATGAACACGTATCGGCCCCAGCGTCCGATCGCCGGCCGGCCACCCTTGGCCGCTACGAAATAGGCCAGGGTCGACCCGACATTGCAGCCAAGCGCGCCCATCGTCGCGGCGCCGAGCAGGCTAAATCGGTCGATGGAGGCGAGGTAGCCGGCAAAAGGCATGATCACTTCGGACGGTAGCGGAATGCATGCCGAACTCGATCGCCATCAGGCCGACTACACCAAGGTAGCCCCCGGCAGAAATCACCTCGACGATCCACGACGCGATCGTGGATAGGATTTGGTCGACCATTACTGGACTTCGCCCCCTTGTAAGACCCGCCGTCAATTGAAGGCTAATGCTGGGACGCTTTAGCGGGGTGCAAGCCTGCGGAAACCTGAACTATACCGTATGCAAGAGATGTCGATATTGGCATTTTGTGTCATTTCGCTGCGATGCAATGACTTGTCGGCTTTTGGGAGCACAGCGGACATTGATCGGCACGCGAGCTGCATCGCTCGGTAGCGATTGACCCTGGTTGTGTAAAAACGCGACGCTGAGTTTGATTCTCGCGATAAGATTCTCGCACGATTTACGGGAGGATCGGGTGAAGCGCTTCGTTGAGGCGGCGGATCGCGGGCAGAACACGCTGTTTCCTGAATGTTTGGAAGACTGGATTGGCGATGACAATCCAGTTCGCGTTATTGACGTCTTTGTCGACGAACTCGATCTTGGTGAGCTTGGGTTTGAGGGGGTCGAACCCGAGATAACCGGTCGGCCTTCCTATCATCCGGCGGTTCTGCTGAAGCTCTACATCTACGGCTATCTCAACCGGGTGCAGTCGAGCCGACGGCTGGAGCGCGAGGCGGGGCGCAACGTTGAGGTGATGTGGCTGGTGGGCCGGCTTGCTCCCGACCACAAGACGATAGCCGACTTCCGCAAGGACAACGGCCGCGCCATCCGCCAGGTGTGCGCCCGGTTTGTTGCGCTCTGCCGCACCCTGGGCCTGCTCACGCAAGCCAGCGTCGCGATCGACGGCAGCAAGTTCAAGGCGGTGAACAACCGCGACAAGAACTTCACGCGGGCCAAGATGGAGCGGCGCATGGCGCAGATCGAGGAGAGCGTCGCGCGCTATCTGCAGCAGCTCGACAGTGCGGATCGGCAGGAGCCGTCCGAGACACTCAAAACCAAGACCAGCCGCCTGAAAGAGAAGATCGAGAAGCTGAAGGAGCAGATGCAGCGGCTCGAGTTCTCAAGGTGACAATGCTCGCAACTCCGGACCAGCAGATATCGCTGACTGATCCGGATGCTCGCTCGATGGCGACGAGCGGACGCGGCTCTGGCGTCGTTGGCTACAATGTCCAGGTCGCGGTCGACACCACACATCATCTGATCGTTACACATGAGGTGACCAATGTCGGCAGCGACCGGTCGCAGCTCTCACCTGTGGCCAGGGAGGCGAAGGCGACGCTGGAAGTGGAGAACCTCGATGCCGTCGCCGACCGCGGCTACTTCAGCAGTGAGGAGATTCTGGCCTGCGAGAACGCCGGGATTACGGTCACGCTGCCCAAGCCGATGACCTCGAACTCAAAGGCAGAAGGGCGCTTTGGCAAGCAGGACTTCCGTTATGTGGCTGAGGAGGACGTCTATATTTGTCCTGCCGATGCAGAAACTCGCCTACTCCTTCACCACTTCGGAAAATGGATTGGTCCTGCGCCGCTACGCGACCAAGGCCTGCCAGAGCTGTGGCATCAAGCACAGTTGCACCACTGGCAAGGAACGCCGGATCAGCCGATGGGAGCATGAGCACGTTCTTGAGGCGGTGCAGCGCCGGCTCGACGAACATCCAGAAAAGATGCGTCTGCGGCGCGAGACAGTCGAGCATCCCTTTGGAACGATCAAGGCCCGGATGGGCGCAACTCACTTCCTGATGAAGACGCTGCCACGCGTCGCCACCGAAATGGCACTGCACGTATTGGCCTATAATCTCACGCGCGTCATGAACATCATTGGCATCCAACCGCTCATGGCGGCGATGAGAGCATAATCGCCGCCGACACCCGGTCGACAGCCATTGCAGAACCGCCCGGGACAGCTGAAACCCCGCATCAGCGGCGCCCACAGTCGAAAAAACCACTAAACCCAAAAAATAATCACGGTCGGCTAACCAGCCCTCGTCCCCGCCCGTCGATGCTTTTGCCAAAGCGTTTTTACACGACCAAGACCCTTAGCGGACATCTCTAGCCTCGCGTCCGGCCCCGCTAAGGTGGTAGTTTACGATATTAAGGAGCAGGACGATGGCCGACCGCGTAGCGAGCCATTACAGCGAAAGCCTCGAATTGGCCGATGTAATTGCGCGGCACTTTCAGGGCGCAGGAAAAAACCTCAAGAAACTGACGACAGCCGACCTCGCCACCATCGACGAATTTCATATTCGTGGTCGCAAGGCCACGTTGGAAATAGCCGATCAAATGAAACTCACCACCAACTCCCATGTTCTTGATATCGGGAGCGGCTTGGGAGGCTCGGCGCGAACGGTGGCGGAAAGTTATGGATGTCGGGTGACTGGCATAGATCTGACTCAAGCTTTCTGCGATGCAGCAACTACAATGTCCGATTGGGTCGGGCTTGGCAAACACGTGTCATTCAAGCAAGGGGACGCCACGAACTTGCCCTTCGAAGACAAGAAATTCGACGCGGCAATGACAATCCACGTTGCGATGAATATTGCCGCCAAAGACAAGATGTATATGGAAGCTCGCAGGGTCGTGAAGCCCGGCGGAATTTTCGCCGTCTATGACGTTCTGCAAGGTGAAGGTGGCGATGTTCTATACCCGGTGCCTTGGGCACGCGAGCCGTCGATCAGCCATTTGGCGACGCCCGATGAAATGAAATCACTTCTGGTTGGTGCTGGATTCAAACTCCTGGATGTTCAAGACTCGACCGAAGAGAGCTCAGAGCTTTTTCGAAAAGATGACCGCTCAAATGGCGAAAACAGGCTCGCCTCCGGTCGCATGGCGGCTCTTCCTTGGTGACGATTTTCCCGCGATGGCGCGCAATCAAGTCCGCAACGTAACCGATCGTCGGATCAGGACCGTCAGCTACATTTGCGTCGGGTGATCGCCACGCCCGGCCCGACCATGGCTGCTTATGATGCTGTGGACGGCTCCTGCACCGGCACGTGAGTGCCATGAAAGTGGGTGCTGTTAAGGCCCCCACGTTTCAGAGGAGCCAAGCATGCAAGCGATTACGACAATCGGTCTCGATATCGCCAAGTCGGTATTTCAGGTCCACGGCGTTGATGCCGCTGGCCAAGTGATCATCCGCCGTCAGTTGAAGCGGCGCTACGTGTTGGCCTTCTTTCATAAGTTGCCGCCATGCCTGGTCGGTATCGAGGCGTGTGCCTCTTCGCATCATTGGTCGCGCGAGATCAAGGCACTTGGCCACACAGTGCGATTGATGCCACCGGTCTACGTGAAGCCTTACGTCAAGCGGCAGAAGAACGATGCGACTGACGCGGAGGCGATCTGCGAGGCTGTCACGAGGGCCAACATGCGGTTTGTGCCAACCAAGACGCCTGAGCAGCAGAGCTGCCTGATGCTCCATCGCACGCGCCATCTGTTCATCCGTCAGCAGACCGCTGTGATTAACTCGATCCGAGCTCAGCTTGCCGAACTCGGGATCGTCGCGCCGGTCGGACGCAAAGGTGTCGAGGAGCTGCTTAACGTTGTTGCCGATCCGGCCGATAAGCGAGTGCCTGACATTGCACGCGCATGTCTTGCTGCTCTCGGAGCTCAACTGCGGAAGCTCAAGGAGCAGATTCTGGCGTTCGACCGGATGATTATGGCCTGGCACCGATCCAATGAGGCGAGCAAGCGCCTTCGCTACATTCCCGGGGTCGGCCCGATGCTGGCCACGGCCTTGGTTGCCAGCGTTGCCGATCCGAAGGCCTTCCGATCAGGGCGCAACTTCTCAGCCTGGATCGGACTGGTGCCGAAGCAGCACTCAAGCGGGGGCAAGGACAGACTCGGCGGTATCAGCAAGCAAGGGGACCGCTCTCTGCGCGGCCTGTTTGTGGCCGGCGCGCTGTCCGTGATCCGCTATGCCAAGATCTATGGCACCAAGCATCGGCCCTGGCTCACGGCATTGCTAGCTCGAAAACCGACCAAGGTCGCAGCCATCGCGCTGGCCAACAAGCTCGCCCGGATGGCCTGGGCCATGATGGCCAGAGGCGAGCGCTACAAGACCCCGCTCGCGCTAGCGGCGTAAACGAGATCGCGTCGGACAGCCGGCGTGATGTGAAGGTTGGGAGGGCGAACAGCACGTAATGCAGAGCCGGTCGATCCGGCGATCAGGACAACCCACATGTGCCAGCGCATTGTCGAATGCGTGCTTTTGATCGGGACCTGATCCGCGGAGGGCATTATGGCCAGCGGCCTTGTGTGCCGCGCTTAAAGGCCGAACACATGGCTGCACCGACCAAGGCTGCAAACGTGAAGAAAGCTCTTGCCAACTCGGAGCCGTCCACACATGGCACTTATCGACGTTTCGCTGCGATGCAAAGTCATGTCCGGTCTTGGAGCAACAGCCGACATCGGGCGGCGCTGTGGGCTCAATGGTCGGTAGCGTTTGACCCTGGCTGTGTAAAAACGCGAGGGTGGATTTGATTCTCACGATAAGATTCTCGCGCGATTTGCGGGAGGATCGAATGAGGCGCTTCGTTGAAGGGGCGGACCGCGGGCAAAGCACGCTGTTTCCTGAATGTCTGGAAGACTGGATCGGCGAGGACAATCCGGTTCGCGTCATCGATGTTTTTGTCGATGAACTCGATCTACCGGAGCTTGGGTTTGACGGGGTCGAACCCGAGGTAACCGGCCGGCCTTCGTATCATCCGTCGGCATTACTGAAGCTCTACATTTACGGGTATCTCAATCGGGTCCAGTCGAGCCGCCGGCTGGAGCGCGAGGCCGGGCGCAACGTTGAGGTGATGTGGCTGACGGGCCAGCTTCCCCCGACCACAAGACGATTGCCAACTTCCGCAAGGACAACGGGCGCGCCATCCGCCAGGTCTGTGCCCGGTTTGTTGCGCTCTGCCGCATGATGGGCCTGCTCACGCAAGCCAGCGTGGCGATCGACGGCAGCAAGTTCAAGGCGGTGAACAACCGCGACAGGAACTTCACGCGCGCCAAGATGGAACGGCGTATGGCGCAGATCGAGGAAAGCGTCGCGCGCTATCTTCAGCAGCTCGACAGTGCCGACCGGCAGGAGCCATCCGAGGCCCTAAAAGCCAAGACCAGCCGCCTGAAAGAGAAGATCGAGAAGCTGAAGGAGCAGATGCAGCATCTGGCGAGGCTCCGGGTACAGATGCTCGCCACACCAGACCAGCAGATATCATTGACCGATCCCGATGCCCGCTCGATGGCGACCAGTGGCCGCGGCTCCGGCGTCGTTGGCTACAACGTCCAGGTTGCCGTCGACACCGAGCATCATCTGATTATTACGCATGAGGTAACCAACGTCGGGAGCGACCGGTCGCAGCTCTCGCCCGTGGCCAAGGAAGCGAAGGCAACGCTGGAAGTGGAGAAGCTCGATGCCGTCGCCGACCGCGGCTACTTCAGCAGTGAGGAGATCCTGGCGTGCGAGGAAGCGGGCATCACGGTGACGCTGCCTAAGCCGATGACCTCGAACTCAAAGGCGGAGGGGCGCTTCGGCAAACAGGACTTTCGCTACGTTGCTGCGGAGGATGTTTACATCTGTCCTGCCGGCGAAAGGCTCGCCTACCACTACACGACCGAGGAAAATGGATTGGTCCTGCGCCGCTACTGGACCAACGCCTGCCAGAGCTGCGTCATCAAGCACAGTTGCACCACCGGCAAGGAACGACGGATCTCCCGGTGGGAGCATGAGCACGTCCTCGAGGCGGTGCAGCGTCGGCTCGACGAGCATCCAGAGAAGATGCGCCAGCGGCGCGAGACGGTCGAGCATCCCTTCGGCACGATCAAGGCCAGGATGGGCGCAACGCACTTCCTGATGAAGACGCTGCCACGGGTCGCCACCGAGATGGCGTTGCACGTGCTGGCCTACAATCTCACGCGCGTCATGAACATCATCGGCATCCAACCGCTCCTGCGGCGATGAGAGCATAATCGTCGCCGACATCCGGTCGACAGCCATTGCAGAACCGCCCAGGACAGCTGAAACTCAAATCAGCGCGCTCACAGTCGAAAAAACCACTAAATACAAGAAAATAATCACGATCAGCTAACTAGCCATCGTCCCCGCCCATCAACGCTTTCGACAAAGCGTTTTTACACGACCAAGACCCGGAACGGACATCGCGCGTTCGATAGACACCCCGGCTAGGGAGGCATAAAATCGTATTGGGTCGAGGCTTTTCCGAGGAGCAGTCTGTATGGCCGAAGAGCGCCTTCAAAGGCGCCTCGCAGCTATCCTGTCAGCCGATGTGGTGGGCTACTCGCGCCTCATGGGGATCGACGAAGCCGGGACACTGGTGCGCTTAAAGGCATTGCGGCGCGAACTTATCGATCCCAACATCGCCGCCCATCGACGGCCGCGTCGTCAAGACCGACCGGCGACGGCATGCTGGTCGAGTTTGGCAGCGCGGTTGACGCGGTGCGCAGCGCGATCGAAATGCAGCGCGGAATGGCCGAGCGGAACGCCGGCGAACCGCCGCAAATCAAGCGCATCGAATTGCGCATCGGCATCCACGTTGGCGATATCATCATCGATGGGAACGACATTTTCGGCGACGGCGTCAACATCGCCGCGCGGCTCGAAAGCATCGCCGAGCCCGGCGGCGTCTGCATCTCGCGACGACGCGCACGTCAGGTCCAGGGCAAGATCGACGTCGTTTTTGACGACGGTGGCCAGCAGCTCTTAAAGAACATCGCGGAGCCAATGCGTGGCTACCGGATGCGGCCTGTCACCATCGCAGCCAGGTTACGTCACGCGTGACCGCGCCATTCCGGCCGCTTTCCGACAAGCCCTCCATCGCCGTGCTGCCGTTCCAGAACATGAGCGGCGATCCCGAGCAGGACTATTTCTGCGACGGTCTGGTCGAGGACATCATCACGACCCTGTCGAAGCTGGCGGGCCTGCGCGTCATCGCACGCAATTCCACCTTCGTTTACAAGGGACGCTCGGTTGATATCCGCGAGGCGGCAAAGCAACTTGGCGTGCGCTACGTGCTTGAGGGCAGTGTTCGTAAGAGCGGCAACCGCATTCGGATTACGGCGCAATTGATCGACGCCCAGGACGGCGCGCACCTCTGGGCCGAGCGTTACGACCGGGTCATGGACGATATCTTCGCTATCCAGGATGAAATCACACTGGTGCTGGCCACCGAGATGCAGGTCAAGCTCACGGAAGGCGAGCAAGCGCGGCTGCGCTACACAACCACCACAAACGTCGAGGCGTGGACCTATTGGGTTCAAGGGATGTCGCACCACCGCCACGCCGTGACCAAAGAAGCACAGGGCCAGGCGCGGGTTTTTTGGGAGAAGGCGCTTGCGCTCGACCCTGCCTCGGCATCGCTTAATGCCGACTTGGGATTATTGCACAGCTTCGATGCCCGCTTCGGATGGTGGGACGATCGTGAGACCGCGATCGAAAAAGCCCTGGCCTACGTCGACAGGGCGCTTGAAATCGATCCCGGGAATGCCGATGCCCACATCGCTTCAAGCCTAATCCTGCTGTTTCAGCGGCAACACGATGAAGCCGTTGCCGCTGCTAGAAAGGCGGTCGCGCTGGCGCCTGGGGCCGCTGACACGGCCGAACTCGCCAGCCACGTTCTTGCAGCATCGGGATTTCCCGAAGAAGCGGTCGTGCTGAGTGAAAAGGCGATGACTCTCAATCCAAACTATCCTGCAGTTTATCTGGGTACTCTCGGAAACGCTTACCGCCTGTCGGGAAGGATCGAGAAGGCGATTGAGGCCTTTCAAGCGTATCACGCCCGTAATCCCGGATTTGGCCTTACCGATCTCGTGATCGCCTATCAGCAAACCGGCAGACCCAAGGAAGCCAAGCGCGCCGCCGCACAGCTTTTGGCGGCCCGCCCGAATTTCACGGTCGCCGCATGGCTCAAGACCCAGTTCAGTAACCGCGATATGGCGCAAGTTGAAGCCGATGCGGCGGCTCTTCGCGCCGCTGGGCTTCCGCCTGGTTGAACGCGCCAACAAAGCGATCGCATAAATTATGCGACTTCCGGGGTTGGCACAAATGCGAAGTGCAGCGACGTCCGCTATCCGGTCGCTAATGGGGGTTAAGCGGACGTTGCGCGGACATCGTCAAACCGTCGAAAATGACCCACCTCGGACAAGTGCGCGGTAAGAGCTTTATTTTAGTGATGCAAAGTACGCAGCCAGATTTGCGATATCCTGGTCGCTAAGCGAATTTGTCATCGCCTTCATGACTGCATTGTCGCGCTTTCCAGATCTATAGTCCTTTAGATCTTTAATGAGCTTATCCTCTTTCAGACCTGCCAACCGAGGATTTGGTGCCACTCCTTGACCGTTCGCACCGTGACAGCCAGCACAAGTTACAGCCTTAGCCTTACCTGCCTGTACATCCCCTGCAGCATTAGCTGATCGAGAGCTAAACATGGACACCGACCCCAAGATCAAGATTGCAGCAGCCGTTCCGCAAACAAAGACGAAGGCTTTTTTTCCATCGACTTTCATGATTACGATTTCCGCTTCGGTACAAAGGGTGTGTGAGAGAAAGAGGCCAACTACAAATTTAGGTATGATCGATTAATCGCATTACAAGTGAGTGACATTAAGCAGATATCCCTATGCACGATGTCTGGCTATGGCACTTATCGACGTTTCGCTGCGATGCACAGCCATGTCCGGTCTTGGAGCAACAGCTGACATCGGGCGGCGCTGTGGGCTCAATGGGTCAGTAGCGTTTGATGCTGTGGACGGCGCCCGCTCTGCGGCATCAGAGTGCCAAAGGGTGGTTGCGCTGAAGCAAACCACATTGAGGGGAGCCGTCCATGGGCGAGGTTAGCACAATCGGTCTTGATATTGCGAAGTCGGTTTTTCAAGTGCATGGCGTCGATGACGCGGGCACTGTGCTGATCCGCAAGCGCATCAGTCGCGTAAAGATGCTGGAGTTTTTCGCTGAGCTTCCGCCGTGCTTGGTTGGGATCGAAGCTTGCCCGTCAGCCCATCACTGGGGCCGCGAGTTGCAGGCGTTTGGCCACACAGTAAAGCTGATGCCGCCGAGTTATGTGAAGGCCTATCTGAAGCGCAGCAAGAACGATGCGAATGACGCGGCCGCAATCTGTGAGGCGGTCACGCGGCCATCGATGCGATTCGTCCCGATCAAGACGAAGGACCAACAGACTGCCTTGATGCTGCACCGGACCCGGCAGTTGCTGGTGCGTCAGCGCACAATGTTGAGCAATGCGCTACGCGGACACTTGGCCGAACTCGGCATTGTGTCAGCCAAGGGCCGTAATGGGACCGGGGAGTTGCTCAGGATCATTGCGGATGGCGCAGATAATCGAGTTCCTCCAACCGTCCGTGGCATTCTCGATGTGCTGGCACGGCAGTACAGCGCAATAGGGACCGAGGTATTGTCAATCGACAAAAACATCCTGGCCTTGCATCGCTCATGCGAAGCGAGCCGGCGGCTGGCGGAGATCCCAGGCGTCGGCCCGATCGTTGCTACCGCGCTTGTTGCCGAGATCGGCGACTGGAATGCATTCTCATCAGGGCGCAACCTTGCCGCCTGGATTGGATTGGTGCCTAAGCAGCATACGAGCGGCGGCAAGGACCGGCTTGGCAGTATCACCAAGCAAGGCAATCGATACTTGCGGTGGTTGCTGATCGTCGGTGCGATGGCCGTTATCCGCTACGCGCAGAAACACGGGACGAAGAGCCGGCCGTGGCTCGGACGGTTGATGGAGCGCCGACCGACCAAGGTGGCGGCCGTCGCGCTGGCCAACAAGATTGCGCGGATGGCCTGGGCCATCATGGTTCGCGGCGAGAAATATAAGGAGCCGAAGCTGTTGCTGGCGGCATGAAGCACGCCAGCAGATAAATCGGCAACACCAATTGGCGAGGGCATGACGACGTAATGCAGATACGGTCGTTCCGGGGATCGGGAGAACCCGTTTGGGTCAACGCACCTCTCAAAAGTGCGCGCGTTTGTTGGGGACCCGATCCGCGCAGAGCATTAGGGCCAGCGGCCACACCTGCCGCATCAACAGGCCGGACACGTGACCGCACCCGACCAATGCTGCACTACGTCGAAAAAAGCTCTTGCCATGGCGCCGTCCACACGTGACCCGAAGCGGTCATACGGGTGCCCTTGGTTACTGCATACGGGGTGCGGCAACCCATCGTCATCATTGCCATTGATATCCGTGCCTATGGGCCGCTTGGATTCGATAGACATAATTGCCTTTTGAGACGTAAGCTTCTGCCGACGATCTTCTTCCGGGACGAATGATTTTGGCGCGCGACATCGATCAATGGTTGGAGCGCATTGGGCTCGCGCAATATGCGGCGCTTTTCGCCGAGAACGAGATCGATCTTGATGTTTTGCCTGAACTGACCGAGCAGGACCTCAAGGAATTGAATATTCCGCTCGGGCACCGCAAGAAGCTTCTGCGAGCAATCGGCACAATCAGCATGGACGCCGACGCCGTAGCCCGACCAGTCACGACTGCAGCGGCGGCGTCATCGGCGCGCGCCGAGGCCGAGCGTCGGCAGCTGACGGTCATGTTTTGCGATCTGGTCGATTCGACTTCGCTTTCGAGTCGTATCGATCCGGAAGACCTGCGCGAGGTAATTCGTGTTTATCATGATGCCTGCGCCAAGGTGGTAGCGCAGTACAGCGGCTACGTCGCCAAATTCCTGGGCGACGGCGTGTTGGTATACTTCGGCTATCCGCAAGCGCACGAGAATGACGCCGAGCGCGCCGTGCGCGCCGGATTAGTCATTGTCGAAGCGATTCTGAACCGGAGCGAGATCAACGCAGTATTGCCGGGGCTGGAACTGGCCGTGCGCGTCGGGATCAACACCGGTCCGGTCGTCGTTGGCGACATTATAGGCGAAGGTGCGGCGCAAGAAGCGAACGTGGTTGGCGAGACCCCGAATGTCGCTGCGCGACTGCAGGCACTGGCGCGACCGAACCAAGTGGTGATCGGTCCGCTTACACATGAACTTATCGGCGAAACAATCATTTGTGAGGACCTTGGCACAAATCTTCTCAAAGGCATCACCGAACCAGTGCGGGCTTGGCGCGCAGTGTCCGAACGCGCCGGCCGTAGCAAGGTTAAGCGCGCCGACGGCGCCCTGCCGCTGGTCGGTCGGCAGGAGGAACTCGGCCTGTTGCTGCGCTCGTGGAACGCGAGCAAGGCCAGTCACGGCCAGGTCGTGCTGGTTCAAGGCGAGGCGGGCGTCGGAAAATCGAGGCTTTTGGACGCGCTGCGGGAAAAGATTTCGAGCGAAGACCATGTCTGGGTCGCGACGCGATGCTCGCCCTATCACGCCAACAACATGCTGTACCCCGTTATCGACCATCTCAAGCGCGTCGTTGGGTGGAAACCGGAGGACGACAATGCGGCAAAGCTCACCAAGCTCGAAATCTCTCTCAACGGTCAAAGCCTGCCCTTAGAGCAGGCCGTGCCGATTTATGCCGATCTGATGTCGCTACCTATACCCGAAGACCGCTACCCGCCTCTCAAATTGAGCGCGCAAGAACAACGCCAGCAGACACTGGATGCGCTGGCGGGATGGCTGCTGGAGGAAGCCGAACGAAGACCAGTGCTGCACGTGTGGGAAGACCTGCACTGGGCGGACTCCACCACGCTAGAACTGTTGGGACTTTATATCGAGCAATCGCAAACAGTCTCGATGATGAACGTTCTGACTTATCGTCCGGAATTCGTGCCACCCTGGACGACGCGCTCTCACCTGACCCCGATTACGCTGAACCGGATGGAGCGCCAGGAGGTAGAGGCCCTGATCGTGCAACGGGCCGGCGGCAAGACAATGCCGGAGGAGGTAGTCGAATATATCGTCTCTAAGACCGACGGTGTTCCGCTTTACGTTGAAGAGCTGAGCAAGGCGATCCTGGAAGCGGGCTTTTTGCGCGAGCAGGACGACGGCTTTCAATTGACGCGTCCATTGTCCGGGGTTGCAATCCCGGCCACGCTGCAAGACCTGCTGATGGCGCGGCTGGATCGGCTACCGAGCATCCGGGAGGTAGCCCAGGTCGGTTCAATTCTGGGCCGCGAATTTGCCTATGAGATGCTACAGGCGATTGCTTCTCTCGGAGAGGCGGCATTGCAGGATGGCTTGGACCAGCTGGTCGATGCCGAACTCCTGTACCAGCGCGGAAGGCGGCCGCGCGCGAAATATATCTTCAAGCACGCCCTTGTGCAGGATGCGGCCTATCAATCGCTGCTGAAGAAAACGCGCCAATACTACCACCGGCAGGTCGCCGGGCTTTTGGAAAGTCATTACCCCGAGATCGTGAAGACCCAGCCAGAAGTGCTGGCGCATCACTATTCAAGGTCGGACGAAACCGGCAAGGCGCTGGAGTATCTTACCCGCTCTGCGCGTAAGGCAATGGGCATGTACGCGCATACCGAGGCCGTTGCGGCTCTCGAAGAAGCGCTCGGCCTTGCAGAGCGACTGCCGAGCGAGCATCGAGATCGTCGCGTCCTGGAAATCGCCCTGCAACTCGCGGAATCCTTGCATTTCCTCGGCCGCCGCCAGGAGCTCGTGGACTTGCTGCTGCAAAAGCAGGATCGGCTCGATCGACTCGCGGATCCCTCGCTCGCTGGCCAGTATTACTTCTGGCTGGGCTTCGCCCATTCCTTCCTGGGACACCGAATGGAAGCGAACCGAACATTGCGTCGGAGCTTGGACGAGGCGACGCGTTCCGGCGATGAAGCGATCAGCGGCAGGGTCCATCGTGCCCTGGCCATGGAATGCAGCTTTTCCGGTCGGCCACTGCAGGAAGCGGTCAGCCACGGCCGCCAGGCCGTGGCGTTGCTGGAGCGGACCGCGGACAATTTTTGGTTCGGTCAGGCGCTGTTCGCATTATGTTACTCCACGTATTACATGGGAAATTTCGATGCGTCTCTGGACGCTGCGGCTCGCCTCGATGCTCTCGGAGAGAGCACGAGCAGCCGCCGTGCCCGGGCCAACGCTGCAATGATGACCGGTCTCAGCTACGCCACCCGAGGGGACTGGGCTGCGGGGGTCGAGTTGGTGCAGCGAGCCCTCGACCTCTCACCGGATACTTTTGAGACCGCTTGGATTCTCGCCTGTCTTGGCAAGGCCCATGCGGAAGCAGGGGATACCGCGCGCGCCATCCCGGCGCTGGAGCAGGCCGTCGAGCTAGCCGACCGGGTTCGCTCCCTGCAGTTTCGATGCTGGTTTAGGACGATGCTGGGTGAAGCTTATGTCTTGAACGGCGAATTCGTCAAGGCTGCGGGCGTGGTTCAAAAAGCATTGGACGTCAGTACGGATATCCAATTCCTGTTTGGTGCGGGATTGTCGCGGCACGTTCTCGGCCGAATTGCCCGCGGCCAAGGTGCGCTCGCCGAAGCGCGACGAAATTTCGAGCAGGCGGCCGAAATACTCGGGTCAATTGGCGCACAATTTGAGCTTGCGCGCACGCGGCTGGAACTTGCGACGCTCGCACGTGACAGCGGAAAGAGCGAAGAGGCAACTATTCATCTCAGCGAGGCGCGTTCGCTTTTCACAGCATTGCAGGTTCCCAAGTATGTAGATCGCGCAGATCAGCTCTCTGAACTCATCGCCGAATCCCATCAAGGGTAGCGCCACGCGTCTGGTCATAGGGATTTATAAATCTACAGTATCGTCGATATCCAATTCTCATGTGGTGGATGGCGCCCGCTCCCGACATCGAAGTGCCATAGGGTGGTTCGTAAGAGGTGGCGAAAAGGCCCGCTGCTTTTCTGCGGTGCGAAATGTCGCGAATGGCACTTAGCGACGTTTCGCCGCGACGCACCATTTATGACGCGATTGGACAACAACGGACAAACGTCGATTTTGGCCCGCGACGGCTATGACGTGAATGATGCTGTGGACGGCGCCCACTCTTGCGGCATCGATGTGCCAAAGGGTGGTTGCGTTAAAGCGAACCACTACGAGGGGAGCCGTCCATGGGTGAGGTTAGCACGATTGGTCTGGATATTGCGAAGTCGGTATTTCAGGTACACGGGGTCGATAGCGCTGGCGCGGTAGTAATCCGCAAGCGCATCAACCGCGCCAAGGTGTTGGAGTATTTTGGCGAGCTGCCGCCATGCCTGATCGGGATCGAAGCCTGTCCGTCGGCGCACCACTGGGGCCGTGAGCTGCAGGCGCTTGGGCATACGGTGAAGTTGATGCCTCCGAGTTACGTGAAGGCCTATCTCAAGCGCAGTAAGAATGATGCGAACGATGCCGAGGCGATCTGCGAGGCGGTCACGCGGCCATCGATGCGGTTCGTTCCGATCAAGACGAAGGAACAGCAGACTGCGTTGATGTTGCATCGAGCTCGGCAATTGCTGGTGCGTCAGCGCACGATGTTGAGCAACTCCCTACGCGGACATCTGGCTGAACTTGGCATTGTGTCGGCGAAGGGCCGCAATGGAATCGGCGAGTTGCTAGGGATCATCGTGGACGAGGCGGATAACCGGATTGCCCCGCCGACCCGCGCTATTCTCAGTGTGCTGGCGCGTCAGTACAGCGCCATCGGTATCGAGATCGGATTAATCAACAAGAGCATCCTAGCCCTGCATCGCTCGTGCGAGGCGAGCCGCCGGCTAGAGGAGATTCCAGGGATTGGCCCCATTGTTGCCACTGCTCTAGTTGCCGAGGTCGGCGACTGGAAGGAGTTCCGCTCAGGACGCAGCCTTGCCGCCTGGATCGGGCTGGTGCCCAAGCAGCATACGACCGGCGGCAAGGACAGGCTCGGCAGCATCACCAAGCAGGGTAATCGATACTTGCGATGGTTGCTGGTCGCCGGGGCAATGGCCGTCATCCGCTATGCGCAAAAGCATGGCACCAAGAGGCGGCCGTGGCTTGGCCAGTTGATGGGACGCCGACCAACCAAGGTGGCTGCGGTTGCGCTGGCCAACAAGATGGCACGGATGGCCTGGGCCATCATGGTCCGTGGCGAGAGATACAAGGAGCCGAAGTTGCTGATGGCAGCGTGAGAGATGCCATCGGACTGATAGGCAATACCAATTGGCGAGGGCATGACGACGTAATGCAGATAAGTGCCATTACCGGACTCATGCACTGCAGAAAACAGTGCCCACTTTCATGGTACTCACGTGCCGGTGGAGGAGCAGTCCATTGCCTTGATAGCGGACATCAACCGGCAATCGATGCGAACCCAAGGCGGTGTCATTCCGGGAATCCGGCTTTTCGCAATGCTTCAGCGTACTTCGCAAAATATTTTGGCTCCCGAAAGGGAAAATGGTGCAGTTCGGAAATACGCACGGAGACCTTGGTCTCCTTCAATCGCACAACCGAAGCCATGGAAGAACGAGTTGGCGTGCATGCGCGCCTTGCCAAGGATGGAAGGCGCTGTGACCCGGTTAATTCGATACGATGCGTCGGCGCTTGATCTGTTTGGGACAGGCACCGGCGTTTCACTAAAGCCCGGCTACTTTGTCAGCGGGTCCGAATGCAGGTCTGCGGAGCCTGGTGGTCCATAGGTCGGAGGCGCGTCCGGTCCGCGATGTCGCTCATGGGTCAATCGCTACCGACCCATTGAACCCAAAGCGCCGCCCGATGTCGGCTGTTGCTCCAAGACCGGACATGGCTTTGCATCGCAGCGAAACGTCGATAAGTGCCATGAGCGACCGGCGCAGCGCAGCAAACAGCATCTCTATTCGATTACCTCATCGGCCAAGGCGAGCAGCGTTTCGGCACACACAGTGGCGGCGGTTGGCATCTTTGCGCATTGGCCGTATCTTCTCACGTCAACATCGGAGTTTGAGTATGGCCAAGGGCACCGTGAAGTGGTTTAACCCGACCAAAGGGTATGGATTTATTCAACCGGCGGGCGGGGGTGGGAAGGACGTTTTCGTTCACATCTCGGCCGTTGAAAAGGCCGGCCTAAGCACCCTCAATGAGGGGCAGACCGTTGAGTACGAAGAAGTACCCAACAAAGGCAAGACATCGGCAGAGAATCTGAAGGTCGTGTGACCGGCAAGAACTACCGTCTGGCAAGTCTCATTCGATCACCTCGCTGCGTTTTAAAATCTGCCCGGGGAAGTTACGGGGTATCGGGTCAACGCGGCTGTTGCCTCAAACGTGTCATTGTTTTTTCAATACCAGGCACAAGCGGGCAACGGCTTCTTCGGCAGTCGCCTTGGACCCGCTGTAGGTTTGCTGGTCTTGAGCCTCAATTGATGCAAACCATCCTAGTAGTGAATGCTCAAGGCTGAAGTGGTTATAGCCTTCCTTTTTCTCACACGCCTCTATGAGTTCTTCGAGGGTGGGAATGAACCAGTTTTCGGGGGGCGCTGGTTCACCCAACGAATAGATAGACACGCGACCATCGGAGGCGAGAAACTGCCGGCCTTGCCGATGTTGCGAATCCTGGATGTTGCGGAATCCAGCGTTTCGCAGCTCTTTCGCTAGTTCAAGAGACATAAACAAATCATAGCACACAGTTACGAGTGCGGGTTCTTTTGTGTTTCAACTTCCAAAACCCGCACTATTCGGTTTTGAGTAAAATGGAACTCTTGGAGTTCCACGCTCAAACATATATTTTAAAGCTCATGCCCTGAACGGTCGCTATCGGAGGCAAAGCGGACGTTGGCCAAAACTGGCACCGAATGAATTGGCCGCGAGTGACCCGACAGCGACATCGCCCAAGCCGCTCTTCGGCCAACGCATTACAGTGCTCTCGACAATTCCCAATGCCCGGGTGGTTTCGTCGGCTATGTAGGCGCAGTGGACAAGGAATGTCGAACGCTGTCGCGAGAAAGCCGAACTTTACCGCAAGCGTTGCAAGCCGTCAGCCGCTCAAGCGCAGCCTCTAGATCCATCGGGGCCAAGGCGGACACCGCGGCAATCAACTCGTGGGAGAACTCCCGTCCGATCGCGGCGCCGATTAACGCCACATGCTTGGCCGAACCGAGACGGTCGAGATGAGCCACCAGCGAGGCCTGCAGTGTTGTCGGCACGGCGAGCGGCGGCAGCGGTTGGTCGAGCACGTAGCTTTTCGTCGTCTCGCGCAACAGCCCGCTTTCGAGCAAGGAGCGCGTGAATTCCTCAATGAACAAAGGCACGCCGTCGGTGTGCAAAAGGATATGCTCGACGACATTGTCGGGCAGCGCTTTGTTCTGGGTAACTCTCTTCGCTGACCGTACCGGCGGTGATCAGCACGCGATCGGCGCCGACGCCAATTCGGGTGGCACGATCTTCGGCCTCGTCGATTGCCTTGGCGGCGAGGCGTCCCCGTAGGCAATCGATTTCTGGACATGCGACCGGCTCGGGCCTTCGACCGGATGCCAAATCGGTCGACCAAGCCTGTCTTTCGACGGCGATCGAGGGGGTAGGAATGCCTTTTTGCAAGGCTGCCGGCCGACGGTCAGCGACCGTCCGGTTACGCACGCGGTACGCCATACTCGCCCCCACCCCGGGAGTTCTCGGAGCGAACATAGCCCGGCTACAACCGAAAGGCGATAATTAAGTTGTATCTGCGGATACCTGCAACGTCTGAGATTTTCGGCCGGAGCGATGGCCGCGCCAAAATCAGGGTGCTAGAAGGCGCGCTGGAAGGCCCCAATGTCCGATTTCATGTCTCATTATCTGGTGCCGGCCGCCATTATTGCGGTGGCGATCGTGCTGGTACTCGGCCTGATCAATATGATGCGCGGCGGCTCGCCCAACCGCTCGCAGAAGCTGATGCGGCTGCGCGTGCTGCTGCAATTCGTCGCCATTATCGTGATCATGGCGACGATCTGGGTGATGGGGCGCTAGCGCAATAGCGGGCCAGCGTGCCGCGGCGTCACTTTGCGCCCGGCGGCAAGGGGGCGGCGCGCATATACTCGACATTTTCTTTCGGCATTTTCGGCTTCTTCGCCGTCTTCTTCACGGGCTTCTTGTCGTCCTTTTTCATGTCGTCGGCGGATAGCTCGGTCGCGGTCACCTGGGCGGACGCAAAAACCGGAGCAGCGGCTTCGGCGATGAATGCATCACCTTCGCAGGCAGCCGCCGGCGTGGTGGCAGCGGGCAGCAGGAGCAATGTGGCGGCACCGGCAATCGTCAGAAGGCGCATGGTCGACGTCCCCCCTTGTTTGAGCCTAAGCCCGGATAGGATAGAGATTAGCCCGAATTTAAAGCGTGGCGAAAGGCCAGATAGCCACCATGGTCGTGCTCAACCGCATCTACACTCGTTCCGGTGATGACGGGACCACGTCGCTCGGCACCGGTGCGCGGCGCAAGAAATACGACCTGCGGGTTGATGCCTACGGCACCGTGGATGAGGTCAATGCGGTGATCGGGCTGGTGCGGCTGCACACTGCTTCAGATCCTGTCCTGGACGCCTCCTTGGGGCGTATCCAGAACGACCTGTTCGATGTGGAAGCCGACCTGTGCCTGGCGGAGAAGGGCCCAGGCGGCGCGCGGCTGACCGTTACCGATGCGCAGGTGGCCTGGCTCGAAAGCGAGATCGACCGGCTCAATGCCGACCTCGAACCGTTGAAGTCGTTTATCTTGCCCGGCGGCAGCCCGGCGTCGGCCTATTTGCACCTTGCCCGCACCGTGTGCCGGCGCGCCGAGCGGATCATGGTCGCCCTCAAGGATAAGGCGGGCGAGGAGGTGTCGGCGCCGTCGCTCAAATACGTCAATCGCCTGTCGGATTACCTGTTCGTCGCCGGCCGCTACGCCAACGACAAGGGCGCCGGCGACGTGCTCTGGGCCCCGGGACAGAACCGATAGCCGGCGCATGATCCCGAAAAGTGGCCATCGGCTTTCGGAAAAGATCATGCGCCAAGCAAAGACCTACTGTGCGCCGCAGCATAAGCGTTGACATGCCAATGGCGCGGCCTTTAGCTTCCGCCCGCTTTCCATAAGGCGCCCAAGGGGATTGGGACCCATGAAAATTCTAGTGCCCGTCAAACGGGTGGTTGATTTCAACGTCAAAATCCGCGTCAAGCCGGACGGCTCCGGCGTCGAACTCGCCAACATCAAGATGTCGATGAACCCCTTCGACGAGATCGCCATCGAGGAGGCGATCCGTCTGAAGGAAGCCGGCAAGGCGACCGAAATCGTGGCGGTGTCGATCGGCCCGGCAGCAGGCCTCCGAGACCATCCGCACCGCGCTCGCCATGGGCGCCGACCGCGGCATCCTGGTGAAGACCGACGGCGCGGTCGAGCCGTTGGCGGTGGCGAAAATCCTCAAGGGCATTGTCGAGGCGGAACAGCCGGGGCTCGTCATCCTGGGCAAGCAGGCGATCGACGACGATTGTAATCAGACCGGCCAAATGCTGGCCGCGCTGCTCGGCTGGGCGCAGGGCACTTTTGCCTCCAAGCTCGTCATCGAAGGCGACACCGTGACAGTAACCCGCGAAGTCGACGGCGGGCTGCAGACCGTGAAACTGAAAGCGCCGGTGATCGTCACCACCGATCTGCGGCTGAACGAGCCGCGCTATGCCAGCCTGCCCAACATCATGAAGGCGAAGAAAAAACCAATCGATGAGAAGACGCCGGACGCTTACGGCGTCGACGTCAAGCCGCGCCTGCAAGTGGTCAAGACCACGGAGCCGCCGGGGCGCAAATCGGGCGTCAAAGTCGGCTCGGTCGCAGAGCTGATCGTTAAGCTCAAAGACGAAGCGGGGGTACTATGACGACGCTTCTCATCGCCGAACACGACAACAAGACGCTCAAAGACGCAACGACCAAGGCGCTGACAGCGGCCAAAGCGATCGGCGGCGATGTGCAGGTGCTGGTCGCCGGCAAGGACTGCAAGTCGGTGGCCGAGGCCGCCGCCAAGCTCGACGGCGTGAGCAAGGTATTGCAGGCCGACGCGCCGGCTTACGAGCACCGCCTCGCCGAGCCGACCGCCGCGCTGATCGTTTCGCTCGCCGGCCCATATGACGCGATCGTTTCGCCCGCGACCACCAGCGGGAAGAACATCATGCCGCGGGTAGCGGCGCTCCTCGACGTGATGCAGATCTCCGAAATTATCAAGGTCGATCGCGCCCGACACCTTCGAGCGGCCGATCTATGCCGGCAATGCCATTCAGACGGTGAAGTCGTCCGATCCCAAGAAGGTCATCACCGTGCGCACCTCGACTTTTCAGGCAACAGGCGAGGGCGGTTCGGCGCCGATCGAGGACGCGACGCCCGCCAGCGACCCGGCGCTGTCGTCTTTTGTCGGCGAAGAGTTGTCGAAGTCGGATCGTCCCGAGCTCACCTCGGCCAAGATCATCATCTCGGGCGGTCGTGCCATGCAGAGCCGCGACAACTTCACCAAATATATCGAGCCGGTGGCCGACAAGCTCGGCGCCGCGATGGGCGCCTCGCGCGCGGCGGTCGATGCCGGCTACGCGCCGAACGATTGGCAGGTGGGGCAGACCGGCAAGGTGGTGGCGCCCGAGCTCTACATCGCGGTCGGCATTTCCGGCGCCATCCAGCATCTCGCCGGCATGAAAGACTCCAAGGTGATCGTCGCCATCAACAAGGACGAGGAGGCGCCGATCTTCCAGGTCGCCGACTATGGCCTGGTCGCCGATCTCTATCAGGCGCTACCGGAGCTTGCGACGGAACTCGGCAAGCTCGGACGTTGACCACGTTGCTATTTTGTTTACGCGCCGGTGGTGTCACCGCGCGGTTCGGCGTAGAAATGGATTAACCGAAGTCGAAGCAAGAACCGGGACTTCGCATCGCATCGGATCAAATCATGGCGCTCAATATTCAGAATGTGGGGGTGATCGGCGCCGGACAGATGGGCAACGGAATAGCCCATGTCTGCGCGCTGGCGGGCTATTCGGTAATGTTGAATGACGTGTCGGCCGACCGCATCAAGGCGGCGATGGCGACCATCAACGGCAACATGGCGCGCCAGGTCGGCAAGAATACGATCAGCGAGGACGATCGCAAAGGCGCGCTCTCGCGCATCAAGCCGGCGGAGAAATACGACGCGCTGGCCGGTTGCGACATCGTGATCGAAACCGCGACCGAGAAGGAAGACGTCAAGCGCAAGATCTTCTCCGACCTCTGCGCTTCGCTCAAGCCCGACGCCATCATCGCCACCAATACCTCGTCGCTCTCGATCACGCGGCTCGCCGCCTCGACCGACCGGCCCGAGCATTTCATCGGCATCCATTTCATGAATCCGGTGCCGCTGATGGAACTGGTCGAATTGATCCGCGGCATCGCCACGGACGACGGCACTTTCGAAAGCAGCAAGGCCTTCATCACCAAGCTGGGCAAGACCATCGCGGTGTCGGAGGATTTCCCCGCCTTCATCGTCAACCGCATTTTGCTGCCGATGATCAACGAGGCGATCTACACGCTCTATGAAGGCGTCGGCAACGTCGAGGGGATCGACACCGCGATGCGGCTCGGCGCGCATCATCCGATGGGGCCGCTGGAGCTTGCGGACTTCATCGGCCTCGACACCTGTCTCTCGGTCATGCAGGTGCTGCACGAAGGCTTGGCGGATTCAAAATACCGGCCGTGCCCGCTGCTGGTGAAATATGTCGAAGCCGGCTGGCTCGGCAAGAAGGCCGGTCGTGGCTTCTACGACTATCGCGGCGAGAAGCCGGTGCCGACGCGGTAACTCCGTTTCGCCATCCTGAGGTGCGAGCGAGCGAGCCTCGAAGGATGACAGTGCCCGGGCCGTCGCCCTTCGAGGACCGCCTTCGGCGGCCACCTCAGGGTGACGGAGCGAGACTTAGGCTGCGGCCGCGGTGAATTGCGGCATGGTCGCCTGCCAACAGGGCAGCGCCGAGATGCGGGCAAACCAAGCCCTGACGTTGGCGTAGGGCGCAAGCGGCAGGTCCGCGCGCTCGGCGTAGAACAGCGGCGCGGCAACCGAGAAATCGGCGAGCGTCACATCCTTGCCGACGAGATAGGGCTGCTTCGCCAAGTGCGCGTCTAGCACCGCGGCTTCCTTGTTGAAGGCAGTCAAGCCCTTTGGTCACCACCGCTGCGTCGGGCGGGCCGAGCTTCAGGATCTGCTTCACCAGCCGCTCGAACAGCAGCGGCTCGCAGCCTTCCTTGCTCCAATGCGCAAGCTGCCAGCTTTGCCAGCGCATGATGTCGGCGCGGATGCGCGCATCGTCCGGCCACAGTGCATTCGGCTTGCGGCTCGCGAGATATTGCATGATCGCCGTCGACTCCCACAGCGTGAAGCCGCCGTCGACCAGCGTCGGCGTGCGGCCGGTGGGATTGAGCGCGAGATAGTCCGGCACGTGCGAGCCGCCCTTGGTGAGGTCGACGAATTCGCATTCGAGCGGCAGCCCGAGATGGGCGGCGACGGCGCGCACCTTCCAGGTATTGGGCGAGGGCGGAAAGCAATAGAGCTTCATGACATGACTCCATGCGGGGGTGATTTTCAGGACGCCGGCAAGGCGAGGTATTTTTCGAGCTTGTCCATCGCGTTGGTCCAGCCCTGATTGTGGCGGTCGCGGGCGTCTTCGTCGAAGAATTGCTCGTGCGTTAGCGTCATCAGCGTTCCGTCGCCGTCGCTCTTGAACGTCAGCGTCACCAGCGACTCGCGCTCCGGAGTCGTTAGCCAGGCCCAGGTGAAGACCAGCTTCTCGTTGGGGATCACTTCGCGATAGACGCCGCGGACGTCATGTTGCTCTCCACTCGGCGCCTGCATCAGCCAGCGGTAGCGTCCGCCGGTGCGCGGGTCGGCTTCGACCAGCAGCGCCTTGACTTCACCCGGACCCATCCAGCGTTTCACTTTTTCCGGGTCGGTCCAGGCGGCGAAGACCTTCGCCGGCGGGGCGTTGAAGCGGCGCTTGATGGTGAGGCTTGGTTTGACGGCGGCGACGGCGGACATGAGTCTTCCTCCAGGAAAGCGGCGAGTTGATCGAGGCGGTCGTTCCAGAAGCGCTGGTAGCGGTTGAGCCAGTCGTTGGCGTCTTGCATCGGCTCGGCGCGCAGCCGGCAAGCGACGGTGCGGCCGGTCTTGTTGCGCGTCACCAGGCCGGCATCTGACAGCACGTCGAGATGTTTCATCACCGCCGGCAGCGACATCGCGAAGGGCTTGGCGAGTTCGCTGACCGACAGGCTGTCGGTTTGGCTCAATCGCGCCACCAAGGCCCGCCGGGTAGGGTCGCCGAGCGCGGCAAAGGTGCGGTCGAGGCGATCGGTTGGATAGTAAACCATTTGGTTAAGTATTAGCGTGCGACCAAATGGGAGTCAAGTTGGCCGTTTACCAATCCTTGTCACCCGGGCCGTAGAACCAGAGCGTCATGGATCCAGCCTCTCTCGCCGCAGCGCTTGCCGGCGCCCAAATGAGCCAAGTGCAAATGGCCGTTGCGGCGAAGATGATCCGCATGCAGGCGGATAACGCGGCCTCCATCCTGCAAGTCATCGACGCCGCTCAGCAGAACATGCAGAGCCTCGCCAATGTCGCCGCGGGCGTCGGGCAGACCGTGAATATCACTGCCTAGTCCCGTCGGTGCGGCAAACCCGCTTTCGCGGGGACGGACGGAAAAATCAGCTCTTCCCGAGCGCGGCCCGGATCAGCTTGATGGCGTCGTCGCTCGCCCATTC
>CAVXGN010000015.1:0-44265 GCA_963761245.1 uncultured Alphaproteobacteria bacterium | reverse complement strand
GCGCCAAGCCGAATTGCGCTCGCACCTGGGCGTGGCGTTCCGTTGATCAACAGGACGGCAGCGGCCAGATCCAAAAAAATCACGCTCGGCAGGAAATGATAGGGCCATGGCTTCATTTGCACGAGGGCGCTGACGAGAAACGCCAAGCCAGCCACCGCGAAAGCTTGCGCGAGCGTCGGAATGCGTTCGCCGTGACGGAGTGTCGAATAACCGAGCCAGGCAAGCGCCGCCGCCGGTCCCGTCAACATAACGGCGGTCCACAGGACTTCCGATAGTGTGCTCTTATACGTCCAGTAGCCCAAGAGCACGTTTGGCAGTTCTTCTTCAAAATAAGTTGGCGTGAAGATGATTACGAGACCCAAGTAGACCAGTCCGCTGATCACCATCGCCATCGTCTCAGGCGAGATCCAGATAAAAGGCCGCCGTGTCCGGGCCAACAACCAGATTTCAATGGCGATAGGCACGAGCAGGTAAAAGGGCTTAATGAAAAAGCCGAGGCATGCGGCGACGCCGATTAAGGCGGCTGCGGCGCTCGAGAGCGCCATGTCATCCGCGCGGCGGCTGCGTACGATGATGTAAGGCAGTGTCAGCAACACCATCCAATGCTCGCGCTGACCAAAGTCGTAACCAGGAGCGAACAGCACGACGAAGGCTGCGACCAGGAGCAGTGCGCGAGGGGCTGAATTTGCGGACTTGCCGGGGGTGATCAAACGACCGCTCGCGACAAGCGATAGCGCGCCAATCGCCGCCATGAAAATTGTTGCGACGATATCGCTTCGGGCACCGATCTGCCGGGCTAGCCAGACCGGTATGGCGCTAAACCAGTAAACATGTGGCGGATTCATATCGAGAATATCTTGGCCGAACCGGCCACCGTCGAGCAGCCGGCCTGCGGCCTCAATGAAATAGGCTTCGTCGTGATTGAACGGCGTAACGAGGTGGAGCGCCGCCGCGAGCAAAGCCAGCCCGGCAATCGCGGCCGTGACCGACAGGCGAGCGCTAAAACCCGTGCTGTGCCAGCGCGCCGTGTCGGTGACAGCCATGTGCGCTCCTTTTCCCAATGGCCACGCACGATTTAGCCGGAAGAGGCTTAAGGTTCTGTTTGTATTCGCCAGCCTGGCGATTAGCTGTTTGCAAGTGCGCTCGATCAAGTTAAGTGGTTGAAAATAATGATCGATGTCGATAGAGCATGGGGCTGCTTGGGGCAGGGTCGTAAATTCTTTCGCGGTTCGCGCCCAACAGTCAGTTCTGCGTCTTCCACTTAAGCTGCCGGGTAATGGCGCATCCACGACGATGGCTTCTTGCGTTGCTGGTGCTGCTCGCCTGTCTAGGCGGGGCGGCATTCTTTTGGGAATTTCGCGCCGGCGTCACCATCGATGCGCTGCGGGAATGGATTGCCGGTTTCGGCATCTGGGCGCCGATAGGGTTTGTGATCGTCTATTCGGTCGCGACCATTTTCATGATTCCGGGGGGCATTTTCGACGTCATCGGCGGCGCGGTGTTCGGCCCTTATCTCGGCAGTCTGCTCGATCTTGTCGGCGGAAGCTTGGGCGCGGTCTTCTCGTTCCTGGTCGCGCGCTATCTTGTGCGCGACTGGGTTGAAAGCCGCGCCGGGCCCCGGCTGCAGCGGATCATGCGCAGCGTCGATGCGGAGGGCTGGCGCTTCGTTGCTTTCCTGCGGCTGGTTCCGATTTTTCCCTATAACGTCGTCAACTTTCTGCTGGGAGTGACGCGGGTCCGCTTTCACCACTACGTTTTTGCCACGGTTGTTTTCATGGCGCCGTCGACGATCGCCTATTGCTGGATCGGCTTCGTCGGCCGCGAGATCATGGCCGGGCAAACCGACCAGATTCGCTTTGCCTTGGCCGCACTCGGCGTGCTCGGCATCTTGTTTTTCCTGCCGCGCTTCGTCAAACGGCTGCGGCGCAGCACGCGGACGAATTAACGCCAGAACTGTTTCGAGGCGAGGCGCGCGCCCTCCGCCATGGCGGCGAGCTTGGCGAACACCACGTCCGGGTCGACCGCCGCCTGGCCCACCCAGGTGCCGAAGCCGCAGTCCGAGCCGGCGATCACGTTTTCGCGGCCGACCAATTTGGCGTAGTGGGCGATGCGCTGGGCGATCAATTCCGGATGCTCGACGAAATTGGATTTCGATTCGATCACGCCGGGAATCAGCAGCTTGCCATCGGGCAGCTTGGTACGCTCGAACAGCGTCCATTCATGCGCGTGACGCGGATTGGCGGCCTCAAGCGAAATCGCATTCGGCCTGGCCTTGAACACGATGTCGATGACGTCGGCGAGCGGTACGTCGCGGTGATGCGGGCCCTCATAATTGCCCCAGCACAAATGCATGCGCAACTGCTCGGGCGGAATATTGGCAAGCGCGTGATTGAGCGCTTCCACATGCAGCTGCGCGCGCTTGCGGAATTCCGGCAGGCTCAGGTTCGCGTATTGGATATGGCGGCCCATGGCGAGGTCCGGGCAGTCGATCTGCAGGACGAAGCCGGCATTGGCGACGGTCTCGTATTCATGCCGCATCGCCTCCGCGATCGCGTAAATATAAGTCTCGAAATCCTTGTAATGGTCGTTGCGGAAGAACAGCGAGATCACGCCGGGCGAGGCCGCGCTCATGAAGCCGCCTGCCGCCTTTGCTTGTTTAAGCGCGTCTTTGAGATTATTGGCATCGGTCACGGCTGCTTGACGGTCGCGGACGCTGATCGGCGCGTTGCAGGCCGGCGTCTTGCGGCGCGCGCGGCCCGGATCGCCGAACACCCGCTTTTCCAGGCGGGGAAAGTCGGCGAGGTCCTGGTAGACGAAGGTGTTGCCGCTGCCGCCAAAACCATTGAGCCGGTCCTTGATGTAGGTGGCGTAGCTCGGCTTCGACATTTCGCCGTCATTGACAAGGTCGACACCGGCGTCGACCTGCTTCCTGACCACCTCGGCGACCGCCGCCCGTACGCGCTCGGCCAGCGCCGCAGCGTCCACCGGGACGCCTTCCTCCTTGGCGTACATCGTCCGGATAAGGTCGTCGGGGCGCGGCAAGCTGCCGGTATGCGTGGTCAGAAAGCGGTCGGTGCTGCGCTGCATGGCTTAAGGCCTCCGGGCGGACGACTGTAGAGGAGGCCGGCGGCGGTCACTACCCGGACCCCGTTGCGTTGACAGGGGCGGGTCACCTGCTTATGAACCGGCCCAAACCGCGCACCCCGAGATTGTCATGAAAGTCCGTAACTCACTGAAATCCTTGCGCGCCCGCCATCGCAACAACCGGCTGGTGCGGCGCAAGGGGCGTCTTTACGTCATCAACAAGACCAACCGCCGCTTTAAGGCGCGCCAGGGCTAGGTCGAGGCTGGACCAGCGCCGGTCCGGCGCGCCCGGAACCATCGCCGCAGATTTGCCTTAACCGGCGGGGACACTAGAACTCCGCCTATGCACCGTCGATTCCACAGCACTGTCCTGGCCGCGGTTTTCGCGGTGGTTTTTGCGCTGCCCGCCGCAGCGCAGAACAAGCCGCTTCGGCAGCCGCCGCAGCCGCCGCAGAAGCTGCCGCATGTGCAGGGCGATCCGACCCATAATCTGGATTTCCTGTTCGGCGCGCTCAAGGTCGCGCCCGACGATGAGAGCGCCAAGGCGATCGAAGAGCGCATCTGGGCGGTTTGGATCGTCGCGCACAGCGACACCACCAACCTGCTGATGAGGCGCGTGAAGACCGCGGTCGAGAAGAAGGACCTCGATCTGGCGATCAAGCTCTTGAACGCCATCGTCAAGATCAAGCCGGATTACGTGGAAGGCTGGAACCGGCTTGCAACCATCTATTACATGAAAAAGGATTACGGCCGCGCCCTCGTCGATATCCGCGAGGTGCTGCGGCTCGAGCCGCGCCACTTCGGCGCGCTGTCCGGGCTGGGCATGATCCTGCAGGATATCGGCGATGAGCGGCAGGCGCTCGAGGCCTTCCGCCGCGCGCTCGCGGTCTATCCGCGCCTGCCGCGGATTCCCGACATGGTGAAGAAGCTGCAGGAGAAGGTCGAAGGCCGCGATATCTAGCCGTCGGCGGCTAGTCGCCTGCCGCGTCCTCGCCCACATAAGCGATCCGCAACATATTGGTCGCGCCCGGGGTGCCGAACGGCACGCCGGCAACGATGATGACGCGCTCGCCGGCCTTGGCGAAGCCTTCCGCGAAGGCGATGCGGCAGGCGCGATCGACCATGTCGTCCTGATCGCGCGCATCCTCGGTGACGACGCAATGCACGCCCCACACCACTGCCAGCCGCCGGCCGGTGGTCGTGTTGGGCGACAGCGCCACGATCGGCGGCCGCGGCCGTTCGCGCGCGACCCGTAATGCTGTCGAGCCTGATGCGGTCCAGCACATCACCGCAGCGAGATCGAGCGTGTCAGCGATTTCGCGTGCCGCGTCCGCGATCGCATCGGCGCCGGTCGGCTCCGGACGTGCGCGCTGGGCGTCGATGATGCTGCGGTAGACTTCCTCGCTTTCAACTTCCTCGGCGATGCGGTTCATGGTGGCGACCGCTTCCACCGGATATTTGCCGGCCGCCGACTCCGCCGATAGCATCACCGCGTCGGCGCCCTCGAAGATGGCGGTGGCGACGTCGGACACTTCGGCACGCGTCGGCACCGGTGAATTGATCATCGACTCCAGCATTTGCGTCGCGACCACCACCGGCTTGCCGGTCGAGCGGCCGAGGCGGGTCATCTGCTTTTGCACGCCGGGAACTTTCTCCAGCGGCATCTCGACGCCGAGGTCGCCGCGCGCCACCATCAATGCGTCGGCAAGCTCCATGATCTCGTCGAGCCGGAGCACCGCTTGCGGCTTTTCGATCTTGGCCATGACGGCGGCGCGGCCGCGCGTGATCTTCTTGGCTTCCGCGATGTCCTCCGGCCGCTGGATGAAGGACAGCGCCACCCAGTCGATGCCGGCATTGAGGGCGGCTTCCAGATCCGAAATGTCCTTCTGGGCGAGCGCCGAGAAGGGAAGGGTCGAGTCCGGTAGACTGACGCCCTTGCGGTCGGACAGCCGTCCGGCAACCTCGACGCGGGTGACGATACGCGTAGCTTCCGCCGCGGTGACGGTGAGCCGTACTTTGCCGTCGTCGAGCAGCAGTGTGTGGCCGGGCTCAACGCCGGCGAAAATCTCCGGATGCGGCAGATAGGCGCGCGTTGCGTCACCGGGCGCCGGATCGGAGTCGAGGACGAACGTAGCGCCTTTGTCGACCGTCACCGCCCCGCCGATAAAGGTGCCGAGCCGCAGCTTCGGTCCTTGCAGATCGACCAGAATGCCGATCGGACGGCCGCGTGCTTTCTCGATGGCGCGGATCGCCGCCACCAGTTCGCGCATACGGTCCTGGCTGGTGTGGCTCATATTGATGCGAAACACGTCGACGCCGGCGACGAACAGTCGCTCGATCATCTGAGGATCGGACGAGGCCGGTCCGAGGGTGGCGACGATTTTGGCGCGGCGTTGGCGTCTCATCGCTTGCCGCCTTGCGCGGGCGGCGGAACCGACACGTGTGACGGGTTCAAGCGCGATCCTGCCGGCCCGAGCGAGGGCCGCGGCGGCAGCGGGCGGTCCGGCGCCTGCTCGGCCGTGTCGGTGAGTTGTACGGTCCAGGACCGCTGCTCGCCGGTATCGACCTCGAAATAGCCGGTGCGGTCAAAGCCGCGCGCCAAGCAGTTCTTGGTGCCGCGAATGGTGAATTCCTTTTCGCGTGAGCACATAAAGGCGTGACCCGACCACTCGCCGCCGCGGTCATAATCGACCGCATAGATGTAATAGTAGCGCGCGACCAACCCGCCGCGCAGCAGCGTTTCGCAGTTGCGCGCAGACACGTTCCACCAGCCTTCGGTGGTCCAGCCCTCGCTATCCTTGTATCCGACCGCGACGCCCACCTGGCTGCCGGTGTTGTTGCAGACGCGGAAATCGGCCGCTGCCGGATGTGCCGACCAAACCAGCAGCATGGCGGCAAGCGCAATCGTGATGCAGCGCATGGAGGAACGGCGGAGCGATACGGTCACGAGGCCATCAATTTCAATCGGAGCTGCGGTTTTCGCGTGATCGGTCACATTCTGTCTACGACGATGGCACGGAAATCATTCACGTTGGTGAAGGTCGGCCCGGTCGACAGCAGGTCGCCGAGGGCGGCAAAGAACCCCGTGGAATCGTTGTCGTCAAGAAAGGCGGCAGTATCGAGGCCGGCGGCCTTTGCCCGCGCCACCGTTTCGCCGTCGATCAGGGCGCCGGCCGGGTCGTTGGGGTTCCCACTGCCGCCGTCGGTACCGTCGGTGTCGGCCGCCAGCGCGGCCACGCCGGCAAGCCCGGCAAGCTCGATCGCCAGCGCCAGCGCATATTCCTGGTTGGGCCCGCCGCGGCCTTGGCCGTGCATTGTTACCGTCAATTCGCCGCCGGACAGGATCACGGCACCGCCGCCGCGTGCGCGCAGATCGCGCGCAAGCTTGCCATGGGCGGCGGCAACCTGCCGCGCTTCACCCTCGACATTGTCGCCGAGCATGAGGCAGTCGTAGCCGGCCGCGCGCGCCGCCATCTCCGCCGCGCGCAAACTGTCGGCTGGCCGCGCCGCCAGAGAAAATTGGCTGCCGGCAAAAATCGCGTCGCCCGGCTTCGGCAATTCATTCTTCGGGTCGCTGAGCGCGCGCGTCACCGCGGCCGGCAGATCGAGCTTGTACTTGCTAATGATCGCGCGCGCGTCGGCGAGCGTGGTCGGATCGGGCACCGTCGGCCCCGAGCCGATCGCCGACGGTTCGTCGCGCGGCACATCGGAGATGGCGATCGTGACGAGGCGCGCCGGATCGGCACGCCGTGCCAGCCGGCCGCCCTTGATGCGCGAGAGATGTTTGCGCACGGTATTGATCTCGCCGATGGTCGCGCCCGAGCGCAGCAGCGCGCGCGTCACCGCCTGCTTGTCGGCAAACGACAGACCGTCCGCTGGCGCGATCCAGTTGGCCGAGGCGCCGCCCGACATCAGCACCAGCACGAGGTCGTCGGCGGTCGCGCTGTCGGCGAGCGCAAGCGCCTGTTCGGCGGCTTGCAGGCCGGCTTCGTCGGGAATTGGATGGCCGGCTTCGATCATCGTGACGACGCGCGTCGGCCGGCCGTAGCCGTGACGCGCCACCGCCACGCCGGCAAGGCGGCTCTTGGGGAGACCGTGTCCGTCGAGATAGTGCCGCTCGGCCACTTCGGTCATCGAGCCGGCCGCCTTGCCCGCGGCCAGGATGATGATCTTGCCGGCTGGCGGCGCCGGCAATCGCGGCGGCAGGCAGCTTGCCGGGTGCGCCGCGGCGACCGCGGATTGGAATAGATCGGTGAGGAAAGAACGCAGGCGTGGTGTCATCGTTCAATTATAGCTGCCCTGGCCCATGTCTGGTGCGCGAGGGCAAAGAAAAAGCGCCTCCCGAAACGGGAGGCGCTGCTGTGCGAAGTGTCTCGCCTTACGTTCGGCTGTCAGAATTTGTAGTTCAAGCCGATGCGCGCGATATGGTCGCGTAGCCGGATGCTGGTTGCGCTCGCGGTTCCGCCCAAGAATGTGTGGCTGCCAAAGTCGAGATAGAGGTACTCGAGCTTGACCGACCAGTGCTGGTCGAATTTCTTTTCAGCGCCAGCGCCGAGAGCGAAGCCTGCCCGTGTTTGGCTCTCAGAGAAAGTCGTGCTTGCGACAGTTGTCGCCAGCACCGGGATGTTCACGACGCCGATAGGAGCCCGATATGTCAGGCCGACCGAATTGGCCGTCGATTCAAATTTGAATTCTCCGACGGCAAGTCCGCCCGTGACGTACAGCAGGAGGGTCGGATCAACGAGCGCGCCAAAGCGGGCGCGGAACGTCGCGAACCACGGGAAATCCCAACTATTCGCAAAGGTCGTGGTTGTGATCGTATGGAACGTGTTGGTGGCCGTGAAGGGCGGCGGTCCACCGCCAACGTCGGTTATTGTCGTTACGCCGGGATCCTCATCACCCTTTTCATTGGTGAACTGGATATCGGCTTCAAACCCAAAGACCCAACGCTGATTGAATTGCCAATTGTAGCCAATCTGCCCGCCGCCGAGCCAACCATCGACATTGGCGTTCGCCACCGAAGCCAGACCGTCATTGTCCCACCGGCCCCAGCTATAGCCGCCGTTGATGCCGATGTAGAACCCGGTCCAGTTGTAAGGGATGACAACCGGCACTGGCGCCACTGGCGCTTTGAGCGGCATATCGGCCGCGAAAGCAGATCCCGTCGCCAACATAAGTGCAGCGCTGGCAAGATAGATAACGCGCATAGCTTCGGCCCCCACTCCAGACGCAACCGGTAAACGCACGGTGCTTGGAGCATATTATTAGCATACTTGGTGCTGCACCCCCTGTTACCCAACGGCCACAGTCGGCACGGATAACGAGTAGGACGAGCCGCCCCGGGATTTGGCAAGACGAGCATTTATAGCCGTTTTTCTTGAAATATCAGGCTGGCTAGGCCGCCTTGGCGAGGTTTATCGCGACCCGGGCTATGCCGCCGCTTGACCCGCTGTGGTGCACCGCCGCCTCAGGCATTACGTTACCCTCAGACCGAGGACCTTTGAGGAACAGAGCCATGGCCATGGACGACAAGACCCGCACCGAATTGGAGGCCGCCGTCTATCGGCGCCTGGTCGAGCATCTGCGCTCGCGTACCGACGTGCAGAACATCGACATGATGAATCTCGCCGGCTTCTGCCGCAATTGCCTGTCGAACTGGATGAAAGACGCCGCCGACGCCAAAGGCCTGGCCATGACCAAGGACCAGAGCCGCGAGATCGTCTACGGCATGCCCTATGACGAATGGCGCAAGAAACACCAAAAAGAGGCCTCGCCCGAGCAGAAAGCGGAATTCCAAAAGTCCAGCCACCAGCACTAGAGCTTGTGCACAGGTGTGGATGTCGGGGGCTTCGCGCCGGCGCAGGCCCGCGCTCCTGAATTCTCCTTCATAACGTTGGCGGAGAGTCCGCCCGTTTATTCAGGAGAATTCGATGCCTGCCACTGCCGCGGCCGAAAAAGAACAACCCGCCACCCGCTTCGCCAAGGATCAGCTCAAGGCGATCATCGAACGCATCGAGCGGCTCGAGGAGGAAAAGAAGGCGACCTCCGACGACATCCGCGACGTCTATGCCGAGGCCAAGGGCAACGGCTTCGACATCAAGGCGCTACGCACCATCGTAAGGCTGCGCAAACAGGATACCGACGAGCGCCGCGAGCAGCAGGAAGTGCTCGAGACCTACATGCACGCGCTCGGGATGTTGCAGTAGTTTCGCTAGAGGATGCGCGACTAGCGTAACGACGCCGTCTGTGTGGTGAAGCTGGTAGTAGCGAGGAAGATGACGGCATGGCCGCTGAAGCGGTCAGCCACCATGCCGAGTTGCGGATCGGCCGAGAAGCTCATCGCCACCATCGCGTGCGGCTTGTGCAGCAGCCCCTGCAAGCCCTGCATATCGGCCCCACCGGACTGGGTCGTGGTCATGAAGTAGCTTACGCTCGGCGTCAGCATGGCGGCGCGCAGCCATGGACTGCCGCTTCCGGTCGGCTGTCGGCGGGTCTCCATGGCGGTGGCGAGCGGCGGCTGCACCACGACGTTCGGCTTGGACGATGCGGGCATCACCCTGGCTTCTGCCGGCATATGCGGCAGGTGCGAGCCCATCGGGCGTACGCGCTGCGCAGCCGAGGTCTGACCCGTGGCGGCAAAAGCAAGCGCGCTAAAGCCGGTGCTGCCGGTGGTGACCGGATCGAGTGAAGCGGTTTGGTATGTCGTGCCCCTTGCGATCGCCGCCGGCAATGCCGGAGCGGTCTCTTCCGTGCTGGGCCAATAGCCGCGCTCGTCAAATCGGTTCGTCAGCGATGCCGTCTGCACCGGCTGCGCGGTCGGCTTGCGCTTGGCGGAAGCGACGATGACCGACGCCGGCCGCGCCGACGGCATCGGCACGATGCGCTGGACGGCAACCGGCTTCGGCGGCGCTAGGCTCGCCAGCACCGTGGCCGCTTGCTTGTGCCCCGGCGCGCCCTTCTCGTTCTTGTTGCGGCCGGTTTCAACCACGGCGACGAGCTTCTCGATGCGTCCCTGCGCGACCAGTTCAGCCACGCGTTCCTCTTTGGCGGTGATCAGGCCGGCCCCGCGTGCGGCCGCAAGCGAGCGGGCGTTCGGCACATTGCCGTGGTTCTCGACCTCGGCCAGCGCCTTGGCGTAGCCGGGAAGCGGCTTGCCGTCGCGCGGAACATGCACGGTGCGTCCATGCGGGAAAATCTTGACCAGTTGCTGGCGCGGGATGCTCGGCCAGTGCCGGATGGTGCCGGTATCCATGTGCACGAAAGGCGAGCCCGAGGTCGGATAGAAGCCAACCCCGCCGCGCTGCAACTGCAGCCCTACGGCCCTGAGTTTGGCGAGCGGCACATCCGGGATGAAGAAATCAATGGCGTGGCCGAGGATGTGCTGGCTGAAACGCGCAACGCCGCCCGAGCGGCGGCGCAGCATGGCGTTGGTGCCGGGCGAGCGATAGCCGCAGATGATGTTGATCGGCTTGCTGGCGTCGACCTCGCGATAGACATGCCAAAGCAGATCGAACAAATGCGGGTCCATGCGCGTTTCTTTTTGCTTGCGCCAATCGCGCATGAACCAATTGAGCTTCTCCAGCGCGGCGTCGTCGTAGCGGCCGTTGCGCTTGAAGGTGATTGTGATGTCTTCGTTGGTATGGACGTGATGGAAGGAGAGGGTCTCGGTGTCGCCGTCGGCGACCGCGTTTTGCAGCGGGGCGTTGGCTGCAAGGAGCACAAATCCCGCGGTGCCGAGCCGCAAGCCGGCACGCCTAGCCGTTACGAAAAAACGCGCACGCGCGTTATCGACTGGCACTGCACTCGCCCGTGAAAATTTCCATCCCCAAGCCGCTCCCCACGGGCCTGGCGGCCTGAAGCGACAACCCATGCAGTCTTGTCGGGAACGGTTAATGCGCGCTTAGTTGCCGCCCCCGATTCCGATGTTAACTGCCTGCAAAACATGGCAAAAAATGGCCGCTAAGGCCAATTTGGGGAAAACTTTTGTGGGGGCTCCGGGCCGGGCCGGCGGGATAAGCCATTGAAGATATATTGTTAATTTGTAGTTATTCGGCCACCGCGCTTTCGCTCGGCTCAGGGCTATCCCCATCTAATCCAAGCGCCTCGAGCTTACGGTAAAGCGTGGAGCGGCCGATCCGCAGGCGGCGGGCGACCTCCGACATCTGCCCGTGATAATGCGCGATCGCGAAGCGGATGACTTCCTTTTCGATGTCATCGAGCATCCGCACCTCGCCCTGCGGGTCGATCAACCTCAGTGACGGTGTCGGTGCGGTCATCGGAGAAGAGGCGCGGTTAGACGCATCGGGGTCCGGGTGATCCGGCCAAGCCGCCGTTATCGGCGGAGCCGCTTGCATGGGCGGCGACGGGATATCGGTGGAGAGCTGCGCTGCGATTTGCGGGAATTCATTGACGCCGATTTCCTCGCCGTCGGCGAGCACCACGGCGCGGAAGATCACGTTCTCGAGCTGGCGAACGTTGCCGGGCCAGCGGAAGGCCTCAAGCAAGCGCTGCGCCTCGGCGCTGATGCTGCGAACGCGCTTTCCTTCTTCGGCGGCAAAGCGCGCAAGAAAATGCTGCGCGAGCTCCGGGATATCTTCCGGCCGCTGCCGCAGTGGCGGCAACGAAATCGGAAACACGTGCAGGCGATAGAACAGGTCTTCGCGGAAGCGCCCGACTTTCACATCGGCGATCAGATCGCGGTTGGTGGCGGAGATGATGCGCACGTCGACTTTGACCGGCTTGCGCGCGCCGACCGGCTCGACTTCGCCTTCTTGCAAGGCGCGCAACAGCTTCACCTGCGCGGGCGGCGGCAACTCGCCGACCTCGTCGAGGAACAGCGTGCCGCCGTCGGCCTCGACGAACTTTCCAACGTGTCTTTCGGTCGCGCCGGTGAAGGCGCCCTTCTCGTGACCGAACAGGATCGACTCCACCAGGTTTTCCGGCATGGCGCCGCAGTTCACCGCGATGAATGGCTTCGCGCGGCGCTCGCCGCTGCCGTGGATGGTGCGCGCGATCAATTCCTTGCCGACGCCGGATTCGCCCTCCACCAGGACCGGAATGGTGGACGTCGTCGCCTTCTCGGCCGCGCGCAGCACGTTGCGCATGGCGGGTGCGCGCGTGATGACGTCGGCGATGGTCAGCACGCCGTCGCGGCTGCGCTTGAGCCGTTGCAGTTCTCCGGCAAGCCGTCGGGTTGCGAGCGCGTTGCGTAAAGAGACCTGCAGCCGCTCCGGGCTTGCCGGCTTGACTACGAAATCGGCGGCGCCCGCGCGCATGGCCGACACCACGTTGTCGATGCCGCCATGGGCGGTCTGCACGATCACGGGAATGTCGAGGTCGGCCTCGCGCATGCGCGCCAGCACGCCGAGCCCGTCGAGATTGGGCATCACCAGATCGAGCACTACGCTGTCAACACGCACGGCCTGGGGTCCCATGAGCAGGCCGATGGCGGCATCGCCGCCATCCGCCAGCACGACCTGGTAGCCGAAGCGGGCGACCATGTTCTCGAGCAGGCGGCGCTGAACTGGATCGTCGTCGACGACGAGCACGGTCTCGGGCATTGCGGGTCCCCAAATTCGGATTGTGTGCCGATTTGGAGCAATGTGGGCGCTCTTGCTTAACGGGGCATTAAATTTGGCGCGTAAATGGCGGCAGCGACATGCCGCGACGCGCGACCTTTAAGCGGCGCGAACCTGCGCGTTGATGTCCCGGATCAAGGCCGGGATGGCAGCCGCCGGCTTGGGCGGGCTGAACAGATAGCCTTGCACCTGCGTGCAGCCTTCCGCCTGCAATATCTTGAGCTGCTCTTCGGTCTCGACGCCTTCCGCGATCGTCGTCATGCCGAGATTGCTGCCGAGCCGGGTTACCGCGCGAATGATGGCGATGCAGTCGTCCCGCTTGCCCAGCTCACGAACGAACGAGCGGTCGATCTTGATCTTGTCGAACGGGAAGCTCCGCAAGTAGCTGAGCGAGGAATAGCCCGTTCCGAAGTCGTCCATCGAGATGCGCACGCCCAGCCCGCGGATCTGATGCAGCAGGTCGAGCACGCTGCGATCATCCTGCAGCAGCACGGACTCGGTGATTTCGAGCTCGAGGCGGTCCGCTTCCAGGCCCGACATTGCCAGCGCGCTGGCGACGTTCAAGGCAAGCGTCGAGCTGCGGAATTGCACCGCCGACAGATTGACGGCGACCGTGAGCTTGTTAGGCCAGCTCGCCGCCTCGCCACAGGCGCGCTTGAGCACCCAGTCGCCGAGCGTCCCGATCATGCCGATTTCTTCGACCACGGAGATGAATTTGTCCGGTGAGATGATTCCGCGTTGCGGATGATTCCACCGCAACAACGCCTCAAAGCCCGCGATATCGTTGCTGCCGACGTTGACGATCGGCTGGTAATACAATTCGAATTCGCCGTTGGTGATGGCCTTGCGTAGATCGAGCTCGAGCGTATGGCGCGCCTGCATCTGCGCATCCATCTCGGCCTGGAAGAAGTGATAGTTGCCGCGGCCGTGGCTCTTGGCCTCGTACAGCGCCATGTCGGCGTTACGCAAAAGGTGGTCCGGCTCGTTGCCGTCCGCCGGCGCCATGGCGATGCCGATGCTGGCGCCGATCACCACGTGATTGCCGAAAATCTCAAACGGCTCGGACAGCGATTCAATGATGCGGCCGGCAAGCTCGGCTGCTTCGGTCGGCTTGACGCCGATTTGCACGATGGCGAATTCGTCACCGCCGAGGCGCGCGACCGTATCCGAGCCGCGCACCGCCGTCTGCAGGCGCTGCGTCACCGAGCAGAGCAGCCTGTCGCCGATCGGGTGGCCGAGCGTGTCGTTGACGCCCTTGAAGCGATCGAGGTCGATGAACAGGACCGCGAATTTCTCATCGTGCGCGAGCGCCTGTTCCATCTTGTGGCGGAACAAGACGCGGTTTGGCAGATCGGTGAGCGCGTCATGCCGGGCCATGTGCATGATCTTCGCTTCGGCTTGCCGGCGTTCCGTGACGTCTTCAAAGGTCGCGACCCAGCCGCCGTTGGAGGTCGGGTTATAGACGCTGGCGATCACGCGCCCGTTGAGTTCGTAGTAATGCGTGCCGGTCTCGTGCCGGCGCATGAACTCGGCCTGCTCCTCCAGCAATTGGGCGACCGTCTTGTTGTCGCCGTCCCGCTTGGCTTTGCTCAATTCGAGAATCTGGCGGAACGTGCAGCCGGGGCGGACCTTGCGGCGCGACAGGCCGAAGATCTCGAAGAAGCGCCGGTTGACGACTTCGAGCCGGTTTTCCGCGTCGAACAGGCACAGCCCTTGCGACATGTTGTCGAGGGCGGCGTCGAGACGCAGATTGGTCAGACGCAGGCTCGCTTCCTGGCTCTTCGACAGGCTGATGTCGCTGTAGACGACGATGAAGCCGCCGTCCCGCGTCGCGCTCTGGCTGGTGCGCAGCCAGCGTCCGTCGGCAAGCTGGACTTCGCCGGTCGACACCAGGTCGCCGTCGCGCCGCAGCGGCGTCCAGCTCTTGTCGGCCGTGCCGTCGCGCACGGGCTGCAATTCGAGCAGCGGCTGTCCGGGCGTGAGCATATCGAGCGGAACGCCGAGGAAGTTCGCCGCCTGCGCATTGGCGAGCGCAATGCGGTCCTCGGCATCGACCAGCACGACGCCTTCGAGGGAATTTTCCAATGCGTCGGCAAGATGCGCTTGCGCGCTGCGGCGCTGCGCCACTTCGCGTTCCATCATGTCCCGGATGTTGTCGCGCATCGAGCGCATCGAGCCGAGCAAAGCGCCCAGTTCGTCGGCGCTGCCGTCCGGTATTGTGACGTCGAGCTTTCCGGTGGCGATGCATTCAGCGACGTTGGATGCGGCCGCAACCGGCTTGATGATGCGACGCGTCAGGCCCCAGGCGACCAGACCGGACAAGGTCAAGGCAATCAACGTGCCCGCAATGTTGAGGTCGATATCGCGGGCCACCGCCGCGCGCGCCGACTGACGGTAGATGAAACCGTCGCCGGCGGTGTAGTTGACCAGGAGATCGATCTGCTCATCGACCTTCTTGGCGAATTCGTCGAGCGTATCCCAGGTGGCGTCGAGCTTGGTGCCGTCGATCAGATGCTCGCTGGTGTTCTTCCAGGCCTTGGCCGCGCCCAACACGTTGGCGGCGGCTTGCCGCGCGCGCGCCGATTGCGAGCGCTGCGCGGCAATGCGCAAATCCTCGGCGAGCGATCGCGATAGCTTCTTGATCTCGGCGTCGAGTTCTTTGCGGGTGGCCGCATCGTTTGCGATCCAGCGTCGCGCGAAAGCCGCGCGCATTCCGGCAAAGTCGGCGGCGGCCGCGCGCGCATAGTTAATCGACATCAACGATTTATCGTAGGTCTTGTTGACCAAGATGCCGGCGTCTTGCACGCCCAGGGTCGCGTACCCGCCGAGCGCCGCCGTGATCATTCCCATCACCAGGAACGCGACGAACATCCTGCCGCGGATCGTGCGCGCGAGCGCAATCGGCCGCAGTGCCGCCTGCCGGCACCCAGACATAACTCGGGGCCACAATGGTTTCGTCTGCTGCGCCATTCCCCGCCCGTTCAAAAACGCTAATGGGCATATACCGGCGGCGGTTAAAGACGGTTGAGCGGTAGGGGGAACATCGTACCTTGTTTAACGTCAACTTAACCTCACAGCCGCACCTTGAACGATATTGGTTGCCGATCGCCGCGGCGGCGCACGCTCAGGATTCTGCCAATCGGGTCAGAAGGATAGCGATGCAGAAAAAATCGTCCGCACGCTCCTGGATTGTGGCGTTTGTTATCGGTGGGAGCGCCGGATTAATCGGCATCGGCACGTTGTCGACCCTGGCGCAGTCGCACCAGTATCTGGTGTCGCAGAAGGGCCGGGAATTCTCCCCGCACGACCTGACGGTTCGTGTCGGCGATACCGTCGTCATCGTTAACGATGACGGCGATTTGCGCCATCACGCCTATATCGATTCAGACAAATTCACCTTCGATTCCGGCGACCAGGAACCGGGCAGCAGGACTCCCATCACACTTCACGGTGCGGGGCGATTTCGACGTCTTGTGCGCCATCCATCCCAAGATGCAGCTGGTCGTCCACGTCAAGTAACGCGTCGCTAGGTCAGCGACGTGCCGTACAGAAACGTGTGCGCCAAATAATAGGTCGTCATCACGACCGCGAGCGTGCCGGCATAGCCGACCGGAACGAGCCAAGGATAGCGCACGAGCGCGGCCTTGCGGCTGTCGTCCGCAATGATGGCGAACATGACGACGATGATCATCGAATGGCCGATCAAGTCCACCTTGCCGAATTGCGCGACGGCGCCGATGAACATGCCGGCAAGGATCGTTGCGGCCACGCGGCGCGCCAGCGGCGTCCACACCAGCGCGAAGGCCAGCGCAAATTCCACGGCGCCCGCGGCCCGCATGTAGAAATCCGGGCTGAATCCCAGCGTCATGCCCGGATGCTGCTGCAACAGCGGAAACGTCCATTCCGGATAGGCCCATTTCTCGATCGCGGCCCACATCAAGGTGATGCCGCCGCTCCAGCGCACCACGTCGAGCGGCCGCATGCCGAAAAAGTCACGCTGCAAGCCGGTCAGCGCGAGATAGGCGGCGATACCGAGGAATATCGGATAGTCGGCGAGATGAAAGGCGCCATATTCCCAGACCGCGATCGCGAAGATCTCCGCAATGCCGATGGCTGCGAGCGGCATCGTGCGGCGCGACAACATGCAGGCGGCGATGCCGAGCTGAATGACAGCGACCGTCAGTGAATTCGTTTTCAGCTCCGGCGTCAGCAGAATTCCGCCAATGGCCCAGATCGAAATGAAGAAGAAGGCGGCGCCGGCGCGGAACATGATCTCTGTATTGTCGCGCACAAAACGCGTCGCCCGATCCATCGCACGCTGCATCGCTTCGCCGATGAACGTCCCTTCGAGCAGGCAGCCGCCCATCAATCCGAGGATCGAGAGGCCGACGAGCAGTTCGAAATCGGGGCAGAGAACGTTTTCGAGGCCGACGGGCTGGCCGGCAACGTCATAGGCGCAGAACCATTTGACGTGCGCGCTCGCGGTCCCCGCCAGCAAGGCGTTAACCAAAAAGGCGAGCGAGATCGTTGCTGCGCACGGCAGCGGCCTCGACAGCCGATGCATTAAGGCCTCCTAAACCCCCAGCAATTCCGCTTCAGGCACCAGTTGCGCCGCCGCACGCAGCTCCCTGGTATTGCTAATTTTTTACCACAAATTTTAGGGTTTTGGTGCCGCTGTACCGGCGAAATTTACTCTTGGTTAACTCTTGCAGCGTGACGCGGCGCGCGAGCGTCCGGCAAACCAACCGGACCAACAGAATGGTAAGCATTGCGGGCTATTCGTCGCGCGAAACGGCGCAATCGGAGTTCGCATGCTCGGTGCATTCAGTCTGATGAGCATCATCGTGGGTACGGCCGCAGCCGCGGCGGCCGATCGCTTTGCCAAACATGCGGAAGCGATCGAGACCGGCGCCGGTGTGCTGTTGATCGGCGGATTGGCGCTGCTCGGCTCTGCGCTGCCGGTCATGGTGTAAACGCATCCACGAACGCGAACGCTCGTCGCGCGCCGGCAATCCGCCAATTCTCAATCGAATGACGCGTTCAGCGCGGCAATGTCGGCATTGAAACCGGCTCGGGCGTGCCGGTGAGCGTTTGCAGGAACGCGATCAGATCGGCTTTTTCGTCGTCGCGTAATCCGAGCGGCGAAATCAGGACCGAGCGGCTTGGTCGATCGATGCCGCCTCGATCGTAAAGATCGATCACGTCCTTCAGTGTCGCGACCGAGCCGTCGTGCATATAGGGCGCGCGCCGCGCAACGTCGCGCAACGTCGGCGTCTTGAACGCATAACGCAATTTGACCGAGGTCGGGAACAGTTTGCCACGGCCGATATCTTTGCCTGTCGCGGTGCCGATGTCGTGGAAGGACGAGTTGGTGAAGGTCCAGCCGCTGTGACACGAGGCGCAACGCGCCTTGCCGTTGAACAAATCGAAGCCGCGCTTGGCAGCTGAGCTGACCGCGTTTTCGTTGCCTTTGATCCAGCGGTCGAACGGCGCTTCGCCGGACACGATCGAGCGCTCGAAGGTCGCGAGCGCCATTTCGATCTGGCGCTTGGTGATATCGCCTTCGCCGAACGCGGCGTGGAAGCCATCGACGTAGCCGGGAATTGCGCTGAGCCGCTCGATTAGCGTCTTTGCCGGCATGTCCATAATATCGGGTGAGCTAATCGGCCCGAAGGCGACAGCTTCGAGATTGCGGAAATGACCATCCCAGGCAAGACGCGGCTCCCAAGCCACATTGAGCAGGGTCGGCGTGCGCCGGGGCAGCGTCGTCTTATTGGCGCCGATGGCGCGCGGCAGCCCGTCGCCCCAGGACAGCGCCGGGTTATGGCAACTCGCGCATGATTGCGAGCGGGATCCCGACAGAATGGGATCGAAGAACAACATGCGGCCGAGCGTGGATTTCGCTTCCGAATAGGGATCGCGCTTGGGGAAGGGGATATCGGTCGGGCGCTGGTACTTCTGCTGCCAGTCGGCCCGGGTGAGGGGCGTCGTGGTCGAGCCGGCAAGGCCTGCGCCCGTCAGCAGCAACAGGCAGACGCCGACGGCCATCGACGTGGAAACGATCGCGGTCAGGCGGGCGTCTGGCATGAATTCAGCCTCGAATATCGAGGTTGAAGTTCAGTTAACCCATCACCGGCGGCTATAAGAAAGCGCGCTGCGAATCGCCGCAGTCACCGTCGCGGCGGGTGAGGCACGGTCTGTTGAAAAAATCACGGCTTGCCATCGCATGGCCACGAGTGCCGACATAAATGGGCCCTGTAGCTACGTTTTTCCGAAAAAGTGACAGTTGAGACCATGGCCAAAAGCTCGTCCCGCAAGAAACCGTCTCCCGCGCGCAAACTCGGCCAGTTGCCGGAATGGAATTTGAAGGACCTTTATCCCGGGCTCGACAGCCCCGAGCTCAAGTGGGACCTGGAAAACGCCGAAACGCGCGCCGCGGAGTTCGAGACGTCTTTCAAGGGCAAGCTCGCAAGCATGGCCGCCGGGCCCGATAGCGGCAAGGCGCTCGCCGTTGCGGTCAAGCGCTATGAGGCGCTCGACGACACGCTCGGCCGCATCGGTTCCTATGCCCAACTGGTCTATGCCGGCGACACCACCGATCCCGTGCGCGCCAAGTTCTATGGCGACATGCAGGAGCGCATCACCGCCGCCTCGCTGCATTTGTTGTTCTTCACGCTCGAGCTCAACCGCATCGACGACGCCCAGCTCGAAGCCGCCATGGCCGACCCGGCGCTCGGCCATTACCGGCCCTGGATCGAGGACGTGCGCAAGGAGAAGCCCTATCAACTCGAGGACCGGGTCGAAGAACTATTCCACGAGAAATCGATCACCGGCTATTCGGCCTGGAACCGGCAATATGACGACACCATCGCCAGCCTGCGCTTCCGCATCGGCGGCAAGGACTTGACCATCGAGCCGGCGCTCAATCTCTTGCAGGACGCTGACGGCAAGAAGCGCAAGGCGGCGGCGCAGGCGCTGGCCAAGACCTTCAAGGCGAACTTGCGCCCCTTCACGCTGATCACCAACACGCTCGCCAAGGACAAGGAGATTTCCGACCGCTGGCGCGGCTTCAAGGACGTCGCCGATGCGCGCCATCTGTCCAACCGCGTCGAGCCCGAAGTTGTGGAGGCGCTGGTGGCATCCGTGCAGGCGGCCTATCCGAAGCTGTCGCACCGTTATTATGCGCTGAAGGCGAAATGGTTCGGCAAGAAGCGCTTGCCCTATTGGGACCGCAACGCGCCGCTGCCGAAAGTGGCGCAGCGCACGATTCCCTGGAACGACGCGCGCGCGACCGTGCTCACCGCCTATGGCGCCTTCTCGCCCAAGATGGCGGAAGTCGCCGACGCGTTCTTCGAGAAGAAATGGATCGACGCGCCGGTGCGGCCGGGCAAGCAGCCCGGCGCCTTCGCGCATCCGACCGTGCCGTCGGCGCATCCTTACGTGCTGCTCAACTACCAGGGCAAGCCGCGTGACGTGATGACGCTCGCCCATGAACTCGGTCACGGCGTGCACCAGGTTCTGGCCGCGCCCAACGGCGCGCTGATGGCGCCGACGCCGCTGACGCTGGCCGAAACGGCGAGCGTGTTCGGCGAGATGCTCACCTTCCGCAAGCTGCTCGCGCAAACCACCGACAAGAAGCAGCGCAAAGCCATGCTCGCCGCCAAGGTCGAGGACATGATCAACACGGTGGTGCGGCAGATCGCGTTCTATTCCTTTGAGCGCAAGGTGCACCTCGAGCGCCGCAATGGCGAACTGACCTCCGACAAGATCTGCGAGCTGTGGATGTCGGTGCAGAGCGAAAGCTTGGGCCCCGCGATCGAGCTGAAGGCCGGCTACGAGACGTTCTGGACTTATATCCCGCACTTCATCCATGCGCCGTTCTATGTTTACGCCTATGCCTTCGGCGATTGCCTGGTGAACTCGCTCTACGCGGTCTATGAGCAGTCGGCGTCCGGTTTTGCCGAGCGCTATCTGGAAATGCTCTCGGCCGGCGGCACCAAGCATCATTCCGAACTGCTGGCGCCGTTCGGCCTCGATGCCCGCGATCCCAAGTTTTGGGATGGGGGCTTGCAGGTGGTGGCCAAGCTGATCGATGAGCTGGAGAGGCTGGACGCCGCCAGATGAAGTCTATGCGCCAGAAATCGGCGTAACGCAAAAATTGTACAAGAAATAGTTTTCAACTATACTTTCCTCGCCAATCCGGGGGGATTTGTGGTTGCGCGTAGGAAGAACCGTCCGAAGCCACTGACGGCGCCGGAGCCGGGCGCTCACTCGGGCTCCGCGCCGGCCTCTTTCAAAACAGTTTTCCGCGCTGAACTCGGCACTATCAATGAACGTCGGCGCGAGCTCAACCGCAGATATAAGTCGTTTCATTTTAAATATTTCGACGACCGCACACGCACCGACGAAAAGCGCAAATGTATCGATGCCCTCGGTCTGGCTTTCTCCGGAGGCGGAATCCGGTCGGCTGCGGTTTGTCTCGGCGTCTTGCAGGCACTTGATGCGGCTCTGCGCGAGCCGAGCGATGATCCCGCGGCACAACCCATCCCGACATTGCTCGAGCGCGTTGATTATCTCTCTACGGTTTCGGGCGGCGGTTATATCGGCTCGTCCCTGATCGCCGGCCTGACCAAGCGCGAAGGCCAATTCCCGTTTTGCAGCCTGTTTGATCGCGACGAAACGCTTTCAATTAAGCACATCCGCGACCATTCTAACTATCTGTTCGCCAACGGCTTCGTCGATGTGCTCGACAGCGTGGCGATCTACCTGCGCGGCTTGCTCGCAAATTTCGTCATCGTTCTCTCGCCGATCCTGCTGCTGGCCGCATTCACGATCTACTGCAATCGGAACGATACTGCCTTAGGCGAGCCGATTTTCTACCGCGTGATCTGGAGCAATATCTTTCCATTCGGCATCATTCCGTCCAATTTCGATTTCGAGTTGTTTGCTTTCACCAAGCTGATATTTTTTACGTCGCTGATCGTATTCCTGGTCTGGGGACTGGTCACAGTCAGTGACCGCATATGCAAATACGTGCCGGTCTTTTCCTGGCTCAGGTCCGCTTACCGTCGCGTCAAGGCGCGAGTCCGACGGATTTGGCAATGGGGTCGTCATCGGATTCGAAGCTGGCGTCGCGGCCGGAGGTCGCGCAGGACGCTTCTCCAGGCGATCGCCGGCGAACTCAGCGCGCGCGACCTCGAACGCAGGAATTGCTCGGAAACCGGTAGCAACTTGGCGCGTTTCGGCGGCGTAATGCTGGCAGTCCTTGTGATCTGCGCGTTTTTCGAGACGCAGCCCTGGATATTGAAGTGGCTGTTTGCGCGCGCCGCCGAACAGAAAGTGAAGCACGAAGCGGTCACCGGCATCAGCTTCTATGTTCAAACGCTGACTGTAGTGTTCGCCGGGCTCGCCTCCATCGTGGGGACGTTTGCCGACAAGCTCGAAAAGCTGATGAACAAATTGAGCATCGGCGGGCGGCTGGCCAAGACCGGGCATTATTCGATCAAGATCCTGATTTATGCGGCAAGTGTCGCGGTGCCGTTCGCGCTGTGGGGTTTCTATCTTTTACTGTGTTACTGGGGCATCGAGAGCAAGCTGTTTTGCGGCCAGGCGGCGGCAGAAAATTGCACGCGCATGTTCGCGGCGCCCGACTGGCTTTTTAATTTTGCAAATCGCACGTTCAACGATCCGATCCCGCTGATGGCGGGGCTCGGCTCAGCGTTTTTGGCTGTATTGCCCTATTGGATGATCGCCACTTGCGACTTCCTACTGCACAACGTCCTTATTGGCTGGTTCTTCGACCTTCTCGGTCTCGTCTATGGGGCAATTCAATGGTTGTTGCTGGCGATTGGCGGATTTTTCGTAAAGCACGCCTCGTTGATCGCGGGCGCCTATGCCTCTGTCGCCGCTTTCCTGATCATCTTATCGCTGCTCCCGGCGCTCAACGGCAATTCTCTGCATCGCCTGTACCGCGACCGCTTGAGCACGGCGTTCGTTTTCTATGAGCGGTCGCCCCGTCGAACGACGCCCCGACCTGGGCAGTTTTTCTCGCGGATCTTGACGTGGAAAAAGAGTCGGGAAGAACGACCAGAGTCTGCGAGAGCAAATGAGAAGGAGCGACCCGCCGCCCGCCTGGCGGCAGCGAAGGCGTCATGGTCATGGTTGCGAAGACTTTTCGCGATCTACGACGATGAGCGCAGAAAGCGCCGCAATTCGGCTTCCGACCACAATATTGTGTCTCTCGATCAACTGAAATTGACGCAGGTTTCCGCGCAATTCGCGCCTTATCAGATCATCAATACCGCCTTGAACATCCAAGGATCGAAATACGCGAACCAACGCGGCCGCAATGCCGATTTTTTCATGTTCAGCCGCAACTATGTCGGCAGCGAAGCAACCGACTATGTCGAAACGAGCCGCATCGAGTTGATTGAGTCCGGCCTCAACCTCGCGACCGCCATGGCCGTCTCGGGCGCCGCCGCCTCGGCGAACATGGGCTCGAAAACGATCAAGTCGCTCACGCCGACCCTGGCGATTCTCAACATCCGGCTCGGCTATTGGCTACGCAATCCGATCGCCGCGTTCGGTTTCAAACGAGTGGTCGCGAATTTCGCCGAAATCGCGAATATGTATTTCTTGAGGGAGATGTTCTGGCGCCTCAATGAGAATTCCTACAACGTCTATCTCACGGACGGCGGCCACATCGAAAATCTCGGCCTGTACGAACTGCTCAAGCGCCGCTGCCGCCTGATAATTGCGGTCGATTCGGAAGCCGATCCAAATATGCTCTTTGGCTCGTTCATCAAGCTGCAGCGCCACGCTCGCATTGACCTCGGCACGCGCATCGAATTGCCCTGGCAGGCGATCCGCAATTGCGCGTTAGGAACTAGCAAGATGAATGCAGACGGCGGCAAATCGCTGCCGGACCCGGCGCGCGCTGGTCCTCATGCGGCGCTCGGTGTCATCAGATATCCGAACGACGAGATCGGCTATCTCCTTTATATCAAATCGTCGTTGTCAGGTGACGAAAACGACTACATCATCGATTATCAGCGCCGGAACCCGACATTCCCGCACGAGACGACCGGCGATCAATTATTCAGCGAGGAGCAATTTGAGGTTTACCGGGCGCTCGGTTTCCATATGACTCACCGCGTGTTCACCGGCGAGGACCGGGTGTCGGCGCTCGCGGACGATACCGAAGTGCCCTGCATGCTGAACTGGAATAGTCGGCAGAGAAGGCACAATCCGCTCCCAGCGGTGCGTAGGATCCTCGGTCGGACATCAGCGCAGTAAAAGCGCTAATCGTAGCCCTTGCGTCTGCCGCGGGTGGAAAGCTGGTACTCCATGCATTGCATGGTGATGCCGCGTGCCGTATTTATTTGGTGCGAAATCTGGCGCGACGATTTCTCCGTCAGGGTTACCTTGCGCTTGGGATCGTCCTTGCGCGTGAAGACCATCGTTTTTTCGAACCCGCCATTGATGGCCACCGGCGCCGATCTGGCCCTGTCAGCCCCATTCCCAGACGGCGGCAGATGCGACGTTCGTTCCCATGCGGAGGGGAAACAACAGCGGCGATAATTCGCATTGGCATGGCTCGTTTCCCGCTTTGCCATTTCCTATATTTGTAACACCATCGGCCGCCGCAGGTTCATGCCCACCGACAACGAAAAAAACCGCTTCTCCGCCCGCGCCCGGCGCTATGCCAAGGTTGGCAGCAAGGTCGGCGGCATGGCCGCGCGCATGGCGGGCGATCGTTTCCTCGGCCGCAAACCGAACCGCGGGGGCGATGCCATCGCGCTGACCGCCGCGCTCGGTGGCCTCAAAGGTCCAATCATGAAGGTGGCGCAGCTGCTCGCCACCATTCCCGACGCGCTGCCGCCGGAATACGCCAATGAGCTGATCAAGCTGCAGAGCCAGGCGCCGCCGATGGGCTGGAGCTTCGTCAAGCGCCGCATGAACGCGGAGCTTGGGGCCGACTGGGAAAAGAAGTTCAAGAGCTTCGAGCATCAACCGGCGGCCGCCGCTTCGCTCGGACAAGTGCACCGCGCCCGCGCGCTCGACGGCAGCGCGTTGGCCTGCAAGCTGCAATATCCCGACATGCAGTCGGCGGTCGAGGCGGATCTACGGCAACTGAAATTGCTGTTCGCGCTGCGCAAGCGTTTCGATCCCGCGCTCGACACCACAGAGATCGCCAAGGAAATCGCCGCGCGTTTGCGCGAGGAGCTCGACTATTTCCGCGAGGCCAAGCACGTCGCGCTCTACCAAGCCATGCTCGAAGGCGAGCGGGCAATTCGCGTGCCGCACGTCTGGCCGGAATTGTCGACTGGCCGCCTGCTCACCCTCGACTGGATGACCGGGCGCAAGCTGCTTGAGCACAAGGACGATACGCTCGCCGTGCGCAACCGGCTCGGCACCGCCATGTTCACGGCCTGGTGGTTTCCCTTCAGCCGCTTCGGCGTCATCCACGGCGATCCGCATCTCGGCAACTACACCGTCTTCGACAATGCGAAAGGAAAGGCGGCCGGCATCAATCTGCTCGACTATGGCTGCATCCGAATTTTCCCGGCGAGCTTCGTCGGCGGGGTGGTCGACCTCTATCGCGGACTGCTCGAGGGCGACGACGATCTGGTGGTGCACGCTTACGAGACCTGGGGCTTCGGACGGCTCAGCCGCGCGCTGATCGATACGCTCAATATCTGGGCCCGCTTCATCTACGGTCCGCTACTCGACGACCGGGTGCGCAGTATCGCCGACGGCGTCAAACCCTCGGACTACGGCCGCAAGGAAGCTTTTCGCGTGCACCGGGCGTTGAAGGAGCTCGGGCCGGTCAAGGTGCCGCGCGAATTCGTCTTCATGGATCGCGCCGCCATCGGGCTCGGCGCCGTGTTCTTGCACCTGTCCGCCGAACTCAATTTCTATCGCTTGTTCAACGAAGCGATCGAGAACTTCTCGGTTCGCGACGTAGCCGCACGACAAAGCGCTGCCTTGGCGAAGGCCGGCCTCGAGCCGTCCGCTGCCGCATAGCGCGCATGCGCGCACAGCGTCGGGCATTCCTTTTGATATATGTCATGTGCAAGCCGTTCGTGACGTTCTAATCGGGCGGCCGTTGGTCGTTGCTCTATACGACCAATTGCGCTAATTCGTGCCCGGTACCCGCCCAATTTTGGACCTCCCGGAGATCTGCGCCCATGGCTGAGCACGGCACCGTTGAATACGCCACCGCGACCGGAAACGACTATCCGGCGCACGAAGGCACTTATGAGCGCTTCGTCCAGTTTACATTCGTCGGACTTCTGTTCGTGATCGACCTGCTGCTCGGCTTGGCGGTTGGTGGCGTTATGGGCCACTGGCTGCTGGCGGCGCCGGTCTTCCTGATTGGCATTTTCGGACTTGTGTCAGGCCTGTTCGGCAGCTCGAAGACCTCCAGCCTGTTGGCCTTCGCGCTGTGCTTCCTGATCTTCGTCTATGCCGGAGTTTCGTAATACCAATGTATGAGCCCGGCGAAGGCAGGAGGCCTGAATGCGAATTGCGATAGCGCGTGAATCCGACGCCGCCGAGCCCCGCGTCGCCGGTACTCCGGAAACCGTCAAAAAGTTCAAGGCGCTGGGCGCCGAGGTCGCGGTCGCGCGCGGCGCCGGCATTGCGTCGGGTATTCCCGATTCGGAATACGAGGCCGCCGGCGCCACCATCGGCGAAGACGTCACCAAGGACGCCGATGTGGTGCTCAAGGTGCGGCGTCCGACGCCGGCCGAGCTCAAAGGTTACAAGAAGGGCGCGCTGGTCGCCGCCATCATGGACCCTTACGGCAACGACGCCGCGATCAAGCAGATGGCGGATGCCGGCATTGTCGCCTTCGCCATGGAATTGATGCCGCGCATCACCCGCGCGCAGTCGATGGACGTGCTGTCGAGCCAGGCCAATCTCGCCGGCTATCGCGCGGTGATCGATGCGGCCGAGGAATACAGCCGCGCGCTGCCGATGATGATGACCGCAGCCGGCACGGTGCCGGCGGCCAAGGTCTTCATCATGGGCGTCGGCGTCGCCGGCCTGCAGGCGATCGCCACCGCGCGCCGGCTCGGCGCGGTCGTCACCGCCACCGACGTGCGCCCCGCCACCAAGGAGCAGGTGGAAAGCCTCGGTGCCAAGTTCTTGGCGGTCGAGGACGAGGAGTTCAAGAACGCGCAGACCGCCGGCGGCTATGCCAAGGAAATGTCCAAGGAGTATCAGGCCAAGCAAGCCGCGCTGGTCGCCGAGCACATCAAGAAGCAGGACATCGTCATCACCACCGCGCTGATTCCCGGCCGGCCGGCACCACGTTTGATCAACAAGGACATGGTCGCATCGATGCGGCCCGGCTCGGTCATCATCGATCTCGCGGTCGAGCGCGGCGGCAATGTGGAAGGCGCCAAGCCCGGCGAGATTGCGCAGGTCGGCAACGTCAAGATCGTCGGCTATCTGAACGTCGCGGGCAGGCTCGCGGCCTCGGCCTCGGCGCTCTACTCCAAGAACCTGCTCACCTTCCTCGATACGATGATCGACAAGAAAGAGAAGAAGCTCGCGGTCAACTGGGACGACGAAATCGTCAAAGGCACCGCGCTCACGCGCGACGGCGCGGTCATCCATCCGAATTTCCAACCGAAGACAGCGGCCTGAAGGAGAACCGATATGGAACACATCGCAAATGCGGTCGATCCCTTCGTCTTCCGGCTCTCGATCTTCGTGCTGGCCGTGTTCGTCGGCTACTACGTCGTGTGGTCGGTCACGCCGGCGCTGCACACGCCGCTGATGTCGGAGACCAACGCGATCTCCTCGGTGATCGTGGTCGGCGCGCTGCTGGCGGTCGGCGTCGCGCTGGTCGGCAACGACAACGGCCCCTTGTTGGCGCGCGCTCTCGGCTTCGTCGCGCTGACGTTTGCCTCGGTCAATATTTTCGGCGGCTTCCTGGTCACCGCGCGAATGCTGGCGATGTACCAGAAGAAAAAGAAATGATGGTGATGGTGATGGGCGACGCGGGGTCGAAGACCTTGCGTCATGACCGGGCTTGTCTCGGTCATCCCGCTCAGGGACGCATGGCCGTGCCTTGCTAAGCGAGGTCACTGAGACAAGCTCGGTGATGACCACAGAATGCTGAAAGGCGCCTTGCCATGAGTCCAAATCTCGTCGCGCTGCTTTATCTCATCGCAGGCGTGCTGTTCATCCTGGCGTTGCGCGGGCTGTCGAGCCCGGTATCGAGCCGGCGCGGCAACACGTTCGGCATGATAGGCATGGCGATCGCGGTTGGCACCACGCTGGCCTCGCAGCCGCCGACGAGCCCGGTGGCTTGGGGTCTGGTGGTCGCCGGCATCGCGCTCGGCGGCGGCATCGGCGCGGTGATCGCGCGGCGGGTGCCGATGACCGCGATGCCGGAACTGGTCGCCGCCTTCCACTCGCTGGTCGGCATGGCGGCGGTGCTGGTGGCGGCGGGCGCCTTCTATGCGCCGGCGGCTTTCAGCATCGGCAGCGAAGGCCACATCCACCAGCAGAGCCTGATCGAGATGTCGCTCGGCGTCGCCATCGGCGCCATCACCTTCACCGGCTCGGTGATCGCCTTCCTCAAGCTCTCCGGCCGCATGAGCGGCAAGCCGATCACGCTGCCAGGGCGGCACGTCATCAATATCGCGTTGTTCCTGGGGCTGATCGCTTTCATCGTCCTGTTCTACCTCGAGCAGACCAGCGTCCAGTTCTGGGTCATCGTCGCCATCTCGCTCACCTTCGGCGTGTTGATCATCATCCCGATCGGCGGCGCCGACATGCCGGTGGTGATCTCGATGCTCAACTCCTATTCGGGGTGGGCGGCCGCCGGCATCGGCTTCACGCTCGGCAACACCGCGCTGATCATCACCGGCGCGCTGGTCGGCTCCTCGGGCGCGATCCTGTCCTACATCATGTGCAAGGGCATGAACCGCTCGTTCATCTCGGTCATCCTCGGCGGCTTCGGCGGCGAAGTAGCGGGGCCGGCGGCGGGCGCCGAGCAGCGGCCGGTCAAGCTCGGCTCGGCCGAGGACGCCGCCTACATCATGAAGAACGCCTCCAAGGTCATCATCGTGCCGGGCTACGGCATGGCGGTGGCGCAGGCGCAGCATGCGCTGCGCGAAATGGCCGACCATCTCAAGAAGGAGGGCGTCGAGGTCAAATACGCCATCCATCCGGTGGCGGGCCGCATGCCGGGTCACATGAACGTGCTGCTGGCCGAAGCGAACGTGCCTTATGACGAGGTGTTCGAGCTGGAAGACATCAATTCCGAATTCGCCCAGGCCGACATCGCCTTCGTCATCGGCGCCAACGACGTGACCAACCCGGCGGCGGAAGACGATCCGTCCTCGCCGATCTACGGCATGCCGGTGCTGCAGGTGTGGAAGGCCGGCACCGTGATGTTCATCAAGCGCTCGCTGGCGTCGGGCTATGCCGGCATCGACAACCCGCTGTTCTATCGCGATAACACCATGATGCTGCTCGGCGACGCCAAGAAGATGACCGAGAGCATCGTCAAGGCGATGTGACGGCGGGCCGGTCTTCGTGGTCGGTGCTCGCGTTGGCGCCGCCGAAATCACGCAGCGTTTGATCATCCTCCTTTGATCGCACTTGCTCGATCGCGCAGAAATGCGGATCATCTGCCGCAGAAGCCTCTGGACCTCTGGCGTGTGAGGAGGCCAAGTCGTGCAGCGCAAGCCTAAAAATAATATCGCGTCGACTGAACGCATGGTCGATTACGACCGCAACTCCTACATGCAGGATCAGATGGTGCGCAGCAGGGCGGAGCGGCTGCGCGCTGCGGTGGAGCGTATCGGGCCGGTTGCGCCAGAGTTCACGCTAATGGACTATGGGTGTGGTCCTGGACATAGTGCTCTTGATGCCGTCGCGCCGGTGATCGAAGCCTACCGTCGCATCGATCCTCAAGGCGCTATGGTTATCCGCCATTCCGATCAGGCGGGCAATGACTGGAACGCGCTCTATGCGCTCGTATTCGGTCCCGAGGGCTATCAACGCAACGAATCCCGAATTCGATCGGAAACCGTCGCCGGTTCCTTCTACACACAACTAGCTGCGCCTGGCTCAGTCGCGCTTGGCACCTGCTTTGCCGCGAGCCACTGGCTGAGCCACGCCCTATCGCCCTATTCACCGGGAACGGTGTGGTTCGCCGATCTAGAAGGTGAAGCGCGTGCGGAATTTGCGGCGCTTGCGCGGGCCGACTGGACGAATTTCCTGCGTTGCCGCGCCATCGAATTGCGGCCGGGCGGGATGGCGATTGTGTCAACGCTCGGCAGCGTTCCCGATGAAAGCGAGACTAATGGCATCAGATCGTCGGCCAGAAAGCTCTATCGCGCCATTTTCGATGTAGCGAACGAGATGGTCGCCGACGGCTGCCTCAAGGCGTCGGCTCTCGATCATTTTGTGTTTCCGCTCTGGTTTCCCACGGCGGAAGAGGCACGCGCCCCGATCGGTCGGGAGCCGGACCTGAAAGAGGCATTCGAGGTTATCGAAGCGACAGTGGCGCCAGCTCCCGTTCATCCCAACGACGTGTACGAAGATTCGCTCGGCGATCCGGACACCTATGCCCGGCTCTACGCCGGCTATATCCGCGGTTTCGGCAAATCCACCCTGCGGCTGCACTTGTTCGGCCCTTCCGCGAAGAATGCGGCGGAGGTCGAAGCTCTCACCGAGGACTTCTTCAATCGTATGACCAAGTATTACCAGGTCGAGCCGGGCCGGCACGCGTCGGAAACAATGATCATAACGCTCGTCCTGCGCCGACGGTAGAACCCGTTCCTAAGCGCTCGCTCGCCTCGGGCTATGCCGGCATCGACAATCCGCTGTTCTATCGCGATAACACCATGATGTAGCTCTGCGGCGGACTTTCGCGATATTGCGAAGATTGCTGGATTCCCGCTTGTGAGGGAATGAACAAGACTGTGCGGCGACTACTCCGCCGCTTCCGCCGGCAGCGGCACCGCGAGCTGCACGCGCACGCCCTGCGGCCGGTAATCGATTTCGGTCATCGCCTGGATCTGCCCGGGCAGCACGAATTCCAACAGCCGCGAGCCGAACCCCTGCCGCGTCGGCGGCGACACCGGCGGCCCGCCGCTTTCCACCCAGTCGATATTCAGCGTGCGGCGGGTGGCCTCGATGGTCACGCTCCAGATGACGTCAACCCGGCCGCCATAGACCGAGAGCGCGCCGAATTTGGCGGCATTGGTGGTGAGCTCATGGATCGCCATGCCGAGCGCGGATGCGACGCGCGCCTGCAGCTCGACGTGCGGGCCGCTCAACGTGACGCGGGCTGCGCTGCCGTCGTCGAAGGCATCGAGTTCGCCGTGCAGGATATCGGCGAACGCCGCCGCTTGGCTGTCGTCGCTGAGCAGCAGATGGGTCTTGGCCAGGGCGCCGATGCGTCCGATCAACGCCGTCTTGAAATCCTCGACGGTCTCCGAGGAGCGCGCGGTCGAGCCCATGATCGCCTGCACGGTCGCGAGCATGTTCTTGACCCGGTGATGCAGCTCGCGCATCAGCAATGTCTGCTGCTCCTCGGCGCGTTTGCGCTCGGTGATGTCGACCAGCATGTTGACCGCGCCGACCAGTCTGCCGGTCTGGTCGTGCAGCGGGGTCGGATAGGGCAGGAACGGGACGCGGGTTCCGTCCGGGCGCTCGCAGGTGGCTTCCATGCCGCGCACCGCCCGGTCTTCCTTCAGCGCGACGGCCATCGGGCACTCGTCGTGCTGCATCGGCATGCCATCCGGCCAGAACAGCTTCCAGGAACCGCACCATTCGCCGGTGCCGAGCGTCGGCCGCACGCCCCATAGCTCGGCCGCGGCGTCGTTGTAATAGGTGATGCGGCCGTCGGCGTCGGTGGTGTAGACGGCGGCGGGCAGGGCGCCGAGCAGGTCGCGGAAGCGCCGCTCGCGCTCGCGCAGGGTCTCCTGGCTGCGCAGCGCCGCGCCGATCGGAACGATGTTGTCGTTCGATTCGCCGCGCGCCGCCACGGCCCGCTCGAATTCGCCTTCCAAAAAGCTTACCGGCTGATCCATTTCAGACCCCGACCCGACCCAAGACGTCGTTCCTGCCCCCGGGTTCCGGCATCTCGGTGCCGTGACCCCGCGACCCTAGAACCGCTGAGTCCGCGGATGGTTGCATCCGACACGACAGTTTTCTGACGGAGGGACGAAATTTGCCTTAACAAGTCCGGGCCGCGCGCCGCCGGACCTCGCTCATAGCGTCCGAACCATCACAAAGGCATCGACCGGCCCCAACCGCGGGTGCCTGAAGGCTGCCGGCAGCCGGCCGACGATCTCAAAGCCCATGCTCTGCCACAGCCGCACCGCCCGTTCGTTGGAGGCGATGACGAAATTGAACTGCATGGCGGCAAAGCCGTGCGCCTTGGCTTCGGTGAGCGAATGCGCGCACATGGCGCGCGCCACGCCGCGGCCCATGGCGTCGGGCGCAACCATGTAGCCGCAATTGGCGACATGGTCGCCGCCGCCCCGCGTATTGGCGCGCAGGTAATAGGTGCCGACGATGGCGCCGCCGTCCTCGGCCACGAACACCCAGTTTCCGGGCGTGCGCCAGTAGGCCAGCGCATCGGCGCGGGAGACCTCGCGCGGGATCGGATAGGTCTCGCCGGCGCGGAAGGTCGGCTCCAAAATGCGCCAGATGGCGTCGTCGTCGGTGGGCGCGGCCGGGCGGATGGTAAGCGTCGGGCTCATGCCCGCTGTGCTATCATTTTTCGATGCGATCACTGAAGGCCCTGCTGCCGCTCGCCGCCGTCCTATTGGCGCAAGCCGCGCCGGCGCAGCAACTCGCTCTGCCCCGCCCCGGGCAAGGCGATGTTGCGCGCCGAACTCTATTTCGGCCGCAACATTGGCGGCCGGCTCGCAGTCGGCGATAGGCAATGGCAGACTTTCCTCAGGCGCGAACTCACGCCGCGTTTCCCCGACGGCTTGAGCGTGCTCGACGCGCAAGGGCAATGGCGCGATCGGTCCGGGCACATCGTGCATGAGCCGAGCAAGATCGTCATCGTCGTCGTGCCGGACGACGCGGCCGCGCGTGCGCGTCTCGACGCCGCGGCCGCCGCCTACAAGAAGCGGTTCCGCCAGGAATCGGTCGCCGTGCTGACGCGCCCGGTTTGCGCCGAATTCTGACGCGCGATCCCGCGCGCCAGCATGGCCATTGCGCCCGAGTCGTAAGGCTACTCCGCCGCCTCTTGCGCCGGCGCGCCTAGCGTGAGCTTGGGGTTGAGCTCGCAGGCGTCTTCCCAGCTCAGCACGTTGAGCGATTTCACGAACTTGCCGACGCCGTCGGTCTCGGCGCAGAACAGGCCGAGCTCGATGATCTCCTCATCGTTGAAGTGCTTCTGCAGCTCGGTGTAGACCTCGTCCTTGTCGATCGCGTGCTCGCCCTGCTTGAACAGTTCGGCATAGCGCAGCGCCGCCTTTTCGCGCGGCGTCAGGGTCTTGCTGGCTTGATACGACGTCAGCACCTCGTTGATGGTGTCCTCGGTCAGCCCTTCCGCCTTGGCGACATTGGAGCGCACGGTCGAGCAATAGCCGCACTGGTGCGCCACCGAGATCTTGATGCGGCACATTTCCTTGAGCTTGTGCGGCAGCACGCCGGAATAAAGCAGCTTGTTCCAGTACTCGACCCAGGCGGTGCCGAGCTTGCCGCGCGTCATGATGCTGACCACGCGCGGATCGGGCGCGCCGGTCTTCTTGGCCGACTCGATCATTGCGCTGGCGTGCGGGGTCTTTTCGGATTCCTCGATATAGCGCAGGCGCGGCATGTGGCATCTCCCTCCGTTGGCGATCCTTGTGGCGGACGAACGGCGGCAGTCTAGGGAAATTCCTGCATTGCGTAAATTGAATGGTTTGTATTAGGCTAATACAAATTCTGTATGTCAGAGACCGATGGATCTCCGCGTCCTCCAGGCTTTTATTCGGGTGGCCGAGCTCGGCAGCATCGCGCGCGCCGCCTTCGTGCTCAACCAGACGCAGCCGACCATCAGCCGGCAGATCGCCGCGCTTGAGCGCGACCTCGGCGGCGCCCTGTTCATCCGCAACCGCCGCGGCATGACCTTGAACCCGGCCGGGGTGCAGTTCCGCGAACGCGCCTTGCAGGCGCTGCGCGGGCTGGCGCAGGCCAAGGCGGAATTCACCGCGCAGACGCAGGAGCCGAGCGGCACCATCTCGATCGGTTTGCCCCCGTCGTTGCGCGCGATGCTGAGCGCGCCGGTACTCGAGCGCTTCGCCAAGGCGCATCCGCGCGTGCTGCTGCATGTCCATGAGACGATCGCGCAAGGGTTGGAAGAGCTGATGCGCAGCGGCGAAGCCGAGCTCGCGGTGCTGATTGCCGACCGCAAGGTACTGCGCAATGTGACCTTGACGCCGCTCGCGATCGATCCGCTGATCCTGGCCGGCCCGCCCGGCGCAAATCTCGATCCGAAAAAGCCGCTGGGCATCGAGGCGCTCGCCGGACTGCCGCTGCTCACCTATCGTCCGCCGAATTATCTGCGGCTGTTGACCGAAGCCGCGCTGCGCAAGCGGTCTTTGGCCTTCAATGTCGCGGTTGAAATGGAGACGCTGCCGTTGATGATCGAACTGGTCGAGCGTGGCGTCGGCTACACCCTGATGCCGAAGAGCGGCATTGCCCCCGACTCGCGCATCGCAATGGCGCCGCTGCGCGGCATGGCGGTGACCTGGACGCTGGCAGTGAACCGCGAGCGCGCGCAGCGCCCGGCAGTTCGTGCGCTCGCCGAGATGATCCGCGCCCAAGCCGCCGCCTTGATCGCGCAGGGCGTCTGGAAGCCGGTGCGCCGGCCGGCCGCGTCATGACGGTCGTGAAATCGCTGATCGTTCTTGTCGTGCTCGGTTACGCCGCCGTGCTGGCGCTGATGTATGTGTTTCAGCGCACGCTGATCTATTTCCCCGATCGAACGCGCACACCGCCGGCGGCGGCCGGCCTGCCGCAGGCCGAAGAAGTCACCCTCACTTCTTCGGACGGTGAAAAACTCATCGCTTGGCATGTCGCCCCGCGCGGGGAGATGCCGGTGGTGCTCTATTTCCACGGCAATGGCGGTGCGCTCAATCTGCGTGCCGATCGCTTCCGCGATCTCACGGCCGATGGGACGGGGCTCGTCGCGCTGTCCTATCGCGGCTATGGCGGCTCCAGCGGCCGGCCGAGCGAGGACGGCCTGATCCGCGATGCGCGCGCCGCTTACGACTTCGCCGCTGCGCGCTATGCGGCAAAGCGCATCGTGCTGTGGGGCGAGTCGCTCGGTACGGCGGTCGCCGTTGCACTCGCCGCCGAGCGCCCGGTTGCCGGCGTGATCCTGGATGCGCCGTTCACCTCGGCCATCGATGTCGGCGCCGCCGCCTATCCGTTCGCGCCGGTGCGCTGGCTGATGAAGGACACCTTCCGCTCCGACCGGCGCATCGCGCGGGTCAAGGCGCCGCTCCTGGTGCTGCACGGCGAGCGCGACAGCATTATTCCGATCGCTTTCGGCGAGCGGCTGTTCGCGCTCGCCAATGAGCCCAAGCGCTTTGTGCGCTTTCCCGCCGGCGGCCATGTCGATCTCGACGGCTTTGGTGCGATGGCGGAGGTTCAGAAGTTTTTGGGGGAATTGCAGTGACCGGCATGGCGGCACATGACAGCGGGCATGATTCACTCATATGATCGATTGAATACATCTCGCGCCCGGGGGACATCATTCATGCTGTTCAATGTCTGCAACTGCGGCGCCTCGCTCGCCGCGGATTTCGGCCCGCTCTGCGCCGGCGGCGCCGGTTTCGTCTCGGCCATGGTCGCGAGCATGGTGGCCAATGCGCAGACCGGCCAGGCGCCGGCGCTGGGCCGCAAGCCGCCGGAAGTGGACCGCGTCGCGGTGCGCATCGTCACCGACACGCTCATCACCCAGTTCGTGCCGAACGAGACGCGCGACGGGCTCGCCGTCGAGCGCCGTGGCGGCAACACCAAGCCGGACCAGCCGCCGCGCCACGTGCTCAACGGCGAATGGGGCCTTGCCATGCACGCGCAGTCGTTCGTGGGAGCCGAAGAGCGCAATGTGCTGGTCGATTTCGGCTACACGCCGGAGGTGCTCACCAACAACATGGCGATCCTCGGCGTCGACCCCTCGACCTTCGATGCCATGGTGCTCAGCCACGGCCACTACGACCATTTCGGCGGCATGGTCGGATTTCTCAATGCCAACAAAGGCAAGCTCAAGCGCAAGCTGCCGTTCTATGTCGGCGGCGAGGATTGCTTCTGCATTCGCCGCAATCCGGGCGGCCAGTTCGGCGCGCTCGACCGCAAGGCGATTCTCGACGCCGATCTCAATCTGATGATGGCGGAGGAGCCGGCGCTGATCGCCGACCACGGCTTTACCACCGGGCGCATCGGGCAGACGTCGTTCGAGAAACCGCTGCGGGCCACCGACGAGATCGTCGGCATCGAGAACGGCTTCGGCTGCTTCCCGGAGAAGATGCCGGCGGCCAAGAACACCGGGCAATATATGCCCGACGATTTCGAGCACGAGATCGCCACCAATTATCTGGTCAAGGGCAGGGGGCTGGTCGTGCTCACCTCATGCAGCCATCGCGGGGTGATCAATACCGTGCGCCAGGCAATCGCCGCCTCCGGTGTCGACAAGGTGCTGGCGGTGATCGGCGGATTTCACATCGTGCACCCGCTCGGCGACGATTACTGCCACGCCACCATCGAGGAATTCCGCGCGATCAACCCGGATTACATCATCGTCGGCCATTGCACCGGCGAGCGCTTCTACGATCTCGCCCGCGCCGCGCTCGGCGACAAGGTGATCCATTCGGCGGTGGGGACGCGCTTCGCGTTCAGCGCGAACTAGGGCGGCCAACTTCCGCGCTTGTAGGCGGTGCGGGCGGTTCGCTGTTAGGCCGCCAGCCAACGCGCGAGATCGTCCGGCTTCGGCAGGCCGCCGGCATGCACCACCTTGCCGTCAATGACGATGCCCGGCGTCGAGGCGATGCCAAAGCCGGCAATCGCCGCGTAATCGGTCACCTTTTCGATCTTGATCGGGACGCCGAGCTTGTCGGCTTCGGTCTGCACCATCTCGGCGGTGGCGACGCAGCGTTTGCAGCCGGGGCCGAGGACTTTGACGTCTTTCATAACGGTCTCCATTCGACTCATGAAAACAGCGCGTTGAACAGGAAGCCGACCGCCAGGATGCCGCTGGCAACGACGCCGATGAAAACGGCGATCAGCCGGATCGACAGCACCTTGCGCAGGATGATCATCTCCGGCAGCGACAGCGCGATCACCGACATCATGAAGGCCAGCACGGTGCCGAGTGCGGCGCCCTTGGTGATGAGCGCCTCGACCACCGGGATGATGCCGGCGGCGTTCGAGTACATCGGAATGCCGATCAGAACCGCGGCCGGCACCGACCACCAGGCGTCGTGCCCCATGAGCGTGGCCAGCAGGCTGGTCGGCACATAACCGTGGATGAAGGCGCCGGCGGCGATACCGGCGATCATCCATGGCCAGACCTTGCCGACGATGTCGTAGACGGCGTCGATCCCGGCTTTGATGCGGTCGCGGGCGGTGAATTGTTCCGGCGGCAGCTCGGCCGCGGTGGCGCGGATGTCGCGCACCCACTGTTCGAGCCAGTGCTCGAGGTGCAGCTGGCCGATGACCCAGCCCGAGACGATGGCGACGCCCAGACCGAAGCCGAGATAAGTGAGCGCCACCTTCCAGCCGACCAGCCCGAACAGAAGCCCGAGCGCGACCTCGTTGACCATCGGTGCGGAAATCAGGAATGAAAACGTGACGCCGAGTGGAACGCCGGCGCTGACGAAGCCGATAAACAAGGGAACGGCCGAACAGGAGCAGAAGGGCGTCACAATGCCGAGGCCGGCGGCCGCCACGTTGCCGACACCTTCGCGCTTTCCGGCCAGCAGGGCGCGCGTTTTTTCCGGTGAAAAGAAGCTGCGCACCACGCCCATGGCGAACACCACCAGCGTGAGCAGCATCAGCACCTTCGGCATATCGTAAGCGAAGAAGGCGATCGCCGCGCCGAGTTGGCTATCCGGCTTGACCGGCAACTGGGCGACGATCCAATCCGAGAACGGGGCCAATTGGCTGTAGACGAGTGCCCACACGATCAGGGCGGCCAATGTCCCGCCGATCCACTTTGCGCTCGACGGGGCTGAGTTGGGCGCGCGTTCGCTGATGGATTGCAGGGTCATGCGGCGTGCCTTTCCTGATTTGGCGGCAGCGCCAGCGCGGCATCGACAAGAGCGACCACCTCATGCGGAAGATTCGGCATACGCCGGTAGCGCACCCATTGCGCATCGCGACGGTCGGAGACGAGGCCCGCGGACTTGAGGGTCGCCATATGACGGGACATGCGCGACTGGCTGGCGCCGAGCTCGCGCATCAATTCGCAAACGCAATGTTCGCGGCCGTCCCACACCATGCGCAGGGCTTCGAGCCGGGTCGGCTCGCCGAGGGCGGAGAGAATAGTGAGCGAATCCATGATGTTACACCGGCGTTGCAATAATATGCGGTTATGCGCATCAGCGCATATATAGGCCGTGCGGCGCAGCTTGGCAAGGGCTCGGGCCTACAGCACCGCGATGCAATCGCTCTCGATGTCGAACGGGCCCGGCCGGGACGGTTTGGCGGCTTCGGATCGCGTGGTTGGTAATGATTGCCTGAGACCGGCTCGCTTATCGCCGGCGCGGCGGTCGCCCGTCAGGCCCGCGCCGCCTGGGCGGTCCCAAGCTGCGCCGAATGGCTTGCCTCGTGCTCCGCTGCACTTGGCCCGTGAAACAGCCGAGTGTGTAAGGATATTCTTGCGTGAGCCGGTACGCATAAGAGTAAGTCCGGCCACGCGCGTTGACGGCTTCGGCGCGGCCGTGACACGCGTCGAGATCGGCATTGGTCAGTAACTTACCTTGCGCGTCGCGCATGCCGAGGATGGGATAGCCATCCAGCGCCCAGCCCACGAGCGCGTTGGTCTTTGCGCCGGGCAGGCACGGCGATGAACTATGATAATGATATTGGCCTCTGCCTTGCGGATGGCCGTCGCACAGATCTTGAAATCTCGTGCGCAGCGGCATCTCTGCCTGCATCGTCGAGCGCGTTGTAGATGGCGACGCCCGTGATCGTGAACCCGATCATGCCCATTGGCACGCAGCTGGGCTCATCGGCGCGCACCGGCTTCGCCGGAATTTCGAACGAAAGATTGTGCGCTGCGATGCCGTTGGGATTGGTGTCGTACTTGTAGACAGGGTCATTCCGAGAGATGGGAAAGGCCCCCGTTGGCTGTTGCACGGGCAGGCCGTTGCCTTCGACGGTCAGCCGATCGCCGTGCGGCGTGAGCGAAAACTTTGCCTCTGGCCACATGACACGCCCGGCCACGTGCGGTTTTTCCGCGGGGTTCCACGTGTCTCCGTGAAACCAGGGGCCGTCGTGCCGTGCGCCGCCGCCCCGAAACCTGGTCCGGCATGCGAACACATTGCCGACCGCCGGATGATCGGTCACTCGGCCATCGCCAAGGGGGAGTTCGTGCGCCGTTGCTCTGGGCACTGGCCCAAGCACCAGCGCCGCCGCCAATAGCACATGTTGCTGCCAAGCCGCCGAGAAGGGCGACGACATCACGCCGCATCGTCATGTGACCACCAAAAGCCAGATTCGGCATAATTACCATATCGCCCGATACGCGAATTCCAGCGTCCTATGTCTGCAACGGGTCGTACGCGGACCTGATGACAAGCGTGCATGAAGTCGTGCTTTCCCTCGAATGCTGACGTCAATCGGCCGCTCTGGCATACCGGCTTTTGACCGCGCACTTTTAACGCGGCACCCTAAAACGCCTGATACGCCTGTCCGATCCTGCCGCCGACGCGGAAGAAGCCGTCGCGCGCCGGCTGATAGCTCTGGTCGATGTTCATCGCGCGCGCATAAGAGCCGGCGGCCTTTTCCTTGTCGCCGAGCCGCTCATAGGCGAGCCCGCGGCTGGTCCAGGCCTGCACGCTCTGCGGCGCGATGCCGACCGCCTGGTCGAGATCGCTGGCCGCGTTCTTGTAGTCCTTCACCGCCATGTAGCTGAGGCCGCGCGCGACATAGGGCTCGGCCTGCTGCGTCGACAGGCCGATGGCGGTGGTGAAATCGTCGATGGCGTAGCCGTGCTGGTTCTTGGCCTGATAGAGCAGGCCGCGGTTGTAATAGGCCTGCGCATTGTCCGGACGCAGCGCGATCGCCTTGTCGAAGTCCTGCAGCGCGGCGAACAGCTTGTGCTCTTGGCGATAGACCATGCCGCGGCCGAGATAGGCGACCGCGTAGTTATGATCGATCGCAATCGCCTTGTTGTAGTCGGAGAGCGCGAGAGCGAGCTTGCCGGTCTCGCGATAGACCAGCCCGCGATTGGCGAAAGCCTGCGCGTAATGCGGATCGATGCTGATCGCCTTGTTGAAATCGGCGAGCGCCTCGTCATAGCGGCCGGCCTGGCCGAACACCGAGCCGCGCATATTGTAGGCCTGCGGATCGCCGGGATTGCGCCGCACCACGTCGGTGAGCGAGGCGATATTGGCGGGCGAGGTGGCATAGACCGCGTCTTCGCTTTCGGGCGCGCCGGCGGCCGCGAAATTGAGCGCGGCGGTCGAGCAGCCGCCGAGCGTCACGGCGATGAGCGGGAGAGCGATCAGCGCCGGGCGGAGGCGATGGCTGTGCTGTTGCGCGACCCTCATGGCCTGCTCTCGCGGTTGTCCCCACACAGCCTGCTAATGCGGCGAAGGTTCGGCCATGCGGCGGCCCAAAAACAATAGCGCGGGCAAATGCAGCCCGCGCCACCGATCAATCTCATTCAACTGCGGTCAAAGCCCGCAGACGATCAGCCGAAACGCGGCGGACCGCTGCGGCCACGGCCTCCAGCCCCACCGGGACCGCCGGCGCCTGGAACCACGCGCGGCTTCATCGGCAACAGACCCTCGCGCTGCATCTTCTTGCGCGCCAATTTGCGAGCCCGGCGGATCGCTTCCGCCTTTTCCCGCGCCTTCTTTTCAGAGGGTTTTTCGTAATGGCCGCGAAGCTTCATCTCGCGGAAAATGCCCTCGCGCTGCATCTTCTTCTTCAGCGCCTTGAGGGCCTGGTCGACATTGTTGTCGCGAACGAGTACCTGCACGCTTGCTCCTTCGTTGTTGCTCGGACGGGTTTTTAGTCAAAAGCCCCACAATGGCGCGGGCTTTTGAGTCGGGCGGCTCTAGCAGAAAAGCGGTTAAGAGTCCATTGGTTCCATCCCGCGGATGGTGCTGCGGCGGTGCTGCGCAACCTGGCCGCCGGCGCCGACGTATGCACATTTCCACAGCCCGTGCACCGTCGTGAGTGCCGGCCACTCTGTTAATTGGGGCCCACTTGCCCTAGTTAGTGGGGTATCGAGAGCGCTTTTTGCCGCCAACTTACATATGGGAACCGGCTGTGGACGTCGCAATGTCAGAACGCCTTACCAAGAAGCCCGCCGCGGGCGCCTTTGTGACCGAGGGTAAGACGAAAACGATTCACCTGCTCAAGAGCGGTTCCGATCTGGTGACCGTGCAGTCCAAGGACGACATCACGGCCGGCGACGGCGCCAAGCATGACATCATCCCGGACAAGGGCCGGCTGGCGAACGCGACCACATGTAACGTCTTCCGTCTGCTGAAGGCCTGCGGCCTGCCGGTCGCATTCGTCGAGCAGGAAAGCCCGATCTCCTTCGTCGCGCCGAAGTGCGACATGCTGCCTTACGAGGTGGTGGTGCGGCGCGAAGCGCACGGCTCTTATCTCAAGCGCAATCCGCACCTTTCGAAAGGTCAGTTGTTTCCGCATCTGCTGGTCGAGTTCTACCTCAAGACCAAAGACAAGCAGTGGAAAGGTAAGCCGCTCGTCGCCGACGATCCCTACATGCGGTTCGTGGAGGATACCGGGCAGATCGAGCTCTACAATCCGGCCAAGCCCCTGCTCGGGCAGGAACCATTTCTGGTGCTCTCGACCAAGAACGTTTTTAGCCGCGCCGACGAAGCCAAATTCTTTCCCGAGATGAAGCGGGTCGCCCGGCAGGCTTTCCTCGCGCTCGAGAAGGCCTGGCAGTTGGAGGGCGGCCGTCTGGTCGATCTCAAGGTCGAATTCGGCTTCGATTCCAAGAAGAGCCTGTTGCTCGCCGACGTCATCGACAACGATTCCTGGCGCGTGATCGAGAGCGGCGGCTATATCGACAAGCAGGTCTATCGCGACGGCGGCGCGCTCGACGACGTCGCCGCCAAGTACCGGCGGGTGTCGGAAATCACCAGTCACTTCCTGGTGCCGCGCCAGCGCATCATTCTGTGGCGCGGCTCGGATAAGGACCAAACCGACGCCTTCTCCGACGCGCTCGGCGAATTGAAGGACATGATGAGCGTGGTGACCTGCTCGGTGCACAAGGAGCCGGTCAACGCCGCCGCCATCTTCCATCGCATGGTGCAGGAAATCCCCGATACGGTGGTGATCGCCTATATCGGGCGCTCGAACGGCGCCGGTCCGGTGCTGTCGGCGATGTCGACGATTCCCGTCATTACGGTGCCGGCCAGCGTCAAGGAATTCCCCGACGATGCCTGGTCGTCGCTGCGCGCGCCGAGCGCCGTTCCGGTCATGACGGTGCTCGAGCCAAGCAATGCAGTGCTCGCCGCCTTGCAGATCTTGTCCGCCCGCAACCCGCGGCTCTACGCCTATGTGCGCGGCGGCATTGAAAGCCGCACGGTCAACACCGTCGCGCTCTGACCGGACTAGCGCCAGCATAGTCGCTGGATTTAAATTTCGACCCTCCCCTTGAGACGGCGAAAATTGTATTCTTGCACGCCGGGGATGTAAATTCGCGAGGCTCACGTGGGGGGACATTCGACACGCGTGGCGGCGGCGCCGCCGGCGACGCCGATAGTGGGCGAGGTCGAGCGGCTCAAGAGCGAGCTCGCCAAAGCGCAGCGCCGAATCGCCGAATTGGAGCTGCGCGCCGATATCGATCCGCTGCTCGATATCTTCAACCGGCGCGGCTTCGAGCGCGAGCTCAGCCGCTCGCTCGCCTATGCCAAGCGCTACGGCAGCAGCGCGGCGCTGATTTACATCGACCTCGACGGCTTCAAGGCGATCAACGACCGGCACGGCCATGCCGCCGGCGATGCGCTGCTCAAGGCGGTGGCGCGCGAAATCGCCCGCCATGTACGCGCCTCCGACGTGGTCGGGCGCATGGGCGGCGACGAATTCGCGATCGTGTTGTGGCATGTCGACGAGCGGCTCGCGTCGGCCAAGGCGCGCGACCTGGAGGCGCTCATCGAACGGATCACACTCGCGCATGGCGAAGCGCGGCTTTCGGTCGGCGCCAGCGCCGGCGTCGCCCCGTTGCGGGCCGACATGACCACGGCCCAGGCCATCGATGCCGCCGACCGGGCGATGTATGCGCGCAAGCGGGAGCGGCGGGGGTAGCGCCTCCCCCTAACGCGGAGACGGAAGAAGCTACGCGATAATATCCGGCGTCAGCTGGTCCTCGATTACCCGGATCTTGTCGCGCAAGACCAGCTTGCGCTTCTTCAGCCGCTGCACCTGGATGAGATCGGAGCCGGGCGAGGCCGCGAGCGCCATAATGGCGGCGTCGAGGTCGCGATGCTCCTGCTGCAGGCGCGCTAGCTGCTCCCGCAACTCGCGCTCTTCCTCTTTGGTCATCGCCACCGCTGGGTTGCGCCCCGACGCCCGGCCCGTTCCGGCGCCAAAAGCGTTGGAATTATCACGTTTTCCACAAGCGGGTTCAAGCGGCCGGAAAAGCTCTGCGGATCAACGGGTTTTCCTGTATTTGCTGCGGCGCGAAGGCGGGTGTACCGTCGCCCTTGCGATGAGTTTAGGTTAGACTTAGCTGTTTTAAGGATCCACGGATTGAGGAGACATCCTAAATGTCGATGCAATCGCACCTTGCGGAATTGGAAAAAAAGCACCGGGCCCTGGAAGACGAACTCAACGAATGTTTGGCCCACCCCGCGGTCGATGATCTGAAAATCGTGGAACTGAAAAGGAAGAAGTTGCAGGTAAAGGACGAAATCGAGCGCTTGCGGCAAAACGGACACGCCAGCGTCCACTGATCTAAGCCTCTCGTTATCGAAGGCATGACCGTCGGCTCGTTGCCGCGAGGCGACGGTTTTATGTTGGCCCCCGCCGGTCGGGAGCCGAGAGCGGTGCGCGCTCGTTGCCATGCCGCCGTCGTGCCGCCATAATGTTTTGAATCTATGGCTTAAACAGCCGAGCGAGGCCGTCATGAAGCATCAAGTCCGTCTGGCCGTTCTGGCCGCTGGCGTCGGCGTGGCGATGCTGCTTGCGCCCTGCGCACGCCTTCACCTACGAAGACCTCAACAACACCAATCCTGACGGCACCGCCAAGTATGTCGATCGCGACCAGGAAGTCCCGCGCTTCGGCACGAGCAATCAGAACGGCAGTTCGGCAAGGCAATACCGGCCTGCACTTCGGGCAGCAGCGCACCTTCGAGCAGCGCTACAATCCCAACAACCTGTTCGATCCGCTCGGCCACCCGGCCGGCGAGCGCTGAGC
>CAVXGN010000014.1:0-116414 GCA_963761245.1 uncultured Alphaproteobacteria bacterium | reverse complement strand
GCCCTCGCGCTGCATCTTCTTCTTCAGCGCCTTGAGGGCCTGGTCGACATTGTTGTCGCGAACGAGTACCTGCACGCTTGCTCCTTCGTTGTTGCTCGGAAGGTTTTTAGTCAAAAGCCCCACAATGGCGCGGGCTTTTGAGTCGGGGGCTCTAGCAGAAAAGCGGTTAAGAGTCCATTGGTTCCATCGCGCGGATGGTGCTGCGGCGGTGCCGCGCAACCTGGCCGCCGGCGCCGACGTATGCACATTTCCACAGCCCGTGCACCGTCGTGAGTGCCGGCCACTCTGTTAATTGGGGCCCACTTGCCCTAGTTAGTGGGGTATCGAGAGCGCTTTTTGCCGCCAACTTACATATGGGAACCGGCTGTGGACGTCGCAATGTCAGAACGCCTTACCAAGAAGCCCGCCGCGGGCGCCTTTGTGACCGAGGGTAAGACGAAAACGATTCACCTGCTCAAGAGCGGTTCCGATCTGGTGACCGTGCAGTCCAAGGACGACATCACGGCCGGCGACGGCGCCAAGCATGACATCATCCCGGACAAGGGCCGGCTGGCGAACGCGACCACATGTAACGTCTTCCGTCTGCTGAAGGCCTGCGGCCTGCCGGTCGCATTCGTCGAGCAGGAAAGCCCGATCTCCTTCGTCGCGCCGAAGTGCGACATGCTGCCTTACGAGGTGGTGGTGCGGCGCGAAGCGCACGGCTCTTATCTCAAGCGCAATCCGCACCTTTCGAAAGGTCAGTTGTTTCCGCATCTGCTGGTCGAGTTCTACCTCAAGACCAAAGACAAGCAGTGGAAAGGTAAGCCGCTCGTCGCCGACGATCCCTACATGCGGTTCGTGGAGGATACCGGGCAGATCGAGCTCTACAATCCGGCCAAGCCCCTGCTCGGGCAGGAACCATTTCTGGTGCTCTCGACCAAGAACGTTTTTAGCCGCGCCGACGAAGCCAAATTCTTTCCCGAGATGAAGCGGGTCGCCCGGCAGGCTTTCCTCGCGCTCGAGAAGGCCTGGCAGTTGGAGGGCGGCCGTCTGGTCGATCTCAAGGTCGAGTTCGGCTTCGATTCCAAGAAGAGCCTGTTGCTCGCCGACGTCATCGACAACGATTCCTGGCGCGTGATCGAGAGCGGCGGCTATATCGACAAGCAGGTCTATCGCGACGGCGGCGCGCTCGACGACGTCGCCGCCAAGTACCGGCGGGTGTCGGAAATCACCAGTCACTTCCTGGTGCCGCGCCAGCGCATCATTCTGTGGCGCGGCTCGGATAAGGACAAAACCGACGCCTTCTCCGACGCGCTCGGCGAATTGAAGGACATGATGAGCGTCGTGACCTGCTCGGTGCACAAGGAGCCGGTCAACGCCGCCGCCATCTTCCATCGCATGGTGCAGGAAATCCCCGATACGGTGGTGATCGCCTATATCGGGCGCTCGAACGGCGCCGGTCCGGTGCTGTCGGCGATGTCGACGATTCCCGTCATTACGGTGCCGGCCAGCGTCAAGGAATTCCCCGACGATGCCTGGTCGTCGCTGCGCGCGCCGAGCGCCGTTCCGGTCATGACGGTGCTCGAGCCAGCAATGCAGTGCTCGCCGCCTTGCAGATCTTGTCCGCCCGCAACCCGCGGCTCTACGCCTATGTGCGCGGCGGCATTGAAAGCCGCACGGTCAACACCGTCGCGCTCTGACCGGACTAGCGCCGGCATAGTCGCCGGATTTAAATTTCGACCCTCCCCTTGAGACGGCGAAAATTGTATTCTTGCACGCCGGGGATGTAAATTCGCGAGGCTCACGTGGGGGGACATTCGACACGCGTGGCGGCGGCGCCGCCGCCGCGACGCCGATAGTGGGCGAGGTCGAGCGGCTCAAGAGCGAGCTCGCCAAAGCGCAGCGCCGAATCGCCGAATTGGAGCTGCGCGCCGATATCGATCCGCTGCTCGATATCTTCAACCGGCGCGGCTTCGAGCGCGAGCTCAGCCGCTCGCTCGCCTATGCCAAGCGCTACGGCAGCAGCGCGGCGCTGATTTACATCGACCTCGACGGCTTCAAGGCGATCAACGACCGGCACGGCCATGCCGCCGGCGATGCGCTGCTCAAGGCGGTGGCGCGCGAAATCGCCCGCCATGTACGCGCCTCCGACGTGGTCGGGCGCATGGGCGGCGACGAATTCGCGATCGTGTTGTGGCATGTCGACGGGCGGCTCGCGTCGGCCAAGGCGCGCGACCTGGAGGCGCTCATCGAACGGATCACACTCGCGCATGGCGAAGCGCGGCTTTCGGTCGGCGCCAGCGCCGGCGTCGCCCCGTTGCGGGCCGACATGACCACGGCCCTGGCCATCGATGCCGCCGACCGGGCGATGTATGCGCGCAAGCGGGAGCGGCGGGGGTAGCGACCCCCCTAAATGCGGAGACGGAAGAAGCTACGCGATAATATCCGGCGTCAGCTGGTCCTCGATTACCCGGATCTTGTCGCGCAAGACCAGCTTGCGCTTCTTCAGCCGCTGCACCTGGATGAGATCGGAGCCGGGCGAGGCCGCGAGCGCCATAATGGCGGCGTCGAGGTCGCGATGCTCCTGCTGCAGGCGCGCTAGCTGCTCCCGCAACTCGCGCTCTTCCTCTTTGGTCATCGCCACCGCTGGGTTGCGCCCCGACGCCCGGCCCGTTCCGGCGCCAAAAGCGTTGGAATTATCACGTTTTCCACAAGCGGGTTCAAGCGGCCGGAAAAGCTCTGCGGATCAACGGGTTTTCCCGTATTTGCTGCGGCGCGAAGGCGGGTGTACCGTCGCCCTTGCGATGAGTCTAGGTTAGACTTAGCTGTTTTAAGGATCCACGGATTGAGGAGACATCCTAAATGTCGATGCAATCGCACCTTGCGGAATTGGAAAAAAAGCACCGGGCCCTGGAAGACGAACTCAACGAATGTTTGGCCCACCCCGCGGTCGATGATCTGAAAATCGTGGAACTGAAAAGGAAGAAGTTGCAGGTAAAGGACGAAATCGAGCGCTTGCGGCAAAACGGACACGCCAGCGTCCACTGATCTAAGCCTCTCGTTATCGAAGGCATGACCGTCGGCTCGTTGCCGCGAGGCGAGGGTTTTATGTTGGCCCTCGCCGGTCGGGAGCCGAGAGCGGTGCGCGCTCGTTGCCATGCCGCCGTCGTGCCGCCATAATGTTTTGAATCTATGGCTTAAACAGCCGAGCGAGGCCGTCATGAAGCATCAAGTCCGTCTGGCCGTTCTGGCCGCTGGCGTCGGCGCGGCGATGCTGCTTGCGCCCCTGGCGCATGCCTTCACCTACGAAGACCTCAACAACAGCAATCCCGACGGCACCGCCAGGTATGTTGATCCCGACCGGCAGGTCTCGCGCTTCGGCACGAGCAATCAGAACGGCAGTCAGCAAGGCAATACCGGCCTGCACTTCGGGCGCCAGCGCACCTTCGAGCAGCGCTACAATCCCAACAATCTGTTCGACCCGCTCGGCCAGCCGGCCGGCGAGCGCTGAGCCATTTCATCGCTTGAAATTTCCACGATGCGTGGCCGGGTAGACCGCGCCAGATAGCGGTTGTTGAGGTCGGTCGCCCTCCCATAAGGTGGCGGGCGATGATCGAGCCGGCCGCAACGCCATGAACCGTCGAGAACGGCGAGCCGCCGCGAAACGCGGTGGCAGTCTTGCGGCGCCCGCATTCGCTCGCAGTCGGCCGGACGGCGTCAGTCTAGCGCAACTCCTGGCCGAGGCGCGCGGGCATCATGAGGACGGACGCCTCGCGCAGGCGCAAGACATCTGCCGCCAGATTCTTGCGCGTGAGCCTTCGCACGTCCCCTGCCTGAATCTCCTGGGCGTCATTGCGCAGGGCGAGGGTCGCCAGAAGGTCGCGCTCAAAATGTTCGCCAAGGCCATTGCGGCGGACGAATTCAACCCGGCCTGCCACTACAATATCGCGTCCTCCTATCAAGCATTGGGTCAGCGCGACGAAGCGGCCTCGCATTTCCGGACGGCGATCGCTCTCGGTATGCGCGAAAAGAATATCGAAGGGCTCATTCTGCAGAATCCGGCGGTCGTCGCATACCTCACGCAAATCAGCGAAAGTTGCCCACAGCCCGCCGATGCATCGCGTGTATCGGCCCCGCCGGATTTGACGGCAATCGCGTTCGACCTGTTCTTGCGATGCGCGCTGGAATCGGTGTTGCTGTTCGGTGCCGCGCTTGAAGTCTTCCTGACCCATCTGCGCGCAGCTTTGCTGCGGATTGCCGCCGCAAGCCTTACCGAATCCCGAAACGTCAAAGACGATATTGTGGAATTGCATTGCGCGCTCGCGATGCAGTGCTTCATCAACGAATACATCTTCGCGCAAGGCAAAGAGGAGATGCGCGAGGTAGGCAGGCTGCGTGATTTGCTCGTGCAAGATCTGGCGGCCGGACGCGAGATTCCGTCTTTGCTGCTGGCGGCGGTCGCCGCCTACTGCCCGCTGCATTCCTTGCCCAACGCCGAACTGCTCTTGGAGATGGAACGGCCCGCGAGTGCGGCCGGCCTGGTACGCCAGCAAGTTCGCGAGCCGTTGGAAGAGACGCGCGACTGCAGTGCGATCCCGGCGCTGACCGCCGTGGAGGACGCGGTGTCGCTGCAGGTCATGCGGCAATACGAAGAAAATCCCTACCCGCGATGGACGATCAACCGGCGGTCGCTGCTGGCCGCCAACCGGCAGGGCAACGTTCAAAGCGACGTCCGAGACATTTTGATCGCCGGCTGCGGCACCGGCAGGCATACATTGGAGACGGCGATTTTGTTTCCCGAAGCGCAGGTGCTTGCGGTCGACGTCAGCCGCCCAAGTCTGGCCTACGCGCGGCGCAAGAACTCGCGAGGAGGGCTTGCGCAATGTCGAATACGCGCAAGGCGACATCCTCAAGCTCGCAACCATCGCTCGCCGTTTCGACCGCATCGTGTGCGTCGGCGTGTTGCACCATCTTACCGATCCGTGGGCGGGATGGCGCGTGCTGCTCTCGCTGCTCAAGCCGGACGGCGTCATGCGCATCGGTCTCTACAGCGAAGTCGCGAGGCGAGCCATTGTGGACGCGCGCGCATTGATCGCCGAGCGTGGATATCGGGCGAGCCGCGAGGGCATCCGCCAGTTCCGGCAGGACATGTTGCGTGAGAAAGACGAACGCTTGAAGATCTTGGGCGCGGCCGTCGATTTCTACAGCATGAGCGGATGCCGCGATCTGCTGTTCAATGTCATAGAGCACCGCGTCACGATCCCGCAAATAAAGGCATTCTTCGACGGGCAGGCGCTCGACTTTCTCGGATTTGAGCTTGCTCCGCAGCAGATCGAAGCGTTTCGGCTGCAGTTTCCGGGCGCCGCGCTCACCGATCTCGATTGCTGGCACGCGTTTGAAGCAGCCAATCCAGACACTTTCTTGAATATGTATGTCTTTTCGGTGCGCCGGCGCGCGCCGGCGCCACCACCGTCGACGGCGCCTATCGCTGCATGATCGCTGCTTAACGGGGAACGAATCGATCAATTTGTTCCAAATGGCGCATGATCGTTACGCGCGGATATGGTCTTACCGCGCCGCCTTCGATTTGACGTCGCGCACATGCCTGGCGTACGCGGAGTCAAAGAAGCAAAGCGCGTGCCGAATCCCTTCTTTTGTGCGTAGAGACTCTTGTGTTTCAGTGACGGGCTCTCCGCAATCCAGGCACTGCCCGAGTATTGCGACGAATTTCTTTTTGCGCATTCTCTCTGCCGTAATTGGCTCATTTTCCATGGGCATTGGACTTCACTCTTTCAGTGCAGGCGTCTATCCACTATCGCTTTGTTACAAAACCGTTCGATCTCTTCCTTGAGATGCAGCACGCGGCTCTTGAGATCGGCGACCATCGGGTCGTCGGGCGAGCAATGCAGCAATGCTTGAGCAATCTCGCGCTCGAGCACTTGCTGCCTGCGTTCAAGATCGAAAATGTGATCTGGTTTTGCCACGGAATCCCCATCCGTGAACGAGCCGGTTTGAAAAAGCGGAGCGGACGCTTTCAGGACAAAGGTCAGAGGCCGCTCTTTTTTTGAGGGTGTAGCCTCACACACTGCCCGAAAGCATCCGCTCATCCGCATCGAAGAGGCTGAAGCTCCTCACGCCACAACCCACTCCAACGTTGGAACAGGATGCGCGGAAATCCACGAAAGTCATTGATTTAAATCAGGTACCTTCATTTCTGTGTTTTGTCTTTGTGGATAAGCGGGTTAGCTAGGGTCTTGCCTTCACTTGAAACGCGCCAGATCCGTCCTATGTCTCCTATGATGTTGGGCACGCCCATCCCCAATAACCCCCCGTGTCCAGCCAAGAGTGACCCCAGCGGTCCCCCTCTGGGGTCATTTCCTTAACTTATATCTCTCATTTCTGACGGCGGTCTGCGGCCGATTGTTTTGCAGTTGCTTGTGTCTCGTTTATGCAATCTATGCCGCAGCTGGTTCGTCAACGTCGCCACATCATCGTCATCGAAAACATGAAGTACGGAGGATCGGCACCAACATGAAGAAGCCACCGCTTGCGACCAAAGAAGCAACAGTTGAGCAGCCCATGAGCGACGATACAAAGAAGCCGAAAATGACGTCAGCCGCTGTTGCGGCGACGAGACCGAAGAATCCGTCGGCTACCGTTCTGCCCTCGGACGGATATGTCCTCGAAATCGATGGCAAGTTCAAATCGGAATATCGGACTCCGGACGAGGCGATGAAAGCGGGTCTGGAACTCAAGAAGAAATATTCGTTTATCCAAGTGATCGTGTATGGAGCCAAGGAGCGAACGCGGACAGTTGTCGCGCTGCCTGGCCAGGAGGACGAGAAAACGGAAGTCGCATTGACCTGACGTCGGGTGCGGCTTGCGTCGCTCGGTGTGCCGAGCCGGCGAGCCTAAAATTGTTTTCTGAAATTGGGGGAAGGGGCATGGTTGGAAAACGCGCTGTGGATGCGCAGCTCCGCCAATCGCTGGGGCTGACGATCAAAAAGCTTGAGCCAATCTTGGCTGTCGGCGGCGATGCAGCCGAAAAGCAGTTTATGGAATGCTGTTGGTCGCTGTGGAAGGCCGACGGAATAGAATTGGTGGAGCCGTTTATCAATTCGGCTTTCAATATTTTGCCGGCGAAGTCGCGCTCTGTCCTTTTCCAGCGCATGCTTACAATTGTTTATTTGGCGCAGAGCGAAGCCGCGGAGAAATAAAAAGTGTTTCCGCGCCGGCAAAGACCGCTGGCGCTGTCCGATGTGGAGCGCTCACAAACCTACGCATTCGCGGGCGAGTTGCCGCTGCCGGTGCAGAGTTTCCGGGCGACGTTGCGCGTCACGCCCATCATCGACGGCGACCGCGCCTTCGTCGAATGGTGGGCGACGTTCGATTGCGAGCCCGGTGCTCGCGAAGAAAGGCTCGCATTCTTCCGCGATGCCTTCGCCGGTTGGCTCGAATCGCTGCGGCGCTCGCTCGGCCGCCAAGCTAGCAGCGCAGCCGAGCAGAGTGCGACGGCAGGCTAGTTGCTGCGGCGTAATTCGCCGGCCGCGCGGGCCAGAATCTCGACCACTTTGGCTTCGGCGTCGGGATCGTCCTCCAAGCGTTTTGCGGCGACGTCGCGCAGATTTTCCAGCGCGGCGCGCACAAGCTGCGGCACGCTGCGGCTGCCGTGCATGCTGTCATATTCGGGACGCGCGAAATGCTCGCGGATTCGGCGCGCCCGCTCACCAATGAACGCGATGCGCTGCATCACCGCATCGACCAGCGCGCGATTCTGCTCAAGATGCGAACGGCCTTCCTCAGTGATGGTGTAGAGCTTCTTGGCGCCTTCGGTCTGCGCGGTGACGTAGCCGACCTCCTCGAGATAGGTCAGCGTCGGATAGACCATGCCCGGGCTCGGGCTGTACCAATCGGCGGTCTTTTCCTCGAGCACTTTGATGATCTCGTAGCCGTGCCGCGGCTGCTCGGCGATCAGCGCGAGCGCGATGAGCCGCAGGTCGCCCTGCACCAGCATCCGCCGGCCGCGCATCATGTCGTCGTCGCCCATATCGTGACCAAAGCCTCGGCCATGGCGTCCGCCCCAGCCAAAGCGGCGATGGCGACCGCCACCATGACGGCCGGCGCAATGGCGGCCTTCGCCGTGGTGGTGATGTCGATGAAACATATCATAACTCCTTGAATTTTATTGATATATTATCATAAGATATATCTTATGATGGATCGTAGATAGGATATCATACGATATAATACAAGATATATCTTTATACTCCGAGCGGCCGAGCGAGTCGATTGCCATTGCCCCCTTGAATGATGTATCTTTTTTGATACATAGATGCCGGACGATTTAAACCTCATTCCTCTCGCGTTCTGGAGGTCGGCGGCCGGCCGAGAGCCGGTCCGTGAGTGGTTGAAAGGCCTGACGCGCGGGGAAAAACGGGTAATCGGTCGTGACATCGCCAAGGTCCAGTTCGGCTGGCCGGTAGGCCTGCCGCTTTGTCGCGCACTGCGTGGCGGTTTGTGGGAGCTCCGATCATCGCTGCCGAGCAAGAAGGAAGCGCGTGTTCTGTTCGGGTTCTACGAAAACAGGCTGATCGCTCTGCACGGGTTTATCAAGAAAAGCCGCAAGGCACCGGAGGACGATCTTGCTTTGGCCCGCCAACGATTGAAGGAGTTGAAGACATGGCAAGAAAAAACCCGCACGTAGGATCAAGCTTCGAGAGCTGGCTCGACGAAGAAGACCTGCGCAAGGAAGCGACGACTGCGGCAGTGAAGGCGGTGATCGCGCTGCAACTCGCCGAGGAAATGAAGAAAAAGAACATCACCAAACAGCGCATGGCCAGCCTCATGAAGACCAGCCGCGCGCAGGTGGATCGCCTGCTCGATCCGAAGAACGGCAGTGCGACGATCGAAAGCCTGCAGCGTGCAGCCAGCATCGTCGGTCGCGAGCTTCGGATGCAGCTTGTTTAGGAGTCGCCTCAATGCACTTCAAGCGCAAACGTCCGAAAAATGCGCGTGCCGGCTGCCTCTTGTGCAAGCCGCATAAAGCCAATGGATTTTGTCCTCGTCATAAGAACATGCGGATGGGAAATCGGCGGTGTTATCTTGCAGGCGAGTATGATTTGCGCTGTGAGGGCCTCAAGTAACCCCGTAGCAGCATAATGATTGGCGGATTACGCTGCGCTAACGCCTACGGGCTCGACACGACGTGCTCGCTTAGAAAGCCAGCGCTCCTTGGTTACGATGGCCGGATTTTCGCGCGGGAAGATGGCGGGTTTTGGTTCGCCTAAGAAATATGGCACGTCGGCACAAAGTTCTTGCAATATGCCGCTACAACTTATAATCTTAATTGTGTAAAAATACCCCTTTTCTGCGGTTTCTGAGTAAAGCTTGACAGCGACAGGGGGAACGAATGCCCGCCGACGTCCCAGGTGCATCCGGAGCAATCCCGCCCGTTACGCCTTCCGCTGCAGGTAATGCTTTGCCGGGCACGCCGGCACCGAACTTGATTAACTCAGCCAGCGCTCCATCCACTGCAGTAGCTGTTGGTTTGGTGATTTTTGGGGCGACTGGTGCTGACGACATGAGCGTTCAGCTTCTGCATTATGCGCCGGGCGCATTTTATCTCAACGCCATGATAATTCTATCGGCTCTAATGAGCTTGTTCATCACTTTCACAACAATACAACTTAGATTGATATGGCGACTGTTCCTGTGGCCCGTAAATTTTTGTGTCTTGGTCGCTTTGTCATTTGCCGGAAATAATTTGTATCAGAGTGTCCGCGTGCCAGGCGCACCACCGTCTACGCATATGACTCAAGATCAAGTAATTCCGGGAGCGCGAGATGAACCTTAAGCGGTTATTTCTCGCTGCGATGTTTTGGGGGGTGTTGCCGGCATCGGGAGCGGAGTTGGTGACTAAGATATCTAATACAACTCCGAACTGTCACGATGGCAACAAAGCTGTACAGCAGGTCTGCCTGCCGGAAGGGGAGGCATTGGGAAGCTGAAATACAACGTCCTAAGCAAGGCAGGAAACAGAGCTGACGTTGAAAGTATCGGTCCTGTTCAGGGACGGTCAAATTGCTTGCAAATCACTACGGTGGTGGAACCGAAAGGCGAAGATTGCCTATCATTGTTTGGAAAAAAGATTTGCAATTGCAAAGGGCGCGGGTGGCTCGAACTAGAAGTCCATCTTGCGCCAAAATAACTTCATCGCAAATTGCGAGTCACACCCCCTTCGCCATCTCCCGCAGCTTGAACTTCTGTATCTTCCCCGTGCTGGTCTTCGGGATGTCCGCGAACACCACGTAGCGCGGCACCTTGTAGCCGGCGAGATGCTTCTTGCACCATTGCATCAGCTCGTCGGCCTCGGCCTCGGCGCCGGGCTTTAATTCGACGAAGGCGCAGGGCGTTTCGCCCCATTTGGCCTCTTCCTGCTATAATGATATAAATGCCGCCCGCACGCGCTGTTCGTGGGGGAGGCCGCGCGGACGTGGCCGGGCGGCCAAGGTGTGCTGTAGGCGGCGGATGAAAAATATCGGCAAAAGCCCGACCCGCGCACGCCTCGCCTTTGTGGTTGCCCTCGCGATTGTCGCAACGGCGTGGACGGCCGCATCGGCGCAGGCCTATCCCGACCGCGTCATCAAGCTCATCCTTGGCTTCGGTGTCGGCGGGCCGACCGACATCGTCGCGCGCACGCTTGCCGACCAGTTGACCAAGGAGTTTGGCCAGCGTGTTGTGGTCGAGAACAAGACCGGCGCCTCTGGCAATATCGCTACGCGAGCGGTCGCCAGTGCCGATCCCGACGGCTACACCTACCTGGTCGGCGCCAATCCGCTAGCGGTCAATCATTCGCTGTTCCCGGATTTCGACGTCAAATTCGGCCGCGACATCGTGGCTGTCGCCCCCATCGGGGCCAACGCAAACGTGCTGGTGGTGCGTCCGTCGCTCGACGTGCACACGCTCGCCGAATTCGTCGCGCGCGCGCGGACGAAGCCGGAGGCGATGAGCTATGCCACCGTCGCATCGGCTCCTCCTCGCACCTCGCCGCCGTCGCCTTCGGTCAGCGCGCCGGCACCACTATGCTGCCGGTCGCTTATCGTGGCGGTGGCGCGGCGCTCAAGGACCTGCTCGCCGGCCGCGTCGACGCTTGGTTTGCGCCGATCCCCTCGGTGCTCGGCGCGGTGAAGGCCGGTCAACTGGTCGCGCTTGCCACCACCGGCACTGAACGGGCGGCCTTGTTGCCCGCGGTCCCCACCATGGCGGAATCCGGTTTTAAGGGCTTCAATGTCCGGCTCTGGGTCGGAGTGTTCGCGCGCAAGGGTGTTCCCGCCGCCGCCATGCACACCATCGAACAGGCTATTGCGCGCGCGATGGCGTCGGCTGAAATGAAAACCGTTCTAGAACGGCACGGCATCACACCGCTCGCCATGAGCCGCGACGAATTCACCGAATTCGTCAATTCGGAAATCAACCGCTGGAAGACGGTGGTGGCGGGGTTCAGGAAATGACCGTCAGTCGGCGCTCTTAGTCAACTCCGTGCGCAACTGATCGCGTAAAATCTTGCCCGCATTGTTGCGCGGGATCGCGTTCACCGCCCTGATCACTGTCGGCGCCCCGATCATTGGCGTCGAGAAGCAGCGCTTCATGACTTCGACCATGCTGACGGTTTGATCGGCGACGATCGCCGCCCACACCTGCGGCAGCGCCGACTTGATGTCAACGGTGAACACGGCGGCGTCGCGTACGCCCTCGCATTGCAACAGGATGTTCTCGAATCGGTCGGGCGAAATCTTGTTGCCGCCGACATTGATCACCTCGGTTGAGCGGCCGGCTATCACCAGCATGCCGTCGTTCAGCAGCCGCCCGAAATCGCCGGGGACGAACGGCGGCGGCGTCGCCACCTGCCGCATGCCCGCGGTATAGGCCGGCGCCAGGCCGAGCGTTTTGACGCAGATATAGCCGTCGCGTCCCGGCGGCACGCGCTTGTTCTCGTCGTCGTAAACCTCGACCTCGGCCCAGGGCACCACGAAGCCGACCGCGCCTTCGCCGCGCGCCTCGCCCAGCATTTCGACCGGCGCAAAAGCCACGGTGCCCGCCTCGGTGGAGGCATAGGTGCTGACGATCGCGGCGGAGACATAGGCGCGCGCGCGTTGCAGCAGCACATCGGAGATCAGCGCGCCACCGGCCTGGATCTGCCGCAAGCCGGAGAGCCCGCCGTAGTTCTTAGCGAGCACCTCGACGATGCCATTGAGTTGAAACACCGACAGGATGGCGAGGTCCGCCTTGTAATAGGACATCACCGGGATCGCCGTTTCGGCGCTGTCGGAGAAGCAGACCATCTTTCCGTAGATCAGCGCGGAAAACGCGACGGCGAAGCCGAAATGTGACTGCAATTGTGGCCCGCAATAGATGCGGTCGCTCGAGGCGAAACGTCCGCGGAACGAATAGGTGGCCAGGCGGTGCCAAAGGATCTGCGAATCCATCGCGATCGGCTTCGGCGTGCCGGTGGTTCCCGACGACAGCGCGACGCGGCACAGGTCGTGGGCGCGGAACACGTTTTCGCCGCCGCGCGGGGCGGACGCGCGCTGGGTGAACCAGTTCGGTTCGACCAGGATTGCGTTGCCGGCGAATCTAGGCGGAGGTGAGCCGTCATGCAGCACCGCCGCTAGGTCGTTCGCGGCGAAGATAGCGACCTCTTCCGCCGCGAGCGATACCGATGCAACGCCCAGCCGGTAAAGCGCGGCGATCAGACATATGTGCCAGACCGGATCGGTGATGATCAGTCCGGCGAGCGAGCCGGGGCGCAGGCCCGCATTCTCGCAACGCACGGTCGCGGCATAGATCGCATCGGCCAGTTGTCTATAGGTGAGGACGCCGCTTTCCAGTCCGATTGCCGGACTATGCGGCGCCTTGGCGGCGTGGAACAGCACCGCGTCGATGAACGAGACGAACTGTTCCGGCCGTTCAGACGACGCAGCAGGCATGGACGAACTCATAAGCAAATGGCCCGGCACCGGGATGCTGGGCCATGGTAACTTTCACCGCGCCGCGTGGCTAATGGAACCGGTAGTTCAAGCCGAGACGGGCAACAATGCCGGTCATGTGATCGGTGAGCCCCACACCGGTGGTACCAGCAATCTGGTCGATCGAAACATGGTCTTTCCGCCCGAGATCGTAGTAAATTCCCTCGGCCTTCACCGACCAATCGCGCGTGAATTCATATTCCAGGCCGCCGCCGAGCGCGTAACCGACGCGCCATCCAGTGTCGGACCAGCTGAAGTTGAAATTGGCCGTGCTGCCGGCCTGGAAAGTATTGCGCATGTCCGCATAGGCCACGCCGCCTGTTGCATAGATAAGCGCGTGGTCGAAGGCATAACCTATACGCAACCGTGTGGTGCCGAGAACGCGAATCCCGGTTTCCGCTGTCCAGTTGCCAAATATCGGCGGGACACCCACCCACAGTCCAGTGGTTGTTTTCTTCGCATTGGAAAGGGCGATGTCGGTCTCAATTCCGTAGACGACCTGGCCGGACTGAAAATTGTAACCCAACTGAAAGCCGCCAAGCAGGCTGGTCGCGGTTTGCTTGTTGGAGAAATTACAATCGGCCGCCCAGCAATAGGGGAACATAGGGCCAGTTGGAAGAAAAGCGGTTTCGCTCGATCGGTCGGCGACGAGGCCGAAGTTGATGCCCGCGTAAAAGCCAGCCCACGAGGGGGCAAAGGTTTGCACTGTTGGTGCCTTGACCGGCAAATCGGCAGCGGTTGCGGGCTGCAGGCCCATCGGAATGAGCCCGAGCGGCGAAAGCAACAACGGCTTGTATTTCACGAAAACCCCCATAACCCAAAAAGGCGCGCAGCCACGCGGACGCGCCTCTCCACAATGGTACAACTTATCCGCACAAAGTCGGCAATCGCAAGGAACTATTGGCCCTGTACCTTAGCAATTCCTGCGGCTGTGGATGCCGCGCAACAGCCGCTATCGTGCTCTAAGAGCCTCATAAAAAGGGGAAATTAGCCCGGCCACATGGTTTACCAGCCAGAATGAAAACGGCTAAGCCGCGGCTCGCTCCCAGCTAGACCCCGGTTGATCGCGACCTGGAGATCGACGACAGATCGGAAGACACCGCGCTTGAGGCGCCGCGTGGCAAGCTTGGCGAAGAAGCCCTCGACGGCGTTGAGCCAGGATGCCGAGGTGGGCGTGAAGTGGAAGGTCCAAGCGGGGATGCCGGGCGAGCCATTGGCGCACCTTGGGATGCTTGTGGGTCGCGTAGTTGTCGACGATGGCGTGGATCGCCTTTCTTGCCGGCACTTGCGCCTCGATGGCGTTGAGGAAGCGGATGAACTCCTGGTGACGATGGCGCTGCATGTTGCGGCCGATGACTGGTGCCGTCGAGGACATTGAGGGCAGCGAACAGTGTGGTCGTGCCATGACGCTTGTAGTCGTGGGTCATCGTCCCGGCGCGGCCCTTCTTCATCGGCAAGCCGGGCTGGGTGCGGTCGAGGGCCTGGATTTGGGTCTTTTCATCGACCGAGAGCACGACGGCATGGGCGGGCGGATCGACATAGAGCCCGACGACGTCACGCAGTTTGTCGACGAAGTGCGGGTCGGTGGAGAGCTTGAACTGTTGCACCCGGTGCGGCTGCAGGCCGTGCGCGCGCCAGATGCGTTGGACGGAACTTGCGCTGATGCCGACTGCTTTCGCCATCATGGCAGAGGTCCAGTGGGTTGCCTCGGCGGGCGGGTCGGTCTGGGTGAGCGCCACGACGCGTTCGGTGATGTCCGACCCCAGCGGCGGGATGCGCGAGGGTCGTGTCTTATCGTGCAGGAGGCCGTCGTAACCCGCCTGCATGAAGCGTTCCTGCCAGCGCCACACACAGGTCTTCGATTTGCCGGTCTGGCGCATGATCTCATTGGTGCCAACACCGTCCGCGCTCAACAGGACGATCTCGGCCCGCCAGACATGCTTGTGCGGGGCGTTGCGATCCCGCGCGAGCGCCTTCAGACGGCGGCGATCAGCGGGCTTGAGAGTGATGGAAATTCCGGTTCGCACCTTCGCCATCTCCCGCAGCTTGAACTTCTAAATCTTCCCCGTGCTCGTCTTCGGGATGTCAGCGAACACGACGTAGCGCGGCACCTTGTAGCCGGCGAGATGCTTCTTGCACCATTGCATCAGCTCGTCGGCCTCGGCCTCGGCGCCGGGCTTTAATTCGACGAAGGCGCAGGGCGTCTCGCCCCATTTGTCGTCGGGCTTGGCCACCACCGCGACCGCCATCACGGCGGGATGCTTGTAAAGCGCGTCCTCGACTTCGATCGAGGAGATATTCTCGCCGCCGGAGATGATGATGTCCTTGGAGCGGTCCTTGAGCTGGATGTAGCCGTCGGGATGCATCACGCCGAGATCGCCGGTGTGGAACCAGCCGCCGATGAAGGCCTTTTCGGTCGAGGCCTTGTTCTTCAGATAGCCTTTCATCACCACATTGCCGCGCATCATCACTTCGCCCAACGCCTCGCCGTCGCGCGCGACCGGCGCCAGCGTGTCGGGATCGCGCACGTCGAGCGCTTCCAGCGCGCCGTAGCGCACGCCCTGGCGCGCCTTCTTGGCCGCCTGCTCGGCCGCCGGCAGCGCGTCCCACGCGCTTTGCCAGTCGTTGACCACCGAAGGCCCGTAGCATTCGGTCAGGCCGTAGAGATGGGTGACGTTGAAGCCGGCCTCTTTCATCGCCGCCAGCACCGCTTCCGGCGGCGGCGCCGCGGCGGTGAAGAACTCGACCACATGCGGCAGCGGCTTCTTCTCGGCCTCCGGCGCATTGAGCAACGTCGCCATCACGATCGGCGCGCCGCACAGATGCGTCACCTTGTGGTCGGCGATGGCGTCATACATCGCCTTGGCGCGCACCGCGCGCAGGCAGACATGGGTGCCGGCAACCACCGAGATCGACCACGGGAAGCACCAGCCGTTGCAGTGGAACATCGGCAGCGTCCACAGATAGACCGGATGCTTGGCCATGCCGCAGGTCACCACATTGCCGACGCCCAACAGGTAAGCGCCGCGGTGGTGATAGACCACGCCTTTGGGATCGCCGGTGGTGCCGGAGGTGTAATTGAGGCTGATGGCGTCCCATTCGTCGTCCGGCATCTGCCAGGCGTAGTCGGGATCGCCCTGCGCAATGAACGTCCTCGTATTCGATGGCGCCCAGCCGCTCGCCCGGCCCCGAATATTCCGGGTCGTCATAGTCGATCACCAGCGGCTTGGCCTTGCAGAGCGCCAATGCGTCCTTCATCACCTTGGAGAATTCGCGGTCGACGATCACCACTTTGGTTTCGGCGTGATCGAGCGAGAAGGCGACGATCGGCGCGTCGAGCCGGGTGTTGAGCGTGTTGAGCACGCCTTGCGTCATCGGCACGCCGTAATGCGCCTCCAGCATCGGCGGCGTATTGGCGAGCATCGCCGAGACGGTATCGCCGCGCTTGATGCCGTGTTTTGCCAGCGCCGAGGCGAGCCGGCGCGCGCGCGCGTAGAACTCGGCGTAATTGCGCCGCAAGCCGCCGTGGATGATCGCCGTGTGCGCGGGAAACACGCCCGCCGCGCGCTCGAGAAACGACAACGGCGTCAGCGGCTGGAAATTTGCTGCATTGCGGTCGAGATCGGTGTCGTAGGGCGTTTTCGCCATTGGGTCGTTTTCTCCCTCATAGCGATACGTTAGCGAAGGCAATGGCCGACAAGCAATGCCGCTGTCATGCCCCGCGAAGGCGGGGCATCCAGTATCCTCTGAGGCGACCGGTGATTACTGGATCATCCACCTTCGCGGATGATGACACGCGTCGGATACCGCCGCCGCCGCGCCCGCCTCACTTCAGCGAATGCAACAGGTCCGTCGCCTTCGGCAGCTTGTGCGGCTGAGGTGTCGGCACGTCAACGCCGAGTATGCTTAGCTCGGCGCGGATTTCCGAGTTCTCGTGGCCGTTGGCGGGCACAAGCGGGAGCGCCGTTTTCAGGTCGGCGATGGCGCGCGCGGTGTCGCCCTTCAGGCGGTAGGCGACGCCGCGCTGGTGATAGGCGTCGCCGTTGCGCGGCTCCAGGCAGATCGCGGCGGTGAAATCGTCGACCGCGCGGTCGAACTCGCCCATGGCCCGGTAGACGCCGCCGCGCACGATGTGGCCGCCGGCGCTTTGCGGATCGATGCCGATCGCGGCATTGGCATCGTCGAGCGCGTGCTCGTTGTCGGCGAGATAGAGATAGACCCTGGCGCGCCGGATATGGCCGCGGGTGCCGTCCGGCTCGAGCCGGATCACCTCGCGGTAATCGTCGAGCGCGGCTTTCATGTCATGGGCGAATTCGTGCGCCTGGCCGCGATTCCAATAGGCCTCGACGCGCTTGGGATCGAGCTTGATGGCCGCGCTATAGTCCGCGATGGCATGCGCGGTGTCGCGCCTATAGGCGTAGGCCAGGCCACGCCCGTTGTAGATGCCGGCGACATTCGGCTTGAGGCGGATCGCTTCGCTGAAATCGGCGATCGAGCGGTCGAACTGGCCGCGGCCCAAGAGCAGCAGGGCGCGGCTGATATAGCCGGCGGCGAAAGTCGGCTCGGCCTTGATCGCCGCGCTATAGTCGGCCATCGCCTTGTCGTACGCGTGCTTGAACTCAAACGCGCGGCCGCGAATGTGATAGGCGAGCGCGCGGGTGTGCGCCGGAAACAGCGGCTCCGCGACGATCTCGCCGCAGCCGGCGATCTGCCGCTCGGGATCGCGCGAGCGGCAGGCGTCGAAATCTTCCTGCGTTGCCGCCAGGGCGGGCGACGCCAGAAGGCCGACTGCGATCGCGGCGAGTAGTCCAAGGCGCATGGCGAGGTCCCGCCCAAATCTAAGATAATGCTGGCATTAGTCGCCGCCGGGGCAGGGCAGGTTCATGCGACGGACAGACCCATTGCTGCTGCGCAGCGGCATGGTGCTCGCGTTAGAGTCGACAAGATCGCGTAGCAGGGGCGCTCGCGATACCAGCCTGGAACTTTGCCCCACACTTGGCTAGCGATCCGTGTTCGGCAGGGTATATGATGTCGAATAGAGGTTGTGGTGGGCCACCGCTGCCTTATGTAGTGGGACATCGGTGGCACGCGGGGCGTGATCCCTGCGCCGGTTCGGGAGCAAAGAATGGCGTCGTCATCATCCTCCAAGGGCGGCAAATCGGGCGCGCTCGATGCGTTTTGGGACACTCTTGGCGGCGCATCTTCGAGTTCGCCCGACCAGATGTCAGATCTGTTTAAATCGCTTTCGAAACGCGGCCCTGAGCACAGCCGGGACCTGCCTCCGCCTGACGCTGAAAAAGCCAAGGACATGGTCGTGACGCTGGTGCACGAATTGCTTGCGGCTGGGCAGGATGGGTGGACCGTCGCGGAAATCGCGCAACGCGGACGTATCGCGCCGAACGTAGCGCTCACCGCAATTCAGGATGCGATCGCGTTTGGGCTTGTTGCCGAGAATAATCAGGATCCGGAGCGCAAGCGTTTCCGCTTGACGGGGGCGGGCCAGGATCTCGCGCATACGCCATAGAACTTCGCGACTCTAAGAGGGGGGCGCCGGACGGCAATTCATTGAGCGGCATGTAAGCCGTGATCCGTGTTACTCGTGCCGCAAAGACGTCCTGGCGTTTAGGACATGTCGCATTTTTGGGCATATTTCTGGGTCGCGATTCTGGGCGGCCTGATTGGCTTGGTCGAGCTCGTGTCGCGCTACCGCGACGATCCATGGCGAGCCGTCAAACAGTTTTCGGCGGGGCTCTACATCATCTTGAACATGCTGGTGTCTGTTTTGGCGCTGTACTTGATATTGGCGATCAAGCCCGCATGGCTCGTCACCGGCGGCGAGCTGATGAACGTCACGCCAAGCGGCTGGATCATGATCGTTTTCGCAGCCGGCACGGCCGCGATGGCGTTTTTCCGTTCCTCGGTTTTTCGCGCGAAAATAGACGATGCCTCGGTACCAATCGGGCTATCGACGAAAGCCAGCTCTCCGAAAAAACCAAGTTGCTGACACTCTGCCTTGTATTGAACAAGGCGCTCGGCATGGAAGTCCTACAATTGGGCATTACCCAACTGTCCAGCGAAATTTCCCGCCCGGGCGAGCATCCGCCGGCGCCGTAATCGCCTTGACGTTTCGGTTGCCGCCCTCAATGCGCCAGCAGCGCCATGGTGCCGCCGCGGATCAGCTCGAGCCCGATCAGGAAGACCAGCACATAGATGATGCGGTAGAAGAACTCGGTCGGCGTGCGCCGCACCAGCCAGACGCCGGCGATATTGGTGAAAATCGCGAGCGGCAGCATCACCAGCGAGGTCGACACATTGGCCAAATTGAGCTGGCCGAGCAGGAAATAGGGCACCACCTTGAGCGCATTGCCGAGCGCGAAGAAGATCGAATAGGTACCGACGAAGGTCTCCTTGTCGAGATTTTGCGGCAACACGTAGATCTGGAACGGCGGCGCGCCGGCATTGGCGAAGAACGAGCCGAAGCCGGAAACGGTGCCCCACAGCACGCCCGCAACCCGCCCCGGCCGCGGCTGCTCGGCGCGCTCGACCAGCCGCAGCCAATGATTGAGCGCGAAGACGATCGCGATGGCGCCGACCAGTAGGCGAATGATGGCGTCCGGCACATAGGCGGCCACGCCCCAGGCGATGCCCATGCCGACCAACTGGCCGGGGATCATGATCTTGAGAATGCGGCCGTCCCAGGTGTGCCGGTAGCTCCAGATGGTCACCACGTCCTGCACCAGCAGGATCGGGATCATGAATCCCATCGCCTGCACCGGCGACACCACCAGCGCCAGCAAGGGCACGGCGATGGCGCCCAGCCCGGAAAAGCCGCCTTTGGAGAGGCCGAGCGCGGTCACCGCAGGGATCGCGACGAGATAGAAGGCGGGATCGGAGATGATGGCCACGAGGCTTCTTTCTTCCCTCGCCCCGCTTCGCGGGGAGAGGGTGGTAAAGCCCGGCGAAGCGCATCGCGCGCAGGCGGGCGAGCCGGGTGAGGGGGCGTCTCAGCGTGCTGCTGACGGGTGGGAATCGCTTACGACCAATTGGGTAGGCGAGGCTTGCCTAAAATCAAAGCCCGCGCGGGCATGCCGCGCCAGCCTTGTTTGCGCATGCCGGCCGTTCCACAATCGCGGCCAATCTCCGTCATCCTGAGGTGCGCGCGCGCAACGCGCGAGCCTCGCAGGATGGCGGCCGGGGACTCACTGCCCGTCATCCTTCGAGGGCGGCCCAAAGGCCGCCAGCTCAGGATGACGGATTGAGGGGAGGAGATCACAATGGACGCCCGCACGAGCCGTTACCACGACGTCTATGCGCGCTGGCAGCGCGATCCGGAAGGCTTCTGGGGCGAGGCGGCGCGCGATATCGACTGGTACGAGCAGCCGAAGAAGGTGTTCGACAAGGACGACGGCATCTACGGCCGCTGGTTTACCGGCGGGGTCTGCAACACCTGCTACAACGCGCTCGACCGCCATGTGCTCGCCGGCCGCAACGACCAGGCCGCGCTGATCTACAATTCCCCGGTCACCAACACCAAGCAGACCTTCACTTACGGGCGCCTGTTGTCCGAGGTGCAATTGCTCGGCGCCATCCTGCGCGACTTCGGCGTGACCAAAGGCGACCGCGTCATCCTCTATATGCCGATGGTGCCGGAGGCGGTCATCGGCATGCTCGCCTGCGCGCGCATCGGCGCCATCCATTCGGTGGTGTTCGGCGGCTTCGCGGCGAAGGAGCTCGCCACCCGCATCGACGACGCCAAGCCGAAAGTCATCCTCTCCGCCAGTTGCGGCATCGAGGGCGCGCGCGTCATTGCCTATAAGCCGCTGCTCGACGAGGCGATCGAACTCGCGCAGCACAAGCCGCAAACCTGCCTGATCCTGCAGCGCCCGCAATGCGAGGCGCCGCTGAAAGAAGGCCGCGACCACGACTGGCGCAAAGTCTGGGAGCACGCGGTCGAATACGCCAAGACGTCCGAATGCGTGCCGGTCGCCGCCACCGACCCGCTCTACATCCTCTACACCTCGGGCACCACCGGCATCCCCAAAGGCGTGGTGCGCGACAATGGCGGCCACATGGTCGCGCTCAAATGGTCGATGCAGAACCTCTACGGCGTCGACCCGGGCGAGGTCTATTGGGCGGCGAGCGACGTCGGCTGGGTGGTCGGGCACTGTTACATCGTCTACGCGCCGCTGTTCCACGGCTGCACCTCGATCCTCTACGAGGGCAAGCCGGTCGGCACGCCCGACGCCGGCGCCTTCTGGCGCGTCATCGCCGAGCACAAATGCACCACCATGTTCACCGCGCCGACCGCCTTCCGCGCCATCCGCAAGGAAGACCCCGACGCCAAGCTGCTCAAGCAATACGACCTGTCGAAATTCCGCGCGCTGTTCCTCGCCGGCGAGCGCGCCGATCCGCCGACTATCCAATGGGCGGAGGAGCATCTGCAGGTGCCGGTGCTCGATCACTGGTGGCAGACCGAGACCGGCTGGTGCATCGCCGGCAATCCGCTCGGCCTCGGCGCGCTGCCGGTGAAATACGGCTCGGCCTGCGTGCCGATGCCCGGCTATCAAATCGACATCGTCGATGAAGCCTGCCACCCGGTCGAGACCGGCAAGATCGGCTCCATCGTGGTCAAGCTGCCGCTGCCGCCGTCGAACTTCCCGACTTTGTGGGAGCAGGACGAGCGCTTCAAGGAAAGCTACCTTGAGGAATTCCCCGGCTACTACAAGACGGCCGACGCCGGCTACAAGGACGAAGACGGCTATGTCTTCGTGATGAGCCGCACCGACGACATCATCAACGTCGCCGGCCACCGTCTCTCCACCGGCGGCATGGAGGAAGTGCTGGCCGCGCACCAAGACGTCGCCGAATGCGCGGTGCTCGGCATCAAGGACGACTTGAAAGGCGAGGTGCCCTGCGGCTTCATCGTACTCAAGGCCGGCGTCAACCGCCCGCCGTCCGAGATCGAAAAGGAGATCGTGGCGCTGGTGCGCGAGCGCATCGGCCCGGTGGCGGCGTTCAAGCTGGCGATCACGGTGGCGCGGCTGCCCAAGACGCGCTCAGGCAAGATTCTGCGCGGCACCATCAAGAAGATCGCCGACGGCGATCCCTGGACCATGCCGGCGACCATCGACGATCCGGTGATCCTGGATGAGATCGGGAGTGCGTTGAAGGGGCATGGGGTGGGGGGATAAGATAGCGACGAAGATTTACTATGCGGCTTTTAGTTTGAAGATTTTTTTGGCCAACCCCATGAGTTCCTTATCGTGGGGTTGATTCAACTGGAAATCGATCTCGTACTTAAGTCCGTGTTCTTGCTGGCATACGAACCTTAAGCGCGCCAGCTTTCGCTTACCTTTCATATAAATCCACCGGTCCTTCGCGACCTTTTGTGCTATGGCCGCACTAAGCTTACCAATATCGAGCTTCCCAATTGTTCCTGATTTACGTTCGTGGTCGATACGACCGTTGACGTAAGAACTTATTACTTCCTCGTCTTGGTTCCCCGCTGCCTCAGCCTTGAGTTGTTTAACGTCAAGTTTTTTATGGGTTGCTAAAGCGATATATTCATCGGAAGAATAATAGCCCTCGACATCGATATCTGAAGTTACAAATGGTTCTGCTCCAATAGCTCGAATTTCCTTTTTCCAAAGCTCAATCTCGTCTTGCTCTAGAAAATCGCGGTCGCGATGAACTACGATTGTCGCATCAGATACATCTTTTATTTGTTTGACTAGGGGTTTTAGCAAATGAATGGTTGTAACGCCGTTATAAGGAAGTGGCGCCGTTTCATCGAGGTTAAATCCCGAGTTCCGTAACAGCGTCATAAGGAATCCGGTCGCGCTGTCTTCAGTTAGAATGACAGCTTTTGGCCTGCACCCGGTTCCGAAGACACCGAGTTAGGTGTTTTGATGGAACCGGAGGTACGTCATGGAGAGGCGGAAGTTTACACGAGAGTTCAAGCTTGAGGCGGTGCGGCTGATCAAGGATCGTGGCGTCTCGTTTGCGCAGGCGTCGGAAGACTTGAAGGTGCATCCGACGCAGCTGCGCAATTGGGTGAAGGCGTTTGCGGACGATCCGCAACATGCCTTCCCCGGGCAAGGTCAGATGAAGCCCGAGCAGTTGGAGATCGCGCGTCTGAAGCGCGAGGTGACCAAGCTGAAGGCCGAACGAGACATCCTAAAAAAAGCCGCGGCCTACTTCGCGAAGGAATCGACGTGAAGTTCGGTTTTGTTGCGAAGCTACCCAAGGGATCTGGCCGGCTGACTGGTTGTGCGGGGCGCTCGGTGTCTCGCGGGGTGGGTTCTACGCTTGGCTGACGCGACCACGCAGTGAGCGTAGCCGGAGCGATGAAGAGCTCGGTGCGAAGATCCGTACCAGCTTCCTCGCGAGCGACCGGACCTATGGCGCCATGCGGGTGTGGCACGACCTGCTCGCCGAAGGTGTGTCGTGCGGGCTGCATCGGATCGAGCGATTGATGCGGCTACAGGCTCTCAGAGCGCGTCCGCGACGGCGTCGCCTGCCGCCCGATCTCGGTGAGCGGCAGACTTCCGCCGTCGCTCCCAATGTACTCGACCGCAGCTTCGAAGCGCCCGCTCCCAACCGCAAATGGATTGCCGACTTCACCTACGTGTGGACGGCGGAGGGCTGGCTCTATGTGGCGGCCGTCGTCGATCTGTTCTCTCGGCGCGTGGTCGGCTGGTCGATGAGTGCTGCAATGACGGCCCAGCTGGTCACCGATGCTCTGGTGATGGCGATCTGGCGACGGGGTAAGCCCGATGCGCTGCTGCATCACTCCGATCGCGGCAGCCAATACACCAGCGAGCAGTTCCAACGGCTGATGACCGACCACGGCGTCGTCTGCTCGATGAGCCGCTCAGGCAACGTATGGGATAATGCGGCGATGGAAAGCTTCTTCTCATCGCTGAAGACCGAACGCACGGCGCGCAAAATGTACCGATCGAGGGATGAGGCCAAGGCCGACGTGTTCGACTACATCGAGCGCTTCTACAATCCGAAACGCCGGCACTCGACGATCGGTTATATGAGCCCTATGGAGTTCGAGCGGCAGGCTGGATTAGCTTAGGCGGGTGTCAACCGAACCGGGTGCAGGCCAGTCCGCCATAACCGAGTGAATAGGGGTCTTCAGAAGGGATATAGATCAAATCTGTTGGGCTGACGGTAGACGATTTCTTTTCTTTTGCCGGCCATTTGTTAGAAATGTTCAATGATTGAAGCAAAGTGAAAGCGAAGTGAATAGGTTGAATGATCGTGCTCTTGCCTGAATTATTGCCTCCCACGAGAATATTGATTTCTTCGACATCAAAATCGACGCCTTCAAGCCGCTTGAAACGCTCAATTTTTATATTTTTCAAACGCATTCGGATGCCTTCCTATTTCAACAACGCTATTATTAATCTTCATTGGCACCTAGAACAACTTTTGCTTGTCTCGGCTTGCAGGCTTTATTCCTGCTTCCGCCCTCGATTGAGCCCGCAGAACGGATTAGCGAAGCGCAATGCGCCAACGCGACGAAAAGGAGAATTGGCGCCCGAAAATCGAAAACCCGGCGCGGGGGCCGGGCTTTTGCTTCTTCTCTCGCTTGGCGTCGCGCCTCTTTGCGCTCGGCTTTCCAAAAGAACCGTTTCCAGAACCGCAAATGCTTTGCCCATTCGCGCGAGGCCGTGAGTTGTCCCTTTCTGACGTGTGCCATTACAAATACCTCCAGCGCCATCACCTTGTATGCTGCTCAAAATACTTCCGCAAAATCGCGTTGATCCGCGTCTGATAGCCTTTGCCCTGCGCGCGGAACCAGCCGAGCATGTCGGCGTCGAGCCGCAACGTAGTGTGCGCCTTGCGGCGCGGCATCGGCAGCTCGGCGGTCGCCCAATCGATCTCTTCCATGGCATCGTCGGGATCGCGGCCGGAGGGCAGGGGCTTCTTCGCCGCCGCCTTCCAATCGGTCTTCACCTCACCGCGCTTTCGCATCGCGCGCAGTTCAGCGCCCGTGTAACTGACGATATGTCCTGATTTCCTTTTCATGTGCTCGTGTCACTGAAACTACGCCGCCTTCCGTTTCCCCGCCTTACGCCATTCGCTTTCGTCACCGGCGGCAGCAACACATCCGCCGGCACGCCGAAACGCGCGCGCAGGCGCTGCACCATGGTCATGCTCAGGCCCTTCTTGCCGCGCAGCACTTCGCTCACGCGGCTCGCCGTGCCGAGGATCGGCACCATGTCGGCGCGCGAAAGCCCATGCTGATCCATGAGGTAGCGCACGATTTCGGCCGTGCCCGGTGCGCGACGCGGCCACATCTTCTCCTCATAGGCGGCGATCAGGCGTGCCTGCGCCTCCAGCCGCGCCGTATCGGCCGCGCTTTCCGAAGCCATCAGCCGGTCAACCAGCGCACGCGCTCGCGCCAGTTCCGCCTTGCTGTCGATGACGACTAAATTCGCATCCATCACACCGTCTCCGCATCGATTTCATCATACTCGACATGGGTGCCGAAGAACCGGATCGCCAGCACGCCTGCCGGATAGTTGATCGCCGCAACCAGGCGATAGCTGTTGCCTTTGATATTGAACACCACGCGCCCGCCCTTGAGGACGCTCGCCTTCGGATGCGATCGCTTGATCTCCTCCGGCGTGCGCCATTGCGCACCGCAAGCAATGGTCAGCCACACATCATATTGCGACCGCGCCGCCTTAATCGCTTTGTGTCCGATACGGGCGGCGAAATATCGCTCCACGCGATCCGTGCCGATCACGATCATTGACGCAAGCTAGCACGTATTTCCAAAAATTGGAAGTCGCGCCCCTTGCCCGCCAATAGCGTCTTAGCGAATGCCGCCCGGACCGCCGCTCACTTCGCGTACCCTTGCGATCGCAGCCACGCAATCTTGCGCCCCATTGCGTAAGGGCCGCCGCCGCCAAACGATCGGCGTGGAACAAACAGTCATGTGGGGCGTTCACGTCCGCAATGCGTTTTCATTTCCATATCGTCGACGGCATCATTCTCCACGACTACCGGGGCACCGTCCTTGCGGACGAATCGCAGGCCCGCGTGTATGCCGATGAGATGCTGACTTACGTCGCGCGAGCGAAGCGGACCGAAAAAAACCAAAAGTTCATCAAGGTTACGGACGGCAGCGGGGTGGAAGTGTTCCGGGTTGCCGTTCCGGTTGAACAAGCCGGCAGCGCGGGCATTCCGCCGAAGCCTGAGACGCGGCAATAGGCCTGTCCAACGGCGGCTTGGCGAACGCCGCCTGGGCCGCCGCTTATTTCGCGTACCCTTGCGATCGCAGCCAGGCGATCTTGCGGCTACCATTCATCCAATCGTCGATGTCGGCCTTGCTGGTCAGGCCGGTGATAATGCGGACCTCTTCGCCGGGGTAGTGGGCTTCGATTTGCCATTCGCCTTCGGCGATGCGCTTGGGGCGAAAGGTGACGCGCGGTGATTTGCTCATGCCGTCTATATGGCGGTGTTCGCGCGAGCCCGCCAGCGGAAAATGCGGGCGCGATCCAAATGCCGCACCGCTTGACAGGCCCAAAATCCTATGCTAATAATCCTATCACCTGCTCAATGAGGGGCGCTTCTAGAGGCGATCCTGAAGTGGGGCAGCCGGAGGCCGGTGCCGGAGATGCGGCAGCGGCGATCCGGGCCGGTCGCGGGGAAACCCGGGTACCGGCGTGCGGCGCCTGCTGTATCGCCTCGCACGCGATGCACCGGGAGGTCCCGGGAACCGACCCGTTGGGCACTACGACCCTTCTGCGAGGAGCTCGCTGGACAGGCCGCCTGAGGGCTGGCTCGCTTGCCGAAAGCGCGCTCAGGTGTTGAGCCTGCGCGCCGAGGCCCGATGACCAGCATAGGGCGTGTTCCTGGAAGCGCGGCCCCGGGGATCAGAAATCGCCGCAATGGAGCGCCGAGAGGCGCCCGCGCTCTCGAAAGGGAGCGCGGCAAGACGGAAGGACCGGTGCGCCGCTCGGCGCTCCATTCCCCTCGCGTTTTTGCGGGGGGAGACTCCCCCGGACCCCCTGTTCGGGACAAAGGAAAGACAGGCGTGCCCGGCGCCTCGACAAAGAATACGGGCGATGACGCTTGCCTTGGCGCATACCGGGCAAGCCCGGCATGCGCGGCGTTGGCTTGCGCGCCGAAGCCTTGGCGAGGGCGGGCTGTTTGACAGATGAATCGGAATGTCGTGACGCGCGGCGCGCTCGGTTGCGCCGGCAAAGGAAACTTACGCGTGCCCGGAATCGCTCGACAGCTTGCCGGGATCGATGCCGATCTTGCGCAGCGCCTTCTGGTATTTGCCTTCGGTGTCGGTGCCGAAGATCAATTCCGGATCGGCCGAGCAATGCAGCCAGCCGTTCTCCTGGATCTCGTTCTCCAGTTGCCCGGGCGCCCAGCCGGCATAGCCGAGCGCGAGAATGGCGCTGGCCGGCCCGTCGCCGCGCGCGATCGCCTTGAGGATGTCGATGGTGGCGGTGAGGCAGATGCCTTCGTCGATCGGCAGCGTCGAGTTCTCGATGAAGAAATCGGCGGAATGCAAAACGAAGCCGCGCCCGGTTTCCACCGGCCCGCCTTTGAGCACCTTCACCGCGCCGGCGCGCGTCGGCAACTGGATGCGCTCGCTCGCCGGGATGACTTCGAGCTGCACCAGCAGTTCGGGGAAGCTGATATTGGCCGCCGGCTGGTTGACGATGATGCCCATGGCGCCTTCGGTCGAATGCGCGCAGACATAGATCACGCTGCGCAAGAAGCGCTCGTCGCTCATCGCCGGCATGGCGATCAGCATCTGGCCGTCGAGATAGCCGCGCGCGGAGGTCTTGCCGGTGGATTTTTTGGAACTGGCCATGAGAAAATGTTATCCGATCGTTCCGCCTTTGCAAACGAACCGGACCGCAAAAAGTTCGAGCAGTCACAATCGTTGCACAATTGCGATTGACCATGCATTTAACGGGCCAAATGTGGCGAAATGGCCGGCCTTGCACACAGACTATTCACCCTCTGCTCACAATGAATTCAGTGGTGCGCCATGGCTGATCGCACTAAATCGGGCCGCATGAACGCGAATCGCCGACTGATGACCGTCTTGCTTGCGGCTTGCGCCAGCGCATCGTTTGCATGCGCTCAAGCCGGCGCGCGCGGCCGATGCCTCGCCCTGGGTCGACGATTTGCACTCGAGCCTGCGGCTGATCGCCGGCAGCAATAAATCGGGCGCCGACGATGTGCGCGCCGGCATCGAGATCAAGCTGACGCCGGGCTGGCACACCTATTGGCGCTATCCCGGCAACTCCGGCGTGCCGCCGCGCTTCAGCTTTCCCGGCTCCGACAATGTCGCCAGCGTGCGCGTGCTTTATCCGGCGCCAAACGCCTTCACCGACGAGACCGGCACCACCATCGGCTACCACGACCACGTGATCTTTCCGCTGCACGTCGTGCCGAAGCAGAAAGGCAAGCCGGTCACGCTGCATCTGAAGGCCGACTACGCGGTGTGCGAGAAGATGTGCATTCCGGTGGAAGCGAGCGCGACGCTCGCGCTTAGCGGCGTGACTTCGGCCAACAACGACGCGCTGGCGAAGGCCGACGTGCAGGTGCCGATGCCGGTGAGCGCGGCCGAAGCCGGGCTGACGATCAAGCGCGCCTCCGGCGGGCCCAAGCCGATGGTGGCCGTCGATCTCGCCGCGCCGCGTGGCGAGCCCGTGCACGTGTTCGTCGAGGGACCCTCGCCGGAATGGGCGCTGCCCATCCCGAAGCCGGCGCCGGGCGCGCCCGCCGGCCATCAATATTTCCATTTCGCGCTCGACGGCCTGCCGCCCGGCGTCGACCCCAAGGGGCATTTCGAGCTGACCTTCACCATCGAGCGCGGCCACCAGCCGATCGAGGTCAAGACTCGTCTCGACTAATCCGCCGGCTTGCGCTATTTTGCGCCCGGGAGAACGACAAGAGTTCAGCACGAAAGGACAACAACCATGGCTATCAAGGTCGGCGATCGTCTGCCAAACGCAACTTTCCGCGTCATGACCGGCGAGGGTCCGAAGCCGAAGACGACCGATGAAGCATTCAAGGGCAAGAAGGTCGCGCTGTTCGCGGTGCCCGGCGCCTTCACGCCGACCTGCAACAACCTGCACATGCCGAGCTTCCTCACCAATGCCGCGGCCTTCAAGGCCAAGGGCGTCGACGCCATCGCGGTGACCGGCGTCAACGACGTGTTCGTGATGGAAGCCTGGAAGAAGGCGACCGGCGCCGAGGGCAAGATCGATTTTCTCGCCGACGGCAACGGCGAATTCGCCAAGGCGATCGGCATGGATTTCGACGGCGCCGGCGCCGGCCTCGGCGTGCGCTCGAGGCGCTATTCCATGCTGGTCGACGACGGCGTGGTGAAGCAGCTCAACATCGAGGACGCGCCCGGCAAATGCGAGATTTCCGGCGGCCAGGCGCTGCTGGCGCAGCTTTAATTATCATTCCGGACGGCCGACACCCGGACCCGGATCCAGAAGCATTGAATCACTGGATTCCCGCTTCGCGCCGTCGGCGCGTCCCGGAATGCTATTTGGTCTTCATCGCGCCGATCGCGCCGGCGCGCGCGGCGATGAGGCCGTCGCGCGCCAACTGGTCGGCGCGCTCGTTCATGGCGTGGCCGGCATGGCCCTTCACCCAGTGCCAGCGCACCTCATGATGTTGCAGCGCCTCATCGAGCCGCTGCCACAGGTCGATGTTCTTGACCGGCTTCTTGTCGGCGGTGCGCCAGCCGTTGCGCTTCCAGCCGTTGATCCATTTGGTGATGCCGCTGCGCAGATATTCGCTGTCGGTATGCATGTCGACCGCGCAAGAGAACTTGAGCGCTTCCAACGCCGAAATCGCCGCCATCAATTCCATGCGGTTGTTGGTGGTGTGCGCCTCGCCGCCCATGAGTTCCCTCTCATGGTCGCCGAAAGTCAGAATCGCGCCCCAGCCTCCCGGACCCGGATTGCCGGAACAGGCGCCATCGGTATAAACGGCCACGGACAAAGTGCTCACGCGCACCGGCCACCGGTCCCGACAGGACCGTCCGGAATGAGCGGGACGATAGGACCGATCCCGGTCAGCGGCCGTCGCCGCATACCATAGTTCTCAGCTGACATCGTCCGCGCGTTCGCTTGTCATCGTTGCACCGTCTCATCGCCGCAAGCTGTGCTTCCGGCCCGGTCAATCCGCCAGCGGTGAAAGACAGCTTCCAACGTCTCCGTCCCGACCGGCCGATGAAGGTTGCCAACGCAACGCACTGCTCGCCGGGGAAGCTGACGACCTCGCAGCCGCCGCGGCCGAGCTTGGCGCAGCGTTTGGCAACTTCGGCCTCGGCCACGGGCTTGCTGGGCGCCCTCCAGACCGTTGCCCACGAGCCGTCAGCGGTGAAAGCAATCGCACCGTAATAGGCCGAGTCATCCTTGAGCGCGCCGGGCGGCGGCACGAAATCCGCTCTTTCGCGGCCGCGCTTGGGCATTTCGATTCCGCTGGGTGGCTGCACGAAGCCCCCTCTGTCGCGGCGACGCTCCGGCTTCTTGATCCCGGTGGGCGGCGGCACGAAATCCGTTGTTTGCCGGGCGTCGCGCCCGTCGGCGCAGAACGACGCCTTGATGTCACATTTGCCACGATCGGCCGCCTTCTCGCAGCCGGCATTAATGAGGGCAAGCCGTTCCGCCACTTCCTTGCTGTCGCCGACACCGGAGCGAGAGTAGAGGTTGCGCTTGTCCGGGTCCGGTCCGACGTAGGTCGCAAGCGCGGCGCAACTGTCACCCGGGACTTCGACCACCTGGCAGCGCCCATGATGGAGATCTTCGCACCGCGCCATGGCTTTGTCGGAAGCCCCATACCGCGTCGGATATTTGACGACGATCGCATGGGCGCCGTCCGGGGTGAACGCGATCGCACCCCACTGCCGTGAACCGTTCGATTGGGCGGCCGCGCTGGCGATGTCGCCGAAGATGGCGCAGGTGACCACCGCAACGGCAAGCCATCGCCTGGTCATCGGTCAGGTCTCCTCTTGCGGACGCGGCCCGGCGCGTTCAGGGCGAGCCGATCGGCAACCAATCATCCCGAAGCTTGTGCCGTTTCGCAAGCCTCAAGGCGGGATCGGAGTGCGCGCGCTGCCGCCACCGCTCACGCGATGCCGTAGTCACCTGCGCTTTTTACCGATTGGTGGAAGCGCAACTTGCGGAAGTATTCCAGCGGGTCCTTCGGCTTGACCAGCGCGCCGTCCGGCACCGCCAGCCAATCGACCAGCCGCGTCAGCAAGAAGCGCAACGCCGACCCGCGCGCCAGCACCGGCAGCGCCTCGCGCTCCGCCGCCGACAGCGGCCGCACCCGCATGTAGGAGCGCAGCAGGGCCTGCCCCTTGGTCACGTTGAAGGAATGATCGGCTTCGAAGCACCAGGCATTGAGACAGACGGCGACGTCATAGGCGAGCATATCGGTGCAGGCGAAATAGAAATCGATCAGCCCCGACAGCGTGTCGCCGAGGAAGAACACGTTGTCGGGAAAGAGATCGGCATGGATGACGCCCTGCGGCAGATCGCGCGGCCACTCTTGGTCGAGCGCGTCGAGCTCTTTGGCGATGATACCGCTCAAGCCCGGGTGCACGCTGTCGCTGCCGCTCTTGGCCTGCTCGAACAACGGCCGCCAAGCTGGCAATCGACAGCGCATTCGTCCGCCGCATCGGAAAATCGCCGCCGGCCAGATGCAGCTTGGCGAGCGCCTCGCCGACCGCCGCGCAATGCGCCGCCGCCGGCCGGCGAATCCAAAGCCCGTCGAGAAACGTAACAATCACCGCCGGCCGCCCGGCGACTTTGCCGAGCACGCCGCCTTGCCGGTTCTTCACCGGTTGCGGGCAGGTGATGCCGCGCGCGGCGAGATGCTCCATCAGCGCCAAAAAGAACGGCAGGTCTTTCTCGGCGACGCGCTTCTCATAGAGCGTGAGGATGAAATTGCCGGCGCCGGTGTGCACCAGGAAATTAGAGTTCTCAACGCCTTCGGCGATGCCTTTGTAGGAAAGCAGTTCGCCGATGTCGTAGCCGGAGAGAAAGCGGGTCAGTTCGTCCGCCGCGACGTCGGTATAGACGGCCATCGCAACGTCACTCCGCCGCCTGCGTCCCCCGCAATGGACGAGGCAGCGGGAAAAACATCCCTTCCTCGGCGGCGGAGATGGTTTCCACGTCCAACGCGTAACGTTCCGCGAACGCGTCGAGGACCTCCTCCACCAGAACTTCGGGTGCCGATGCGCCGGCCGTGATGCCGAGGCTCTTGATGTCGCCGAGCTCCTTCCAGTCGATGTCGGCCGCGCGCGGCACAAGAGCGGCGCGCGGACAGCCGGAGCGTTCGGCGACTTCCCGCAGGCGTTGCGAATTGGACGAGTTCGGCGCCCCCACCACGATCATGGCTTCGACCATCGGCGCCACGCGTTTGACCGCTTCCTGCCGATTGGTGGTGGCGTAGCAGATGTCTTCCTTGTGCGGGCCGACGATCGCCGGGAAGCGCTCTTTCAGCCGCTCGATAATTTCCGCGCAATCGTTCACCGACAGCGTCGTCTGCGTCACGAAGGCGAGCTTGTTGGGGTCGCGCGGCTTGAAATTGGCGACGTCAGACAAATTCTCGATCAAAGTGACGGCGCCGGTCGGCAATTGTCCGAGCGTGCCGATCACTTCCGGGTGGCCGGCATGGCCGATCAACACGATCTCGCGGCCGTGGCGGTGGTGGATATCGACCTCGCGGTGCACCTTGGTGACCAGCGGGCAGGTGGCGTCGAGCGCGAACATGCGGCGGCGATCGGCTTCGTCGGGCACCGCCCGCGGCACGCCGTGCGCGGAAAAGATCACGGGGGCATCGGTGGTATCGGGAACCTCATCGAGTTCCTCGACGAAAATCGCACCTTTCGCGCGCAGGCCCTCCACCACGTAGCGATTGTGCACGATTTCGTGACGGACATAGACCGGCGGCCCGTAGATCGCGAGCGCCCGCTCCACCGATTCGATGGCGCGCACCACCCCTGCACAAAAGCCCCGCGGCGAGCACAACAGCACTTTCAGGACGGGTTTTTCCGGGCTGGCAGCAGGCATGCGGTCCTCAAACACGAATTTCGGCGCCTCTTCGCCTCGACATGGCCGTGCCGCCGCGCCCTGTCAAGCCGCAGGTTGCGTCGGCTTGGCCCTGTGCCTATATTCCGGCCACTTTCCGATCATCTTGGATGATCTGCTGCTTCGCCCCCGGGCGGGCGAAGCGTAAGAGGAGATTCGCCATGTCGACCGCTGCACCGCTGATGCCAAAAGCGACTGCCGTATGGCTTTTGGATAACACCGCGTTGACGTTCGACCAGGTGGCGGATTTCTGCAAACTGCACCCGCTGGAGGTGAAGGCAATCGCCGACGGCGATGCCGCGCAGGGAATCAAAGGGCTCGACCCGATCCAGACCGGACAACTCACCCGCGAGCAGATTTCCGAGGCGGAAGCCAATCCGGAGATTCGTTTGACTATTACCGCGCCCAAGGTTGCCATCCCCAGCAGCGAGCGCGGCAAGAAGGGCCCGCGCTACACGCCGGTGTCGCGCCGCCAGGACCGCCCGAACGCGATTTTGTGGCTGGTGCGTAACCACCCGGAGCTCAAGGACAGCCAGATCATGCGGCTGGTCGGCACCACCAAGTCGACCATCGCGGCAATCCGCGACCGCACCCATTGGAACGCCGCTGCGCTCGCGCCCATGGATCCGGTGACACTCGGCCTTTGCTCGCAGATCGATCTCGATTTCGAGGTCAATCGCGCCAACAAGGAAAAGCCGGTGCCGGCCGATACCGGCGCGACCTTGCTGCCGGCCGCCGAGACGACCGCGCGCAAGGAGGCTGAAGTCGCCGCCGCGCAGTCCGCCGAAGCCGAGAAGAAACCGGGCAGCGCCGACCTCGATGTCAGCGCGGTGTTCGCCAAGCTCAAGCAGATCGGCGGCAAGAACGAGCAGGGCGAGGAAGAATAAGTCGCTACTCGCCGCGTCCGTGTTCGGAAATTGGCTTACACTTTCGCCCTAGGGATTTTCCCTTAAGTGCTATTCCCGAGGTCGCGCGAGCGTGCGTAACAGCACGTATGCGACCGCAGTTTAATATCGCCTTCACCGATCCCAGGCACTATCGCGCATCGACAACGACAAGCGGGCGGCGCAAGCGCAAAGCCCAAATTGCTCCCGCATAAACGGAAGTGGTGTGCCGGTCACACGTGGCGCGCACCCGATCCGGCCGCGCGTTTGCCAATCCCTCCCAGGCGACGCGCGGCCGGCCTTGTTTTACGCTAATAGCCGCGCGTCCCTTCGATCGCCGCCACGTAGCGCTTGATCGATTTCTCCAAAATCTGTTTGCCGTCCTTCGCGATCACCCGGTCGAAATAATGGCCGTAGATCATCTCGAAGGTGAACGGCTTGAGCGCCGCGCCAATGTGCTCGACCGATGCGCGCCGACAGCGGAATGAAGTTCGGATAGCTGCGCATGAAGGTGAGCCATTTGCGGTCGGTGCAGACGGTGACGATGTCGCCGGAGCAGATCACGCCACGTCCGTCGGCGCCGCCCGCCCAGTGCAGCACGGTGCCGCCTTCGAAATGGCCGCCGCAGCGCACGAGCGTCACGCCATCCCAGAGCTTGTGCGTGTCGCCGTCCCATAAATGAATCGCCGGATCGGGCCGCATGATCCATTCGCGGTCGGCGGCGCTCAGATGGACCGGACAATCGAAGGCGCGCGCCCACTCCACCATCGTGGTGTAGAAATGCGGGTGCGAGATGGCGATCGCCTGCAAGCCGCCGAGGCCCTTGATCATGCTGACGGTCGCGGCATCGAGCGTCGCGATGCAATCCCATAGCACGTTGCCGCCGCTGGTGCGGACCAGCAGCGCGCGCTGCCCGATGGCGAATTGCGGCTGCGACGCGATGCCGATGATGCCGGTGTCGTATTCACGGAAGGCGTTCATATGGCTCGCCGCGAGCAGGTCGAGCGTGGTCCAGGTCTGCCCGCGCGGCGGGATGTATTGCCGCTCCTCCTCGCAGATCAGGCAGTGCGCCGGCGGTCCCGCGCTTTCCGCGTATTGCATGCCGCAGGCGGTGCAGATGAAGCAGGGCATGGGCGTCCTTGCAATGCGCTAGCGCACGGGCTCGAGCCGCTCCGTCAGCAACCGTTGCGCGGCTTCCGCGGACATCGGCTCGCCGAAGGCAAAGCCTTGCGCGTATTCGCAGCCGAGCTGGTAAAGCTCGACCGCATCCGAATCGGTCTCGGCGCCTTCCGCGACCACGTCCATGCCGAGATCGTGCGCGAGCCCGACAATCGAGCGCAGGATGACCGGCCGCGTCCCGCGCGCCGTCATGCGCACGAACGACTGGTCGATCTTGATGGTGTCGAACGGAAAACGCTGCAGATAAGACAGCGAGGAATGGCCGGTGCCGAAATCGTCGAGCGAGAGCCCGGCACCCAATTCCTTGATGCGCGTGAGCATCTGCGCGGCATGTTCGGGATTTTCCATCACCAGCGATTCGGTCAATTCCAATTTGAGCGTGCCTTGGGCAAGCGCGTAACGCGCCAACACGCCACGCAGATCCTGGATCAGATCGTGGCGCAGCAACTGCCGCGACGACACGTTGACGCTGGCGAAGATCGCATCGTGCGCGCGGCTGGCGTGCTGCCACGTCGCCAGTTGTTTGGCGGTGCGATCGAGCACGAACAGACCGAGGTCGACGATCAGGCCGATTTCCTCGGCGATCGAGATGAATTCGATCGGCGACAGACGGCCGAGCTTGGGATGGTCCCAGCGCGCCAGCGCCTCGAAGCCGGCGATGGTGCGATCTTCCAGCCGCACGATCGGCTGGTACAGGATCTTGATTTCTTCGCGCTCGATGGCGCGGCGCAATTCCGACTCCATGGTCAGCCGGTCGGTCTTGCGCGAGCGCATCGCCGGCTTGAAGATCTCGATGCGATCGCCGCCGATGCGCTTGGCGTTGTACATCGCGAGCTCGGCGTCCTTCAGCACCTCGTCGGCGCGCTGCGGCTGGCTTTCGGCGAGCGCCAGGCCGATTGAGGCGGTGAGGAAGATTTCCCGGTCGTTGAACGCGATCGGCGCGCGCAGCGCGCGCCGCAGCGTCTCGGCGAAGGCGACGATGCGCGTCGGCTCGCGCTCGGAGACCAGGATGGCGGCGAACTGGTCGCCGGCGATACGCGCCAACGAGTTCGTGCGGCTTGAGCAGGCGGCCGAGCCGGCGCGCGACCGTCAGCAGGATCGAATCGCCGATCGAGATGCCCACCGAATTGTTGACCTGCTTGAAGCGGTCGATGATCGATCACGATCACCGTCGGGCGAATGGTCGAGTCGGAGCGCGCGAAGCCGAACACCGCCTCCATGCGGTCGAGGAACAGTTGGCGGTTCGGCAGGCCGGTGAGATTGTCGTGCACCGCGTCGAACAGCAGCCGCTCCTCGGCGTTCTTGATCTCGGTGACGTCGGTGAGCGTACCGACCAGCCGCACCACCTCGCCGTCGGAGCCGACCACGGGGCGCGCCTTGAGCGTGAACCAGAGATAATGACCGTCGCCGCTGCGCAGCCGGAAATCCTGGGTGATGCGGCCGCGCCGCTGGTCCACCGCGCTGTCGAGCGCGGCGCGGAAACGGTCGCGGTCGAGCGGATGCAGCACGTCGAGCCAGTGCGCGGCCGGGCCTTCCAGGCTGCCGCGCTTGACGCCGAGCGCCTGCTCGGCTTCCGGGCTGGTGTAGATTTTATCGGCGGATACGTCCCAGTCCCAGATGATGTCGCCGGCGCCGGTGAGCGCGAGCGCGCGGCGCTCGACGTCGGACACGATGCCGTGGGTGATGCCGCCGGCGAAGGCGTGCTGCATCACCGTGAAGCCGATCAACATCACGATCAGCACCAGGCCGCCGAGCAGCGCCGGACCGATGATGTCATTGGTCACCATGCCGGTGACGGCAAGGCCGGCGGCCGAGGTCCACACTACCAGCAAAAGCCAGGTCGGAATCAACAACACAGCGCGGTCGTAGCCGTGGGTGGAGAGATAGATCACCAGCGCCAGGCCAAACACCGAGATCGCGGCGAGCGATATGCGCGCAACGCCGGAAGCGGCCGCCGGATCGAATACCGCGACCGCGACCAGCGCGGCCAGCGCCAACAGCCAGCCGAGCGTGATGTGGATATAGCGCACGTGCCAGCGCGACAGGTTCAAATACGCGAACAGGAACACCAGCAGCGTCGCCGACAGGATGGCCTCGCCGCAGGCGCGCCAAATCCGCTCGGCGCCGGCCGACATGTCGAAGACCTTGCCCCAGAAGCCGAAGTCGATGCCGATATAGACCAGCACGGCCCAGCCGAGCGCGGCGGCGGCCGGGAACATCACCGAACCCTTGACCACGAACAGGATGGTCAAGAACAGCGCCAGCAGACCGGCGATGCCGATGACAATGCCGTGGTAAAGCGTGAAGCTGTTGACCTTGTCCTTGTAGGCGTCCGGCTCCCACAAATAGATCTGCGGCAGCTTGTCGGTGCGCAACTCGGCGACGAAGGTGATGACGGTTCCGGGGTCGAGCGTGACGCGGAAAATATCGGAGGCGTTGTCGACGATGTGTACCGGCCGGTCGCCGGAACTCGGCGTGATGGTGACGACGCGCGACAGGCCGAGATCGGGCCAGAACAGGCCGGAACCGACCATGCGGTAATGCGGCACGACGATCAGCCGGTCGATCTGCTCGTCGCTGTTGTTGGTGAGCGCAAAGACCGCCCAGTTGGTGTCGTGCTCGCGCGCGCGCACCTCGATGCGGCGCACGATGCCGTCGGGACCGGGCGCGGTCGACACCTGCGTGCGGGCGGTCGCCGTCTTCTGCAGCTCGGTGGCGGCGGTCAGGTCGATGGCGGCGACGTCGAGCCGCACATTCACCGCCTCGACCGCGCGCGCCGGCGGCGCTGCCACGAGCATCGCGGCGAGCGCAAGCGCGATCAGGGCTGCGGTCAGAGCGCGCGCGAGCATCAAGCGGGAACTCCCGGCGGCGGCGCCGGTCCCGCGGCGCCTGCGCTGAATATCTGCGAATGAATACACCGGGTTAACTCTAGGTGCGACATTGCGCCGATTTCGCGGCCTCGCGTTCTTGCCGCCACCAGCAAGCGACAGCGGCCCGGTTTCGGGCGGGCAGGAGTTCGCGCGCGTGCTCAAAGGGTTAGCACGATCTTGCCGATATGCGCGCTGGTCTCCATCAGCGCATGGGCGGCAGCGGCGTCTTGCAGCGGGAAGGTCTTGAAGATCACCGGCTTGACCTTGCCCTCGGCAATCCACGGCAGCGCGTTGTCCTCGACCGCCTGCCGGATGGCGCCTTTGTCGGCAACCGAGCGCGCGCGCAGCGTCGAGCCGGTATGATGAAGGCGCTTGAGCATCAGGCGCATGAAATTGACTTCGGCCTTCGGGCCGCCCTGAAAAGCGATTTGCACGATGCGCCCCTCGACCGCCGCGGCTTCGTAATTGCGCGCGACGTAAGCCCCACCCACCATGTCGAGTATAACGTCGGCGCCCTTGTCGCCGGTCGCCGCCTTGGTGGCGGCGACGAAATCCTCGCTCTTATAGTTAATGGCGAGATCGGCGCCGAGCTTGCGGCAGGCCTCGCATTTTTCCGCCGAGCCGGCGGTGGTGATGACGCGGGCGCCGAGCGCCTTGGCGAGCTGGATCGCGGTGGTGCCGATGCCCGACGAGCCGCCATGCACCAGGAAGGTCTCGCCGCTTTTGAGCCCGCCGCGCTCGACCATGTTGTGCCAGACGGTGAAGAGGGTCTCCGGAATGGCGGCGCCTTCCACCATCGACAAGCCGGCGAGCGGCAGCGCGTGACCGCCGTGCGCGAGGCAATATTCGGCGTAGCCGCCACCGACCACCAGCGCCATCACGCGGTCGCCGATTTTCCAGCGCTTCACGTTGGCGCCGAGCGCGACGACCTCGCCGGCGATCTCCAGGCCGGGAATGTCGGGCGCGCCGGGCGGCGGTGGATAGAGTCCCTGCCGCTGCATCACGTCCGGCCGGTTGACGCCGGCGGCTGCGACCTTGACCAGAATTTCGCCCTCGCCGGGCGAGGGAACCGGGCGCTGCTCCGCCACCAGCATGTCCGGTCCGCCGGGCGCTTTGATGCCGATGGCGGTCATGCGGGCGGGCAGGGCACTCATTGGGTCCTCAAGGTTAATGCTCAGGGCGGGCCAAATCTGTTTAGGGGGCCCGCGACGATGTGACAACCCGCGCCGGCACGGCTAGATTCGGCTGCTAATGGAGACGGACATGGCGGCAATGGACGACGACGACCGGCCGAAAAAGAAAATCGTTCACGAAGTTGGCCAGGATTTGAGCCTGCTCTCGGTGGAGGAACTGGCCGAGCGCGTGCAGCTGCTGCACGATGAGATCAACCGCCTGGAAGCCGACATGGCGCAGAAGCGCGCCAAGCGGGCGGCTGCCGATCAGATTTTCAAACGGTAACGCGATGTGGGATCACGTTAAAAAAATTCCGCATTTACCATGATTCAGTAAGGTGTCGTTAAGCTTTCTCCTTCATTACTAGACGCGTCCATCTTCATGGACATTGAGTGGCTCCTGTCCACTCTGTTTGACGCCTCCCTGTTATCACCTTCGAGCCGCCGGCTTTCGGCGGCTCCTTTTTTGTGCCGTTTTGGGGCAAGCGCGCCGCTTCGGTCGCCGCAAGCTTAATCACGGCTGGCAACTATGTTGCAAAATTTGCGTAACGGCCGCTGGACACAGCAAGGCGCGCGCGCGATGCTAAACCCTTAACGGGACGTGAATGCATCCCGGCTGTAGGGGTAGGGCGTAGCGTAATGTCCGAGCAGATTTTCGGCGAACAAAAGCCTGTATCGTTTGGCGAGCGGCTCGCCAGTTCGCAAGCTTTCTCGGATCTGTTCCGCGACGGCATGGCGCTGGTCGAGCAGACCGCGACTTATCTCGACGGTCCCGGCCGGCAGGAATCGAAAAAACTGCAGCGCTCAGCCGCGCTCGCCTACGCCACCGAAAGCATGCGGCTCACCACGCGCCTGATGCAGCTTGCCTCGTGGCTGTTGCTGCATCGCGCGGTGAAGGAAGGCGAGATGTCGCTTGCGCAAGCCAACAAGGAAAAGAGCAAGGTCAAGCTCGGCGCCGCCGCCCCGCACGATCCGCACAATATGGAGTTGCTGCCCGTGGCGCTGCGCGAACTGATCGAGCGTTCGCTCAAATTGCAGGTGAAAGTGCGCCGGCTCGACGCCACCATTCACACCCACGGCGCCGCCGAGCGCTCGTCCGAAATCAATCCGGTCGAGCATCAGCTCGGGCTGCTGAAGGCGGCGTTCGGCGCGGAAAACGTTTAGCGGTCTTCTGCGCGCAATCGCTCGCCCTGGTCATGGCCGGGTTCATCCCGGCCATCGCGATTCATGGGGCAGGGCCTCGCCTTCCTAAACGAGATCACCGGGTCACGGCGCTGCGCGCCGGCCCGGTGACGACAGATCAAAAAGCGCGGCCGTTTCGTCGCAGCCGCAACGCCGCGCGGCTTATTTCTTTTCTTCCGTCTTCAAAAAGCCGGAGAATTTCTTCTGGAAGCGCGACAGCCGGCCGCCGCGGTCGACCAGCTGCTGCTGGCCGCCGGTCCAGGCCGGGTGTGATTTCGGGTCGATGTCGAGATGCATGACATCGCCCTCCTTGCCCCAGGTGGAGCGGGTAGTGAATTCGCTGCCGTCGGTCATGATCACCTTGATAGTGTGGTAACCGGGATGGATATCTTGCTTCATCGCTTAGGTTCCGTGCGGGCGCCGGGCGCCGAAAAAGGGGCTAATTTGGCGGCTCTATACAGGACAGGGGCGCGAGCGGCAAGCCGCGGCATTTGACCCGCATCAAAGGTGCAGGGCATTGTGCGCGCTAGAGGATTTTTCCACTTACGGCCTTTCACGATAAAGCCTTGGGATAGCAAAGAGCCGTCGCCATGGGGGTGGCCGGCGCCGGCTCGGTTGGGACGATTGACGATGGAACGACAGGAATTTCGCGCGGCCGCCTCTCTTGCCGCCGTTTTCTCGGTCAGGCTGCTCGGCCTGTTCATGATCTATCCGGTGTTCGCGGCCTATGCCCGCGGGCTGACCGGCGCGACGCCCTATCTGATCGGCGAGGCGCTCGGCATTTACGGACTGAGCCAAGGGCTGCTGCAGATCCCCTTCGGCCTGTTGTCCGACCGGATCGGGCGCAAGACCATGATCGTGTTCGGGCTGATCCTGTTCGCGATCGGCAGCGCGGTGGCGGCGATGTCCACCTCGATCGGCGGCGTGATCGTCGGCCGCGTGCTGCAGGGCGCCGGCGCCGTCGGCTCGGTGATCCTGGCGCTGGTGGCCGACCTGACGACGGAGGAAAACCGCACCAAGGCGATGGCCATGGTCGGCATCACCATCGGCTTCTCCTTCATGGTCGCGCTGGTGCTCGGGCCCATCGCTGCGAGTTTCATCCGTGTCGACGGCATCTTCTGGCTGATGGTGGTGCTGGCGTTCATCGGCATCGCCATCACGTTGTTCGTCGTGCCCAACCCGCGCCGCGTGCGCGTGCATCGCGATGCCGAAGCGGTGCCGGCCTTGATCGGCTCGGTGCTGCGCAACACGGAATTGCTGCGGCTCGACTTCGGCATCTTCGCCTTGCACGCCATGCTGACGTCGAGCTTCCTGGTGGTGCCCGGTCTGTTGCGCGGCACGCTGCACGTATCGAACCACAATGATTGGCTGATCTATCTGCCGGTGCTGCTGGTGTCGGTCGTCGTGATGATTCCGGCGATCATCGTCGCCGAGAAACACCGCCGCATGAAAGGCGTATTCGTCGCCGCGGTCGCCGCGCTCGTCATCAGCCAGGCCATGCTCTATCTCGGCGCCGGCAATCTCTATGTGCTGCTGGCGGCGCTCACCATTTTCTTTTCCGGCTTCAATGTGATGGAAGCGAGCCTGCCGTCGCTGATCACCAAGGCGGCGCCGCCCGACGCCAAGGGCACCGCCACCGGCATTTATTCGAGCGCGCAATTCCTCGGCATTTTCGTCGGCGGCGTGGTCGGCGGCTGGGTCCATCAAAGCGTGGGTATTGCCGGGGTCTTCGTTCTGACGACGGCGCTCGCTCTGCTCTGGCTGCTCGCCGCCGCCACCATGGCGCAACCGAGCTATCTCACGACCCGGCTGGTGCCGATCGGTGACGGCCAGGCCGGCGATGCCGAGAGCCTCGCCGCGCGCCTGCGTCAGGTGCCGGGCGTCGCCGAAGCGGTGGTGATCGCCGAGGAGAAGCTGGCGTATCTGAAGGTCGATTCCAAAGCCTTCGACGCCGCCATGGCGCAATCTTTGGCCGGCGGAGCGTGAGGGCGCCGGGCGCAGGCCATTCTCTGCGCGGTCATTGCCCGCGAAAGCGGGCAATCCAGTAAACACCGATGCCTCCGTGATTACTGGATCACCCGCTTTCGCGGCGACGAGCGGCGTGTGGCGCACGCTCGCGTATCTCACGAGGACCAGCTGAGGACGCGTCAAATGGATCACTACCTTGAGCCGACGATGGAATCGGGTCGCGCCTTCATGGCGCGCGGAATTGCGGGCAGCGTTGTCATGCTCAACTTGCTGAGGTTTCGCGCGGTCGCCGATTACTCGCGGACGCCCGCGCTGGCGCCCGCTGAGCCCATCAGCGGCGCCGCCGCGTTCCAACGATATATCGATCATACTCTGCCTTTCCTGAAGGAAAGCGGCGGGAAGCTTCTGTTTCTCGGCAGCGGTGGCGCGTTCCTGATCGGTCCTGCGGACGAACGCTGGGACATGGCGATGCTGGTCCGTCAAAGCAGCCGAAATCGTTCGTGGCCTTCAATTCAAACGCGGCGTATCTGGCCGGGCTTGGCCATCGGCTTGCGGCCCTGGAAGACTCCCGGCTGCTGCCGCTTGTGGAAGCCGTGCAAGATTCAAGTTAGGGCACGTGGTGGCCACTATCTTCTTCAACACGTCCGCCTTCGCTGAAGCTTGGCCGGCAAGCTAACGCCGCGCATGCCGGGCTTGCCCGGTATGCGCCAAGGCAAGCGCCATCGCCCGTATTGTTTGTCAGGCGCCGGGTTCGCCTGCATTCCCAGTGCTTGTCCGCCGCCCTGAATAAGAACCGAGGGCGCGCGGGACGCATGTGGGTCCGATGGACCCGCGGGCCTCGACGCCTCGCGACATCGAGGCTTGTCGAAGTCCGGCCCGCCTTCGCTCGTTCGAGCTTTAAGCGGGCAAGCCGCAAGTCCGCCGTTCCCAAGGCGTCCCGCGCGCGGTGTTTGTTAGGTTTGCTCCGCAGCGCCCCCGGTGGTCGGACCGTTTCAGGCCTCCCGCCTTGTCGGCTGGGGAGGCTTAACCACCGCTATGAGCCCAAACGGTCGCGTGGCGCTTCCGACCATGCCTTGCGAACCGTCGCCGGTGAGGCCCCGCGGCGCGCGGCTGGCGCGCCGGGACGCTGCGGCTTGGACCGCCGGGCCGCTCCGCATCTCCGACGAAACGTCATTCCCCGGCCACCGCTCTCCGCCCCATGTCCGAGATGCTGCAGACACCCCTCGGTATCGGGACGGGATGCGGCTTATTATCCTAAGATCGTGACAGGATTATGGTCCTAGACAAAAGTTTGCTGTAAGGACGTAGACCCACAAGCGGCGAGCCAATTGCGCAGCTTGGATACGCCTTTCAATGTCTGCTTTTGGACGACAGCGGACAACGATATATTTTGGCTCTTGGCGGCTCGATCGCGAATGACCCTGGTTGTGTAAAAACGCGACGCTGAGTTTGATTCTCGCGATAAGATTCTCGCACGATTTACGGGAGGATCGGATGAAGCGCTTCGTTGAGGCGGCGGATCGCGGGCAGAACACGCTGTTTCCTGAATGTTTGGAAGACTGGATTGGCGATGACAATCCAGTTCGCGTTATTGACGTCTTTGTCGACGAACTCGATCTTGGTGAGCTTGGGTTTGAGGGGGTCGAACCCGAGATAACCGGTCGGCCTTCCTATCATCCGGCGGTTCTGCTGAAGCTCTACATCTACGGCTATCTCAACCGGGTGCAGTCGAGCCGACGGCTGGAGCGCGAGGCGGGGCGCAACGTTGAGGTGATGTGGCTGGTGGGCCGGCTTGCTCCCGACCACAAGACGATAGCCGACTTCCGCAAGGACAACGGCCGCGCCATCCGCCAGGTGTGCGCCCGGTTTGTTGCGCTCTGCCGCACCCTGGGCCTGCTCACGCAAGCCAGCGTCGCGATCGACGGCAGCAAGTTCAAGGCGGTGAACAACCGCGACAAGAACTTCACGCGGGCCAAGATGGAGCGGCGCATGGCGCAGATCGAGGAGAGCGTCGCGCGCTATCTGCAGCAGCTCGACAGTGCGGATCGGCAGGAGCCGTCCGAGACACTCAAAACCAAGACCAGCCGCCTGAAAGAGAAGATCGAGAAGCTGAAGGAGCAGATGCAGCGGCTCGAGACTCTCAAGGTGACAATGCTCGCAACTCCGGACCAGCAGATATCGCTGACTGATCCGGATGCTCGCTCGATGGCGACGAGCGGACGCGGCTCTGGCGTCGTTGGCTACAATGTCCAGGTCGCGGTCGACACCACACATCATCTGATCGTTACACATGAGGTGACCAATGTCGGCAGCGACCGGTCGCAGCTCTCACCTGTGGCCAAGGAGGCGAAGGCGACGCTGGAAGTGGAGAACCTCGATGCCGTCGCCGACCGCGGCTACTTCAGCAGTGAGGAGATTCTGGCCTGCGAGAACGCCGGGATCACGGTCACGCTGCCCAAGCCGATGACCTCGAACTCAAAGGCAGAAGGGCGCTTTGGCAAGCAGGACTTCCGTTATGTGGCTGAGGAGGACGTCTATATTTGTCCTGCCGATGCAAGACTCGCCTACTCCTTCACCACTTCGGAAAATGGATTGGTCCTGCGCCGCTACGCGACCAAGGCCTGCCAGAGCTGTGGCATCAAGCACAGTTGCACCACTGGCAAGGAACGCCGGATCAGCCGATGGGAGCATGAGCACGTTCTTGAGGCGGTGCAGCGCCGGCTCGACGAACATCCAGAAAAGATGCGTCTGCGGCGCGAGACAGTCGAGCATCCCTTTGGAACGATCAAGGCCCGGATGGGCGCAACTCACTTCCTGATGAAGACGCTGCCACGCGTCGCCACCGAAATGGCACTGCACGTATTGGCCTATAATCTCACGCGCGTCATGAACATCATTGGCATCCAACCGCTCATGGCGGCGATGAGAGCATAATCGCCGCCGACACCCGGTCGACAGCCATTGCAGAACCGCCCGGGACAGCTGAAACCCCGCATCAGCGGCGCCCACAGTCGAAAAAACCACTAAACCCAAAAAATAATCACGGTCGGCTAACCAGCCCTCGTCCCCGCCCGTCGATGCTTTTGCCAAAGCGTTTTTACACGACCAAGACCCAAAACGGACATTGCCGATCACGTCCGCTTCGGCCCATAGACCGGCCCGCAAGTGATGATTACTATCTCGCTCGCTCGTCTAGGAGCTAAGGCTCATGGCCGAAGACCGCGTTCAAAGGAAACTAGCGGCAATCCTGGCAGCCGACGTCGTCGCCTACAGTCGCATGATGAGCGAGGACGAGGCTGGCACGCTCGCCCGGCTTAAGGCCCTCCGTCACGAGCTATTTGAACCCAAGACCAAAGAGTATCGCGGGCGCACTTTCAAGACCACGGGCGACGGTGCGATGGTCGAGTTCAAGAGCGCCACCGCCGCGGTCAACTGCGCTATCGACATCCAACGTGCGCTCGCTGCGCGTGAGGAGGGTGCCGCCGAGGATCGCCATATCCGCCTCCGCATTGGCATTAGTCTCGGCGATGTGATCGTCGAAGGCAGCGATCTCTACGGCAACGGCGTAAACGTCGCCTCACGCATGGAGGGTCTCGCCGAACCCGGGCAGCATCTGCATTTCCGGCAACGTCCACGAGCACGTCCGCGGCGCGGTCGAGGTTGTTTTCGACGACTTAGGCAAGCAGCAAGTTAAGAACATCCCCGATCTTGTGCACGCCTATCGCGTCCATCTGGACAGAAGAGATATCAACAACTCCGACCGACAACAGCCAGATGCGCCCCTGAAGCTACCGGACAGGCCGTCCATCGCTGTACTGCCGTTCCAGAACATGAGTGGCGATCCGGAGCAGGATTATTTTTGCGACGGCATTGTCGAGGACATAATTACCAACCTATCACGCATCCGGTGGCTTTTTGTCATCGCCCGTAATTCAAGTTTCACATACAAGGGCAAGGCTTCAGATGTCCGCACAGTTGGGCGCGAGCTCGGTGTGCGCTATGTGCTTGAGGGGAGCGTGCGCAAGGTGGGAGGCCGCGTCCGTATCACCTGCCAGCTCGTTGAGGCCGCAACCGCCGCCCATCTCTGGGCCGAGCGATATGACCGCTCACTCGATGACGTGTTTGCACTTCAGGACGAAATTACTCTTGCCATCGTCGCCGCAATTGAACCCAGCTTACGCGCTGCAGAGATCGAACAGGTAAAGCGCAAGCGGCCGGAAAGCCTCGATGCCTACGATCTCGTTCTGCACGCGCTTCCCGAAGTATACAGCGGCATGCCCCCGGGCGCGGCGAAAGGTCTCACGTTCATCGAACGTGCGCTTCTTCTTGAGCCGAATTACGCGCTAGCTCACGGTCTTGCCTCTTGGGCCCATGAGATTCTGTTCGTCCGTGCGGGGATGCGGGAAGAAAATTGCCGTGGCGCGATCGATCATGCACATGCTGCGATTGCCTATGGGCGCTCCGACCCCATGGCGCTCACATTCGGAGCGTTCTCCGTGGCATTGGTCGAGCATGACCAAAAGGCTGCGTTCGATGCCTTTGAAGACGCCGTGAAGTTATGCCCGTCCTGCGCTCTCGCCTATATTTTTGGAAGTTGCTCATTAAGCTTCGCGGGGCAAGCCGAGCGGGCCATTGATTGGGGCGAGCAAGCAGTGCGGCTAAGTCCGTTCGATCCTTTGCGTTATGTAGCCTACCACGGAATCAGTCTCGGGAACTTCCATCTCGGCCGCTACGAACAGGCTGCGAATGCAGCGCGCAAAGCAATCCAGGCCCCTGGTTTCAGTTTCTCCTATGCGCTTCTGGCAGCTTCGCTTGCAAGGCTCGGGCGGCTTGAGGAGGCAAAGGCGGCTGTGGCCCAGTTGTGTAATCTCCAGCCTAATTCCAGCATCAATCAGCAGTGTACAGCCGCCGGCTTCATTCCGGCGGTGGCGGAGCCATTGATTGAGGCGTTGCGCGCGGCTGGACTACCGGATTAATCGAACAAACTTTTGCAAGTTATCAGTGTCCGTTTCAAATGTCGGCGTGTGGCACTTAGCGACATTTCGCGGTAGCGCACCAATTCGGTCGCTTTCGGAGTGAAGCGGACATTCCAAAAATGAGCAAATGTCGCGAATGACCCGAAGCGGACAATGCGCGGCCAATATTGTTGCGATGCGGAAGCACAGTTCTCGATCCGCAATATGTTAGGGTCTGATACTCGGCGATGCTGCCGTTCGGAAGCCGATAGACGATGAAGCTCATCCAGTTCCGCAAGCCGGGTCCGCCCGGCGTACTGCAATGCCTCGATGTGCCCGTCCCGGAGCCGAAGCCGGGCGAAGTCCTGATCCGGGCGCACGCGATCGGTGTGGGCATTCCCGACGTGCTGATCCGCGCCGGCACTTATGGCTTTATGCCGCCGCTCCCGGCGACGCCCGGTACAGAAATCTCCGGCGTGATCGAGAAGGCCGGGCCGGGCGTTACGTCGCGCCAGCCCGGCGACCGCGTATACACCACGGCGCGCGAACGTCTCCACCGCGGCGGCCATTATGCCGAATACATTGCAACGCCCGCCGACGCGACATTTCTTCTTCCCGAGGGAATCGATCTTGATGCCGCGGCAGCGCTCGCCAACTATCAGGTCGCTTATCACATCTTCAATGATGCCGTGCGGCCGCGGAAGAGTCAGAGCGTGCTCATCTACGCCGCCGCCGGAGGCATGGGGAATGCCCTGATCGACTTGGCAAAGCCAATGGACCTTGTCGTGATCGGCGTCGTCAGTAGCGAGGAGAAGGCGCACTTCGCCCGCGAATTGGGGGTCGACCACGTTATCAACCGCAAGAACGAGAAGGTCGGCAAGCGCATCGACGAGATCACAAACGGTCGTGGCGTTGACATCATCATCGATCCAGTCGCCGGACCAACCATTCCTGATAACATCGCGTTGCTCGCGCCCTGCGGCATGCTCATAATTTATGGCGCTCTCGGCGGAAAGGCGCAGGTCGATCTGCTGCCGGCATTGCGCTTGAGCAAGAATTCACCGGCGGTGCGTCAATTCACTATCCACACTTGGGACCACCTCGTCGAAGAACGCCGCGCGGGCATGCGCGCCATCATCGACATGCTTGCTGCCGGCAAACTTCATCCGCGCATTCATGCGCGCTTGCCGCTCGCGGAGGCGAGACGCGCACATGAGATGCTCGAGAGCGGCGCGGTGCTAGGCAAACTGCTGCTGCATCCGTGAGGCTACGTGCGCGATGCGCTTGTCCAGAAGCACATCTCATTCCAGGTTCCGTTGAAGTTCAGGATCACCGAAACGCTGACGGGATATAAACGCAAGGTCGGCCCCTTGCTCATTGGCGGCAACTAGGGCCGGTTGAATTTTGCCGGATGCGAAGGCGATGAAGGTAAGATTGATTTCACGGCCCTATGAACTTTTCAAAGCTGGAATGTCGCCTTATGGCCCTCGGCGGACAAACCGCTTGCAGAAATGAATGTCGGCTTTCGAGATAAAGCGGCCATGCGGCCTATTTCTCTGAAGCGGATTGCGGCCGCCACCGCATCCGGTTCACCGGGATGCCCGACACCGGGTTCTTGTCCTCGCCGGCGTAGACGAAGCCGTGCTTCTCGTAGAAGCGGATGGCGCGGGCGTTCTCCTTGTTGACCAGCAGATCGAGCCCGTGCGGCGACAGCCGCTTGGCCTCGTCGATGAGCGCGACGGCGACTGCCGAGCCCCAATGCTCGGGCGCGACCACCAGCTGATCGAGATACAACGTGCCCGGATCGACGGTGACGAAGCCGGCGAGCGTGCCGTCTTGTTCCGCCAGTACCACATGCGCGACCGGGATCAGCTCCTGGCGCCAGCGCTCGCGCCACCAGGCCACGCGCGCGTTGAAATCGATGTGCGGGAAATGATGCGCCCAGGTGCGCCGCCATAATTCGATCGCGGCATCCTCGTCGGCGTCGGTGTAGGGGCGGAGGGTCAAAGACATTTCAATCGGCTTTGCTCATATCCGGTGCGCGCGCAATCATTGTTTTCCGCTCATGCCGAGCAATTCGGGTCGGTACTCGAAATGCATCGTATCGTAGTGGTACCACTTGCCGCCCCAGATGAAACCATGCCGTTCGAAGATGTCGACGATCTGCTGCGGCATGCGATTGCGGTAGCGGATCGGACCGGTCTTCCTATGCCATCGCCAATAGTCGGAGACGCGGAGATTGAGATCGATCGCGGCGGCGTAACTATGCATGCTCGGTCTGCCGGTGTCGGCAACCGGGCGGCATGACGACACGCCGGCGATCGGATAGGCCGCGCGCTTGATCTTGGCGGGCAGGGCATCGATCTCCGCCGATACGGCGGCGAGCCGGCGGTCAATGCCGTTGACGCTGGTGACGAAGATTTTCTTGCCCCAGGTTTTCGGCAGCCAGCGGATCGCGACCAGGTGGCGCGCAACTTGTCCTTTGCGGCAATCGCCGTACATTTTGTCGAAAAAGGCTTCGTTGCGGAACCGTCCGGGGTCGTCATTGACGGCCGGCGGCTTGGCATGTGCGCCGCGCGGATAGAGCAGGCGGAACTGGTCGAGGATCGAGGCATGGCGCAGCAGCCGAACGAAGGATTTGTTCTTGGCGCCGTCGGAGACCGGCATCTTGCTGCCGTCTTTCCAATAAATCGCCGCGCTGTCGTGCCGTGAGAGAAAATCCGGATAGGCCGCAATCAGCGCATCGAGGGCGGCCGACTGCGCCATCGCCATTTGCGGAAGCGCAAGCGCCAATAAGATGAATGCAAGGAGACAGGCGGCGCCCGCGCTCGACAAACGCCGCGCCCGCGTCAGGGGCTTTGCTGCAGCCGGCGTCTTGGGCGCGCTCACCGCTCCGTCAACTTGAACTCGATGCGGCGGTTGCGGCGGTAGGCTTCCTCGGTGTTGCCGGTGTCGATCGGCTGGAATTCACCGAAGCCGGCGGCCATCAGCCGCTTGGGATCGACGCCCTTGGCGATCAGATATTGCACCACCGCGATGGCGCGCGCCGCCGACAAGTGCCAGTTCGACCTGAAACTCGACGACACGATCGGACGCACGTCGGTGTGGCCGTCGACGCGCAGCACCCAGGGAATGTCGGAGGGAATCTGCTTTTCCAGCTCAAGCAGCGCGCCCGCCACCTTGTCGAGCTCCTCGTCGCCCTCCGCCTTCAGGTCGGCGCGGCCGGTGTCGAAGAACACTTCCGACTGCAGCACGAAGCGGTCGCCGACGATGCGCATGTCGGCCCGGTTGCCGAGGATCTGACGCAGCTTGCCGAAGAAGTCGGAGCGGTACTTGGTCAGCTCCTGCACCTTCTGCGCCAACGCCACATTGAGGCGCTGGCCGAGATCGGCGATGCGGCTCTGCGCCTCCTTGTCCTTCTTCTCGGAGGCATCGAGCGCGGTCTCGATCGCGGCGAGCTGGCGGCGCAGCGCGGCGATCTGCTGGTTGAGGATCTCGACCTGCGAGAGCGCGCGCGCGGAAAGCTGCTTCTCGCTGGTCAGCTTGCTGGTGAGGTCGCTGATCTGGCTTTGCGCGCTGGCCGCGCCGGCGCCGGCGCCCTCATAGAGGCCCTTGTATTTGTCGCGCTCGCCCTCGGTGGTGGCGAGCGTCGCGCGCAATTGCGCGAGCTGCTCCTCGACGTTTTCCTTGCCGGTCTTTTCCAGCGACAAGAGCTCGGTGAGCTGCGCGATCTGCGCGGTGAGGCGGGTGAGCGCGGTGTCTTTGCCCTGCACTTCCTGCTGCAGATAGAACTGCACCACCACGAACACCGTGAGCAGGAAGATGATGCCGAGGATCAGCGTCGACAGCGCGTCGACGAATCCCGGCCAGTAATTCATGCCGCTGTCGCTGCGGCGCGCGCGTGCTAGGGCCATTTTGTTTGCTCTCCCGCACCTGGGGTCCGCTCATGCCCGCGACAGCGGGCATCCCGTGCCTGGGTCCCCGCTTTCGCGGGGACGAGCGGATGCAAATTATCGACGCGCTAGCGACCCACTTTCTCGCGGGCCATGATTTCCAACAGCTTCTTGATCTCGCGCTGCTGCTCGGCCTGGCTGTCGACCCAGTCGCGGATCATCTGCTGCTCGGTGCGCATGTGATGCACCAGCCCCTGGATCGCCTCGGCGAGGTTCGACATGGCGGCGCTCGCCGCCTTGCCGCCGCCGACCTCGTTGACGGCATCCCGAAGCTTGTCGATCGCCGAGCGCACCTCGTGGGTGCCGCCTATCGCCGGCTCGCCGGCCTGGTCGTAGACCGTGGTGGACAGCCAGTCCTCGAGCTCGGTGTAGAAGCGGTTCTGCGCCTGGCTCGATTGCAAATCGAGGAAGCCGAGCACCAGCGATCCGGCCAGGCCGAACAGTGAGGACGAAAACGAGATGCCCATGCCGGACAGCGGCGCGGCCAAGCCTTCGCGCAACGAATCGAAGACGCTGCCGGCATCGCCGCCGGTCTTCAGCCCCTGGATGACGCCGCCGATCGAACTCACCGTCTCGATCAGGCCCCAGAAGGTGCCGAGCAGGCCGAGGAACACCAGGAGCCCGGTCATGTAGCGGGAAATGTCGCGCGCCTCATCGAGCCGGGTGGCGATGGAGTCGAGGATGCCGCGCATCAATTGCGCCGACATCGCCATGCGGCCCATGCGGCTGCCGAGGATCGCCGCCATCGGCGCCAGCAGCGCGGGCGGCCGCTCTACCGCCAGGCCCGGATCGGCCAGGCGGAAATTGTTGACCCAGGCGATCTCGGGATAGAGCCGCACCACCTGGCGGAACGAGAGCGCGATGCCGATGCACAACACCACGATGATCAGGGTGTTGAGGCCGGGATTGGCCATGAAGGCGACTTCGATCTGCTTGAGCAGCAGGAACACGATCAACCCGCCAAGGATGATGAACACCAGCATCCGGATCAGGAAGATGCGCGGCGAGGACAGTTTCAGCGGGTCGATTTCGCGGGCCATGAGCGGTTTAAGTGGATGACCGGGCTGTCAAATCGGCAACTCATAATATGGCACAGACCGGTGACAAGGAAAAATAACAAGCCGCTGAAACCGGCATTAAGCGGCCGATTGAGTTCAAATTGCGGTCCCGTCATTGCGGCCGCGCCCCGGAATGACCGGAAATATCACGTCTTCCCCGCGGCTTTGAGAACCCGCAGCACTTCGTTGCGGATGGTCTCGTTGCCGGCCGCGATATGGCCCTTGGCCAGCATCTCGTCGCCGCCGTCGCAGTCGGAGACGAAACCGCCGGCCTCGCGCACCAGGATCAGCCCGGCCGCCATGTCCCAGGGCTTGAGATTGCGCTCCCAGTAGCCGTCGAGCCGGCCGGCGGCCACCCAGGCCAAATCGAGCGCGGCGGCGCCGAAACGGCGCAAGCCGGCGACGTGCTCCTGCATGGCGAAGGTTTCCTTGGCGCCCAGTTCGAGGTCGCCGCGGCCGATATGCGGCAGCCCGCAGGCGACGACGGCATCGGCGAGCCGCCGGCGGGCGGCGGCGCGGATGCGCTGCTCGTTGAGGAAGGCGCCCTTGCCGCGCTCGGCGGTGAACATCTCGTCGTTCGCCGGATTGTAGACCAGACCGGCGACCACGACGCCCTCGCGCTCCAGCGCGATGGAAATCGCGAACTGCGGAATGCCGTGCAGAAAATTGGTGGTGCCGTCGAGCGGATCGACAATCCAGCGATGGCTCTTGTCGGCGCCCTCGCGCTGCCCCCCTTCTTCGCCGAGAAAGCAATAGCCCGGGCGCGCCTTGGCGAGCTCCTGATAGAGCGTTTCCTCGGCGCGGCGGTCGGCGGCGCTGACGAAATTGGCCGGGCCTTTGAGCGAGACCTGCAGCTTCTCAAGCTCGCCGAAGTCGCGCTTGAGCGCACGCGCGGCCTTGCGCGCGGCGGCGATCATCACGTTGAGCAAAGCGGAGTGAAGCATGGCGCGGTCTATTCTGCCGTCACCGTCCGCGCAAGCGGATGATCCAGGATTGTCGGCTTTTGGGGACGATCGGCGGCGATTTACTTTGCCGGCGTCGCCGGTTCGGCTGGGGCGGCAGGCGCGGGAGACTCCGCCGGCTTTTTCGGGAGCGTGCGCGCCATCGGCGCCGGCCCGGCGGTCGCCAGCCACAGCTTGGCCTTCTTCTCGGCTGCGTCGCGGACTTCCGGCGTCTGCTTGGCGGCAAAGTCGTCGAGCAGGGGATCCTTGCCGCCGCCGGCCTTGGCGATGAGGTGCCACTTGATCGCCTCGGTCGGGTCGGCTGGCATGCCGCGCCCGGCCATCAAGATGCGCGCCAGCCGGTCCTGGGCGATGGCATTGCCGCGGCGCGCGGCCTTGAGGAACAACGCGGCGGCGGCCGCCTCGTCCTTGGCGGTGCCGGTGCCGTTGAACTGAGCAATGGCGAATACCACCATGGCGTCGAGATTGCCGGCGATCGCGGCTGATTGCATCAGGCCCATCGCTTGCTGCTCGTCCTTCGCGACACCGCGGCCCTGCTGCAGCATGGTGGCGAGCGCGAATTGCGCTTCCGGGTTGCCGGCGTCGGCGGCCTGTTTGAACAATTCGGCCGCGCGCTTGAAATCCTGCGGGAACTGCTTGCCCTGCAGATAGAGCAGGCCGAGGTCGTAAGCCGCGGCCGGATGACCGAGCTTGGCGGCTTCGGCGAGCAGGCGGGCGGCCTCCTGCTCGTTGCGCGCCCCGGTGCGGCCTTCGAAATTGAACATGGCGAGCGCGAACATGGCGTTGCGGTCGCCCTTGGCGGCGGCGAGCTTGTACCATTGCGTCGCCTTGGCATCGTCGCGGCCGACGCCGAAGCCGTTGGCGTAGAGTTCGCCGATCAGCGTCATGGCGGCGGGATCGTCTTGCTTGGCGTCCTTGGTCGCCTCGGCGAGCGCGGTGAGATAGCGGCCGCGCTGGAAATCGCCATAGGCGAGATCGACATTGCTGGCTTGCGCGGCGGCGGGGGCGGCGGCGGCGGTGTTTTCTTCGCCGGTTGCGCCAGCGCCGGCGCGGCCATCGCAACAGCCGCAAGGGCCACGATGGTGCGGAGCGCCGTTCATGACGCCGTCTCCGGCAGCCGCATAGTCTGCGCGGCCTCGGCAACGAAGGCGGCGACCGTCGACGGCTCGTGCCACAGCCAGTCGCCGAGCGCGATGAAATCGGCACCGGCGGCAACCAGCGGCGCAACCTCCTCGCGCGCCGCGGCATAGGCGACGCACGGGCTCTCGAACACTTCCGCCCACCAGGCGACGCGCTCTTCGATCGCCGCGAAGGCGGGCCGCGCGCCGTCCGCATCGGGCTCGCCGAACATCACATAATCGGCGCCGGCTTCGGCGGCGAGCATGGCGTCGTGGCGGGTCGCAAGGCCGCCGGCGCCGGCGATGCGGTCGGGCTTGAGCCGCTCAACCGCCTCCGCGAACGCGGCGATGCCGGTAAGGTGCGCGCCGTCGGCGCCGGCGCGCGCCACCAGATCGACATGGCGGTCGACGATCAACGCGGCGTCTTTGCTCTGCACGACGGACGCGAGCGTCTTGACGCGATTGATGAGGGCACGCTCGTCGGCCTCGGCGAGCCGCAACAGCACGGCGGCGACGTCGCCCGCGCTCAGCGCTTGCGTCAGCGGCGCGGCGAAAGCCGCAGCATCCTCGACCGGCGGCGTGACCAGATAGAGGCGCGGGGCGGGGCGGGGGTCGGCTTGCTTCGCACGTGAAACCATCATCCCCGCATGGTAGCGCAATCGGGCGGAAAATTGACACAGGGTTGCGCGGCCGCTGCGGACTTGGGCAGGAGAAAGGCGCCGAGTTCACTGACCACCCGGTCGATCACGTTGTCCCAGCAGCCGATCTCGGTTTGCCGGAATAGCCGGGCGGTCGGATACCAGGGGCTATCTTCGCGCTCCAACAGCCAGCGCCAGTCCAATACCGCCGACAACATGATCCAGACCGGCTTGCCCATGGCGCCGGCCAAATGCGCCACCGCGGTATCGACGGTGACGACCAGGTCGAGCATGTCGATCACCGCCGCGGTGTCGGCGAAATCGGTAAGCGACGGGTCGATCCGCAATAGATTTGGGAATGTGGCGAGCGACGCCCGGTCGGAGTCGCGGTATTCGCGCTGCAGGCTGATGAAGTCGATGCCGGGCACAGCCAGCAGCGGCGCCAGCCGCACGAAAGCGATACTGCGGTTGCGATCGTTTTTGTGCGACGGCTTGCCCGACCACACCAGCCCGACGCGCGGGCGTCCGGTACGCGGCAGCAGCACGCGCCACTTTGTCGCGCGATCGGCGGGCGCATGCAGATAGGGCGTGAAGGCGGGAATAGTCGACAGCGTGGTGCCGAACGCAAGCGGCAGGCTGAGCAGCGGGCAGTGCAGATCGAATGCCGGCAGCGGTTGGCCGCGGCTCACCATGGCCACGACCCCCTCCCGCGGGCCGACCAGCGGGATCAGGCTGTCCGGCAGTTCCAGCACCACCCGGCCGCCTTTGGCGACCACCAGCGGCAGGTAACGCAGGAACTGGATGGTGTCGCCGAAGCCCTGCTCGGCGTGCAGCAGGATGGTCTTGTCGGCGAGATCTTCGCCGCGCCAGAGCGGCTGGGAAGAAATCGCGCGGCTTCGCCTCGCCTTCGCGGCGCCAGCGCCATTCATATTCCGGCAAGCCGCGCTCGAAGTCGCCGCGCGACAGCAGCAGCAGGCCTTTGTTCCAGTGCGCCTCCGCAAGTTCCGGCTCGAGCGCCAGCGCGCGGTCGAAGCTCTCGATCGCCTCATCGAAGCGGTTGAGATAGCGCAGCGCATTGCCGCGATTGACCAGCGCGTAGGTGAAGTCCGGCCTGAGCGCCAAGGCGCGATCGTAACCGGCGAGCGCGGCGCCCGCGCGGTTGAGTTCGAGATAGGCATTGGCGCGGTTGCTATAGACATCGGCATAGTCGGGATCGAGCTCGAGCGCGCGGTCGAAGCTCGCCAGCGCGTCCTTGTGCCGGCCGACGTCGCGCAACACGTTGCCGATGTTGTTGTGCAGCGGCGCGGCATCCGGGCGCACCAGCAGGGCGCGATTGTAGTCGGTAAGCGCCGCGACATAGGACTTCATCGCGTAGTGGATATTGCCGCGCGCGACGAGCGCATCGGCGTCGTCGTGCTTGAGCGCGAGCGCCCGATCGAAACTCGGCAGCGCCGCCTCGTCGCCCTTGAGCTTGCGCGCGATGCGGCCGTGCAAAGTGAGCGCGGCGACGTGGGTGGGCTTGAGTTTAAGGGCGTGCTCGACGTTGGCGAGCGCCTCCTCATCGCGTCCGACCGTATGCAGCAGTTGCGCTCGGTTTAACAGGGCATCGAAATAATCCGGCTTGAGCGCGAGCGCGCGGTCGAAGCTTGCGAGCGCCTCCTCGATGCGGCCGAGCGCGTTGAGCGCATTGCCGCGATTGTGCAGCGCCTCGGCGAACTCCGGCTTGATCTCCAACGCGCGCTCGTAGCTTGCAAGCGCCTCCTCATGCCGCGCCAGTGCGGCGAGAACGGTGCCGTAGTTGGAATGGGCGGAGGCGGCGCGGTCGTTGCTTGCCAGCGCCCTGCCGATCAGCCTGAGCGCCTCAACCGACTCCCCGTTCTGATGCTTGAGCACGCCCAGGAGGTGCAGTGCGTCGAAAGAATTGGGCAGGGCGGCCAGCACCTCGAGATAGAACGCCTCGGCTTCGGCCAATTGTCCGTGCAAGTGCAGCGTCGCCGCGCGGTGCAGCTTATCGGCAACGTCAGGCTGCGCGGATTGCGGCTTCGTCTGCGGCTGGGCCATGGGCCTGATGCGTTGTGGGCGGAAGACGCAAGGCACACGACGCAAGACACACGAATCACTTGCAACACTAGTCGGTTACGGCAGTCGCCACAAAGCCGCCGCGGTAAATCCGAGGGGAAATGAATGAAAGGGCTTTGCCTAGAAAGCAGTCATCGCCGGGACGAACCCGGCGATGACAACGAAGCGCCATGGAGTGTCGCCGCGCTAGTTCACGGCATCGGCACCGGGCCCATGTCCTTCGGCACCTTGTAGCCTTTCTGCACCGCCGGCCGGACGGCGATGGTCTCGTACCAGCGTTGCACGTTCGGATATTGCTTCATGTCGATGGTCTGCCACTCGAAGCGCGAGATCCACGGCCAGATGGCGATGTCGGCGATGGAATAGTCGCCGGCCACGAAGTCGCGGCCTTCCAGCCGCGTGTTGAGCACCTTGTAGAGCCGGTGGCCCTCCTTCAGATAGCGCTCCTCGGCATAGGGCGCTTTGCCTTTGTTGTATTTCACGAAGTGATGCACCTGGCCGAGCATCGGCCCGGGGCCGCCCATCTGCCACATCAGCCATTCGATCACGCGGTAGCGCGCCTCGCCCGACTTCGGCAGCAACTTGCCGGTCTTGTCGGCGAGATAGATCAGGATGGCGCCCGACTCCATCAGCGCGATGTTGGTGTCGCGGTCGACGATCGCCGGAATGCGGTTGTTGGGCGAAATCTTCAGGAACTCGGGCGCGAATTGCTCTTCCTTGGAAATGTCGATGGGGTGAACGGTATAGGGCAGGCCGAGCTCTTCCAGCGCGATGGAAGCCTTGCGGCCGTTCGGCGTGGTCCAGGTGTAAAGATCGATCACGGAGAATGTCCTTATGCTTGCCTATGGCGCCCGCGGGAGAAGGGGCAAAACAGGGTTGGCCGGAATGGGCCGGGCGAGGGCGCCTGATTTATCGAAATTCGGCGCCGCCGTCACGCCGCACACGCGTTTGTGAGCGGGCTTTCACCGCGTCAAATTGGCGATTTCTCGCAACCTAGCGTTGTCTCATAATGACCATAGTCCATGCGCTATTGAGGCGGCGAGGGCGCAATCGGCGCAAGGATGGCGCGCCATGAGCAAACGCATTCACATCATTCGATATGGCTTCGCCGTTCTGGCGGCGGCGCTGATGCTGGCGGCCGGACAGGCCCGGGCCTGGCATTCCACCGACATGACCGGCGCGCTGCCGGCGCTCGACTTCACCATGACGCGCGCCGCCGACGGCAAGCAAGTCACCGCCGCCGATTTCAAGGGCAAGATCGCGTTGCTCTATTTCGGCTATACGTTCTGCCCGGACGTCTGCCCGACCACGCTGCTCAACATCGCCACCATGCTCAAGTCGCTCGGCAAACAGGCCGACGACGTGCGTGTGCTGTTCGTCACCGTCGATCCCAACCGCGACACGCTGAAGGTGTTGAAGGAATACACCGGCTCGTTTGCGCCGCAGGTGGTTGGCCTGCGCGGCACGCCGGATCAGCTCGCGCGCCTCGCCAAGCGCTATCGCGTCGCCTATTCGGTGACGCCGGCGCATGACGGCAAAGCTTACGAGGTCACCCACAGCTCGGCGGTCTATGCCTTCGACCGCCAGGGCAATATCAAGCTCTTGTTCACCGGCCTGGCGACGCCCGACGGCAAGCTCGACAATATGACCGCCGATCTCAAGGAGCTGGTGGCGCAGAACGGCAATCGCAGCTGGTGGCGGCGGGTGCTGGGGTTGCTTTGAGCGTCACTTCCCGCTCGGGCCCTTCACCGGAAAATCGGCGGTCATGGTCTTGCCGTCGGCAAATTTCAGCATGACCTGCACGGTGTGGCCGATCGCCATGGTGCTTTGCGGCGACATGCACATCAGGTGATAGCGGCCGGGCGAAAATGTCAGCGTGCCGTGCGCCGGCACCGCGAGGCTCTTGACCGGCAGCATCTTGTCCACGCCGTTCACCTCCTTGCTCTCGTGCAGCATCAGCATGCCGCAGGCGATGGAGGAGGCGCCGGTCAGCGTCACCGGCGTGTCGGTATTGTTCTTGAGCGTGAAATAGCCGGCCGCCGGACGCGCCTTGATGATCAGCCGCATCCAGGGCTTTTCGATGGTGATGCCGTCGGCCGCCGACGCCGAAGCGCTTACGAGCGGCAACGCCAGCAGGGCGGCCGCCAGCGCGCGCATGCGCCTAGCCGGTCCATTGGCTGGCCTGGATGCGCAAGCTTGCGCGGTCGTCGTCGGCACCTTCCTCATGCGATTTCCTTTCTTCCTCACGCCTGAGCGCGTTGAGCACCAGCATCAGCGCAATCACGCTCATCATGGCCGGCGGAATCCAGATGATCATGCCGCCGACGGTCTGGTCGTAGAGCGCCCCCATGTCGGGATAGATGCGGCCGCACAGATCGTAGAAGCCATAGAGATCGTGCGGGCTGAACGCGATCATGGCGCCGCCGATGATCTGCGGGAACATCACCACCATGGCGAGCGCGGCGCGTCCGCCGAACGAGACGCGCGCCGGCGGATGCGGGCGCGGATCGAGCACCAGCGCCCAGAACAAGATGCCGTCGATCACCATGGTCCAGTTCATCAGCGCGAACAGGCGCGGATCGATCATGGCGCGGAAGTGAATCGACGGCACCAGCCAGAAGAAGAACGAGCCGACGAACAGCACCGCCGCCAGCACCGGCTGTTGCAGGACATAGACCGTGCCGGTTGCGATGCGGTGCTCGACCACGCGGCGCAACAGCCGCGGCATGCCGCGCAGCAGCGCCGCGCCCGGCCAGGAAAGCGCCAGCAGCAGCGGGCCGAGGTGATGCATCGCGACGTGCTGGATGCGGTTGAAGTAGAACTGGTGCTCGGCGAGATATTCGAAGCGCGTCTCCAGCACGGCATAGATCGCCAGCATGCCGGCGAAGAAGGTCAGCCGCCGCGCGAGCGAGGGGCGCTCGACGGCGGGCGTGCGCGCGATCCCGCGCAGATACCAGAACACCGTGAGCCAGGCGGCGAGGAATTCGACCCAGGAGAATTCCCACGGCGCCCAGAACGGCAGGAGCGAGGAATGCTCGTGGCTCAGCCACCACAGCAGCGCGCCGGCTATGAAAATCGCGCCATAGATCGCAGTGTCCACGCCGGCAAAATTGCGTGAAACGGGCAGGGGCGCGGCGCGAGTTTCGGTCATCAACGGGCTATGCTTACGATCGGGCGTTGCAGCCCGTCGCCTCTCTGCCGTCGCCCCGATCGACTTCCTATGCGCCGCCTCTGTCGCGAATGTGGCGGATGATCCTTGGTCGCACGCGATCTCCTCCCCCCACGAGCGCTTGCGAGTGGTGGGACGGAGAAAGTGTCGCACTCACGCCGCCTTCTTCTCCAGGTCGGACTTCCACTGCCCGAGCGTGGCGAGGCTGTTCATCATCGCGCGATGCGAGAAGGCGCGCTGGGCGGCGGCGACGTTCTCACTCTTGCCTTTCCAGGTGGTCTGCGGCGCGTGCTGCAGCGCGCGACCGTAGGAGAAGGTGAGCTTCCAGGGCAAATCGCCGATCTTGTTCATGGCGTCGAGATGGGCGGTCGCTTCCTCGTCGCTCTGTCCGCCGGACAGGAACGCGATGCCCGGCACCGCGCCCGGCACGCAAGCTCTTCAACAGCTTCACCGTCTTCTCGGCGACTTCTTCGACGCTCGCCTTCTTGGCGCTCTTCTTGCCGGCCACCGCCATGTTGGGCTTGAGCACCATGCCTTCCAGCTTCACGCGCTGATAATAGAGCTGCTGGAACGTCTCCTTGAGCACGAACTCGGTGACCTCGTAGCAGCGGTCGATGTCGTGATCGCCGTCCATCAGCACTTCCGGCTCGACGATCGGCACGATCTGGTTTTCCTGGCAGAGCGCGGCATAGCGCGCCAGCGCATGCGCATTGGTCGAGATGCAGGCGTAGCTCGGAATGCCGGCGCCGATGTCGATCACCGCCCGCCATTTGGCGAAGCGCGCGCCCTGCTGGTAATATTTCGGCAGCCGTTCGGAGAGCTTGTCGAGGCCCATGGTGACGGTTTCGCCCGGGCAGAACGGCAGCGGCTTGGCGCCTTCGTCCACCTTGATGCCGGGAATGGCGCCCGCCTTCTTGATCAGCTCGACCAAAGGCGTGCCGTCTTTGGCTTTCTGCCAGATGGTCTCGTCGTAGAGGATGACGCCGGAAATGTGCTTCATGCCTTCGGCCGAGCGGAACAGCATCTCGCGATAGTCGCGGCGATTGTCCTCGGTCGATTCCACGCCGATGGCGTCGAAGCGCTTCTTGATGGTGCCGGTCGACTCGTCGGCGGCGAGGATTCCGCGGCCGGACGCGACCATGGCGTTGGCCACTTTGTTCAGATCATCGAGATTCATGATTTGCCTCCATCGCATCCCTCGATGGCAAACTGATGATTGCCGTTATTTTACTCTCAACACCTCGACCCCCGGCAAGGCTTTGCCTTCCAGCCATTCCAGGAAAGCACCGCCGGCGGTGGATATATAGGTAAAGCGGTCGGTCACGCCCGCGGCGTTGAGCGCCGCGACGGTGTCGCCGCCGCCCGCGACCGTCACCAGCGCGTGCTTTTGCGTCAGTTCGGCCGCGGCCTCCGCCACTTCAATGGTGCCGTTGTCGAACGGTTCCACCTCAAAGGCGCCGAACGGCCCGTTCCACACCAGCGTCTTGGCGCGCGCCAGCACCGAGACCGCGTATTCGATGCTGCGCGGGCCGATATCAAGGATCATGTCCTTGCCGTCGACGTGATCGACGTCGACGACGCGCGAGGGCGCATTCGCCTCGAGCTTTTCCGCCACCACCGCGTCGACCGGCAGCACGATCTCGCGTTTGGCGGCCTTGGCTTCGGCCATGATCTTTTGCGCGGTATCGAGGAGATCGCGCTCGACCAGCGACTTGCCGACATTCTTGCCCTGCGCCAGCAGGAAGGTGTTGGCCATGGCGCCGCCGATGATCAGCACATCGACTTTTTGCAGCAGATTGCCGAGCAGATCGAGCTTGGTCGAAATCTTGGCGCCGCCGACGATCGCGGCGAGCGGCCGCTCGGGATGCTCGAGCGCCTTGCCGAGCGCGTCGAGCTCTTCCTGCAGGGAGTGTCCGACATAGGCCGGCAGCACATGCGCGAGCCCTTCGGTCGAGGCATGGGCGCGGTGCGCCGACGAGAAGGCGTCGTTGACGTAGATGTCGCCGAGCTTGGCAAGCTGAGCGACGAATTGCGGATCGTTCTTCTCCTCGCCCGGATAGAAGCGGGTGTTCTCAAGACAAATGATGTCGCCTTGATGCATGGCGGCGACCGCGCGCTCGGCCACCTCGCCGATGCAGTCGTCGACGAATTTCACCGGCCGCTTGAGCACGTGGGCGACCTCGGCGGCGACCGGCTTAAGCGAATATTTCGGGTCGCGTTTGCCCTTGGGCCGGCCGAAATGCGAGAGCAGGATGACTTTGCCGTCGGCATCGGCGATTTCGGTGATGGCGTGGGCGGCGCGTTCGATGCGTGTTGAGTCGGTGACGACGCCGTGCTCGACCGGCACGTTGAGGTCGACGCGCATCAATACGCGTTTGCCCTTCACATCGACGTGCTCGAGGGTGCGGAATTTGTTCATGGCCCGGCTTCTCGTCCCGGGCGCAGCGCAGCACGAAGTGATGCGCTGCAGAACCGGGACCCATTTTTCAAGCTGGGTCCCGGATCAGCGGTGCACCGCCAACGCGCTGCACCACGTCCGGGACACGGAAAGCTTCAGAGCAGCTTCCCCATCGCCACGGCGGTGTCGGCCATGCGGTTGGAGAAGCCCCATTCGTTGTCGTACCACGACATCACGCGCACCAGCGTGCCGTCCATGACCTTGGTCTGCTCCATATCGAAGACCGAGGAATGGGCATCGTGGTTGAAGTCGATCGAGACGTTGGGCGCGGTGTGGTAGCCGAGGATTCCTTTGAGCTGCTGCTCGGCGGCGCGCTTGATGGCGCCGTTGATCTCTTCCTTGTCGGTCGCCTTCTTGGCCACGAACTTGAAATCGACCACCGAGACGTTCGGCACCGGCACGCGGATCGCGACGCCGTCCAGCTTGCCCTTGAGCTCCGGCAGCACCAGACCGACCGCCTTGGCGGCGCCGGTCGAGGTCGGGATCATCGACATCGCCGCCGCGCGGGCGCGATGCAGGTCCTTGTGCACCTGGTCGAGCAGGTGCTGATCATTGGTATAGGCGTGAATGGTGGTCATGAAGCCCTTGTCGATGCCGACCGCGTCGTTGAGCACCTTGGCGACCGGCGCCAGACAATTGGTGGTGCAGGAGGCGTTGGAAACCACCTTGTGCTCTTTGGTGAGCTTGTCGTGATTGACGCCGTAGACCACCGTGAGATCGGCGCCGTCTGCCGGCGCCGACACCAGCACGCGCTTGGCGCCGGCGGACAGATGCATCGAGGCCTTGTCCTTGGCCGTGAAGATGCCGGTGCATTCGAGCGCGATGTCGATGCCGAGATCCTTCCACGGCAGCGTGGTGGGGTCCTTGATGGCGGTCACCTTGATCGCGCCGTTGCCGACGCTGATGGTGTCGCCCTTCACCGTCACTTCGCCGGGGAAGCGGCCATGCACCGAATCGAAGCGCAGCAGGTGCGCGTTGGTTTCCACCGGCGCGAGATCGTTGAGGGCGACGACCTCGATATCCTTGCGGTCGGCCTCGGCGATGGCGCGCAACACGTTGCGGCCGATGCGGCCGAAACCATTGATGGCAACACGAATTGTCATTGAGGTCGCTCCCGGTCTCTTCCTTGTCATGCCCGGGCCCGACCCGGGTTTCCATCCATCTGACAGATGGATAGCGGGGCCGGACCGGGCAATGATCTATCTCAATTTCGCTACCGCCGCATCGGCGATCGCTTGGGGCGTAACGCCGAAATGCCTGTAAAGGTCCTTATACGGGGCACTAGCGCCGAACGATGACATGCCAATAAAAGCGCCATTGGGGCCGATGATGGCGTCCCAGCCCTGGCGCACCGCGGCTTCCACGCCGATGTTAACCTTGGCGTCGCCGATCACCGCGCGGCGCGCCGTCTCCGGCAGCTCCCGCAGCAGCTCGAAGCAGGGCACCGAGACCACGCGCGCCGAAATGCCGCGCTCCGAAAGCAGCTTCTTGGCCTCGACCGCAATCGCGACTTCCGAGCCGGTGGCGAAGATCGACACGTCGGCTTTGCCGTCGGCGCCCGCGATCTCATAGGCGCCGGCGGCGCAGCGGTTCTGCGCGTCTCGCCCTTGCCGCAGTTGCGGCAGGTTTTGCCGCGTCAGCGCCAGCACGCTCGGGCGGTGGTAGTTCTCAAGCGCGAGCTGCCAGCACTCGATGGTTTCGACCGCATCGCAGGGGCGGAACACCAACAGATTGGGGATCGCGCGCAACGCCGCGAGATGCTCGACCGGCTGATGCGTCGGACCGTCTTCACCGAGGCCGATCGAGTCATGCGTCATCACATGGATGACGCGCTGGCCCATCAGCGCCGCCAGGCGGATCGCCGGCCGGCAATAATCGGAGAACACCAGGAAGGTGCCGGAATAGGGGATGATGCCGCCGTGCAGCGCCATGCCGTTCATGGCGGCGGCCATGCCGTGCTCGCGCACGCCATAATGGATGAAGCGGCCGGAGTAATCCGACGCACTCATCGCTTTCATGGATTTCGTGCGCGTGTTGTTGGAGCCGGTCAGATCGGCCGAGCCGCCGAGCATTTCCGGGACGGCGGGTATCAGGCTCTCGAGCGCGAACTCGGATGCAGCGCGCGTGGCGATATTTTTCGGCGTGGCGGCAAGCGATGCTTTGACTGTGGCGACCGCACCGTCCAGCGCTTGTTGTGGCAGTTCGCCCGCCATGCGGCGCTCGAACTCGGCGCGCTTGGCGGCACCGAGTGCGCCGAGCCGCTTTTTCCAATCGACATGCGCTTTCTGCGAACGTGCGCCGGCCGTCACGCCAAGCCGCAAGAATGTCGGCGGGAATATCGAACGGCGCGTGCGACCAGCCGAGTGTCTCGCGCGCACCCTTGATCTCGTCGGCGCCCAAGGGCGAGCCGTGCGACGAGGCTTTGCCGGCCTTGTTGGGCGCGCCGAAACCGATGGTGGTCTTGCAGGCGATCATCACCGGGCGATCGGAATTTTGCGCATTGGCGATGGCTGACGCAATCGCTTGCGGATCGTGGCCGTCGATGCGCGAAGCGGCCCAGCCGGCGGCCTCGAAGCGCTTCACCTGATCGACCGAGTCGGCGAGCGAGAGCGCGCCGTCGATGGAAATGCCGTTGTCGTCGAACAGCACGATCAACTTGTTGAGCTTGAGATGTCCGGCGAGCGCGATCGCCTCCTGGCTCATGCCTTCCATCAGGTCGCCATCGGAGGCGAGCACGTAAGTGCGGTGATCGACCACGTTGCCGAACTCGGCGGCGAGATGGCGCTCGGCGATCGCCATGCCGACCGCATTGGCCAGCCCTTGCCCGAGCGGACCGGTGGTGGTCTCGACGCCGGGCGTGTGGCCGTATTCCGGATGGCCGGCGGTGATCGAGCCGAGCTGGCGGAAGCGCTTGATCTGATCGAGCGTCATCTCCGGATATCCGGTCAGATAAAGCAGCGCGTAGAGCAACATCGAGCCGTGGCCGGCCGAGAGCACGAAGCGGTCGCGGTCGGGCCAGGCCGGATCGGCCGGATCGAATTTCAGGAATTGCGTGAACAGGACAGTGGCGATGTCGGCGGCGCCCATCGGCAGGCCGGGATGGCCGGATTTCGCCTGCTCGACCGCGTCCATCGCCAGCGCGCGGATGGCGTTGGCGAGCGCCGCATGGGCAACAGCGGGAGCGGCGGCCGGTTCTTCATGGCGCGGGTTGGACGCCATGGCTGCCGTCGACGAGACTTGTGCACTCATGGAAAAGGCCTGTTTGCGGGGGGTGGATAGCATGTGAGCCCTTTGAGTCAAAATGCGAGCGCCCGGCCACCGGCTACGCCATGCACAGGCTGCGTGAAACAGGTGGGCAACTCTTGGCTAGGGCGTTGACGAGCGGATCGCGCGACACGTAAGCTTCTCGGTCTAAATCTTTGCCGCCGCAAGCGTTTTAGGTGTTGGTGAAAGGTAATGAGTGAGCAAAGCGCAATCGATGCTGCGGTCAAACGCTTGGCGCTCGCGCTCGATGCACTCGATGCCGCGGTCGAGCGCCGGCACGAAGCCGACGTCAGCGAGGAGGGGCTCGCCGCGCAAGTGCAGGCGCTCGGGCTCGACCGCATGCGGCTCGCCGAAGCACTCGACAGCGAAACCGCCCGCACGCGGGCGCTCGAATCGGCCAATCGCGAAATCGCCGAGCGGCTGGACGCGGCCATCGCCTCGATCCAGTCGGTGCTCGGAACCGGCGAATAAACGCATGACGGCAAAACGTGGACAGCGGTCTTTGAAAGGCCTCATGCGCAAGCAAACTGTCTGCGAATCAGTCTAGATGAACGGGCTCGACGCGAGCACACCATGTCCCAGGTCAATGCCACCATTGCCGGTCGTCAGTTTCGCCTCGCATGCGAGGACGGACAGGAAGAACATCTTGAGTCGCTGGCGCACGACCTCGACCAGCGCATCATCGATTTGCGCGCCAGGTTCGGCGAGATCGGCGACACGCGCCTGACCGTCATGGCAGCGCTGACCATGGCCGACGAGTTGGCCGAGCAGGAGCAAAAAGTCCGCCGCCTCGAGGCGGAGATTGCCGAGTTGCGGGATGCGAGCGTGGTGGCCTCCGACCGCGCCATGGATGCGGCGACCGCGGTGGTGACGGCCTTCAACTCGGCCTCCGACCGCATCGAACACATCACCAAGAAGCTCAACCAGTCGCTCCGCCACGGCGTGGCGATGGGGTGACGCCTTCATGCCGGACGTGAAGGAGATCGACGCGCGCGTGCGCGGCAGCTTCGCGCGTCAGTCGATTATGACCACCTTGGGCGCAGAAATCGCCGCCGTGCGCGCCGGCGAAGTGGAGATCGTGCTGCCGTTCTCGGATCGCATCCTGCAGCAGCACAATTTCATCCATGCCGGGGCGATTGCCACCATCGCCGACAGCGCCTGCGGCTACGCCGCGCTCAGCGTCATGCCGGCCGACTGCGCGGTGCTGACCACCGAGTTCAAGCTCAATCTGTTGGCGCCGGCCAAAGGCGAGCGGCTGCGCGCGGTCGGCCGCGTCGTGCGCAACGGCAAGAAGCTGGTGATCACGCTCGGCGAAGTGTTCGCGGAGGAGGGCGGGGAGCGCAAACAGGTCGCGCTCATCACCGCGACCATGATGGTGATCGAGACCGGTTCCGGCTTGCGCGACTGACAGGGCGTCTGGCAAAGGTGGCTTGGCAAGCCCTACATTGCCGCGGCGGGGCTGCGAGGTGCGTCAGGAGACAAAACTCTCGGGGCCTTATCGATCCTTAAGGGAGCTGTCCCTGACCGGGCTCGTGGGCTCGGACATATGGCGCCCACCTACTTTCGTAGGGAACCCGGGATCGAGCTCTCCAACGGCCATCGCGGCTCCGCACTTTTCCGATGTCTGATTTCGCCCAGCAAGAATTCCCCAAAACGGCGCTGCGCGCGGAAGCGCTGGCGCGGCGCGACGCCTTGCCGGCGCCTGAACGCATGGCGGCGGCGGAGACGATCGCCGCACGGCCGTTCCCGGTCGCCTTTGCGCCGCACACGGTGATCTCCGCCTATTCGCCGATGCGCAGCGAAATCAATCCGGTGCCGCTGATGCGCAAGCTCGCCGAAGCCGGCGCGCAACTGGCGCTGCCGATTGTGCAGAAGCGCGGCAAGCCGCTGATCATCCGCGCCTGGAATTTCGGCGATCCGCTCGCCGCCGGCCAATGGGGCATCCGCGAGCCGATGCCGGAGGCGCCGGAAGTTGCGCCCGATATCCTGATCGTGCCGCTTGCCGCCTTCGACCGCGCCGGCCAGCGCATCGGCTACGGCGCCGGCTATTACGACATGACCATCGGCGGCTTGCGCGCACAGAAGCCCGTCATCGCCATCGGCCTTGCCTTTGCGGCGCAGGAAATTCCGCAAGTGCCCGCCACGGAGCGCGACGCGCGCCTCGATCTCGTGCTAACGGAGCGCGAGGTGATCGATTTCCGCAGCGCATATCCCGAAAAGTGGGAACCGGTTTTCGGATAAGATCATGCGCCAATAAAGAGACCTAGACGCATGCGCATCCTGTTCATCGGCGATATCGTCGGACGCACCGGACGCACTTGCGTCAACGAACGCCTGCCCGGCCTGATCGCCGACTGGAAGCTCGACCTGGTCGTGATCAACGGCGAGAACGCCGCCGGCGGCTTCGGCATCACCGAGACGATCTACAACGAATTGCTCGACGCCGGCGCCGACGCCATCACGCTCGGCAATCACGCCTGGGACCAGCGCGAGGCGCTGGTGTTCATCGAGCGCGCGCCGCGGCTGATCCGCCCGGTGAACTATCCCAAGGGCACGCCCGGGCGCGGCGCCGCGCTGATCGGCACCAAGAACGGCAAGCGCGCGCTCATCATCAACGCCATGGGCCGCATCTTCATGGATGCGCTCGACGATCCGTTCGCGGCTATCGAGCGCGAGCTTGACGCCTGCGCGCTCAAGACCGGCGCCGATGCCGTCATCATCGATTTCCACTGCGAGGCGACCAGCGAGAAGCAGGCCATGGGCTTCTTCGCCGACGGGCGCGCGAGCCTGGTGGTCGGCACCCATACCCATTCGCCGACCGCCGATCACCGCATTTTGCCCGGGCGCACGGCCTTCGTGTCGGATGTCGGCATGACCGGCGATTTCGATTCCGTCATCGGCATGAACAAAGACGAGCCGCTCACCCGCTTCCTGCGCAAGATCCCGGGATCGAAGTTCGAGCCGGCGAGCGGGCCGGCGACGCTGTGCGCCCTGGCGGTGGAGACCGACGACGCCACCGGGCTTGCCGCCAAAGTCGGCGCGGTGCGGCTCGGCGGCATTCTGGAACAGGCGCGGCCGGCGTTTTGGGAGTAGGTCATTCCAGGGCGCGCACAAAGTGCGCGAACCCGGAATCCAGAAGCGTCCACGGAGATTGCGTCTGGATTTCGGGTCCGGCGCCTTCGGCACCGTCCCGGAATGACAGAGTTTATTTTCCCCGCGCCCCGGCCTATATAGCCGCCGGCATCAACACGACATCATTGGTCATGGCCGGTCATTCCCAATTCAAGAACATCATGCACAAGAAGGGGCGTGCCGATAAGGCGCGCGCCAAGCTGTTTTCCAAGCTCGCCCGCGAAATCACCGTGGCGGCCAAGCTCGGCATGCCCGACCCGGCGTTCAACCCGCGCCTGCGCGCGGCGATCCTGGCCGCCAAGGCCGAGAACGTGCCGAAGGACAATATCGAGCGCGCCATCAAGAAGAGCCAAGGCGGCGACGGCGAGAACTACGACGAGATCCGTTACGAGGGCTACGCGCCGGGCGGCGTGGCCGTGATCGTGGAAGCGCTCACCGACAACCGCAACCGCACCGCCGGCGAGGTGCGTTCGATCTTCACCAAGAACGGCGGCAACCTGGCGGAGACCGGTGCGGTGTCGTTCATGTTCGCGCGTGTCGGCGTGGTCGAATACGACGCCGCGGCTGCGAGCGCCGACGCCATGCTGGATGCCGCCATCGAGGCCGGCGCCGAGGACGTCGTCTCCAATGAGGACGGCCATCAGATCTTCACCACGCCGGAGACGCTCGGCGACGTCGCCAAGGCGCTGGAGGCCAAGTTCGGCGAACCGCGCAGGACGGCGCTGCTGTGGAAGCCGCAGAACACGGTGTCGGTCGACGACGAAGCGGGCGAGAAAATCATCAAGCTGATCGAGTTGCTCGACGACAATGACGACGTGCAGAACGTCTACGCCAATTTCGAAGTCTCCGACGCGCTGATGCAGAAGATGAGTGCGTAGTGCAGCGTCCGAAATCCAGATGGCTGTTCCGAATTCGCGTCTCGATTCCGGGTTCGCTCGCTTCGCCCGCGCTCCGGAATGACAAATCGATTTCACCGCAAGCTGTCGAATATCGGCAAGCTGACCAGCGCGGCCAAGGCGATGATCACATAGGCGGCGCGGCGGTAGAGCGCATCGCTCGTGCCGTGAAACCAATAGGCGCCGGCCGCCAAAGCAACGACAAACGGCACGCCGAGCAGTAGCGACAAAACGATCGCCTGCGTCGTGACCACGCCGCTGAAGGCATACAGCAGAAACGACAACGCGCCCTGCGCGATGAAATAGACCATGATGTTGGCGCGCACGGTGGTCGCCTTGTTGGCGCCGCCGAGCCAGAACACCAGCAGCGGCGGCGCGCCGATCTGCACCGCGCCGGCGCCGAAGCCAGCGAGCGCCCCGACCCCGAATGACGCAACAAGCGTCGGTCGGCCGCGGTAGCGCCAGCCGGAAACCAGCACGACGAGCGCGATCAGCACCAGCGCCGCGATGAACCAGCGCAACTTGAGCGGATCGACCCAGACCAGCAGCATGACGCCGAGCGGCAACGCCACCGCGGCGGCAAGCGACACCGGCGCCACTTCGCGCCAGTTGCAATCCGGCATCGCCTTCAAAGCGAAGGGCAGGGCGCAGATGGTGTCGATCAGCAGCAGCGTCGGCGCGGCGAGACGCGGACTATACACCGCCGAGATCAGCGGCATGTAGATCAGCGCCGAGCCGAAGCCGGTAAAGCCGCGCACCAGGCCGGCAAGCGCCGCGATGCCGACGGCGGCGATGAAGCGGGGCTCGGCGGCGGCATCCGCGAAAAGCGACAAGAGGGATTGTGCGGTCATGATGGATGATGAGGTGGGGGCGGAATCTCTAGCAGCCCGAGGGCGCTAACGCGACCCGCCTGCCGATCATCAACATCACCTGGAAGTTCCATTCTGGCCGAATGGCCGCCGCGGGGCTATCAACGGGGCTATGCACCGCGCCCCGATTCGCATCCTCGGCATCGACCCGGGCCTCCGCCGCACCGGCTGGGGCCTGATCGAGGCCGACGGCAACCGGCTGATCCACGTCGCCTGCGGCTCGGTCGAAACCAGCGAGCGCGCCGCGCTTGGGCCACGTCTGGTGGCGATCCATGACGGGCTCTGCAAGGTGATCGAAGAATTCCGGCCGGACGAAGCGGCAGTCGAGGCGACTTTCGTCAATGCCAGCGGGTCGGCGACGCTCAAGCTCGGGCAAGCGCGCGGCATCGCCATGCTGGTGCCGGCGCAAGCCGGGCTTATCGTTGCGGAATACGCACCCAACGTGATCAAGAAAACTGTGGTCGGCGCCGGCCATGGCGAGAAGGCGCAGATCCGCATGATGATTGGCGTGCTGCTGCCGAAGGCGGAGCCGCAGTCGGAGGACGCCGCCGATGCGCTGGCGATCGCGGTGTGTCATGCGCATCATCGCACGAGCGTGATGTTGAAGGTGGCGGCGCGATGATCGGCAAACTCAAGGGCATCATCGATAGCTACGGCACCGATTACGTCATCCTCGACGTCGCCGGTGTCGGCTACCAGGTGCATTGCTCGGCGCGCACGCTTGCTGCGCTGCCGGGGCCGGGCGAAGCCGCCACGCTCTCGATCGAAACTTATGTGCGCGAGGACCAGATCAAGCTGTTCGGCTTTGCCAGCGACATCGAACGCGAATGGTTCCGCTTGCTGCAGACCGTGCAGGGCGTCGGCGCCAAGGTCGCGCTCTCGGTGCTCGGCACGTTGAAGGTCTCCGAGCTCGCCAATGCGGTCGCCATGCGCGACAAGGTGAGCGTCTCGCGCGCGCCCGGCGTCGGCGCGAAAGTGGCCGAGCGCATCGTCACCGAGCTGAAGGACAAGGCGCCGGAATTCGCCGCGCTCGATCCGGCGGTGATCAGGCTGTCGGACGCGCTGGAGGACAAGCGCGCGCCCAAGCCGATCGCCGATGCGGTTTCCGCGCTGATCAATCTCGGCTACGGCCAGCCGCAAGCAGCCGCCGCCATCGCCGCCGCCGCGCGCAACGCAGGCGAAGCCGCCGACACTGCAATGCTGATCCGGCAGGGGCTGAAGGAACTGGCGAAATAATCGGACGAATGCATGCCGTTGAGCAAGAAAGACAAGGAACTGATTGCCGCCGCCACCGAGGCCATCAAGAGCCGCTACCGCAATGAGTGGCAGGAGGTCGGCGCCGCCATGCGCACGCGCGACGGGCGCGTCGTGACCGGCGTCAATCTCGATGCCTATGTCGGCCGCGGCGCGGTCTGCGCCGAGGCGGTCGCCATCGGCCGCGCGCTCACCGAGACCGGCGACAAGGGCATTGAGACGATCGTCGCCGTGCGCCATCCCAAGCCCGGCGAGAAGGGCAAGATCGCGGTGGTGAGCCCTTGCGGCACCTGCCGCGAGCTGATCCACGATTACGACGCCAAGGCGCGCGTGATCGTGCCGAAAGGCAAGGCGGAGCCGACGGTGGTCACCATCGGCGAGTTGTTGCCGAACAAATATCGACGAGGGGGCGAGTGAGCACAAATCCACGCCTGGTGAATGCCGAGCGCCGCGACGACGACGTGGATGCGTCGTTGCGCCCGCAGCGCCTGTCCGAATTCATCGGCCAGGACAAGGCGCGCGCCAATCTCGCGGTGTTCATCGAGGCCGCCGCCGCGCGCAAGGAAGCGCTCGATCACGTGCTGTTCGTCGGCCCGCCGGGGCTCGGCAAGACCACGCTGGCGCAGATCGTCGCGCGCGAATTGGGCGTCAACTTCCGCGCCACCTCCGGGCCGGTGATCGCCAAGGCCGGCGATCTCGCCGCGCTGCTCACCAATCTCGAGCCGCGCGACGTGCTGTTCATCGACGAAATCCACCGGCTCAATCCGGCGGTGGAGGAAATCCTCTATCCGGCCATGGAGGACTTCCAGCTCGACCTCATCATCGGCGAGGGGCCGGCGGCGCGCTCGGTCAAGATCGATCTATCGCCGTTCACGCTGGTCGGCGCCACCACGCGCGCCGGCCTGCTGACCAATCCGCTGCGCGACCGCTTCGGCATTCCGGTGCGGCTGAATTTCTATACCGAGGCCGAGCTCGAGCAGATCGTCAACCGCGGCGCCCGCGTGCTGGGTCTCGGCATGACGCCGGACGGCGCCAATGAAATTGCACGGCGCGCGCGCGGCACCCCGCGCATTGCCGGGCGGCTGTTGCGGCGCGTGCGCGACTTCGCCCATGTCGACGGCGCCGAGCGAATCGACCGCCGCATCGCCGACCGCGCGCTCGGCGAACTGGAGGTCGATGCCGCCGGCCTTGACGCCATGGACCGGCGCTATTTGTCGACGATTGCCGAAAGCTACGGGGGTGGTCCGGTCGGCGTCGACACGCTGGCCGCCGCATTGAGCGAGCCGCGCGACGCCATCGAGGACATCATCGAGCCGTTCCTCATCCAGAAGGGCTTCATCCAGCGCACCCCGCGCGGGCGGCTGCTGACATGCGCACGCCTTCAAGCATCTCGGGCTTGCCGAACCGACGCGCGATGCGAGCCAGTTCGGGTTGTTTGGACAGAACGAAGACGAATAGGTTTGCGTGATGAAAACGATGCAGGGCGGCTGTCACTGCGGCCGGGTGCGGTTCAAGGTGACCGCCGATCTCGACCGCGTCACCTATTGCAACTGCTCGATCTGCAGCAAGAAAGGCTTTTTGCATCTGATCGTGCCGCCCGAGCAATTCGAACTGCTGAGCGGCAAGGACGATCTGACCACTTACCAATTCAACACCGGCACCGCGAAACATACCTTCTGCAAGGTCTGCGGCACCCACCCCTTCTATGTGCCGCGCTCCGATCCCGACAAGATTGACGTCAACGTGCGCTGCATCGACGACATCGACCTCTCGGCGCTGACGGTCGGCACCTTCGACGGCCAGCATTGGGAACAGGCGATGGGCGGGCGGGTGCCGTGGCGATGAGCGCCCGCCAGTGCCGCGGCTTCTAGCATTGCAGCTTTGCCAGGCGGGCGCGCGCTCCGATCCAGCTTGTTCGGTCAGGATGAGGATGACTGATGGCGTCTGATCTGCTGGAGCGGATGCGTCGTAACCCCGCAGGCGACTGGCGCATCCAAGATGTCGAAGCAGTGTGCCTTGAATACGGGCTCTTGTTCCGGCCCGGCAAAGGCACTTCGCATTGCCACGCGAGGCATCCAAGCGCGCGTGAAATATTAACGATCCCGGCTCGCCGGCCGATCAAACCGGTCTACATTCGCAAGCTCGTGCGCTATATTGAGGTCCACGGAGGCGCTTTATGAAACTCGAATATTCCGTGCGTATCGAGCGACTGGCGGACAGCGATGGCGGCGGCTATCTCGCCACCGTGCCCGATCTGCCGGGCTGCATGTCCGACGGAGAAACACCGGAAGAAGCGCTGAAGAACGTGCAGGACGCGATCGCCTCTTGGATCGAAGCGGCCAAGGAGTGGAAGCAGGACATTCCCAAACCCTCGCCGCCGCTCGCGCGCGCGGGCTGATAACGACTGTGAATCCCCTCGACGGCGAAATTCGCAACGGCCGGCACCATCAGGCCGTGCGCGTCTATTACGAGGACACGGATTTTTCCGGCGTCGTCTATCACGCGAGCTACCTGCGCTTCATGGAGCGCGGGCGCACCAATTATCTGCGGCTGATCGGCGCCGACCACCGTGCGCTGTTCGAAGCGGCCGAGAAGGAGGCGCCGGGTTTTGCCTTTGTCGTGCGCCACATGAGCATCGATTTTCGCAAGCCCGCGCACATGGACGATGTGCTCGACATTGTCACCACGCCGGAGGAGGTGAAAGGCGCCTCGGTGATGCTCAATCAGAAAGTGACGCGCGGCGAGGATCTTCTGGTCGAGGCGCATGTGCAGGTCGCCTTTGTCTCGCAAGGGCGCGCGCGGCCGATCCCCAAGCCCTTGCGGGCCGCCATGAAGGCCGATCAGGAATCGGGCGGCGGCGCCTGAGCGCGCGTGCTAATCTCCGCGCATCATGCCGAACTTGAGCTTTGCATTGTTCGACACCGCCATCGGCGCCTGCGGCATCGTCTGGAGCGCGCATGGCATTGCCGGCGTACAACTGCCTGAAGCGAATGCGCAGGCGACACGCGCGCGCGTGCTGCGCCGCTATGCGGGCGCGCGCGAGGCAACGCCGCCCGAAGACGTGCGCTGCGCGATCGACGGTATCGTCGCGCTGCTGCACGGCGAGCCGCGCGATCTCTCGGACATCGCGATCGACGACGATGCGATTTCCGAATTCAACCGGCGGGTCTACGCCATCGCGCGCAGAATTCCGTCCGGCGCGACCATGACCTATGGCGAGATCGCCGAACGGCTGGGCGACAAATCATTGGCGCGCGCGGTCGGGCAGGCGATGGGCGAAAATCCGACACCGATCATCATGCCCTGTCATCGCGTGCTGGCGGCCGGCGGCAAGCCCGGTGGCTTCTCCGCCAGCGGTGGCGTGGTCACCAAGCTGCGCCTGTTGAGCATCGAGGGCGCTGAGCCCAACGGGCCGACGCTGTTCGAACATTTGCCGTTGGCAGCCAAGAGCCGCCGTTAGCGCCATCGACGCGGCGCCTGGACTCATGTAAATGCCATTTACATGACATGGGGAAAGCGTGGGCCTGGCCCGCGCGGCTACCACCACGGCAACCTCAAGGAAGCCCTGGTGCGGGCCGCGCTCGAACTGATCGCCGAGAAGGGGCCGGCCGGCTTCACCTTTGCCGACGCCGCGCGCTGGGCGGGCGTGAGCCCGGCCGCGCCCTACCGGCATTTCCGCGACCGCGACGCGCTGCTCGCCGACGTCGCGCGCCGCGGCTTTGAGGAATTTGCCGCGGCGCTGGCGAAAGGTTGGGATGACGGCAAACCCGACGTGATGAGCGCCTTCGACCGGCTCGGCCGCATCTATCTCGACTTCGCCAAGCGCGAGCCGTCCTATTACTCGGCGATGTTCGAGGCCGGCGTTCCGCTCGATACCGATCCGCAATTGCGCGAGACCAGCGAGCGCGCCTTCGCGGTGTTGCGCGAGTGCGGCGGAAAAGCTGGTGGCATTGATCCCGCCGCCGGGGCGGCCGCCCGCATTGATGGTGGCGCTGCACATCTGGGCGATGACCCACGGCATCGCGTCGCTGTTCGGCCGTGGCGATGCCGCGCGCCGCGCGCTGCCGATGCCGCCGGAGGAATTGTTGGAAGCCGCGGTGCTGATCTATCTGCGCGGGCTTGGCCTGCCGGACGGCGCGGCAAGGGGTCGCAACTGAATTGCCATTGCGCGCCAGCGCCAGTGCGCGCGACCGGAATCTTGAGACCCCCATTGGGGTTGTTGGATTCTGCGCCAGGCCGCTTCACGGTGTTCCGAAATCTCGCGAAGGCCCTCGCAACCGGCTGCCGTATTCCTATGTGAACTTCTAATGTGAAGGCTCTTGACATCCGCCCGTCCTGACCCTATCGATGTAAATGTTATTTACATTCACGTGCGAGACCGACCATGCCTATCACCGCCAAAATCGACGAATTCGGCAAAGCCGCTTGGATTGCTCTGATCGTCCTCGGGTTCTCCGTGTACTGGCCGCTGGGCTTGGCAATTCTGGTCTTCACCATATGGAGCGGACGAATGGCTTGCGGATATCACGGCAGCTACGGCGGTTCCGGCCGCTGGCAACACAAGATGGAGCGCATGCAGCGCAAAATGGACTGGATGCGCTCGCGCATGGCCGGTGGCGGGCCATGGAACCACGCGCCGTCGAGCGGCAATCACGCCTTCGACGAATACCGCGCCGACACGTTGCGCCGGCTGGAAGAAGAGCAGCGCGAATTCCGCGAGTTCCTTGAGCGGCTGCGCTTCGCCAAGGACAAGACCGAGTTCGATCAATTCATGGCTGAGCGGCGCAACCGCCCGCCGCAGGATCCCCCGCCGCAGAACTGACTTAACTGCCCCTCACGTTCTCGCGCGCGAACCGGCCGTCCGCTTTCCCCGAAGCGGGCGGCCGTTGCTTTTGCTAACGACTCCTTAACCACAATCAGCGCTGTTTAAGCCCGTAAAACGCGGTCCGGCGCCCGGTTGCGCCGCACTTCGGCCAAGTTTCGCGGGGATTTCCTTCGCCGCTGGCGGCGGGATGTTTTCGCGGAATTCGTGGGTTTTCGGCGCAGCGCGCGAAGCGCCAACGTTCCGGCGTTCTTCTTGGTCCGAAGGCTCAATGCCCCGCCCCCGGTGCGGCCGGTTTTGTCCGGGTCAAGCGGAAAGGACGTACTGATGAATCCTGCCGACGTCGCCCATTCGGTCCTGCCGCTGAGCTCCTCGAGCGTCTCGTTGTTCACGCTGTTCTGGCACGCCAGCTGGATCGTGAAGGCGGTCATGATCGGGCTGTTGATCGCCTCGGTCTGGGTCTGGGCCATCGCCATCGACAAGACCGTGCTTTACGCGCGCACCCGCCGCGCCATGGATCGTTTCGAGCAGACGTTCTGGTCGGGCGAGTCGCTGGAGGAGCTCTATCGCTCGCTTGCCTCCAAACCGAACCATTCCATGGCCGCGCTGTTCGTGGCGGCGATGCGGGAGTGGAAGCGCAGCTTCGAGGGAAGCCCGCGTTCCTTCGCCGGGCTGCAAATGCGCATTGAGAAGGTGATGGAAGTGACCATCGCCCGCGAGGTGGAGCGGCTGGAAAAGCGCCTGTTGGTGCTCGCCACCGTCGGCTCGGCCGGCCCCTTTATCGGCCTGTTCGGCACGGTCTGGGGCATTATGACCAGCTTTCAGTCGATCGCGGCCTCGAAAAACACCTCTTTGGCGGTGGTGGCGCCCGGTATCGCCGAGGCGCTGTTTGCCACCGCCATCGGCCTGGTGGCTGCCATACCGGCGACCATTTTCTATAACAAGTTCGCGTCCGAGGTGAACAAGCAGGCCCAGCGCCTGGAGGGCTTCGCCGACGAATTCGCCGCCATCCTGTCGCGGCAGATCGATGAGCGCGGGTAGCGCATGATCCCGAAAAGTGGGAACCGGTTTTCGGATCAGATTGTGCGCAAGGAGTAGGGGACTATGGCAGCCAATGCCGGCACGCCGGTCATCGGACGCAGGAAGCATCACCGCCAAAAGGTGATGAGCGAGATCAACGTCACGCCGATGGTCGACGTGATGCTGGTGTTGCTGATCATCTTCATGGTGTCGGCGCCGCTGTTGACCGTGGGCGTGCCGATTGACCTGCCGCAGACCCAGGCCAAGAGCCTGGAGCAGGACAAGGAGCCGCTCACGCTGTCGGTCAACGAGAAGGGCAAGGTCTACCTGCAGAATTCGGAAATCGCCATTGACGACCTGATTGCGAAATTGCAGGCAGTGGCGCAGGCGCGCGGCGGCACCGACGCGCGCATCTATGTGCGCGGCGACAAGAGCGTGGACTACGGTACCATGATGAAGGTGATGGGCCGGCTGTCGTCGGCCGGCTTCCACCGGGTCGCCTTGGTCACCGAATTCGAGCAGGGCTCGCAGTAATGGAGTTCCGGTCGGCAACGGCGATTTCGTTCGGGCTCCATGCAACCGTGTTGCTGTGGGCGCTGATTTCGTTTTCCGGCCACCGGCTGGAAGCCACGCCGGTCGACTCGCTGCCGGTCGATCTCATCAGCGCCAAGCAATTCTCCGAAATGACGCGCGGCATCAAAGAAGCGCCGAAGCCGGTCGAGAAGCCCAAGCCGGTTGTCGAGAAGAAAGACAAGACGATCACGGCCGAGGAGATCGTCGCCAAGCTCACGCCGAAGAAAAAAGAGGTCAAGCCCACCGCCGACAAGCCGCCGCAGCCGAAGCCCGATCCGATCGCGGAGAAGATCAAGAAACAAGAAAAGGTCGAGAAGCTGGCGGAGAAGCCCAACCCGCTACCGCCCAAGCGGCCCAAGCATAGACCCGAACACAAGCAGCCTAAGTTCAACCCGGACAAAATCGCCGCTTTGCTCGACAAGCGCGACGCCGAGCGCAATCCGATCGCCGGCGAGACGCTCAATTCGGTCCCCACGCTCGGCACCGCCAGAGGCTCGGCCGCCCACCTCTCGCAGTCGGAAATCGATGCGCTCAAAGCGCGCCTCTACCAGCTTTGGAATCCGCCGGTCGGCATCCAAAATCCTGCGGAATATGTCATCCACATCCGCGTCCAGTTGAGCCGAGATGGACGGCTGGTTGGCCCGCCGATGGTGATCACGCACGGCGCCGGACACCTGTTCGATACGGCGCGCGACAGCGCGGTGCGCGCCCTGTTCCAGGGCCAGCCATTCGACATGCTGCGGCCCGAGCACTACGAGACCTGGAAGGATATCGAGATCACCTTCGATCCCAGAGACATGTTCCGGGGCGGCTGAACAAATGGCATATGCGCAACGGCAATGAATAATCCTGACGTCGCCTCGTCCGCGCTCCGCCGTCCCGCTCTGCTGCTCAACCGGCGCACTCTTTTAGCCGGGGCGGGGGCGCTGGCCGCGTTTGCCACGCGTCCGGCCGGCGCGGTCGTGAGCATCGACATCACGCAAGGCAACATCCAGCCGATGCCGATCGCGCTGCCGGATTTCCTCGCCGGCGGGCCGGAGGAAAGCAAGGTCGCGCATGACGTCACCGCCGTCATCACCAACAATCTGCAGCGCAGCGGCCTGTTCGCGCCGATCAATCCGGCCGCCTTTGTCGAGAGGATTTCCAACAGCGACGCGGTGCCGCGTTTTGCCGACTGGCGCGCGATCAATGCGCAGGCGCTGGTCATCGGCCGCATCGCGCGGCAGGCCGACGGGCGCCTGCGCGCGGAGTTCCGGCTATGGGACGTGTTCGCCGGTCAGCAGCTCACCGGCCAGCAATATTTCACGACGCCCGACAACTGGCGGCGCATCGCGCACATTATCTCCGACGCCATCTACGAGCGCTTGACCGGCGAAAAGGGTTATTTCGACAGCCGTATCGTCTTTGTCGACGAGACCGGCCCGAAGCAGCAGCGGGTGAAGCGGCTCGCCATCATGGATCAGGATGGTGCCGGCGTGCGCTATCTCACGCGCGGCGACGAATTGGTGCTGACGCCGCGGTTCAATCCGTCGACGCAGGAGATCACCTACATGGCCTACGGCCAGGGCAATCCGCGCGTCTTTCTGCTCAACATCGAAACCGGCCAGCGCGAAGTCGTCGGCAACTTCCCCGGCATGAGCTTTGCCCCGCGCTTTTCGCCCGACGGCCAGCGCGTCATCATGAGCCTACAGCAGGGTGGCAATTCCAATCTATTCGTGATGGACCTGCGCTCCAAGACCACCACGCGTCTGACCGACACGCCGGCGATCGACACCTCGCCGTGCTATTCGCCGGACGGCAGCCGCATCTGCTTCGAGAGCGATCGCGGCGGCAGCCAGCAGATCTACGTGATGGCGGCGAGTGGCGGTCCGGCGCAGCGCATCAGCTTCGGCGAAGGCCACCATTCGACGCCGGTATGGTCGCCGCGCGGCGACTACATCGCCTTCACCGGGCAGGCGCGCGGGCAATTCTCCATCGGGCTGATCAAGCCGGACGGCTCGGGCGAGCGCATCCTCACCGAAGGGTTCCACAACGAAGGCCCGACCTTCGCGCCGAACGGACGCGTGATCATGTTCTTCCGCGATCCCGGCCAAGGTCCGTCGCTCTATACGATCGACATCACCGGCCGCAACGAGTTGAGGGAACCGACTCCGAGCTACGCTTCCGACCCGGCCTGGTCGCCGCTGTTGTCTTGACGCCATACTTTCACCGGTTTTTAACCATCAACAATGCTTTAATCGATTCCGACGGGTTTAGGGGCGTCCTGTAAGTCCTCATCAAGGTTGATGGAACGTTCGTTTAACGAACGTGCTGCTAGACCGGAAAAAAGACGCTTGACCCGGAAAAGTGCGGGATCATCCGTCACGTCGCGTGCATGAACTCGAAAAGATCGTGCGTCCGATCAAAACCCGATCCGTGCGCGAGAATGGAGGCATCGGAATGACCAACGTCAGGACCATCGTCCGTGCGGCCCGGCTCGCGGCCGTCCTTGCAGCGGCGCTGGCGATATCCGCCTGCTCCCACCAGGCTGAGAATGCTCAAGCCAATGCCGGCGCCATGGCAACGCCCGGCAGCCAGCAGGATTTCGTGGTCAATGTCGGCGACCGCGTCTGGTTCGATACCGATTCCACGGAGCTTTCGGCGCAGTCGCGGGCGACCCTCGACAAGCAGGCGCAGTGGCTCACCACCTACCAGCAGTACAGCCAGTTCACCATCGAAGGCCACGCCGACGAGCGCGGCACGCGCGAATATAACCTGGCGCTCGGCGCCCGCCGCGCCCAGACGGTACGGGACTATCTTGATCTCGCGCGGCGTGGCGGCCAACCGCATGCACACCATCTCTTACGGCAAGGAGCGTCCGGTCGCGGTGTGCGACGACATCTCCTGCTGGTCGCAGAACCGCCGCGCGGTCACGGTGCTCAACGCGAGTTCGTGAATACCGAACGGCTTTATGGCTAACGGACCGGCGCCCTCGCGGCGCCGGTTTGCTTTTGGGCGACTTCATCCGCGATCAGCGGCGGTTTGCCGCTTGCCAACCCTGCAAAATCGCGGAAGGCTTGCGCTGACCGGGGGCCGGCTCGCATCGTGCGATGATCGCCGCCCAACCGAGCGGGGAAGCGACCGCCATGAGCCTAGCACGAGCGTCGATCGCGCCCTTGTTGCTGACCGCCGCTGTCGTGCTGGCGGGGTGCGGTGAAAGCAACACCTACGTCCCGCCGCCGCCGCCGAAGGTCACGGTGGCGGCGCCGGTGCAGCGCTCCGTTACCACCTATCTCGAAGCCACCGGCAATAGCGCGGCCGTCAACAGCGCCGACCTGGTCGCGCGGGTCGCCGGATTCGTCGACGCCATCAATTACAAGGATGGTGATGTGGTGAAAGAGGGCCAAGAGCTCTTCACCATTGAGCCGGAATCCTATGACCTTAAGCTCAAACAATCGCAGGCCGCCGAAGACAGCGCCAAGGCGGTCCTCAAGCAGGCGCAAGCGGACTACCAGCGCCAGGTTGATCTCACCAAGAGTGGCACCGCCTCGAAAGCCACGCTCGATACCTCCACCGCAACCCGCGATAGTGCCCGGGCCAGTGTTCAGCAGGCCGAAGTCAACACCAAGCTTGCCGCAATCAATCTCGGCTACGCGCATGTCACCGCGCCGTTCGGCGGCGTCGTCACCGCGCGCAAAGTCTCGGTCGGCGCCTATGTCGGCGGCGGCTCGCCCACCGTCTTGGCGACTATCGTTGAGCTCAATCCGATCTATGTGAATTTCAACATCGACGAAAAGGACGTGTTGCACATCCGCGCCGAAATCCGGCGCCGCGGACTGACGCCGGCCGATCTGAAGAAAGTCGTGGTCGAGGTCGGCCTGCAGACCGAGGATGGTTATCCGCACCACGGCACGCTCGACTACGCCTCGCCGACGGTCGATGCCTCGACCGGCACGCTGGCGGCGCGCGCGATCCTGCAAAATCCCAAGGACGTGCTGCTGCCCGGCATGTTCGTGCACGTGCGCATCCCGACCGACAAAGTCGGCAACGCGTTGCTGGTGCCGGACGCAGCGCTGGGCAGCGACCAGGCCGGGCGTTATCTGCTGGTGGTCAACAAGGACAACGTGGTCGAGCAGCGCAAGGTCGAGATCGGCCAGCGCGAAGGCACGCTGCGGGTGATCGAGAAGGGCATCGCGCCGACCGACCGCGTCATCGTCAACGGCTTGTTGCGCGCAATTCCAGGGCAAAAGGTCGAGCCGCAGACGGCGGCGGCGAGCGCGGCGCCGGCCGCCAAGGCGAATTGACGAACCATGATCTCGAAATTCTTCATCGAGCGGCCGGTCCTCGCCAATGTGATCGCGATCCTGATGATCGTGATCGGCATCGTCGCCTTGTGGGGACTGCCGGTGGCGCAATACCCGGAAGTGGTGCCGCCGACCGTGCAGGTGACCACGCGCTATCCCGGCGCCAGCGCGCGCACCGTCATCGACACGGTGGCGTTGCCGATCGAGCAGCAGGTCAACGGCGTCGAGGGCATGCTCTATATGCAGTCCTTCGCATCCGCCGACGGCACCTACAATCTGACGGTGACCTTCAAGATCGGCACCGATCTCAATTTCGCGCAGGTGCTGGTGCAGAACCGCGTGTCGAGCGCGCTCGCCGCGCTGCCGCAGGCGGTGCAGTCGCAAGGCGTGGTGGTGCAGAAGAAGTCGACCTCGATCCTGCAAATCGTCACGCTCACCTCACCCGACAAGCGCTACGACAGCCTGTATCTGTCGAACTACGCCACCATCAATCTGAAAGACGAAGTCTCCCGGCTGCCCGGTGTCGGCAATGTCGCGGTGTTCGGCGCCGGCCAATACGCCATGCGGGTCTGGCTCGACCCCGACAAGCTGAAGGCGCGCGGGCTCAACGTGACGGACGTGATCGGCGCGCTGCAGCAGCAGAATTCGCAGGTGACCGCCGGACAAATCGGCATGCCGCCGGCACCCGACAGCGTGGCGTTCCAATACACGCTTAACGTCGCCGGACGGCTCGACGACCCGGCGCAATTCGCCAATGTCATCGTCAAAACCGGCGCCAACGGTGAGATCACGCGGGTGCGCGACATCGGTACGGTCGATCTGGGCGCGCAAAGCTACGGCCAGATCTTCGCGCTCGACAACAAGCCGGCGGCAGGGCTTGCGGTGTTCCTGGCGCCCGGCGCCAACGCGCTCGATGTCGCAACCGAGGTGAAGGCCCGCATGGTCGAGCTCGCGCGCGCCTTTCCGCAAGGGCTCACCTATGACGTGCCCTTCGACACCACCGTGTTCGTGAAGGCCTCGATCGACGAGGTCTACAAGACACTGATCGAAGCCGGCATCCTGGTGCTGGTGGTGATCCTGGTGTTCCTGCAGGACTGGCGCGCCATGCTGGTGCCGGCGACCACGGTGCCGGTCACCATCATCGGCGCCTTCGCCGCCATGTGGGGGCTCGGCTTCACCGTCAACTTCGCAACGCTGTTCGCCATCGTGTTGGCAATTGGCATCGTGGTCGATGACGCCATCATTGTGGTGGAGGGCGCCGCCCACAATGTCGACCAGGGCATGAACGGTCATGACGCTTCGATCAAGGCGATGCAGATCCTGTTCGGGCCGATCGTCGGCATCACGCTGGTGCTGCTCTCGGTGTTCCTCCCGGCCGCCTTCCTGCCGGGCCTGACCGGCCAGATGTACGCCCAGTTTGCCTTGGTGATCGCGGCGACCGCGCTGATCAGCGCGGTCAACGCGGTGACGCTGAAGCCGACGCAATGCGCGCTGTGGCTGCGGCCCTCGGTGCCGTACGAGAAACGCAATTTCGTCTTTCGCGGCATCAACGCAGCCTACGGCGGCCTCGAAAATGGCTATGCCCGGCTGATGAGCAGGTTGGTGGGGCATTCCGGCATCGTGGTGATTGTTGCGCTCGCGGCCATCGGCGCAACACTCTACGGCTTTTCGAAAATCCCGACCGGCTTCATCCCGATCGAGGATCAGGGCTATATGCTGGCGATGGTGCAATTGCCCGACGGCGCCTCGCTGTCGCGCACGGAGAAAGTGCTCGAGAAGGTCAGCGACTTGGCGCGCAAAACGCCCGGCGTCGATAAAGTCATCACCGTTGCTGGCGTCTCGCCGCTCGATAACAATTCCTCGCTCGCCTCCAGCGGCGTCGCCTACATCATCTTCAAGGACTGGTCGGTGCGCGGCAAGGCAGAGGGATTGTTACCGATGCTGCGAAGCCTCAATAGCACCATGGACAATATCGAGGAGGCAACGGTCCGTGTGCTGCCGCCGCCGCCGATCCAGGGCATCGGCGCCGCCGCCGGCGTCACCATGCAGGTCGAGGAGCAGGATAACAGCTACGATTTCCCCAAGCTGCAAGGCGTTGTCGATACCATTGTCGACAACACCAAATCGCAATCGAGCGTGCTGTTGGCGTTGTCTTCGTTCCGCGCCAACACGCCGCAATACACCATCACCGTGGACCGCGTGAAAGCCGAGTCGCTGCAGGTAAGCCTCGATCAGATCTTCAACGCGCTCGCCGGCTATCTCGGCTCGAGTTATGTCAACCAGATCACCAAGTTCGGGCGCACCTTCCAGGTGTTCGTGCAGGCCGACGCGCGCTTTCGCCTGCGGCTTGAGGACATCCGCGATCTGTCGGTACGCAATTCTGCCGGCAGCATGATCCCGCTCGGCACGCTGATCGAGATAAAGCCCGAAGTCGGGCCGTCGATGATCAGCCTCTACAATCTCTACCCGTCCGCCAGCATCGTCGCGATGCCCGCTCGCGGCTATTCAACCGGACAGACATCGGAACTAATGGCACAGGTCGCCAGACGGACTTTCCCGCCGCATATCGCCTACGAATGGACGGGGATGTCCTACCAGGAGCAGCTGGTCGGCAATCAGATGTATTTCGTGTTCGCGATGGCGCTGCTCTTGGTCTATCTGGTGCTCGCCGGGCAGTACGAGAGCTGGTTCCGGCCGCTCGCCGTGATCCTGGCGGTGCCGATCTCGTTGATCGGCCCGGTCGCGGTGCTGAAGGCGCTCAACATCGACAATAATCTCTACACGCAGATCGGCATCGTGCTGTTGATCGCGCTGTCGGCTAAGAACGCCATCCTGATCGTCGAGTTCGCGCGCGAGCTGCGCGAGCAGGGCAAGCCGATCCTGGAGTCGGCGGTCGAGGCCTCGCGCGCCCGCTTCCGGCCGATTTTGATGACCTCGTTCGCCTTCATCCTCGGCGTCCTTCCGCTGGTGCTGGCGACCGGCGCCGGCGCCAATGCGCGCGCCTCGATCGGTATCACCGTGTTTTCCGGCATGCTGGCCTCGACCTGTCTGGCGGTGCTGTGCGTGCCGTCGTTCTTTGTCGCCACGCAGCGCTTCGAAGAATGGCTGGCCGCGCGCCGGCAAAAACGCGCACAGACTGCGCCGGCGGCGGAATGAATCGGCGCGTCTGAAATCGGGCCCTAACGCACGCATTTTCCGCAAACGGCGCGGATTGTGGCCACATTCTGGTCGTACTCAATCGGCTATGCTGCGGAACCGCTCGCGATAAACGGTTTGGCAACCGAAATTGCCGACGATGACATCCATGCAATTCCACACTCGCTGTCTTGGCAGCCTCTCGGCGGCCGTCTTTGCCGTCGCGCTGCTTTTGCCCTCCGACGCTTCGGCGCAGGACCGCTCTTCGCACGGCTTCCTCGATAATATTTTCAGCCGCGGTGAGCCGCCGCCGGCGCAGCAGCACCCGGTCGAGCAGCAGCAATATGCGCAGGCCGACAACGCCAACGACTCCATGCGCATCGACCGCATCGAGAACGCGCTGCGCCAACTCACCGGCACCATCGAGCAGCTGCAGCATCAGAACCAACAACTGCAGATGCAGCTCAAGCGCATGCAGGACGATACCGAGTATCGGTTCCAGCAAATGGGATCGCGCGGTGCTCCGCCTGCGGCGGCTGCGGCGCCTGGCGCGCCGATGCCCACCGCGCCGGTCGATGCGCCGGCCGCAACGCGGCCGCCCGGGCGCAACGATGCTTTCGATCCGCGGCTGCATCCGAACGCGCCCGGCGCCGGCAAGACGCTCAACGCCCAAGCCGGCCTACCGGCGGCTCCGCCCAATTACGATGCCAATGCGCCGGTTGGCGCGCCCGGCGGCCGCGCCCCGGGCGCGCCGCTCGATCTGTCGTCGCTGGCCGTCAATGGACCGCAGCCGGTCCCGGCCAATGCGCCGCCGATGACGGCCCCGCAAACGGGCGCGCAATTGCCGCCGCCGCCGCAACGCAATCCGAACGGCACGCAGCTCGCCACGCTGCCGCCCTCGGGCTCGCCGAAGGATGAATACGAGCTGGCCTATGGCTATGTATTGCACAGGGACTATCCGCTCGCCGAACAGGCGTTCCGCGATTTCCTGCGCAAATACCCCGACGAGAAGCTGGTGCCGGACGCGCAATATTGGCTGGGCGAAAGTCTGTTCCAGCGCCAGCGCTATCGCGCCGCCGCCAAATCCTTCCTGGCGGTGTCGACCAAATACGAGCATTCCGGCAAGGCGCCGAACGCGCTGCTCCGCCTCGGCCAGTCGCTTGCCGCAATGCACCAGAAGGAAGCGGCTTGCGCCACCTTTGCCGAGGTCGCGCGCAAATATCCGCGTGCGCCGGCGAACGTGAAGCGCGGCGTCGCGCAGGAGCAGAAACGCGGCCACTGCTAAGGCCCGATCCCGAAAAGCGCGGCCTGGGACTTGATCCCGGGTTGAAACCGGTTTTCGGTTGAGATCATGCCCACGGAAAAACCAGCGCCGATTTCGGCGGCGGAAGCGAAGGCGCTGTTCTCCGGTCTCGAGCGCGTGTCCGTGCTGGTGCTGGCGGTGTCCGGCGGCCCCAACTCGACGGCGCTGATGCTGCTTGCGGCGCGCTGGCGACAATCGCTGAAAAAGAAACCGGCGCTGATTGCGATTACCGTCGATCACGGCTTGCGCCGAGAAGCAAAGCAAGAGGCGGCCGCGGTCGGGCGGTTGGCGCGCAAGCTCGGTATCGCCCACCGCATCCTGCGCTGGACGGGTAAGAAGCCAAAGACCGGTTTGCAGGAGGCGGCGCGCGCGGCGCGCTACCGTTTGCTCGCGCAAGCCGCGCGCGATGCCGACGCCTCGCACATCCTCACCGCCCACACGCTCGACGATCAGGCCGAGACGGTGCTCATTCGCTTGAGCCGCGGCAGCGGCCTCACCGGGCTGGGTGCGATGCAAAGGGTTTCACCTTTGCCGGGGGCCGGCGCGGGGCAGATCGTCCGTCCGCTGCTCGACGTTCCGAAGTCCCGCCTGATCGCCACGCTCAAGGCCGCGAAAATTCCTTTCGCCGAGGATCCGTCCAACCGCGACCCGCGCTTTACCCGCGCGCGGCTGCGCGGCTTGATGCCGGAGCTTGCGCGCGAGGGCCTCGATGCCCGCCGGCTGTCGTTGCTCGCCCGCCGGCTCAAGCGCGCCGATGCCGCGATCGAGACTGCCTGCGACCGCGCCATGGCCGAACTGGCCGATGAGGCGCCGGGGCATATCGCCTTCCAAGCGCAAGGTTTTTCGCTGTTGCCCAATGAAATCGCACTGCGCCTGATCGGCCGCGCGGTGACGCGCCTCGGCGACGAAGGTCCGGTCGAGCTCGGCAAGCTGGAGGCGCTGAAGGATGCACTCGATACCGCCCAAACAACAGGCGCGCACTTTCGGCGCAGCCTTGCCGGCGCGATTGTGACGCTCGGCCCCGGCCAAATCGCCGTCGAGCGGGCGCCGCCGCGGCATGGCAGAACCTTAACCACATGCAAAGCCGGTAGAGCAGGGCGAGCGAAAACGCGCTAGAATATTAAGATTCGAGGCCTTTTCTTGGGCCTACGCGCTGCCTACATTGGTAAACGGGTTTGACGTGAAGTCGCCACGAATTTTGGGCATAAACAACGAAGGCTGCGACGCCGAGCGCGGCTGTAGGAACGCCTGATGAACGCTAACTTACGCAATTTCGCCCTCTGGGTGATCATCGTTCTTTTGCTGCTGGCGCTATTCACGCTGTTCCAGAATCCCGGCCAACGCACCTCCTCGCAGGATATCTCGTTCTCGCAATTGCTCAGCGAGGTCGATCAAGGCCGCGTGCGCGACGTGGTGATCCAGGGGCCCGAAATTCATGGCACCTTCTCGGATGGGCGCAACTTCCAGACCTATGCGCCGAGCGATCCCGGCCTGGTGCAGAAGCTTTATACCAAGGGCGTTTCCATCACCGCGCGGCCGCCGTCGGATAACGTGCCGTGGTTCGTGTCGTTGCTGGTCTCGTGGCTACCCTTCATCGCGCTGATCGGCGTGTGGATCTTCCTGTCGCGCCAGATGCAAGGGGCGGGCGGCAAAGCGCTCGGCTTCGGCAAGTCGCGCGCCAAACTGCTGGCCGAAGCGCATGGCCGCGTGACCTTTGAAGATGTCGCCGGCGTCGATGAGGCCAAGCAGGATTTGCAGGAGATTGTCGAATTCCTGCGCGATCCGGGCAAATTCCAGCGCCTGGGCGGACGCATTCCGCGCGGCGTGCTGCTGGTCGGCCCGCCCGGTACCGGCAAGACGCTGATCGCGCGCGCGGTCGCCGGCGAAGCCAACGTGCCGTTCTTCACCATTTCGGGTTCCGATTTCGTCGAGATGTTCGTCGGCGTCGGCGCTTCACGCGTGCGCGACATGTTCGAGCAGGCCAAGAAGAACGCGCCCTGCATCATCTTCATCGACGAAATCGACGCGGTCGGCCGTCATCGCGGCGCCGGCCTCGGCGGCGGCAATGACGAGCGCGAGCAGACGCTCAACCAGTTGCTGGTCGAGATGGATGGCTTCGAGGCCAACGAAGGCATCATCCTGATCGCAGCGACCAACCGTCCCGACGTGCTCGATCCTGCGCTGCTGCGCCCCGGCCGTTTCGACCGCCAGGTGGTGGTGCCGAATCCGGACGTGGTCGGCCGCGAAAACATTTTGAAGGTCCATGTGCGCAAGGTGCCGCTGGCGCCCGACGTCAACCTGAAGACCATCGCGCGCGGCACGCCCGGTTTCTCCGGCGCCGACCTGATGAACCTGGTCAACGAGGCCGCCTTGATGGCGGCGCGCCGCAACAAGCGCATGGTGACCCAGTCCGAGTTCGAGGACGCCAAGGACAAGGTGATGATGGGCGCCGAGCGCAAGTCGCTCGTCATGACCGACGAAGAGAAGATGCTCACCGCCTATCACGAAGGCGGTCACGCCATCGTCGCGCTCAACGTCAAGGCAACCGATCCGGTGCACAAGGCCACCATCATCCCGCGCGGCCGTGCGCTCGGCATGGTCATGCAGCTGCCGGAACGCGACAAGCTGTCGATGAGCCGCGAGCAGATGACCTCGCGCCTTGCCATCATGATGGGCGGGCGCGTCGCCGAGGAAATGGTGTTCGGCAACGACAAAGTTACCTCAGGAGCCGCCTCCGACATCGAGCAGGCCACCAAGCTCGCGCGCTTGATGGTGACGCGCTGGGGCCTGTCCGACAAGCTCGGCACGGTTGCTTACGGCGAGAACCAGGACGAGGTGTTCCTCGGTTACCAGGTCTCCCGCCAGCAGAACATCTCGGAGGCGACCGCGCAGACCATCGACGCCGAGGTCCGCAAGCTGGTCGAGGCCGGCTATGCCGAGGCGACGCAAATCCTCACCGACAAGCGCGCCGATCTCGAAACGCTGGCGCGCGGCCTGCTCGAATTCGAGACGCTGTCGGGCGACGAGATCAAAGACCTGCTCGAAGGCAAGCGGCCGGTGCGCGAAAGCGTGATCGAGCCGACCGGCCCGCGCGCCTCCGCCGTGCCGCCGGCCGGCAAGCCGCGGCCGCGCCCCGAGCCGCCATCGGGCGAAGTCGCCCCGCAGCCGCAGGGCTAAATCGCAAATTCAAATGATGCTGTCATCGCCCGCGAAAGCGGGCGATCCAGTATTCACGGCAGCGTCAGTGATTGCTGAATGCCCCGCTTGCGCGGGGCATGACAGCGGTGATGATGGGCATTCCATGCCTCTTCCAAACCGCGTCGATCCCTTCGGCAATCTCATCGCCACGCCCGCCCGCGGCACGCTGATGGGCAACCGCGGCGGGCGGCTGCATGACGATGCGCGTAAGCTCGGTGCGCGCCGCTGGGTATCAAAGCAGTGGATTTGCTGCCAACTCGGCTTCAACAATCGCCATCGCGAGGTATGGGGCAATGGCTATAGCGAGCTGTTCTTCCTCGACGAGGTGACCGCCTTCGCCGCCGGGCACCGGCCCTGTTTCGAGTGCAGGCGTAAGGATGCGGAGCATTTCGCGGCGCTGTTCTCAGGCAAAAAGCAACGCGCCACTGCGGCCGAGATGGACGAAGCGCTCCATGCCGAGCGCTTGGCGGGAAAATCCAAGCGCACGCACCGGCGTGATATCGGCACGCTGCCGGATGGCGCCGTGATCGCGATTGATGGCGATGCCTTCGCTATTCGCGGCCAACGCCTGCTGCGCTGGACGCCGCAAGGCTATGCCGATGCGCGACCGCGCCCGCGTCGACGCGGAAGTCGACGTGCTCACGCCGCCGTTGATCTCTGCGCGTGCTGGGGCGCGGTTACCACGCCGCTCTGGCACGCCAAGCGCGAGCGCTTACTCACGCCGGCTCGATCGGCGTCAGATCCGGCCCGGCCGGCACGCCGCGCTCCCAGCCGAAGAACACGATGCCGGCCATCACCAGGAGCATCGCCACCACCAGCGCGACGCAGGCCGGCCAGCCGCCGAGCGTCCAGCAAGAGGCCGCCGAGCGCGGCGCCGAAGCTGCCGCCGGTATAAAAGCTGGTGACATAGAGGCCGACCGCCGAGGAGCGCCCGACTTTAGCGGTGATCGTCACATAGCCGGTCGACACCGCTTGGCAGATCAGCCCGCAGCCGGCGCCGATGGCGAGGCCCAGAATGATCAGCGGCAGCGATGGCGCCAGCGTCAAGACTATGCCGACACCCCACAGCGCGATGATCCGCACCATAAAGCGTCGCCGTCCGAACCGCCCGACCGCCCAGCCGGCCCATGGCGTGAGCACCGAGCCCGTGAGATAGACCACGAAAAGCATGCCGAGCGCGCTGGCCGACAGATTGTAGGGCGCGGCGGCGAGATGGAAGCTGACAAAGGTGAAGGTGCAGATGAAATTGAACAGCACGCCGAAGCCGACCGCAAAGGTCGCCACCAACTGACCGTTGCGGAAATGCGCGAGCATCTGCCGTCCCGACGCCAGCAAACCTTCCGAGCGCACGAATTTGCGCTCACGCGGCAGCATGAAGGCGACCGCGATGCCGCCGATTACCGCGATCGAGGCGAGCACCATGAATCCGTAACGCCAGCCGACCAGGTCGGCCATGAAGCCGGTCACCAGCCGTCCGCTGAAGCCGCCGAGGCTCGAGCCCGACGCGTAGATGCCGGCCGCGGTGGTCGCTTCGCGCGGCGGCCATTCGTCGCCGATATAGGCGACGACGACGGCGAAGATCGGCGGCAGCACCAGCCCTTGCACCGCGCGCCAGAAGATCAGCATCGACAGGCTGCTCGACAGTCCCACCATCAGCGTCGGCACCGCCAGCGCGAACATGGCGGCGACGATCACGCGCTTGCGCCCCAGCACGTCGGCGACCGTGCCGGTGAACGGCGCGGTGATCGCCACCGCCAGCGTGCTCACCGTGATGATGGTGGAGACCTCGGCGGCGCTGGCATGGAACTCGTGCGACAACAGCGGCAGGATCGACTGCGGCGAGTAGAGATTGATGAAGGCGCAATAGCCGGCAAGCCCGACCGCCAATTGGCGCGCGGAAAGGGTCGGACGTTGCACAGCGTTCATTTGAAACCCGGCTTGGAGCACGTAACGAAAGGCAACCTATCGGTTTTGCAACCAAGGCCAAGGGGGAAGGGTGGCGGGGCAGTGCGCCACCCCGCGCATAGCTGATGAATCGTTTCCCCTCCCCCCACGAGCACTTGCGAGTGGTGGGGAGGGGATAGGGGTGGGGGGATTTTTTTCTGACTCAAAACTTGGTCAACGTATCAAAGTGCCCCCCACCCCGGTTCGCATTGCTGGCGCAATGCTCACCGACCCTCCCCACCGCTTCGCGGGGGGAGGGCTGAAACTGCAAGCGCCGCCTTGGCAGCGCGCAATGTTTCCTCCGGCGAACCAGAGGCGTCGATGACCGTCCAATCCATGGCACCGAGGTCATAGTGCTCTTGAGCGAGGGCGACCGCCGCGTCGGCATCGGAGGCATCGCCGATGCGCGTGCCGAGGCGGGCGAGGCGGGTGGCGGGATCGGTGGTGAGGAACAGGCCGCGGAACGCCGGCGCGGCCTTGGCGATGGCGGCACGCTCGCCGGCTTGCGCAAACACGGCATCGACAAGGACCGAGTGACCGGCGGCGACCACGCGGCGCGCTTTGTCGGTGAGCGTGGCGTAGACCTTGGCCGTAACTGGGGGGCTATAGGCTGTCTCCGGCAGCCGCTCGGTTTCGGCGACGCCGAACAACGCCTTGCGCTCGACGTCGCTGCGCAGCCAGACCGCCCCCGGCGCCGGAGCAAGCTCGGGCGCGAGATCGCGTGCCAGCAGCGACTTGCCGGTGCCCGACAGGCCGCCGATCGCGATCATCTTAGGCGCCGGTGGCGCTATGAGTTTTTGCGCGAGCGCGAAATAGGTGCGTGCGCTCTGTTCGACCGCGGCGTTGTCGGCATCCGGCTTGCGCCGCGCCGCGGCGACCTTGCCGCGGATCGCCGCGCGCACCGACAGAAACAGCGGCAACGCCGCCAGCGCGTCGAGATCGTCGGCGCGCCGGGTCTGCGTCAGATAACGGTTGAGCACGATATTGGCGGCCGGTTGCAGCCCGCGCTCGATCAGGTCCATCAGCAGGAAAGCGAGATCGTAGAACACGTCGCCGGTGGCGATCTTGGGATCGAACTCGATGGCATCGAACAGCACCGGTGCGCCGTCGATCAGCACGATATTGCCGAGATGCAGGTCGCCGTGGCAGCGCCGCACGAGCCCCGCGCGCTCGCGGGCTTCAAGCAGCGGCCGCAGGCGCGCCAGCGCGGCCTTGCTTGCCGCAGTCAGCGCGCTCACCGCGTCCAGCGCAAACAATTCGGGCGCAGCGCGCAATTCGGCGTCGTTCTGCGCGATGATCTCATCAAGCACGTCGGCGAAGCCGGCGGCCTTGTTGACCGGCGCCGCCGCATGCGCGCGTTCGACCGCGCGCCCGAGTGCATCGGCAAGCGCGGCATCGATGCGTCCTTGGGCGGCGAGATGATCGAGCGTCTGCGTTTCATCGAAACGCTGCATCTCCACCGCCCATTCGACCGGCTCGCCCTGGCCGCCGATGGCGAGGTTACCGTCGCCCGCGCGCGTGATCGCCACCACGCCACGATAGATCGCCGGCGCAAATGGCCGGTTGACCGCGATCTCGGCCTCGCAAGCCGCTTTGCGCTTCGCCAATGTCGAATAATCGAGGAACGGAAAGCGCACCGCGCGCTTGATCTTGAGCGCGCGCTCGCCCGCCAGGAATACCGTCGCGGCATGCGTGTCGATGCGCGTGACCGTCGCGCCGCCGTGGGTTTGCGGCCGCGCGAGAAAATCGATCACCGGCTTTTGTAGGTCTTCGCTCATGGCGATCCGAAATGACTTCGTGCAAAAGCTATGGGGTGCAAGTGGTTCCGGCCTGATCCAGATCAATGTGCGGGTTTGCCGCACGGCCATGATATGGCACATAAGCGACCGAATTCGACCATGGAGGCGATTCCTGTGACGACCCTGCCGCACACGTTCAAGCGCATCAGGCTCAATCTTGCCCGCTCCAAGGAATTCCCGCAGGGCTCCGAGCGGCATGGTTACGAATTCGTCGCCCCGCTCGACGCCTCCGGCCATATCGATGTGGCGCTCTGGCGCGAGCACAAGGACAATTGCCGCGTGCGCCGGTTCTGGGAGGGCGAGGACGACGAGATCGGCTTTGTGGTGCATCGCCCCGGCGGCCCGGAGCATTCGCGTTGGGTCTTCGATTACGACCCGAAACGCGCCGATGACGACGAGAGCGGCTATCGCTTCGCCAGCCACGCCTTCCAGCCCGGCGAATATGTCTCGATCCGTGACGAAGACGGCGAGATGCACACGTATCAAGTGATTTCAGTCGAGCCGGCGACCTGAATACTTGCTTTACCGTTCGTTTAGCGGAAGGAACGCGTTGCCTTGCATGCGCGTTATAATGTACTAGTTTGTGAATTGGGCGAGGTGGCAATCGCGAGAGTGGCCCCGCATGCGCGCACTGACCGTCAAGCCCGGCACTGCAAATTCCATCCAACTTGAGGATGTCCCGCCGCCGCCCACCACGGACGGCGCCGTGCTGGTGCGCGCGTTGGCGCTCGGAATTTGCGGCACCGACCGCGAAATCATTTCGGGCGACTACGGCTGGGCACCGCCAGGCGCGCAGCGTCTCATTATCGGCCACGAATTGCTCGGTCGCGTTGAAACGGCACCTGCCGATAGTGGTTTTTCGCCGGGTGAACTCGTGGTCGGCATCGTGCGCCGGCCCGATCCGGTGCCTTGCCCAGCCTGCGCCGTCGGCGAATGGGACATGTGCCGCAACGGCCAATATACCGAGCGCGGCATCAAGCAACGCAACGGCTATGGCTCGGAGCAGTGGCGCATCGAGCCGGATTTCCTGATCAAGCTCGATCCGGCATTGGACAAGCTCGGCGTGCTGCTGGAGCCGACCAGCGTTGTGGCCAAGGCCTGGGAACAGGTCGAGCGCATTGGCGCGCGCGGTGCGGCCTGGTGCCCGCGCGTCGCTCTCATCACCGGCGCCGGCCCGGTCGGCTTGCTGGCGGCGCTGATGGCCAAGCAGCGCGGCTATCGACGTGCATATTCTCGACCGCACTGAGGAAGGCCCGAAGCCCAAGCTTGCGCACGATCTCGGCGCTACCTATCACGCCGGCGAACTCGGATCGCTCGAGCCCGATATTGTGATCGAATGCACGGGCGCCTCCTCGGTGGTGCTCGACGTCATGAGCCGCAACGCGCCGGAAGGGATCGTATGCCTTGCCGGCGTGTCTTCGGGCGGCCACAAGCTCCAGTTCGATATCGGTGCTCTCAACCGCGGCATGGTGTTGGAAAACGACGTGGTGTTCGGCTCGGTCAACGCCAATCGCCGCCACTATGCCGCCGCCGCCGAGGCGCTGGCGAAAGCGGACAAGGACTGGCTCGCCCGCCTGATCACCCGCCGCGTGCCGCTCGCGCGCTGGCAGGAAGCCTTCGAAACGCGCGACAATGACGTCAAGACCGTGCTCGATTTCACGCAGTAGCGCTTGATTCCGAAAAGCGGACACCGGTTTTCGCAAAATATCATGTTCCAACAAAAGAATTTTCCATGGCCTCGCGAATAGAAGACTATGCATTGATCGGTGATTTGAGCACGGCCGCTCTGGTCGGCCGCGACGGCTCGATCGATTGGCTGTGCTGGCCGCGATTCGACTCCGACGCCTGCTTTGCCGCGCTGTTGGGCACAAACGAGAATGGTCGCTGGCTGATCGCGCCGCAGGGCGAGGTCAAGCCTGCCACCCGCAGCTATCGCCCCAACACGCTGATCCTGGAGACGCGGTTCGAGACCGCCGATGGCGCGGTGACGCTGATCGATTTCATGCCGCCGCGCGGCGACGGCTCGCATCTCGTGCGTCTGGTGGTCGGCGAACGCGGCAGCGTGAAAATGCACACCGAACTGGTGTTGCGCTTCGGCTATGGCGCGACGGTGCCTTGGGTGACGCGGGTCGACGATCAGACCTTGCGGGGCATTGCCGGTCCGGACACGGTTCTGGTGCGCTCGGACACGCATCTGCGAGGCGAGAACTTCAAGACGGTTGGCGAATTCACCCTATCGGCCGGCGAAACGGCGCGCTTCGTGCTCACTTATGTTCCATCAGTCTCGCCTGCGCCGAAGCCGATCGACTCCGGAGCACGCGCTCACATCGACCCAACGGTATTGGGAACGCTGGGCGGCCAAGAACCAAATCGGCGGGCCCTGGAAAGAGGCGGTCACCCGCTCGCTGATCACGCTCAAGGCGCTCACCTATGCGCCGACCGGCGGCATGGTGGCGGCGGCCACAGCCTCGCTGCCAGAGCAGATCGGCAGCGAGCGCAACTGGGATTACCGCTTCTGTTGGCTGCGCGACGCAACGCTCACGCTGCTCGCGCTGATGAATGCCGGTTATTACGAGGAAGCCAACAAATGGCGCGACTGGCTGATGTGTGCGGTCGCCGGCAGCCCGCAGCAGATGCAGATCATGTACGGGATCGGCGGCGAGCGTCGGCTCAACGAATGGGAAGCCGATTGGCTTGCCGGCTACGAGGGCTCCAAGCCGGTGCGGATCGGCAACGCGGCGCACAGCCAACTCCAGCTCGACGTTTTCGGCGAGATGATGGACGCGATGCATCAGGCGCGTCTCGGGCGGCTCGCGGCCAGCGAAGCGCGCTGGGAGTTGCAGACGAAATTCATCGAGCACCTCGAGCAGATCTGGTCGAATCCCGACAACGGCATCTGGGAGGTGCGCGGCGAGCAGCTTCACTTCACCTATTCCAAGGCGATGGCGTGGGTGGCTTTCGACCGCACCGTCAAGAGTGCCGAACGCTTCGGCCTCGACGGGCCGGTCGACCACTGGCGGCAAATCCGCGACGAGATCCATGCCGATATCTGCCGTCTCGGCTTCGACAAAACGCTCGGCAGTTTCGTGCGCTCCTACGGCTCCAAGCAGCTTGACGCCAGCCTACTGCTGTTGCCGGCGATCGGCTTCCTGCCACCCGACGATCCGCGCATTATCGGCACGGTCGAAGCTGTCGAGCACGCGCTCGTCACCGATGGGCTGGTGCGCCGCTACAATACGGAGGCCGCCAAAGACGGCCTGCCAGCCGGGGAGGGCGTGTTCCTGGCCTGCAGTTTCTGGCTGGTCGACGCTTACCTCATGCTGGGACGCCGCGACGACGCCTTGCGGCTGTTCGAGCGGCTATTGTCGCTGCGCAACGATGTCGGGCTGCTCAGCGAAGAATACGACCCTTACGCCAACCGCCTGATCGGAAATTTTCCGCAAGCCTTTTCACACCTGGCGCTGGTCAACAGCGCGAGCAATCTCTCCCATACCAAGAAGCCGGCCGAGCAGCGCGCGGAAGTGCGCGTTGCGGAAAATCCTCTGAGCGCGGCGCCGCGTCCGCTTGAGCTCTATTGACCGAGCCACGCAGGCCCGGAAGAGTCCGCCCCTTGCCGCGTTTTGGCGGCCAATCCAAGGGAGGCGCTTCGTGATCATCGACCATCGGACCTATCGGCTTTTGCCCGGCCGCACGCCCGCGCAGCTCGAGCTCTATGGCAAGCTCGCCTATCCGGTGCAGCTGCGTTACATGGGCGAGCCGCTCTGCTACCTGGCGTCCGAAAGCGGCGCCCTCAATACGTTGGTGCACTGCTGGGTCTACGAGAGCGCCGGCGACCGCGAACAAAAGCGCGCCGCCATGATGAATGATCCGGATTGGAAGCATTTCCTGGTCGAGAACGCCAAGGCCGGCAACACGATCGAGCAGAGCACCATGCTGATGACGCCGGCGTCCTTCGCGCCGCCGATCCCGATGCCCAAGGTCCAACGCTGATCGACTGCGGCCGCGTGTCCTTGGGGCGGCGCAGTGCTAAGCCGCGGGACGTGCCGACAACGCATCTGCTATGCGGGTCCTACCGCTAGGCGGAGGCGGCCCCGATCGTCTATAGCTTTCCGCCCACGTCGATCTCGGAGTTCTCTCGTATGCGATCGAACAGCAATATGCGCACCGGCGGCGAGATCCTGATCGATCAACTGGCGATCCACGGGGTGCGCCAGGCCTTCTGCGTGCCGGGCGAGAGCTATCTGGCCGCGCTCGATGCCTTCCACGACAGCGACATCGCGCTCACCGTTTGCCGCCACGAAAGCGCAGCCTGCATGATCGCCGAGGCGGTCGGCAAGGCGACCGGCCGGCCGGGCATCTGCTTCGTGACGCGCGGGCCGGGCGCCACCAATGCATCAGCCGGCATCCACATCGCGCGCCAGGATTCAACGCCGCTGATCGTGTTCGTCGGCCAGGTCGCGCGCAATATGCGCGACCGCGAGGCGTTCCAGGAGCTCGATTATCGCGCGGTGTTCGGCTCGATCGCCAAATGGGCGACCGAGATCGATGACCCTGCACGTATCCCGGAGATCGTCTCGCACGCCTTCCACACTGCCTGTAACGGACGCCCCGGTCCGGTGGTGGTCGCGCTGCCGGAGGATATGCTGACCGAGCGCGTGGCGGTGGCCGATGCCGCCGCCTTCGAGCCGGTGGAGACCTGGCCGGGCTTAACCGACATGAGCCGGCTGCAGAAGATGCTGTGGGCGGCGAAAAAGCCGGTGGCGCTGATCGGCGGCAGCCGCTGGTCGGAAGCCGCCACCGCCGCGTTGATGCGTTTTGCCGAGCGCTTTGCGCTGCCGGTCGCCACCAGCTTCCGGCGCGGGCATTTATTCGACGCGCTGCATCCCTGTTACGCCGGCGATTTCGGCATCGCGCCAAATCCAAAACTGCTGGCGCGCGTCAAGGGCGCCGATCTGGTGCTGCTGATCGGCGGGCGCTTAAGCGAAATGCCGTCGCAAAGCTATACGCTGTTCGATATCCCCGAGCCGCAGACCAAATTGGTGCACGTGCATCCGGGCGCCGACGAACTCGGTCGCGTCTATCATCCGGCGCTGGCGATCAACGCCTCGCCGACCGCCTTCTGCTCGGCGCTGGAAGGGCTGCAGCCGCCGAACGACATTCCGTGGAAGGGCGAGAGCGACACCGCGCATGCCGATTTCATCGCCTGGACCGAAAAGGCGACGCCGGTGCCGGGCGACGTCAATCTCGGCGAGGTGATGGTGTGGCTGCGCGAGAACCTCGGCCCCGACGCCATCGTCACCCTCGGCGCCGGCAACTTTTCCGCCTGGATCCACCGCTTCTATCGCGTGCGCAAGTTCGGCGGCTTGGTGGGGCCGACCTCCGGCTCCATGGGCTACGGCTTTCCGGCGGCGCTGGCCAACAAGACGCTTTATCCCGAGCGCACGGTGGTGTGCGTCGCCGGCGACGGCGACTTCCTGATGACGGGACAGGATTTCGCTACCGCCGTTCAATACGGCTTGTCGGTGATCGTGGTGATCGTCGACAACGGGCTTTACGGCACCATTCGCATGCACCAGGAGCGCGAATATCCCGGCCGCATCATCGCCACCAAGCTCGTCAATCCGGACTTCGTCGCCTATGCGCAGGCCTTCGGCGGCTATGGCGTGCTGGTGGAGAAGACCGCCGATTTTCCCGCCGCCTTTGCGCAGGCGCGCGCCAGCGGCAAGCCGTCGATCATCCGCCTCAAGATCGATCCGGAAGCGGCAACGCCCGCGATGACGCTCTCCGCCATCCGCAAAAAGGCGCTCGCCGGCGACGGCGGCGCAAGCGGAACGCATCGGAGCTAGCTCCAATCCCGCGCGAGCGGGCGATCCCGTACCGCTTGCGCGGGGCATGACAGGACGAGCTTGCCTCGTCGCCATGAATCATCGTTCACTCGTTGCCATGCCCTATCGCCGCACCGAAAACGTCGTGCGTCGCCTGGCCAAGCGCGAGCAGGCAATCCTCGCCGCCGCTCGCGCCATCGCCGGCGAGGGCGGCATGGGCGCGCTGCAGATCGCGGCGGTCGCCGAGCGCGCCGGCATCGCCGCCGGCACCGTCTATCGCTATTTCCCGTCCAAGACCGATTTGGTGCGTGTGATGGCGTCCGGCGTCGCCGGACAAGAGCTGGATGCCGTGCGCGGTGCCGCCGATGGCGCGCCGGGACCGCTATCGGCGCTGGCGGCTGCGATTACCACCTTCGCCGCCCGCGCGCTCAGCGAGCGGCGACTCGTCTGGGCGCTGATCGGCGAGGCGGTCGATCCCGACGTTGATGCGGCACGACTGGACTTCCGCAAGGCGCTTTGCGCCGAGCTTGCCGCGCGCATCCAGGCCGCGATCGCCGGCCACCATCTGCCCGAGCAGGATGCGAGCATCACCGCGCCGGCCATTGTCGGCGCCTTGATGGAAGGGCTGATTGGCCCGCTGGCGCCGACCGACGGCGCCGATCCCGCCACGATGCGCGCGGCGGTGCAGACCGCGACATTGCTGGCGCTCCGCGCGCTCGGCGTTGTCGACGCGCGCGCCCGCGGGCTGGTGGTGCAATGCACGCTGCCGGCGTTCGCGCCATAGGCCATGCCGCGCTAGGTCGCCTCGCTGGGCACCTCGTCGATCGGCAGCGTCACCGCTTTCACACCGTGCTCGTCGGGATCGTCGGCAAAATGAAAGCCGAGCTCCGCGCACATCACCAGCATGGTGGCGTTTTCGGTCAGCACCTGCCCGTGCACGATCTTCAGCCCCTTGTCCTTGGCGAAGGCGATCATGTGCTTCATCAACAGCCAGCCAAGTCCGCGGCCCTTGAGCTGCGAGCGTACCAGGATCGCGAACTCGGCTTTTTCGCCGTCGGGATCGTCGTGCAGGCGCACCACGCCGAACATCTTTCCGGTGGCCTCCTCGATGGCGATGAAGGCCATCGCGTGCTTGGGATCGTAGTGGATGAGCTTGTCGATCAGTTCGGGGCTGACCTCGCGCATCGGCGCAAAGAAGCGCAGCCGCAGATCGTCGGCGGTGACGTCTTTCAGAAAATCCGGATAGAGCGCGGCATCCTCGACCCGGAGCGGGCGGATCAGCACCGGCGTTCCGTCGAGCAATGCGACGCGGCCTTCGAGCAAGCCTTCTCTCCTGTCCTCGCGAAGCGGGGATTCGCAGCCTAACGATTGGCCGGTGACGAGAAGTCCCGGGCTGCGCTCAGGCTCGCCCGGGACGATAGCAATATCAATGCGACATTACGGCAAGATCAATGCGACATGAGCGTCGGCACCGTCATCGATTCGAGGATTCCGCGGGTGACGCCGCCGAGCACGAACTCGCGCAACCGTGAGTGGCCGTAGCCGCCCATCACGATCATGTCGGCGCTGCAATCCGCCGCATAGGACAGGATGGTCGATGCGACGTCGATGTCCGGCGACGTGATGCGTTTGACGTCCACCTTCAATCCGTGGCGAGCGAGATGCTGGCCGATATCGGCGCCCGGAACTTCATCGCTCTTGGCGCGACCGCCGGCGACGATCACCAGGTCGACTTGCTTTGCCTTCTCCAGGAACGGCATGGAATTGGCGATGGCGCGCGTCGCGGCGCGGCTGCCGTCCCAGCATGCCAAGACGCGTCCGAGTTTCAAGCCATCTTTCTGGATGAACGGCACCATGATCACCGGCCGCGCGGAATCGAACAGCACGCCTTCATCCAGGATTTCCGCCGGCGCCGACTTTTCGCGCTCGGGCTGGCCGACGATTGCGACGTCGAAGCGCCGCGCCAGGCGGCCGAGCCGATCGGCGGCGCCGGAGACGCTGGAATTGACGCTGATCGCTTCATAGGAAATGCCGGCGCGCTTGGCGCTTTCGCTGAAACGCTTGATCGCCGCGTTCGCCTGGCCCTGCGACTCGGCGCGTTGCGATTCAAGGAACTCCGGGGGAATGCCGCCCATGACCGATCCCGGGATCACCGGGTCATAGACAAAAGCCACGCCCAAGAGATGCGCTTGGAAAGTTTCGGCCACCGAGACGGCAAAATTTCCTGCCGGGTCGCGATCGCCCAGGGCAAGATTGACGACAATATCCTTGATCATGACTTCCTCTCCTGACCGAGCCGGCGCAATCCCGCGCAAGCCGACTACTTTGATACCGACATGATGACCGCTACTGTCGTTTTAGCTTTGACCGAGGTCAAATGCCGATGGCGCATTCCTCCTCCACCGCCGATTGAGCGCGGCGGCGAGATCGTCATTTCTTCTTTCCGTCCGGGCCGAATTGTTTGAGATAGGCCCACAGATTGGCGATGTCCTTCTCTTTCTTGACGCCGGGGAAGATCATCTTGGTGCCGGGTATGTCGGCACGCGGATCCTTGATGTATTTCGCAAACGTCGCCTCGCCCCAGACGATGCCCGATTTCTCGTTGGCGGCGGAATAGTGATAGCCCGGCGCGGTGCCGGAATGGCGGCCGTCGAGCCCATTGAGTTCGGGACCGACCTTGTTCTTTGCGCCTGGGCCAATGGAATGGCAGGGGAAGCATTTCTTGAATACCTGCTCGCCCGCCGCAGCGTCTTGCGCATGCGCTGTTTGCGCCATCGCGGCCAGCATGAGCGTTGCCATGACCAATGTCGCCGTCTTCATCATTTCGCTCCTCATTGTGACCTTTCGCCGCCCCTTGGACCGCTCCGCCTGACGCCCGGCCCGGCTTGGGGCTTGTTTTGCCAGCCCTATATGTCAAGCGTCAAATGGCTGTATACCGTGCGGACGCGGAATCAGGACTGGGACAAGCTGCAATGACCGTGCGGATGCCGCTGGCGGACCCCGAGATCATAGCGCGGCGCAAGCGCATCGTTGCGGCGCTGCGCAGCATCGTGCCGGGCGAAGGGGTGATCGCGGCCGAGCGCGAAATGCGCGCTTTTGAGACCGACGGTCTCACTGCCTATCGCCAGCTGCCCATGGTGGTGGTGCTGCCGGAGACCACCCAGCAGGTGTCGGAAGTGCTGCGCTATTGCCACGGCGAGGGCATCAAGGTGGTGCCGCGCGGGGCCGGCACCTCGCTCTCCGGCGGCGCGCTGCCGCTCGCCGACGGCGTGTTGCTCGGCATGGCCAAGTTCAATCGCATCCGAGAGATCGATTTCGGCAATCGCGTCGCCGTTGTCGAGCCCGGCGTCACCAATCTGGCGGTGAGCAACGCGGTGGCACACGAGGGATTTCTATTACGCGCCCGATCCGTCCTCGCAGATCGCCTGCACCATCGGCGGCAACGTGGCGGAGAATTCCGGCGGCGTGCATTGTCTGAAATACGGCATGACCACCAACAACGTGCTCGGCTGCGAACTGGTGCTGATGAACGGCGAGGTGCTGCGCATCGGCGGCAAGCATCTCGATGCCGCCGGCTACGACCTCATGGGCCTGATCACCGGCTCGGAAGGTCTGCTCGGCGTGATCACCGAAGTGACCGTGCGCATCCTGAAGAAGGCCGAATGCGCGCGCGCGGTGCTGGTCGGCTTTCCGTCGTCGGAAGATGCCGGCGAATGCGTCTCACGCATCATCGCCTCCGGCATCATCCCCGGCGGCATGGAGATGATGGACGGGCCGGCGATCAAGGCGGTCGAAGAGTTCGTCCATGCCGGCTATCCGCTCGACGTCGAGGCGCTGCTGATCGTGGAAGTCGACGGACCGCAAGCCGAGGTCGATCACCTGATCGCGCGCGTGGAAAAGATCGCCAAGGACTGCCGCGCGGTCTCCTGCCGGGTTTCGAACTCGGAGCAGGAGCGGCTCCTGTTCTGGGCCGGCCGTAAGGCGGCGTTCCCGGCGATCGGCCGCATCACGCCCGATTACTACTGCATGGACGGCACCATCCCGCGCGCCAAGCTGCCGCAGGTGCTGCAACGCATCAGGCACTTGTCGGCGAAATATGGCTTGCGCTGCGCCAATGTGTTCCACGCCGGCGACGGCAATTTGCATCCGCTGATTTGCTACGACGCCAACAAACCGGGCGAACTGCAGAAGACCGAGGAGTTCGGCGCCGAAATCCTCAAGCTCTGCGTCGAGGTCGGCGGCGTCTTGACCGGCGAGCACGGCGTCGGCGTCGAGAAGCGCGACCTGATGCCGGTGATGTTCTCCGAGATCGACCTCAATGCGCAGCAGCGCGTCAAATGCGCCTTCGACGAGAAGGGCCTGCTCAATCCCGGCAAGGTGTTCCCGACGCTGCACCGCTGCGCCGAATTGGGGCGCATGCACATCTCCGGCGGCAAGCTGCCGTTCCCGGATATTCCGCGGTTTTAGACATGCGTTTCGGTCTGTTCTGCTCACCCAAAGCTGACGCTCCAGGCTTTGCCCCCGAAACCGGCCAAGGCTTCCGCGACTATCTCGACTTCAACGTCGAAGCCGAGGCGCTCGGCTTCCATTCAACGTTTTCGGTCGAGCATCATTTCACCGGCTGGAACCAGGTCTCCGCGACGCCGATGTTGCTGGGCGCGCTCGCCATGCGCACCACCACCTTGCGGCTCGGCACCGCGGTGCTGGTGCTGCCCTGGCACAATCCGGTGCTGCTTGCCGAACAGGTTGCGACGCTCGATCTGATCTCCGGCGGCCGTTTCGATTTCGGCATCGGCAAGGGCTATCGGCACAGCGAGTTCAACGGCTTCCAGATCGCGCCGGAGGAAGCCGAGGCGCGCTTTGAGGAAGCGATCGAAGTGATGACGCGCGCCTGGACGACGCGCGAGCGCTTCTCGCATCGCGGCCGCTTCTGGCATTTCGAGGACATCGTGGTCGAGCCACCGCCGGCGCAAGCGCCGCACCCGCCGTTCTGGGTTGCCGCCGGCAGCGCGCCCTCGATCAAGCGCGCCGCCGCGCGCGGCTTCAATCTCATCCTCGATCAGTACGCGTCGCCCGCGACGATCGGTGAGCGCATCGCCCTCTACAAGACCGAGCGTTTGGCGCACGGCCTCGGTTTCAATCCGATGCAGGTGACGGTGGCGCGCCAGCTTTATGTCGCCAAGGACGAAGCCGACAAGCGAGAGGCGCTGGTGCGCCAGGCCGCCTATACCAAGCGCACCGTCGATGTCGCGCGCACGCCCGACGGCAAGCCCGGCTCGCATGTGCTCGCTTATGCCGACAAGGCCGGCGCCACCGAGGAGAACGCGCTCTACGGCACGCCCGACGAGATCGCCGCCATGCTCGAGACGTTGCGGGACGCCGGCGTTGTTTATGTCCTGCTCACCATCGCCGGCGGCAAGGAGCAATTGCGCCGGTTCGCGCGTGACATCATGCCGGCGTTTGCCCGGATACGCCCGCGGCCGACGCCGCCGAATGATAGAGTTGGGAGATGACGGACACCCTCAAGCCGCGTGACGCCAAAGAGGTCGAGGAGGCCGTGCGCTGGGCGCTCGGCGACGAAAAGGCCTTGGAAGTCGTCGGGCACGGCTCCAAGCGCCTGATCGGCCGGCCAAGCCAGACCGATATCACGCTCGATCTGTCGGATCTGACCGGCGTCACGCTCTACGAGCCAGACGAGCTTGTGCTCTCAGCCAAAGCCGGCACGCCGCTCGCCGAGATCGAGGCGCTGCTCGACAACAACAACCAGCAGCTTGCCTTCGAGCCGATGGATTACGCGCCGCTCTTGGGCGGCGAACCCGGGCACGGCACCATCGGCGGCACCATCGCCGCCAATCTCTCGGGCCCGCGCCGCGTCAAGGCGGGCGCCGCGCGCGACCATTTCCTGGGATTTTCCGCGGTCAGCGGCCGCGGCGAAACCATCAAGTCGGGCGGCCGGGTGGTGAAGAACGTCACCGGCTACGACCTGTGCAAATTGATCGCCGGATCCTGGGGCACGCTCGCCGTCATGACCGAGGTCACGGTCAAGGTGCTGCCCAAGCCGGAGACGGAAGCAACGGTCATCATCAGCGGCTTGAGCGACGCGCAAGCCGGGCAGGCGATGTCGGCGGCGATGGGCTCGAGTTTCGATGTTTCGGGCGCCGCGCATTTGCCCGACCATGTGGCCTCGCGCTTCGATGGGCTCAACGTGGCCGACGCGACCACCGCCTTGCGGCTGGAGGGCTTCGCGCCTTCGGTCGAGCACCGGCGCGAAGCGCTCGCCGCGTCGATGCAGTCTTTCGGCCCGGTGGCGATCCTGGGCGAGAGCGCTTCGCACGATCTCTGGCGCAGCATCCGCGAGGTCAAGCCGTTCGGCGCCGATCGGGCGCGGACGCGCCCGTTGTGGCGGATATCGACCGCGCCCTTCCGCGGCCACGAAATCGTCGACGTGATCACGCCGGCGGCACAGATGTTCTATGACTGGGCCGGCGGGCTGATCTGGGTGGCGATGCCGTTCGAGAACGAGCCCGATGCCGCCGCCATCCGCAATGCGGTTGCGCGCATCGGCGGCCATGCCACGCTGGTGCGGGCGCCGGTCTCGGTGCGCGCCGCCGTCGGCGTGTTTGAGCCGGAGCCGCCCCCGCTCGCCGCGCTCAGCAAGCGGGTGAAGGAAAGCTTCGATCCGAACGGCGTGCTCAATCCCGGGCGCATGTGGGCGGGGGTTTGACCGCGGCTTGCACCCGCGCCGCGCCGGGCTTACCGTTTCACCATCTCAACCGGGGTGCCTCGCAAGGAGGCTGAGAGGCGGCGCGCCGCCAACCCGTCGAACCTGATCCGGGTCGTACCGGCGGAGGGAAGTGGGGTGCGGTGCCAGAAGGCCTCGTTCTTCGTCCGTCGCGGCGGCCAGCAAAGGGGTAGCCGCGATGACCGAGCCGCATTCCATCGATGCCATTTTCTCAGCCCTCGAAGACCTGCGCGCGCGTCGCCCGCTGGTTCACAACATCACCAATTACGTGGCGATGACGGTGTCGGCCAACGTGCTGCTGGCGCTCGGCGCCTCGCCGGCCATGGTGCATGCGCTCGAAGAGGCGGAAGACTTCACCGCCATCTCCGATGCGCTGGTGATCAATATCGGCACTTTGTCACCCGCCTGGGTGGATGCGATGCGTGCGGCGGCCAAGCGCGCCCGCTCGCTCGGCAAGCCCTGGGTGCTCGATCCGGTCGGCTGCGGCGCGACGCGCTATCGCACCGAGGTGGCGGGCGAACTGGCGGCCATGGGGCCGGCGATCATCCGCGGCAATGCCAGCGAGATCCTGAGCCTGGCGGGGCAGGTGGAGGCGACGGGCAAGGGCGTCGACTCGACCGCCCGCGCCGAGGACGCCACCACGGCGGCGGCGGCGCTCGCCCACAGGACCGCGGCCGTGATCGCAGTCACCGGCGCCACCGACTATGTGACCGATAGCGAGCGCTCGGTGGCGATCCAGACCGGGCACGCGCTGATGCCGCTGTCGACGGCGCTGGGCTGCGCGCTGAGCGCGGTCGCTGCGGCTTTTGCCGCAGTGCGCCCGCCCAACGAAGCCGCGGTTGCGGCGCTTGCCGTCTTTGGCGCGGCCGGCGCAGCCGCCGCAGAACGCTGCCGCGGCCCCGGTCATCTGCCTGCGGAAATCTGCGACGCGCTCCACTGCATGGACCGCGATATCCTGGCTCGTCATGCGCGATTAGCGGCGTGAGGCCGGGGTCGGAGGATTGACCTTCCTGCACAAACAGCGTTTCGATCCGGGCGCCCGAAGGGCCGGTCTAGGTTCCGTTCCGCATGCAAACCAATTTCTCGCTCGCGCAGCTGGTCGATCCGCAGAATGTGGAGTCGGATAAGATTTTGCGCGCCTGCGTGCATTGCGGCTTCTGCACCGCCACATGCCCGACTTATGTGCTGCTCGGCGACGAACTCGATTCGCCGCGTGGCCGCATCTACCTGATCAAGGAGATGCTGGAGCAGGGCCGCGCAGGCACCGCCGACGTGGTCAAGCATATCGACCGGTGCCTCTCCTGCCTCTCCTGCATGACCACCTGCCCGTCGGGCGTGCATTACATGCATTTGGTCGATCACGCCCGCGAGCACATCGCGCTGACCTACCGGCGCCCGATCGCCGACCGCCTGATGCGCGGCTTGCTCGCGCGCGTGCTGCCCGAGCCGGGCCTGTTTCGTCTGGCGGTGATGGGCGGGCTGATCGCGCGGCCTTTGGCTCCGCTGCTCGATGCCATCGGCCTCAAGCGGGTGGCGGCGATGCTGCGGCTGACGCCGCTGCGGTCCTTGGGGCCGCCGACCCAGCCCGGCGGCAAGATTCATGAGGCCGACGGTGAGCGCCGCGGCCGGGTGGCGCTGCAAGCCGGCTGCCTCAATCCGGTCCTGTCACCCTCGACCAACGCCGCCGCCGTCCGCCTGCTCAACCGGCACGGTATCGAGGTGATCGTCGCCGCCGGCGAGGCCTGCTGCGGCGCGCTGGTCCACCACCTCGGCCATCAAGACGCGGCGCTCGCCCAAGCCCGCAACAATATCGACGCCTGGACGCGCGAGCTCGACGGCGCCGGGCTCGACGCCATCCTGATCACGGTTTCCGGCTGCGGCAGCGTGATCAAGGACTACGGCTTCATGCTGCGCAATGACCCGGCCTATGCCGCAAAGGCGGCGCGCGTTTCGGCCCTTACCAAGGACGTAAGCGAATACCTCGCCGGGATGGAGTTGAATGCCGCCGGCGGCCGTCCCGGCCTCACCGTCGCCTATCACGCGGCTTGCTCGCTTCAGCACGGGCAGAAAGTGATTGCCCAACCGAAAGAACTACTTTGCAAGTTCGGGTTCGTGGTCAAAGATGTGCCGGAGGGGCATTTGTGCTGCGGCTCGGCGGGCACCTACAACATCCTGCAGCCGGATTTGGCCGGAAAGTTGCAGGCGCGCAAGATCGCCAATATCGAAACCACCGAGCCCGATGTGATCGCCGCCGGCAATATCGGCTGCATCACCCAGATTGCCGCCGGCACGGACATCCCGGTCGTTCATACCGTCGAGTTGATCGACTGGGCGACCGGTGGTCCGGTGCCGAGACCGCTGCGGAAGTTGTCGGCAAGGCGGGCGCCGGCAGCGCAATCCGAGGCGGCCATCTAGGGGCTGCGGCCGACAAAGTCGCGGGTTTGTGTGGCGAGGCTTGAACCGATCGGAGGTCGATCATGGCGAAGAAGCGGAAGAAGGCGAAAGCGAAGAAGACGAAAAAGAAAATGAAACGCGCCGCCCCGGCGCGCAAAAAGAAAAAGACGATGAAGGCAAAGGCCAAGCGGGCGCCGGCCAAGAAGGCGAAAGCGAAGGCCAAGCCGAAGAAACCTGCTGCCAAGAAGCCGGCGCCGCCGCCGATGGCGCCTGCTCCGGAAGTTCCGCCGCCGGCGGGCCCGGGTCCGATCATGCCGAGCTTCGGCAGTTTCTTCGGCAGCAAGCCGGAAGATACGCAGTAGAGAGAACGAACAGAGGGAACAGGGCGGTCGCCAGCCGCGGCGGCCGCTTCTTGTATGCCTTAACGAGCCTTTAACGGAAAATCGCGCTGGCCCCGTAAAGTATTTGATTACCGCACGGCGTTAACAATCGCACCTTCTCGACTTTGCGGAGGTCGCGCGTGGACGTCGTCTGGAACGGACTGGTCCGAAATTTCAACCACCTCTGCGATGTGTTGTTTTCGGCCGGCTCGCCATTCTCGCTGACCTCGCTCGGCTGCGCTTTGGCGATCGCCGTCGCCTTTCTCGTCATCCGCCGCGCCCGCAAAGGCCGCCGCATCCGCTGGCGCGCGCTCAGGCGCGCGCTGTTTCCCCGCCGCATCGTCCGAAATCCATCGAGCTATGCCGACGCCGGCTATTTCCTGTTCAACACCTTCGTCTATGCAGGCATTTTCGGCTTGGCGGCGGTGTCCTATCAGTTCCTGACCAACGCGCTACTGAACGGTCTGGTATTCGCTTTCGGCCAGCCGGCGCCCTCGGCGCTGCCGGCTTGGCTATCGCGAACGATGATCACGGTCATGCTGTTCCTCGCCTATGAGCTTGGCTACTGGATCGACCACTATCTCAAGCACCGCATTCCGTTCCTGTGGGAGCTGCACAAGGTGCATCACTCTGCCGAGGTGCTGACGCCGCTGACCACGTTCCGCGTGCATCCGCTCGACACCTTCGTGTTCGGCAACATCCTGGCGGTGGTTGCGGCGCTGACCAACGGCTTCGCGGCTTACATGTTTGGCGACACCACCTATCAATATGCGCTGTCGGGCACCAATGTGATCCTGGTGGTGTTCATCCACGTCTATGTCCATTTGCAGCACAGCCACATGTGGATCGCCTTCCGCGGCTGGCTCGGGCGGCTGTTCATGAGCCCGGCGCATCACCAGGTGCATCACTCGACCAATCCGATCCATTTCAACAAGAATCTCGGCAGTTGCCTGGCGCTGTGGGACTGGCTGTTCGGCACGCTCTACGTGCCGAGCACGCGGCGCGAGAAGCTCACCTTCGGCGTCGAGCCCGGTTACGCCGACGCCCACACCATCACCGGCGAATTCTTGTCGCCGATCGGGCGCTCAGGCTCGGCGCTGCTGGCGCTGATCCCGAAGCGCGCGCCGGATTTGACGCCGGCGGTCGATGGCGAGCAGGGGTAGTTTTCCGCCCGATCGCTATCGTCTGATTTTCCAACAAAGCAACGCGCGCCGGCGGGCTCTCCGCCATTCCGAGCGGCCAAATTGTCCTCACGAGGCTCGCGCCTATCGCACCCGCCACCCTCTCCCGCGAGGGGCAGGGAAAAGAGGCCGCATTGCATCGACGGAATGGGGCGAATAGCATGCCGGGCGAGAGAAGGGTGGCCGCGGGCCGGAACTTTCTCCTTCATTCACGTCTCTTCATTGACGCAATCAACTAGGGAGCAGGTCGGGTCATGGCGTACAATATTCTCATTATGGGTGCGGCTTACGGGTCGCTGCTGGCCTCCAAGATGCTGTTTGGCGGGCACAAAATTCATCACGTATGCCTGCCCGCCGAGGCCGACCTCATCAACGCCGAAGGTTTCCGCGTGCGCATCCCGGTGAAGGGCCGCAAGGACCGGGTCGAGCTCGATTCACGCAAATTGCCGGGCAAGGTCACCGCCGGCGGCGCGGCCGGCGTCAATCCGAACGACTACGATCTGGTCGCGCTGGCGATGCAGGAGCCGCAATTCGGTTCGCCCGGCGTGCGTGAACTGCTCGATGCGGTCGCCAAGTCGCGCAAGCCCTGCATGTCGATCATGAACATGCCGCCGCTGCCTTACGTGAAGCGGATCCCGGGGCTCGACTACGACGCGCTCAAGCCCGCCTTCACCGACCCGTCGGTGTGGGACAATTTCGATCCCGGCGTGATCACATTGTGCAGCCCCGACCCGCAGGCCATCCGTCCGCCGGATGAAAAGGTCAACGTGCTGATGGTCACGCTGCCGACCAACTTCAAGGTCGCGAGGTTCGAGAATGACCAGTACACGGGCATGTTGCGGCAGATCGAGAAGGAGATCGACGCGGTGCGCTTCGATCCGGGCGACGGCAACAAGATCGAATTGCCGGTGAAGCTCCGGGTCTATGACTCGATCTTCGTCCCACTCGCCAAGTGGGCGATGCTGCTCGCCGGCAATTATCGCTGCATCACCAAGGATGGCATGCGCACCGCGCAGGAAGCCGTGCATTCGGACATCGAGACCTCACGCTCGGTCTATAACTTCGTCAATGACCTGTGCTTCAAGCTCGGCGCGGCGAAGGACGACATGGTGCCGTTCGAGAAATACGCCGCGGCGGCGCAGAGCCTGACGCGTCCGGCTTCGGCCGCGCGCGCGCTGCAGAACGGCGCCGTGAACATCGAACGCTCCGACAAGCTGGTACAGCTCATCGCCAAGCAGAAGGGCATGACCCACCCGGTCGTCGACGCGATCGTGGCGCTGGTTGATTCGCGGCTGGAGGCGAATCGCAAGAAAGCGGCGGCTTAAATTCGGTCGCCGCCGAAGGGCTACCTAGCCGGACCAAGATCGGAATTTAGAACCGTAGCGGCGTCGCGCGAACCAATCGCGCGGCGCCGATGGTCTAATTACGTAGTTGCCTCAGTGAGTTAAGATTCCAACCCGAGTTGTCCACCGCGCGCACGTTTTGATTGTATACATGTCCGCCCCTCGGACAAAAAGGCAAGCAATTACCGCGTGCCTACGTGCGCAAATGTGACATCCGCGCAACAATACGGCGCATTCTATCTTTAGACCGCCCAAAGAACCCCGAATCGCCTAAAAAGGCAGCAACTGCCGCAGTTTTCGCCTTGCCGGTTTGCAGTGCGACAGATGTAAATCCTGCATAAATCGTTCGTTTTGTCGCGTTCAAGACGAGCGAAGTCGGGGTCTGAGTGGAGTCGGTACCCAGGGCGACGGTGGGTTGTAGCGGCTCTTTAAGTCAATCGAACCGAAAGGGGCAGGGTCTATGAAGAATATCCTTTTATCGGCTGTAGCGGCGCTTGCGGTCACCGCGGCCGCGCCAGCACTGGCAGCCGATATGGCTGTGAAGGCTCCTCCGATGGCGGCGCCTGCTCCGCCTCCGCCGGTTTTCGATATCGCCATCGGTGGCCTCGTCGAGACCGACTATAACTTCCGCGGCGTCTCGCAATCGAACAAAGGTCCGTCGGGCGGCGCCTATTTCGAACCGGATTTCACCACGCCGATCGGCACGATCTATATTGGCGTCGCGGCTTGGGCGATCGATTGGCCATTCAACTATGGCTTCACCGATCCGTCAGCCGAAGTCGACTTCTACGGCGGCTGGCGCAATTCCTGGGGACCGTTCTCGCTCGATATCGGCGCGATCTATTACTACTACCCGCGCGAACAGTTCACCGGCCTCACCAGTCAGAGCGATTTCTGGGAAGTCTACGGCAAGGCGTCCTATGAGATCGTCAAAGGCCTGACGATCGGCGGCAACGTCTACTACACGCCTGACCTGCTGCACTACAGCACGACCTTCTCGGCGCTGGCGGCTGCTGGCCTCGGCGTGGCAGCGACGCCGGACGCGGTCTACGCGTCGGTGACCGGCAAATGGATTCTGCCTTGGACGGCAGGCGATGTCGGCGCCTACATTTCCGGCGAACTCGGCCACTGGTGGATCAACAATACCGGCTTTATCGGCGCCGGCTTTGTCGATCCGAGCTACACTTACTGGAACGCCGGTATCGCGCTTACCTACAAGGCGCTCACCCTTGACCTGCGCTACTACGGCAACGACATGAGCGTGACGCAATGCGGCTCGTTCCTGCTGACCGGCGTGCCGAATCGGGTCAAACAACTGGTGCGACGACACGTTCATCGCCGCCCTCAAGTTCGACACCACGATCAACTCGATCAAGTAAGCGAACTAGATATTCGGCCGTTATTGTGAGGCGGCGGTTCCCGACCAGGGAGCCGCCGCCTCCGCTTTTTGCGGAGCCGTTATGCCGTATTTGGCGAGGCTGTTTATGCGGCCGGCGCCAAGTCGACTTCGCGCAGCCGATAGCGGTCGCCTTCGCGGTTGAAGGCGAGCCGGCGGCGATGGAAGGCGGCAAGCGTTGTACGGTGGCCGATCGATACGATGGTCGTGTGCGGAAGCCGCTGGTCCAGCAAGTGATAGAGCGCGGCCTCCGCCGGTTCATCGAGTGAGGCGGTCGCCTCGTCGAGAAACAGATAATCCGGCTTGAGCAGAATGGCGCGCGCAAGCCCCAGCCGCTGCTGCTCGCCGAGCGACAGCATCCGATTCCAATGCTCCTCGTCCTCGATGCGCGCGGCGAGCGCCGGCAGTCCGACGGCGGCGATCAGCTCGGCCACTTGCCCGCTGTCAAAGGTGCCGGGTTCGGCCGGGTAGGCGACGGCGGCGGCGAGCGGCGCGATCGGAAGGTAAGGCCGTTGCGGCAGCATCATGACCTTGGCGTCTTTCGGCACCAGCACGCGTCCGGAGCCGAACGGCCAGATGCCGGCGAGCGCGCGGAACATGGTGGATTTGCCGGCGCCGGATGGCCCGGTCACCAGCACCTTATCGCCGGCGGCAATCGAAATATCGTTGGCGTTGACGAGCGGCACGCCGTTGGGCAGCCGCACCGCGAGATCCTTGAACGTCACCGCCGCCGCTTCGCCCGGCTCGATTTCAATCACCGGCGGTGTCACCGCTACCGCCCGCGCCGCCGCTACCGCTTGGTCGAAGCCGGACAAGCGCTCGATCACCGCGCGCCATTCCGCCAGGCTGCGGTAGACGTTCACGAACACCGACAAGGCATCTTGCACGCGGCCGAAGGCGTTCGCCGTCTGCATCAGGCCGCCGAGCTGGATCACGTTGGCGAAATAGGCCGGGCTGACCATGATAAAGGGAAACACCACCGAGGCCTGCATATAGCTGGCGGTGAAGAAGGTGAGTTTCTTCTGCCGCGTCATGATCGCCAACCAATTGGCGACCACGTTGCCGAACCGCGTCAGCAAGCGATCGCGTTCGGCCGTTTCGCCATCGAGCAGCGCAATCTGCTCGGAGTTCTCGCGCACGCGCACCAGGTTGAATCGGAAATCGGCTTCATAGCGCTGCTGTTGGAAATTCAGCGCGATCAACGGGCGCCCGATCAAATGGGTGAACAGAGTGCCGATGCAGGCATAGATCAGCGCCGCCCACAGCAGATAACCGGGGATGTTGATGCTCATGCCGAATAGGTGCAGCGGCGCAGCCGCCGACAGCGACCACAGGATGAACATGAATGAGCCGATCGTCACGCAGGCGTTGAGCAGTTGCAGCCCGATATTCAAGGTCAGTTCGATGAACTGCCTGATATCTTCCGAGATGCGCTGGTCGGGGTTGTCGGCGGCATCGCCGAGCAATTGCATGCGGTAGTGGTTCGCGCCGGGCAGCCAGTGGTCGAGATAGCTCGCCGTCATCCAGCGCCGCCAGCGGATCTGCAGCCATTGATTGAGATAGAGCTGATAGACCGCGAGCAGGATATAGATCGTCGCCAGCACCGAGAAATAGCCGAGTTGGTAGACGAAGGCGTTCCAGTTCCGCTCTTGCAGCGCGTTGTAGAACTGGTTGTTCCAGGAATTGATCAAGACCGTGATGCCGACGATCGATAATTCGATCGCGATCACGGCCGCCAGCAGCACGAGACCCGGCCCGCGATCCTGCGAGCGGAAATAGGGACTGGCTAGTCGCCAGATAGTGGCGAACGTAACGAAATGCCTTCTCACGGCTGGTCTCCTGTTGCGGCGGATCGCCGCCAAGGCGCGCCGGACGATGTCGACTAAAGGCTAAGGGCGCGAGGAATCCCGATTATTTTGCACGGATTCGCCAATAATAAGGGCATATAATAGGCGTCCCAAATACCGCCCAATATTGCGTCCGGTCGCTACAACCCGTACGATTGATCACCAAGGGTTGCCTGATCCGGGCAAAAAAGGTCGGGTTGCGGAATAAAACCCGACAAAAAGTGTTCAAGGGAAAAACATCCAAGGGAGGGTAAGACAAATGGCCAACAACAAGCTCACTACATCTGCGACCCGCCGCAAGTTCCTCGGCGGGGCGGCGGTCGCCGGCGCGGCGACGATTGCCATGCCGCAAGTATCGCGCGCCCAGACCGTGACCCTGAAGATGCAGGGCTCCTGGGGCGCCGGCGACATCTTCAACGATTACGCCAATCAATACGTCAGCATGGTCAATGCGATGGGCGCGCCCCGTCTGAAGATTGACTATCTCAATGCCGGCGCCGTGGTGAAGGCGTTCGAAGTGCAGGACGCGGTCAGCAAGGGCGTGCTCGACGGCGGCCATCTGGTTCCGGCGTACTGGTATGGCAAGAACCGTGCGGCGTCGCTGTTCGGCACCGGCCCCTGCTACGGCTGGGATGCGCACCAGTTTCTTGCCTGGGCGCACGGCCCGGGCCTGGAACTCTATCGGAAATTGACCCAGGAGAAGCTCGGCCTCAATGTCGTCGGCTGGTTCCTGATGCCGATGCCGACGCAGCCGCTCGGCTGGTTCAAGTTCGAACCGAAGTCGCCGGCCGACCTGAAGAACCTGAAATATCGCACCGTCGGTCTTGCGACCAACGTCATGCAGGCGATGGGGCTGAAGGTCACAGCGCTTCCGGGCGGCGAAATCATGCCGGCCATGCAGAAGGGCGTCATCGAGGCGTTCGAGTACAACAACCCGACTTCGGACCGCCGCTTCGGCGCCGCCGACGTCGCTAAGTTCTATATGCTGAGCTCCTATCACCAGCCGTCGGAATGCCTGGAGATCGAGTTCAACAAGACCAAGTTCGAATCGCTGGCCAAG
>CAVXGN010000013.1:0-72681 GCA_963761245.1 uncultured Alphaproteobacteria bacterium | reverse complement strand
CCGCATCTTCGACCTGCTGGTCCAGAACACCTTCAGCATTCTCAGTAACGACACGCTGACGGCGGTACCTTTATTTCTCTTCATGGGCTATGTGGTCGAACGGGCGAATATCCTCGACCGCTTGTTCTTCAGTATCCAGATCGCGGCGCGCCGCGTTCCCGGATCGCTGGCGGTCGCGACGCTCATCACTTGCGCGCTGTTCGCCACCGCGGTCGGCATCGTCGGCGCGGTGGTGACGCTGATGGGGCTTTTGGCGCTCCCGGCCATGCTGAAGGCCGGTTACGACACCAAGCTTGCGGCTGGCGTGATCTGCGCTGGCGGCTGTCTCGGCATCATGATTCCGCCGAGTATCCTTCTCATCCTTTACGCCGCCACCGCCGGCAAATCCGTCGTCAAGCTCTATGCCGGCGCTTTCATTCCTGGCTTCGTGCTGGCCGGCTTCTACATCGTCTATGTGATCATCCGCGTGATGATCAATCCAAAGCTGGCGCCGCCCTTGCCGGAGGATGAAGGCAAGGTACCGGCGATGGAGATCTTCACCGCGCTGCTGACGTCGTTTTTTCCGCTGGCGGTGCTGATCATGTCGGTGCTCGGCGCGATCCTGATGGGGCTGGCGACGCCGACCGAGGCGGCGGCAGTCGGCTCATTTGGCAGCCTCGCGCTGGCGGCCGGCTATCGGGAACTCGATTTCAAGCGCCTGAAGGAGGCGGTCTATCTGACTGCGCGGACGTCCGCGATGGTGACCTACCTTTTTGTCGGCTCCTGGACCTTCGCCTCGGTGTTTGCCTATCTCGGCGGGCAGGGCTTGGTCGAGGATCTGATCAAGGGCCTGCACATGAATCGGGTCGAGTTCCTGCTGCTCACCCAATTCATCATCTTCCTGCTCGGTTGGCCGCTGGAATGGACCGAGATCATCATCATTTTCGTGCCGATCTTCCTGCCATTGCTGCCGTACTTCCACGTCGATCCGATCGTGTTCGGCATCCTGGTGGCGCTGAATATCCAGACCTCCTTCAACACCCCGCCGATGGCGATGGCCGCCTATTATCTCAAGGGCGTGGCACCGCCACAGGTGCGCCTGACGCAGATTTTCGGCGGGGCGCTGCCATTCGTCTTCATGGTGTTCATGACGATGGCGCTGCTCTACGCTTTTCCGGATATTGCCCTTTGGTTGCCGCGGCAGCTCTATTCCCGTTGATGACGGGTGCCTCCGCTGAACGAATGGCGCGATCAGTCGGCAGCGGGCCTCGCCGCCGACGGAGTTGAAGGGAAATTTGAGGATGGCTGAAGGACCGACACTGTCGGATACGATCGCCGCGTTGCGCGGAGGCACCATCGGCGCGCTGGACGTGGTGGAGTCTTGTCTCGCGCGCATCACGGAAGTCGACCCCAAAGTCGAAGCCTGGACGTTCCTCGATCCCGAGCACGCCCGAAATCAAGCGCGCGCGCTCGACGCCGCGCGCGCCAATGGCCGGCCGCTCGGTCCGCTGCATGGCATTCCGGTGGGTGTGAAGGATATTTTCGACACCACCGATATGCCGACGGAAGACGGCACGGTGCTGCATGCCGGTCGCCGGCCGCGTCACGATTGCACCGCCGTCGCGCTATTGCGCAAAGCCGGCGCCGTGATCATGGGCAAGACGGTGACCACCGAGATGGCGCTGTTTACCCCCGGCAAGACCCGCAATCCGCACGATCCCGAGCGCACGCCGGGCGGTTCGTCGAGCGGCTCGGCGGCGGCGGTCGCCGCCGGCATGGTGCCTCTGGCGATCGGGTCGCAGACCAACGGCTCGACCATCCGTCCGGCCTCTTTTTGCGGCATCGTCGGCTATAAGCCCACGCACGGGCTGATCTCGCGCCGCGGCGTGCTGTCATTGTCGCGCACGCTAGACCATGTCGGCGTTTTCGCCGGCAGCGTCGAAGACGCCGCCCTGCTGGCCGAGGTCATGATGGCTTACGACGCCGGCGACGGCGACATGCAGCCGCAGGCAAGCCCCGAGCTCAGCCGCATGGCGGCCGAGGAGCCGCCCTTGCCGCCGAAACTGGCCTTCGCCAAGACCCCGGTTTGGGACAAAGCGGAGGCGGACACGCAAGAAGCGTTCGCCGAATTGGTCGAGATGCTCGGCGACCATGTTGCCGAAGTGGAGCTGCCTTCGGTGTTCGAAAACGTCCTGGCGCTGCACCGGTGCATCCAGGATGCCGAGGTGGCTGTGAACTTTGCGCCGGAATACGAGAACGGCGGCGACAAGCTCAGCGCACGACTGCGCGAGATCATCGAGCACGGACAGCAGGTGCCGGCGGGAGACTACATTCGGGCGCTCGCCCGAATTCCGTTGCTCAATCTCGCTCTCGACGACATCTTCAATCGTTATGACGCGATCTTGACGCCGGCGGCGTGCGGCGAAGCGCCCGTCGGGATGGCGACCGGCAGTCCGGTGTTCTGCACTGCCTGGACACTGCTGGGCACGCCGGCGGTGTCGCTGCCGCTACTGCGTGGTGCCAATGGGATGCCGATCGGGGTGCAACTCGTCGGCTTGCGTGGCAACGACGGCCGGCTGTTGCGCACCGCGCGCTGGTTGTCGGAATTCGTCGCCGAGCAGGCTTGACGCCGGCAGCCTGCGCAATCGATGCCGAATTGACGACCACAGTCGCGCGCGAACGGTGCTATTGCTCGCTCTTGTTGCTGTGGTAGTCCGCGATCGTGCGATCGTTGCGCATGTCGTCATAGAAAGAATAGATCATCAAAGCGAGGCAAAAAACGACAATGATGGTCAGCGGAAGTTTGTCCACTTTGTAGGCGAAAAAGCCGACAAAGACGGTCGCGCCGAGCGCCCCGACAGCGTTGGCAATTATGTTGATCACGGCATTCAACCCATCGGTTCAGGCCCCGCCAACTTGGGGCGAATAATTATTGTAAAGTAAAGCACGACAAAGCGCCGGTCGCAATGCATCGGTCGGCCAAGAATCAAGCGTGCGTTGTGCAAAGTTAGCCCAGATTGGCTTTGAGAAACGCGACGGTCCGGCTCCAGGCCAGGTCCGCCGCCGCCTTGTCGTAGCGGCTCGAGGTATCGCTGTTGAAGCCGTGATTGACGTTCGGGTAGACGTAGATCGTGTACTGCTTGTGGTTGGCCTTGAGCGCCGCCTCATAGGCCGCAATGCCGGCATTCACGCGGCTGTCGAGCCCGGCATAGTGCAACAGCAACGCGGCGTGGATCGAGGGCACCTGCGCGGCCGGCGGCTGGACGCCATAAAAGGCGACGGCGGCCTTCAGGTCGGGGGAGAGCACCGCCACGCGGTTGACCATGCCGCCGCCCCAGCAGAATCCGACCGACGCCAACCTTGCCGGTCGATTCCGCGTGGTGCTCGAGGAACGGCACCGCCGCGGCGATGCGGTGCGCCGTTTCGTCCGCCTTGAGCGTGTGGATCATGTCGCGGCCCTTGTCCTCGTCGACGGGCGTACCGCCAAGCGGCGACAGCATGTCGACGGCAAGGCTGAGGAAGCCTTCGAGCGCGAGCCGCCGCGCCACGTCCTTGATATGCGGATTGAGACCGCGGTTTTCGTGGATGACGATGACCGCCGGGCGTTTGCCCTTCGCTTTCAGCCGCGCCAGATAGCCGCTGATACGCGTGCCGCCGGCGTCATAGGACACCTCGTCGATCGCCAGCCGCGCATCGTCCGGCGCAACGATCGCCGCGCGCGCATAATCGTTCTGCAACAGCGGCAATAGCGCCAGCGCCGCCGCGCTGGAACCGGCGATACCCGCCAGTCGGTCGAGGAATTCGCGGCGGCTGATGCCGCCATGCGTGAAACTGTCGTAGAGGTCGATGATGCGCTGATCCATGTAATCGCCGGCTCCTTTGCGACTGGCTAACACGAGTGCCGCGATCTTATTCCAAAACAGGCTTGACGGAATGGCAGTCTGTTTGCATGCAAAGGCTTCTAGGGCGCCGCGACCGCGGCGGTCGGTTCGGAGAACAACATGGGTTTGGTGCGCCGGATGGGGGGCCGAGGCCCGATTTTTGGCTTCTTTGTTGCTGTGGCCGTGTCGGCGCTCTGGTCCGGCGTCTGCCTCGCCGCCGGTCCGTTTCCGTTCGACCAGGAAATGTTGCTCGACGTTGCGCCGATGCCGCCGGTCAAGCGCGTGCCGGTGATGACCGTCACGGCGGATGGCGAGGCTACCATTGACCTGTGGTGCAAAACCGTGACCGCCCGCGTCACGGTCACGGGCGCCGCCATCCGCATCGAGCCCGGCCCGCTGCCGGAAGGCCTGCCGCGCTACATGAGCGACGGCCAATGTACGCCCGAACGCATGCAGGCGGATGCCGACACGCTCACCGCGCTTGCACAAGTGACGGTCTGGCGGCTGCGCGGCGACACCGTCCTGTTCAGCGGGGTAACGCCGCTGCGTTTTGTCCTGTCAAGCCACTGAGGTGCCGCGGCGCGCGCCGGCGCGCCAGGCTCGCCAAACCAAACGGTCACAGCTAAATCCAGTAAGATGCCAAGTCGACTAGAAAGGCTGCGCCGCGCTCGGCGCTTGCGGTGATCGCATGATTGGTTCGGAAAGCCTCAGCTATGCGGCGCGGCCGCAGGTCGTCGGCAAATACCTGGGCCAACTCCTGTTTCTCGTTGGCGGCTTCAGCGTTCCACCGTTGCTGTTCGCCGCCGCGTTCCGCGACTGGCCGCATGCGGCGGGCTATGCGATTGTCGTGGTGGCGCTCATGGCGGTCGGTTGGCTGTTGCAGCGCCGTCGGCTGAATGACGACATCCAGATCAATGAAGCGCTGATCGTTGTCTCAGCCATATTCGTCATCACGCCGCTTGCCATGGCGCTGCCGATGATGACGGCGGGCGTGAGCTTTCTTGACGCCTTGTTCGAGGCGATCTCCGGCATCACCACCACCGGATTGTCAACCTTTGCCCGGGTCGAGGACAAGCCATTGAGCCTGCTGTTCGCGGCGGCCTGGCTGCAGTGGCTCGGCGGCATCGGAATCATGGTGTTGTCCTTCACGCTGCTCGTTGGGCAAAGCGCGAGCGCCAAGCGGCTGACCGGCGTCTTGGCGCAGCCGCAAGGGCTCTGGGGCGGCACCCGCGCCTATGCCAAGGTCATCATTCGCATCTATGCCAGTCTGACGGTGATCGGCATTGCCGTGCTTTGGCTGGCGGGGGCGGGCTGGTTCGCCGCCACCACACTGACCCTGTCGGCGGTATCGACAGGCGGCTTTTCCTCGTTCGATACCAGCCTTGCTGGCTTGAGCGCGCCGGTTCAGGCGCTGGTGATCTTGCTCTGCATCGCTGGCGCGGCCGCCATTCCATTGTTTTACGACCTGGTGCGCGGCAACCGCAAAAGCTTCCTGCAAGATCCAGAGTTTCGCGCTTTGTTGATCGCCGGTCTTATCGTTGCCGGCCTGCTCATTGCTGCAACCATGCAGGCAGGCGCCGCCGGGCACGGCGTATGGAATCTCCTGCTCATGGCATTCTCCGCTCAGACCACGGCGGGTTTCTCGACCGTTCCTGTCGGTCAGCTCGATTCGTTTTCGAAAGTCGTTTTGATCATCGCCATGACGATCGGCGGTAGCGTCGGGTCGAGTGCCGGCGGGATCAAGTTGCTGCGCCTGATCGTGATGGTCAGGTTGGTGCAACTCATGATCCTGAAGACCCGGCTGACGCCGCGCGCCGCCACCGACACCCGCATCGCCGGCCGGCAATGGACCGACGATGAACTGGTGCGCGTGCTCGCTATCGCCGGTCTGTTTATCGGCGTCGTGCTGATCTCATGGTTGCCGTTCTTGTGGGCCGGCTACCCAACGCTCGACGCGCTGTTCGAAGTCACTTCCGCCACCGGAACGGTCGGGCTCACGACCGGAATTACCGGCCCAGCGTTGCCGCCATTGCTGAAAGGCCTGCTGTGCCTCGACATGTTGCTCGGCCGACTGGAAATCCTACCAGTTCTGGTTTTGCTAGCGCCAAGGACCTGGATCGGCCATCGCCGTGAGCTACAATCCGTCCAAGAGTAATGATGGGTGACGCGCAATGCGACTGGTTTTTCTGGGTGCGACCGCTCTGGCCGTAAAGACAGGCCACGCGCTTGTTGAGGCCGGCCACGAGGTGGTTATCATCGAGCGCGACGCGGAGCGCATCAAAGAGCTGAGCGAGACGCTCGACTGCGCCTTCCTGCACGGCGACGGCAGTAAGCCCGATGTGCTCAAGGAGGCCGATCCCGGCCGCACAGACATTCTCTATTGCATCACCAATCACGATCAAACCAATATCATCGCGAGCCTGATCGCGAAAAATCTCGCAATTCCGCGCGTGGTGACAATAATCGAGGATGAAGAATTCCTGCCGATCTGCGAGGAGCTCGGACTCAAGGATATCATCGTGCCGTTGCGCACGATCAGCAGGCATTTGGTCGGGCTGACCAAAGGTTAGTAAAGTTATCCCGGAAAGCCGAAGGGGCCGCTTGCGCGGCCCCTTCTTGTGTCTTGCTCGGATCGTTGGCTTACATCATGCCGCCCATGCCACCCATGCCACCGCCGCCCGGCATCGCCGGCGCGGCTTCCGGCTTCGGCAGCTCGGCGACCATGGCTTCGGTGGTGATCAAGAGGCCGGCAACCGAGCCCGCATCCTGCAGCGCGGTGCGCACCACCTTGGCCGGATCGACGATGCCGGCCTTGATCATGTCGACATATTTCTCGGTCTGGGCGTCGAAGCCGTAGGTCTCCGAGTTTTCATCCGTGATCTTGCCGACCACGATCGAGCCTTCCACGCCGGCGTTCTCCGCGATCTGACGGATCGGGGCTTCCAGCGCCTTGAGCACGATGTTGATGCCGGCCTGCACGTCCGAGTTATCGTCGTGGATGCGGCCGACCGCCTTCTTGGCGCGCAACAACGCGACGCCGCCGCCCGGCACGATGCCTTCCTCGACCGCGGCGCGGGTGGCGTTGAGCGCGTCCTCGACGCGGTCCTTCTTCTCCTTGACCTCGATCTCGGTGGCGCCGCCGACGCGGATCACCGCGACGCCGCCGGCGAGCTTGGCCAGCCGCTCCTGCAGCTTCTCCTTGTCGTAGTCGGAGGTGGTCTCCTCGATCTGCGCCTTGATCTGATTGACCCGCGCCTCGATGTCGGCCTTCTTGCCGGCGCCGTTGACGATGGTGGTCTTCTCTTTCTCGATGATGACCTTCTTGGCGCGGCCGAGCATGGCCGTGGTCACGTTCTCGAGCTTGATGCCGAGATCTTCGGAGACGAGCTGGCCGCCGGTGAGGATGGCGATATCCTCGAGCATGGCCTTGCGGCGATCGCCGAAGCCGGGCGCCTTGACGGCGGCAACCTTGAGCCCGCCGCGCAGCTTGTTGACCACCAGCGTGGCGATAGCCTCGCCTTCCACGTCCTCGGCGATGATGACCAGCGGCTTGCCCGATTGCACCACCGCCTCAAGGACGGGGAGCATCGACTGCAGGCCGGAGAGCTTCTTTTCATGCAGGAGGATGTAGGCGTCCTCGAGCTCGGCCAGCATCTTCTCGGCATTGGTGACGAAGTAGGGGGAGATGTAGCCGCGGTCGAATTGCATGCCTTCGACGATTTCGACTTCGGTCTCCATCGCCTTGGCTTCCTCGACGGTGATCACGCCTTCATTGCCGACCTTCTGCATCGCCTTGGCGATCATGCTGCCGATGGTGGCGTCGCCGTTCGATGAGATGGTGCCGACCTGCGCCACCTCGGCCGACGAGGAGACCTGCTTGGCGCGCTTCTCGAGGTCCTTGACCACCGCGCCGACAGCGATGTCGATGCCGCGCTTCAAGTCCATCGGGTTCATACCGGCGGCCACCGACTTGGCGCCTTCGCGCACGATCGGCTGCGGCCAGCACGGTGGCGGTGGTGGTGCCGTCGCCGGCCATATCGTTGGTCTTCTGGGCGACTTCGCGCACCATCTGCGCGCCCATGTTCTCAAACTTGTCGTCGAGCTCGATTTCCTTGGCGACAGTGACGCCGTCCTTGGTGATGCGCGGGGCGCCGAACGACTTGTCGAGCACGACGTTGCGGCCCTTGGGGCCGAGCGTCACCTTCACGGCATTGGCGAGAATGTCGACGCCGCGCAACATGCGGTCGCGTGCGTCCGTGGAAAATTTGACGTCCTTGGCAGACATTTCAGTTCACTCCGATGGGTTTCCAATTCGACCCTCATCCTGGGGAGCGGCGTTAGCAGCGTCTCGAAGGGTGAGGCCCGCGATTTATTGCCCTCGTCCTTCGAGACGGCGCTTTCGGCGCCTCCTCAGGACGAGGATTGGCGCTAAGCAATCACGCCCATGATGTCGGACTCCTTCATGATCAGGAGCTCCTCACCATCGAGCTTGACCTCGGTGCCCGACCATTTGCCGAACAGCACGCGGTCGCCGGTCTTCAGATCGACCGGGATCAGCTTGCCGCTCTCGTCGCGGCCGCCGGGGCCGACGGCGATGATCTCGCCCTGGCTCGGCTTCTCTTGAGCGGTGTCGGGGATGATGATGCCGCCTTTGGTCTTCTCTTCGGCTTCAATGCGGCGCACGACCACACGGTCGTGCAGGGGACGAAACTTGGTTTTAGCCATGGCTTCCTCGTCGGCGCTTCCCGCGCGGTTTTTTGACCGAAATCGTCGATCTGAGAGGCCGTTAGCACTCATTAATCGAGAGTGCCAACCGCTGCCCGGGGAGATATTGCCTTCGGCGCGGGGTGTCAAGCGCGCGCCTTGCATCCGGTAAATGGAGGACGCCGCCGCCTCGTGGCGGTGCGGCAAGGGACCGGCCGGCGAAATTTCTGCCGTTGCGCTTGCGCTGCCCGGCAATGCCCAGCAAAGTCCCTTGCCTCGCCGTGGGAGCTCCGATGCGCCATCCAAGCCGCCTTCGCCTCACCGTCCCTGGGCTCGCCTTGCTGGCGCTGGGACTCGCCGCTTGTACGACCGGCGGATCGCGGTTTCCGGACCTGTTTGGCCCCTCGCAGAGCCCGCAGCCACCGCCGCCGGCAGCCGCGCCGGTGCCGTCACTGCCGCCCGCCTTCCCGCCGCAGGACGTCGTCGGCCGCTGGGGCCTTGCCGCCTATCACCGTGAGGAAGACCGGGCGCGCACCGAAGCGGCCGCCGCCAACCAATGCAAGCAGCCCTATGTCATCACCATGGGCCCGACCGGCGGCGTGATGATGCATCTCGCCGATCAGTCGACGCCGTCCGAATTGCGCCTGAAGGGCGCGCCCGGCAACAAGACCTATATCGGACCGGAAGGGGAGCCGGGCGGCATTCAGGATCGCGAGGTTCAGTTCTTCGACGGGCGCGTGATGATCCTGCGCTGGATGGATCCGGAAGTGCAGGGCCGCTACGGCACCATGGTCTATGTGCGCTGCGGGCCGCATGGCGCCAAGCGGCCGGCCCGCGCGCGCGCCAAGCCGAAGCCGAAACGCCCGCCGCCGCCTCCGGCCGCCGCCGCCGCGCCGCCGCCCAAGCGGTAGAACCCTCGTGTCCGGGCTCACGCGCTCAAGCGCCGGCGCGCGGACCTGTTAGGCTTGCGCATCGTCCCATGCGCACCCATCGTTCATGACCGCGATTCATGAATTTACCGTCGGCCCCTGGCGCGCCGTCCCCGTGCTCGGCGTCACTCAGATTCTGTCCTGGGGCACGATCTACTATACGCCGGTGCTGATCGTGCCGCTGATCGTCGCCGACCACGGCTGGTCGATTGCTTTCGGCATGGGCGGATTTTCGATCGGTCTTTTGGTTGCGGGACTTGTCGCGCCCTATGTCGGGCGCTCGATCGATCGCTTCGGCGGCCATGTGACCATGACCGCTCGGCTCGCTGATCGGCGCGCTCGGGCTCGTCCTCATCACCTATGCGTCGAACCAGTTCGCCTATCTCGCGGTCTGGATGGTGCTCGGCGTCGCCATGGCGGCGAACCTCTACGATTCGGCCTTTGGCACGCTGGGACGCATCTTCGGCGCGGGCGCGCGCCGGCCGATTACCGCGCTGACATTGGCCGGCGGCTTTGCCTCGACCGTGAGCTGGCCGGCGACCCATTTTCTGCTCGAGGGCTTCGGCTGGCGCGGCACCTATCTGATTTATGCGGCCTTGCTCGCCGTCGTCGCGGCGCCGCTGCATGCCCTGGCGCTGCCGCGCCATCGCGCGGAAACCGAACGTCCGACGCCCGCCGGCGATGCCAAGAGCGCGCCGGCGGTGCTGCCGCCGCACGGGTTGCCGTTTATTCTGGTTGCCTCGGCCTTCGCCGCCTACGCGTTCGTGCCGTCCGGGCTGTCGGCGCATCTGCTGGCGATCTTCGGGCGCTCGGGAATCGATTCCGGCACCGTGGTGTGGATCGGCGCCTTGTTCGGTCCGGCGCAGGTTGCCGCGCGGCTCATCGAATTTGCTTTCGGTCGCAATCTGCATCCGCTCTGGGTGGTGCGTTTTGCGCTCACCGTTCTGCTCTGCGCCTTCGCCATGCTGTTGCTGCTCGGCATTTCCACGCCGCTGGCGGCGGCCTTTGCGCTGATGTTCGGCGGCGCCAACGGTCTGATCACCATTACGCGCGGCGCCGTGCCGTTGGCACTGTTCGGGGCGTCCGGTTACGGACGGCTGATGGGGCGGCTGGCCGGCCCCTGGCTGCTGATGCAGGCGGCGGCGCCGATGGTGATGGCCTTTGTGGTCGAGCGCACGTCCGATGCGTCGGCGCTCGCGCTGGCCGGCGCGTTTGCCGCGACCGCGCTCGGCTGTTTTATTGCTATTGGGCGGCCGGCCGCGAAGGCCGCCGTCTAGTTGAACATCGCGTCGATGTCGTGCTGGTTGACGTGGCCGGCGTCGTAGGCGAGCCTGGGACCGTTGACCAACTGGCGCTCGGGCGAGGGCGCCGCGCTCGCGCCCTCGGATTTGCCGGACTGATCGACGCCGCCCCAGCGCATGATCATGCCGGAGACGTGCTCCTCGATGAATTGCAGCGTCGCCATTACCTTGCCGATGCGCTGGCCGGCGAGATCCTGGAAATTGCAGGCTTCATAGACGCGCACGACGCTGTCCTGGATATCCTGCGCCAGGCCGAGCTCGTATTCCTTCTTAAGCGAGGACGAGAGCGCTCTGGCGCTTTCGTCGATGATTTCGGTTTCCATCAGGATGCGCTGGGTGGCATTTTCAATGCCCCCGATAGTGGCGCCGAGCTCCTCGGCCGCACGCATCATGCGGCGCTCCCCACCGGGCGCGCCCAAGAGCGCGGCGAGATCGCGCTTGTCGCGAATGATGGCGTCGCGGATCAGCGTCAGCTCGTGCATCAACTCGTGCGGATCGGGAACGCCGTTGCCAGCGTGGCGGCGAGTCTCAGCGTGCAGCGCTTTGAGTTCCTCGAGCGGTTTGTTAGCGCTCGTGTCAAAGGGCATCGCCGGTGCCCGGCGATCGCGGAGCATTTGCTCGACTCGGAAGACTTTACGCTGCACGCGACGCCTCTTTTGTCTATTGGCGAAGTGGTTCTAACATTGCGCACATTAACGCTCAGTTTCGGCGACCGCGTGAACCGCGCGTTTACCATGACGCGTCGCATTTTACGCAAAATAAAGGTTAAGCCGACGAAGCCCGCGAGTGGCATCGGCAACAATGCGCCTCGCGCGCTTCGTTTACCAAACGGTGTGGTTTTCAAATTGTAGTCAAGGCTGCGCGCGCGACGCCAATGCGTGCGGCTGTTGTGACCCTGTCAGTGAGTACCCCCATGCACCGTTCGATTGCGTTCGCCATCTTCGTCAGCCTACTCGGCACCGCCACCGCTTGGTCGCAGCCGGTGTCGACTTTGGCGCCCGACTATTCCGGGCCGGTGCGGATGGCCTCGGCGCAGGACAATCTCGGCGGCGGCTTCATCGAATTCCTGTTCGGCGATCATGGGGCAGGCCGCCCGATGCCGCAGCGGCGCGACGATCGCTATTACGGACCGCCCGAGCGGGGCAACTACGGGCCGGCCGGGCAGCCGGTCTATGCTCGCAGCGCGCCGGCCCACGATCCCATGATGGAGGAGCCGGCGCAGCAGAGCCGCGCCATCGATCCGCGCTACGAACGTCAGGAAGTCAACTATGACGGCTCGGAAAAGCCCGGAACCGTCGTGATCGATACGCCGAACAAGTTCCTTTTTCTGGTTGAGCCGGACGGCAAAGCCATGCGCTACGGCGTCGGCGTCGGTCGGCCCGGCTTCACCTGGCGCGGGGTGCATCACATCACGGCCAAGAAGGAATGGCCGGATTGGGTTCCGCCCAAGGAGATGCTGCAGCGCCAGCCTTACCTGCCGCATTTCATGGCCGGCGGTCCGAACAATCCGCTCGGCGCGCGCGCTCTCTATATCGGCTCGACGATGTACCGCATTCACGGCTCGAATGAGCCATGGACCATCGGGCACAACGTCTCGTCCGGCTGCATCCGGCTCCGCAATGCCGATGTGATCGATCTCTATAGCCGCGTGCCGGTTGGCGCCAAGGTCGTCGTGATGTAGCGCCGCGCGCCTGCCTCAGGCGGGTTCACTGGGGCGGGCGAGGGTGGCGCCGTGCGACTCGAGCAGCTTCGGAAAATCGTCCGAAATAAAAAAGTCGTACTCGTGCTCGCGCAAGGTGGTGAGCGGATCGAGCCGCGTGAGCTCGGCATCGACAAAGCCCGGATGGCACATGATCAGCCCATGGTCGGGTAGCCCGGCGAGAAAGCGCGGAAAGATGCGCGCGTAATCGGCCTTGCGATTGAAATCGTAGGTTCCGGCGAAAGCCGGGTTGGTGGCGACGCCGAGCCGGTGCGCCTTGTTGCGAAAGCGCACGTTGAGGATATCGAGTGTGAGGCCCTTACGGTCGCGCAGGCCGCGTGCGTTGCGGGCGCGCCCGCATTGCCGGACCCAGGCATGCGGCGCCGCCTTCGGTACGACTTCAAGAAAGGCGTCGCGCACTTGCGGCAGCAGATGCACGTGCTGATGCCCGTCGATGAATTCCGGCGGGTGGCCGAAAGCCGCAACGAAGGCGGCCAATTGCACCGCGATCTCGGCGGCCAGCGCGTCCCGATGCAGGCGGCGCGCCATGGCCGTGCGCATCATGCTTTTGAGCGGCAGGAAGCAGCCGTCATGGTTCGGCGCAAAGCCGACGCTCAACGGCCTGAACGGCGCGGTCAGCGTCAGATGGAGGCCGAGTGCGGCCCGCTTTTGCCCATCGTTGAGCGCCTGCAGCGATTCGACGTCGGCGCGGTCGAAATGCGGCGCCACCACCATCACCGAAGTGGCGTTGATGCGCTCGCGCATGATCAATTCACGGATCGCGGCATTCACCCCGTGCGACATGCCGTAGTCGTCGGCGCATAGCCAAATTCGCCGTAGTGGCTTATTCACCGCGCTCACTCCGCCGCGCGTGAGGCGGGGGGCGGCGCCTTGGCGGAATTCTCCGCGCTTTTCAGCCTGTGCTCGGCGATGAAGTAAACCGGGCGCGCCTTGATCTCGGACAGAAGCTTGCCGACATATTCGCCGAGCACGCCGATCATGATCAATTGCACGCCGCCGAGCACCATCAGGCCGACCACCAGCGAGGGATAGCCGGGCACGTCCTTGTCCGAAGAACAGGTCTGCAGCAGCATCGCAGGCGCCGAACACCAGCGCGCTGGCGGCAAGCAATATCGCCCAACATGCTGGCGAAGCGCAGCGGCGCCACCGTGAACGAAGTTAATCCTTCGATCGACAGACCGATCAGAGTCCAAACGTTCCAACTGGTCTTGCCGTGGGCGCGCAAGGCCGGTCGGTAGTCGACGCGCACTTGGCGGAAGCCGATCCAGCTCGACAGGCCTTTGAAGAAGCGGTTGCGTTCCGGCATTTGCCGCAGCGCCGCCGCCGCGCGCGGCGACAGCAGGCGGAAGTCACCGGCGTCTTCGGGAATTTTCTGCCGGGCGCCCCAATTAACCAGAGAATAGAAGGTGTGGACACCGAGGCGCCGTAGCCACGGCTCGTTCTCGCGATGCGCCTTGGCGGTGTAGACCACGTCGTAGCCTTCATCGAGCCAGCGCGAGACCAGGTCGTCGATCAAATCGGGCGGATGCTGGCCGTCGCCATCCATGAACAGCACGGCGCCGAGCCGCGCGTGGTCAAGCCCGGCGAGCAAGGCGGCCTCTTTGCCGAAATTGCGCGATAGCGTCAGCACCTGGATGTCGAGCGGCTCGGCCGGCAGGGCGCTCGCGACTTCGCTGGTGGTGTCGAAGCTGCCGTCGTCGACGTAGACGATCTCGGCGCGCAAGTTCCGCTTGGTCTTCAACAGGCGCGCGATCTCGGCGATGCGCTGATGCAGCGCGGGCAGGCCCAAGGCTTCGTTAAAGACCGGCACGACAATCGATAGGCCGGGCGCCGAAGACGCCCGCGCGGCACGGCCCGTGCCCTTGGTCGATTTCGCCATCGCTGACCCGTCAGTTCCCCGTGTGCCGCGACCTATAGCGCAACCGGCCGAACCTGTCGCGTCCCGCGCATGCGGCCGAACGCCGGAACCGGCGGCGATCATGCGGAAACAGTTGAGTTTTCGGGCTCGGCGCGGCGCGCGTGGCATGCTAACTGGAGCCCATGATTCCAGGGCCCTTTCGACATATCGCCGACCGTCTCACTGTCGCCTGGCACGAGCGCGCCGTGACGCTCAAGGCGATCAGCTTTGCGCTCGTCGGCGTCGTCAATTCATTCGTCGATTTCGGCGTCTTTTCCTTCTGTTATTACTACCTGGCGTGGCCGATCATCGTGGCCAATACGCTCGCCTGGGTCGTCGCCGTGTCCGGCTCATATGTGATGAATTCGACCATCACCTTCGCGGCCGAGTTGGGCCGCCGTCTGGGGCTCAAACACTATTTTACTTTCGCGCTGTCGCAGGTGGCCGGATTTTTCGCCAATACCGCGACGGTCTGGTGTCTGGTGACGTTGCTGCACGTGCCGGCCTGGGCTGCCAAAGTGGCGGCCATCTTCGTCAGCTTCGCGGTCAATTTCTCGCTCTCGCATTTCGTGGTGTTCCGCGCCAAGCCGCGCGGGAACGCGGGTTAAGGCAACGAAATATGCTCGCCACTTGACATAAGTCAAAGAATGCTTTGTGCATCGTGGTCGATGATTATAAATCTCAGTTTTTTGGGGCTGCCAAAGGATACGTGCGGCCGTGCCCAAGCATATTCGACGACTTATTTTTTTGCTGGTTGGATTTGCGATCGTCGCGGTCGCAGCGCGAAATTTTCTTGTCGACAAGTCCTTCTATGAATACGGCCACTATCGCGGCAACGCGGTGGCAGAAATAGCCCGTGACAAGCCCAAATTCCAAGGCACAGAATTTTGCAAGTCTTGCCACGCTGCGCAATTTGCCGAGTGGTCCAATGGCGTGCACGACAGCGCCAATATCGGCAAGGTCGTGAAATGCGAAGTCTGCCACGGACCCGGAGGCGGTCGCGACCCCGAACGACACTTTATCAATTCAGCAACCGGCCCGGTTCACCCGAAAAACCTGAAGCTGGTGGTCCCGACGGACACGAGGACGCTCTGCACGCTTTGCCACGAAAAGATGCCGGGCCGACCGCTGCAACAGGCCCAGATCGTGATCGAGGATCACGCCGGCACGCAACAGTGCACCCTCTGTCACAATCCGCATTCACCGCGGACTTTCATTGGAGCCCTCACCGCCCCGGCGCATCCGGGCAACGCCGCGGCAGGCAAGAGCAAGACCGAAGCTTGCGCCGGTTGTCATGGCAGCGCGGGCATCAGCGCAGGCCTTCCTGGCCCCACGCTTGCCGGACAGACCGAGGCTTACCTGGTTGAGGCGCTCAACGCGTACAAGAGCGGCAAACGCAACAATCCGCTGATGAAGGCCATGGTTGCCAACGTGAGCGAGGGCGACATTGCGGACGTTGCCGCCTACTACGCCGGCCTCAAATGCGAAGTTAGCCCGAATGCCTCCGATCAGGCCGCCGCCGCGCGCAAGGCGGGCGCATCGGTGTGCACGAACTGTCACGGGGCAAATGGCGTAAACGCTGATCACGCGGCGCCGAATCTTGTCGGGCAATCCAAGGATTATCTCGCCAACGCCCTGAAATCCTACGCGAGCGGGACGCGCTCGCATGCGGTCATGTCCGTACTGATTAAGGGTACGAGCGAATTCCGACGTGGAGAAAATCGCGACGTACTACGCCCGCTCCACCTGCAAGTGAGGTAGCGCGGAACAAGGGTCCCGTTAGGAGGACATTCGAAATGGCTGAAGAGGAGCAGTTAGGGGAACGCCAAGCTGCGCGCCGTTCTTTTCTCGAATGTCTGGGAACTGCGGTGGCTGGCGGCGCCGCCGTAGTAGCGACGGGCGCCATGTTACCCCAGGAAACGCGGGCGGCAGCGAGTCCTCCCGCTCCGGCGATCCCGGGCTATGACTGGAGCAAGCACCGGTGGGCTTTTGGTGTCGATGCCACGAAATGCATCGGCTGCCTGCGATGCGTCGAAGCGTGCAAAGCCGAAAACGATGTCGCCCCTGACGCTCATCACTTCCGCACCTGGGTCGAGCGCTATGTCCAACTGGAGGGTGACGAAAAGGCACGCATCGACAGCCAGGCCGACCCTGAGAACATTGAGGCTTCCGGCTCCGAAGGGAAATATCGATTCGCCAACCGCTACAAAGACGAGAAAGTCGACAAGGCCTTCTTCGTTCCCAAGCTGTGCAATCACTGCACCCATCCGGCCTGCGTGCAGGTGTGCCCCACCGGCGCGACCTTCAAGACCGAAGACGGCGTGGTCGTCATCGACCACACCTATTGCATCGGTTGCCAGTACTGCGTCCAGGCTTGTCCCTACGGCGCCCGCTTCTTCAACGCCGAACTCAAGGTCACCGACAAGTGCACCTGGTGCTATCACCGCATCACCAAGGGATTGCTGCCCGCCTGCGTCGAGGTGTGTCCGGTTGGCGCCCGTGTCTTCGGCGACCGCAACGACAAGCAGAGCCCGATCAGCCAATTCATCAAGAATAATCGGGTCGAGGTTCTCAGACCGGAAACCGGCAACGCCCCGAATGTCTTCTATGTCGGCATCGATAAAGAGGTGAGCTGATGGAACCGCTTTTTGCTGCCGCGCCGTACACCGGCTACGTCTATCCCAACGAGACGGTTTTCCCGTGGGGCGTGCTGATCGTCGTCTATCCCTATCTCACCGGTCTAGTGGCCGGCGCTTTCACGGTTTCGAGCCTCTATCAGGTCTTCGGTCTGAAGCAGCTTCGGCCGGTCGCCCACCTCGCCTTGGTGACGTCGTTGTGCTGCATGATCTTCGTGCCGACGCCGTTGCTGCTGCACCTCGGTCATCCCGAGCGGGCGCTCAACGCCGTGTTCACGCCGCACTGGAGCTCGGCGATGGCCATGTTCGGCTATTTCGCTGGCTTCTACATCATCCTCCTGGTCATAGAAACCTGGCTCGTGTTCCGGCCGTACATGGTGCAGCAGGCGCAAAACCGGAAAGACCTGCTGGGTAGGGTTTACCAGGTGATGTGCCTGGGGTCGTATGATTTGTCCGAGAAGGCGATGCGCTTCGACCAGAAATGCATCTTCGCCTTGGCGATCATCGGTATCCCTGGCGCGCACGGCCTGCATGGCTATGTCGGGTTCATATTCGGCTCGCTCAAGTCACGTGAATGGTGGTCGTCGGACCTCATGCCGGTCATCTTCCTGTTTTCGGCGATCATCTCCGGCGTCGCGCTTTTGATCGTCATCTATATCGTGTCATGCAAGCTGCGCCGGGTTGCGGTCGATGTCCCCTGCGTCAAGGGCATGGGTTACACGCTGTGGGGTTTCGTCATGGTCACCCTGCTGCTGGAGGGGGTGGAGTTCGGCGCCATGATGTATAAGGGCCGCGAAGGGATCGACATGATCGTTTTATTCGTGACGACCCGTCTCGTCATTCCGTTCTTCTTGCTGCAGTTTGCCATCGGAGCGGTTACGCCGATCCTCATCCTCTCATTTATGTTCTGGCGCGGTACGACGGGACGAGCACTGGTCCTCGGAATCCTGATCAGCGCGCTGTTGGTCATGTTCAATGTGATCATGATGCGCTTCAACGTGGTCATTGGCGGACAAGAGATCTCGAAGACCGGAAAAGGCTTGTTGACATTCCCGTGGGAGATCTTCGGCAGAGAAGGCCTGTTGGCCGCCATCGGGGTTCTGATCGCACCGTTCATCCTCTTATTGATCGTGGTTCGACTGCTGCCGCCTTGGGAAGATGACCCTGGTCACGACAAAGTGCCGGCGTGAGACGAGGAAGAAGAACTGCACAGGTGAAGCATGTCGGTCGCGTATTGACAGGTTTCGAAACTGAGAATGCCGATGTTGAACTCACTTAAGGAGTCCTTTCACAACTGAAGCAATTGAAAAATCAGAGGGCGGACGGGACGCCGAAAGGCGAATGAACCGTCGCGCTACGCGAGCCCGCCCCAGCTCGGACGCTCAAGGAGATGTCCGATGTCAATGGATCACGATTATCAAACGAAGGACCAGACTTACGACGCGGTAAACAAGAAACTGATCTTCGGTTTAGTACTGCTCGCGGCCGCGATCGTTGCGGGGTGGGCTATTTTGTCGTCGCTGTTCGAAGGACCGAGCCTGTTATGACGTGCCGCGTTGTTGTGAGCCTGCAATAAAGCCGGCACCCGCCGAGGCGGATGGCGGCGGATGGTAGCGAGCAATCGTTCGCTCAAGGAGATTTCTTGGTTGCAGACGGCGGCCTCCAGCGCATCGCCAGCACGGCGCGGAGATCCGGCATGGCGCACCGCGCCATGGCCACAATGCGTGCGCTTCTTTTCATAGATCGAATCCATTCACAGCAAGCGAGATTGCTTTTGCTGAAGCGGCTACCGTGAGCGCGGCGCACGCCCTCTCCGCACCTGAACTTGAGTTTACCCAAGGTCGGTTCCGCGAAATCTGATTTAAGCTGAAACAAGCGTGCTGCCCTGGCAGCGTCATTGACTACTTTTCGCAGACGACAAAGCATGTCGTACTGCGCGATTCACGCAAAACCCGCGCACTATTCGCGTAAAGCAGTTTACTCAGTAACACCGCGCGCGGAAGACAGCGTCGCTCAATTTCCGATTATTTTTTGAACTTGTGACCGTTTGCTTCGTATCGCTTGCCCCTCGCGTTTCGCGGGCCGCCGCCGGCCGGATTGACGTGGCAATAGCCGCAAGGTTTGCCTTCTTTTGCAGCATATTCCGGCTTCGCCTGAGCATTGTGAGGAGTGGCAATGAGCGCCGCCGCGATGATTATGCCCGCAATCAATGCGCCTATTCCGGTAAAGATTGCCCCCCTCAACGCGTTCACTTTGGTCGAACTGTATGCATTCCTCATGGGCCCCTCCACTGTTCTAAGGCCGCCAAAGCGGCATGCGCTCAAAATTGTCCATCAAAATTCGGAGTGAACTCCTTGACGGAAGTCAATTTAAAACACCTTCAAATCCGTCATGCGAGCGCCGGTTTTGGGCATCGATGGACGGCTGCAACGGATCATTCGCGTTGGTTTCGCGATGCCGCCATTTGGTCGGTTAGTGGGCAATATCGGACATGCTGGTTCGCTATTGATCGCGTCGCGCTGGCCTTGGAGAGACTTCCGTCGCCGCAAAGATGCGCTACAGCCCCGCTTCGAGCTTGGCGTAGAGCGGATTGTCGCGTGCGAACACGTAACCGAGCTCGGCCACCGCCACCGCCTCCGCGCCGTTCTCGCGCAGGTAACTGGTGAGCGCATAGACGCGCTCGGGCGGGCAATGCAGCGTCAGCATGCCGGACGAGGTCGGTCCGCCGAACGGCGTCTGCACGCCGAATTTCTCGCGCGCGGCGTCGACCAGCTGCGCGTCGCAGGCGGCAAAGCGCGCGCGCACTTCGCGATAGGCGCGGGCGCGCGCCTGCGCGGCGATGCGGTCGAGAATGACGCGCGCCAATTCGCGCTCGGTCTCGCCCCAAGGCGCGGTGCGCGCGGCCACCAGATTGGCTTGCGAGCGCAGGATAATGCCGTCCTCCAGCACTTTAAGCCCATTGGCGGCGAGCGTGGTGCCGGTGGTGGTGATGTCGACGATCAGCTCGGCGGTGCCGGCAGCCGGCGCGCCCTCGGTGGCGCCCGAACTCTCGACGATGCGGTAGTCGATGATGCCGTGCTCGGCGAAGAACGCGCGTGTCAGGTTCACGTATTTGGTCGCCACCCGCATCTTGCGGTCGTGGCGGTGACGGAAGGCGGTGGCGACGTCGTCGACATCGGCCATGGTCCGCACGTCGATCCAGGCCTGCGGCACCGCCACCACGACATTGGCAAAGCCGAAGCCGAGGCCTTCGATCAGCACCACTTTGTCGTCCGCCTGCGGGATCATTTCGCGCACCAGATCCTCGCCGGTGACGCCGAGATGCACGGCTCCGGCGCCGAGTTGGGCGGTGATCTCCGCCGCCGACAGATAAGCAACCTCGACGCCGTCCAATTCGGCGATGGCGCCACGATAATCGCGCGCGCCGCGCGGCTTGATGAGCGAGAGCCCGGAGCGCGCAAAGAAGGCTTCGGCGTTTTCCTGCAAGCGGCCTTTCGAGGGCACGGCCAGCACCAGAGGCGCGCTCATGCGGCGCCTCCATAGACCGCGAGCCGCTCGATCCAGGCCGCCAAGCCAACGGCGGGGATCGGCTCCGGGCTGCCGAGCCGGCTGAGCAGGCCGTCATAGCGGCCGCCGGCGACCAGCGGATCGCCGGTGCGCGCCGGATCGGTCAATTCGAACACCAACCCGGTGTAATAGTCGAAGCCGCGGCTGAAGGCGGTGGCAAAGCGCACGCGCTGCAAGTCGATGCCGCGCGCCGCGAGGAAACCGGTGCGGCTCTCGAACAAATCGAGCGCCGGATTGAGCGCATCCTGCAGGTTGGCGTCGGATGCCAGCGCGCGCAATTCCGCCGCCGCCTCGTCGGGCTCGCCTTCGATGGCGAGGAAGCGCTCGATCAGCGCGCGCGCGTCGCGCGGCAGCTTGGCGCTGGCGCCGAGCGCGGCCTGCTCCAGAAAGCGGTCGGCAATTTCGCCGACCGAGCGGCCGCCAACCGCGCTGATGCCGGCGATAGAAAGCAAGTCGGTGACCAACGCATGCGCGCCTTTCGGGTCGGAGCCGGCGAGTGCCGCCAGCACGCCCTGATATTCCGGGCCGTCCATTGGTGCCGCCGAGCACCAGACGGTCGAGGTCCTGCGCGAGATTGGCCTTGCGATTGAAATCCTTGATCAGTCGCCGCTTCCACACCGGTGATAGCTCAAGCCCGGCGATCAGACCGGAAAACAGCGCCACGTCGCCGATGCGGATATCGGGCGAGGGGAGGCCATAATGCGCGGTTGCTTCGAGCGCGAGCGAGAGCATCTCGGCATCGGCCGCCGCGGTGTCGGTGCGCCCGAAGGATTCGATGCCGGTCTGCAGGAATTCGGCGGGCTCACCGCTGCGATGACGGAATACCGGCCCGAGGTAGCAGAAGCTTGCAACCTTGCCGGCCGTGGGCGAGGCAAGGTAGTCGCGCGAAACCGGGATGGTCAGATCGGGGCGCAGGCAATATTCGCCGCCGTCCGGCGCAGTGGTGAGATACATGCGCTTGCGGATATCCTCGCCCGAGAGGTCGAGGAACGGCTCCGCCGGCTGCAACATGGCGGGCGCAGCGCGGACGTAGCCGGCGCGCTCATAGGAGGCGACCAGCGCCTCCGCCCGCGCGTCGGGTGTTTTCGCCTGCCTGGGCACGCTTGCGTCCATCGCGATTCCGCCGTTCCCCGGAGAGTTCCGAGGTCGGCGGCCCTTTAGCACGAAGGGCTTAAACATTCGACGCCGATTGCCCCTTGGGCTTAACGGAACTCGCGGGCAAATACTTGGTGTCGTTAACGAATTTTGCCGCCGCCCGGTGGCCCCGATAACGTCTTCGCGGGTAAGACAATTTCAATACAACCCCGCTTGAGTAGGCCGGGGTGGAGGACAGCCGATGACCAAGCGAGTACCGCGCCGCATGGCGGAAGCGTTCTACCGGGCTTATGCCGCGCGCGACGCCGCCAAGGTGGTCGAATTCCTCGACGACGACGTGGAATGGACCATCAGCGGCCCGGTCGATCTGCTGCGCTTCTGCGGCACGCACCACGGCAAGGCGGCGGTGCGCGATCTGATCGAGCGGCAGGTGCCGGACGTCTTCCGCGTTTTCAGCTTCGTGCCGGACGCCATGCTGGTCGACGGCGACCGGGTGGCGACGCTCAACCGCCTATCGGCCAAGCGCAGTTGCGACGGCCGTGTCATCAGCTACCGGCTCGCGCATTTCACGCGCTTCCGGAATGGTAAAATTGTCGAACATCTTTCATTGATCGACAGCTTCGACGCGGTCGAGCAGGTGCTCGGTCATTCGCTCGCCGCTCCGACCGAGCAATCTGTGGACAGCGATCTGATCGCTGTCTGAGCGCCGCCCGCCGCCAGGATGCCGCCGCGCTGGCGGCGTGCTATCGTTTCGCCCACGCACCGCCATGGAGGCCCCACATGCGTCGCCAGCTCGTCACAATCGCCGTCGCTTTGCTGATCGCCGCACCCGCCTTCGCGCTCGACATGCCGCAGCGCAAGACCGGTCTGTGGGAGCTGCATATGTCGTTTGAGGGCCGCAAGCTGCCGGCCCAGAAGATTCAGCAATGCGTGGATCCGGCGACCGACAAGCTGATGAACAGCAATTTCAGCCCCGCAAAGGACACCTGCTCCAAGCGCGACATCACCAAGAGCGGCGACACCATGGTGATCGATTCGGTATGCAAGTTCGGCGGCGCCACAACAACTTCGCACGCAGTGGTCACCGGCAGTTTCGACAGTGCCTATGCGGTCGATGTCACCTCGACGCGCTCGGGCGGCCGCCCGATTCCGGGCATGCCGGCGGGCGGCGCGACCCACATGAAGATCGAGGCGAAATGGCTGGGGCCCTGCGCCGCCGGGCAGAAGCCGGGCGACATCATGATGGGCAACGGCATGAAGATGAACATCCTCGACATGCAGAAGCAGGGCATGCTGCCGCGGCGGTAGCCCATCGGTGTGAATTTGAGCGTTGCGGCAAACTCAGCGCGCTCCCTCTCCCTTGGGGGAGGGTTGGGTGAGGGGGATCATGTCTCTCGATAGTCTGTAACCCCTCACCCGACGCGCTTCGCGCGTCGATCTCTCCCTGTGGGAGAGGTGGAGCGAGCCCGCGGCACATTTCTGATTGAATATTTTATCGCAGCTCACGCCGCCGCGCTGTCGGGCTTGCCGGAAAACGGCTGCGCCTGCGCGTTGACGGTGACGTCGACCGACAGCCCAAGGAAATCCGCCGGCTTGGCGGTGAAGGTGCCGGAAACGGGAATCGCCTGCGATGGATCGCGCGTCACCGCGATGCGGATCAGGTTCTCGCCGGCGATCAAGCCGTTGGTCGGGTCGTATTCCACCCAGCCGGCGCCCGGCAGATAGACGTCCGCCCAGGCATGGGTCTGTCCGGCGCCCTGCATGGCCGTACCGCTGTCGAGCGCGGGATCGTAGAGATAGCCGGTGATGAAGCGGGCGCCGAAACCGAGGCTGCGTACGGCTTCCATGAACAGAAGAGCGAAGTCGCGGCAGGTGCCGCTTTTCTTCTCCAGCGTCTCGATCGGCGACTGCGTGCCCTCCGCATAGCGCTGGGTGTAAGCAAATTCGGCCTTGATGGCGGCGTTGATATTGGCCAGCAGATCGTGGGTCGGCATCGGCTTGCCGGTGACGAAGCGCTTGACCCAGGCGTCCACCACGCCGCGCGGATCGGGATAGTGGCGTTCGATCAGGCGCCCGAGGTCGCTGCGGTCGTCGGCCGAGTAGATGAACGGATACAGTTGCGCCTCGGGCGCGATCGAGACCGCCAGACGCGGCAGTCCGTAATGTTCCAGATGCAGCGTGTTGACGATCAGGAGTTCGGCGGCGTTTTGCGTCGAACTCCACCAGCGCGACCGAATTGCCGAACACGTCGTGCATCCAGCGCGTGGCGCCGGGCGGCGACAGCGTCAGCTCGGCATCGACCAGGCGCAGGTCGTGGCTGTCGCGCGGCCGCATCATCAGGCGATGCGGCCCGAGCGCGACCGGCTGGGCGTAGCGGTAGCGGGTGGTGTGGCGAACGGTCAGGTATCTCATGGCTCGCCTAGATATATGGTGTTCGGCATGGCGCAGGAAAATGCTCCGGCGCGACGAAAGTTCCGCGCGCGAAAGCGCTACGCGAGCTTGTGCCGCGCGAGCAGCTTGCGCACGGCCTCGACCAGATCGGCTTCCTTGACCGCGAACTGCGCTTCCGCCTGCTTCTTCAGGTAATCCTCGCGCTCCTTGGACAGGCCGGCGAGCTCGGCGCCTAGACCCAAGTCCTTGATCTGCACCTCGCCGCGCGCCTTTTCATCCGAACCTTGGATGATCGCGCACGGCGACCCGCGCTTGTCGGCGTATTTCAGCTGCGTGCCGAGATTGTTCTTCGGATTGCCGAGATAAAGCTCGGCACGGATGTCCGCCGTCGCGCAAGCGTGGAAACCATTCGCTGATAGTCGGCGACGCGATCGCGGTCGAATATCGTGACGACCACCGGGCCGGGCTCGGGCTTCTCGCTGACTTTGCCGAGCGCGGTCAGCGCCGCCTGCAGGCGCGAGACGCCGATGGAGAAGCCGGTCGCCGGCACCGGCTGGCCCATGAAGCGCGACACCAGCCCGTCGTAGCGCCCGCCGCCGCCGACCGAGCCGAAGCGCACGGGACGGCCTTTCTCGTCTTTGATCTCGAAGGTCAGTTCAACTTCGTAGACGGGGCCGGTGTAATATTCGAGCCCGCGGACGACGGAGGGATCGATGCGGATGCGATCGTAACCATATCCAGCGAATCAGTAGTCTATTATCTTGCAATGCGTCAATCCAGCTTCTGAGCATAGCTCGTTGGTGCTCCAATTCACAGAAGCCTTTTAGTCGCCGAAGATTGGCTTCGATCGTGCGCTCAGATTTCGAGCACACCGATCATCAAGTATGCTGGTCGAGCGCGATCGTTGGTCCTGGCAATCGCTGATATAGCTCGAGTCAAGTCGCCCAAGCATCAGAGCATTAGTCGTCGATTTGGTAACGCTCAAGCCCGGCGCCTTTTGTGAAATCGCCGCTTTCGTCTTTGCGGCCTTCGCCCAAGCAAGCTGGCGCACGCCATCGACTCCTAAGTCGATCACAGCTTATCGATCGCCCGCAGCACAGTGAGCCGCCTGCCGGCATTCTCGTCGCCGCCGAGGCCGATGGCTTCCATCACGCCATCCAGCACCTTCCGGTTATTCACCTTCACCACATACTCGCCGCGCGGAATGCCCAGCGCTTCCATCGTGTCCGCCGCCAGCATGCACATCTCGGCATCGGCCGCCATGGTCGGCGCGCCGACGGTGTCGGCGTCGAACTGCATGAACTGGCGGAAGCGGCCCGGGCCCGGCTTCTCGTTGCGGAACACATAGCCGTAGCGATAGCTGCGATAGGGCTTGGCCAGCGTATCTGATAATTCTCCGCCACGTAGCGCGCCAGCGGCGCCGTCAGATCGTAGCGCAAGCTCAGCCACTGCTCGTCGTCGTCCTGGAACGAGAACACGCCCTCGTTCGGCCGGTCCTGGTCGGGCAGGAACTTGCCGAGCGCGTCGGTGTATTCGATCGCCGGCGTCTCCACCGGCTCGAAGCCGTAGCGCTCGAACACCAGGCGGATCTTCTCCACCATGTGGCGCGTGGCGGCGATCTCGGCCGGGCCGCGGTCGGCGAGACCGCGCGGCAGACGGGCTTTGAGCTTGTTGGGCTTTTTGCCGGATTTGGGATCGGCCATCGGGGCTTCGGCGAGTCGCTTAGTTGACAATCGCCGGGTGGTAGCAGCCGCTCCGGGATGCGGCAAGCACGGCTGCGCCGCTTAGCGTTTGACTCTGGCAGCGAAGTTTTCCAACGGCGTGGCTGGCGGAGCCGCTTGCGACGCGCTCGCGGCTCTCGGCCATAGCGTCGTCGCCATTGTGTCCATCGCCTGCACCGCCACCAAGGTGGCGGCCGTGAGCGCCGCTGTCAGCAGCACCGCCTGAACGGCTTCGCGCAGCGGGGCGGCCAATTGCCGCCACAGGCTATGAAGGCGCGTATCGATGCGGCTCCGTAGAGTATTCGTGCGGAACACCGGCACATAAGTTCCGCGCGGCACTTCGATGATGATGGGATCGTCGCGTCCGTCGCCGGCGTAATATTGCGCCAGCACGCGCCGCAGCCGGCCGGCTTCCACCCGCACGATCGCATCGTTTTGCGGATCGAAAGCAACGTCGCGCCCGAGCGCGTCGATGGCGATGGTGTAGGCTTTGATGCGGGAGGCGTTGCCGGCCAGCACCGCCTCGACGACACAGCGGATGAAGTTGACGAGGTGGGGCGATTGCGTGAACGCACGGCTGGCAACGACGCGCTCCAGCTCCGCGCGGATTCTCGCGTTGCCCGGTTGTTCGACGATGTTGCGTTCGAATTTCGTCACACTTGCACCCCTCGTGACAAAGCGCGAGTGGTCAAGCCGCCGCTACCCCTCCCAGAGGCCTAGGGTTCGTCCACCGCGCGAACAATTACGCGCGTCGCGTGTATAAATATGACACAAAACCCCGCCGCCTCGCTGTGCAGAATTGCTCAGCCGCGAAAAAATCTGTCGCGAGCGCGTGTGCAAAATTGCACAGTGGTAAAAATCAGCGCGACGGATGGTTTTCTCCGTTGCCGTTGAGAACGACGCTCAGCAATGAGTTGTGAACCCGCAAATTGCCGTTGTACTCGATGAAACCAAGGCGGCGAAATTTGTTCATGAAAAAGCTGACGCGCGCTCGCGTGGTGCCGATCATGTCGGCGAGTGTTTCCTGACTGATTTTTGCAACGACTGGCTCCGGCTTTTCGTCCTTGCCGAAATTTGCCAGCAACAGCAGCGTTCGCGCCAGGCGCTTTTCGCTGGAATTGAAAAGTTGGTCGACCAGATCCTCTTCGACCCGGATATTGCGGCCCAACAGATAACTGATGAACATTTCGGCGAATTTCGGCTCATCATGCAGCACGCGGACCATCGCCTGCTTTTCCACCCGCATGATCGAGCATTCCGTCATCGCCTTGACGGTCGCCATGCGCCGCGGCTGGCCGGTCAGGCATCCCTCGCCGAAAAAATTACCGGGTCCGAGGATCGCCAGCACCGCCTCCTTGCCTCTCTTGGAGACGACGACGACCTTGGCCTTGCCTTTCTGCAGATAGAAAACCGAGTCGGCCGGGTCGCCTTGCGCGAAAACAACCGCATTGGGCCGGTAGCCTGTTTGGGTTCTCCCGCTGCCCACGTGCGATAGAAAAGTCTTGGGATCGAACACGATCCGTTTCTTCTTGGCTGCCATCGATTGGGCCTCTCTTTCCTTAGTCTCCGCCACCAGCCTAACGCATCCGCGCGCCGCCTCAAGCGGAACGACGATCGTCAGGTGGTTAATTCGTGGCGCCGCGCGCGATGGCTGCCAGGTCGGTGGCAAGCCGGTCGACGATACTTTTGGCTTCAAACACTTTTTCGAGTTCGCGCCGTGGGTTGGTCTTCCAGGCCGGCTGTAGGGCGTAGAGCCAGTTGAGCGCCTGCACCGCGCCGGCGTGATCGCCGGACTTTTCCGCCATCAGCGCTTTGGCGGTCAGTCCCAAGGGGAAATTGTCGGTGGCAATTGCATCGGCGTAACGCTTTGCCTCGCCCATATTGCCAGTGAGGTAAGCGCCGGCGAACAGGCCGTAATTAACGAGCGGTGACGCCACATAGCCGGAAGCGATCGCGTCCCGCATCAGCGGGATTGCTTTCTCGATCTCTCCTGAGCGCAGCAGTATGAAGCCGTACTCGGCCTGAACGGCCATGTCATTGGGGTTGAGCATGACCGCGGTTTCGCCGGCGGTGCGCGCCGCCATAAGATCGCGACGCGCAAAAGAAACACCCATGAGCGCGGAATAGGCTTCCGCCGAGTCAGGTTCGAGTTCGATTGCCTTTTGCGCCAACCGCAAGGCGCGGTCGAGTGGTTTTGGCTCGTCTTGTTCAAAGCCGAAATAAGTATAGAATTGGCGGACATAAATACGGGCGAGGGCGGCAAAACCCGGCGCAAATGTCGGATCTTTGGCAATTGCTTGCTGCAGGCATGCCTTGACGTGTTCATGCACGGCCGGATCGAAACTTTGCCGATAAGCGTTGTAGTCGAGCAAGCAGTCATAGCGGAAGTCGATTTTTGCTCCGTCCGCGCGCCGGCTGCGCTCATGGGCCTGGAGCACGCCGGTCGGTTGCGCGATGGTCCTCACCGCCTGCCGTACGATCTTATCCTGGGCTCGGTCAGGATCTGCTTCCAGGCGGATCGGCGGGAAGGTGCGCGACCAGACGATCATGCCATCCGAATTATCGACCAGACGCAACGTTACGGCGACCGATTTGCCGTCGCCATAGTCGAGACGACCCGATACGACATAGTCGGCGTGCGTGAACTTGGCCGGGAGCGGCGGCAATTTGCCTTTTTCCGAACTGCCGCACGCGCCGTCGGTAACGACGATGATCTCGTCGAAGCGCGCGAGCGCGTCGCATAGCTCGGTCCGCAGATGGGCCGGCGCGATGATCGATTCGACTGGCGTTCCAATCACCTCGATCGGCTTCACGTAGACGACCGGCAGCAGGCTATCGGTAAATCTTGAGGTTAGCGAATTCGGCCCGGAGCTTGCCGTTGTCATGATTTTGGACTGGCCCGCTTGCCTCCAGTGCACGAAGGCAACTTCGGCTGCGGCTGCCAGCAGAATGGCGATGATCAAGACACCGAGTTGCACCCGAACGACCGCCGCGCGTTTGAATAGCTGCCGAGCTGTTGCCGGGATATCGCCGAGGCGGAAACGATCCGCGCGTTTGCGAAAGGTCGGAACATAGCGGCCGCGAGGCAGCTCGACCACGACCGGATCGTCGTGGCCGTCGGTTGCGTAATAACTATCCAGCGCCTGCCGCAGCCGCCCGGCTTCCACCCGTACGATCGGATCGTTCTGCGGATCGAAGCTCGCTTCGCGCCCCAAGGCGTCGGTGGCGATGGTGTAGGCCTTAATGCGCTGGCTGCGCCCGGCCTGCGTTTCCTCGACGACGAAAGTGAGAAAGCGCGCGAGCTGCGGCGATTGGCTGAAGGCGCGACTTGCGACCAGTCGTGCGAGCGCAGCGCGAATGCATGCTTCCGTCAGCGGTTCGACCGGTGTTGGGTCCGGCTTTGTCACGGGGGAAGTCCCTGGCTACCGCACCTGTCGTCGGCGCCCCCGGCTCGCATAGGGCATGGCTATATTATGGGCCCCGTCTCAACCATCGCGGTATCATCGTAGTTGCGTCACAATTTCCGCTAGAATTTGTACAGATCATGGTTGTATTTTACAACTCTACAACGATTCGAGCGATGGCGCGTAGTAAACTTCTCGTTATAGTTGCATTTCTCGCCTCATTAGCGTTGGCACAATGGCGCCACCAGGAGATCGCCATAAGCCGGTGCGATGTCGTGTGGCGAAAATAATTGCTGGCTATTCCATTGCCCGATTTCGGGCTGAATCAGATCGCTGTTAGTGTCGATTCGACCGCAAGAACGCCGCCAGTGTTCCGGCGGAGCTTGGAGTAGACCCATGCCGTCGACCAGACCGAGTACCGCCGCCAGCGTTCCCAACGATCTCGAGCCTTATTGGGTGCCTTTCACGCCGAACCGCGCCTTCAAGCAGCGGCCGCGGCTGATCGCCGCCGCCAAGGACATGCATTACGTGACGCCGGAGGGCCGCAAGCTGCTCGACAGCTCCGCGGGCATGTGGTGCACCAATGCCGGGCATAACCGCGATCCGATCGTGCGGGCGATCCAGGCACAGGCCGCCGAGCTCGACTACGCCCCGGCGTTCCAGTTCTCGCATCCCAAAGCGTTCGAACTGGCGAGCCGCATCGCGGCGCTGGCGCCCGGCGATCTCGATCACGTGTTCTTCTGCAATTCCGGCTCGGAGGCGGTCGATACCGCGCTCAAGATCGCGCTCGCCTTTCACAACGTGCGCGGCAACGCCTCGCGCGTGCGGCTGATCGGGCGCGAGCGCGGCTATCACGGTGTCGGTTTCGGTGGCGTCGCGGTCGGCGGCATCGTCTCCAATCGCAAGCAATTCGGCACGCTGCTGGTCGGCGTCGATCATCTGCCGTCGACCTATAACCGCGCCGAGCAGGCCTACAGCATCGGCGAGCCGGAATGGGGCGCGCATCTTGCCGACGAACTCGACCGGCTGGTGGCGTTGCATGACGCCTCGACCATCGCGGCAGTGATCGTCGAGCCGATGGCGGGTTCGACCGGCGTGCTGCCGCCGCCCAAGGGCTATCTGCAGCGGCTGCGCGCGATCTGCGACAAGCACGGCATCCTGCTGATCTTCGACGAGGTGATCACCGCTTATGGCCGCCTCGGCTACGCCTTCGCCGCCGAGCGCTATGGCGTCATCCCGGACATGATCACCTTCGCCAAAGGCATCACTTCGGGCGCGGTGCCGATGGGCGGCGTGGTGGTGCGCAAGGGCGTCTACGACGCCTTCATGAAAGGCCCCGAGCACGTCATCGAACTGTTCCATGGCTACACCTATTCGGCGCATCCGCTCGCCTGCGCCGCCGGCCTTGCCACCCTCGATGTCTATCGCGAGGAGGGGCTGTTCGAGCGCGCGCGCAAGATGGAGGCGGCCTGGGCGCAGGCCGCCATGGCGCTCAAAGGCCTGCCCAATGTGCTCGACATCCGCACGGTCGGTCTGACCGCCGGCATCGATCTGGCGAGCAAGCCCGACGCCGTCGGCAAGCGTGGCGTGGAGGCGCTGGACAAGGGCTTCTTCGAGCAGGATCTGATGTTCCGCGCGGTCGGCGACACGCTCGCGCTCTCACCGCCGCTGATCGTGAGCGAGGCGCAGATCGGCGAAATGTTCGACAAGCTCGGAAAGATCATCAAGGCAGTGGCCTAACCACGGCCGTCGTCTCCGCGAAAGCGGGGACCCGGCACTCATTGCCCACCGATTAGACTGCGGAGGACTGGGTCCCGACCCTCGCTATCACTCGGCCGGGACGGCCGGTCCACGTTGCGCTACATCAATTTCCTGCCGCCTTGCCCCGCTAGGTTCGCCGCCGTGAAAAGCCGAAGATTTCTCATTCTCGTCGTGATCGTGCTGGCGGCCGCCGCCGCTGGCTGGTGGCGCTTCGGGCTCGCGCCGCAAGTCACCGCGGTCGCCGCCACGCGCGGCACCGCGGTCGAGATCGTCTACGCCACCGGTGGCGTCGAGCCGGTGCGCTGGGCCAAGGTCGCCAGCCTGGTGCGCGATCGCATCATCGACATCTGCCACTGCGAGGGCAAAACCGTCAAAAAAGGCGACGAGCTCGCGCAGCTCGACGATCGCGAGGTCACGGCGCAGGTCAAGGAGCTCAAGGCGCGCGAGGCTTTCCTCAAGCGCGAAATGGAGCGCGTGAGCCAATTGATCACGCGCGGCGCCGCCACCACGCAAGCCTATGAACGCGCCTCCATGGATCTTGGGCAAGTCCAGGCGCTGATCGCGGTGCAGAACGAGAAGATCAGCGAATACACCATCGTCTCGCCGATGGATGGTGTGGTGCTGCGCCGCGACGGCGAAATCGGCGAGATCGCCGAAGTCGGACAGGTGCTGTTTCGCGTCGGGGTACCGAACCCGCTGCAGGTGGTGGCGGAGGTCAATGAGGAGGACATCCCGCGCGTCGAGGTCGGACAGACCGTGCTGTTCCGTACCGACGCCTTTCCCGAGCTTCGGCTGGAGGGCAAAGTGCGCGAAATCACGCCCATGGGCGACGTCGCCGCCAAGACCTTCCGCATCAAGATCGGTCTGCCCGACGACACGCCGCTCAAGCCCGGCATGAGCGTGGAAGCCAATGTCATCGTGCGCGAAAAGCCGAATGCTTTGTTGATCCCGTCCGATGCCGTGCAGGACAACGCGGTCTTCGTGATCGACGGCGATCGCGCGCGAAGGCGCGCGATCAAGGTCGGCATCCGCGGCACCCGCATGCTCGAAGTGCTGTCCGGCTTGAAAGACGGCGAGCGGGTCGCTTCGCCCGCGCCGACCGAGCTTAAGGACGGCGCCCGCGTGCGGGTTGCCGGCACCGGCGCATGAGCCTCATCCTCGACATCGCCTGGACCCACGTGCGCGCCCGCGTGCGGCAGACCGGCTTTGCGGTCGCCGGCGTCGCCACCGGCGTCGGCTTTTCGATCATGATGGCCGCGCTGATGCAGGGCTCGCAGGACGACTTCACCAAGCGCCTGGTCAACACGCTGCCACACATCGCCGTCACCGATGAGCGCCGCCACCCGCCGCTGCAGCCGGCCGAGAAACTGTTCGCCAGCGCGGAATTCCATGGGCTCACGCCCGAGGCACGCCGGCCCGGCATCAAGAACCCGCTTGCTATTATCGCGGCACTGGAACCCTGGATTCCGGGCACGGTCGCGCCATCGGTCAAGGTGCAGGCAATCATCCGCTACGCCAACCACGACGTCGCCGCCAGCGTGATCGGCATCGACCCGCGGCGCGAAGGCAAGGTTTCCGACCTACCGTCACAGATGCGCGGCGCCACCATCAACGCGCTCTACCGCGCCACCAACGCCATCGTGCTCGGCGACAAGCTGGCCGAAAAGATCGGCGCCCGCATCGACGCCAATCTCACGCTGCAGACCAGCCACGGCGCGCGCATCAACGCGCAGGTGGTGGGCTTCTTCCATTCCGGCGTGCGGCAAGTGGATGAAAGCACCGCCTATGTGCTGACCAAGACCGGGCAGATCCTGGCGCAGCAGACCGGGCTGATCAACGAATTGCGGCTGCGCATGCGCGACCCGATGAAGTCGCGCGAGGTCGCCGCCCGCATCGAACGCGACACCAGCTATAAATCGGTGTCGTGGCAGGAAGCCTATGAGGACCTGTTGTCGACCTTCATCATCCGCAACATCATCATGTACGCGGTGGTCGGCGCCATCTTGCTGGTCGCGAGCTTCGGCACCTACAACATCATCTCCACCATCACCCACGAGAAGGCGCGCGACATCGCCATTATGAAGTCGCTCGGCTTGAGCGAGCACACGGTGCGCTCGATCTTCGTGATCGAAGCGCTGATCATCGGGCTCGCCGGCGCGCTGGTCGGGTTCGTGCTCGGTTATCTGCTCTGCATCGGGCTCGGCTCGGTCCGGATTTCCAATCCGTTCCTTGATTCGAACTATCTGCCGCTTGCCTATACGCCGGTGCACTATCTGCTCGCCGGCATGGTGGCGCTGGTGTCCTCAGTCGCCGCCGGCTATGCGCCGGCGCGCAAGGCCGCGCGCGAGCATCCGGTCGAGATCATCCGGGGCGCCACATGAGCATGGCACCGCAGGCGCAAGACGGCGGCAGACGCCGCCATACTGATCGAAGCGCACGACGTCACCCGCATCCTGCCCGGCATCGTGCCGACCACGCTGGTGCACGGCATCAACCTCCGCATTGCCGAAAACGAATTCGTGGCGATCACCGGGCCGTCGGGCTCCGGCAAATCCTCGCTGTTGTACTTGCTCGGCCTGCTCGATCTGCCGACCACCGGCGAGGTGTTGATCCGCGGACGCGCGACCGCGCACATGGACGAAGCGGAGCGGGCGCTGACAAGGCTCACTCAGCTCGGCTTTGTGTTCCAGTTTCATTTCCTGCTGCCGGAATTTACCGTGCTCGACAATGTGATGCTGCCGATGCGCGCGCTCAGCGGTCGTCTGAGCGCCACCGCGATGCGGACACGCGCGCGTGATCTGCTCGGCTCGCTCGGGCTTGCCGATCATGTGCACAAGCGGCCGGATCAGTTCTCGGGTGGGCAGCGTCAACGCGTGGCGGTGGCGCGGGCGCTTGCCAATGAGCCGCCGATCATCCTCGCCGATGAACCGACCGGCTCACTCGATTCGCACGCCAGCGAGCAGGTGTTCGAGGTGCTGAGCGACCTGGTGCATGAGCATGGCAAGACGGTAGTCGCGGTCACCCACGATCTCGGGCTTGCCAAGCGCATGCACCGCCAGATCGAATTGATGGACGGCGGGATCGTCAACGACAAGGCGGCAGCGGGCACGTGACCGGCCGGCGCGGCTATTCGGCGGCTTTGGCCTTGCTGCTCCCGCCGCCGGTTTCGGCGACGATGTAGTTCGGCCGTTTGCGCGTTTCGCGCATGATGCGGCCGAGATATTCCCCGAATATCCCCAGCACCAGCAACTGGGCGGCGCCGAGGATGGCGATCGCCGCCATGATCGAGGTCCAGCCCACCACCGTGCCGGGCACGAAGAAATAGCTCAAGATCGAATAGCCGATCAGCAGCACGCCGATGCCGGCGAAGGCGAGCGCCATATAGATCGCAAAGCGCAAGGGCCGCAGGCTGTGGCCGGCAATCCCGCTCACCGCCAACTCGACCATCCGGCGAAGCGTGTACTTGCTTTCGCCTCGCACGCGGGTGCCCCGCTTATACGGCACGCGCGCCAGCGGATAACCGAACCAGCGCACGATGCCGCGGAGGAACAGGTCGTGATCCTCCAGCGCATTGATCGAATTGACGACCACCCGGTCGAGCAACATGTAGTCTGCGCTGCCGGGCTCGATGCGCACGTCGCCGATGGAATCGAGCAGCCGGTAATAGAGAGTCGAGCTCATGCGCTTGAACCACGACACTTTCTCGGCATCATCGATGCGCTGGGCGCCGACGATCTTGAAGCCATTGCGCCACTTTTGGATCAGATCGGGGATCAATTGCGGTGGATGCTCGAAATCGGCGTCCATCACGATAACCGCAGCACCGCGCGTGTAGCTCAGATCCGGCGCGCAGCGCGGCCTGGTGTCCGAAGTTGCGCGTGAATGAGACATAGCGCACGCTGACCTCGCGCGCCGCCGCGGTACGTAGTGCTTTAAGCGTGCCGTCGGTGCTGCCGTCATCCACGAAAATGATTTCGTGGCTGCCAAGCGGCGCCAACTCGGCCTTGAGAGCCAGGCACATCGGCGCGATATTGCCCGCCTCGTTGTGCGCGGGCAGGACGATCGAGATGTCGGGATTGGCGGCTGCCATTGCCATCGGTCCGGCGGATATTCGCCCTTGTTACGCGGCGGCGACCGACCGCCCGGCGGCTGTTCGCCGCAGCTTGCGGCCGTAAAGCTTGACCGATCACTGGCGGCTGTTCAACAAAGAATTCAATGCCGACGATGGACACATGTGCCGGTGGTGCGCCAAGCGCCGGTCTGCTTGGCCGGGCGGTGGCATTGGCGCGCCGCCAGCCCGGGACGGTGCTGGCATGGGTGCTCGGACTGCATTTGGTCGTGTGGACCGCGCTGCCGATCCTGGTCTGTCCCAATCTGCAGCTTGACCTCGTCGAGGATCTCGCGCTCGGCAAGGAATGGCAGCTTGGTTATTGGAAGCACCCGCCGCTGCCGTGGTGGCTGGCCGACCTCGCGCATCGGCTCACCGGGCAGATCGATTCCGTCTATCTGCTCGGCCCGCTGGTGGCGGTGCTCTGTCTTTATTTCGTTTGGCGGTTCGGTTGCGAGGTAGCCGATCCGTTCATCGCCTTATTGGCGGTGCTGTCGCTGGAAGGCCTGCACTTCTTCAATTTTTCGGCGGTGAAATTCGCCCACGACCAGATGCAGCTGCCGTTTTGGGCGCTGACCGGATGGTTCGGCTATCGCGCCATCGATGGGAAGCGCACGCGCGATTGGGTGGCCGCCGGCGCCTTTCTCGGCTTGGCGTTCTGGTCGAAATACGCCGCCTTCGCGCTGGCTGCGACCGGCGGCATGGTCCTGTTGTTCGATCCGACCGCGCGACGTGCGTGGCGCACGCGCGGACCGTACGTGATGATTGCCGTCTTCTTCATTGTGCTGGCGCCCAATCTTTACTGGGTGGTCACGCACGGTTTTCAACCGATTCTTTATGTCGACGAACGCGCCAAGGAAGTGTCGCATTGGTATCAGGTGATCACCTATCCGCTGCGCTGGTCGGTGAGCCAGCTCTTCTATCTGCTGCCGACCATCGGTCTGGTCGGGCTCACCTATGGCATCTTTCGTCCGCCGCGCTGGCGGCCGATGGGAACGCCGTTCGCCCGCCGCTATGTGACCGCGCTTGCGCTCGGCCCGTTCCTGTTCACCACCGTAGTCGCCATGTTGACCGGCCGACTGCCGGTCGCCATGTGGGGTTATCCACTGTGGTGCTTTGCGCCACTCGCCTTTCTGATGTGGTTCAAGCCCGACCTGGATGAGCGCGCCTTGCGCCAGTTCGCCGCTGGCTTTGTCATCGTCTTCCTGGTGCTGCCGGCGGCCTATGCCGCCGACGAATTGCTCGAGCCGCTGGTGAAAGACCGCCACAAGGCGACGCATTTTCCGGGACGGCGGATGGCTGCGGTCCTCACCAAGCGTTGGCACGACGCCACCGGGACGCCGCTGCGTTATGTCGGCGGCGCACCGCTGTCGGGCGGAGCGGGCGAGTTCGCCGCCAACAATCTGGCGGTCTATTCGCCCGACCACCCCCATGTGATCGTGCACGGCGATCCCGCGCTCAGCCCCTGGATCGACATGGCCGACGTCGCGCGCCATGGCGCGGTGCTGATCTGGCAGGGCCCGGCGAGCATGCCGTCCGCCTTGCGGGCCAGGTTCCCGCGCGCGCGAGGTGCCGGCGGCTCTGACGTTGCCGCAGATCACGCTGGCGCCCAACAGCCCGGCTGTGGTGCACTACGCCATCCTGCCGCCGCAGCGCTGACACCGCCCCCGCGGCCGAATTAAATCTGGGTTGCGCGGAAGGGTGGCGTCATGGACAGTGGTGGAGGGCCGCGCGAATCACGCGCCAAGGGCCAATTGGGGGCGGCCCGGGACTTGAGCTTATGCGCCGTATCAATGCCATCTTCGTTGCGGTCTGTATGGTGCTGATCGCCGGCTCGCTCGGCGCCGTGCTTTACCTCTGGTTCAAGCTGGATGCCGAGGTGTCCGCCGTTATCGCGCTGGCGGCACTGACGGCTATGGCACTCTACAATACCGTCGACAGCCGCCTGCGCGACCGCAGCGACTTGGGCGACCAGATTGCCGATCTCTCGCGCGGCAGCGCCGATCTTGCCAAGCAGGTGGCGGAACTGTCGCGCCGGTTCAACAGCGTTGAAGGCCGCGTCGAATTTGCGGTGACGCGCGCGCGCGCCGCGACCGAGCCGCTGACCACCGAGATCGGCGAGCTCGGCGGCCTGGTCAACCAACTCGCCGACACCGTCGCCTTGCACGACACCGAATTGCGCAAGCTCGGCGGCGACCTGCCGCCGCCCGCGATCGAGCCGGCCGATGCCGGCACGCTTGGCGTGAGCGAGAGCGAGACGGCGGAGGGCGTGCGCCGCTTCCGCGGCCTATCGAGCGAGGGCATCAGCGCGCTGGTCGCGAGCGCGATCGAGGAAAACCGTATCGATCTGTTCCTGCAGCCGATCGTCACGCTGCCGCAGCGCAAGGTGCGCTATTACGAGGCGCTGTCGCGCCTGCGTACAGAGGATGGTGACGTTGTGCCGGCCGCCGAGTTCATCGAGCATGCCGAGGCCGGCGGCTTGATGCCGAAGCTCGACACGCTGATGGTATTTCGCTGCGTGCAGGTGCTGCGCCGTCTGCAGATGAAGAACCGCGATATCGGGCTGTTCTGCAATCTCAGCGCCGCCATGCTGTCGAATGCCGCCGCCTTCAAGCAATTCTTCGACTTCATGGACGCCAACCGCGCGCTCGCCTCCACGTTGATGTTTGAATTCGGCCAGAGCACTTATCGCCAATTCGGCGCGATCGAGCAGGAAAGCCTGGCGGTGTTGGCCGAGCGCGGCTTCCACTTCTCCATGGACCATGTCGCCGACCTGCACATGGAGCCGAAGGAACTCGCCGCGCACGGCTTCCGATTCCTGAAAGTGCCCGCCGGGCTTCTGCTCAACCGCGCCACTGAAGCGCATAGCGACATCCACCGAGCCGATCTCGCCGACCTCCTGGCGCGCTCCGGCATCGACCTCATCGCCGAGCGCATCGAAAACGAGAGCAGCGTGGTCGATCTGCTCGACTACGACGTGCGCTACGGGCAAGGCTTCCTGTTCTCGGCCCCGCGCCCGGTTCGGGCGGAAGCGTTACAGACCGCGTCGGGCGGCGGCGAGCCGGCCGCGCCCGCGGATGGTGCGTCGGGCGAAATGATCAGCGCCCGCGTCGTCAACGGCTGAGCGAAAGCGCTTCCCGCTTGCGCCGCCTGCGGCTATGAACGCCGGCATGGACGCCGCCTTGCCCCCCGTCATTGCGCATTTCGCCGAATTCGCCGCCGACTACGACGTGCTGCTGTGCGACGTCTGGGGTGTCGTGCATAACGGCCTTGCCGCCCATGCGCAGGCCTGCGACGCGCTGATGCGTATGCGCGCCCGCGGCGGCGCCGTGATCCTGATCACCAATGCCCCGCGTCCGGGCGAGGCGGTCGCCCGCCAGCTTGACCGGCTGCACGTGCCGCGCGAGGCCTATGACGGCATCGCTTCCTCCGGCGACGTCACCCGCAGCGTGGTCGAGCATCGCCGCGGGCAGAGCCTTTATCACCTCGGGCCCGAGCGCGACATTTCCATCTTCAAGGGCCTCGATCTGCATTTCGTGGCGCCGGACAAGGCCGACTACGTGGTCTGCACCGGATTGGAAAACGACGAGGTGGAAACGCCGGACGACTACCGCGCTCGGCTCGAGACCATGCTGGCGCGCAAGCTCTTAATGGTGTGCGGCAACCCGGACGTGGTGGTGGAGCGCGGGTCGGCGCTGGTCTATTGCGCGGGCGCGATCGCCGATCTCTACGCCACCATGGGTGGCGAGGTGCTCTATGCCGGCAAGCCCTACCGGCCGATCTACGACCTTGCGCTCGCCAAGGCGCAGGCGAGCCTCGGCCGCAAGGTCGCGCCGGCGCGCGTGCTGGCGATCGGCGATTCAGTGCGCACCGATCTCAAGGGCGCCCACGCCATCGGTGTCGATTTCCTGTTCATCACCTCGGGGATTCACGCCGAGGAACTGGGCGGCCGCGAGCGTCCGGACGCGCAGGCTTTGCGCGGCGTGTTCGCCGCCGCCGGCGAAATGCCGAAAGCGGTGATGCGGCAGTTGGTGTGGTGACAGATCTGCGGCCGCGCCGGCGGACTAGGCGACGGGCATCGCCGACTGTTCGGCGAATACGGTCTCGATCTTGTTCTTGAGCGTCTGCGCATTGAACGGCTTGACGATATAGTTCGACACGCCGGCGCGCTTGGCGGCGATCACGTTCTCGGTCTTCGATTCGGCCGTGACCATGATGAACGGCGTGGAGGCGAGGTTGGGGTCGGAGCGCACCTCTTGCAACAGATCGTAGCCGGTCATCGGCTCCATGTTCCAATCGGAGATCACCAGCCCGTATTTGCGCGTGCGCATCTTGGCGAGCGCGATCGAGCCGTCATTGGCGTCATCGACGTGCTCGAAGCCGAGTTGTCTGAGCAGGTTGCGAATGATGCGGACCATCGTGTTGTAATCGTCCACGATCAACACCGGCATCTGCAGATCGACAGCCATGGTATATTGCCCCCGCAGGGACTCCCTCCCAGCAACTCGTTCGGCACCGTAGCAACGGTGCTTGAATAAGCAGTTAATTTGAAAATTTGTTAACGGACCGTTAACGGTAGCCGCGATCCACAGGCCGAGTGGCCAAGAGACCGAGCGCAACGTATTGATCTGAGCCGTCTTTCAGCAATTGTCCCGCCAATGAACCAGGAGAATCCGCCGGCCAAAGGCTTCACCGTCGTACGCAACGGCGATCCCGGGCCGCTGCGCGGCGCCGTGCTGGCGATCGGCAATTTCGACGGCGTGCATCGCGGGCACCGGGCGGTGATCGGCGCGGCGCTCGCGCGCGCCCGCGCGCTCGGCCGCAAAGCGGTGGCGCTGACCTTCTCGCCGCATCCACGCCGGTTCTTCCGGCCGCAGCAGGCGCTGTTCCAGCTCTCCGGCGAGCGCGACAAGCTCCGGCTCTTGGCCGCCACCGGGCTCGACGGCGCCATCGTCATGACCTTCGACGCCGCGCTCGCCACGACCACGGCGGAGGATTTCGTCGCCGGCAATCTGGTCGGCCGCTTCGCCATCGGCGGGGCGGCGATCGGCTTCGATTTCCATTTCGGCAAGAATCGCGCGGGCTCGCCGCAGTTTCTGCGCGAGCAGGGCACGCGGCTCGGCTTTGCGGTCGACATCGTGCCGCCGCTGGAGGACGAGGGCCGCCCGGTGTCCTCCGGCGCTGTGCGCAGCGCGCTCAGCCAAGGCAAGGTGGTGGAGGCGGCCGAGCTTCTGGGCGCGCCCTGGTTCGTCTCCGGCGAGGTGATCCACGGCGACAAGCGCGGGCGCGAGCTTGGCTTTCCCACCGCCAATATCAGGCTCGATCCGGCCTGCGGCCTCAAGCACGGTGTCTACGCGGTGCGCGTGGGCGTAGACGGGCGGCGCCATGACGGCGTCGCCAATTTCGGGGTGCGGCCGATGTTCGACAACGGCGCGCCGCTGCTGGAGGTTTTTCTGTTTGACTTCGACGGCGCGCTTTACGGCAAGACCGTCGACGTCGCCTTCATCGGCTGGATCCGCCCCGAACAGAAATTCGACTCGGTGGACACGCTCAAGCAGCAGATGGCGGCCGACAGCGCGCAGGCGCGCGACGCGCTCAAGCGCGCCGGCGACGCCTTTCCGGCGCTGGGGGAGGTTTAGCCCGATTGTCGTCGCAGCGAAGCCCGGAACGGCAGCCAAATCGCGGCTTTCCGTTGCCTGACTCGCCTGCTAGTAACCCCGCCATGAACAAGCCCGCCCGCGACTATTCCGAGACGCTGTTCCTGCCGCAGACGGATTTCCCCATGCGCGCCGGGCTGCCGCAGCGCGAGCCGGAAATCCTCAAGCGCTGGGAGGAGGGCGACCTCTACGGCCAGTTGCGCGCGGCGTCGCGCGGCCGCGACAAATTCATCCTGCACGACGGCCCGCCTTACGCCAACGGACCGATCCATATCGGCACCGCGCTCAACAAGATCCTCAAGGACATGGTGACGCGCAGCCAGCAGATGCTCGGCTACGATTCCAATTACGTGCCGGGCTGGGACTGCCACGGCCTGCCGATCGAATGGAAGATCGAGGAGGAGAACTACCGGTCCAAGAACAAGAAGAAACCGGACCTCTCCGATCCGGCGGCGATGATCGCGTTCCGGCAGGAATGCCGCGCCTATGCCGAGCACTGGCTCGACGTGCAGCGCGACGAATTCAAGCGCCTCGGCGTCACCGGCGACTGGGACCATCCTTATACGACCATGGCCTTTTTCGCCGAGGCGCAGATCGCGCGCGAACTGATGAAGTTCGCCGCCAACGGCACGCTGTATCGCGGCTCGAAGCCGGTGATGTGGTCGGTGGTGGAGAAGACCGCGCTGGCGGAAGCGGAAGTCGAGTACGAGGACTATACCAGCGATCAAGTGTGGGTGAAGTTTCCAGTAAAAAAAGCCAAGGTTGTTTCTGTCCACGAACAGGCCACTGAGAAAGACCTAAAGCCAATCCGTGAAACTGCTGAAGACCTTCGCGACAGCTCTGTGGTTATCTGGACGACGACACCTTGGACGATTCCTGGAAATCGCGCCATTAGCTTTCGCAGAGAACATCGAATATGGCCTCTTTGAGGTTGTAGATGCGCCTGCAGAAAATTGGGCAAAAATTGGCGAGCGCTATTTGTTGGCAGACGAAGTTGGCCGAAAGCGTCTTCGATCAAGCTCGCGTTGCAGAATTCAAAAAAGTGCGGGACGTGGATTTCGATCCAGGTCCGGCCAACTTGTTTGTGACTTGCCTTCATCCGTTGAAGGCTCTTGGAGGCTACGATTTCGATGTGCCGCTCTTGCCTGGCGAACACGTCACCGACGACACCGGCACCGGCTTTGTGCACACCGCGCCAGGACACGGCCGCGAAGACTTTGACGTCTGGACCGCCAACAAAGCGGCGCTGGAAGCGCGCGGCATCAATCACCACCATTCCTTATACCGTCGACGAAAACGGCGCCTTCACCGAAGCCGCGCCCGGCTTCACCGGCAAACGCGTCATCAACGACAAAGGCGAGAAGGGCGACGCCAACGAGGCAGTGATCAAGGCGCTGATCGACGCGCATATGCTGATCGCGCGCGGCCGGCTGAAGCACCAATATCCGCATTCCTGGCGCTCGAAGAAGCCGGTCATCTTCCGCAACACGCCGCAATGGTTCATCGCCATGGACAAGGATATCGACCGCCATGGCGATACCTTGCGCGCGCGCTCCCTTGCCGCGATCAGAGTCACCCGCTGGGTGCCGCCGCAGGGCGAGAACCGCATCACCGGCATGATCGAAGCCAAGCCCGATTGGGTGATCTCGCGCCAGCGCGCCTGGGGCGTGCCGATCGCCGTGTTCATCAAAGAAAAGCCGGACGGCTCGGTCGATATCCTGCAGGACCCCGAGGTCGAAGTGCGCATCGTCGAGGCCTTCGAGGCCGAAGGCGCCGATGCCTGGTACAAGGACGGCGCGCGCGAGCGCTTTCTCGGGCCCAAACTCGCCAAGGACGATTGGAAAAAGGTCGACGACATTCTCGACGTCTGGTTTGACTCCGGCTCGACCCATGCCTTCGTGCTGGAAGACCCCATACATTTCCCGCAGCTCGCCGGCATCAAGCGCAAGGTCGACGGCGGCAGCGACACGGTGATGTATCTGGAAGGCTCCGATCAGCACCGCGGCTGGTTCCATTCCTCGCTGATCGAAAGTTGCGGCACGCGCGGGCGCGCGCCCTATGACGTGGTGGTCACCCACGGCTTCACGCTCGCCGAGGACGGCCGCAAGATGTCGAAGTCGCTCGGCAATACGATCGCGCCGCAGGACGTGATCAAGCAGTCCGGCGCCGATATTTTGCGGCTTTGGGTGGCCTCCTGCGATTACTGGGACGACCAGCGCATCGGCCCGGAAATCCTCAAGCAGACGGTCGAGACCTATCGCAAGCTGCGCAACACCCTGCGCTGGATGCTCGGCAATCTCGCGCATTTCCACGAGGACGAGCGCGTCAAGCCCGAGAAGATGCCGGAGCTGGAGCGGCTGATGCTGCACCGGCTCGCCGAGCTCGATGCGCTAGTGCGCAAGGCCTATGCCGAGTTCGACTACAAGCGCATCTATACGGCGCTCAACAATTTCATGATCTCGGACCTGTCGGCGTTCTACTTCGACATCCGCAAGGACGCACTCTATTGCGACCCCTATTCGTCGCCGACCCGTAGAGCGTGCCTGACGGTGCTCGATCATCTGTTCCGTTGCAGCGTGATCTGGCTCGCGCCCATCCTCTGCTTCACCGCGGAGGAATCCTGGGCCTCGCGCTATGGCGCCAAGGCGCACTCGGTGCATCTGGAGACCTTTCCCGAGGTGCCGGCGTCCTGGCGCGACGAGGCGCTTGCCGACAAATGGCGGAAAGTCCGCACGGTGCGCCGCGTGGTCACCGGCGCGATCGAGATCGAGCGCGCGCAAAAGCGCATCGGCTCGTCCTTGGAGGCGCATCCGATCGTGCACGTCTCAAACCGCGAACTGGCCGAAGCGGTGCTCGATATCGATCTCGCCGAAGTCTGCATCACCTCGGCGGCGACCCTGGTGGAGGACGAGGGGCCGGCCGATGCCTTTCGCCTGCCGGACGTGACCGGCGTCGCGGTGGTGCCCAATCTCGCGGAGGGCACCAAATGCGCGCGCTCGTGGAAGATCCTCACCACGATCGGCGCCGATCCCGACTTTCCGGACGTCTCGCCGCGCGACGCCAAGGCGCTGCGTGAATGGGAAGCCATGCGCAAGGCGGCGGAGTAGGGCACGGCTCACCTAATGGCGGCTTCCTCCTACCTCCACGGCCCGCTCACACGCTTCGGCGTGGCGGTGGCGGCGTTGACCTGCCTAATCGATCAGGCCAGCAAGCTCTATCTCCTGTTCGTGTTCGACCTTCCCGTCCGCGCGCCGGTGCACCTCGGCCCCTATTTTGACCTGGTGCTCGCCCGCAACACCGGCATCAGCTACGGCCTGTTTCAGACCCAAGGCCCGCTCGGCCAATGGCTGCTGCTCGGCTTCAAGGCGATCGCGGTCGTCCTGCTCTGGGTCTGGCTTGCCCGCGCCGAGAGCCGGCTGACCGCGCTCTCGCTCGGCCTGATCATCGGCGGGGCGGTGGGCAACGCCATCGACCGGCTGGCCCACGGCTGGGTGGCGGATTTCGTGTTTTTCCATATTTCAACGGCAAATTGGCACTTTAACTGGTACGTCTTTAACCTCGCCGACGTTGCCATCGTTGCCGGGGTATGCGGTCTGCTGTATGAATCCCTAATCGGGGAGCGCGCCCAAAAAGCGCCCTGATCGGACGCGATGATCGCTGGATCGAGACGCGGAACTCCTCGAATTTCAATGGGTAGCGGCCAGAGCCGATGAATCTGATGCGGCCGAATTGTCGAAGCAAAGGTTTGAGCGCGGCCATCGGCCTTGCGCTCGGCGCCGCGCTGCTGACGACCACGGCGCTGCCGGCGCGCGCGGGCGATGACGATGTCCCGCTCGACTCCAAGATTATCGGCGAATTTCTCCAGCAACTCGGCCTGCAACGGGGCGGCCCCTCGATCGATTATCACGAGCGCTCGCCGCTGGTTATTCCGCCGACCCACGACTTGCCGCCGCCGGAACACGGTAGCGCGGTCGCCAATAATCCGAATTGGCCCAAAGATCCCGACGTCGCCCGCGCCCGAGCGGAGGCAAAGGCCGCGCGCAGACTCAACACCACCGAAGAAATGGAGCGCGAGCAGAATCCGCTGCGGCCGGATCAACTCGCCAACGGCCCCTATCGCCGTACCAAGGCAAAGACCTTGGAGCCTGGCGACAGTCCGTCGTCTCAGCGCCCCGGCTCGATCCTGAGCGCGACTGAACTCGGCGCTAAGCGCGGCTTGTTCAGCAAGCTCTTTGGTGGCGACGAAGCCGAAGCCGCCCGCTTTACCGGCGAGCCGCCGCGCACCTCGCTGACCGAACCGCCGCCCGGATACCAGACGCCGTCGCCCGAACAGCCTTACGGCGTCGGCAAGGACCGTACGCCGCCCAAGCCGGTCGATTATTTCCATACGCAGCCCGAAGGGCAACGATGACGGCGCCGGTCGGGGCGAGCGCACCGTCGATCATGTGTTCTATCAACGCGCGTGCGAAAGCCTGAAGTCAGGCTACCACAACCAGAAACCTTTCGAGGCCCCGCAAGTGCCCATCACAATCGCTTCTGCTTTCCGCGCGCTCTGCTTCGCCGCTGCCGCGCTGGCGTCAACTGCTGCTTCGGCGGCTCCAAATAACGGACCGGACGTCGCCCAGTTCACGCTGCCGAACGGGCTTGAGCTGGTCGTCATCCCCGATCACCGCGCGCCGGTGGTCACGCACATGATCTGGTACAAGGTCGGCTCCGCCGACGAGACGCCGGGCAAATCGGGGCTGGCGCATTTCCTCGAGCATCTGATGTTCAAGGGCACCGCCAAGCATCCGACCGGCTTGTTCTCGCAGGTCGTCGCCCGCATGGGCGGGCAGGAGAACGCCTTCACGTCCTATGACTACACCGGCTTTTACCAGCGGGTGCCGAGCAACAAGCTCGAAACGGTGATGGATTTCGAAGCCGACCGCATGACCGGCCTCCAGCTCACCGACGACGTGGTGCTGCCGGAGCGCGACGTCATCCTCGAGGAGCAGAACCAGCGCATCGGCAACAATCCGCGCGCGCGCCTCGGCGAGCAGATCGATGCCGCGCTGTTTCTCAATCATCCCTACGGCAAGCCGGTGATCGGCTGGCGTCACGAGATGGAGCAGCTCAGCCGCGACGACGCCATCGGCTTCTACCGGCGCTTTTATGCGCCCAACAACGCAGTGGTGGTGGTCGCCGGCGATGTCATGCCGGCCGAGGCGCTCAAGTTCGCCGAAGAAACCTATGGCAAGCTCAAGCCCAACAAGGCGATTGTGCCGCGCCATCGCCCGCAGGAGCCGCCGCCGGAGGCGGTGCGCTCGCTCACGCTTGCCGATCCGCGCGTCGAGCAGCCGATCCTGCAACGCAGCTACCTGGTGCCCTCGTTCCGCACCGCCAAGCGGGGCGAATCGGAGGCGCTGGAAGTGCTGGCGCATATCCTCGGCAGCGGCTCGAACAGCCGACTCTACCGCGCACTGGTGGTGGAAAAGAAGGCCGCCGTGGATGCGCGCGCCTGGTACGATTCGACGGCGTTCGACATGTCCAGATTTGGCGTCTTTGGCGCGCCGCGTCCGGGCGTCACGCTGCCGCAGCTGGAATCCGACATCGACGCGGTGATCGCCCAGGTGATCGATAAGGGCGTTACGCCTGAGGAATTGGAGCGCAGCAAAACCCGGCTCTTGGCCGACGCGATTTATGCCCATGACAGCCAAAGGAGCATGGCGCAGTGGTACGGCGAGTCGCTCACCACCGGCTCGACCGTGCAGGACGTGCGCCGCTGGCCGGACCGTATTCGCGCGGTGACGGCCGAGCAGGTGCAGGATGCCGCTCGCCATTGGCTCGAAAAGCGGCGCTCGGTCACCGGCTATCTGGTCAAGGACAAGAGCCCGCAGGCGGAGAAACGTTCATGAAGCGGCTATTGAGTTTGCTCGCGCTGGCGACGCTGGCGCTGTTGCTGGCCGCGCCCGCTTCGGCGGAGATGAAGATCGAGCGTATCGTCAGCCCGTCCGGCATCGTGGCCTGGCTGGTGCGCGAGCAGACGGTGCCGCTGGTGTCGCTGAATTACGCCTTCCATGGCGGATCCAGCCAGGACGAACCCGATAAGGCGGGCACCGCCAATCTGACCGCCGACATGCTCGACGAGGGCGCCGGCGATCTCGACAGCAAGACCTATCACGAGCGGCTGGAGCAGCACGCCATCGAGCTGCGCTTTCGCGTCGGTCGCGATTATTTCCATGGGTCCCTGCGCACCCTTAACGAGCATCGCGACGAGGCCTTCGATCTGTTGCGGCTGGCGCTGACCAAGCCGCGCTTCGATGCCGATGCGCTGGAGCGCGTGCGCGGCCAGGAAATGGCGGCGTTGCGGCGCGAGATCACCAATCCCAGCAGTCTCGCCAGCCGCCGCTGGTGGCAGATCGCCTTCCCCGACCATCCTTACGGGCGCGAGACGCTTGGCTCGCTCGATACCGTGCAGCGCATCACCGCCGCCGATCTGCACGACTACGTCCATCGCGTGTTCGCGCGCAGCCAACTCACGGTTTCGATCGTCGGCGACATCGACGCCAAGACGGCCGGCGAATTGATCGACCGCGCCTTCGCCACGCTGCCGGAAAAGGACAATCTCAAGCCGGTGCCGGAGGCGAGCCCGACTCGGCCTCGGTCGCCGCGTCGTCATTCCGCTCGACGTGCCGCAGGCGGTGGTGACCTTCGGCGGCCCCGGCATCGCGCGCAACGATCCCGACTTCATGGCGGCCTATATCGTCAATCATATCCTGGGCGGCGGCAGTTTCTCTTCGCGGCTGTATCAGGAGGTGCGCGAGAAGCGCGGGCTCGCCTACGGCGTGTCGGACAGCCTGGTCTGGTTCCGGCGCGCCGCGGTGGTGTATGGCGGCACCGCCACCCGCGCCGACCGCACCAAGGATGCGCTGGCCATCATCGAAGAGGAAACGAAGCGCATGGCCGACGGCGGCCCGACGGCGGACGAGCTCGCCGCCGCCAAGTCGTTCCTCAAGGGCGCCTATGCCTTGACGCTCGACACCTCGGGCAAGATCTCCGCGCAATTGACCCAGATCCAGCTCGACGATCTCGGCATCGACTATATTCAGCGCCGTGGCGCCCTGATCGACGCCGTTACCGTTGCCGACGCTAAGCGGGTCGCCAAGCGGCTCTATGGCGGCGGCATGCTGGTGACGGTCGCCGGCCGGCCAAAAGGCTTGACCTCGAGCGACGCGCGCGAGTGAACGCTTGCGCCGCGGCCGCCTCGTAGGGAGCGGGCGCGTGGATTGAAACCTGTCATGGCCGGCCTTGTGCCGGCCATCTCGTTTCGGTAGGCACGCGTTTAGCGTCCCTCATCGGAATGGCCGCGCAAGACACGGCCATGACAGCGAAGAGCGAGCATTTGATGCCGATCACCCAATCCATCGAGAGCGCGCTGGAGAAGAACATCGGGACGCACGGCGTTGCCGATAGCGCCTTGAACGCCGCGCTCGACCGCGCCGAGGCCGCGCTCGAAACCCTCCGCAAGCGTCATGCCGATGGCAGCCTGCCGCTGCTCAAGTTGCCGGGTACCCATGGCGATCTGGCGCAAATCCGCGACACCGGCCAGCGGCTGGCGGAGAACGCCACCGACGTCGTCTTTCTTGGCACCGGCGGCTCCAGCCTGGGCGGGCAAACGCTGGCGCAGCTCGCCGGGCACGCGGTGCCCGGGGTCGGTGCGCTGCGCTCGCCGCCGCGCCTGCATTTCATGGACAATCTCGATCCGGACACTTACGGCACGCTGCTCGCCAGGTTGCCGCATCAGACCACGCGCTTTGTCGCCATCTCCAAATCCGGCGGCACCGCCGAGACGCTGATGCAAACCATCGCCGCGCTCGCGGCGGTCAAGGCCGAGGGGCTCACCACCCGCATCCCCGATATCTTCCTCGGCCTCACCGAGCCGGCGAAATCCGGCAAGCGCAACGGCTTGCGCGACCTGCTGACGCAGCATCACGTGCCGATCCTCGATCACCACACCGGCGTCGGCGGCCGCTTTTCGGTGCTGACCAATGTCGGATTATTGCCGGCGGCGACGCTCGATCTCGACATCGTAGCGGTGCGCGAAGGGGCCGGTCTCGCGCTCGCCCCGGTGCTGGCGAAGAAGCCGGCGGCGCAAGTGCCGGCCGCGCTTGGCGCCGCACTTTCCGTCGCGCTCGCCGAGGGCAAGGGCAAGAGCATCAGCGTGCTGATGGCCTATGCCGACCGGCTGGAGCGCTTCACCCGCTGGTACGTGCAGCTCTGGGCCGAGAGCCTCGGCAAGGACGGCAAGGGCACCACGCCGATCGGCGCGCTCGGCCCGGTCGACCAACACAGCCAGCTGCAATTGTTCATCGCCGGCCCGCGCGACAAGTTGTTCACCGTGGTCACCGCCGATCCGGCCGGCCGCGGTCCGCGCATCGATCGCGAGCTTGCTGCGCTTGCCGGCGAGCCGGGGCTCGGCGGCAAGACCATCGGCGATCTGGTGGCGGCGCAGGGGCGCGCCACCGCCGAGACGCTCGCCAAGAACGGCTGCCCGGTGCGCACCATTCACCTGGGGGCGCTCGACGAGGAAAGCCTCGGCGAATTGCTCATGCATTTCATGCTGGAGACCATCATCGCGGCGCATCTCATGGGCGTCGATGCCTTCGACCAGCCGGCGGTGGAAGAAGGCAAGGTGCTGGCGAAGCGGTATTTGGGCTCTTAGTTCGCCGCTCGTCCCCGCGAAAGCGGGGACCCAGTGCGGCCACCTTCAGACTATGCGATCATGGCTCTGGATTCCCGCTTGCGCGGGAATGAGCGGGATTTAGACCGCGCGCGCCCGAATGAAAGCGTCATGCTCCGCGTCACCGACACCATCGCGATCGACGAATCCGAATTGTCGGAGAGCTTCGTGCGCGCCTCCGGGCCGGGCGGGCAGAACGTCAACAAGGTGTCGTCGGCGGTGCAATTGCGCTTTGACGCGCGGCATTCGCCCTCGCTGCCCAACGACGTCGCCGTGCGGCTGATGCGGCTTGCCGGCAAACGGCTGACCAAAGAGGGCGTCATCGTCATCGTCGCCCAGCAGCACCGCGACCAGACGCGCAATCGCGACGATGCGCGCGAGCGCCTATTCGACCTGATCCGCCAGGCGGCCGTGAAACCGAAGCCACGCCGCGCCACCAAGGTGCCCAAGGCCGCCAAGCGCCAGCGCCTGGAAGCGAAGCGGCACCGCGCGGGGATCAAGAGTCTCCGGCGGGGCAAGCCCTCATTTGACTGAATTTCAGCGGTTATCGCCCGCAGGGGGGCGATCCAGTAAACGCTGGCGAATACTGGATGCCCCGCCTTCGCGGGCCGTGACAGCCTAGGGATAGCGGGGGTAGCGCCTGCCTTTGCCTCGCGGGCGCCGCATCGCGTCGATAAAATCGGAACAAATCCGAATCAGGACACCCGATGCCCGTCCGCCAACTGTCCGAATCGATCGTCAACCGCATCGCCGCCGGCGAGGTGGTCGAGCGGCCGGCCAGCGTCGTCAAGGAACTGGTCGAGAACGCGCTCGACGCGGGCGCGCATCGCATCGACGTGCTCACCGACGGCGGCGGCCGCCGGCTGATCCGCGTTACCGACGACGGCGAGGGCATGACCCGCGCCGATCTGGAGTTGGCGGTCGAGCGCCACGCCACCTCCAAGCTTGCCGGCGACGATCTGCTCGCCATCGACACGCTCGGCTTTCGCGGCGAGGCGTTGCCCTCGATCGGCGCGGCCGGGCGGCTGACCATCACGACACGCCACAACAGCGAGCCGCATGCCTGGAGCATCACCGTCGACGCCGGCGAAAAATCAGCGGCAAAGCCGGCGGCGCTCAAGCAAGGCACCAGCGTCGAGGTGCGCGATCTTTTCTACGCGACGCCGGCGCGCCTGAAATTCTTGAAGACAGACCGCAGCGAAGCCGAAGCCGTGCGCGAGGTGGTGCGGCGGCTGGCCATGAGCCGGCCGGACGTCGCCTTCACGCTTGCCGGAGAAGAACGCGCGCCGGTGACCTGGGGCGCGGCGGCGGATCGGCTGACGCGGCTCGGCGACGTGCTGGGCGCCGGATTCCGCGCCAACGCGGTCGCCATCGAGATCGAGCGTGACGGGGTGCAAGTCGCCGGCTTCGCCGGACTGCCGACGCTCTCGCGCGCCAACACGCTCGGCCAATATCTGTTCGTCAACGGCCGGCCGGTGCGCGACAAGCTCTTGGTCGGGGCGGTGCGCGCGGCTTACGCCGACTATCTGCCGCGCGACCGCCATCCGCTGCTGGCGCTGTTCGTCACGCTCGATGGGCGCGAGGTCGACGTCAACGTGCACCCGGCCAAGACCGAGGTCCGTTTCCGCGACGGCGGCTTGGTGCGCGGCTTGATCGTGCGCGCGCTCAAGGAGGCGCTGGCGCGCGACGGCCAGCGCGCGGCGACGACCGGCGGCAGCGCCACCATCGCCGCCTTCCGTCCGATGTCGACACCGCGCCGCGGTTCCTACGACTGGCGGCGCTCGCCGGCGCGGCCCGATCCGCGCGGGTTTATGCCGGCGCGCGGCAACGCCGCGCTCGGCTTCGAGGAGGCCGCGCAGGCCGCCTTCGATGTCGGCACGCCTGCTGCTGACGCGGCAGTGGCAAGCTTCGAGCCCGAGCCTGATCTGCTCGACCGCCCGCTCGGCGCCGCCCGCGCGCAGGTGCACGAGACCTATATCGTGGCGCAGACCCGCGACGGGCTGATCATCGTCGACCAGCACGCCGCGCATGAGCGCATTGTCTACGAGCGCATGAAGGCGGCGATCGACAAGACCGGCGTCGCGCGCCAGATTTTGCTCATTCCGGAGATCGTCGAATTGGACGAAGCCGACGCCGCGCGGCTTACCGCCCGCGCCGAGGAATTGGCGCGCTACGGGCTGGCGATCGAGGCCTTCGGGCCGGGCGCCGTGGCGGTGCGCGAGACGCCGTCGATGCTGGGGGAGGTCGACGTCAAGAGCCTGATCCGCGATCTCGCCGAGCACATGGCGGAATGGGACGATTCACTGCCGCTCGAGCGGCGGCTGCTGCACGTCTCCGCCACCATGGCCTGCCACGGCTCGGTGCGCGCCGGGCGTAGGCTGAAGCCCGCCGAGATGAACGCGCTGCTGCGCGAGATGGAAACGACGCCCAATTCCGGCCAGTGCAATCACGGTCGGCCGACCTATGTGGAGTTGAAGCTGACGGATATCGAGCGGTTATTTGGGCGGCGGTGACCTCGCTCTTTCTCCGCGCGAGGAGAGGTTAGGGAGCCCGCAAAAACACAAACTCCGTGTCGACGTATTTGCGCCGCTCCAGTTCCGTGAATCCCCCCAGCGCAACAAAGCCGGCGTCGGCGGCTTCCTCGACCACGATCAGGGCATTCGGCAAAAGCCAGCCGCCGTCGCGCGCCGAAACCAGCGCCTTCTCCGCCAGGCCCTTGCCATAGGGCGGATCGAGGAAGGCGAGCGAAAACGGCTGCACCGGATGTGCCGGCCCGAGCTTGGTGGCGTCGCGGCGGAAGATGCGGGTGACGCCGCCGAGGCCGAGCGACTCCACGTTGTCGCGCAGCAGCGCGCGCGCCTCGACACCCTCGTCGACGAACAGCGCGTAAGCCGCGCCGCGCGAGACCGCTTCGATGCCGAGCGCGCCGGTACCGGCAAACAAATCGAGCACGCGCGCGCCGCTGACCGGATCGTCGTAGGAATGCGTCAGGATATTGAACAGCGCCTCGCGTAAGCGGTCGGACGTCGGCCGCACGGCTTGTGACTTCGGCCCGGCGATTGGCCGCGAGCGCAATCTGCCGCCGACGATGCGCATCACTTCGGCCTTGGATATTTCGGCCGCGGCCCGCCCGTGCGGTCGCGGCGCGGATGTTTCTTCTTGTCGTTCCGGGACGGCGCCTTAGCGCCGGACCCGGAATCCAGATGCGAATGCCGAGTTTGTTTCTGGATTCCGGGTTCGCGGGCTTTCGCCGCGCCCCGGAATGACCGGGTGGGCGCGCGCGCGCTTCGCCGTCGACAATCGGCGCCTCGAAATCGGCGCCGGCTTGCGCCGCCAGCGCGGGCCCGAGTTGCTCGCGCAAGCACCGCAGTCTTGATCTCCTCCACTGCGCCGTCGTCCAGTTCGCCGAGCTGGAACGGTCCGTACGAGACCCGGATCAGTCGGTTCACCTTCAGGCCGAGCTGCTCCAGCACTTTGCGCACCTCGCGGTTCTTGCCCTCGCGAATGGCAAAGGTGAGCCAGACATTGCTGCCTTGCTCGCGGTCGAGCGTGGCCTCGATCGGTCCGTAGCGGATGCCCTCGATGGTGACGCCGTTGCGCAGCCGGTCGAGCGCGCTCTTGCGTCACGCGGCCGAGCGCGCGCACGCGGTAGCGCCGCAGCCAGCCGGTCGCCGGCAATTCCAGCACGCGCGCCAGCCCGCCGTCGTTGGTGAGCAACAGCAGGCCTTCGGTGTTGAGGTCGAGCCGGCCGACGCTGATCAGCCGCGGCAAATGTTTCGGCAGCGCGCGAAATATCGTCGGCCGCCCCTGCGGATCGGAATGCGTGGTCACCAGCCCGCGCGGCTTATGATAGAGGAACAGCCGCGTGCGCTCGCGTTGCCGCAGCGGCTCGCCGTCGACCGCGATGCGGTCGGCCGCGCTGACGTTGAGCGCCGGCGAGGAAATCACCGCGCCATTGACCGCCACCCGGCCGGCGGCGATCCAGGCCTCCGCCTCGCGCCGCGACGCCAATCCCGCCCGCGCAATCACCTTGGCTATGCGCTCGCCGTGTTTGTCATCGGTGCGTTTTTCGGGCATGAGCAGGACTTATGGCATCGCCATCCTTCATGCAATTGGCGTTGGAAGAAGCCCGCGCGGCGCAAGCGGGCGGCGAGGTGCCGGTCGGCTGCGTCATCGCGCGCAACGGCGAAGTGATCGCGCGCGCCGGCAACCGCACCGTCGCCGACAAGGACCCGACCGCGCATGCCGAATTGCTGGCGATCCGCCAAGCCGCCGCAAAGCTCGGCTCGGAGCGGCTGACCGACTGCGATCTCTATGTGACGCTGGAGCCCTGCGCGATGTGCGCGGCGGCAATGGCCTTTGCCCGCATCCGCCGGCTCTATTTCGGCGCCGCCGATCCCAAGGGCGGGGCGGTCGAGCATGGCGTGCGATTCTTTTCATCGCCCACCTGCCATCACCGGCCGGAGGTCTATGGCGGCATCAATGAAAGCGAAAGCGCGGGATTGCTGCGCGCGTTCTTCGCCGCGCGGCGCTAGACCGACTTGTCGACCAGCTTGCCCATGCCGGGCGGCGCCGGCGGCGGCGTGCGCTTGACGGCTTCTTCAAGCGTGACCGTGGCGACCGCTTCCTCGCGGTCTCCCGACGGCGGGGGCGGCGACTTGGGTGACGTTCCAGTCTTCGGCGTGATCATCTGGATGCCGATGGTGCTGACGCTCATGAACGGACACTTCCAAATTTCCTGGCGCAGCGTAGCGGCGAGACGTCAATAATTAGGCGTCGTAAACCTGTGAAATTTATCGATCCGGCCGTCAGCATTTGTTGACCATACCGGTCAGCGCGCGCCGGCCTCGCGCGCGAAATCCCAGGCTTTTTCCGCCAGCGGCCGCACCATCTCGGCCTTGGCCGGCGCGAATTCGGAAGTCGCGGTGCCGTCGCGCACGCGTCCGATGATGCCCTGCAAAATGGCGGCGATGCGGAAGAAATTATAGGCGAGGTAGACCGGCAACGCGGGGCGCGGATCAAGCCCGGTGCGCGCAACGTAGGCGTCGACATAGTCCGCCATCGATGGAATGCCGAGCGCGGTGAGGTCATGGCCGATGAGCGAGGCGGTGCCGGCGGCGCTTTCGGAATGCGGCATGTGCCAGGCCATCAGATGATAGGTGAAATCGGCGAGCGGATCGCCGAGCGTCGACAATTCCCAATCGAGCACGGCGACGATCGTCGGGCCATCGCGCGCGACGATCAGATTGTCGAGCCGGTAGTCGCCGTGCACCACCCGCGCCGGTCCCGCCGGCGGAATGTGCGACGGCAGCCACTCGATCAGCCGCTCCATGGCGTCGAGCTTTTCCGTCTCCGAGGCGCGGTATTGCTTGGACCAGCGGTCGACCTGGCGCGCGACGTAGTTTTCGCCGCGGCCGAAATCGCTCAAGCCGATCGCCGCCGGATCGAACGTGTGCAGGCGCGCGATGGTCTCGTTCATGACGTCATAGACCGCGGCACGCTCGGCCGGATTCGAACCGGGCATTTGCGGCTCCCAGAACACGCGGCCGTCGACGAAACTCATCACATAGAACGATGTGCCGGCGATGCTCTCATCGGCGCAATAGAGAATCGGCTCGGCGACCGGAAAATTCTGCGCATGGAGCGCGCTGATCACGCGGTATTCGCGGTCGACCGCGTGCGCCGACGGCAAAAGCTTGCCCGGCGGCTTGCGGCGCAGCACGTAAGAGCGCGCCGGCGTCTCCAACAGATAGGTCGGGTTCGACTGCCCGCCCTTGAATTGCTTGACGGTGAGCGGCCCGGCGAAGCTCTTTACGTTGCGCCGCCAGATAATTGCTCCAACCGCGCGCTATCGATCTTGAGCGCGGGTGCCGCCTCCTTGGTGCCGGAAAAGGCTTGCTGGCGGTCGATGGGCATAACTGTCTACCTGTCATTCCGGGGCGCGAGCGCAGCGAGCGAACCCGAAATCCAGAAACAAGCATCGACCTCGGGGCTGGATTCCGGGTTCCGGCCTGCGGCCGGCCCCGGAATGACAAAAGAGGTCACTTCTTCGCCTCAAACGAGATCGGCGCGTCGACATAGACCTTGTACGTCTGCGTCTTCGGCTTGTCCTTGTCTTCGTCCTTCAAATACCGGATCGAGCTTTTGCCGAGCAAGGCACGCGGCAAGATCATCACACGGATGAAACGGCTCGGCTTGTCGGCTGCGGCCTGCGCGAACACCGGATCGGGGCCGGTCTCGTACCAGGCGCCGCCCGGCCCGTAAGAGGTCGAGCGGTGATGGGTGTCGATGCGGATGCCGCCCTCGATCATGCAGCGGATGCCCGGGCCCTGATGACAGTGCGTATAGGCGCAGCCGCCGGGCGGGAAGGCGACGCTGTCGCCGCGCATCAGCAATTCGCCTTTCGGGATGGTTTCGAGAAACGCGGTGAGCTTCTCATGCGTGGTCATGCCGGGCGCGCTCGCCGTGGTCGAGCCGGCATCGCCGCGCGCGAGCTCCCAGCGCCAGCAGGCCACGCCCTGCGGTGATGGCTTGACCACGGCCGTGCCTTCGCCGTGCCAGGCTTCGCCCGCGTTGACCGGCTTATCGGCGATGGTGGCCGAGCCGTGCACCACGAAGATCATGCGCGGCGCGGGCGGCAGTCGGAATTCGAGCACTTCGGCGCTCGACAGCACGTCTTCGTAAAGCCGCAGCACGGGATGCATTCGCTCACCTGTCGGTCAATTGGCGCTGAAGAAGTCTAGCAAGGCCGCCGCCGTGTCGGCGGGATTTTCCTCGGTGAGGAAATGCCCGGAATCGATCGGCGCACCGACGGCGTGCGGCGCCCATCGCCGCCAGATGGCAAGCGGGCCGCCGGTCTCGTTCGGGATGCCGGCGGCGCCCCACAGCGCCAGCAGCGGGCAGGCAATGGTCTTGCCGGCCTTGCGGTCGGCCTCGTCATTGACGAAATCGGCGGCCTGCGCCGGCGCGGTAGTCCTCGCACTGGGCATGGATGCGCGCGGGATCGGAGAAACTCACGCGATAATGCTCGAGCGCGCCCGGATCGAAGGCGGAGAGGTTCTTCGCCTTGGTCCAGCTCGCCAGCTTCCATTCGAGGTAATCGACCGGCGCCTTCGAAATCAGCATTTCCGGCAGCGGCGCCGGCTGTGCCAAAAACGGCCAGTGCCAGACTTTCATCGCCATGTTGCGATCCATCGCCTGCCACATGTCGTAGGTCGGTACGATGTCGAGCGTCGCCATGCGTTCGACGCGGTCGGGATGATCGAGCGCCAGCCGGTAGGCGACGCGGCCGCCGCGGTCGTGGCCGGCGAGGCGGAAGCGCCCGTCGGCAAGCTGGTCCATCACTTCGACCATGACCTTGGCCATCGAGCGCTTGTCGTAAGGCGCGTGATTGCTGTCGGCCTCCGGCGTCGCCGACGATCCGTAACCGGGCAGGTCCGGGATCACCAGCGAGAAATGCTCGGCGAGCGCCGGCGCCACCTTGTGCCACATCACATGGGTCTCGGTGTAGCCGTGCAGCAGCAACAGCGGCGGCCCGCTGCCGCCGGCGCGCGCGAAGATCTTGCCGATCGAGGTGTCGATCCAGCGCACGGCGAAATCGGGAAAGAGGTCGGCGAGTTCCGGCATGGCTCACGCGGTGTTCGAATGGCCGCAGCGGCGAATTATGCCCGCTGATGCCCTGCGAGGACAGCCGCAAAAAGCAAAGCCCGGCAGCGGGCCGGGCTTTGCCGAAAACATGCCGACAGGGGTCAGTCGGATAACATGGCTCACGTCCCCGTCCAGGATCGATGCGCTGGCGCACTTGGGGATCGGGATCGCGGCCGATCACGCGGCCGTCTTGCACCACAGTTTGGCCGTCGATCCAGGGCTGGATCTGATTGCGCGGCGCGTAGGCTTGCGCGGCCACGGCTTGTCGCGTCGCCGCTTGCGAAGGTAGCGCCCGGTGGCGCGGCTCGGCGAAGGCCGGCACGCCCAACAAGGTTAGCAATACAAATGCAGTCACGAATTTCTTCATGGTGTATCTCCAGGGGACCCCGTCCTCGCTTTGGATCATCGTCCATGTCTGAGGAAAATGAATGTCGTAGAACTACGGATACTCCGCGAAAATGCATCAATACAACGTGACGGACGCTTTCGGAATTTCGCCACAGTCACGGCGATCGAGGGCTTGTCGATTTAAGCCGATTTTATTTCACGCGCGATCGCCCGCCAGCCGATGTCACGGCGGCAAAAGCCGTCCGGCCATTTGATGCGGTCGACTCGCGGCATAGGCACGGCTCTGCGCCTCGGCCACCGTCTTGCCGCGCGCGCAGACATTGAGCACGCGCCCGCCATTGGCGAGGATGCGTCCGCCGTCGGCCTTGGTGCCGGCGTGGAAAATCTCCACGCCCTCGACTTGGGCAGCGTCATCGAGGCCCTCGATCACCGAGCCTTTGCCGTAGGCGCCGGGATAGCCTTTGGTCGCCATCACCACGGTGAGCGCCGTGTCCGGATACCAGCGCAAGTCGAAATTCTTCAGTTGCCGGTCGCGCGCGGCGAGCAGCGCCGGCACCAGGTCGGACATCAGCCGCAGCATCAGCACCTGGCATTCCGGATCGCCGAAGCGGACATTGTATTCGATCAGCTGCGGACCATCTTTGGTGATCATCAGGCCGGCGAACAGCGCGCCGACATAGGGCGCGCCGATCGCCTTCATGGCGCGCACGGTCGGCAGCACGATTTCATCCATCACGCGCTTTTCCATCGCCGGAGTCATGATCGGCGCCGGCGAATAGGCGCCCATGCCACCGGTATTGGGACCTTTGTCGCCGTCGAAGACGCGCTTGTGGTCCTGCGCGGAGGCAAGCGCGATCGCGGTCTCGCCGTCGCACAGCGCGAAGAACGAGGCTTCCTCGCCCACGAGGCAATCCTCGATCACGATCTCCCAAGCCGGTTTGCCGAGCCCGCCGCCGAACATCATGTCGATGGCGGCTTCGGCGTCTGCGACCGTGTCCGCCACCACCACGCCTTTGCCGGCGGCCAGCCCATCGGCCTTCACCACAATCGGCGCGCCTTTCTTGCGCACATAGTCCTTCGCCGCTGCCGCCTGCTTGAAGCGCTCGTAAGCGGCGGTTGGAATGTTGTTGGCCTTGCACAGATCCTTGGTGAAGCCTTTGGAGCCTTCCAGCCGCGCCGCCCATTTGCTCGGCCCGAACGCCTTGATGCCGGCGGCCTCCAGATCGTCGACGATGCCGGCGCAGAGCGGCGCCTCCGGCCCGACCACCACCAGGTCGATCTTCTTCTCCTTGGCGAAGGCGATCACCGCGGCATGGTCGGCGATATCGAGCGCCACGCATTCGGCCTCCTGCGCGATGCCGGCATTGCCGGGTGCGCAATAGAGCTTGGTCGTGAGCGGGCTCGCCGCCATCTTCCAGGCCAGCGCGTGCTCACGTCCGCCGGAACCGAGAATGAGGATGTTCATGGCCGGATATTCTCCGCGTCATGCCCGGGCTTGACCCGGGCATCCAGCAAACCCATGAGAAAGCCTCATTTTCTCGATGGATAGCCGGGGCAGGCCCGGCAATGACGGCGGCTTTTGTGTAGCATGCCGCCTCGACCTGCAAGAGATTCGGACCGATGGCAGAGCCCGCCCTCAACAACCTTGTGGAATGGACCGTCTCCGAGCTGTCGGCGGCGCTCAAGCGCACGGTCGAGGACGCCTACGGCTATGTGCGGGTGCGCGGCGAGGTGTCGGGCTTCAAGGGGCCATCGCCCTCCGGCCACGTCTATTTCCGCCTGAAGGACGATCGCGCGGTGCTGGAAGCGGTGATCTGGAAGGGCGTCTACGGCCGCATGCGGGTGAAGCCGGAAGAGGGCCTCGACGTCATCGTGTCGGGCAAGCTCACCACCTTCGCCGGTTCGTCCAAATATCAGATCGTCGTCGATACGCTGGAACCGGCCGGCATCGGCGCGCTGATGAAGCTCCTGGAGGAGCGCAAGAAGAAGCTCGCCGCCGAGGGCCTGTTCGACGAGGCGCGCAAGCAATTGCTGCCGTTCCTGCCGGCGGTGATCGGCGTGGTGACGTCGCCCACCGGCGCGGTCATCCGCGACATTCTGCATCGCCTGGCCGATCGCTTTCCACGCCGCGTGCTGGTCTGGCCGGTGCGGGTGCAGGGCGAGACTTCCGCCGCCGAAGTGGCGAATGCCATCCGCGGCTTCAATACGCTGCCCGAGCGTGGCGCGCTGCCGCGGCCGGATTTGATCATCGTTGCGCGCGGCGGCGGCTCGCTTGAGGACCTGTGGTCGTTCAACGAGGAGATCGTGGTGCGGGCGGCGGCCGAAAGCCTGATCCCGCTGATCTCCGCGGTCGGCCACGAGACCGATGTGACGCTGATCGACTTCGCCGCCGACAAGCGCGCGCCGACGCCGACCGCGGCCGCCGAACTGGCGGTGCCGGTACGCGCCGAGCTGTTGGCGACGCTTGCCTCGCTCGGTTCGCGCAAGCTCGCCTGCTGGCAGCGCAACATGCAGCAGCATCGCAAGGAGCTCGCACTGCTTGCGCGCGCGCTGCCCAAGGACATTCTGGCCGCGCCGCGCCAGCAACTCGACACGTTGTCGGAACGGCTGCCGCGCGCGCTACGCGCCAACGCGCAACTTCACCACACGCAGTTTTCCCGTATCGCCGGCCGCTTCTCCCCGCAGCTCCTGCGCAATCAGATCGAGCGGCGGCGCGAGCGCTACGACAATTTGAACCGGCGTCTGCGCACCAGCCTGCTCGCCAATGCGCAGGCGCATCGGGTGCGGCTGGCGCGCCATCGCGACCACGTCACGGCTTACGCCAACAGCGCCCGCCGCGCCATGGCGACGCTGCTGGCGCAGCGCAAGGCGCGCGTGGAGCGGGCGGAGCGGCTGCTGGCGGCCTTTTCCTACCGCGAAGTGCTCAAGCGCGGCTTTGCGCTGGTGCGCGACGGCGAGGGGCGGCCGCTGCGCGCGGCCGCTAGCGTCGCCGCCGGCATGCGCCTCGACATCGAATTCTCCGACGGGCGCGTCGGCGCAGTGGCGGAGGGCGAGGGCACGGTGGCGGGGCCTGCGCGGACCAAGCCGCGCCGCTCCGGCGGCGGGGGCGCGGGCGGGCAGGGCAGCCTGTTCGGGTCCTAGACTATTGGACATGCCGGCGGGGTTTCGCTGCGGCCGCTGAGGCATTATCTTTGACCGATCTTGCAATGGAGGCCGCCTTGCTCAACCGCTTCGATCGCTCCCCGCCGATGAATGGCGAGGCTGAGGTGAAATACCTCGATGGCGATTTCCGCGTGGTGCGGCCCGGCGCCTTCGTGCGCTGCGCGGTGACCGGCGTGCCGATCCCGCTCGAGGAACTCAAATACTGGAGCGTCGACCGGCAGGAGGCCTATGCCACGCCGGAGGCGGTGATACAGCGCATGCGCGAGCAGGCCTGACTATCGCCGCAACGGCGCCAGCACCAGTTGCCGCAGTTCATCGTCCTCTTCCACCACCAGCGTCACCGGCAGCACATGCGCGCGCGCCCACAGCGCCGCGCAGGCGGCATCGCCAGTCATGCGCATGTGATCCTTTTCGGTGGTCAGCAAGTTCCAGCCCCTCATGCTCGGCCTGCATCACCAGCCCGGCGGCTTCCTCGGCCGTGAAGCGGTGATGGTCGGGAAATGCCAGGCGCTGCGGCGCGTCGATGCCGGCATCCGCAACGGTCGCAAAGAATTTGTCCGGATCGCCGATGCCGGCGAAGGCGAGCACCCGCTTGCCGGCGAGCGCGGTGACGGCGGCGGCATCGGGCAGCAGGCGCGCATGCAGCACCGGCAAGCCCCGCGCCTTGGCGGCGGCGACCGCCTCGGCCGCGCCGGAAATCGCCCCGACCACCAGCAGCGCGTCGGTGCGCGCCCATTGCGCATTGAGCGGCGCGCGCAACGGTCCGGCCGGAAATACCTTGCCGTTGCCGGTACCGCGGCGGCCGTCGACCACGGCGAGCGTGAAGTCCTTGACCAGCGAGGCATTCTGCAGGCCGTCGTCCATCACAATGACGCTGGCGCCGGCGGCGCGGGCGGCCACGGCGCCGGCGACGCGGTCGCGCGCGACGATGGCCGGCGCCGCATGCGCCAGCAGCAGCGCCTCATCGCCCACCGCGCTCGCAACATCGGACTGTGCATCGACGATCTTCGGACCGGCAAGGCTGCCGCCATAGCCGCGGCTCAAACAAAACGGCCGCTCGCCGGCCTGCTGCAATATTTTCGCGATGGCGATCGCGGTCGGCGTCTTGCCGGCGCCGCCCAGCGTGAAATTTCCGACACAGAGAACCGGCACACCGGCGCGCACGCCTTGCTGCGCCATTCGTCTGGCGGCGATTGCGCCATAACCGGCGGCCACGGGCGCCAGCAGGGCCGACAGCAGGCCCGGCTTGCGCCACCAGAAGGCCGGTTCACGCATCTTTTGCCGCGCTCAATTGTAGCTGCATGAGATATGGCTCGAGCGATTGCAGCGTGCGCTCGAGCGCGCCCGATTGCGCCTCGACCGTTGCTCGCGCCGCCGCGGCTATGCGGACCCGCGTGTCCGGCTGCGACAACAGCGCCGCGAGGCTGGCGACTAGCCGGCCGGGATCGGCCACCGCCTCGGCGCCGTGCGCCTGATCGAGCGCGGCATAGAGCTCGGCGAAATTCTGCACATGCGGTCCGTGCACGATGGCGGCACCCAGCTTGGCGGCCTCGATCGGATTCTGCCCGCCATGCGGCACCAGCGAGCCGCCCATGAACACGATCGGCGCCAGCCGATAGATCAGTCCCAGTTCGCCGACGGTGTCAGCCACATAGATATCGGTTGAGGCATTGGGCAGCTCGCCGCGCGAGCGCAGCGCGACATTGAGACCGGCGTTCGCGGCAAGCTCGGCGACGCCGGGACCGCGCGCGGGATGGCGCGGCACGATCAGCGTCAGCAGCCGGCGAAAATTCACGCGCAGCCGGCGATGCGCCGCGATCATGGCTTCTTCCTCGCCGGCGTGGGTGGACGCCGCCGCAATCACTGTGCGGCCGGCCATGGCGGCGCGCAACGCGGAAAGCGCCTGCGCTTCGGCCGGCGGCGGCGGCACGTCGAGCTTGAGATTGCCGGTGGTGATGACGCGCGGCGCGCCGAGCTCGGCAAAACGCGCACCGTCGGCGGGCGTGCGCGCCAGGCACAGGTCGAGCCGGCGCAGCAGATTGGAAATGCTGTCCGGCAGCCGTCGCCAGCGCTGGAATGAGGATTCCGACAGCCGGCCGTTCACCAGGATCAGCGGCACGCCTTGCTCGGCCGCCTCGATCATCAGGTTCGGCCACAGGTCCTGCTCGACGAACAGCGCGAGTTGCGGTCGCCAATGTGTGATGAAGCGGCGCACGTAACGCGGCGCGTCCAGCGGCACGAATTGGTGGATGACGCCGCGCGGTAGCCGCTGCTCGGCGACGTCGCCGGAGGTGACGGTGCCGGAGGTCACCAGCACGCCCACACCGCGCGCGCGCAGCCGCTCGATCAACGGCAGCACGCTCACGATTTCACCGACGCTTGCCCCATGCACCCAGATGAGCGCGCCCGCCGGCCGCTTGTAGCGCGGTTCGCCGCGCCGCTCGGCCAGCCGCGCGCGGTCTTCCTTGCCGAGCGCGAGCCGGCGCGCCAGCAGCAGCGGGATCAAGGGCGTGACCGCCGCCGACAGCAGCCGATAAACCCGCAACGCGGCCGGCAGCGACTTGCTCATGGCTGCTCGGGCTCCTTGCCATCGGCCAATTCGTAGGCGCGCTTGGTCACGCGGTCGAGTTCGGTTTGCACCAATTGCCGCGCGGTTTCCAGCGCCGCATCGTCGACGTCGCGTGGCACGCGGATCGGGCCACCGGCCGCGACGCCCAGCCGGCTGAAGGGCAAATTGATGGCGGTGCGGTCCCAGTTGTCGAGCACGATACGGCGGCTCGTGGCGATCGCCACCGGATAGATCGGCCGCCCCGAATACTGCGCCAGCTTGATGATGCCGAAGCCGGCAACGCGCCCGACCTTCGGCACGTCGGCGGTCAGCGCCATGTTGAAGCCTTCCTCGAGCGCCCTGAGCATTTGGGCGAAGGCGGTGACGCCGAATTTGCGGTTGAATTCGCTGTTGTGCGCGCCCGAGCCGCGGATGGTCCCGATCCCCAGCCGCTCGGCCGCGCGCGCATTGATCTCGCCGTCGCGGTGACGCGAGATCAGCACCTTGGCGCGATAGCGCTCATCGTCCTTCTTGATGAAAGGCATCAGGAAATGCTGGCCGTGCCAAGCTGCCAGGATCGCCGGCATCTCGGCCGTCTCATAGATCTCCGTCGTTTTCGGGTCCACGATCAGTCGGCTGGTATGCCAAGTCAGGCGCAGATACCAGGCGCCCAGCGCTCCAACCGCCTCCTGGAACGCTGACGACCGCACAATGCGTTTGAGTACCGACATCGGCCTCGGAGCGCTCAGCGTACCGACCGACCCGGCGCTTCGGGGTCGAGCAGGCGGTGCAGATGGACGATGAAATAGCGCATATGGGCGTTGTCGACGGTGTGCTGCGCCTTCGCCTTCCAGGCGGCATAGGCGCTGGCATAGCTGGGATAGACGCCGACGATGTCCACGTGATTGAGATCCTTGAATTCGGTGCCGTGGAGATCGGTCAGTTCGCCGCCCAGCACCAGGTGCAGCAATTGTTTCCCGTGCCCCTTTTCGGTCATGGCTTGGTCCCTTGCAAGAAACCCCGGCTGTGGAGTTCGAGCGAAGTCAGGGACATGGATTTAGCGGCAGCGCGCGAATTTATGCAAATTCGCCCTGGCGCTTGCGCACCAGATCGATCAGCGTTTCGTGGCGGGCAGGACCGGCGGCGAGCAGCGCGCCATGCGCGAGATGCGGCCGGTTATAACGTAAAGACTGGCCGGCGAAATCGGTCATCACGCCGCCGGCTTCGTGCACCAGAAGATCGGCCGCTGCCAGGTCCCAGTCATGGCCGCCGCGGCCGGCAAAAGCAGCGTCGAGCTCCCCTTGCGCCACGCGCGCCAGCCGCAGCGCCAGCGAGTGTACCCGCGGCTCGGCGCGGATGGCGGGATTGATGTCGTGCAGCCGGTCGAGATAGCGCTTGGGCCCGGCGAGCCGCGCGTTGTCGAGCCCCGGCCCGCCGCTCGCTTTGATCGGGGCGCCGTTTAAGCGCGCGCCTTCGCCGCCAGTCGCAAGGAACATCTCGTCGGTGACCGGCGCATAAAGCGCGGCAAGCGACGGGCGGCCTTGCTCGACCAGCGCCACCGAAATGGTCCAGTCGGCGCGGCCGGCCAGAAAGGCGCGGGTGCCGTCGATCGGATCGACGATCCAGGTGGTGGGCGCGGCGCGCTCGGCCGGATCGTCTTCGGTTTCCTCCGACAGCCAGCCGGCGTCGGGCGCCAGCGCGGAAAGCCGCGCGCGCAGCAGATCGTTGACGGCGATGTCGGCTTCGCACACCGGCGAATTGTCGTCACCTTTGGTCCAGCGCTTGTATGCGCGGCGCGAAGTTGCGCGCGCGAGCTCGCCCGCTTCGCGCATGATTGTCTCGAGATCGTCGCGCAACGCCGCAGCGTCATTGGCCGGCAACGGTGAGACCCTCCACGCGCAGCGTCGGCGCATTGGTGCCGTAGCGGAACTCGAGATTGTTGGCCGGCGTGAGCGTGCGGAACATATCGAGCAAGTGGCCGGCGATGGTGACCTCGCTCACCGGATAGCTGCGCTTGCCGTTCTCGATCCAGAAGCCGGAGGCGCCGCGGCTGTAGTCGCCGGTCACCATGTTGACGCCCATGCCAATCAGGTCGGTGACATAGAAGCCGTCCTTGATGTCGGCGATCAGTTCGTCGGGGCTGAGCGCGCCGGCTTCCATATGCAGATTGCTCGGCCCGGGCGAGGGTACCGAGGAGGCGCCGCGCTGTGCATGCCCGGTGGTGGTGAGGCCCAGTTCGCGCGCGGTCGCGCAGTCGAGCAGCCAGGAGCGCAAGACGCCGTCGTCGATCAGCGCCAGCTTCTTGCCGGCGACCCCCTCGCCGTCGAAGGGATGCGAGCGTAAGCCCCGTTTGCGCAAGGGATCGTCGATGATGCGGATTCCGTCGGCGAACAGCTTGGCGCCCATCTTGTCGCGCAGGAAGCTGGTCTTGCGCGCGACCGAGGCGCCATTGGCGGCGCTGGCGAGGTGCGAGACCAGCGAACCGGCGATGCGCGGGTCGAACACCACCGGCACCTTGCGGGTCGTCACCTTGCGCGGATTGAGCCGCTCGACCGCGCGCTCGCCGGCAACGCGACCGATCTTTTCAGGCGACTCAAGATCGGCGGCGTGCAGCGCCGAGGAATAATCGTAGTCGCGTTCCATGCCGGTGCCTTCGCCGGCGATCGCCACCATCGACACGCCGTGGCGCGAGCCGAGATAGGAGCCGCGGAAGCCGTGGCTGGTCACTAGCACCATGCCGCCGATGCCGGCCGAGGCGGAGGCGCTATCCGACTTGGAGACCCCCTTCACGGCGAGCGCCGCCTGCTCGGCCGCGCGCGCGCTTTGCTCGAGTTCGGCGACTGTCGGCAGGTCGGGATCGATGAGGTCGAGGTCGGGAAACTTGTGCACCAGCAGCGTTTCGTCGGCGAGGCCGGCGAATTTGTCCACCGGCGCCGCGCGCGCCATCGCCACCGCCCGCTCGGCCAGCGCCGCGGTGCCGTCGGCGGACAGATCGTTGGTGGAGACCACCGCCTGGCGGCCGCCCACCAGCACGCGCAGGCCGAGATCGTCGCCTTCGGCGCGCTCCGATTCCTCCACCGCGCCGTCGCGCATCTCGACCGACAGCGACATCGAGCGCAGCGCCACCGCATCGGCGGCATCGGCGCCGGCCGCGCGGGCGGCCTTGACCAGGCGCTCGGCGCGCTCGGTGAGGGCGGTCTGGTCAAGCAAAGAAGCGGCAGGGGCAAGCATGCGTGGGGGCCTTCACAATCAAATTCGTCATGCCGGGACGTCGCGCGCCCCGGAATGACGAGTTCCTATCAAATGGCGCTGAAACGAGCGGTGCGCAACCGCTAATCCGCACAATTGGCCGAACCGCGGCAACACCTCGTCAATCATGGTTGGCAACGCGGCGTCAATCATGGCGCGCGAAGGGGCGACTCCTAACGCCGATTAACCGCGAACGTTAAGCGGATTCGGACCCCTTTTCGCCATGATCCCTGCAACGACCGGGCAACAAAAGCTCGGCGTGGGAGAGTTTCGAGGCGTCAAATGCGAAGTGGCGGATTGCCCGCCGGGTCGGGCCGCGCACCGCGGCTCGACCCGTTTGCCCTGCCTGTGCGTTTTGCGGCGAGCGATGCCGCGGCCGACGAGCGGGTGCGGCACGTGGAGCTTCATCGCAAGCGCGTGGTGGTGCGGCGCTCGCTCGCCGGCATGCGCATGGCGCTCAACATGCCGGTCTCGGCCTTTACCGGTGTCGCCATCAGGGTCACGACCGGCGAGGATGGGGCCGCCGTCTCGGTGGCGCTCGAGCACAAGGATCCGGCGCTCACGCTGCCGCTCTTGCTTTCCACTGAAACCGACGAGGCCTTCGCCGACTGGCGCGCCTGGGCCAATGTGCTCGGCCTGCCGCTGCTGGTCGCCGAGGAAGACGGCGCTCTTGCGCGAGCCGTTCGCGCGCATGGGCGGAGTGCGCGTCGAAGGGGTGCGCCCGCGTCGGCGCCGGCGCAGCGCGCTCAAGCGACGCCGCCCGACGATCCTCATGCGCCGTAAACCCGGCCGCCTCAGCGAGGCAACGCCGGTGCATCGCGACGAGCGCGAGATCATCGCCCGGAATTGAGACTTCCGCTTTAGCCGGCGGTCAGTGCAGGCCCGCTTGCGTCCAGCGATGCCCGGGCTTGCCGTAATAAAAGCCGTTGGAGAACGGCGCGCCGAGATTAAGCGCATTAAGGCGGGCTGCGGCATCGGCGGCGTCAAGCCGGCGGTCGAGCACGGCGCGAAACGTCTCCGCCACCGCCACCATGTCGCAGGCGTGCGGCGACAGCCGAAAGCGCGCGACGCCCATCGCCTGCAGGTCCGCCAATTCGCCGATCAAATTGAGATAATCGTGCGACAGCGTCTGGATGCCGTTCACTGCCAGGAACGGCGTGCCCTCGAGCGTGCGCAGCGGCATGCCGTCGGGATCCTCCTCGCAGACGAAGCGGCAGCTGTCCTTGCTGCGCCCGTGCGCGCGCGCGTGATAGCAGCGGGCGGAGAGCGCGAGCGGCAGACGGCCGAACACCTGAACCTCGGTCATGACACCGAGTTTGCCGGCCTCCGCGCAGAAGGTTTGAATCGCGCGCGCCGGCATTTCCGGCGGCAGGCAGACATGGCAGGCGCCGCCGCCCGCCAGCACGGCAACCGTGCGCTCGTTGTAGACGTTCATGAACGGGCCGATGTGGTGCGGGCGTCCGCGCAGCCGCTGCAAAGCGGAGGCATCGTTTGCCTCCACGAGGCCGTCTTTGGCGCAGACGTCAGCCACCAGATCGCGGTCGAGCTGCGACATCACCTCGGCCAGCGTCGAAAAGACGACGGTCTTGCCGGCGGCCTCGAGCCGCGCCGCGACCGTATCGAGAAAAGGCTCAAACAGCGGCGCGCGCTTGGAGCAGATCACCTCGCCGAGATAGACGGTTGAAACCGGCGCCTCGTCGGCGATGCGGAAATAGAAATCGCGCCAGGCTTCCGGCGCCCAGTTGAACAGCACCGGACCGAGTGTCAATTCGCTTGCGCGCTCCTGCACCGCTACCTCCATCGCTTGCCGGCGAAGGCGCCTTGCGTCTCGCGGCTGCCTTCGGTGAGCGCCAGGAGATTGGCGATGGCCGCTTCGCGCCCGGCCATCACATCGTCGACCGCCTTGCGGAACGCCGACACCACGCTCTTCACATAGGCGCGGCTACGCTGGCGGCCTTCGATCTTGAGCGCGGTGACGCCGGCGCGCATCAGATCGGGCAGCAAAGCCGACAGATTGAGGCTGACCGGCTCCTCGAAAGCGTAATAAGGATCGTTCCTGGCGCCGCACAGATAGCGGCCTTTGCAGATGGTCGGATAGCCGGCGCTCTCGCCGCAAACGAAACGGTCGATGACGAATTCGCCGAGCCGCGTGGTCAGGTTGCGCGCGGCGTCCTCTTCGTAATGCACGTCGGCGGCCGGCGAGCAGACGCCGTCCATATTGGTGGAAGCGCCGGTCACGTAATTGCTCAGGCTGCAGCGCCCCTCCGCCATCATGCCGATGTTGCCGAAGATGAAGGCCTCGATCTCGCACGGGATTTGGCTGTGCAGACCGGCGATCTCGGAAACGGTGAGCATGCGCGGCAGCACCACGCGCTTGACGTCGAACTCCTCGCAGTAAAATCGGATCGCTTCGGGCGAGGAGGCGCCGGCCTGCACCGACAGATGCAGCCGCAGGTTCGGATGATTACGCGCGGCATATTCGGCGACGCCCATGTCGCAGACGATGGCCGCATCGACCTCGAGCTTGGCCGCCAGATCGATCGCTTCCTGCCACATCGCGAAGCGGCCGGCCGGCGGAAAGGTATTGACCGCGAGCAGCACCTTGGCGCCGCGCGCATGCGCATAATCGACCGATTGCGCGACTTCCGCCGGCGTGAAATTCAGGCCGGGAAAATTGCGGGCATTGGTTTCGTTCTGTAGCCCGCAATAGACCGCATCGGCGCCGGCATCGACGGCGGTGCGCAAAGCGGCCGGCGTGCCGGCCGGGCAGACCAGTTCCGGGCGTGTGTAGTCTTGGACTTGGCTCATGATTTTCCCCGCACCGCGCGCAAACCCGATAAAGCGAGCGTCGCCGGGCCGGACAGCGGCCCGAAGCTTGAGGCGACGCTGTCGAGCGCCGAGCCCTCGAAATCGTCGAGCGCGTTGCGCAGCGCCACCACCGCCTCGGTGTCGCCGCTCACGCGCAAATCGCGCGAGAAGAACAGTGCGTCGCCGTCGAGCGAGCCGTCGATCATGTCGAGCAGATTGAAGAAGGTGCCGGCGATCGCCGCGTCGTGCGCGGGCCGCTCGTAGCGGCGATGCGCGGTCATGTGCGGGCGCTCGGGCTCGGGCGTCAGCACCATGACGAAGGGCAAGTCGATCGGATCGATCAGGAAGCGTTTTCCTGCGTGGGCCCCGAGCCGGTCGAACAATTCCGGGCGCGACTGCGCCACGTGCGTCGCGATGCGCGTCAGGATCGGCTGCAGCAACGCCAGCGGCACCGGCGCCAGCAGCAGGCCGGGGGCATTTTCCAATAATTTTTTAAGCGGTGACGCCGGGCGGCCCGCGCGGGGAGGGGCTAACATTTGGGCAACCTAGCGTCGACGCGGGAACCGACAATTGATCAAGGTCAAGGCGGGGATGGCTTTGCTGGCGGGTGGCGGCCTGCGGCGCTCAGCCGCGGCTAGGGCGCGGACTCATAAAAGAGTAGCAAGAGCCGACCTGCGCTAGCCGCCGAAGAATGTCCGCTTTTTGGAGTAGAGCGGACTTTCCCGGACCTCGCGGTACGTCCGCTCATGACCCGTAAGCGACATCAGCTCAATGAAAAGAGCGCTGACCTCCCACCGATAGTAATTCTGCCCCTAACTCAGATCTTTTTCATCTTGGCGGGTTTCCACGCGGTGCGCAAACAAGTTACCGATCAGCGACGATAACATGCCCGGCAATTCGTTCTGCCGGAACGGAATCGGACGGCACAGACCCATGGTTACAAGTCCGAGCCGCGCCATGCGTTGCGTGGCATACATCGACTCGGCAGCGCTCGCCGCCACGCGCTCAGCAACGGCACCGCCGATGTGCTGGCTGAGCGTCGCCGCCGCAAAGTCGACAGCGCCGAGTTTTCCGGCTTCGACCACGAGACGCCGCAACAGATGAGCCGTGGCGAGCGCCGTCGGCCGGTGGCCGTAGCAGCCGGCGATCTCGCGCACCATGCGAACGCTGCAGGCGATGAAGAATAGGGCATCGGTGACCGCGGTCGGGCTGATGGCGGTAATACCGAAGGCGCGGGCGCTTGCCCGACGCACGATCGCCTCGGCACGCCGGTCGAGCGGGGTCAAGACCGATTGCGATAACAGCTCTATTTGTTGCGCGGGCGAATGATGGCGCTGCACCTTGCGTTGAAAAGCTTCAATCGCGGAATTGTTCTCGCGATCCTTCGGGATCTCCGCAATCACCTCGCGTATCGCCTTCTGCATGTCGGCAGGCCGTATTTCCTCCCACGGCGGCCGCAGCCGCTGCTGGTTGGCCTCGACATTCTTGAGTGCGAGGTAGCTCCTCATTTCGTGGGCAATGATCGTGCCCGCGACGGCAATAGCGGTCGCCGCCGCTGCGGCCGCCGCCCAGCCGAGCCCCGAACTGTAATTGGATGCCGATGCGATCCACTGATAGAGATCGACGCCGAGCCAGCCGCAGAAGGCGGCAATCAAGCCCGTTAACCCAAGCCTCATCGTCAAGCTGGAGCGCCGTCGTCGGCCCGGCACAGCCGTGGCCAGAGACGGCTCCGATGGCGCCGGCGGGACGATTTGCCCAGTTTGCTCGGTCGCGATGACGCGGGGCGCTAATGGCTCGACGATACCCGCGCGTGTGGTCTGAGGCGCCTCCATCACAACGACCTGTGGACGCAGCGTGTCGTCAGGTTCGTTGCTGTTGTTTTGTTTGCTCATCGCAATTGATCTCCGATGAGATATTCGAGCGCAAGATCGAGATTGATGTGTGGAATACCGTCGACCGGCGATACGTCGATGGCCGGCGGCTCGAACACCGGGATGTTGAGAAACGGCTTGCCCCAAGCCTCCGGTCGGGGCGGACGAGCCGGCACATTGCCGATAAAGAATTTTGCTCTGGTGTCGCTGCCGACCGGCCTTCCCACAACGACCTGTACTCGGTGGCCATCGATCTCCTGGGTATCCTCTTCCGTCGAAATGACCGACGCCAACGTTATCACGTCGATCTTGGCATTGCTGCTGGTGACATCGAGCGCCGGCAGCGCGACCATGTTGCGCAGTAGCGCGGCAAGGTGGTCGCGTTGCACCTCTGGGACATGGTCGGCCTTGGTGGCGGCGAATAGCACCTTCTCAATGCGCGCGTTTCCCAGCAGGCGGTTGAAAATGCCACCCTGCCCATAGCGGAAGCTTTCCAGAATTGCGTCGACGGCTTGCCGCGTGTCCTCGAACACCTCGCGGCCGGCCAAGAGCGCACCAAGGACGTCCACAAGCACCACTTGCCTCGAATAGTTGCGGAAGTACTGGCCATAAAACGGCATGACGACTTCCGTCTTATAGGCTTCAAAGCGCCGCTCCATCAGGGCGGCCTGCGTGCCGTTGGTGGCGCGTTGGACACTGTCGGGAATATCGAGCGGGGCGAACCACATATAGGATTTCTCTCCGAGCGACCCGGGATCGAGGAAGCGGCCGGGCTGCAGGAAGCTGAGCCCATGCTGGTCGCGTGCCGCCCGCAGGTATTGCCGAAAAAGCTCATGCGCGTGCTTGGCATCGTCCTCGCTCGCCGGCGCGTCATGGCGATGGTCGGACAGAAAGGCGATAAACTCGCGCGCAATGCCAGCGCGCATCCCACGGCGACAGAGCAGCAATGTGGCGCGCGACCAATCGGCGTAGCTTTGTGTCAGCAGCGGCAGATCGAGAAGCCATTCGCCGGGGTAATCGACGATCTTGAGTTTCAAGGTTGCGGCACCGCTGCCGATTTGGCCGAGCAAGAAACCGAGCGCACCGGCAAGAACGAAACGGATGTCGATCTCGACTTCGCAGATGTCGGTGGTGCGGGCGGGCCAGTCGGCAGGACTGGCCGCCATGTGCTCGATATTTCGCTCATAGGGAAATCGCGGCAGCCGGCTGGTCTTGCCGCTGCCGAGCTTGGCTGCAACCAGCCGGCCGTCTCCGACCACCTTCAAGAGCGGCATGCGGTGCGGCTGATGCAGCGCGCTGAGCAGATTATGTACAAGGCTGGTTATAAATACCGTCTTGCCGGCACGGCTGAGGCCGGTGACCGCGAGACTGACAGTCGAGCCCCTGACGAGTTCGGCGAGGTCGGGCAAGCCTGGAAGCCATTCCGAAAGTCCCGCCCCAACACGGTCGAACATTGGCATACTGATATATTCCTTTTGCGCCGGTGCAATATCGCACGCGCGCTCCATCCCCCGTGAACGACGTTTCGGTGCGTTCCGGAGTTTGTACATATAGATATAGATTTGGGCGAATTCGCCG
>CAVXGN010000012.1:0-35942 GCA_963761245.1 uncultured Alphaproteobacteria bacterium | reverse complement strand
CCCAGGGCAGACTTCTTTACGCGTTGGGCGATGGACAATGGGACATTCCAAAGCTTCGCGTGCTGCTAGAAAAAATCGTACCTGAGCAGCGCGAGATTATGGGTTATGAGGTCGAGCACGAATTTCCTGGCCTCGGACAACGCACGATGCGTTTGAATGGCCGCCAGGTGTTCTACGACGGAGGCTCCCACGCCACTATTCTGCTCAGCATCGAAGATGTCACTGACGGGCGCATTTTAGAGCGTGAAAAGGACGACTTGTTGCGAGAAAAAGATGAACTGTTGCTCGAAAAGGATGTGCTTTTTGAGGAGCTGCAGCACCGCATATCCAATAGTCTGCAAGTGATCGCAAGCATTATTCTGCTGAAAGCCAGAACGGTGCAGTCGGAGGAAACGCGTCTTCATCTACAAGATACGCACCAGCGGGTCATGTCAGTTGCGGCCGTGCAGCAGCAACTCCATGTACTTGGGACCATCGGGTCTATCGAAGTTGTGCCTTATCTTTCAAAGCTATGCGAAGCTCTTGCAGCTTCAATGATTGGCGACAGTCGGCCAATCACGCTGACAGCGGCCGGCGAAAGGGGTACAGCTACCTCCCGTCAGGCCGAGAGCATCGGCTTGATTGTTACCGAACTCGTTATGAACGCTCTAAAGCATGCGTTTCCCGACGAGAAAGTCGTCGGCACAATCGGCGTTAGGTATGATCGGGACGGAACGAACTGGAAGCTTACAGTCTCCGACAACGGGATTGGCAGACAGGACGGTGTCTTCGCTCAACAAAAAATTGGACTCGGCACCGGCATCATCAAGGCGCTTTCACATCAACTCGATGCTCAAGTCGAAACAATGGCCGGCCCCGAGGGCACGATCGTATCTATCACCCACGCCACCTTCCCAACAAAGTTAGCTGCCTAGACCTCAAGACGGCCAAGGCGCCCGGTATCACGAGGTCCCAAGCTGTTTGCCCATGCCGATGAGGTGATCGAATAAGGATACCGTTTGCAGCGGCGCATCACAAAACCGACATTCCAACCACACCTGTGAATGTCCGTTATGGGGGGCGCGCAGACATCGGTCGGCGCAGTCTCTGAATGGCTTGGTCGCGAATGATGCCGCCACTATCATTGGAACTTTTTTGACCCTCCGAGCGTTTAGTTGCGTATTCAGCCAACTGAAGGGTCTGGAACGGCGCGAACCATCGCGGACGTGCGGGTAGCGCACCTCCGCCACGCCTCATTCTAAAGGAGATTTGCCATGGAATTGCTCTTGATTATCGTTGTGCTCTTTCTGCTCTTTGGCGGTGGCGGATACTTTGGTCGCCGTCGCGGCTACTGGTGAAGTAATTTTTTCTATCGTCCTTAAGCATGCTGTTTGACGTTCCAAACACGCCTTCGCCATAGGAGCAAGACAAATGGGGCTCATCCTATTATTGGTTGTTCTCGTTCTGCTTTTCGGTGGAGGCGGTTTCTATCTTGGACCTCCATTCCATTACTATGGCGGCGGCCTCAGCCTGATCGTGCTGATCGTCATTTTGGTCATTCTATTCAGGCGCTGATTGGAATCGGCCATTTGGCCGGAGCCGGCGCTGAATGGCGCGGCAGCGAATGAACGTTGGCGGACCTGGCAATCGCACAGCTAGATGTCCGCTTTCAGCGGGCCAGCGGACATGACGCGGACCTACCCCATGTCGCCAGAGCTACAGAAAGCGCGCCAAGCACATCGAGAAGCGCGTAAGGACGGCATATCGCCAAAGGATCGCGCGAAGCTAATTAAGAAGAAAAAAAAGCCCTCAATGACATGGCCGACAACGAAGAGTGGCTGGCGGGAAAGCCCGGCTCGCAGTTGAAATGAGCGGCCAACGCAATCCCTATGCCAAGGGGGACAGGGGGAACTTGTAGCAGCGGAGGGTGTTAATAGGCATGGACCGGTTGCGATATGCCATGAATTTTGGGGGCCTTCTTGCACTTTGCAGCGTAGCGTTAGCTGTCACGAGCCCAGCTGCGTCGGCCGGGTCGGCGTCATTTCCCATCTACGTTCCGCAAGAGTGCTTCGAACTCGCACAGCGTGAAGGTGTACCCACGGTCATTTCGAATAAATTCCAAGCCGCAAAGGCGAGACTTATACTGGCTCGTCTTAAGGCGAGTGACGCTATGGTAGTCGCGTGTCGGGCGGCCGTGAAACGCGGAGAAATGATCGCGAAGGAGCAGGCCAAACTAGCACGCGAGGCATCGGCTCACTAATTTGTCGAGCCGAGCTCAGTTCGATTTATTCCTTCTCCCCGCCAAACGGAATTGTAGGGTCGAGGCGAAGACTTTAGAGTCTGTCCGGGAACATCAAGCGGGATTACAAAGTTTTCGGAGCATGAGGCGGATTGATGCAAGGCGCAAGAACGCCAGGGCCTTGCGATTGAGGTTCTCCCAATCCTTGGCAAGCCTTCGGCAGCGGTTGAGCCAAGCAATGGTGCGCTCGACGACCCAACGGCGTGGAAGCACCACAATCCTTTGGCCTGATCGGAGCGCTTGATGATTTCCGTTTCGAGCTGCGGCAGGATTCTCGCAAGCGCCTTCTGGAATTCCGCTCCCTGATAGCCGCCGTCGGCAAACAGCTTTTTCAAGAACGGATACATCCCGAACAGAGTGGCAAGCAGCAGGATGCCGCCATCGCGGTCCTGGATGTCGGCGGGATGAACGATCGCGTGCAATAGCAGACCCAGCGTATCTACGAGAATATGACGCTTCTTGCCCTTGATCTTCTTGCCCGCATCATAGCCATGCGGATCGATCCTGGCCCCCCTTTTCGGCGCTTTTCACGCTCTGGCTGTCGATGATGGCGGCAGTCGGACTGGCTTCGCGTTCGCCTTGCTCGCGGCACGCCACATACAGCGCGTGATGGATGCGATCGAGCGTGCCGTCGTAGCTCCACTAATCGAGATAGTCGTGCACCGTGCTGCGTGGCGGCAGGTCTTTCGGAATCGCCCGCCACTGGCATCCCGTGCTCAAAACATACATGATCCCATTCATCACTTCGCGCACGTCGACGTGGCGCTTGTTGCCGCCGTGCCGGGCCGGCGGAATCAACGGTTCAACAAGCGCCCACTCGTCGTCGGTCAAATCGCTCGGATATCGCAATGCGCTGCGGTCGTATCGTCTGCGGTTCTTCGTCGTCCACAGCGGCGACCCTCCTCGAATCAGGCCACCACTCTTGAATCACAAACAATTCAAGGGATTCAATATGTTCCCGGACAGACACTAAGCCGATAATTGACGTAGGAGAAGCGGACAATCCCAACTGTGGCGGCCGATTGTCCCTGCTTTGGGAACCGCAACGACCTTCGCGGGTTCACTCCTATGGTTTACGCAATAGAACAATAAGAGGAATGAGTTCATGCGCCTATTACTCGGTGTTATTCTTGGAGTCTTTCTGACAGTTGGATTTGCTTATGTTTATGACGCATCGACAACCCATGCTTCCGAACCAATAGTGCAGACCAGCGCTGAGCAGCGACCGATGGTGAACTGGGATGTTGTCAGCGGGAATTGGCATGGATGGTCCTTAAGCGTGCGTAACACCTGGAATAAGTTGGCAACACGGTAATCTTACGCTTCAGGAGATTCCGATGTCGCCTATCAGGCACAAAGCGGACAACGCGACCGCGCCGGAGTTTGTCCGCTATTGGACGATTGTGTTGCAAAAGTCGCCAAGCGGACTCTGTGGAATAGAAATTTGTAATAATCGAATCTGCGAATGAGCGCTTTTGAATCTATGTTGCTCATTTGTGCGCGATCTTGAATCAATGTTACGCGCTGGCATGCTCAAAATACTTTTGCAACAATATCTGACCAAAGCAGACAAAGTCGGGTTTGGAGCTAACGACGGTTTTCCTCTAATGACCCCTCTCGGACATGGCGTCCCAAAAAACGATTGATTTGCCGAGACAAACCCGTCGGCAGGGCTAGTCTCAGAATTTTTCTGACCCAAACGCAATGAAAAGCCCCAGCGTGTTCTGGGGGGACCAGAACACGCCGGGGTTTCCATCTTCGGAATGGCCGCGTAACAAAGCACTTACGCTACACGCCATCCTAGCGACGAGTTTCGGCTACGGTTTAAGCCGCGGCAGCAAAACGTACGTTAGGTGAGCCGACGACGCCGCTCTTCTGCATCGTCGCCTTCATGTCATCCGAGTTCATCAAGGAGCGCGCCTTTGCCACGTCGGCGACATCCTGCAGGACCACAATATCATTCTGATCTTGGGCGTTGCGGAACACTCTGCCGTTGGTGATACCGGCGGAGAGGCGGTTCTTCTCGTTTCCATCATAAGCCTGACGCCAAGTGCTGTAGTCCTTGACCTTGATGTGGATCGTCAGATTTTCGGTCGCGTGCTGTAAATTTGTCATCGTAATTCCTCCAAATATTTTTTGAATAGTTGCCGGAATGAACATCATTCAACCAACACAATATGGCCTTCACCCGGTTCCGAAGACACCGAGTTAGGTGTTTTGATGGGATCGGAGGTGCGTCATGGAGAGGCGGAAGTTTACACGCGAGTTCAAGTTTGAGGCTGTGCGCCTGATCAGGGATCGCGGTGTCTCGTATGCGCAGGCATCGGAAGACTTGAAGGTGCATCCGACGCAGCTTCGCAATTGGGTGAAGGCGTTTGCGGACGATCCGCAACATGCCTTCCCCGGGCAAGGTCAGATGAAGCCCGAGCAGTTGGAGATCGCGCGTCTCAAGCGCGAGGTGACCAAGCTGAAGGCCGAACGCGACATCCTAAAAAAAGCCGCGGCCTACTTCGCGAAGGAATCGACGTGAAGTTCGGTTTTGTTGCGAAGCACCGGGGGATCTGGCCGGCGGGATGGTTGTGCGGGGCGCTCGGTGTCTCGCGGGGCGGCTTCTATGCCTGGCTGACACGACCGCGCAGTCAGCGCAGCCGGAGCGATGAAGAGTTGGGTGCCAAGGTTCGCGCCAGCTTCCTCGCCAGTGACCGAACCTACGGCGCCAGGCGCGTGTGGCACGACATGCTGGCGGAAGGGATGTCGTGTGGCTGCATCGGATCGAGCGATTAATGCGATTACAGGCTCTCAGAGCGCGTCCACGACGGCGTCGCCTGCCGCCGGATCTGGGCGAGCGGCAGGCTTCCGCCGTCGCTGCCAACGTGCTCGACCGCAGCTTCGAAGCGCCTGCACCCAACCGCAAATGATCGCGAACTTCACCTATGTGTGGACCACCGAGGGCTGGCTCTATGTGGCAGCCGTCGTCGATCTGTTCTCCCGGCGCGTGGTTGGCTGGTCGATGAACGCAGCCATGACCGCGCAGCTCGTCACCGATGCTCTGGTGATGGCAATCTGGCGACGGGGCAAGCCCGATGCCCTGCTGCATCATTCCGACCGGGGCAGCCAATATACCAGCGAGCAGTTCCAACGGCTGATGGCCGATCACGGCGTCGTCTGCTCGATGAGCCGCTCGGGCAATGTGTGGGACAATGCGGCGATGGAGAGCTTCTTCTCGTCGCTCAACAACGAGCGTATAGCTCATAAAATCTACCGATCGCGATGACGCCAAGGCCGACGTGTCCGAATACATCGAACGCTTCTACAATCCCAAACGCCGGCACTCGACCATTTTCTACATGAGCCCTATGGAGTTCGAGAGGCAGGCTGGATTAGCTTAGGCGGGTGTCAACCGAACCGGGTGCAGGCCAATTGGCTATATGAGCCCTATGGAGTTCGAGAGGCAGGCTGGATTAGCTTAGGCGGGTGTCATCCAAACCGGGTGCAGGCCAATAGAGCTAAGCCATGTTCGCAGGAATGCGAGGTTTTATTAGATATAAGTTTGATCAGGGAAGGGCTGAATAAAAAAGGCCGCGCCATTACTCATGCGCGGCCTTTAAGCGCTTCTCAGGCTGGGGACATCTGGGGGGATGGTTGAGCCCAAGAGCGGTTTCTTAAGCAACTCAGTTCAGTGTCCTAAGTTCCCTAGGCGGCCTCTATATTTTTGAGCGAGCCGCAGGCGCCATGTCGCCTATTGGCATTTTGCGGTCATAGCAATCGCATTGGCTCTAAACACTTAAACAGCGCTCACGGACAATGCGCGCACCCACCTTTAAGGAACAACCGCAAGGCGGTCGGCGTTGTATTGATATGCACTACGTCATTTATTTTCTAGTCTCAATGCCGCTTGTTATAGGCTGGCTGTTTTTGGCTTCGGCGACGACGACCGCGACGGGACCGTTATTCTATTCCCGATACGATAACGTCATCGATTTTGGAATAGTAAATGCGGCAGACCGCCCGACTGTTCGGAACGACGACAGAGGAAGCGGCGCCCCTAATACAGGCCCTATTCGTAAGGAAACAACATTGTGGGCATCAGATCCAAGGTCCGATTGCGGACTTTTTAGTGACAGACCAATCGCGCGGATGAATGCGTGCTTTTAGGGGACCGACCGTTGCGCGCGCGCTGTGGACCAAACAAATAGGCCGAACACATGGCTGCACCGACCAGCGACTTGGGGCGAAGCGGACTTGTTGCCCTCATATTGAGTTCTTCGGCTATCGGCCGATTTTGTTGCAAAAGTTGGCAATGGGAAGAGTGAGGCAGTTGCCTCGATGTCTTTAAGCGGTCTGCTGCACCCGCTCCATTTGGCGGCGGGGCCTTTGCGGCAGCGGCACTGACAATAGCAACGCTTACGCAGCACAAGCAGCGGCCATCGGTGGTGGTCGAACGACCAGTTTGGCGAGCCTGCGTAGGTTCTGTGCGATGGCGGCAAGCGTGAACTCGTCTTGGGCGCCGCGCGGGCCACGAAGCCGAAGGCGACCAAGCTTCAGGATGCGCTTGAGATGGGCGAATAGCATCTCGATGCGTTTGCGATCGCGGCGTGATTGCTCGAAGGCTTCAGTCTTGGCCAGTGCTCGGGCTACGTCACGAGCCTCCTCATAGATGCTACGCGGGATTCTGCGCTCCGACGATTTTGGGCAGCATTTGCGTTTGAGCGGACAAGGTCCGCAGTCGTAGGTGCTCGCCCGATAGAGGATCATCTCGCCATCATTGATTTTGCCCGTTGTGTGCAGGAGCTTACCCTGCGGGCAGACATAGACATTGCGATCCTTGTCGAACGTGAAATCCTCACGGCTCAATGAGCCATCCTCGCGCTTCGACCTGTCGATCACCGGGATGTGCGGCGCGATGTCCTTGTCGTTGACGAGCCAGTTGAGGTTCGGGCCTGATCCGTAGGCGGTGTCGCCGGCGAGCCACTTGGGTTTGATATCGAAGCGCGCCTCGGTGCGCTCAACCATGGTCTTCGCCGCGCCAACTTCGGCCTGGCGGATAGCGCGCGAGGCTTTGACGTCCATAATGACGCCGAACTTCACATCGATCAGATAGTTGTCGGCGTAGGCGAAGAACGCCGGGCCTCGCATCGCGCCGGTCCATTGCGCGGCCGGGTCGGACGGCGAGACGAACTTCGGTGTGACGTCGCTGGCTGCACCAAAAGCCGCATCATCGAGGGTCGCCAGATACTCCTGCATGGCCCGGCTCGCCGTCTCGGGATCGCGTGTCTTTTGCCATTCTGAGCCCGGGATCGAGCGCTGCTTGTTGGCGTCGGCCGCAATCAGGCTGGCATCCACGGCAAATCCTTCTCCGCCAACGAGATCGGCTGCGATACACGCCTCGACGACACGCTCAAATACACGACGAAAGATGTCGCTGTCGCGGAAGCGCTCATTGCGTGCACGCGAAAACGCTGAATGATCAGGAATCTTGTGCTCAATGCCGAGCTTGCAAAACCAGCGATAGGCGAAGTTCACCTGCACCTCGCGACACAGCAACCGCTCGGAACGCAGGCCAAAGACATAACCGATGATCAGCATCCGGATCATTAGAACCGGATCGACCGAGGGCCGACCGAGGGTTGGATAGCGCGGTGCGAGTTCCGCGTGGACCCATGATAGATCGAGAACGGCGTCGATCTTGCGCACCAGATGATCATCAGGAACCACCTCATCGAGGCAGAACTCGTAGAACAGATGACCCTGGTCGTTGTTCTGGCGTCCCATCATCGCCCGCCTCCGGCACAAAATGTCGTCAGAAGACGGAATCACCGTTCGCCAAAACCTTCAAATCACTTCTGCAACAAAATCGGCACAAAGCGGACATTTGCTTTACCCTCCGCTGGATTGTCGTAGCGTAGTCAGGCCGCTACTCTGGTTGTTCGCGCTTTACTGGAGGGCCATTCCATGCATGCCACCGATCCGATCGTGACGTTTGTTCTAATTCTCGTCATCGGCATCTTGGCCGGCGTCTTATTCGATCGGCTGGCCGGCCCCTCGTGGCTCGCCCGCCAGTTTGCCGGATCGACCCGCGGCATCGTTACGAGTGCGCTTGTGGGTGTTGCGGGTGCGTTCGTCGGCTATCACATCGCTGTGCTACTTTCGCTCGGCGCCGGGCTGATCGAGTTGATCATCGCAGCGGCAATCGGCGCGGCTGCGGTGCTGTTCGCTTGGCGGCTGGCTAAGTAACAAATACCGCACCAGAACAGGAGGCTGCCATGCTTTCAGTCTTAATCGGGGTTCTGATAATTTGTGTCGTTGGCGCAATTTGTTTTTGGGCCATCGAAAAATTCGTCAATGACAGTCGCTTAGGAAATCTTCTCAAATTGCTCGTGGTGCTGATCTGCGTGGGGGCGATCCTTCAGCGGGTGCTGCCGCTGGCAGGAATTAATTGGTTTTAGCCACGGCTCACAACGATACCAGGGCAAAAATCTGCCAAAAACAATAAGGCCGCCTCGGTTGGCGGCCTCCTTCGCCTTCAAACTAGGCGCGTGATGTCGGTTATTGGCCCATCGCGACATTTCGCGGCGACGCAGCGATTCAGCCGCTTTCGGAGCGAAGCGGGCATTCAGCGAGCCGCGCTTAAGCCGGATTTGTGAGTACGCGCCTTAGTGCCAGCTCACGGGGCAAAGCGGACCTTGGCAAATCGATGCTCATCGCATGCGGCCGCCAGGCCCAATTCTCCTGCTTTAACAATTCCTTCCAATCCGTAAAACTTTACTAATCATTTACCAAAAGACCCGAAGACTAGGCCCTGGCGGCGTTTCGCGCGCGCAGCCGGGGAGTCGCGCGTGCGAGGATGCCGTGACGATAGAAAGCTTCTCGGCAGCAACGGGAGTGCCGTGAGGCCAATATCCAATGAAGAGCTGGTCGCGATGGATGTCCGAGCACGCATCGCTCGCTTGCTGAAACCGAAAGCCAAACGCCGCACCGTGGCCGTGGCGCAGCCGTGGGCGCCGCTCTCGTCCGATATCGCTCTGCGCGGACGGCGGCTGACGCGGCGCTGGCTCGCGCCGATCCTGCAATACCAGCCGCCGCGCGGGGCCGGCGCCACCGCCGCCGCCGTGCTGATCCTGGCGGCCACCGGCTACGGCGCGGTCAGGGGCGGCCATAGCTCGACCGTCATCGCGAACCTGCAGAATGTCTGCGACAGCATCGCCAACAGCGCCGGCTTCCGCATCACCGAAATCGCGCTCGCCGGCCAGCACCAGGTCAGCCGCGAGCAGATTCTGGCGCGCGCCGGCATCACCGGCGAGACCTCGCTGTTGTTTCTCGATCCCGCCCGCACGCGCGACCGGCTGCTGACCGATCCCTGGATCGCGCAGGCCACCGTGCTCAAGCTTTATCCCGGCCGGCTGCGCATCGGCATCAAGGAGCGCAAAGCCTTCGCGCTCTGGCAGGAGAACGGAAACATCTCCGTCATCGCCGCCGACGGAACCGTGCTGGAGACCTTCGTGCCGCAGCGCTTTGCGTCGCTGCCGCTGGTGGTCGGACGCGGTGCCGAGCATGCCGCGCACGAATTCCTCGCGCTGCTGTCGCGTTATCCCGACATCGCCAAACGCGTGAAAGCCGCCGTGCTGGTCGCCGACCGGCGCTGGAATTTGCACCTGAACGACGGCATCGAAGTGCTGCTGCCGCAAGCCGCGCCCGAGCACGCCCTGAAAACTTTGGTCGAACTCGACCGCGACAAGAAGCTGCTGGCGCGCGACATCGTCGCCGTCGATTTGCGGCTGGCCGACCGCGTCACCGTGCGCCTGTCGGATGCCGCGGCGGCCGCGCGCGCGGAAGCGGCCAAGGCTGCCGAGAAGAATCGCAAGAAGCGCAAGGGAGGTGAGGCGTGAGCGTACTCAAGTTCGGCCTGACCCCGAAGATGAAGCCGGTGTCGCCCAAGCGCTCCGCCGTGGTCGCCGCCCTCGATATCGGCACCAGCAAGATCGTCTGCATGATCGCGCGGCTCGACCCGCAGGCGCCGCAGGACGTGTTGCGCCGCCGTAGCCACGGCGCGCGCATTCTCGGTTTCAGCCATACCGCCGCGACCGGCATGAAAGCCGGTAGCGTGGTCGATCTGGACGCCGCCGAGGAGATGGTGCGGCAGGCGATCGACATCGCCGAACGCAACGCCGAAGTTGAGCTTGAATCCGTCGTGGTCTCGCTGTCCGGCGGGCGCCTCAACAGCGAGCGCTTCATCGCCAATATCGACTTGGCCGGCGGGGCGGTGACCGATGGCGACATCGCCCGCGTGCTGGCCGCGGCGAGCCGCCATTCGGTGCGCAACGGCCGCGCCGTGCTGCATTCGCTGCCGATCGGCTATTCGCTCGATGCCGTCTCCGGCATCCGGGAACCGCGCGGCATGCTCGGCCGCCGCTTCGGCGTCGACATGCACATGGTCACCGCCGACCTCGCCACCGTGCGCAACCTGATGTTCACGGTCGAGCGCAGCCATGTCTCGGTCGAAGCGCTGGTGGCCTCGCCCTATGCGGCGGGGCTGGCCTGCCTGGCCGACGACGACGCCGATCTCGGCGCCGCCTGCATCGATTTTGGGGCCGGAACCACCACCCTGGCGGTGTTTTCCGGCGGCCGCTTCGTCCATGCCGACGGCTTCGCCCTCGGCGGGAACCACGTGACCATGGACCTCGCCCGCGGTCTCAACAGCCGCATTTCGGACGCTGAGCGAATCAAAGCGATTTATGGCAGTGTCCTGACAGGCGGATCGGATGAACGTGACATGATTTCCGTGCCCCCTGTCGGTGATGACGAACGCGAGCCGGCGCAATTCGTCTCGCGCGAGACACTTGTGCGCATCATCAAGCCGCGGGTCGAGGAAATCCTGGAGATGGTGCGCGACCGGCTGGCGGTGTCACCTTTCGCGGCCGAGCCGCGCGGGCGGGTGATCCTGACCGGCGGCGCCAGCCAGCTCACCGGCCTGCCGGAACTCGCCGCGCATATGTTGCGGCGGCCGGTGCGTGTCGGACGGCCGCTCGGCTTTTCCGGCTTGCCGGAGGCGGCCAAAGGATCGGCATTCGCGGCGGCGGCGGGCCTGTTGGTCTATCCGCAGGCCGCGCACCTTGAACACTTCGAACCGCGAAAAACGCGGCAATTGATGACAGGAACGGGCGGCTACATGGCACGGGTCGGACGATGGCTGCGCGAAAGTTTCTGACCCTCATCCCCAGAACCCCGAATCGACCGGCGGCGGACCGGGCGACCCGGCGGCATGCCTTGGCGTCGGCGCAACGCACGCAAGGCTCCCGCCCGTGCACTCAAGAGGCAAACTCATGACGATCAATCTGAAGATCCCCGACATTCGCGAGATGAAGCCGCGCATTACCGTGTTCGGCGTCGGCGGTGGCGGCGGCAACGCGGTCAACAACATGATCACGGCCGGCCTCCAGGGCGTCGACTTTGTGGTCGCCAATACCGACGCCCAGGCGCTGACCATGTCGAAGGCCGAGCGCATCATCCAGATGGGCGCGCAGGTCACCGAAGGGCTCGGCGCCGGCTCGCAGCCGGAAGTCGGCCGCGCCGCCGCGGAAGAGGTGATGGATGAGATCCGCGATCATCTCAACGGCGCGCACATGGTGTTCGTTACCGCCGGTATGGGCGGCGGCACCGGTACCGGCGCGGCGCCCGTGGTCGCGAAGGTCGCGCGCGAGCTCGGCATCCTCACCGTCGGGGTGGTGACCAAGCCGTTCCACTTCGAAGGCCAGCGCCGCATGCGCTTTGCGGAAGCCGGCATCGTCGAGCTGCAGAAAGTGGTCGACACGCTGCTGATCATCCCGAACCAGAATTTGTTCCGGGTCGCCAACGAAAAGACGACCTTCGCCGACGCCTTCGCGATGGCCGACCAGGTGCTTTACTCGGGCGTCGCCTGCATCACCGATCTGATGGTCAAGGAAGGCCTGATCAATCTCGACTTCGCCGATGTGCGCGCGGTCATGCGCGAGATGGGCAAGGCGATGATGGGCACCGGCGAAGCCTCCGGTGAGAAGCGCGCGCTCACCGCCGCCGAAGCCGCGATCGCCAATCCGCTGATCGACGACGCCTCCATGAAGGGCGCCCGCGGCCTGTTGATCTCGATCACCGGCGGCAAAGACCTCACGCTCTATGAGGTCGACGAGGCCGCCACCCGCATCCGCGAGGAAGTGGACCCGGACGCCAACATCATCGTCGGCGCCACCTTCGACGAAAGCCTGGAAGGCATCATCCGCGTGTCGGTGGTCGCGACCGGCATCGACAATACCGGCATCATGCGGCAGCCGGCGCCTTCGGCTGCGGCGGCTCCGGCAGAGAGCGCGTTGAAGGAACTCGCCAGCCGTGCGCGCAACGATAGCCGCCGTCTGGCCGATCGTGTGGAACGCGCGCAGCCGGCCACCCTTGCGACCCCGCAGGTGGTGCAACATCCCGCCGCGCCGGCGGTCCCCAGCGGTATCGAAGCGGCCCACGCCGCGGTGGCGGCGGCCATCCTGCCGTCATCTGAAATGGATGAGGTTTCGTTCCGGCCGATGCCGATGAAGCCGTCGCTGTTCGAGACGGCGGCGGTCGAAGAGGAGGAGCCGCTCGAAGCTCCGATGCCGAGGGCCTTCATCCCGCCGCTGCCCGAGCGGGTCGCCACGCCGCGCATGCCGCGCATCGAGGAGCTGCCGCTGCCGGCGCAGAACGAGATCAGGGCGCAGCGCGGCGAGCTTGAGGAAGACCATCCGGAGAAGCGCCGCAAGTCGCTGATGCAGCGGCTTGCGTCGGTCGGCCTCGGGCGCCGCAGCGACGAGCCGGAAGCGCCGCCGGCGCCGCACACGGCGCGGGCGATCCCGCAATTCGAGCGGCCGCTGCGCCCGACCGCGCGTCAGCCGGAAGGCCGTCCGGAGCCGGTATCGGAATATGCCCGGCGGCCCTCGCCCCAGGGGCTCGACCCGCATGGGCGGCCGACCCCTGTGCATAACTCGGCCGAGGAGGATCAGCTCGATATCCCGGCCTTCTTGCGCCGGCAGGCAAATTAATAGGTTAGCGACAATCGGCGGCCCGGCCATCAAAGGTCGGGCCGCCGCATGATTCGTGCTGGTCTGCATAAATAATTGAAATACCTGATGTATATCGACAAGAGCCCGGAGTGCGGCCGTTGGCTGGACGATTTCGTCAGCCGTCTCGGCCGCTCCGGCGATGGCAATTCCAAATGAAACGGCTTACAGGCTGTGGAGAATTGTGGCGAAAAAGGTAACAGTCGGTAAGAAAGAGTGAGTTGGAGAGCGGCAGTGCTTCGGCCTAAGTTCAGGCGCGTAAGGGACTTTTCGGCCTTCGGGGGCACCTGCCACAACTTTGCGCCTCGCTTTCGTTAACGGCCAAATTGTGACCGGCACGGCTTGGGATTGGGACCGCGCGACGCGTGAGTGAGCGTGCGGCAGAACGGGTGAAATGAAAGGCGCTAAGCAGACAACGCTGCGCGAGACGATCGCCGTTTCCGGCATCGGCGTGCATTCGGGTCTTCCGGTCACACTTACTTTGCATCCGGCCGACGACGACGCCGGCGTCGTATTCCAGCGCAATTCAGCCGATGGCTCGCTCGAGCGCGAAATTCGCGCCGATGTGCGCGCGGTGACCGCCACCGAATTTGCAACCGTTCTGGGTGACGCCAGCGGCCCGCTCTGCTCCACCGCCGAGCACCTGCTCGCGGCCTTGCGCGGCCTCGGCGTCGACAACGTGATCGCCGAAATCGACGGACCGGAAGTGCCGATCATGGACGGCAGCGCCGCGCCCTTCGTCGACGCGATCGATCAGGCGGGCCTCACCGCCCGCGCGCTGCCGCGCCGTTACATCGAAGTCATCAAGCCGGTGCGCGTGGCGAAAGACGGCGCGCTCGGCGAATTGCGGCCCTATGAGCATGGTTTCCGGGTCGAGGCCGAAATCGAATTCGACCATCCGCTGATCGGCAAGCAGGCGCTTTCGCTCGATATCGAGGCGGATACCTTCCGCCGCGAGATCGCGCGCGCGCGCACCTTCGGCTTCATGCGCGACGTTTCCAAGTTGTGGAGTGCCGGCTACGCGCTCGGCGCCTCGTTCGACAACACGCTGGTGATCACCGAGGACCGCGTGCTCAATCCGGACGGCTTGCGCTACGGCGACGAATTCGTGCGCCACAAGATCCTCGATGCCATCGGCGACCTGGCGCTCGCCGGCCAGCCTCTGCTGGCCGCCTATCGCACCGTGCGCGGCGGCCACAAGCTCAATCACGCGGTGCTGTCCGCCTTGATGGCCGACCGCAGCGCCTGGCGGGTGGTGGAAGCGGCCGAGCCGGCGCGCCGCGCGCGCGGGCATGCCGAGCTTGCCACCGGTATGGCGGCAGCGGCCTTTGGCCCGGCCATATCCTGAATAAATTTCAGGAATCCGGCTTAACCCTCCGCCTTAATCCCGGCCGAATGTCTGCGTAATCGCTTGGCCGGACCGCGATTTTTCGTCTAAACCAGCCGCACGGTCGGGGGGCCATGCGGCGCGTTTGGCGCGCTCCTTTTCGGGGACCGGGTAAGATTGAACCGATGGTCGTGCCTGTGACTTCTTCCGCAAACGGCGCCGTCCGCTCGCGCAAACTGCGCGCGCGGCTTGCCCGCGCGCTCGCGCTCCTTGCGCTGGCGGCAAGCCTCGGCGCCTGTTCGAGCCTGGATTGGTTCAAGAACAAGGATGAATTGCCGCCCGATGAGCCGGCCGACCGGCTCTACAACGAAGGGCTCTATCTGCTCAACACCAAGCACGACACCAAGAAGGCGGCGAAAAAAGTTCGAAGAGGTCGACCGCCAGCATCCTTATTCGGAGTGGGCGCGCAAGTCGCTGATCATGTCGTCTTACGCCTATTACACGGGCGGCGACTATGACGAGTTGGTCAACGCCGCCAAGCGCTATATCACCTTGCATCCCGGCACGCCCGACGCCGCTTACGCGCAGTATCTGATCGCCGCGTCCTATTTCGACGAAATCCCGGACGTCACCCGCGACCAGACACAGACCGAGAAGGCGCTCAACGCGTTGCGGGAAGTCATCCGCAAATATCCCAACACCGAATATGCCGTCAACGCCAAGCAAAAGCTCGAAGTGGCGCGCGACCAGCTCGCCGGCAAGGAAATGCAGGTCGGGCGCTATTATCTGGACAAGAAGGACTACATCGGCGCCATCAACCGCTTCAAAATCGTCGTCACCCAATACCAGACCACGCGCCACGTCGAAGAGGCGCTGGAGCGGCTGACCGAGTGCTACATGGCGCTCGGCATCACCGGCGAAGCGCAGACCGCCGCCGCCGTGCTCGGGCATAATTTCCCCGACAGCGACTGGTACAAGCACGCCTACAGCCTCGTGAAATCCGGCGGCGTCGAGCCGCAGGAAAACAAGGGCTCCTGGATCAGCCGGGCGTTCCGGAAAATCGGGCTCGGCTAGCGGCGGTTCCGCCAAGCCTCTTGTCATGCCCCGCGCCGGCGGGGCATCCATGACTCCCCCGTGATTCTTGTGAAAATCGTTCACCGCGGTGGTTACCGGATCATCCGCTTTCGCGGATGATGACGGCCTGAGGAAAGCCATGCTCTCCCGTCTCTCCATCCGCGATATCGTCCTGATCGACCGGCTCGACATCGATTTCGCCGACGGCTTGGCCGTGCTGACCGGCGAAACCGGCGCCGGCAAGTCGATCCTGCTCGACGCCTTCGCGCTGGCCTTGGGCGCGCGCGGCGACCAGAGCCTGGTGCGCCACGGCGTGGAGCAGGGCCAGGTGATCGCCGCCTTCGAGCTTGCCCGCAATCATCCGGCGCAGGCCGTGCTCAAGGCCAACGACATCGCCGCCGAGGACGAATTGATCCTGCGCCGCGTGCAGTTCGCCGACGGCCGCACCCGCGCCTTTGTCAACGATCAGCCGGTGAGCGTGCAGGTCTTGAAGCAGCTCGGCGAGGCGCTGGTCGAGATCCACGGCCAGCACGACGAGCGCGCGCTGGTGGACGCCGCCACCCATCGCCGGCTGCTCGATGCCTTTGGCGGCTTGGAGGCCGATGCAGCCAACGTCGCCTCGCTCTGGGAGGCACGGCGCGAAGCAGCCGCCGCTGCCGCCGAGCATCGCGCCGAGGTCGAGCGCGCCCGGCGCGAAAGCGACTGGCTGCGCCACGCGGTCGAGGAATTGACCAAGCTCAGCCCGCAGACGGCTGAGGAAACCGCGCTGGCCGAGCGGCGCAGCATGATGATGCAGGCCGAGAAAGTTGCGGAGGATTTGCGCGAAGCGCACGACGTGATCGTCGGCGCCAATTCTAGCGTGCCGGCGCTTTCGGCCGCCATCCGCCGGCTGGAGCGGCGGTCAGCGCGCAGGCGCCGAGCCTGGTCGAGCCGGCGGTCAAATCGCTCGATGCCGCGCTGACCGCGCTGGAGGAGACCCGCGCCCATCTCGAAGCCGCGCTGCGCGCCGCCGATTTCGACCCGGCCGAATTGGAGCGCATCGAGGAGCGGCTGTTTGCGTTGCGCGCCGCCGGGCCGCAAATACACCGTGCCGGTCGACGAGTTGGCGGCGCTGGCGCAGAAGTACCAAGCCGATATCGCGCTGATCGATGCCGGCGAGGACAGGCTGAAGGCGCTGGAGGCCGCCGCCCGCAAAGCCGAGGAGGACTATCGGGCCGCCGCCGAGGCCTTGTCGGCGGCGCGGCTGAAGGCGGGCGACGCGCTCGACAAGGCGGTCAACCGCGAGCTCAAGCCGCTGAAGCTTGAGCGCGCGAAATTCTCAACCGAGATCGAAAGCGACGCCGCGACGGCCGGCCCCAACGGCATCGACCGCGTCGAGTTCTGGGTGCAGACCAATCCCGGCACCCGGCCGGGCCCGATGATGAAGGTCGCTTCCGGCGGTGAATTGGCGCGCTTTTTATTGGCGTTGAAAGTGGTGCTGGCCGACCGCGGCTCGGCGCCGACGCTGGTGTTCGACGAGATCGACACCGGGGTGGGCGGCGCGGTGGCCGACGCCATCGGCGTGCGGCTCGCCAAGCTGGCGCGCGGCGTGCAGGTGCTGGCGGTGACCCATGCGCCGCAGGTGGCGGCGCGCGCCGGCCGCCACTATGTCATCAGCAAGGACGCGCTGGCGAAGGGCAAGCGGGTCGCCACCCGCGTCTCCGAAGTGGCGGCCGACAAACGGCGCGAGGAGATCGCCCGCATGCTGGCCGGCGCCGAGATCACCAACGAGGCCCGCGCCGCCGCCGAGCGGCTGATCAAGCAGGCGAGCTAGCCGGTCAGTCGTAAGGGCTCTTGGCAGCACGTGCCGCCGCCGCGGTCTCCACCAGCGGCGTCGGCACGTAATGCGCCAGGCTTTAGCGCCGCCTTGGGCATGGCGCGCGCGCGCCTGAGCGGGCGTTTCCAGCACATCCTTCGCCGCCATCGCCGCCTTGCGGTCGACCACATGCGGCGAGGGATCGTTCGGCGGCGGCATCATATTGGCGTGGTAATAGGCCATCTTCGCCATCGCTGCCGCCGGGTCGACCTTGCGCGCTGGGGTCGATGTCGCGCTCATTGGTGGCCTTCGGCGTGACGGCGCTGCCGCCGATGAGCTCGAGGTCGAGCCACCATTTCTTGACCAGGTTGCGCCGGCCGTTGCCGATCCAGTCGTCGAACCAGGTGGCGATCGGCACCATCAGCGGCTTCAGCCACAGCGCATTGACGCCAAACCAACTGGCGATGCGCGTGAGCACGGCGCCGTCGGCATCGACCACCTTGTTGATCGGGCAGGTCTTCATGCAGCGCCCGCAAGCCGAGCCGCGGGCATTGGTGAGCCGGTAGCGCGTGCAGCGCTCGACGTCCGGCTTCCACATCTCGTAGCCGTTGAACATCACCTTGTCGCCGAACGGAATGGCGTCGCAGGGACATTCGCGCGCGCATTTCAGGCAGTTGGAGCAGAAATACTGCAGGCCGAAGTCGATCGGCTGATCGACGGCGAGCGGGAAATCGGTGGTCAGCACCACCGACTTGAAGCGCGGGCCGACGAACGGATTGAGCACCAGTTCGCCGATGCGGGAGAGTTCGCCCAGGCCCGCCCACAGGATGAGCGGAATGTGCAGCACGTCCGAGTCGGCATTGGTCTGCGAGCGCGCCGAGAAGCCGAGCTCGCGCAGCAACTCGGCCATGATGCCGGCGATCACCGCGCCGCGCAGGTAGGCGCGCATCGACTGCGAGCCGGAAATCCAGTCGTCGCCGCTGGCGCCCTCCATGGTGTCGAAGCCCTGGTCGATCAGCATCGCCACCGCATAGCGGTGATAGGGCTTGATCTCGCTGCCGTCCTCCTTGTGCGAGAACCAGGCATAGCGCGGGATCTCGCAGATGCCGGTGAGGTCGGAGCCGAGCGCATAGGACAGTGATTTGATGGCGCGCGCATTGGCCTCGGCGTTGCGATAGCGCGCACGGTCGGCGGCGGGCGCCGCCTCGCCGCCCTGGAACGGCACCAGCGCGCGGATCACCTGCAGCAGGCTCCACGACAGCGGCGTCTTGAACGCAAAGCGCGTGCGCTCGGCCTTGGCCTTGTCGCCGAGATCGCCATGCAGCGCGCGCTGGAAAAAGGCGGCGCGTTTGGGCACCTGCGGCACCTCGTCGTCGAGAATGAGCGTGGTCGGGCGCTCAACGCGTTTCACCGTCTCCATCGGGAAGCGCGCACAGATGCGAGGCGCGCTTGGCTTTGGCGGTTGCGCTCGCGGCCGGATTGCGCGCCGTTGAGGCCCCAGCCAGTAGGCGAGGCCCTTGGCGTTCGAGCGCGCTCGTCATGCAGCGGCTGGTCGGTCGCCAGCGCATAGTCGGTCGTGACCACGGCGATAGAGAAATCGTCGAGATAGGGATTGCGCAAACCGTTTTCGCCGCGCACGGCCAGTCCCGCCAGTACCGCCAGCCGCTCGCGCATCGACCAGACTTGATCCGGCGAAATGCGCGCGCGCGGCAAAGCCCATGGTGCGGATATGGCCGGCGACGCAGACTGCGATTTCGGCCGCCCGCATGTCGGCGATCTCGGCGCGCGCCGGCGCGATCCATTCGCGCGCCAGGTTGTCCGCCTCCGGCAGCCGCGGCCGCTCGACCATGATCACCGCGGCGAATTCATGCGGCAGACGATCGCAGCCGGCGAGCCAGGCGTTGGCCGGCATGCGGCAGATGCCGACCTGGCTGGCATCGAGGAAATAGGCCGCGCCCTTGATGTCGGCGGCGCGGCGCGCGAGGTCGTCCGGCACCGGCGCCTGCTTCGGCGCCACCTTGCCGTCGGCGAATTTGGCGAACAGCTCACGGTAATGCTCGGCGGCGCGCGCCAGCGGCCCTTCCGGCGTCGCCGCAGCCGTAGCGGCGAGCGGCGGCCGCGCCGCCTCCCGTTCCGCCACGCCGTCGTCGCGGACCAGCGTCTCCAGCGGGAATGGGCCGAGATGATAGGGGCGATCCTTGCCGCGCGGATGGATCAACATGGGCGGCAGCTTCCGGCAGTTTGCCGCCCGGCGCAACCGGGCTTATATCGGCCCGGCAAAGCGAAATCCGATGACCAAAGACGTCAGCAAAATCCCGGTTCCCGACCTGACCGCGTCTCAGGCGAAAGCCGAGCTGAAACGGCTGGCGTATGAAATCGCGCTTAACGACAAGCGCTATTACCAGGAGGACGCGCCCAAGATTACCGACGCCGCCTATGATCGCTTACGCGAGCGCAATGCGGCGATCGAGAAGCGTTTCCCGCATCTGGTGCGCGCCAATTCGCCGTCGAAGAAAGTCGGCGCCGCGCCCACCGGCCGCTTCAAGAAAGTGCGGCACGCGGTGCCGATGCTGTCGCTCGACAATGCTTTCGCCGACGATGACGTACGCGATTTCGTTGCCCGCATCCGGCGCTTTCTCAAGCTCTCCGACGACGACAAGATCACCTTCAACGCCGAGCCGAAGATCGACGGCCTGTCGATGTCGCTGCGCTATGAGGACGGCGAACTAACCACCGCCGCCACCCGCGGCGACGGCAACGAGGGCGAGGACGTCACCGCCAATATCAAGACGTTGAAAGACGTGCCGCACAAGCTCAAGGGCCGCCACGTGCCGGCCGTCTGCGAGGTGCGCGGCGAGGTCTATATGACCAAGAGTGGCTTCCTTGCGCTCAACAAGCGCCAGGCCGAAGCCGGCGAGCAAACCTTCGTCAATCCGCGCAACTCCGCCGCCGGCTCCTTGCGCCAGAAGGACCCGAGCATCACCGCGTCGCGCCCGCTCGGCTTTTTCGCCTATGCCTGGGGCGAGATGAGCGACGATGCCGGCCGAGACCCAGTCCGGCATGATCAAGTGGTTCGAAGCTTGCGGCTTCAAGACCAATCCGCTGACCAAATTATGTCACTCGGTCGAGCAGCTCATCGCCTTCCACCAGGACATCGAAGAGCGGCGCGCCAAGCTCGACTACGACATCGACGGCGTCGTCTACAAAGTCGACCGCATCGATTGGCAGGAACGGCTCGGCTTTGTGTCGCGCAGCCCGCGCTGGGCGATCGCGCACAAGTTCCCGGCCGAGCAGGCAACCACCGTCGTGCGCGGCGTGACGATCACGGTCGGACGCACCGGCGCGCTCACCCCGACGGCGCAGCTCGAGCCGGTCGGCGTCGGCGGCGTGATCGTGCAGAACGCCACGCTGCATAACGAGGACTACATCAAAGGCATCGGCGGCAACGGCGAAGTCCTGCGCGACGGCCGCGATATCCGTATCGGCGACACCGTCATCATCCAGCGCGCCGGCGACGTCATCCCGCAAGTGGTCGACGTCGTCATCGACAAACGGCCGAAGGACGCCAAGCCCTATCATTTCCCGAAGAAATGCCCGTGCTATCTGCACACCGACATCGTGCGCGAGGAAACCGCCACCGGCGAGGAGGGCGCCCGCGCCCGCTGCACCGGCGAATTCGCCTGCCCCTATCAGAAGATCGAGCACCTCAAGCTGTTCTGCTCGCGCGGCGCCTTCGACATCGAGGGGCTGGGCGAGAAGCAGATCGAGCTGTTCTTCGAGAAGGAATGGGTGAAGGAGCCCGCCGACATCTTCACGCTGCCGGCGCGCAACGCCAAGATCAAGCTCGAGGAGGTCGAAGGCTACGGCGAAACCTCGGTGCGCAATCTGTTCAATGCCATCGAGCAGCGGCGCGAGATTTCGCTCGAGCGTTTCATCTACGCGCTCGGCATCCGTCACGTCGGCGAGACCACGGCGCGGGCGCTGGCGCGCGGCTACGGCTCGTGGAAGGCGTTCCACGATGCCTGCCTGAAAGTGGCCAAGGATGACGAGGAGGCGATCGCGGAGATGGATGCGCTCGACCAGATCGGCGACACGGTGATCGAGGCGATCAAGGCCTATTTCGGCGAAAGCCACAACAAGGGCATCGTCGAGCGGCTGACCAAGGAAGTGACCATCACCGACGCCGAAAAGCCGAAGACCGACTCGGCAATCGCCGGCAAGACCGTCGTCTTCACCGGCGCGCTGGAGAAGATGACGCGCGAGGAGGCCAAGGCCCAGGCCGAGCGGCTCGGCGCCAAGACCGCCGGCTCGGTGTCGAAGAAGACCGATTACGTGGTGGCCGGCCCCGGCGCCGGCTCCAAGCTCAGCGAGGCACAGAAGCTCGGCGTCAAGGTGCTGAGCGAAGACGAGTGGCTGAAGCTGATTTCGTAGTCATCGCCGCACCAGCACCACATAGGCCACGCCGGTCGCCACCACGACGATCAGCATCTGCCAGGCCATCGGCATGGCGCTGCCGGCGCCGGCGAGCAGCATCGACACCACCTGCGTCGAGGCAGCTCCGGTCGCCATCTGCACGAAGCCGGTCATACCGGACGCGCTGCCTGCCGCCTGCGGCCGCACGCTGACCGCGCCGGCTATGGCGTTCGGCAGCAGCAGCCCGTTGCCGTAGGAAATGATGAGCTGCGGCAGGAAGATGATCGCGGGTCCGGCATCGGGCAGGCGCGCGACCAGCAAGAGGGTGAGCCCTGAGCCGATCAACTCGGCCACGATGCCGCCCACGATCATGGCGTCGATGCCGAGCCGCTGCGACAGCCGGGAGGCGGTGAAATTGCCGCTCATGTAGCCGAACGACGTGAGCGCGAACCACGCACCGTATTCGGCCGCGGTGCGGCCCATCAGCGTCACCACCACATAAGGGCCGCCGCCGAGAAAGGTGAAATACGGCGCCGAGCCGAGCGCGGCGATCAGCACGTAGCCTTGGAATTTCGCGCTTCGCAGCAGCACGCCCCAGTCCTGCCAGAGCCGGCTGGGCGTCGCCTCTTGGCTGACGGCCCGCGTCTCCGGCAGCTTGACGGACGCCCATACGAGCACCAAGCCTGCGGCAAGCGCGACGAACAGGTAGATTGACTCCCAGCCGAAGGCCATGTCGAGAACGCCGCCAACCAGGGGTGCGATCATCGGCGCGATCACCATGGCCGTGGTGACCAGGCCGATCATGGCGGCGGCGCGGTCGCGCTCGTAGAGATCGCGGATCATCGCGCGCCCGATCACGATGCCGCTCGAAGCGCCGACCGCCTGCGCGACGCGTGCCGCGATCAGCGTTTCGATCGAGCCGGCCACGGACGCCGCGAGCGACGCCAGCACGGTGAGCGCCAGCCCGGCGAGCGCCACCGGCCGGCGTCCGAAGCGATCGGAGAGCGGCCCCAGCAAAAGCTGGGCGCTGGCGAGGCTGAGTAGATAAAGCGACAGCACGAGCTGCGTCGTGGCGGCGTCGGTGGCGAGCCGCGTGATCAGCCCCGGCAGCGATGGAACGACAATATTGAGCGTCGCCGGTCCGATGGCGGTCATCGCCATCAGCAGGACAAGCAAGCGCCAGGTGGCGACTTGCTTGCTTTGTGTTGGGGCAGGGGACGTCTCAACGTCCATCAAGCATTTCCAAGCGGCCGGGTCGCCGCGTCGAGCCATTTCCGGGTTGGCGCGTCGAGTTGCGGCCCGATCACCTCATTCACGCGTGCGTGGTAGCTGTCGAGCCAGGCGCGTTCTTTACCGGTCAGCATGCGGGTGTCGATCAGCCGCCGGTCGATCGGCGCCAGCGTCAGCGTCTCGAACGCGTTGAGCGGTTTTTCGGCGCCCTCCGGCTCGGGCGCCGCGATCACCAGCACCAGGTTCTCGGTGCGGATGCCGTAGGCGGCGGTTTTGTAGTAGCCCGGCTCGTTCGACAGGATCATGCCGCGGCGCAACGCCACCTGGCCGAGCTTGGAGATGCGCGCCGGCCCCTCGTGCACCGACAGATAGCTGCCGACGCCGTGCCCGGTGCCGTGGTCGAAATCCAGTCCCGCCTGCCACAGCGCAATCCGGGCGAACGGATCGAGCTGGGCGCCGCTGGTGTTCTCCGGAAACACGGCGGTGGCGATGGCGATGTGGCCCTTGAGCACACGCGTGAAGCGGTCGCGCATTTCCTCACTGGGCGTGCCGACGATGACGGTGCGGGTAATGTCGGTGGTGCCGTCCTCGTATTGCGCGCCGGAATCGACCAGGAACAGTTCGCCCATGCCGATGCGCCGGTTGGACGCGCGGGTAACACGGTAATGCACGATCGCCCCGTTCGGCCCGGAGCCGGCGATGGTGGGGAAGGAGATGTCCTTCAGCACCCCGGTCTCGCGCCGGAAACTTTCCAGTGCCTCGACCGCCTCGATCTCGGTGAGCTTGCCGGACGGCGCCTCGCGCTCCAGCCAGGAGAGGAAGCGCGCCATCGCCTCGCCGTCGCGCTTGTGCGCGGCGCGTGAGCCGACGATCTCGGCGTGGTTCTTGATGGCTTTCATCAGCGCGATCGGATCGGCCGCCCGCACCGGCTTGCCGCCGCCCTCGCTCACCAGGCGGGTGAGCGCGTCCGCCGCACTCGCAGAATCGAGCCGCACGGTCTTGTCCTTGAGCTGGCCGAGATCGTTGGCGAGCGCGCCCGGCTCGCGCAGCTCGGCGATCTCCTCCAGCGCGTGACGCACTTTGTTGTCGAGCTTGCCGCCGGCGAGATAAAGCGCCGGCCGTCCCTCGCGCGCAATCACCGCGAAGCCGAGCGCCAGCGGCGTATGCGTGACGTCCGAGCCGCGGATATTGAAGGCCCAGGCGACGTTTTGCGGATCGGACACCACCAGCGCGTCGCTGCGCAGCTTGGTGAGCTCGGCGCGGATGCGCTTGAGCTTGTCGCCGGCGCTCTCGCCGGCAAATGTCATATCGCGCAGCGTCACCGCGCCTGTCGGCGGTGCCGGGCGGTCGCTCCACAAGGCGTCGATCGGATTGTCGGCGACCGCGACCAGTTCGGCGCCCGCGCTGGCGCAAGCCTTGCGCAGCCTCTCCGCGTTGTCGGCGGTGTGCAGCCACGGGTCGTAGCCGACCTTTGCGCCGGCGGTGAGATTCTGTTCCAGCCATTGGTCGGGCGGCGTATCGACCAGATGCTCGATTGAAAAGATCGCCGGATCGACTTGGGCCGCCGCCTGCACGGTGTAGCGGCCGTCGACGAACAGCACGGCGCGTTCGGCCAGCACGATGGCGGCGCCGGCCGAGCCGGTGAAGCCGGTGAGCCAGGCCAGCCGCTCTTCGCCCGCCGGCAGATATTCGTTCTGCTGGCGGTCGGCGCGCGGCACGATGAAACCGTCGAGGCCGCGGCGCTTGAGCTCATCGCGCAGCGCGGCGACGCGCGCGGCGCTGTGCGCTCGCTCGCTCAAATCATCGAAGCTCTGGAACCGCGCCTCGAACATGCGGGGCGCACTGTAGCGCGCTCCCTGCGCCGAGCAACGCAGTCATGCGCCATGCGCGGGCTTTGCATGAGCGTCATGATTGGGCATCGCGGTGGAAAATTCGCACTTTATTGGCCAGCAAATCGGCAACGAATCGCTGCCCTGACTCGCTTTTGTGCAATGCATTAATTTTGTCACGGTGCTGCCACCGAATTCACCTATTAATGAATCGTTTCATGCTTGATTTACGGGGCTCTTATGCATAGTCACGCGTAGTTCGCACTTGCGAAGTAGACTATGTTGCGTCGCAATAGTCAGGAACGAGTGCCAGGCAGTTCGCTGACGCTTGGTCCGAAAAGGAGAAATAAAGATGGTTGCCGTCACTTATGGGGTCGCCCGTGTCCCCGATACCGAAACCGCCGCGCCCGAGCAGACGGCGGCGCCGCGCAAAGGTTTTTTCGCCCGCATGCTGGACGCGATGATCGAGGCGCGCATGCAGCAGGCGCGGCGCGAGATCGCCATGCATGTTCGCTACCTGCCGTACACCTTCGATGAGCCCAAAAACCGGCTGGTCAAACCGGACAAGGAGAACATGCCGTTCGGCGGCTGGTAAGCGCCGCGCGGTCAGCGACGAAACCGCCCCGGTCCCCCGCCCGGGGCGGTTTTGCTTTTGGCGTTCGCTCCCGTTCGGATGGATGTTGCCTCGATTAAACGAGCCAGCCGTCAGCCGCGCCTTGCTCCGAATCGGCGGTGTGTTTAGGGCTTGCTCACGGCCTGTTACGAGGCCCCGACTCGGGAGTTGCGGGTGCCGGACTTAAACTGGAATCAGGCGGTCTGGGGATCGAGCTACGGTTGGCAAGACCGCGGTGAAGAGTGGAGCACCGCTTGGGGCGGCAGCGAGTCGCAATGGTTCGGCTCCATCTTTCCACGACTGCATCGTTTCCTGCCGGCGCGGCGGATATTGGAAATAGCGCCCGGGTTCGGACGCTGGACCAAATTTCTGGTCCCGGTATGCGATGAATTTGTCGGCATCGATTTATCGGAAAAATGCATCGACGCCTGCCGCGAAAGGTTTGCGGCCGCCAAGCGTGCCAGTTTCTTTACCAACGACGGCTTCTCGTTGGCGGCGGCGCCGGACGCGAGCTTCGACCTTATCTTCTCGTTCAATTCGCTGGTTCATGCCGAATTCGGCGTGATGGAGTCGTATATTCCGCAGGTGCTCGGCAAACTGGCGATGGGCGGTGTCGCGTTTCTGCATCATTCAAATTTGCTCGCCTATGGTAATTCGCTCGGCGTGCCGCACGGGCGCGCACTGTCGGTCTCGGCGGACGTCGTCGCGAAGCTCATTGAGCGCAGCGGCGGCACGATTCTTGTTCAGGAAGTGGTCAATTGGGGCGGCGAGCATTTGATCGATTGTTTGACGCTTTTTGCGCGTGCCGACAGCTATCCGTCTGCCAAGGCCGTCCGGCTCAACAACCCGCTGTTCATGGGTGAGGCGACAATCATTCAGAATTTCCAGAGCCCCTACAGCGCGATTGCCGGCGAACAGTTGGCGCGCGCGGCCGCCGCCATTTCCGCCGCCGAATAATTCCGGCCGCCCGACCGGTCTCGCTAGGCACGCGGCCTATGGCCGCGCTTCATCACCAACGTCACCCAGCCGTTAAGCGCGATGCGGCGTTCCAGCGCCAGGCCCTGGGCGCGGTAGATTGCCAGCACGGCATTGGCGTGGCTCGGCAGCAGGCCGGACAGCACCACGCGCCCGCCCGGCGCGATCAGCCGCGCCAACGGCGCCGCCATGCGCATCAGCGGCGCCAGCAGGATATTGGCGAGCACCAGATCGTAAGGCGCGCGCATCCGCACGAAGCGCACGCCGCAGCCGCTCGCTTGCGCCAACGTGATCATGCCGCCGACGCCATTGAGCCGCGCATTGGCGCGCGCCACCGCCACCGCGCGCGCATCGATGTCGGTGGCGATCACGCGCGTGCGAAAGACTTTGGCGGCGGCGATCGCGAGGACGCCGCTGCCGGTGCCAAGGTCGAGCACGTTGCGGCAGCGCCGCCGCTTCGCCAGCGCATCGATCGCCAGCAGGCAGCCGCGCGTGGTGCCGTGATGGCCGGTGCCGAAGGCGAGCGCCGCCTCGATCTCGATGCCGATGCGGTTGGGCGCAATGCGCGCGCGGTCGTGCGCGCCGTGCACAATGAAGCGGCCGGCGGTGACCGGCGGCAGCCCGGCCAGGCTCTGCGCCACCCAGTCGGCGTCCGCCACCGTCTCGATGGTCAGCGCCGCCGCCGCCGCCGCGCCGGCAATGAGCGCCGCCAGCGCGCGCAGCGCCGCCTCGTCGGGCGGCGCACGGAAATGGATCGCCACCTGCCACTGCCCGCCGTCGCCCTCGAAGGCGCCGCAGACGGTGTTATCGGCGTCGAGGCTCTCGCCCAGCGCGGCGGCAAGCTTGCGCGCGGTCGGCTCGTCGCAGGGAAGGCGGGCGACGGTGGTGGTCATGGCGGCCATCAATACTTTGTCATGGCCGGGCTTGTCCCGGCCATCTCGCTGAGTGGGCAGTGTGCCATCCTAAGCGAGATGCGCGGGGTCAAGCCCGCGCATGACGATGGTTGGTGAAACCGCTGGCAATGGCTATGTAGGCGCCCATGGCCCTCGAACGCCCCACCGACAACGACACCGAAGCGCTGGCGCTCGCCCGCCGCAACGGCTGGCCGGACGACTTGCGCCACCTGATCGCGCGCTATCCGCGCGAGCAATGGCAAGGCCACGCCAATCTCGGCGAGATGGCGCGCTTCTGGCTGTCGCGCCACGACATGTTCCGCGAGCTTGCCGGCATGATCCAGGAGATCGAAACACAATTCCGCGCCGGCGCGTTGCCGCCCGAGCAATTCCCCCGCGTGTTCGTGCCGCGGCTGCAATTCATGCTGTCGCAGCTCGACCTGCATCACCAGATCGAGGACTTCCATCATTTCCCGCTGTTTCGCGCCGCCGACGAGCGGCTGGCGCGCGGCTTCGACATATTGGAAGGCGACCACCACGCCATCCACGCCGACATGGAGCGAACCGCCGAGACCGCCAATGCGCTGTTGCGCGCGCTCGCGGGCGACGGCGATACGTTGCGCCGGCGCGGCGACGATTACGCAGACGCCAGCGCTCGCTGATCAAGGGGCTCATCCGCCATCTCGACGACGAGGAAGATCTGGTGGTGCCGCTGATCCTCGACCGCGGCGAGGAGGCGATCGGCGTGTCACACGGCTGAGCTTTAAATCTGCTCCGGCACCATCGTGATCGCGCCGCACGGACATTCGTTGGCGCACAGGCCGCAGCCCTTGCAGTAGTCGTAGTTGAACTCGAACCGCTTGCCCGGGCCAAGCTTGATCACGGCGTTATCGGGGCACATGCCGTAGCAATTGTCGCATTCGAAGCAATTGCCGCACGACAGGCAGCGGCGCGCCTCGTAGAGCGCATTGGTTTCGTCGAGGCCTTTCTGCACTTCCTCGAAGGTGTCGGTGCGGCGCACCATCTCCAGCGTCGGCCGCACCGTCTTCGGCGCATCGGCGTAGTACCAGGCGTTGAGCTTGTCGAACGGCGGCCAGCTCATGCTTTTCGGGGGCCGCGTAGTCGGCCGCCGCGCAGCCAGGCGTCGATATTGCGCGCCGCCTTCTTGCCGTGGCCGATCGCCACGGTGACGGTGCGCTCGGCCGGCACCATGTCGCCGCCGGCGAAAATGCCGGCATGGCCGGTCATGAAATTGGGGCCGACCTGCACGACGCCGTCCTTCAGCGTCAGGCCCGGCACGCCGTCGAGCAGCGACAGGTCGACGTCCTGGCCGAGCGCGAGGATGAGCGAATCGGCTTCCAGCGTCTCCAACTCGCCGGTCGGCTGCGGGAAGCCTTTCTCGTCGAGCACCATCTTCTCGACCGTGAGCTTGCCGTCGTCGGCGCGCTTGATGGTCGACAGCCATTTCATCATCACGCCTTCTTCGAGCGCCTCTTCGACCTCGAAATCGTGCGCCGGCATGCGCTCGCGCGTGCGGCGATAGACGATGATCGCCTCGGTGGCGCCCAGCCGCTTGGCGGTACGGGCCGCATCAAGCGCGGTGTTGCCGCCGCCGTAGACGACCACGCGGCGGCCGAGCAGCGGCTTGTCTTCGCCTTCCATCGAGCGCAGCACCTGCACAGCATCGAGAATTTTCGCCGCCGAGCCGGCCGGAATGAAGGCGCGCTTGGCGATATGCGCGCCGACCGCCAGGAAGGCGGCGTCGAACTTGCCGGCTTTCATGGTGTCGAGAATGCGGTCGACCTTGGTGTTGAGCTTGAGCTCCACGCCGAGCGCCAGGATGCGCTTGATCTCGGCATCGAGGATGTCGCGCGGCAGCCGGTATTTCGGAATGCCGAAGCGCATCATGCCGCCGGACATCGGGCCGGCCTCGTAGATCGTCACGGCATGGCCGAGCCGCGCCAGATGATAGGCCGCCGACAGGCCGGACGGACCGGCGCCCACCACCAGCACGCGCTTGCCGCTCTTCTGCGCCGGCGCATCGAACGCCCAGCCGCGCCGGATCGCTTCGTCGCCGAGAAAGCGCTCGACCGAATTGATGCCGACCGCCTCGTCGACCTGCGCGCGATTGCATACGGTCTCGCACGGGTGATAGCAGACGCGGCCCATGACCGCCGGCATCGGATTGTCCTGCGTCAGCACCCGCCAGGCTTTTTCGTAGTCGCCGCATTCGGCGTGGTAGAGCCATTGCTGAATGTTTTCGCCCGCCGGGCAGGCGTTGTTGCAGGGCGGCAGCCGGTCGACATAGACCGGGCGCTCGGTGCGCCACGAACCGGTGAGATTGGCGAGGCTGGTGCCGCTGTCGAGCGTGATGGCGAAGGGGTGCTTCATCCGGCCGCGTCCTCTTGGTCGAGCAGGTTGTATTCGGCGATGTTGCGGTCGGCGATCGCCTGCAACTGCGCCAGGCGATGATCTCCCTCGTGCTTGAACAGATGCGCGAAGCGCCGCTGCGGCTTCAGATACTCGGCGACCGGCACCGGCCGGCGGATCTTGCTGCTGCCGGTGATGACGCCGTGCTCGGCTTCGAACAGCGGGAACAGGCCGGATTCGACCGCCAGCCGCGCCAGCCGGATGGTGTCGTGCGAAGCCGAGCCCCAGCCGAGCGGGCAGGGCACGTGAATGTGGATGTAGCGCGCGCCGTGAATGGCCATCGCCTTGAGCACCTTGCGCTCGAGATCGTGCAGATCGGCGACGGTGGCGGTGGCGACGTAGGGGATGCCGTGCGCGACCGCGATCTTGGGCACGCTCTTGCCGGTGCCGAAGACATTGCCCGGCTCCGGGCCGAGCGCCGGCGTGGTAGCGGTGCGCGCGGCCGGCGGCGTCGCCGAGGAACGCTGCACGCCGGTGTTCATGTAGCCTTCGTTGTCGTAGCAGATGTAGAGCACGTCATCGTTGCGCTCGAACATGCCCGACAGGCAGCCGAAGCCGATATCGGTGGTGCCGCCGTCGCCGCCTTGCGCGATGGTGCGGACGTCTTTGCGCCCCTTCACCCGCATCGCCGCGGCGACGCCGGAGGCGACCGCCGCCGCATTGCCGAACAGCGAATGGATCCACGGCACCTGCCAGGAGGTTTCCGGATAGGGCGTGGTGAAGACTTCCAGGCAGCCGGTGGCGTTGACGGCGATCAGTTCGCCGTGGGTCGCGCGCATGGCGGCGTCGAGGGCAAAGCGCGCGCCCAGCGCCTCGCCGCAGCCTTGGCAGGCGCGGTGGCCGCAGGTGAGCGCGTTGGAGCGATCGATCGAGGCCTGCACCGCGCGTTCCGGCTCCGAGACCAGGCGGTTGCCGACGGTGAAGGTGCCCTTCTGATAGAAGTGCAATTTCTGGGTGGCGGACGGGGCGGCGGTGTCGGTCATGACGGCTTCCCTTAACTCACCGCCGTGCGGCTCTCGCCGAGCCGGCGCAGCAGATTTTCGGCGGTCGGGCCCGAGCGGCGCACCTTGCGCACGTGGTGCAATTCCTTGCCGATGATGTCCTCGTTGAGATCGAGGAAATGCGGGCCTTCCCAGGGCTGCGCCTCGGCGCGGCGGAACACGCGATGCAGCGAGGCGCTCGTGATCGGACGGCCGCCGAGCCCGGCGATCACCGAATGCACGTGCGGCGCCGCCGGCGTATTGCGCAAAGCGAGGTCGACATTATTGGCGAGTTGCCCGCCCATGCCGACCGCGAAGCTCTTCTCGATCACCACGACGTTCTTACGGCCGGCCAGCAATTCGCGCAGCGCCATGGTCGGGAACGGGCGGAAGGCGACCAGCGTGATGAGGCCGATGTTGAAACCATCGTCGCGCATCTCGTCGATGGTGTCCTTGATGGTGCCGTTGATCGAGCCCATCGCCACCACCAGCATGTCGGCGTCCTCGGTGCGGTAGCTGCGCAGCAAGCCGCCGCTGTCGCGGCCGAAGCGCTCCTTGAACTCGGCGGCCAATTCGGGAAGCCGCCGCAGCGCCAAGGTCTGCTTGTAGTGCTGCAGGAAGCGCACTTCGGTAAAAGCGTCCGGCCCGACCATGGCGCCGATCGAGATCGGCGCTGCCGGATCGAGCACCTGCACCGGCTCGTAGGGCGGCAGGAAAGCATCGACGTCGGCTTGGTCCGGAATGTCCAGCCGCTCGACGGCGTGCGTGAGGATGAAGCCGTCGACGCACACCATCACCGGCATCGACAGTTCTTCCGCCAGCTGGAATGCCTGGATGTGCAGGTCGATGGCTTCCTGATTGGTTTCGGCGAACAACTGCATCCAGCCGGCGTCGCACATCGACATCGCGTCGGAATGGTCGTTCCAGATGTTGATCGGCGCGCCGATGGCGCGATTGCCCAGCGTCATCACGATCGGCAGCCCGAGGCCGGAGGCGTTGTAGACCGCTTCGGCCATGAACAAGAGGCCCTGGCTGGCGGTCGCGGTATAGGCGCGCGCGCCGGCGGCGGAGGCGCCGATCGCCACCGACAAAGCGGCGAACTCCGACTCGACGTTGATGAATTCGCAATTCTTCAAGACGCCTTCGCGCACCAGATCGCCGACGCCCTCGACGATGTGGGTTTGCGGCGTGATCGGATAGGCGCAGACGACTTCCGGCCGGCAGAGCGCAATCGTCTCGGCCATCGCATGCGAGCCTTCGATCTGCTTCAGCATGGCGGCTGTCCCTCTAGGCTGCGGCCTGTTCGCTGACGAGCGCGTCATGCGCGGCGGTGGCGGCGGCGACATTGGCGTCGCCGACCTTGCCGGGAAACGCCTGGCGGATCGCGTCGGCGACCGATTTGAGATGCACGACGCCGGTCAGCGCGGCGAAGGCGCCGAGCAAGGCGGCGTTGGGCAACGGGCGGCCGACATGTTTGAGCGCAAGCTCGGTCGCGTTCACGGTGCGCGCGTGCCCCTTAGGCAACCGCGCGGCTTGGTCCGCAATGTGCAGGTCGGCAAAGCTGCGGTTGGTGTTGACCAAGAGATAACCGTTCGGGCGGAAGCCCTGGAACACGTCGATCGCCTTGAACAGCGTCGGATCCTGAACGATCAGCGCATCCGGCTCGATGATCGGCTCGCGCAGGCGGATCTCCTTGTCGTCGATGCGGCAGAACGCCACCACCGGCGCGCCCATGCGTTCCGAGCCGAAACTCGGAAAGGCCTGCGCGTGCGCGCCTTCGAGGAATGCGGCCACCGAAAGGATTTCGGTGGCGGTTACCACGCCTTGCCCGCCGCGGCCATGAATGCGGATTTGAAACATCGTACCTTCGATATGTGAGCAAAATTCTCTTTTGCGCCGCTACCTCTACACCCAAAGCGGCGGCACGAATTTGATCTGCCGCAATTGGATTGATTGCGGTGAAGGAGGCGAAAAAGCGCCGGCCATGCCGTGTCTCCGTGTCTAGGCAACTAGGGTGCGGACCCAATAACGCGCCGCCACAGCCTTATTAATGCGAGCTGAATGATCGGTGAGTTCGTAGCGCATAATTCGAAACTCCGGGCTTGGGGGTTGAATCAAGGCTTGGCAGTCGGTCTCAACCGCGCAAGTGAGGCAGGTCGAACGGCAGCTTTCGAAGGTGAAGCGGGCTCGGACCAAGGATTTCCAATTTTGATCCGGAGCAGACATCGGAGCGTTTACGTCCTCAGAAAAACATCACGCGTGAGGTCTATCTCCGGCCGCAACCGAGTTTCGCAACACAATCGGGGTGTCGGCTCAACCGGTCGACGCAACACGGGCGTTAGACCTCCCTGCTGGGGTTTCGAATTGCAAAGTCTCGCGTGGCCTTCCTATCGGGTGGCTGGTTCAATTTCTCTATGCAGGTGTCAAAAAAAAGGGCCGCACTAAAGTGCGGCCCTAATACTACTCAACATTACAAATCGCTTTATTGGGCCGGGCTGGGGCTGGGGGCTTGGGCCGAGCCGCAAAGCGATTGATCATACAACGCCAATCAGTGTCCTAAGTTCCCGGCCCGCGTGTCTGAATTAGAACGCTACCGGGGGTGGCGCTGTCCGTATTTGAGCATCTGTGCCCTTATTTGAGAGCGGAGGTGTCTGATTAGAATTTGAGATGGAACTTTCGAGGCGAATGGAACTTATGCCTCTGCATTGCCCAGATGCGCACGCATCGCACCGGGATTTTCCCAGGAGGATACAATGGGGCTAATCTTACTATTGGTTGTTCTGGTTCTCCTTTTTGGCGGCGGTGGTTTCTATCTGGGCCCTCCCTTCCATCTTTTTGGCGGGGGCATCGGCACGATATTGGTGATCGTTATTGTTGTTCTTCTGCTCAGAGGGTGAAGGCTGCGGGACGATCGCAAGCATTCGATCGTTATCGTCACGTTCGCTGAATGACACAAAGAGAAAACAACATGGACAAGGATCGAATCCAAGGCTCCGTCGAGCAGGTCAAAGGCAAGGTCAAGGAAGTCGTGGGCAAAGTGACCGGCGACGCCAAGCTCGAAACCGAAGGTAATGCGCAGCAGACCGCTGGCAAGATTCAGAATGCCGTCGGTGGCTTCAAAGACGCGGTCAAGCAAGCCGTCAACGATTAACGGTCGCCGCCTTCGCAATGTGAGGCCGCCCCAGTTGGCGGCCTCTTTGTTTTTGAGCGAGCCGCAGGCGCGATGTCGCCCTTTGGGCATAGAGCGCACATGCCAATAGTGCCGACGAATGTCTGCTTTCAGGGGAAACGCGGACGGTACTTGGACATCGCAAAAGTGAAGCGATTGACCCGAATTGGACATTCGTTAGCGGTCAACACCAACTCGCTTCGTCGGCGTGTGGCGCCCGCAGAAGTTCTTGAATATTTGTCTCGATCAGGCGAAACCCGATATTTCCGTATAGCTTCTGGCGCCCCTCGTTCAATACGAAGCTCGGACTGCCTTCTATCCGCATCTTGTCAGCGTCCTGGTAGTCCGCAGCCAGCCGGGCGAACGCGTCACCATTGTGAATGCATTGCTCGATAGCGACAATATCGACGCCATGGGCTTTTGCTAGCTCACATTGAATGTCCCATCGCGCAATGTCCCGACCGTCTCGGAAAAACGCACAGCGGAAGTCCCACAGTACTTGATCGAAAATGCCGCCTACATTGGCAGCTTGTGCCACTTGAGACTTGGCGTCCCACTGTTGGACCGCTTTCATGAATAGGTGCGCACTTGACGATGTCGAGGGGCGCGCTTTCAACCAGATCTCTGGGTGAACCTCGATATGAGGAAACCGCGCCGCCACCTTTCGCAAATGCGAATTGAACCCGTCATATCCGCCTTTATCATTCCAGCTCGAGGTGATCTTACCGGCTGTATCGCCGAAAACAGAGCAGAACTGATGTTTTATCCGAACGGCGTCGCCAAATCGTTCTTTGACGGCATCCACGCGAGCCTGTGAGGCGTATGCCCAGATACACAAGATATCCGAGAAATATGTAACCTCGACCGTGCTCATCTTGTATTCCCCTTGTTTCCGTCGTCGCCATCAACATTGGTCAGCGCCGCGTTATTGAGTTTACTTTGCTCGTACTTTTTCGTTCAAACTTGATCGCGCAAATGTCTTAATTTGAATTTTGGCTGGAACCATTCAAGCCGCCAGAACTTGTCATTCCGCCATCATGGAATTCGACATCGAGACAGGCGGCGCTTTTGTCCACCGGCGAAGCGTTCCGCGCAGGTCTTTTGCCCAAGATCCAGGCTACGGCACCCACATCAAACCGCGCGATGCGCGCGAAGGAATAACACATGCGCAAATTTCTGCTTCTCACGACACTGGCCGCGGCCGGAGTGATTGCCGCTGGTATCACGGTACAAGCCCAGACCTATGGTCCCGGCATGATGGGAAACGATCAGCACAACGGGAGCAACCGCGGCTCCGGCTACGGCATGATGGACGATAGCGGCAATGCTCCCGGTTCTACGACGGGTTCCGGCTACGGTCCGGGCATGATGGGCTATGGGTCCGACAATGGCGACGATTGGCATGGACAGGGTAATCGCGACAACCGCCCGTGCGTGAACCAACCCGACTCCCAGCGCGGTGACGATTATCACGCCCCGTGCAGCAAGTGATTGTATCTCATCGGCAAGGAGGCTGAATCAATGTACGGCTATGGTCACAATTGGGGAATGATGGGGGGCGGCTTCGGCGGGCTAGGAGGATTTAACATGGCGCTCTGGCTATTGGTGGCCCGCGCTGCTCGCTGGCGGCGTGTTTTGGTTCATGCGGTCCTCGCCCTCGATGGGCTTGGCGTCAGGCCTGCGGCGCGCCCGGGGGTCTTGAATCCGCTCGAGCAGCGCTATGCGCGTGGCGAGGTCAACCGCGAAGAATACTTGCAGAAGAAGAGCGACCTGCAAGCCTGATGCGGGCCGCGCAGTCGCAAGGCAACAAAAAATGAGGCCGCCCTTGATGGCGGCCTTTTTCATTGCCGCTTGAAATACTGCACTTCGCGCTCGTGCT
>CAVXGN010000011.1:0-12240 GCA_963761245.1 uncultured Alphaproteobacteria bacterium | reverse complement strand
CGATCATCCTCGCCGCGCACGGCAAGTCCTGCCAGTACGGCCAGCCGCTCGCCGTCGACGAGACTGTATCCGGCGAAATGCGCGCGGGCGGCAAACCCCATGGTGCGGATATGGCCGGCGACGCAGACTGCGATTTCGGCGGCCCGCATGTCGGCGATCGTGATGCGCGCGGGCTTTATCCATTCGCTCGCCAGGTTGTCCGCCTCCGGGATGCGCGGCCGTTCGACCATGATCAACACGGCGAATTCGTGCGCCGGATGATCGCCGCCGGCGAGCCAGGCATTGGCCGGAATGCGGCAGATGCCGGCCTGGGCGGCATCGAGGAAATAGGCGGCGCCCTTAATGTCGGCGGTGCGGCGCGCGAGGTCGTCGCACGGCGCCGCTTCGGTGCCGGCTCGCCGTGGGCGAATTTGGTGAACAGGTCGCGGTAATGCGCGGCGGCGCGCGCCAGCGGCCCGTCCGGCATCGGCACCGCCATAGCTGCAAGCGGCGGCCGCGCCGCCTCCCGTTGCCGCCACGCCGTCGTCGCGGACCAGCGTCTCCAGCGGGAACGGGCCGAGGTGATAGGGGCGGTGCTTGCCGCGCGGATGGATCAACATCGGGCGAAGCTTCGGGTAATTTGGCGGCAAGGCATTCGGTCCCTCGGGAACCGGTGCCGGCTTTGGCGCAACCGGACCGTCGGCAAATTTGGTGAACAGCTTCCGGTAGTGCTCGGCGGCCCGCCCGAGCGGCCCCTCGGGCGCGGGCGCTACGGGGGCGGCGATCGGCGGGCGCGCAGCTTCGACAGCGGTCACGGCCTCGTCGGTCTTGAGCGTTTCCAGCGGAAAGCTCCCGAGGTGATAGGGCCGATCCTTGGATCGCGAATGGATAAACATCGTTGGTCGAGCGTTTCCTGTATGGCCTGCTGAGCGGCCTTGGTTAGCACCTAAACATTCGGGTAGTTTGGCAGCCCGCGCAAGTCTCAACGCGGGAGGCCCGGACGGAAGACGGATGGCGAAAGTCAAGACGGACAAGACACCGGTCGAACTCCTGACCGCCAAACAGGCGCAGGCCGAGCATGCACGTCTGACGGTCGAAATTTCCGAACACGACAAGCGCTATTACCAGCAGGATCGGCCGACCATTTCGGATGCCGCCTATGACGCGCTGCGGCTGCGCTACAACGCCATCGAGGCGCGCTTCCCCGACCTGCGCACGTTGAATTGCCGTCGCTGAAAGTCGGCGCCGCCCCCACCGGCCGTTTCAAGAAAGTGCGGCACGCGGTGCCGATGCTGTCGCTCGACAATGCTTTCGCCGACGATGACGTGCGCGATTTCGTCGGCCGCATCCGGCGCTTCCTCAAGCTCTCCGACGACGACAACATCACTTTCAACGCCGAGCCGAAGATCGACGGCCTGTCGATGTCGCTGCGCTATGAGGACGGCGAGCTGGTTACCGCCGCCACACGCGGCGACGGCAGCGAGGGCGAGGACGTCACCGCCAATATCAAGACGCTGAAGGACGTGCCGCACAAGCTCAAGGGCCGCCACGTGCCGGCCGTCTGCGAGGTGCGCGGCGAGGTCTATATGACCAAGAGTGGCTTCCTCGCGCTCAACAAGCGCCAGGCCGACGCCGGCGAGCAAACCTTCGTCAATCCACGCAATTCCGCCGCCGGCTCCTTACGCCAGAAGGATCCGAGCATCACCGCGTCGCGCCCGCTCGGCTTCTTCGCTTACGCCTGGGGCGAAATGAGCGCGATGCCGGCCGAGACCCAGTCCGGCATGATCGAGTGGTTCGAAGCTTGCGGCTTCAAGACTAATCCGCTCACCAAATTATGCCACTCGGTCGAGCAGCTCATCGCCTTCCACCAGGATATCGAAGAGCGGCGCGCCAAGCTCGACTACGACATCGACGGCGTCGTCTACAAAGTCGACCGCCTCGATTGGCAGCAAAGGCTCGGCTTTGTGTCGCGTTCACCGCGCTGGGCGATCGCGCACAAGTTCCCGGCCGAGCAGGCAACCACCGTCGTGCGCGGCGTGACGATCACGGTCGGACGCACCGGCGCGCTCACCCCGACGGCGCAGCTCGAGCCGGTCGGCGTCGGCGGCGTGATCGTGCAGAACGCCACCCTGCACAATGAGGACTACATCAAAGGCATCGGCGGCAACGGCGAAGTCCTGCGCGACGGCCGCGATATCCGCATCGGCGATACCGTCATCATCCAGCGCGCCGGCGACGTCATTCCGCAAGTGGTCGACGTCGTCATCGACAAACGGCCGAAGGACGCCAAGCCCTATCATTTCCCGAAGAAATGCCCGTGCTATCTGCACACCGACATCGTGCGCGAGGAGACCGCCACCGGCGAGGAGGGCGCCCGCGCCCGCTGCACCGGCGAATTCGCCTGCCCCTATCAGAAGATCGAGCACCTCAAGCTGTTCTGCTCGCGCGGCGCCTTCGACATCGAGGGGCTGGGCGAGAAGCAGATCGAGCTGTTCTTCGAGAAGGAATGGGTGAAAGAACCCGCCGACATTTTCACGCTGCCGGCGCGCAACGCCAAGATCAAGCTGGAGGAGGTCGAAGGCTACGGCGAAACCTCGGTGCGCAATCTGTTCAATGCCATCGAGCAGCGGCGCGAGATTTCGCTCGAGCGTTTCATCTACGCGCTCGGCATCCGTCACGTCGGCGAGACCACGGCGCGGGCGCTGGCGCGCGGCTACGGCTCGTGGAAGGCGTTCCACGACGCCTGCCTGAAAGTGGCCAAGGGCGACGAAGAGACCATCGCGGAAATGGATGCGCTCGACCAGATCGGCGACACGGTGATCGAGGCGATCAAGGCCTATTTCGGTGAAAGCCACAACAAGGGCATCGTCGAGCGCCTGACCAAGGAAGTGACCATTACCGACGCCGAAAAGCCGAAGACCGACAGTCCGATCGCCGGCAAGACCGTGGTCTTCACCGGCGCGCTGGAGAAGATGACGCGCGAGGAGGCCAAGGCGCAGGCCGAGCGGCTCGGCGCCAAGGCCGCCGGCTCGGTGTCGAAGAAGACCGATTACGTGGTGGCCGGTCCCGGCGCCGGCTCCAAGCTCAGCGAGGCGCAGAAGCTCGGCGTCAAGGTGCTGAGCGAAGACGAGTGGCTGAAGCTGATCTCGTAGTCATCGCCGCACCAGCACCCCATAGGCCACGCCGGTCGCCACCACGACGATCAGCATCTGCCAGGCCATCGGCATGGCGCTGCCGGCGCCCGCGAGCAGCATCGAGACCACCTGCGTCGAGGCAGCTCCAGTCGCCATCTGCACGAAGCCGGTCATGCCGGACGCGCTGCCTGCCGCCTGCGGCCGCACGCTGACCGCGCCGGCAATGGCGTTCGGCAGCAGCAGGCCGTTGCCGTAGGAAATGATGAGTTGCGGCAGGAAGATGATCGCGGGTCCGGCATCGGGCAGGCGCGCGACCAGCAAGAGGGTGAGCCCTGAGCCGATCAACTCGGCCACGATGCCGCCCACGATCATGGCGTCGATGCCGAGCCGCTGCGACAGCCGGGAGGCGGTGAAATTGCCGCTCATGTAGCCGAACGACGTGAGCGCGAACCACGCACCGTATTCGGCCGCGGTGCGGCCCATCAACGTCACCACCACGTAGGGGCCGCCGCCGAGAAAGGTGAAATACGGCGCCGAGCCGAGCGCGGCGACCAGCACGTAGCCTTGGAATTTCGCGTTTCGCAGCAGCACGCCCCAGTCGTGCCAGAGCCGGCTGGGCGTCGCCTCTTGGCTGACGGCCCGCGTCTCCGGCAGCTTGACGGACGCCCATACGAGCACCAAGCCTGCGGCAAGCGCGACGAACAGGTAGATTGACTCCCAGCCGAAGGCCATGTCGAGAACGCCGCCAACCAGGGGTGCGATCATCGGCGCGATCACCATGGCCGTGGTGACCAGGCCGATCATGGCGGCGGCGCGGTCGCGCTCGTAGAGATCGCGGATCATGGCGCGGCCGATCACGATGCCGCTCGAAGCGCCGACCGCCTGCGCGACGCGTGCCGCGATCAGCGTTTCGATCGAGCCGGCCACGGACGCCGCGAGCGACGCCAGCACGGTGAGCGCCAGTCCGGCAAGCGCCACCGGCCGGCGTCCGAAGCGATCGGAGAGCGGCCCCAGCAAAAGCTGGGCGCTGGCGAGGCTGAGTAGATAAAGCGACAGCACGAGCTGCGTCGTGGCGGCGTCGGTGGCGAGCTGCGTGATCAGCCCCGGCAGCGACGGAACGACGATGTTGAGCGTCGCCGGGCCGATGGCGGTCATCGCCATCAGCAGGACAAGCAAGCGCCAGGTGGCGGCTTGCTTGCTTTGTGTTGGGGCAGGGGACGTCTCAACGTCCATCAAGCATTTCCAAGCGGCCGGGTCGCCGCGTCGAGCCATTTCCGGGTTGGCGCGTCGAGTTGCGGCCCGATCACCTCATTCACGCGTGCGTGGTAGCTGTCGAGCCAGGCGCGCTCCTTGCCGGTGAGCATGCGGGTGTCGATCAGCCGCCGGTCGATCGGCGCCAGCGTCAGCGTTTCGAATGCGTTGAGCGGCTTTTCCGCGCCCTCCGGCTCGGGCGCCGCGATCACCAGCACCAGGTTCTCGGTGCGGATGCCGTAGGCGGCGGTTTTGTAATAGCCCGGCTCGTTCGACAGGATCATGCCGCGGCGCAACGACACCTGGCCGAGCTTGGAGATGCGCGCCGGCCCCTCGTGCACCGACAGATAGCTGCCGACGCCGTGCCCGGTGCCGTGGTCGAAATCCAGTCCCGCCTGCCACAGCGCAATCCGGGCAAACGGATCGAGCTGGGCGCCGCTGGTGTTCTCCGGAAACACGGCGGTGGCGATGGCGATGTGGCCTTTGAGCACACGCGTGAAGCGGTCGCGCATTTCCTCACTTGGCGTGCCGACGATGACGGTGCGGGTAATGTCAGTGGTGCCGTCCTCGTATTGCGCGCCGGAATCGACCAGGAACAGTTCGTTCACGCCGATGCGCCGGTTGGACGCGCGTGTGACGCGGTAATGCACGATCGCCCCGTTTGGCCCCGAGCCGGCGATAGTGGGGAAGGAGATGTCCTTCAGCACCCCGGTCTCGCGCCGGAAGCTTTCCAGTGCCTCGACCGCCTCGATCTCGGTGAGCTTGCCGGACGGCGCCTCGCGCTCCAGCCAAGCGAGGAAGCGCGCCATCGCCTCGCCGTCGCGCTTGTGCGCGGCGCGCGAGCCGACGATCTCGGCGTGGTTCTTGATGGCTTTCATCAGCGCGATCGGATCGGCGGCGCGTACCGGCTTGCCGCCGCCCTCGCTCACCAGGCGGGTGAGCGCGTCCGCCGCACTCGCAGAATTGAGCCGCACGGTCTTGTCCTTGAGCTGGCCGAGATCGTTGGCGAGCGCACCCGGCTCGCGCAGCTCGGCGATCTCCTCCAGCGCTTGGCGCACTTTGTTGTCGAGCTTGCCGTCGGCGAGATAGAGCGCCGGCCGCCCCTCGCGCGCAATCACCGCGAAGCCGAGCGCCAGCGGGGTATGCGTGACGTCCGAGCCGCGGATATTGAAGGCCCAGGCGACGTTTTGCGGATCGGACACTACCATCGCGTCGCTGCGCAGCTTGGTGAGTTCGGCGCGGATGCGCTTGAGTTTGTCGGCGGCGCTCTCGCCGGCAAATGTCATATCGCGCAGCGTCACCGCGCCCGTCGGCGGTGCCGGGCGGTCGTTCCACAAGGCGTCGATCGGATTGTCGGCGACCGCGACCAGTTCGGCGCCGGCGCCAGCGCAAGCCTTGCGCAGCCTCTCCGCGTTGTCGGCGGTGTGCAGCCAGGGGTCGTAGCCGATCTTTGCGCCGGCGGTGAGATTCTGTTCCAGCCATTGGTCGGGCGGCGTATCGACCAGATGCTCGATGGAAAAGATCGCCGCATCGACCTGGGTTGCCGCCTGCACGGTATAGCGTCCATCGACGAACAGCACGGCGCGTTCGGCCAACACGATGGCGGCGCCGGCCGAGCCGGTGAAGCCGGTGAGCCAAGCCAACCGCTCTTCGCCCGCCGGTAGATATTCGTTCTGCTGGCGGTCGGCGCGCGGCACGATGAAACCGTCGAGGCCGCGGCGCTTGAGCTCATCGCGCAGCGCGGCGACGCGCGCGGCGCTGTGCGCTCGCTCGCTCGAATCATCGAAGCTCTGGAACCGCGCCTCGAACATGCGGGGCGCACTGTAGCGCGCTCCCTGCGCCGAGCAACGCAGTCATGCGCCATGCGCGGGCTTTGCATGAGCGTCATGACTGGGCATCGCGGTGGAAATTCGACTTTATTGGCCAGCAAATCGGCAACGAATCGCTGCCCTGACTCGCTTTTGTGCAATGCATTAATTTTGTCACGGTCCTGTCACCGAATTCACCTATTAATGAATTGTTTCATGCTTGATTTACGGGGCTAATATGCATAGTCACGCGTAGTTCGCACTTGCGAAGTAGACTTTGTTGCGTCGCAATAGTCAGGAACGAGTGCCAGGCAGTTCGCTGACGCTTGGTCCAAAAAGGAGAAATGAAGATGGTTGCCGTCACTTATGGGGTCGCCCGTGTCCCCGATACCGAAACCGCCGCGCCCGAGCAGACGGCGGCGCCGCGCAAAGGTTTTTTCGCCCGCATGCTGGACGCGATGATCGAGGCGCGCATGCAGCAGGCGCGGCGCGAGATCGCCATGCATGTTCGCTACCTGCCGTACACCTTCGATGAGCCCAAGAGCCGGCTTGTTAAACCGGACAAGGAGAACATGCCGTTCGGCGGCTGGTAAGCGCCGCGCGGTCAGCGACGAAACCGCCCCGGTCCCCCGCCCGGGGCGGTTTTGCTTTTGTAGTTCGCCTGCATCGGATGGATGCCGCCTCGATTGAACGAGCCGGCCGTCAGCCGCACCTTGCTCCGAATCGGCGGTGTGTTTAGGGCTTGCTCACGGCCTGTTACGAGGCCCCGACTCGGGAGTTGCGGGTGCCGGACTTAAACTGGAATCAGACGGTCTGGGGATCGAGCTACGGTTGGCAAGACCGCGGTGAGGAGTGGAGCACGGCTTGGGGCGGCAGCGAGTTGCAATGGTTCGGCTCCATCTTTCCACGACTGCATCGTTTCCTGCCGGCGCGGCGGATATTGGAAATAGCGCCCGGGTTCGGACGCTGGACCAAATTTCTGGTCCCGGTATGCGATGAATTTGTCGGCATCGATTTATCGGAAAGATGCATCGACGCCTGCCGCGAAAGCTTTGCGGCCGCCAAGCGCGCCAGTTTCTTTACCAACGACGGCTTCTCGTTGGCGGCGGCGGCGGACGCGAGCTTTGACCTTGTCTTCTCGTTCGATTCGCTGGTTCATGCCGAATTCGGCGTGATGGAGTTGTATATTCCGCAGGTGCTCGGCAAACTGGCGATGGGCGGTGTCGCGTTTCTGCATCATTCAAATTTGCTCGCCTATGGTAATTCGCTCGGCGTGCCGCACGGGCGCGCGCTGTCGGTCTCGGCGGACGTCGTCGCCAAGCTCATTGAGCGCGGCGGCGGCACGATTCTTGTTCAGGAAGTGGTCAATTGGGGCGGCGAGCATTTGATCGATTGTTTGACGCTTTTTGTGCGTGCCGACAGCTATCCGTCTGCCAAGGCCGTCCGGCTCAACAACCCGCTGTTCATGGGTGAGGCGACAATCATTCAGAATTTCCAGAGCCCCTACAGCGCGGTTGCCGGCGAACAGTTGGCGCGTGCGGCCGCCGCCATTTCCGCCGCCGAATAATTCCGGCCGCCGACCGGTCGCGCTAGGCGCGCGGCCTATGTCCGCGCTTCATTACCAGCGTCACCCAGCCGTCGAGCATGATGCGGCGTTCCAGCGCCAGGCCTTGCGCGCGGTAGATCGCCAGCACGGCATTGGCGTGGCTTGGCAACAGACCGGACAGCGCCACGCGCCCACCCGGCGCGATCAGCCGCGCCAACGGCGCCGCCATGCGCACGAGCGGCGCCAGCAGGATATTGGCCAGCACCAGATCGTAAGGCGCGCGCATACGCACGACGCGTGTGCCGCAGCCGCTCGCTTGCGCCAACGTGATCATGCCGCCGACGCCATTGAGCCGCGCATTGGCGCGCGCCACCGCCACCGCGCGCGCATCGATGTCGGTCGCGGTCACGCGCGTGCGAAAAGCCTTGGCGGCGGCGATCGCCAGGACGCCGCTGCCGGTGCCAAGGTCGAGCGCATTGCGGCAGCGCCGCCGCTTCGCCACATCGTCGATCGCCAGCAGGCAGCCGCGCGTGGTGCCGTGATGGCCGGTGCCGAAGGCGAGCGCCGCTTCGATCTCGATGCCGATTCGGTTGGGCGCAACGTGCGCGCGGTCATGCGCGCCGTGCACAATGAAGCGGCCGGCGGCGACCGGCGGCAGCCCGGCCAGGCTCTGCGCCACCCAGTCGGCGTCCGCCACCGTTTCGATGGTCAGCGCCGTCGCCGCTGCCGCGCCGGCAATGAGCGCCACCAGCGCGCGCAGCGCCGCCTCGTCGGGCGGCGCAAGGAAATGGATCGCCACCTGCCACTGGCCGCCGTCGCCCTCGAAGGCGCCGCAGACGGTGTTATCGGCATCGAGGCTCTCGCCCAGCGCGGCGGCAAGCTTGCGCGCGGTCGGCTCGTCGCAGGGAAGGCGGGCGACGGTGGTGGTCATGGCGGCCATCAATACTTTGTCATGGCCGGGCTTGTCCCGGCCATCTCGCTGAGTGGGCAGTGTGCCATCCTAAGCGAGATGCACGGGGTCAAGCCCGCGCATGACGATGGTTGGTGAAACCGCTGGCAATGGCTATGTAGGGCCAACATGAGCCTCGAACGCCCCACCGACAACGACACCGAAGCGCTGGCGCTCGCCCGCCGCAACGGCTGGCCGGACGATTTGCGCCATCTCATCGCGCGCTATCCGCGCGAGCAGTGGCAGGGCCACGCCAATCTCGGCGAGATGGCGCGCTTCTGGCTGTCGCGCCACGACATGTTCCGCGAGCTTGCCGGCATGATCCAGGAGATCGAAACACAATTCCGCACCGGCGCGCTGCCGCCCGAGCAATTCCCGCGCGTGTTCGTGCCGCGGCTGCAATTCATGCTGTCGCAGCTCGACCTGCATCACCAGATCGAGGACTTTCATCATTTCCCGCTGTTCCGCGCCGCCGATGAGCGGCTGGCGCGCGGTTTCGACGTGCTGGAAGGCGACCACCACGCCATCCACGCCGACATGGAGAAAACCGCCGAGACCGCCAATGCGCTGTTGCGCGCGCTCTCGGGTGACAGCGATACGTTGCGCCGGCGCGGCGATGACTACGCCGATGCCAGCGGCGCGCTGATCAAGGGGCTGATCCGCCATCTCGACGACGAGGAAGACCTGGTGGTGCCGCTGATCCTCGACCGCGGCGAGGAGGCGCTCGGGGTATCGCACGGCTAAGGCGCGGCAGCGCTTGCCGTACCGGTGTCAAAATCGCATTGTTGACAAGTGCTTTGGCGCGGCTGTTGCCGATTTGCGACACGCGGTGCCGAAGGCAATTCACTTGCTACCAATTGACGCGGTTAAGTTGTATTATCTACGGTGCTGAGACGGTAGCTTTTGGCGCTGGAACAGCGTGCCGGTTTCGAGTGATTAGGGGGCGTCGTGAAAAAGTTCTTGTTGGCGACCACGGCGGTTGCCGCGTTGAGTGGACCGGCGTTTGCGGCCGATATGCCGCTCAAGGCGCCGATGATGGCGCCGATTGTTGCTCCGCCGCCTTACTCTTGGACGGCGTGCTATGTCGGCGGCCATGTCGGCATCGGGTGGGGCCACAAGGAATTCTCCGATAACGTAAACGCAATTAGCGATTTAGGCGGCTCGATCCCGTTCAATGTCGGCGCCGACTTCCTCGGCGGCGGCCAGATCGGCTGCGACTACCAGTTCGCCAGCAACTGGGTCATCGGAATCGCCGGTGATTTTTCTTGGGCCAACATCGAGGGCCAGACCGACGATCCGTTTTTTGCCGGCAAGAACGGCAACCCGCAGACGCAGTATGCGAAGACCGATTTCCTCGCGACCGCGACCGGGCGCATCGGTTACGCCTGGGATCACTATCTGCTCTACGCCAAGGGCGGCGCCGCCTGGGCCCACGATAAATACAGCATTTCCAATATGGGTGGGTTCGCCGGTGGCATATGCCTTAACGGGAATGGTTGTAATCCGACCGCCAGCGAAACCCGACTTCGGCTGGACGGTTGGGGCTGGCTTCTCGAGTGGGCATTTGCGAACAACTGGTCCACGTTCATCGAGGCCGACTATTACGGCTTCGGCACCAGAAGTGTCACCTTCACCGATCCGAATGCCGCCATCCTTTTTGCCAACGGCCAGTCTACCCCCTACGACGTGAAGCAATATATTGCGGCGGTCAAAATCGGGCTTAACTACCGTTTCCCGGTGCTCCGCTAAGCGCCAGATTCGAACTAGGCCTGCGGAAGCATTTTCCTCTTCCACGCGTCCCACGCCGCGCGCGTGATGCTCATGTAGCAAAAGTCGAGCATCGTGCCGTCCGCGTTCGATTTGACGTGGCGCTCGGCCGTCTTGTCCAGCGTCCAGCCGGACTTGAGCAGATAGCGGATCATCGGCCGATTGCTCGCCAGCGCGGATCACAGCATCGTGTTGAGGCCGAGCGTTTCGAAGATGAAATCCTGGAACGGCACACGCAATTCCTCGGTCACGCTCCAGTGCCGGAATTTCTGCTCGCCGATCATCATGAAGCCGAGGCAGCGGTTAAGCACCGGATCGATATCGATGCGGTAAAAAGCCGATGAGCAGGCCGCTCTGTTTTTCGAAGATGCCGAGCAGCAGATGCGTGCGCTGGTCGAATTGGCCGATGTAGTTGGCGACATCGTCGCGGGTCATTGCTTTTGGCGCGGCGTTCAGCAGCCGCAGATTCTTGGGGTCCGACATCCAGGTGGCCCAGCGCTCGGTGGCGTCGGCCACGGTGAGCGTGCGCAGGAAGAAGCGGCCGCAATCGATCCGCGACGTTCTTCTTTGCAATTTCCGGCGGCTTCGACGGCGGCAACGGTGCTCTCACGGCTTATAGGCGCCGGCGCAGTGCGACCGCGGCGCCGAATAGGCGCAACTTAAACAATTTTTGGCCCAGTGCCGAATTGTTGATCGCCGCTCACGACCAATCAGGTTGAGAGCCTTCGGTTGCCGTTCTCAAATCTGCTCGGGCACCATCTTAATCGCGCCGCACGGACATTCGTTGGCGCACAGGCCGCAGCCCTTGCAGTAGTCGTAGTTGAACTCGAAGCGTTTGCCCGGGCCGAGCTTGATCACGGCGTTATCGGGGCACATGCCGTAGCAATTGTCGCATTCGAAGCAATTGCCGCACGACAGGCAGCGGCGCGCCTCGTAGAGCGCATTGGTTTCGTCGAGGCCTTTCTGCACTTCCTCGAAGGTGTCGGTGCGGCGTGCCATCTCCAGCGTCGGCCGCACGGTCTTCGGCGCATCGGCGTAGTACCAGGCGTTGAGCTTGTCGAAGGCGGCGAGCTCGTGCTTTTCGGGCGTGGCGTAGTCGGCGCCGCGCAGCCAGGCGTCGATGTTGCGCGCCGCCTTCTTGCCGTGGCCGATCGCCACGGTGACGGTGCGCTCGGACGGCACCATGTCGCCGCCGGCGAAAATGCCGGCATGGCCGGTCATGAGATTGGGGCCGACCTGCACGACGCCGTCCTTTAGCGTCAGGCCCGGCACGCCGTCGAGCAGCGACAGATCGACGTCCTGGCCGAGCGCGAGAATGAGCGAATCGGCTTCCAGCGTCTCCAGTTCGCCGGTCGGCTGCGGGAAGCCCTTCTCGTCGAGCACCATCTTCTCGACCGTCAAGCTTGCCGTCGTCGGCGCGCTTGATGGTCGACAGCCACTTCATCATCACGCCTTCTTCGAGCGCCTCTTCGACCTCGAAATCGTGCGCCGGCATACGCTCGCGCGTGCGGCGATAGACGATGATCGCCTCGGTGGCGCCCAGCCGCTTTGCGGTGCGGGCCGCATCAAGCGCGGTGTTGCCGCCGCCGTAGACCACCACGCGGCGGCCGAGCAGCGGCTTGTCTTCGCCTTCCATCGAGCGCAGCACCTGTACCGCATCGAGAATCTTCGCCGCTGAGCCGGCCGGAATGAAGGCGCGCTTGGCGATATGCGCGCCGACCGCCAGAAACGCGGCGTCGAACTTGCCGGCTTTCATGGTGTCGAGAATGCGGTCGACTTTGGTGTTGAGCTTGAGCTCCACGCCGA
>CAVXGN010000010.1:0-60437 GCA_963761245.1 uncultured Alphaproteobacteria bacterium | reverse complement strand
CCATCCGCGGCCGAAATGGAAATTGACGGCGGCATCGACACGCCGTCGGGCGCGACACTGGTCAAGTTGATCGGGCTCGATCAGATCGTTGCGGTCGGCAAGGGACCGGGCTCGCTCAAGCTGCAAATCACCGGATCGTACGACCGCGATCTGATCGTCGCGGCGCGGCTCGCCGCCGAAGGCTTGCTGGCCACAGGCCATGGCCGCGGAAAGCTTTCGCTCGATCGGGGCGACACCAAGTTCGCGGGTACCGTGCAGGTGTCTAAGGCCGATCTGCAGCCGTTGCGGCGGACCGGCAAGGCGGACCGTCCCGAGGCTTTGCCGGTAAGTCTGCAGTCGCACGTCGCCATTGCCGGCCGCAACTTCACCTTCGATGGCATCGACGGCAAGCTCGCGGGCGCGCGCGTTCAGGGCCATCTCGCTATCACTGATGCATCACCGCGCAAGGTCAACGGCGAGCTGCGTGCACAAGCCGTCGACGTCACGGCGTTTGTCGGGCGCGCCATCGGCATGCCGGCCTCGGCGGTTGGCAACGGTACCGCCTGGTCGTGGTCGAGTGCGCCGTTCGCCGGCGGCCTTCTCGGCAATTTCGACGGACAAATTGCGCTGCAAGCGATGCAGGCGAATTTGACGCCGCATGTGGCCGTGCGGGAACTCCATGCGGCGATGCATCTCGGCAAGAACCGGATTCTACTCGATGGCCTGCGTGGCGATCTTGCGGGCGGCAAGCTCACCGGTCAGCTTTCGTTTCATGAAAGCAGCGAGGGCCTTGCCACGCTGGGCAAGTTCCAGCTCATCGGCGCCGATGCGGCCAATCTGTTTTCCTCCGCCACCCGGCCTCCGCTCACCGGCATCATCGACGGCAAGATCGATATTGAAGGCGCGGGCCTAAGTCCGGTGGCGTTGATCGGTTCGCTGCGTGGTTCTGGCAGGATCGCCCTCAACAAGAGTCAATTCGCCGGGCTCGATCCGCGCGCCTTCGACGTCGTTACCCGCGCGGTCGACAATGGGTTGGCGATCGACGGGCCGCAGATTTCCAGCGTGGTTGGCAAGGCGTTGGAGAGCGGCCAGCTTTCGGTCAGTCACCTCGACGGCGCGATCGCCATCAGCGCCGGGCAAGTACGGCTGAGCGACGCCAAGGCGCATGGCGAGAACGCCGATGTTTCGGTGACCGGCACGGTCGACCTCACCAACGGCATGATCGATGCACGACTGGTGCTCTCGGGCGGGAGCGAGGTGGGCGGAACGCGCCCGGATATCTTCATGGCGCTGAATGGACCGCTGGCCGAGCCCGCGCGCGCGGTCGACATTTCCGCGCTCACCGGATGGCTGACGCTGCGCTCGCTCGAGAATAAGTCCAAGCAGTTGCGGGCGATCGAGAACTCGGCACCACCGGCGGCGCAACCGCCGCCGCAGTCAAAGCCAAAATCGCAACCTCGGCTGCAACCGCGGGCTCAAACCGCACCACGGGCGGCGGTCAAACCGAGCGCTAAACAAGCGCCCGCACTGCCGCCGCCACTCAATATCCAGCCTTTGCCGTCACCGGCGCAGCCGGAAGCCTCAGTCAGCCCGCAAAACTGAGGACGGGGCCGCGTGGATGGCGGACACCTCGTGGCTGACATCGCGTGCGCTGGGCGCGTCGTGGAATTGAACGCCGCTCCGCGCCCGGTAATGGTCGAGCACGAAGAGCCGGATGGCGGATGAAAGATTGCCGTGACGTCGATCGGTGTCGATCGAAGCAACCAGGTCCGACAAGGTCAGCTCCTTGTTGCCGGCGATTTCTTTCAAGCCTCGCCAGAACGCATCCTCAAGACTGACGCTGGTTTTGTGGCCCGCAACAACGATCGAGCGTTTCACAACCGGCGATTTCATCGGCCGTCTCCTTTATTGATCCGGTGTTGCTCGAGATCGCGATCGGCTTTGGCCTCACGAGCAGCTGCGAGTTTCTGCACGGCCTTGGGCTGGCCGTGGGCAAGACGATGGGCGTCAGCCCTCGCTTCGTCTTGCCGGCGCTTGGCTTGCTTGCGCGCCGTTCGCAGATTGATCGTCTCAGCCATGTCGAGTCTCGACGGTAACCCGGTAGTTGGTTGTCAAGGATCCCCAGCAGGGTCCGGTGCATCGCCGCCAATCACGCAACACAGAGATGGCGGAAGAACGCATTACCAATGTCGCTAGCTACTCCATAAGATCGCACCGACTATCATGCGGGCGATCATGGCTATTTTTCAACACACGGTTAGTTGACTGCAGTGGAACTTCGGGCGGCTGTTGGCGAATACCTTCAGAAAAAAGCAATACAATTGATGCGGTAGCGCCACACTCCCCAATGTATATTTCAGAGACCGGGAAGAATTACTGTCGAAGACATGAAATCCCTCCGTATAGAACGCTACGGCAATCTCTCACATGGCGAAATTTGACGTTATCGACCGTAAAATATTACCGGAACATCCAGCTCGACTTGGCGGCAATACATAGAGGTCCTGGAATATTGTTTCATCGAAACAAAGCGGTCTGCGTCACCCGTGCGAGCCGATAGGCGTTACTGAGCGCTAAGTTTTCGCTGATTTACAGTAATGCCGTCGTAGCCCGCTCCCGTTTCAGCGCGGCCGCGTCATTTTTTCCGGACGCACGAGGCGATCGAAGTCCTCGCCGCTGACGAATCCCAATCGCACCGCTTCCTCGCGCAACGTGGTACCGCGCGCGTGCGCGGCCTTGGCTACCTGCGCCGCTTTGTCGTAGCCGATTTTGGGTGAGAGCGCGGTGACCAGCATCAGCGAGCGCTGCATCATGTCCTTGATGCGCGCTTCATTGGCTTTGATGCCGATGACGCAATTGTCGGTGAAAGACCTGGCCGCATCGCCGAGCAGGCGAATCGATTGCAGCATGCAGTAGGCAAGTACCGGCTTGTAGACGTTGAGCTCGAAATGGCCCTGACTGCCGGCGGCGGTGATGGTGGTGTGGTTGCCGAACACCTGACAGCAGACCATGGTCAGCGCCTCGCTCTGTGTCGGGTTGGTCTTGCCCGGCATGATCGAGGAGCCAAGCTCGTTCGACGGCAGGATCAATTCGCCCAGCCCCGAGCGTGGTCCGGAACCAAGCAGGCGGATGTCGTTGGCGACCTTGAACAGCGCGGTGGCGGCGGCGGTGAGCGCGCCATGCACGAACACATAGGCGTCGTGGCCTGCCATATGCTCGAATTTGTTGGGCGCGCTGACAAACGGCAGCCTGGTCTGCTTGGCGATACGGCGGGCGACGGCCTTGGCGAATTGCGGCTTGCTGTTGAGCCCGGTGCCCACCGCGGTGCCGCCTTGCGCCAGCGGAAAAAGCTCGCGCGCGGCCAGCTTGATGCGCGCGATCGCCGATTTCACCTGCGCGGCATAGCCGGAAAACTCCTGCCCGAGCGTCAAGGGCGTCGCATCCATGGTGTGGGTGCGGCCGATCTTGACGATCTTGGCGAACTCCTTCGCTTTCTTGTCGAGCGCGGTCTGCAACGAAGTGAGCGCCGGTATCAGGTGATGCTCGATCGCCAGCGCCGCCGCGATGTGCATGGCGGTCGGGATCGAGTCGTTGGACGACTGGCTCATATTGACGTGATCGTTGGGATGCACCGGCTTCTTGGCGCCGAGCTTGCCGCCCAGCCGCAGATTGGCGGCGTTGGCGATCACCTCGTTGACGTTCATGTTGGACTGCGTGCCCGAGCCGGTCTGCCACACCAGCAACGGGAAATGCTCGTCGAGCTTGCCGTCGGCGATATCCTGCGCGACTGCGATGATGGCCGCCGCGCGCCGGCGGTCGAGGCTTCCGAGATCGCGATTGACTTCCGCGGCCGCGCGCTTGATCACGCCCAGCGCGCGCACGATCTCGATCGGCATGCGCTCGCTGCCGATGCGGAAATTGTGCAGCGAGCGCTCGGTCTGCGCGCCCCATAATTTGTCGGCGGGGATGTCCAGCGGGCCGAAGGCGTCGCTTTCGGTACGGGTTTTCGCGGGGCTGTTGCCGGCTTTTCTGGCCATTCCGGTCACCTTCAGTGCAAGCGTTGCACCGAAGGTAAGGCCGTTGGCGGCCGGAGCAAGCGCTCGCGCGTGCTATTTCTTGCGGAAGCGGTCGAGCCGCACCACTTCGGCGCCGCCTTCCGGCTCGGCGGGCTTCGGCTCCGCTTTTGCCGGCGGCGGCGCAGGCGGACGCGCCGCTTTTTCCTTGGGCTTTTCCTTGGGCGCAGCCGCGGCGGGAAGCGGCTTCTTGCTGTCCTTTTCGTCGGCGTTGGCGGCGGTGCCTTGCGCGGCCTGGCCTTCGCCGATTTCCTCGAATTGCAGACCGAACTGCACCGAGGGATCGAAGAAGCCGTTGATCGCCGCGAACGGCACGCCGAGCATTTCCGGAATGCCGCCGAACGACAGCCCGACCTCGAAGCCCTGCTCGGTGACGGCAAGATCCCAGAACTGATGCTGCAGGATGATGGTGATCTCTTCCGGATATTGCGCGCGCAGCCGCTCCGACATGCGCACGCCCTCGGCGCGCGTATCGAAGGCGATGTAGAAATGGTGCTCGCCCGGCAGGCCTTTCTTGGCGACGTCGGTGAGCACCTCGCGCACGACGTTGCGCAGCGCCTGCTGGGTCAGAAGATCGTAGCGGATATGGTCGGCCATGATGGGTCCGAAGCGGTGAGAAGCCGAATCTAGCGCGACTGGCGGCGAAAGGCATCCCCGCCCAATGGTCATAATCGTCGCTGTCACAAATGAAAGTGGAGGCTTCTGTTGCCAGGTGCCTCCGAACCCCGCCTAACCGCTGCTAAGACGGCCAGGACTTGTAGGCTTGGTTAGTCGGACCGCTTACGCAGCCAGAGCAACCGGAGCATAGTTGTCGTTGGCAACTATGAATTAGGCCCGATAACGGCGGTACCATGCCGAGCAAAAGCACGCCCTTTACGCCCTCGTCGATCCTATTTCGCCCCCGCCGAAGCCCGTTCTCTCTTACGAAAAGGCTTGCCGGGCTTGGGTGGAGGCGCCGGGTACTGCCCCCGGGTCCGAAAGGTTTATTGCGACGGCCATTTATCGCCATAGCCGGATTGCTCCGGCCCTCTGAATATAGGCGCTAAAGGTTGACGAAAGAAGAGGGCGGGGTGTGTTTCACGGGAAACAATTCCTATAATGCGGGAATTGCTGCACAAAGCCGCATGCGCGCGCCGCATGACACAGCCCGTTTCGCGGCCGAAGCGGCATCGGCGCTGAGAGAAACACCGACCGTCGTCGTTACTCGCCAATTTCTCCGGCGGATGTTGTGGCAGGTTCCGACTTCGCCGTTCTTCTTCTCAGCCATGAATTCTGCGCAGGGCAGGGCGGGGCTATCCCCGCTGTCACGAACGCGGGCCGCCGACCTTTCGGCTTCTTCGGTCGGGCGACGTGTCACGCCATGTGCCGCGTTGTCGAACGCGCCCCCGGGCCAGGCTGCGGCAGCCATTGCGTTGGTCTTGCCCGCGCTCGTGCCCTATCATCGCAACATGGCAGCACCTTAAGGGGCAAGGACATCGCCAATGCTCAACATCGCCATTCTGAAGCGGCAATGGAAGGACCTCACGTCCTACGAGCGCTTCGAGCAGGTCGTCTCGCGCGTCGTGATGCTGTTCATCGCGGTGGTGATCGTCTACGCGCTGATCCTGGAGTTGATCGACCTGTACAATGATTTCAAGCTCGGCCTCGAGTTCATGAATACCGAGGTATTGCAAGACGTGTTCGGGGCGATCCTGACCATCCTCATTTTGATCGAGTTCAATCATTCGATTGCCACCTCGCTGGCCAAAAAGTCCGGCATCTTGCAGGCGCGCACCATCGTGCTGATCGCCATCCTGGTGATCGCGCGCAAGGTGATCCTGCTCGACTTCAAAACGGCGACACTTGAAAATTTCCTCGGCATCGCCGCCATCGCGCTCGCCTTCGGCGTCTTGTACTGGCTCATCGGCGCGCGACACGCGGAGCCTTCAAGCGCGCCCGGATCCGATCATTGACCCGAGCGGTCGATGCAGCCGGCAGACCTTATCGCCATCGTCTTGCTGCTGGCCGCGCTCATCGACTGCGTCGATCATTTATGGTCCAGGCCGCCGCCGGCGACCGGCATGCTCGGCGGCTCGCTCGCTCTGTCGCTGCCGATCGTGTTGGGCGATCGGCTGTTCCACCTGCACATGAGCTGCTGATTTCGCCTCGGTCGATACCGCGAGACTCCCGCATCTTTTCTCAATGCGCTCTTGCTATTCGCCGGCACCCTGCATGTCGATCTTGTCGAGCTCATGCAACGGCGCTGGATGATCTTGTTGCTGGTCACGGCGAGCGTGTTTCTGTCGACGGCGGTGTTCGGCGTTGGGATTTGGCGTGGCTGCGGGGCGACATCTCGGTAGCGTTGGCGCTCACCTTGCCCGACTCGCCCTGGCGCACCGATCTGCTGGTCGTGTCCTGCGCCGTGGTGGTGTTCACCATCGTCGTGCAGGGTCTCACCATGCCGCCGCTGTTACGGCGTATGTACGGTGCGAAGGAGATCGAGTGAGCGGACCGCCTGCGCCCAGCCGACGCCGAATTTAGCATTAACGTTTTGTGCCTTTCGCCCAGCTCAATTGACGCGATCGGATTGACCGCAAGGTAATGGGCGCCTCCTAGATTTCGCGCCGGTTCTCAACGGGCACCGGCATCCTTTATGACAAGTCTCGATCTGACCGCGACCCGTGAAGCGGCCGCGCGCAACGCCCCGCTTGCCTTCGGCACGCGCGTCTTGTGTGTGCTGTTCTTCTTCTCCGGGTTCCCGGCGCTGATCTATCAGCTCATCTGGCAGCGTGAGCTCTTTCTCATCTTCGGCACCAATATCGAGTCGGTGACCATCGTCGTCACCGCCTTCATGTTGGGCCTCGGGCTTGGCAGCCTAGCCGGCGGCTGGCTGTCGAAACGGCCAGCGCTTGCGCCCTTGCCGGTACTGGCGGCGATCGAGCTTTTGACCGGCGCGTTCGGGCTCTGCTCGCCCGCGATCTTCGCCAAGGCCGGCGCCTTCACCATCGGGCTCAGCCTGCCGGCGACCGCGGCAGGCGCGCTGGCGCTGGTCATCGTACCGACGCTGCTGATGGGCGCGACCTTGCCGCTGTTGGTCGGTTATCTCGCGCGCCGCTCCGGTCAGATCGGCGGCGCCGTTGGGCTCCTGTACAATGTCAACACGCTCGGCGCCGGCGCGGCTTGCCTCGTCAGCGCCATGCTGCTGTTTCCCTTCCTCGGCATGAGTGGTTCGCTGCATGTCGCCGTCGCGATGAACGGCGCGGTGGCTGTCGGCGCGCTCGCGGCCTATTGGCGCGAGGGGCGCGGCGCCGAGACCGGCATTGCCGGAAGTCGCGCCGCTCGCCGCTAGCGCGCGCGCCGGTCCTCAACCTCGCGACCGCGGCAGCCATCGCGGCAGCCGGCGGCTTCGTCTCGCTGTCCTATGAAATCTTCTTTTTCCGCACGGTCTCTTTTGCGACCGGCTCGAGCGCGACGTCGTTTGCAATCACGCTCGGTGTTTTCCTGTTCGGCATCGCATCGGGCGCGCAGCAGGCCGGGCAGGTGTGCGAGACCGCGTCGCGCGCCGACGCGATGCGCAAACTGGTCGACACATTGTTGAAGGCGGTGGCGGCCGGGATTGTCTTTCTGCCGCTGCTCAACCATATCAGCGCGCTGCCAAGCGGCGCGATCATCGGCGCGCTGGCGGTGACCTATTTCGTCGCGCGCTTCTGGGGCTCGTTGCTGCCCTATCTTGCCGAGCTGTCGATTGCCGTCGACGACAAGGCCGGCATGCGCACCGCGGTGCTCTATCTCGCCAATATATTGGGCTCGGCCAGCGGCTCGGTCATCACCGGCTTCGTGCTGATGGATGTGATGGGTCTGGTCGCCATCTCGACCGTGCTGGCGGCGGCGGGTGTCGCCTGCCTGCTGGCCCTTATCGTGGCGCTCGCGATGCCGTCACAGGAGAAGCGCGGGCGCGCGGGGATTGCCGTGCTGCTTGGCGTGCTGGCGGTGGTCGCGATCCCGCTCGGCTCGCGCCATGTGCTGGAAAGCCTGCAATGGAAGGGCGAGCCCTGGGCGCAGAACTTCGCCAGGGTGGTCCAGGACCGCAGCGGCATCATCACGGTCACGCCGGACGGCGTCGTCTACGGCCACGGCATGTATGACGGCCGCTTCAACACCGATCTCAAGCACGACACCAACGGCATCGTGCGGCCCTATGCGCTGAGCCTGTTCCATCCGGCGCCGCGCGACGTGCTGATGATCGGCCTGTCGTCGGGCTCCTGGGCGCAGGTCATCGCCCATAATCCCGTACGTCGCCTCGCTCACCGTCGTCGAGATCAATCCCGGCTATGTGCGGCTGATCAAGGACGAGCCGGAAGTCGCCTCGTTACTTCGCAATCCCAAGGTCAAGATCGTCACCGACGACGGGCGGCGCTGGCTGCGGGCGAACCCGGACCGGCATTTCGACGCCGTCGTCTCCAACACGACCTGGCATTTCCGCGCCAGCGTCACCAATCTGTTGTCAGTCGAGTTCCTCGATCTGGTGCGGCGTCACCTCAACCCCGGCGGCATCTTCTTCTACAACACGACCGACTCCGAGCGTGTGCAACGCACTGGCTGCCTCGCCTTTGCGCATGGCGCGCGCTTCACCAATCACATGGTGGTATCGGATGCACCGATCGCTTGGGATTTTGCGCGCTGGCGGCGCACGCTGGAAAGCTACCGTATCGACCAGCAGCCGGTGTTCGATCTGTCGCGCGCGGCCGACCGCGCCGAGATCGACCAACTCATGTCATGGCAGGCAAGCCTCACGGCGAAAACAGGCGGCAAGACGCGGCTGATCGAGCCTTGTGCCGACCTGCTCGCGCGCACGTCTGGCAAGCGGCCGGTCACCGACGACAATATGGGCAGCGAGTGGCTGCATGCGCTCGGCCGCGATTAGGGCGTGTATTCATAAAGCACGCTCGGCATTGCGTCGGCATTGGCCTTGATAACAGACGTTAGCTTGCGCAACGGATGTGCGCGATAAGCCAGAAACGAATATGGCGGGGCCAAAAGCACTCCCGCATCAACCGTTGTCTTCCGAGCGTCCTTCAATAACCGCTTGGCTTTGGTAGGCCTCCTTTTCCGAGCCGTCCGCAGCCAAATCAATGCAGCGGCGACCGATGCGTACGCCCACAGAGACGCCGCGCTTGGGATACGCACGCAACGTCGAGTAGTACGGTTCTTGCCGCCACGCATTGGGAAAGGCAGGGTCGACCGTAACGATAAGTTGGTTTTCCTTTGCTTGCGTCAGCACCATTTTGCTTCGCGCCGGATACCAACGATCATCTGTGCGGCCCTCCAGCCATAGACAGGCGAAGCTCTCACAGTGAGACGGTCGGCTTGAATAAATGGTGCAGCGGCCGTGGCCCGGGCGGCAGTGCGGACACCATGTATCAATAGGCTTATTCAGTTCCGGAATATAAAGCAGTTTGCAGCACAGGGAACAGTTTCCGCACTCTCGCTGCACACGCTCATTCATTGTCGCTCCGTAGAAAGCACCCAATGGTCGCGGTGGCGGTCACCGTAAGCCGGGATACGCCGTTTGCAAGACCGCCCACGGACATCCGTGCGGTGTAGTTTATAAAAACGCGCACATTTTGCAATTTTCACACCACGGTCTTGACCAACCTCGGTAGGCACCGCGCGCACTTCCAGCTGACGCGGTGCACGCTATAGGGCGAAGCGGGCTTAGGCGCCCACCCGATAGAATCGCTCCGCTTCCTCGCGGCTCACCACGTCCTTGCCGATCGGCCACAGCGAGATGCCGGCGAGCTTGAGATGCGCCCAGGCGAAGGGCAGGCCGATGATGGTCACCGCCAGCAGCAGCGCCGTGATCAGATGGCCGAGCGCCAGCCACCAGCCGGCCAGCACCAGCCAGATGATGTTGCCGATCAAGCCGAGCGGGCTGCTGCCGATCCCGGTCGGACGGTCGACGACGGTCTGGCCAAACGGCAGCAAAGTGTAGAAGGCGATGGTCAGCGCCGCGCGCGCCCATGGAATGCCGATGATAGTGACCACCATGATGAGCGCGGCGATCAGCCAGCCGGCCGCCATGTAGAAGCCACCGAACACGATCCACAGTACGTTCAGCAACAGGCTCATCGGCGACATGGCAGTGCGCTCCGCTTGCGGGTCGCAGCGCATGTAATGACGCGCGCCGCGTGCAACAAGCAGCGATGTCCGCCAGGCGGGCGTCGGCGCCGCGCTCAGCGCCGCCGCAGCATGCCCCCGAGCGCGCCGCGCACGATCGCGCGTCCAATCGAGCCGCCCATGGAGCCGCCAATCGATTTGCCGACGTCGGCGGCGAGCTTGCCGGCGGTGCGGCTTGCCACCGTGCGGGTGACCGACCGGGCGATCAGTTGCCCCGTCGTCAGGCGCTCGCCGCTCTTGCGGGTGGTGCCGAAGATGCTGCCGAGCATGCCGCCGAGACCGCCGATCAAGCCGCCGACGCCGCCTTGCTCGGCCTGAGCGGTTTCCGCGGCGGTTTCTTCAACGCGTTTTGTCAAAATCTCGTAGGCGGATTCCGCATCCACCGCCGTGTCGTATTTGCCCATGAGCGGGCTGTTGGCGATCGCCGTCTTGCGCTCGTCGGCGCCGATCATCCCGAGCCGCGCCGACGGCGGCCGGATCATGGTGCGCTCGACCACGGAGGGGACGCCGTTGCCTTCCAGGAAGGACACCAGCGCCTCGCCTTTGCCGAGCTCGGTGATGACTTGCGCGGTGTCGAGATCTTTGTTCGGCCGGAACGTTTCGGCCGCGGCCTTCACCGCGCGCTGATCGCGCGGCGTGAAGGCGCGCAACGCGTGCTGCACGCGGTTGCCGAGCTGCGAGAGCACCGTCTCCGGCACGTCGAGCGGATTTTGCGAGACGAAGAACACGCCGACGCCCTTGGAGCGGATCAGCCGTACCACCTGCTCGATTTTCTCCAGCAAGGCCTTCGGCGCGTCGTTGAACAACAAGTGCGCTTCGTCGAAGAAGAACACCAGCTTCGGCTTGTCGGGGTCGCCGATCTCGGGCAGCGTCTCGAACAGTTCCGACAGCAGCCACAACAGGAACATCGCGTAGAGCCGCGGATTGGCGATCAGTTTGTCGGCCGCCAGGATGTTGACGTAACCGCGTCCGTCGCGGTCGGTGCGCATGAAGTCCGCAATGGTCAGCGCCGGCTCGCCGAAGAACGACTCCGCGCCCTGGTTCTCCAGAACCAGCAACTGGCGCTGGATGGTGCCGATGGTCGCCGGCGTGACGTTGCCGTACTGCGTGCGCAACGTGGCCGCGTTATCGGAGACGAATTGCAGGATCGCGCGCAAGTCCTTGAGGTCGAGCAGCGCCAGCCCTTGCTCGTCGGCGACGCGGAAAGCGATGTTGAGCACGCCTTCCTGGGCGTCGTTGAGATCCATGATGCGCGACAGCAGCACCGGACCCATCTCGGATGCCGTGGCGCGCACGGGATGGCCCTGCTGGCCGAACACATCCCAGAAGATCACGGGAAATTCGTCGGGCTGATAGGTCAGTCCCATGTCGGTGCAGCGCTTGACGAAGGCCTCTTTGGCCTCGCCGGGGACGGCAATGCCCGAGAGGTCGCCTTTCACGTCGGCGGCAAAGACCGGCACGCCGGCGTTCGAGAACCCTTCCGCCAAGACCTGCAAGGTGACGGTCTTGCCGGTGCCGGTCGCACCCGTCACCAGCCCGTGACGATTGCCGAATTTGAGATCGAGCGCTTCGTATTTGCCGCTCTTGCCGACCACGATCGAATGCTCGGGCGCCGCGACGGCAGCGGCCGTTGCCGCCGTCTGCTTTGCTTTGCGCGGCTTTTTCGCCCGCGGTTTCGACGCCATGACTACGCTCCGGAATGATTCAACAATGATGCAAACTTGTGCGCCCGGTTACCGAATGGTGCGCGGCGCCGCGCTCGCGCCGCCGCCAGGCGCCACAACTGCAAATCCGATTTTCATGCGCTGCGTGCCCCCTTAAACGCCGGGCAAAAGTGCCGAAAGGCGTCGGCCTTAGCAACCGCAAATCTTGTGCGAACGCAAGGCTGGGCTGCGATGTGACCGCCTAGTCGCGCGGCGGTCGCCGCGATAAACCTCGCGGGGTCATGCCCGATTCAGCCGCCCCCGCCACCGACCGTGCCGCGCCGCCGACCGCCGCCACGGTCGTGAACCCGACGCTTCCCGAACTGTTCCGCGCGTTCGTCGCCGTCTCGCTCTCCGGCTTCGGCGGGGCGCTGCCCTGGGCGCGCCGCATGATCGTCGACAAGCGGCAGTGGATGACGGCGGAGGAGTTCAACGAGGCGTTCTCGCTATCGCAATTTCTACCCGGTGCCGAATACGCTCAATTTCTCGGTGGTTTTCGGCTCGCGTTTCGGCGGCGCGGCCGGCGCGGCAGTGGCGTTCGCCGGGCTGATGGGGCCGCCGCTGGTCATCATCACGGTGCTGGCGGTGCTCTATGCGCTATTTCGGCGACATCGCGGCGCTCGGCCGCATCCTGTCCGGCATCGCCTCGGCCGCCGCCGGCCTGCTGATCGCCATCGTCGTCAAGATGGCGGCGCCGCTGTTCGGCAAGCGCTGGGACTTCGGCCCGCCGGTGGCGATCCTCGCCTTCATCGGCGTGGCGCTGATGCAGTGGCCGCTGCCGTATGTGTTCCTGGTGCTGGCGCCGATCAGCATTGCGTTCGCCTGGTTCCGGGTGGCGCGATGAAGCATGACCCGCTGCTTGCGCTCGCCGGTTATTTCGCCATGCTGTCGCTGTTCGCAGTCGGCGGCGCCAATGCGGCGATCCCGGAAATGCACCGGGTCGCGGTCGACGTGATGCACTGGATGAACGACCGCCAGTTCGCCGACAACTTTGCCATCGCGCAGGTCTCGCCGGGACCGAACGTGATCATCGTCACGCTGATCGGCTACCACGTGGCCGGTCTGGCGGGGGCGGCGGTGGCGACGACCGCCATGTGCGTGCCGACCTGCGTCGTCGCCTTCATCGTGGCGCGCACCTGGGACCGCTTCAAGGAGGCGCGCTGGCGCATCGCCATCCAGGCCGGGCTGGTGCCGCTGTCGATCGGGCTGATCGGGGCGAGCGCCTTCGTGTTGGCGCGCGCAGCCGACCACAATGTCTATGCCGGCTTGGTGACGGCGGCGACCGCGGCGGTCGCATACGCGACCCGCATCAATCCGCTCTTCATGTTCGCGATTGCCGGCGTGCTCGGCGTGAGCGGCTGGCTTTAGCGGCTAGCCGAGCAAGCCGTCGACGATCAGCGCTATGCCGACCGCGAGCGTAGTCACGATGCCGATCGGGATCATCGAAATCCAGCACCGGCTTCAGAGCCAGCGCGTGCGCTTGGCCGTTGCGCGGCTTGAAGTACCACAGACTTGCGCTGCCGGCGCCGGTGACGACAAGTCCGGAAAGGAAGGCGATCATGGCTAGACCCTTGAACCGCGATTGCGTGCGTGCCCCGAGCGTCATTTCTAATCGCGCCGACGAAACGCGGGCGTAAAAAGACCGTAAATTCGGATGCAGCGGCGGCCGGCGAGGGGAGGCCAAGGCTAGTCGGCGGCCAAAGGCCGGCGCGGCGCCGACGTAAAGTTTGCGGCTAGCGGCGTCTAATTTTCGGCGTACTCAGAAGGGGCGTCGGCGCGCACGCGTTGCGTGATCGTCATCGGCCGCAATTCCGGCGTGAACTGTCCGGCGATGCGGCCGCGCAGCGGCGTCCGCTCGAAGGCGCCGTCCTGCGGCAGAATGCGCGCCGGCATGCCGGGGCTCGGCCGCAACGTGGGCTTGGCAATAAAGCCGTACTTGGCCGCCGGATCGAGCGCGATGCGATAGCGGCGCACGATTGCCGCGATCGCGACCTTCAACAGCAGGACCGCATAGTGGTAGCCGCTGCAGCGGCGCGCGCCGCCGCTGAAGACGATGAACTCGTAGGCTGTCGGCCGCCGCTTCAGCCACCGATCGGGCCGAAAGCGGTCGGGCGCCGGATAGATCGCCGGATCGCGCTGCGTGAGATAGGGGCTGAGCAGCAGCGAACTGCCTTTGCGGGCCTTCGTTCCGGCGATCGTGATGTCGTCCATGACCCACATGCCGATGATCGGCGTCGGCGGTAACAGCCGCAGTGCTTCGAACACCACCGCATCGAGGATCGGCAATGCGTTGATCGAGGCCACGGTGTGGTCGCCGAGCGCGGCGCTGCCCTCGAGCTCGGCAAGAAGCGCCTCCGCAATCAAGGGATGCTGCTCGAGCAGCATCAGCGCCCAGGCAATGGTGATGCCGGGCGGCTCGTAGGAGGCCCAAGCCGTCGTGGCGATATTGGCGATCTTGAACGAATCGGGCACCGGGCTGCCGGAAGGATCGGTGAGATCGCTGAATGCCGACCGCAAATTGGAGGACGGCAAGCGGCTGGAATCGTCGGTCCATCGCTCCAGTTCCGCATAGAGATCGTCGGCGGTATTGAGCAGCTTGCGATAGGGCAATCCCGGCAGATTCAAGCGCAGCGACATGACCGAGGCGGACCAGTTCATGGCGTGGTAGCGGTCGATCATCTTGCCGATTTTCAGCGCCCGCTCGCGGTCGGTCTCGCCGTAAAGCATTTGGAGGGCGCATCGCGTAGCGAGCTCTCTCGCCAGGTTGGCAAGGTCGACGGTCCTTCCGATCGGCCACGCGGCGACTTCCTCGTCAATTATCGCCCGCATGTCGTCGAACAACCGTTCGGCGCGCGGCCGTCCGAACTGGCCGGAAATCTGGTGGGCATAGTGATGATGCTCGCTGCCGCCGAGGCTCATGTAGTTGAAGCGCAACTTTTCCTGCGACGTCCCGGGCGGCGCCGGATTGGGCCAGACGCCCTTCAGGCGCAGGCGGTCCATTTGGTCATAGACCGCCTCGTTCAGCGCCGAGCCTGAGAAGAGATAAGCGATCGGCGATGCCTGCCGCGAAGCAAGAGGCGAGTTGATGGCAACCGCGGAGCCGTAAGCCTTGTGCAGCCAGGTGAGACCGCCGATCACATCATAACAAAGCGACCAGACAGCGCGCGCAGCTTCCACTCGCGTTACGCAAGGCAACATACGCAACCCCCATCCGCCACCGGTATTACCGGAGCCCCCGGATGATCCTCGATCTGGTGTGCATTTTTTCGCTTTTTCCGCGTTCTGGCAAACAATGAATCGCCCTGCCGCCGATGGCCGTCGATCGAACACCGACGGCCGCGGCGAACCCAACCAGGGCATGGCGACGGCTCTTGCCGGTGCCCGTCGGCAGGCGTCGCAATCCAACATAAGATCGTAAGATATTGGCACTTATGCATGAATTGGCGCGAGCGTCGGGCCGATCAACTGCCTCATCCGGGCCATGCGGGCCGCAATGAGCAGTGAGATGATGTTGATAGGACCGCCGCCCGCCGTTGCCGGGCGCGACAATCTTGCCCATCTTCCGACTCAATATCAGTGAGCACTAAGGCGATGCGGCAATATCTCGACCTGATGCAGCGCATCCTCGACCACGGCGTCGAGAAGCACGACCGCACCGGCACCGGCACGCTGTCGGTGTTCGGCTATCAGATGCGCTTCGATCTTGCCGCCGGCTTCCCGCTCACCACCACCAAGAAGCTGCATCTGAAATCGATTATATACGAATTGCTCTGGTTCCTGGCCGGCGACACCAACGTCAAATATCTGCAAGAGCACGGCGTGCGCATCTGGGACGAGTGGGCCGACGAGCGCGGCGACCTCGGCCCGGTCTACGGCCAGCAATGGCGCTCCTGGCCGGCGCAGGACGGCAAGGCCATCGATCAGATCAGTCACGTCGTCGACATGATCAAGCGCAATCCGGATTCGCGCCGGCTGATCGTTACCGCCTGGAACCCGGCCGACGTCGACAAGATGGCGCTGCCGCCCTGCCATTGCCTGTTCCAGTTCTATGTCGCGGACGGCAGACTGTCGTGTCAGCTCTATCAGCGCTCGGCCGACGTGTTCCTCGGCGTGCCGTTCAATATCGCCTCCTATGCGTTGCTGACGCTGATGGTGGCGCAGGTGACGGGCTACAAGCCGGGCGAATTCATCCACACCTTCGGCGACGCGCATCTTTATCTCAATCATTTGACGCAGGCGCATCTGCAGCTCATGCGCACGCCGCGCGCGTTGCCGGCGATGCAGCTCAATCCGGCGGTGACGGATATTTTCGGCTTCCGTTATGAGGATTTCACCGTCGAAGGCTACGACGCGCATCCGCACATCAAAGCCACGGTGGCGGTGTGAGTCTCTCGATTCGCGCCGCGCGTCCTGACGACAGCGCGCTGATCTTCGCATTGGTGCGCGAGCTCGCCGACTACGAGAAGCTCACCGCCGCCATGGACGCAACGCCGGAGCAGATTGCCGCCGCGTTGTTTGCGCCGCAGCCGCGGCTTTACTGCGACGTCGCCGAGTGGGACGGGGAGGCGGCCGGCTTTGCGGTCTGGTTTTTGAACTTCTCCACCTTCCGCGGCCGCGCCGGCATCTATCTCGAGGATATCTTCGTGCGGCCGGCTTATCGCCGGCGCGGCATCGGCAAGGCGCTGCTCGCGCGGCTGGCGCAACGCTGTGTCGAGGAGGGCTACGCGCGCTTTGAATGGGCGGTGCTCGACTGGAACGCGCCGGCGATCGAGTTCTATCGCTCGCTCGGCGCCGAGGTGCTCGACGACTGGCGCATCTGCCGGCTGAGCGGGGCGGCGCTGCAAGCCTTCGCACGTGTGGGGGCGCCGCGATGAAAATCGTGCTGGTCGCCGCCGTCGGTGAGAACAATGTCATCGGCCGCGGCGGGCAGTTGCCGTGGCGGCTGAAATCCGACCTCAAGCATTTCCGCGACGTGACCATCGGCAAGCCGGTGGTGATGGGGCGCAAGACCTACGAGTTGATCGGCAAGCCGCTGAAAGGCCGCACCAATATCGTGCTGACGCGCGACCTCGGGCTGGTGGTGCCCGGCGGCGTGCTGGCCGCCAGCCTGGATGCCGCCCTCGGTTATGCGCGCGAGGACGCCCAGAAGCGCGGCGTCGAGGAGATCATGGTGATCGGCGGCAGCGACGTGTTCGACGACACGATGCCGCTGGCCGAGCGGCTGGAAATCACCCATGTGCACGCCTCACCGGAGGGCGATGCGTTCTTTCCGCCGATCGACCCGGAAATCTGGCGCGAGATCACGCGCAAGGAATATCCGGCCGGTCCGGACGACGACTCCGGTTTCGCGGTCGCGACATATTTAAGGCGCTAAAAGGCGGCCAAGCGCGGCAAAAGGCAGCTTGTCGGCGCGTTGTATCGGGGACAATCGTCCCCTATAACCCCCTGCAACTGAGGCCAACCGGCCATATATGCGTCGGCACATGAGTTCGACGCCGGGAGATCACTTAATGCCATGGAGCAATCAGGGCGGCGGCGGCGGCAGTGGCGGGCCGTGGGGCTCGGGCGGCAAAGGCCCCTGGAGTTCCGGACCGCAATCGTCGGGACCGACGCCACCGGATCTGGAGGAAATCCTCCGCCGCGGCCAGGATCGCCTGCGCCGCGTGCTGCCGGGCGGCAATCTCGGCGGCAAGGGCTTCGCGCTGCTGGTGCTGGCGGCCATCGCGCTGTGGGGATTTTCCGGCTTCTTCCGGGTCGAGCCGGATGAGCTCGGCGTCGTGCTGCGCTTCGGTAAGCAAGTGCGCGAGGTGCAGCCCGGCTTGAATTACCACCTGCCAATTCCGATCGAGTTGGTGCTGACGCCGAAGGCGCTGCGCATCAACAAGATCGACATCGGCATGCGCCAGGTGGAGAGCAGCCGCGGCGGCACTGCGCTACGCGAGGTGCCGGAGGAAAGCCTGATGCTCACCGGCGATGAGAACATCGTCGACGTCGATTTTGCCGTGCTGTGGAAGGTCAAACCCGCCGGCGTCGGCGATTATCTGTTCAACATCCAGAACCCGGAAGGCACCGTGAAGGCGGTGGCGGAAAGCGCCATGCGCGAGGTGATCGGCCGCTCGGATATCGAGCCGATCCTGACCGGCGCGCGCCAGGTCACCGAGACCGCCGTGCAGAATTTGATGCAGAAGACGCTCGACCATTACGGCGCCGGCATCGACATCACCCAGGTGCAGTTGCAGAAGGTCGACCCGCCCAAGCAGGTGATCGACGCCTTCCGTGACGTGCAGGCCGCGCGCATCGACCTCGATCGCTCGGTCAACGAGGCGCAGACCTATGCCAACCGCGTGGTGCCGCAAGCGCGCGGCAGGGTTGCGCAGGTCACACAAGCCGCGGAAGCCTACAAGCAGCAGACGGTTGCCGAGGCGACCGGCGAGACCTCGCGCTTCGTGCAGATCTACGATCAGTACAAGAAAGCGCCCGACGTGACCCGCGAGCGCATGTATCTGGAGACCATGGAGAAGGTGCTCGGCAACACCGACAAGATCATCATCGATTCCGGCAAGAACGGCACCGGCGTGGTGCCCTACCTGCCGCTGCAGCAACTGACCGGACCGGCGCAGACCAGCAGGCCCGCGCCAGCGCGCACCCAGTCACAGCCGTCGGGAGCCAAGCGATGAAACTCAATGTCGTTGGCGGAGTGATTGTTGTCCTGCTGGTGGCGGCCCTGGTGGTCGCCTACAGCGCGTTGTTCACCGTCTATCAGACCCAGCAGGCGCTGGTGGTGCGCCTGGGCAAGGTGGTGCGCGTGGTCAACGAGCCGGGCCTGCACGTCAAGGTGCCGTTCGTCGATAATGTGATCGCCATCGACAAGCGCATCCTCGACCTGGAGGCGCCGGCGCAAGAAGTGATCGCCTCCGACCAGAAGCGGCTGGTGGTCGACGCTTTCGCGCGCTACCGCATTCACGACCCGCTGCGCTTCTACCAGACGCTCGGCTCGAAAACCGCCGCCGATTCGCAGCTCAATATTCTGCTTAATTCCGCGCTGCGGCGCGTGCTCGGCGAGGCGACCTTCATCCAGGTGGTGCGCGATCAACGCGCGGAATTGATGTCGCGCATCCGCGATTTGATCAACCATGAGGCCGAAAACTACGGCATTCAGGTGGTCGACGCGCGCATCCGCCGCGCCGACCTGCCGGAGCAGAACAGCCAGGCGGTCTATCAACGCATGCAGACCGCGCGTCAGCGCGAGGCGGCCGAGTACCGCGCCCAGGGGCTCCAGCAGGGCCAGGAAATCCGCTCGCGCGCCGACCGCGAGGTGACCGTGCTGGTGGCCGAGGCCACCTCCAAGGCCGAGCAAATTCGCGGCGAGGGCGACGCCAAGCGCAACCAGATTTTCGCCGACGCCTTCAACAAAGACCCGGACTTCTTCGCCTTCTACCGCTCGATGCAGGCCTATGAAAAAGGCATGAAGCCCAACGAAACGCGCCTGCTGCTGAAGCCGGACAGCAACTTCTTCCGCTACTTCAATCATCCGTCCGGCAAGATGCCGGGGGCCGACGAGCCGGCGCCGCCGGCTGCGGCGCAAGCCAAACCGCCGGCGGCGGCCGCAGCCGCGACGCCTAAGTAATCGGCGCGGGCCAGGCGCGCATGATCGACTTCCTGGCCGCGCTCGGGCTGGTGTTCGTGATCGAAGGTCTGATCTTTGCCGCGTTTCCCGGGCCCGCCAAGCGCTCGATGCAGGCCGCCATGGAGACGCCGGATACCACCTTGCGGGCAATCGGCATCGGCGCGGCCATTGTCGGCGTTGTCATTGTGTGGCTGGTGCGCAGCTAATCGGCTGCCCTTGAATTGCCTTGAAATCAGCGCCACTTTGTCGGCACCCCATTCCCAGGAGAATCGACGCCCATGGGCGCTATCTTTGATCGTCTGACGCGCCGCGTTTGCCGCCCGGCCGCGGCGGTTTTTGTCGCTGCGGCAATCGCTTGGCCGCTAATGACGGTTCCGGCCGCCGCGCTCGGACCGGACGTCATCGCCGACGTTGCCGAAAACGTGATCGACGCGGTGGTCAATATTTCGTCCAAGCAGACCGTGGACATGAGCAGCAATGCGATGCCGAAGCTGCCGCCCGGCTCGCCGTTCGAGGAATTCTTCGAGGAATTCTTCAAGAATCACCGCGGCAGCAATCGTCCGGGCTCCACGCCGGTGCCGCACCGGGTCAATTCGCTCGGTTCCGGCTTCATCATCGACGCGTCCGGCTACGTGGTGACCAACAACCACGTCATCTCCGACGCCGACGAAGTCGACGTCATCCTCAATGACGGCACCCATCTGCGGGCGGAAATCGTCGGCCGCGACACCAAGACCGATCTCGCGCTGCTCAAGGTCAAGCCGACGCATCCGCTCAAGGCGGTCAAGTTCGGCGACTCGGACAAGTTGCGGCTGGGCGAATGGGTGATCGCGATCGGCAATCCGTTCAGCCTGGGCGGCACGGTGACCGCCGGCATCGTTTCGGCGCGCAACCGCGACATCAATTCCGGCCCTTACGACAACTACATCCAGACCGACGCGGCGATCAATCGCGGCAATTCCGGCGGGCCGCTGTTCAACCTCAAAGGCGAGGTGATCGGCGTCAACACCGCGATCATCTCGCCGTCCGGCGGCTCGATCGGCATCGGCTTCGCGGTGCCCTCGAAGATCGTGATGCCGGTGATCGACCAACTGCGCGAGTTCAAGGAAGTGCGGCGCGGCTGGCTCGGCGTGCGCATCCAGCAGGTCACCGACGAGATCGCCGACAGCCTCAACATCAAGCCGGTGCGTGGCGCGCTGATCGCCGGTGTCGACGACAAGGGTCCGGCCAAGCCGGCGGGGCTCGAGCCGGGCGACGTGGTGGTCAAGTTCGACGGCAAGGACGTGAAAGAGATGCGCGATCTGCCGCGCATCGTCGCCGATACGCCGGTCGGCAAGGACGTCCAGGTGGTGGTCATCCGCAACGGCCAGGAAGTGACCAAGTCGGTCAAGCTCGGCCGCCTCGATGACGGCGAGAAGCAGGCCGCGCTCGACAAGAAGAAGGCGCCAGAAGAAAAGACGGTGGTCAAGAAAGCGCTCGGGCTCGATCTTGCCAACTTGACCGACGACTTGCGCAAGAAGCACAGCATCAAGGAGACCGTGAAGGGTGTGCTGATCACCGCGGTCGCGCCGAATTCGGCGGCGGCGGACAAGCATCTGACGCCCGGCATGGTGATCTCCGAGGTGCAGCAGCAGCGGGTAAGCGACGCCGCCGAATTGCAGCGGCACATCGAGGACCTCAAGAAGGCCGGCAAGAAATCGGTCGTGCTGCTGGTGGTCTCGCCCGGCGGCAATCCGAGCTTTGTCGCGCTCAGCCTGCAATGATTTCGCGCTCGCGGAATGCGGCGGTGGGCGTCACTTACGCCGCATAGTGCTGTTTGCCTGAAGCCTTTGCTGCATACATCGCTTCATCGGCGTGCCGGGAAAGTTCTTCGAAGGTCGTTCCCGATCCCGGATACACCGCAATGCCGACGCTGGCCGATATTTCCAAGGTGCGCTCGCCAATCGGGTAGGGACCGGAAAGACTATTGACCAACTTCGCCGCGACCGTCTCGGCGGCGGCTAAGCCCGTATGGACCAGAATGAGCGCGAACTCGTCGCCGCCCAGACGGGCCGCCAGGTCTGATTTCCGAATCGCATTCTTGAGGCGTGTCGCTACCGTGCAGAGCACCTTGTCGCCGGCGGCGTGTCCGTGCGCATCGTTGACGGCTTTGAATCCGTCGAGATCGATGGAGACAATAGCGAGAGTTGTCTTGGTTCGTTGACAGATCGCAATCTGGTGATTCAGAATTTCGTCGTACAGCGCGCGGTTGGCGAGGCCGGTCAATGGGTCATGATTTGACTTGTATTGGGCTTCCATCAGCATTGCGGAAGCCCGCGCCAGCGCATTGCCGACCTCTTCCGCTTCCTTCAGATGCAGGGCCGGAATGATCACCTCTTTGCCCGATCCGAGCGCCAGCGCGGGCGCTATCAGTTTGTGGATCGAAGCGGCGATCCTGCTCCCGATTGCCCAGGCCACCGCGAGGCCGCTCAGCAACAGAAACACCGTTCCGCCGACAAACCACCAGAGCGTAGAGACCAATTCTCCGGTCATAGTTTTGGCGGGAATGCCAATAGCCACCGTCCAGTTTGACACGTTGGATTTGCTAAAGGCGGCGAAGACCGGGATGCCTTCAAGGGTCTTGTTCTCAAAAGCATCCTCGGGCACTTGCGCCATCCGCGCCATCAAGCTTGGCGAGCCCTTGGTTCCGACATAGCGCTCCATTTGATGGGTGCGGGCCACAACGGTGCCGGAGCTGTCGAGAATGACGCCGATCCAGTCCGCTGAGAAATGCTGCTGGGCCAAAAGCCCGGACAAACGTTGCGGCGAGACGCCCGCTGCCAGGACGTAGGTCACGACGCCATTGCGGTAGACCGGGACGCCGACCGCAAGAAAGGGCTTATTCAAAAGCGGGGCAAAAAAGACATCGGTCGCAATCGACCGCCCGGTTTTGAACACCTGCTTCAACTGCGATACGAGATCCAGTTGCCGCGGCAGTTCGCTGCCATAGGGGCGAAGCGTGTTTATGCGTTGTTGAAACGTCGGGTCGACTAAGACGATGTTGGTCGCCGACAACGTCGTGAGCACGTCCTTGGCTTGCACATAGAAATCGGAAAGATCACCCGATTGAAGGCTGGGCGACGTCGCGAGGACAAGCAGCGCCGCCTGAACCGCGGCTAAATCCCCGTCAACCGCGGACACCATCGCGCGTACGGTTGCCAGCGATGCTTTGCCGAGGCGGGCGCGGTCCTGAAAATAATTATAGCTAGTCAACGTCACGGCCATCAATGACGCTGGAATGATGCAGGCCACGACAAGCAAGATCAATCTAGAGCGAATGGTGGGGCTGTGCTTTGCGTTCATCTCATCAAGACATGACTCACGGCCGCTTATCGCGACGGCATGAGACAACGCGCGAATCCTTTCGTTCGACCTCTGGTCGAACGGGTCATCTGCCGGATTGGTTAGGCGCGGATGAAATACAGCGTTAGAAATGAGCGCAGTCGGAGATTCACTGCAGCCGGTTACCTCGGAATGATCCAGGTGCGCGCTGTTCGGCTGCGAGCGCGCTTACGATCCTACCGGTTAATCCAGCACGTGATTGACCATGCCGTCGGCGAGCTTGGGCTCGAACCAGGTGGACTTCGGCGGCATGATGTCGCCGGCATCGGCCACCGCCATCAGGTCGGCCATTTGCGTCGGGTAGAGCGCGAAGGCGACCGCCATCTCGCCGGAGTTCACGCGCGCTTCGAGGCCGGTAAGGCCGCGCGCGCCGCCGATGAAGTCGATGCGCTTGTCGGTGCGCGGGTCCTTGATGCCGAGCAGCGGCTCGATCAGGTTGCGCGTCAGCACCGTGATCGGCAGCCGGCCGATCGGATCGGTGGGCACCAGATCGGGCCGCACCCTCAGCCGGTACCAGCTACCGTCGAAAAGCATTCCGTATTCGTTTGAGGAGGTCGGGCGCACCGGCGTATCCGACGCGATGACCTCAAATCGTTTGCGTAGCTCGGCAAGAAACTGTTCCGCACTGCGGCCGTTCAAATCCTTCACCACGCGATTGTAGTCGAGGATGGTCATTTCGCGTTCGGGGAAGATCACCGCCAGGAAATATTGGTGCGAGCCGTCACCCTTGCCGCGGCTGGCCGCGACGCGCGCGGCCGCCGCCGAGCGGTGATGGCCATCGGCAATGTAGATCGCGGGCAGGGCGTCGAAGGCGCGCGTGAGCTTGTCAATGGTTGCTTCGTCATCCACCACCCACATCTGGTGGCGCACATCGTCATCGGCGGTGACGTCGACCGCGGGCGCGCCGGCCGCGGCCTGCGCCAGCAGCGCGTCGATCGCCGGTGCGTTCGGATAGCCGATCATCACCGGACCGGTCTGCGCGTTGATCGCCTCGATCTGGCGCACGCGGTCGTCTTCTTTCACCGGCGTGGTCAGTTCGTGCTTGCGGATGCGGTTGCTCAAGTAGTCGGCAATCGAGGCAACGCAGGCCAAGCCGGTCTGCACGCGATCGCGCCAGGTCAGCCGGTAGACGTAATAACTCGGCTTGGCGTCGCGGATCATCACGCCGGCGTCGACCATGCGCTCTAGGTTCTCCGCCGCCTTGGCGTAGACCGCCTTGTCATAAGGGTCGGTCGCCGGATCGAGATCGATCTCCGGCTTGGAGATGTGCAGGAAGCTCCACGGCTTGCCCCGGGCGCGCGCGCGCGCCTCCGCGCTGGAGAGCACGTCATAGGGCGGCGCCAGCACCTCGGCCGCGCGGCCGGGCGCGGGACGCAACGCGCGGAACGGTCTGATGAGCGACAACGGGAACTCCATGGCGCGGGGTTAGGGCGCTGCTTATTGCAGGCCGGCCCTTAAGCGGCAAGCGCGCCCCGCGTCGATTTCCCGATTGATTTCGCCCGGCGATTGCTGCACCTCACGGAGCATGAGCGATAAACCGACATCCTGGCCGCCAACGCGGCCTATTACAGCGCTTTCGCCAGCGCCGATTTCGCGGCCATGAGCCGCATCTGGGCGGAAAGCCAAGTGTCCGTGCATCCACCCCGGCTGGCCGGTGCTGATCGGCCGCGAGGCGATCCTGGAATCCTACCGGGAAATCCTGCGCAACCCGAACCAGGAGCGGATCGAGCCGCGCAATGAAAGCGTGATGGTGTCGGGCGAGGAGGCGCGCGTATTCTGCGTGGAATTCGTCGGCGGGGCGGCGCTGGCCACCACCAATATGTTCCGGCGCGTCGACGGCGCGTGGCGGATCACCCACCATCAGGCGAGCCCAATTGCCGCGCTGGTGGAGGAGGTTGCTGCGCGGCCGCAATCAAATCGGCTGAACTGACGGCCGATAATCCCGATGCCCCGACCCGATGCCATCCTGATCGCCGGCCCGACCGCCAGCGGCAAGTCGGCGCTGGCGCTGCGGTTGGCCGCGAACGCTCGGTCGGCGTGATCGTCAATGCCGATTCCATGCAGGTCTATCGCGATCTGCGCATCGTCACCGCGCGGCCGACGCCGGAGGAAGAAGCGCGCGTGCCGCACCGACTCTATGGCCACGTCGATGCGGCGGAGAATTATTCGGTCGGGCGCTGGTGCCGCGACGTCGGCGAAGTTTTGAAAGACGTCGCTGCGCAAGGGCGCGTGCCGATCCTGGTCGGCGGCACCGGGACTCTATTTCAAGGCGCTGCTGAGCGGACTGGCTGCCGTGCCGCCCATCCCAACTGAAATCCGGGAACAAGTGCGCGCGCGCATCCGAACCGAAGGCGCGCCGGTGCTGCACGCCGAGCTGATGCAACGCGACGCGCAAACCGCGCAGCGGCTGATGGTGAACGACCGCTCGCGCATCGCGCGCGCGCTGGAAGTGGTCGAAGCCACTGGGCGTCCGCTCAGCGACTGGCATCGCGAAGGTCTGCCGCCGCTGATCGTGCCCGAGCGCGCCGCCAAGGTATTCGTCACTTGCGAGCGCAAGGAATTGGTGGCGCGCATCGAGGCGCGCTTTGCCGCGATGCTCAGAGCGGGGGCGCTGGAGGAGGTGAGGGCGCTTGCGCAGCGCCAACTCGATCCGTCGCTGCCGGCGATGAAGGCGCATGGCGTGCCCTGGCTGATCCGCCACCTCAATGGGGAGATTCCGCTCGACGAAGCCGCCGCCGGTGCGGTGATGGACACCCGCCGCTACGCCAAGCGCCAGCTCACCTGGTTCCGCAACCAAATGAAGGATTGGACCTGGGCGACACCGGCGGAAGCCGAGCAGTCGGTGCTCTCGCAACGAAGCCGGCCTCTCTCAACGGCTTAACGTCGCCGCCACGTCTCTTGCATCGCGGCTGCCGTGCGATAATCTCCCGTTGTGCAACTAACAGTAGCATGAAGCCTGCAGGCATTCGCGCCTTGCGGCCGCCATCAACCATGGGAGGCGACAATGACACGTCATCGCGCGTTGGGCTGGCTTCCGGACGTGCCGAAGCCCAGCGACTATACCGATCAGCATCGCGAGATTGCGCCTTTGCTCGCGAAGACTGCCGTTGCGACGAAGAAAGGAGCCGCAAGATCGAAAGGATCTGCAAAATCGAAAACTGCCTCAAAAAAAGCGGCCGCGTCGAAAGTCGATCTTCGTCAGTGGTTCTCGCCGATCGAGGACCAGGGGATGCTTGGCTCCTGCACGGCCAACTCCGCCATCGCGTTGCTGGAATATTTCGAACGACGCGCCAGCGGCAATCACGTCGATGCTTCACGGCTGTTCCTGTACAAGGCCGAGCGCAATCTTTTGGGTTGGACCGGGGATACCGGTGCGTATCTGCGGACGGCCATGGAAGCGCTGGTGCTGTTCGGCGCGCCGCCCGAATCTTACTGGCCGTATGACGGGCGGGAAGCGGCGCAGAATCCCCGCTTCGAACTGGAGCCGTCGGCCTTCTGCTACGCGTTTGGGGCAAACTACAAGGCGATGAAATATTTCCGGCTCGACCCCAACGGCGCACCAGCGACGAATGCGCTCGCCAACATCAAGGCTTACTTGGCAGCGGGATTTCCCAGCATGTTCGGATTCCCGGTGTATTCCGAATATGACAATCTGTTGCCCGGTGCTCTGATTGCGTATCCCGGGCCAAACAGCAATTACCGTGGCGGACATGCGAACGTTGCGGTGGGCTACGACGACAATCTCAAGATCGGGGCGTACAAAGGGGCATTGCTGGTCCGCAATTCTTGGGGGACAGGCTGGGGCGACCATGGCTACGCCTGGATGTCGTACCGATATGTCGAGCAGGGGTTGGCGGTTGACTGGTGGAGCATGATCTCGGCGAATTGGGTGAATACCGGTCAATTCGACATAATGAATGCTACGGCGCGATGGCCCGGCGGGCCGTCGCGCCCTTCGTTCAGCAGCAAAGCTGGCTCTTTTTGCTTGACTGCGGTTTGCAGTGCACCTATAACCCGCGCAATGAAAGTTCGGGCAGGGACTATGTCGCGCAATATTATTACTCTTGTAGTAAATGTTCGGACGCCCCCTGGGCGGCCCTGAAGGGGCCTTGCGCCAGGTGACGCGTCCGAACATGGCCCTCTGCGGGCCTTTTTTATTGGCCGGCGCATGATCCCGAAAAACGGCAACCGGTTTTCGGAAAAGATCATGCGCCAAGCGAACGACACGACGACGAGCTAAGCGAGTGAGACGAAAGCGGAAGGACGACGACCATGACACGGGAAATGACCGGCGCCGAAATGGTGATCGAGGCGCTCGCCGATCAGGGCGTGAAGCACTTGTTCGGCTATCCGGGCGGCGCGGTGCTGCCGATCTATGACGCGATCTTCGCGCAGGACAAGGTCAAGCACGTACTGGTGCGGCACGAGCAGGGCGCCGCGCATGCGGCGGAAGGCTATGCGCGCTCGACCGGCAAAGTCGGCTGCATGCTGGTGACTTCCGGCCCCGGCGCCACCAACGCGGTGACCGGCCTCACCGACGCGCTGATGGATTCGATCCCGATCGTCTGCATCACCGGTCAGGTGCCGACCCATCTGATCGGCAACGACGCCTTTCAGGAAGCCGATACCGTCGGCATCACCCGGCCGTGCACCAAGTACAATTATCTGGTCAAGCGCATCGAGGATCTGCCGCGCGTGCTGCACGAGGCGTTCCACATCGCCGCCAGCGGCCGGCCCGGCCCGGTCGTGGTCGATATTCCGAAAGACATCCAGTTCGCCAAAGGCGTCTATTCCAAGCCGAAGGATTTCGCGCACACCGGCTACAAGCCCAAGCTCAAGGGCGACATGGGCAAGATCAAGGAGGCGATCGAGCTGATGGCGCACGCCAAGCGGCCGCTGTTCTACACCGGCGGCGGCGTGGTCAATTCCGGCAAGGCGGCGAGCGATCTGCTGCGCGAGCTGGTCAAGCTCACCGGCTTCCCGATCACCTCCACGCTGATGGGGCTCGGGGCGTTCCCGGCCGCCGATCCGCAATGGCTCGGCATGCTCGGCATGCACGGAACGCTGGAAGCCAACATGGCGATGCACGATTGCGACGTGATGGTCTGCATCGGTGCGCGCTTTGACGACCGCATCACCGGCCGCATCGACGCCTTCTCGCCCGGCTCGAAGAAGATCCATGTCGATATCGATCCGTCCTCGATCAACAAGAACGTCCATGTCGACGTGCCGATCGTCGGCGACTGCGGGCATGTGCTGGAGGACATGGTGCGGCTGTGGCGCACCGAAGCCGTCCATCCCGACAAGAAGACGCTGCAAATGTGGTGGACGCAGATCGACAAATGGCGCGCGCGCAAGTCGCTCGCCTACCGGGCGTCGAACGAGGTGATCAAGCCGCAATACGCCATCCAGCGGCTCTACGAGGCGACCAAGGACAAGGACGTCTACATCACCACCGAGGTCGGCCAGCACCAGATGTGGGCGGCGCAGTTCTACGGCTTCCAGGAACCGAACCGCTGGATGACTTCCGGCGGGCTTGGCACCATGGGCTACGGGCTGCCGGCCTCGATCGGCGTGCAGATGGCGCATCCGAAATCGCTGGTCATCGACATCGCCGGCGAGGCTTCGGTGCTGATGACCATGCAGGAGCTGTCGACCGCGGTGCAGTACCGGCTGCCGGTCAAGATCTTCATTCTCAACAACCAGTACATGGGCATGGTGCGGCAGTGGCAGGAACTGCTGCACGGCGGGCGCTATTCGGAGAGCTATTCCGAGGCGCTGCCGGATTTCGTCAAGCTGGCCGAGGCGATGCACGCCGTCGGCATCCGCTGCGAGAAACCGGGCGATCTCGATCATGCCATCAAGGAGATGATCGACATTGACCGGCCGGTGCTGTTCGACTGCGTGGTCGACCCGAAGGAGAACTGCTTCCCGATGATCCCGTCGGGCCGCGCGCACAACGAGATGATCCTCGGCGACGCCGGCGTGTCGGTGGAGGAGGCGATCACCGAGGAAGGCAAGGTGATGGTGTAACGGTCTGTCGTCCCCGCGAAGGCGGCAGACCCAGTATCCTGCTGAGAACCTCATGTGATTACTGGATCGCCCGCTTGCGCGGGCAATGACAGTCTGGAGCAAGGACAGAGGTCATGAAACTCGCGATCATCGGCGCCGGCAATGTCGGTGGCACGCTTGGGGTGGCCTGGGCGCAGAAGGCCGGCCACGACGTCTTCTTCGGCGTGCGCGATCCGAAGTCGGAGAAGGTGCAAGGCCTGCTCGGCAAGCTCGGCGGCAAGGCGAAAGCCGGCACCGTAGCGGAGGCGGCGGCCTTCGCCGACGCCATCGTGCTGGCAACACCATGGCCGGCGGCGCAAGCCGCCATCGGCGCCATGGGCGACCTCAAAGGCAAGCTCATCCTCGACAGCACCAATCCGCTTGCGCGCGGGCCGGACGGCATCAGCCTTGAGATCGGCCATACCACCTCGGCCGGCGAGAAGGTGCAAGGCTGGGCGGCGGGCGCTTCGGTGTTCAAGACGCTGAACTCGACCGGCTTCGGCAACATGGCGAACCCGGTCTACAACGGCGTGAAATCGGTGATGTTCGTGGCCGGCGACGACGCGGCCAACAAGCCGAAGGTGATCGATCTGGTCGGCCAGCTCGGCTTCGAGGTGATCGATGCCGGACCCTTACGCAACGCGCGCCTGTTGGAGGCGCACGCCATGTTGTGGATCGATCTGGCGGTGGCGCGCGGGCAGGGCCGCGATTTCGCATTTGCCGTTGTGAGACGATGAGGACACCATGAACGCTCCTACAAGCACATCGCATTACCCGAGCGCGCCGACGGCGCAGAAGCCGGAGACGCATACGCTCTCGGTGCTGGTCGACAACGAGCCCGGCGTGCTGGCGCGCGTCATCGGCCTGTTCTCCGGCCGCGGCTACAACATCGAGTTGCTGACCGTGTCGGAGACCGAGCATCAGGCGCATTTGTCGCTGATCACGGTGGTGACCACCGGCACGCCGATGGTGATCGAGCAGATCAAGAACCAGCTCGACCGGCAGGTGCCGGTGCATCACGTCGTCGACATGACGCTCAACGGCAATTCGATCGAGCGCGAACTGGCGATGGTGAAGGTGCGCGGCAAGGGCGAGCACCGGGTCGAGGCGCTGCGGCTGGCCGACGCCTTCCGCGCCCGCGTGATCGATGCCACCACCGAGAGCTTCGTGTTCGAGATCACCGGCGCCAGCGACAAGATCGAGAGCTTCATCGCGCTGATGCTGCCGCTCGGACTGGTGGAAGTGGCGCGCACCGGCATCGCCGCCATCGTGCGCGGGCCGGAAGGGATGTGAGGCGTCGGCCAAGCCCTTTGCAATGCCGCTCGACATTTTCCTCGCGCTGGTCGTGTTCTCGTGCGTGATGGCGTTCACGCCGGGCCCGAACAACATCCTGCTCGCGGCGTCCGGCGTGAATTTCGGATTCTCGCGCAGCATTCCGCACATGGTGGGGGTGACGCTCGGCTTCGTGGTGCTGCTGGTCGCCTGCGGCGCGGGACTCGGCGTCGTCTTCGCGGCGGTGCCGGCGCTGCAAATCGCGCTCAAGATGGCGGGCGCCGCCTATATGCTTTGGCTGGCCTGGAAAGTGGCGACCGCGCACCTTGCGGACGCCGACAATGGCGGGCCGGCGCGGCCTTTCACTTTCCTGCAGGCGGTCGCCTTCCAGTGGGTGAATCCGAAGGCGGTGGTCGCCTCGCTCAGCGCCATCGCGCTCTATGTACGGCCGGGTCATGCATGGAGCGATTTCGTCGTGATCGTGGCGGTGCTCGCCGTGTGCACCGCGCTGTCGGTATCGACCTGGACCGGGTTCGGCGTCGGCTTGCGGCGGTTTCTGCGCGATCCGCTGCATGCGCGCATTTTCAACACGGCGATGGCGTTGTTGCTTGTCGCCAGCATCGTGCCGATGGTGCTTTGAAGGGGAAAAAGTGCAGGCGCCGGGCCTTGTCGGCAGTGCCCAAGCGTCCTAGAAGCAGGGCCGAAACTTACCGGGGCTTAGTAGAGGATCATCATGCGTGTTTACTACGATCGCGACGCCGACCTGAACCTGATCAAGGGCAAGAAGGTCGCCATCATCGGCTACGGCAGCCAGGGCCACGCCCACGCGCTTAACCTGCGCGATTCCGGCGTCAAGGAGGTCGCGGTCGTGCTGCGCAAGACCTCGGCCGGCGTCAAAAAGGCCGAGGGCGAGAAGTTCAAGGTCATGGAAGCGGCGGAGGCCGCCAAATGGGCCGACGTCATGATGATGGTGACGCCGGACGAATTGCAGGCCGACATCTATAACGACCACCTCGCCAAGAACATGAAGCAGGGCGCGGCGCTGATGTTCGCGCACGGCCTCAACGTGCATTTCAACCTGATCGAGCCGCGCGCCGACCTCGACGTGATGATGATCGCGCCCAAGGGCCCCGGCCACACCGTGCGCTCGGAATATGCAGCGCGGCGCCGGCGTGCCCTGCCTGCTGGCGATCCACAAGGACGCTTCCGGCAACGCGCATGACCTGTGCCTGTCCTATGGCGCGGCGATCGGCGGCGGCCGCGCCGGCATCATCGAGACCACCTTCAAGGAGGAATGCGAGACCGACCTGTTCGGCGAGCAGGCCGTGCTGTGCGGCGGCGTGGTCGAACTGATGAAGGCGGGCTTCGACACGCTGTGCGAGGCCGGCTACGCGCCGGAGATGGCCTATTTCGAATGCATCCACGAGATGAAGCTGATCGTCGACCTGATCTACGAAGGCGGCATCGCCAACATGAACTATTCGGTGTCGAACACCGCGGAATACGGCGAATACGTCTCCGGCCCGCGCGTGATCACGCAGGAGACGCGCGCCGAGATGAAGCGCATTTTGGCCGACATCCAGTCCGGCCGCTTCACCAAGGACTGGATGCTGGAGAACAAGGTCAACCAGACCTCGTTCAAGGCCACGCGCGCCAAGCTCGCCGAGCATCCCGCCGAGCAGGTCGGCGCCAAGCTGCGCGAGATGATGCCGTGGATCAAAGAGCGCGCGCTGGTCGACAAGAGCAAGAACTAGTCGCTTATGCGACGCGTATCGCAGTGCTTGCGGCGGCCGTCCTCATCGGGGCGGCCGCTTTGCAAGCGCGGACGCAGCGGAGCAGGACTGCGACGGCAACACCTACCAAATTGTCCAATGCCAGAAGGGCAAGTTGGCTGAATTGGAAAAGCGCCTGAGCGCGGCCTACGAGAAGGCCTTGAAGATGGCGCTGCCGAAACAGCGCGAGAAATTGCAGGCCGCGCAAGAGGCCTGGCTGAAATTCCGCGACGTCGACTGCGACTATTATGAGCTCGGCGGCGGCACCATCGCGCGCATCGAGGGCGGCATATGCATGCTGGACTTGACCGAAGCGCGCGCCAAGGAGCTTGAGCGCGCGGTCGAGCCCTAGCGCGTCAAGTTCATTTCCCTTCGATCTTTCCCCACATCCATTGCGCAATCGCCGCCGGCGTGGCGCCGCTGCTGGACGCGCGCAGATTGGCCGCGCGCATCAGCTTGACCGGAACGGCGTCGATCAGCGGCTTCAGCGCAGCCACTAGTCTCGCATCATTGGCGTGCTCGGGCGCCAGCAGCAGGATCGCGTCATAGGGCGGTAGCGCCTGCTTGGGATCGGCCAGCACCTTGAGATCGTATTGGGCGATGCGGCCGTCGCTGGAGAAGGCCGAGATCACGTCGACATCGCCGCTGGCCGCGGCCTTGTACATGAAGGTCGCCTGCATGCTGCGTTGCTCGCGGAAGTTCAAGCCATAGGCCCGCTGCAGCGCCTTCCATTCCGGCCGATCGAAGAACTCGTAATCGCCGGCGATCGACATGTCCGCGCGCGTGCGCCGCCAGATCCGCGATCGAATTGATGCCGAGCGCTTCCGCTTTCTTGCGCGGCATCGCCAGCGCATAAGCGTTCTCGAAGCCGAGCGCCCCCAGCATGCGCACGCCGTAGGTCGTCTTCAGCCATCGCGCGACGTCCTTGAGCACCTCGGCGCGCGGCTTGACGTCGTCGTGGTGCATGTAATTGGCCCAGATGGTGCCGGAATAGTCGACATACATGTCGACGTCGCCGGAGGTGAGCGCCTTGAACAGCACCGCCGAGCCGAGCCCGTCGCGGCGCGTGCTGGCGAGGCCGGCGGCTTGCAGCCGCTGCTGCATGAGCGCGCCGAGGATGTATTGCTCGGTGAAGCTCTTGGTGCCGACCACATAGCTGTCGCGGCTGGCGGTGTGGCCCGGCAACAGCGCCGCCAGCAGCACCAGCACAAGTCCGGCGCCGCCGGCGGCGACTTTCAGCCGGCTGCGCGCGGCGACGCCATGTTCCATCAGCGCCAGCAACTGGTCGACCACCAGCGCCAGCACGGCGGCGGCGATGCAGCCGAAAATCACGAACACCCAGTTCTGCGTCTGCAGCCCGGCGAAAATGTAATTGCCGAGGCTGGTCTGGCCGATCGGGGTCGCCAGCGTGGCGGTGCCGATCACCCAGACCGCCGACGTGCGGATGCCGGCCATGATCACCGGCATGGCGAGCGGCAATTCGATCAGCCACAAAATTTGTCGCGGCGTCAGTGCGAGCGCGCGCCCGGCGTCATGCAGGCCCTCGCTGATCGCGTCCAACCCCGTCACCGTGTTGCGCAGCACCGGCAGCATGGAATAGAGCGCCAGCGCCAGCACGGCAGGCAGGAAGCCGAGCGCCGAGAAGCTCGCACCGAATAGCCGCTCCGACAGCGCCGCCATGGCCAAGAGCAGCGGGTAGAACAGCGCCAGCAGCGCGATGCCGGGAATGGTCTGGATGACGCTCGCCACCGCCAGCAATCCGCCGCGCAGGAGCGGACGGCGCATGGAGAAAATGGCGAGCGGCAGGCTGATGGCGAGCCCCAGCGCCAGCGCCGTGATGCTGACCAGCACGTGGTTGCCGAGATAGTCGGGCAGCCGCGCGAAGGCGTCGCCGAGGCGTGAATCGAATGACATTGGTTGCGATGATGGCCGGGTTTGCAACGCGGGAGCAAGCCGCTAGCTTGCGCTCCGTAGCGGGGAATTGACGCATGGCCGGCAACGCAGCGAATAAGACGGCATCATCGGCCGTCGCGCTGAGCGACGTGACGATCGCCTTTCGCTTGGCCGGCGGCGGCAGCTATATCGCCGTGGAGCGCGCGACGCTGAATGTCGGCGACGGCGAATTCGTCGCCATCGTCGGGCCGACCGGTTGCGGGAAATCGACATTGCTCAATATCGCCGCCGGCCTGCTGGCACCGTCCGGCGGCGCCGTCGATATCTTCGGGGCGCCACTGGCTGCGCTCAACCGCCAGGCCGGCTACCTGTTCCAGGCCGACGCGCTGTTTCCCTGGAAGACGGCGCTGGAGAACGTCGCGATCGGGCTGGAAACGGCGGGCACGCGCGCAAGCGAAGCGCGCCCGCGCGCGCAAGAATGGCTCAAGCGCGTCGGGCTCGGCGCCTTCAGCGACCGTTATCCGCACATGCTGTCGGGCGGGCAGCGCAAGCGCGTCGGCCTCGCGCAAGTGCTGATCCGCGATCCGAAAATCCTGCTGATGGACGAGCCGTTCGGTCCGCTCGATGCGCAGACCCGGCAGATCATGGGTGGTCTGCTGCTCGATCTATGGAGCGCCGACCGCAAGGCGGTGCTGTTCGTCACCCACGATCTGGAGGAGGCGATCGCGCTCTCCGACCGCGTCGTCATCATGTCGGCGGGTCCGGCGGCGCGCATCATCGGCGACTGGAAAGTGCCGCTCGCGCGCCCGCGCGACATCGGCGAAATCAAGCTCGACCATGCCTTCCACGAATTGCACCGCGATATCTGGCACATGCTGAAGGCGGAAGTCGTGAAAGGCTACGCGCAGGCGGAGGGCAGGTGATGTCGCGCGTAACTCTTCTCGCCTTGCAAATCCTGGTCGCCGTTGTCGCCGTCGCGCTGTGGTATGCGCTGTCGACCTATCCGGTGTTCGGCAAGATCCTGCTGCCGCCGTTTTTCTTCTCCAACCCGCTGGACGTCGCCAAGCAGATCGTCGACTGGTTCGTCTCCGGCGTGATCTGGAAGCACCTGTGGGTGACGCTGGAAGAATCGATCCTCGCCTTCGTGATCGGCTCGATCGGCGGCGTGCTGGTCGGCTTCTGGTTCGCGCGCCAGCCGCGCACGGCGGCGGTGTTCGATCCTTACGTGAAGATGGTCAACGCGCTGCCGCGCGTGGTGCTGGCGCCGATCTTCACGCTCTGGCTCGGGCTCGGCATCTGGTCGAAGGTGGCGTTGGGCGTGACGCTGGTCTTCTTCATCGTGTTCTTCAACGTCTATCAAGGCGTCAAGGAAGTCTCGCCCACTGTGCTCGCCAATGCGCGCATGCTGGGCATGAGCGAGCGCCAATTGATGCGCCACGTCTATTGGCCGTCGGCGCTGTCGTGGATGTTCTCCTCGCTGCACACCTCAGTGGGCTTTGCGGTGGTGGGCGCGGTGGTGGGTGAATACCTTGGGTCGGCTGCGGGCCTCGGCTACCTGATCCAGCAGGCCGAAGGCGTGTTCGACGTCGCCGGCGTGTTCGCCGGCATGTTCGTGCTCGCCGCCTTCGTGATCGTGATCGACACCATCGTCAGCCTGGTCGAGAAACGCCTGCTGGTGTGGCGGCCGGCGGCGAGTGACGCGCGGCCGTAAAAGGACCGCGATGCAGATATTATGAGCGCGCCCTGAATACCGGAACGTCCGTTCTGCGGGAAAGAACCCGGCGCCATCTCTCTTGCATCATCTCTTGCATCAACTCATCTCCATCGAGTCAACATACTCGCGTACCGCTTGAATGCGATTTGGCGGTGCGATGCGCAGAAGAGATTTCGATTGTCGGAAGATGTCGCCTATTGCGTTAAGCAGTTTCTGCCAGTGTCGAACGATTTCGTGGCGGATTTTTGCGCACGTCCGCGGCCGGCATCCGATGTGCGTTGTCAGGTACGAGCGCAGCCGTGGAAGCATTCACGCTTCCTGAAAGTGGCGATGTGAAATTAGTTCCGCCCTCCCATTCCGGTGACGACCGCGCTCGGCGCGACCAGCCTCAACAAGGGTGCGGAGAAGTACCCGGGCGGTCACGTCGAAGATGTCATAAAGACCAGGCCGTGGAGAAACTGGACCACACAAGTCGCGTTCGGGACAGCCGTCGCGGTCCTGCTCGGCGTCGGCGCACTTTCCTACCGCGCGATTAACGTGTCCGACGAAAGCAAGCGTTGGCTGGTGCACACTCGCATGTTCTTAGGACCATCGATTTGACGCACCTCTCGATGGAATTCATCGCATCGAGCTTCCGCGGATTGGCCATAACCGGCAATAAATCCTATTTCGCCAATTACCGCACGGAAGTATCGGCCCTTAAACGGCACGTGGCCGATCTTCGCAATTTGACGGCGGACAATCCAGGGCAACTGCGCCGCGTTTCAAAACTTGAAAAGCTGGCTGACGAGAGGATCGCGCGCGCGGCGAAAGTCGTTGGTTTGCGCCGGGAGCGGGGGGTGGAAGCGGCAGCGGATGAGATCCGAAAAGGGCCGGGCCCGCGGATCACAAGTGAATTTCAACAGATTGTTCGCGAGATGCAGGGCGAAGAGACGCGATTGTTCGCGCTGCGCGATGCGGTAGCGAAGGAAGACCTGAACCAGACCAAAATCATTTTGATCGCCGGAACGCTGCTGGGACTGCTGATAACCGGTGCTGCGGGCTTTATCGTGCAGCGCGACAGCACCAAGCGCGGTCGGGTAGAGCAGGCGCTTGGGGATAGCGAAGAACAATATCGGACGTTAGTTCAAACAGTCCAGGACTACGCGATCTTTATGTTGGACCCACAGGGTCAGATTGTCACTTGGAATGCCGGAGCCGAACGAATCAAGGGTTACAGCGCCGAAGAGATCGTCGGTCATAACTATTCCCGCTTCTTTACTCCGGAAGACATCAAGCTCGGCAGGCCGGAGAAGATACTCCGGGCGGCTGCGGCAATGCGGCCGTTGCCAAGAACACAGCCATGCGCGTGCGAAAGGATGGCTCACAATTTTTGGCGAATGTTACCTTCATCGCGTTGCACGATTTGTCTGGAGAATCTGCGGGGTTTCTCCGAGTTCAGTCACGATCTCAGCGAGAGCTAAGGAGGCCGAGGCCAAGTACCGCGGCCTTCTGGAAGCGGCTCCGGATGCGATGGTGGTGGTGAATACCGACGGCGAGATCGTGCTGCTTAATGCGCAGGCGGAGAAACAGTTTGGATACCGCCGCGACGAACTGTTGGTCAAAAGGTGACGAACATCATTCCAGTCGGCTTCGCGGAGCGGCTGATCGCGGATGGCACTCGAACCGCGGCCGAGGCGTTTGCGCAGCAGATCGGCGCCGGCATCGAGCTCACTGCGCTACGCAAGGATGGCGGCGAGTTTCCGATCGAGATCATGCTGAGCCCGCTGGGAAGCGCCGAAGAAATCTTGGTAACGGCAGCAATCCGCAACATCAGCGTACGCAAGGCCGCCGACAAACATCTGGCGCAGGGACAGGTATTGAACTCATCGCGGTTCGCAAGGACGGCAGCGAGTTTCCGATCGAATTGATGCTCAGCCCGCTGGAAAGCGCCGAAGAAATCCTAGTGACGGCGGCGATCCGTAACATCAGCGTGCGCAAGAAGGCGGACGAGCATCTGGCGGCGATGGAAGGCCGCTATCGCGGGCTGCTGGAGGCGGCGCCGGACGCGATGGTGGTGGTGAATCAGGGCGGCGAGATCGTGCTGCTCAATGTTCAAGCGGAGAAGCAGTTCGAATACAGCCGCGATGAGCTCATCGGGCAGAAGGTCAAGAACATCATTCCCGAGGGTTTCGCGGAACGCCTGATCGCGGACGGTCTTCGCTCCGCGGAAGAAGCCTTGGCGCAGCAGATCGGAACCGGGATCGAGCTGAACGGACGGCGAAAAAACGGCAGCGAATTCCCAATCGAGCTCATGCTCAGCCCCTTGGAAAGCGCCGAAGGAACCCTGGTGACCGCGGCGATCCGCGACATCACCACGCGCAAAAGTTGCCGCTGCCGATCTTCTGCGCAAAATGGAAGAACTAAACCGTTCAAATCGACGAATTGGAACAATTTGCCTACATTGCCTCGCACGATTTGCAGGAACCGCTGCGGATGGTCGCTAGTTACACGCAGCTTTTGTCCAAAAGGTACAAGGGAAAGCTCGACGCCGACGCCGACGAGTTCATTGCCTTCGCGGTAGACGGGGCGAGCCGCATGCAGCGGTTGATCCAGGATCTGTTGGCCTATTCGCGCGTTGGGACAAAAGGCAAGGAATTTGTCGATACCTCCAGTGAAGATGCATTGCAGCAGGCGCTCATCAATCTGCGTGGCGCCATCGAAGAAAGCGGTGCGCTGGTGACGCACGATCCATTGCCCATGGTGATAGCTGACGAGATGCAGCTCACCCAATTATTTCAGAACCTTGTCGGTAACGCGATCAAATACCAAAAATCCGGAATTCCCAAGGTGCACATCTCCGCCGCGATGAATGGCGAGAATAAATGGAATTTTTCGGTGAAAGACAACGGGCTGGGGATTGACCCGCAGTACTTTGAAAAGATTTTCGGCATGTTTCAGCGGCTGCACAAACGGGCAACATTCGCCGGCACCGGCATCGGATTGGCGATCTGCAAGAAGATTGTAGAGCAGCACGGCGGTAGAATTTCGGTCGAATCAGAACCCGGGCAGGGCTCCACCTTTAGTTTTACCTTGGCGGGAACTGAGAGAACGTCATGAAACCCGTTGGAGCCGAAACGGCATGCCTATAGAAGTTCTCCTTGGTCGAAGATAGTCCCGGCGATGTCCGGTTAACCCAAGAAGCCTTCCGCAATACCGACAGAGTCGATCAAATTGCACGTGACGATCGACGGCGTGGAGGCCATGGCCTTTCTGAGGCATGAGGGGGCCCACACTCGCGCCCCGCGTCCTGACATAATCTTGCTGGATCTCAACCTTCCCAAAATGGATGGCCGTGAGGTTCTGGCACACATCAAGAGCGACGAAGATCTGAAAACGATCCCGACAGTCAGTCCCGGCGATGTCCGGCTGACGCAGGAAGCCTTTCGCGACGCCAACAGGTCCATCCGTTTGCACGTGGCTTCCGACGGCGTGGAGGCCATGGCCTTCCTGCAGAGCGAAGGTGTCCACGCTGATGAGCCTCGCCCGGATATCATCCTGCTGGATCTCAACCTTCCCAAAATGGATGGCCGCGAGGTCCTGGCTCACATCAAGGAGGATAGCGGACTGAAAATGATCCCGACCGTCATCCTGACTACGTCCGAGGCAGAAACGGATATCGTGAAAAGCTATCAACTCCAGGCGAACTGCTATCTCTCCAAGCCCGTCCAGTTGGACGACGTTCGAAAGTCTGGTGAAAAGTCATCAATGATTTCTGGCTGACCAAGGTCAAGCTGCCGCAGCAAACAAGAAGCCGGACAGAGTATGAAATCGCTCAAGACAATTCTCCTGATCGAGGATAATCCCGGAGACGCCCGTCTGGTCCGGGAGATGTTTCAGCGAGCATGACTCGCGCAACGCCGAATTGACGCACGTGAGGTGCATGAGCGAGGCCGAGAGCTACCTTTCGAAGCATGCGGTCGATCTCATCTTGCTCGACCTGGGTTTGCCCGATGCGCAAGGATTGGAAGCGGTAAAGCGTGCCCACGCAGCCGCGCCCGGCATTCCTCTGGTCGTGCTTACCGGCTTGGACGATGAATCGCTGGCCGCACAAACATTGCAAGAAGGTGCACAAGACTATCTCATCAAAGGCCAGATCGAGACACGCGCGCTTCATACGATCCCTGCGCTATGCGGACGAGCGCAATCGCCTGGATCGATTGAAAGACGAATTCGTCGCGGTCGGTGAGCCATGAGTTGCGCACGCCCTTGACCTCGATTTCCGCCTCGCTCGGCCTGCTCATGGGCAAAGCCGCCGGCGACTTGCCGCAACCGGTGGAGCGTCTGATTGCGATCGCGCATACCAACAGCCGGAGGCTCATGCGGCTGGTCAACGATATTCTCGATATCGAAAAGATGGATTCCGGACAGACTGTCTTTGATTTCGAGCGAGTCGAAGTGCGGCCGGAAGTCGAGCACGCGATCGAGGCCAATCTTGCGTTCGCAGAAAGTCGTGGCGTGCGAATTCGGCTGGAATGCGCGGACCCCATCGACGACGTGCGGGCGGATTCGGACCGGCTTACCCAGGTCATCAGCAATCTGCTTTCGAACGCGATCAAGTTTTCTTCGGCAAATGGTGAAGTGGTGGTGGCGATCGAGAATGGCGCCGACGTTATCCGTATCTCGGTGCGCGACCACGGTCCCGGCATTCCAACCGAATTCAAGCCGCACATCTTTGAAAGATTCGCGCAGGCCGATGCCACCAACGCACGTCAGAGGGGCGGCACCGGGCTCGGCCTCAGTATCGTGAAGGAGATCGTCGACCGGCTCGGTGGCGTGGTAGGCTTCGCCGACGCGCCCGGCGGTGGAACGGTCTTTCAATTCGAATTGCCCTGTTGGGGGCATGTGGCCAGCGTGGCCGCCGACCCCGACGCGCAGGTCGCCGCCTTGCGCATATTGCTGTGTGACCACGATCCCGATGCCGGACTAGCGTTGAGCGGGCAGCTGCGGAAAATCAAGGGCGCGCCGGTTCAGCGATAACACCCCTTGGCAGCAGGCCCTAGGCAGCGCCCCGGCGCTGGCTTATCTTTGCCGCCGAAATGGCCAGCGCAAAGGCCAGTGCAACAGGGTGGATCATCCATGCCCGCTATCATCCGGCGTCTCGCCGTTTCGCTCGCCGCGCTCGTTCTGTCGAGCGGCCTCGCGCTCGCGCAGTCCAAGGTCACGCTCGCCATCGGTGGCGCGTCGTGCCTGTGCTATCTGCCGACCATGCTCGCCCACCAGCTTGGCGAGTTCAAAAAGGCCGGCGTCGATGTCGAGGTCGTGCAGTTCAAGGGCGGCTCGGAATCGCTGAAAGCCGTAATGGGCGGCAGCGCCGACGTGGTCTCCGGCTATTTCGACCATTGCGTCAATCTCGCCGCCAAGGGCCAGCACTTGCAGGCTTTCGTCGTTTATGACCGCTTCCCCGGCTTTGCGCTGGTGGTCTCGCCCAAGCACACATCCGAGATCAACTCGGTCAAGGACCTCGCCAACAAGAAGGTCGGCGTCTCGGCGCCGGGCTCGTCCACCGACTTCTTCCTCAAATACATGCTGAGCCAGAACGGCGTCGATCCCAATTCGGTCGGCGTGATCGGCGTCGGCCTCGGCGCCACCGCCATCGCCGCCATGGAGCAGGGGCAGATCGATGCCGCCATCATGCTCGACCCGGCGGTGACCGTGCTGGCCGGCAAATATAAGGACCTCAAGATTCTGAGCGACACGCGCTCCGAGAAGGACACGCTCGCCGTGTTCGGCGGCCAATATCCGGGCGGCGCGCTCTATACCAAGGCCGACTGGATCGCCTCGCACCCGAAGGAAGTGCAGGCGATGACCAATGCGATCGTCTCCACCCTGAAATGGATCCATTCGCATTCGGCGGAAGAGATCACCGCGAAGATGCCGCCCGCGTTCACCAAGAACAAGGCTCTCTATATCGCGGCGCTCAAGAACACGATGTCGATGTACTCCAACGACGGCAAGATGGACCCCAAAGGCGCCAAGGCGGTGCTCGCGGTGTTCTCGAAGTCGTCACCGGCCATCGCCAAGGCCAATATCGACCTGTCCAAGACCTACACCAACAAGTTCGTCGAGGCGGCAGGGAAGATGTGAGCGAAGTTTACCTCTCCCCGCTTGCGGGGAGAGGTCGGCATTTGCGCCTCAAGCGCGGTTACGCGTGTCTTCGACGCGCTATGGCGCGGAAGCCGCGTGCGGGGGCGGCTCGCCCATTTGCGCTATACTTCAATTAGCCCTCACCCCGACCTTCTCCGCCGCTAAAGCGGGGAGAGGGAGAAGACCATGAACCTCCTCTCCATCCAGTCCCACGTCGCCTATGGCCATGTCGGCAATTCGGCCGCGGTGTTTCCGCTGCAGCGCATGGGCGTCGAGGTGTGGCCGATCCACACGCTGCAATACTCAAATCACCCCGGCTATGGCGAATGGAAGGGGCAGGTGTTCGAGGCCGGGCTGATCCGCGACATCGTCGCCGGTATCGAGAAGCGCGGCGTGCTCGGCGAATGCGACGGCGTGCTCTCCGGCTATATGGGGTCGGCCGAGATCGGCACGGCGATCGTGGACGCGGTGGCGACAGTCAAACGCGCCAACCCGTCGGCGCACTATTGCTGCGATCCGGTGATCGGCGATGTCGGGCGCGGCGTTTTCGTGCGCGAAGGCATCCCGGAATTCATCAAGGAGAAGGCGGTACCGGCTGCCGACATCATCACGCCCAACCAGTTCGAGCTCGATTATCTCGCGGGCTCCGAGAGCAAGACGCTGGCCGAGGTATTGGCGGCGGTGAAGATCGTGCACGGGCTCGGGCCGCGCGCCATTTTGGTGACCTCGCTGCATGCCGACGACACGCCGGAGGATTCGATCGACATGCTCGCCTCCGACGAAACCGGACGCTTCCGGCTGCGCACGCCGCGGCTGGAGTTGATGGTGAACGGGGCGGGCGACGCCATCGCCGCGTTGTTCTTCGCGCATTATCTGCGCGACGGCAAAATCCAGGAAGCGCTGTCGAAGGCGGGATCGGCGATCTTCGGCGTATTGAGCAAGACCGCGGAAGCCGGCGCGCCGGAAATCCAGATCGTCACCGCGCAACAGGAGATCGTCGAGCCCAGCAAAGTGTTCGAGGCGGAAGAGATTTGAGCCGTTGCTGGATCGCATTGCATAAATTCATCGGTCGCGCTCTTGCTGATTGCCGGCGATCGTTCATTGTTGACGCGCCATGAAACGCCGCTTTGCCATACTCGACGTCTTCACCGACCGGCGCTTTGCCGGCAATCCGCTCGCCGTCGTGTTGCAGCCGGAGGGGCTCGACCAAGCGGCCATGCAGGCGATCGCGCGCGAATTCAATCTGTCGGAAACGGTCTTCGTCCTGCCGCCACGGGAGTCGGGCCACCGCGCGCAATATCGCATCTTCACGCCCAAGCAGGAGGTCGCCTTCGCCGGCCATCCAACCGTGGGTACCGCCGTGCTGCTCGGTTGCCTCGACGGCGGCACGGCGGCGCGCGACATGGTGCTGGAAGCGAATATAGGGCCGGTACCGTGCCGGGTGACAGCGGCGGCGGACCATGGCGAGGCGACGTTCGTTCTGCCCGCGCTGCCGGCGGAGGCCGGCGCGCCGCCGCCCGTTGATACGATGGCTGCGGCGCTGATGCTTTCGGCCGGCGATATCGGTTTCGGCGATTTTGCGCCGAGCTGCTGGGCGGCCGGCATCGCGTTCACTTTCGTGCCGCTGAAGAGCCTCGACGCGGTCCGGCGCGCAAGCCCCGACCTTGCGCAATTTTCATCCGCGTTGAGCGGGGCCGCTCATCGGGCGGTGTTCGTGTTCAGCAGCGAAACGGCCGAACCCGGCCACGACTTTCACGCTCGCATGTTCGCGCCGTCCTATGGCATCGCCGAGGACCCGGCGACCGGATCGGCGGCGGCGGCCTTTGCCGGTGTGCTCACGCGTTTTGCCGGCCTCGCAGACGGCAGTCACAGCATCGCGATTGAGCAGGGCTATGAGATGGGCCGTCCGAGCCTGATCCGGCTGGGTCTGACGCTCAGCGGCGGCAGGCTCGCCGCCGCCTCGGTCGGCGGCGGTGCGGTTATCGTGTCGGAGGGCACGATCGAGGCTTGACGGCGGCGGCTCGTTCACGTCGATTGCCGGCGATGGACGACATCGAGATTCTTCATATCAAGCGTCTGGACTTCACCTTTTCGCCCAAGCCATGGCCGTTCGCCGCGCAGCGGCGCGCGGAAATCGACGCCTATTTCGCGGCGCTTCAGCGCGAAAGACCGGCCATTTGGAACGGCCGCGTCTTGGTGATGTACGACGAGACGCATGCCGACGGCGTGTTCAGCGGCCGATTCCTCGAAACCGATTTTGCGAGCTTCGTCGCCTGGTCCGGCTGGGGCCGGCCGCCGGCCGGAATTATCGGCTGCTTTGGCGCGGCAGGGATATTGGCCGCCGACGGCGCGTTTCTGCTCGGCGTCATGGGCGCGCATACGGCCAACGCCGGTCATATCTACTTTCCCTGCGGCACGCCCGATGCGGGCGACATCGTGGACGGCAAGGTCGATTTCGATTTGAGCGTCCGGCGCGAGCTTAAGGAGGAAACCGGGCTCGATATTTCCGATTTCGATGTCGAACCGGGCTGGACCACGGTGATCGCCGGCGCGCGCATCGCCAATATCAAGGTGCTGCGCAGCGCCGAAAATGCCGAGACCTTGCGCGCGCGCATACTGCGTCATCTTGCAAGCGAACGGCAGCCGGAGCTTTCCGACATCCACATTGTGCGCGGGCCCGCCGATTTCGACGCCGCGATGCCGCCCTACATCACCGCGTTCCTGCGCTGGCATTTCGCCGGCGGCGAGGCCTTGCCAAGCGCGCCGCGTTAGCTTGAACTGACCGCTATGAAGCTCGAACACGTCGCCAAGCGCTTCCGCATCGACAAGCCCGACAAGTTTCGTCTTGCCGACCACGATCCGGCCGAATGCTGCGGCCTGACCATCGACAAAAACGACGCCAAGACCATGCTGGCCGAGGGCATCGAGCGGCTGGTCGATCTGCAGGAACGGCTGCACGCGAGCGGCACCTGGTCGGTGCTGATCGTGCTGCAGGCAATGGACGCCGCCGGCAAAGACGGCGTCATCAAGCACGTGATGACCGGCATCAATCCGCAGGGCGTCGAGGTGCACGCCTTCAAGCAGCCGAGTGCGGAGGAACTCAACCACGATTTCCTCTGGCGCGCCGGCATGCGGCTACCGGCCAGCGGCCGCATCGGCATCTTCAACCGCTCGCATTACGAGGAGGTGCTGGTCGTGCGGGTGCACCCGGAACTGCTGCAACAACAGCATTTGCCCAAGAAATACACCGGCAAGGACATCTGGCAGCAGCGGTTCCAAGACATCCGCGCCTTCGAGCGCCATGTCGCGCGCAGCGGCACCTTGATCCTCAAATTCTTCCTCAATATCTCGCACGAGGAACAGCGCCGGCGCTTTCTTGAACGCATCGACGAGCCGGCCAAGCGCTGGAAGTTCTCCATGGGCGACGTCACCGAGCGCAAGCTCTGGACCAAATACATGGCGGCCTACGACGAGGCGATCCACGAGACCAGCCGGCCGGAGGCGCCGTGGTACGTGGTGCCGGCCGACCAGAAATGGTTCACGCGCATCGTGGTGGCGGCGGCCTTGGTCGAGGCAATGGAGGGGCTCAAGCTCGAATACCCAAAAATCGGCGGCAAGGCCCTGAAGGAACTTGAGAATGCGCGCAAGGCGCTGGTGGCGCGCGGCGACTAGGTTTTTCCGCAAGATCGACGAAAATTGCGCAAAAACGATCGAGCCTCGCCGCGGGCGTTTGAAGTAGCTTGCGCCGCACGCATGCGTGGGATGTTCCAGCCGCAGCCTGTCAGCAAGAATTGATGCGCCGGATATTCCTGCCGCGGACGTTGGTTTCTATGATGCCGGCAAATGCCTTGGGTCGCGTGCGCGCACACATCAAACGATGAGATGATCCATGCGCTACACTCTCAACGTCAACGGTCACGCCCATGCGGTCGATGTCGACAGCGACACGCCGCTGCTGTGGGTCTTGCGTGACGCCATCGATCTGAAGGGCACGAAATTCGGCTGCGGGGCGGGGCTCTGCGGCGCCTGCACCGTGCATATCGACGGCGAGCCGGTGCGCTCCTGCCTGAAACCGGTATCCGACATCGGCCAAGCCGTGGTGACCACCATCGAAGGCATCGGCGACACGGCCGTCGGCGCGAAGCTGCAGAAAGCCTGGCTCGACGTCGACGTCGTGCAATGCGGCTATTGCCAGGCCGGCCAGATCATGTCGGCGGCCGCGCTGCTGACGCAAACGAAGACGCCGAGCGACGACGACATCGACGCCGCGATGAACGGCAATATCTGCCGTTGCGGCACCTACACGCGCATCCGCGACGCCATCAAGCAGGCGGCCAAGACCGATCTCGGTGCGGCCGCCAGCAAGAAGGGGGCCTGAGCCATGTTGCACGGTCACCTCACATCCAGCCGTTCCAACGCGCGCGCAGTCGGCCGCACGTCGCGCCGCGATTTCCTCAAAGTCAGCGCCGCCGCGGGCGGCGGGATGCTGCTGACATTCGCCTTTCCCAGTCTCGGCAAAGCCGCGGTAATGGGTGAAATCGAAGGCACCGCCACGCTCAACGCCTATGTGCGCATCGCGCCCGACAATGTCGTCACCATCATGTCAAAGAACCCCGAAATCGGGCAGGGCATCAAAACCATGCTGCCGATGCTGATCGCGGAGGAACTCGACGTCGACTGGAAGCAGGTGAGCGTCGAACAGGCGCTTGCCGACTCCGCCGTGTACGGACGCCAGGTCGCCGGCGGCAGCATGGCGACGCCGCTGGAATGGGACCCGATGCGCAAGGTCGGTGCGGCCGCGCGGCAAATGCTGATCGAGGCGGCGGCGCGGCGCTGGAAAGTTGCGGCAAGCGAATGCACCGCCGCGTCCGGCCATGTGACGCACAAGGCGTCCGGCCGCACGCTGAGCTACGGCGCGCTGGCGTCCGATGCGGCCAAGCTGCCGGTGCCCAACCTCGATAGCGTCAGGCTCAAGGATCCGAAGGACTACAAGATCATCGGCCACTCCGTTCCCGGCATCGACAGCCCGAAGGTGGTCAAAGGCGAGCCGCTGTTCGGCATCGATACCGTGGTGCCGGGCATGCTCTATGCCGTGTTCCAGAAATGCCCAGTGTTCGGCGGCAAGGTCGCCAGCGCCAATGTCGATGCGATCAAGTCGCTTCCCGGTGTGCGCCATGCCTTCGTGGTCGACGGCGGCAGCGATCTCGCCGGGCTGATGCCGGGCGTGGCCATTGTCGCCGACAGCTGGTGGCGCGCGGAGAAGGCGCGGCAGAAGCTCGACGTCAAATGGAACGAAGGCGCGACCGCCAGACAAAGCAGCGCGGGCTTCGCGCGCCAGGCCGCGGCGCTCGGCGCCAAGGCGCCGGCGCACAGTCTGCGCAATGACGGCAATGCGGCCGGTGCGCTGGCAGGCGCGGCGCATGTGGTCGAGGCGGCCTATCATTATCCGTTCATCGCGCACGCGCCGCTCGAGCCGATGAACTGCACCGCGCATGTGCAAGGCAACAAGGTCGAGCTCTGGGCGCCGACCCAAAATCCGGAACCGGGGCGCAAGCTGGTGGCGCAAACGCTGGGCATTCCTGCCGGCAATGTCACCATCCACTTCACGCGCATCGGCGGCGGCTTCGGCCGGCGGCTGATGAACGACTACATGGTCGAGGCGGCGTGGATCTCGAAAGTCGCCGGCGTGCCGGTGAAGCTGGTGTGGAACCGCGCCGACGACATGCAGCACGATTTCTACCGGCCGGCCGGCTGGCATTTCCTCAAAGGCGGCCTGGACGCCAACGGCAAGCTGGTCGCCTGGCAGCAGCATTTCGTCAGCTTCGGCCGCAACGGGCGCTTTGCGCGCTCGGCCAATCTCGATGAGAACACTTTTCCGGCTGGCCGCGTGGCGAATTTGTCCTACGGCTATTCCTTGATGCCGCTCGGCGTGCCGACCGGGCCGCTGCGCGCGCCCGGCGACAATGCGCTGGCCTTCGTGTTCCAGTCGTTCATCGACGAGATGGCGCATGCCGCCGGCACGGACCCGCTGCAGTTCCAGATCGACCTGCTCGGCAAGGACGAATTGCTGCCGGGCAGGGGTGCCGGCTTCGACACCGCGCGTGCCCGCGGCGTGCTTGAGAAAGTCCGTGAGGTTTCCGGCTGGGGCCAACGCAAGCTGCCGGCGCGCACCGGTCTCGGCGTCGCCGTCTACTACAGCCATCTCGGCTATTTCGCCGAGGTGGTGGAGGCAGCGGTCGCCAATGACGGCCAGGTGAAGATCAACAAGGTCTGGGCGGTCGGCGATATCGGCAGCCAGGTCATCAACCCGACCGCCGCGGAGAACATGGCGCAAGGCGCCATCCTCGACGGCTTCGGTGAGGCGCTGAACCAGAAGATCACCATCGAGAATGGCCGCGTGATGGAAGCGAATTTCGATACCTTCACGCCGCTACGGCTCAAGCAGGCCCCGCCGGTCGAGGTGCATTTCATCAAGACCGACAATTCGCCCACCGGCTTGGGCGAGCCGCCGCTGCCGCCGGCGATTCCCGCACTCTGCAACGCAATCTTCGCCGCGACGGGAAAGCGCGTGCGCACGCTGCCAATCGATCCGGCGATGCTGAAGGCTTGACGGAGGATCGCTACCAGACAAAAGGAATGAGCCGGTGGCGCACGCGCCGGCAATAGTCGACGTAGCCGGGCAAATCGCGCGCCAGGATTCGTTCTTCGTCGAGCAAGCGCCAAATCAAAGCCGGCAAAGCGGCGAGGGCGACGAGCAGGCCCCAATAGGAGCCGAGCGCAAGCGGTATGGCGCCGATCAGCAACAAGGCGCCCGCATACATGGGATGCCGCACGACCCCGTAAACTCCCGTCGAGACGACCGGTTGTCCCGGCTCGACGGTGATCGTCGAGGCGGCGTAGCTGTTCTGCTTGAGCACCACGAAGAAGATGACAAAGCTCAACACGATCGCGCCGTTGGCCACCAGCACCAGCCATGTCGGGACGTTGGACCAGTGCCAGCGATAGTCGAGCCCCGGAACGACGAGCAGCAGGACGAAGGCGACCATCACCAGAAAGATGATGATCTTCTGCGAGGGTTCCTTTTCGGCCGCAGGGCCCGGCCTTGATGCGGCGCTCGATGAGCTTGGGATCGTGCTTGGAAAAATAAAGGCCGATGGCGATCGTTGACGCCATGAAGACAAAGGCAAAGAGCCAGCCCTGCCAGAAACGCAGCGACCCGGCCGGCGCGAAAAGCATCAAGACCAGAATCGGGAGGAACAGGATTGTCTGGCGCCGTCCACGGCGTCTGAGCTTGCTTTGATCTGTCGTCATGGCTGCCGCACCGGCGATCAGGCAATAGTGCTGACCTATCGCCTGGAAGCGCTTGATTTTGTCACTCGTTGTCCGATAGAAGTTGGCCGTCCAAAGGGCGGTTAACGCGGACTTTACCTAGTTCCGCGACTTTAACCGGCGAAGACGAGGGTTCTAAGGCATGTCGACGCGCCAAGATATCTGCGCGATCGAGCGGGCGGCACAAGCCGAACCCGCGGCCACCCTCATTCTGGGCACGCTCCTTCTCCTTATCCGCCCCTGAGGGCCGGCTGGGCATTTTGCGCCTGGGCACTCGGGGGATCGACGGAATGAGCACCCCTTAAAGAGCGCCCTTGAGCGGCGCATGCGATGAGAAGGAATAATGCCATGACTGCCAAGACCCAGTCCGACAAGGACCGCGTCGTCATCTTCGACACGACGTTGCGCGATGGCGAGCAATGTCCCGGCGCCACCATGACGCATGAGGAAAAGCTCGAGGTCGCCGAGATGCTCGACACCATGGGCGTCGACATCATCGAGGCCGGCTTCCCGATCGCCTCGGAAGGCGATTTTGCCGCCGTCAACGAAATCGCCAAGCGCGCAAAGAACGCCGTCATTTGCGGCCTCTCGCGCGCTGCGCCGAATGACATCGACCGATGCGCCGAGGCAATCAAGCCGGCCGAGCGCCGGCGCATCCACACGTTCCTCTCCACCTCGCCGGTGCACATGAAATACAAGCTCCAGAAGGAGCCGCACGAGGTCTATGAAATGGTGATCGCGCAGGTGACGCGCGCGCGCAGCCATACCGACGACGTGGAATGGTCGGCTGAGGACGCCACCCGTACCGAGCGTGATTTCCTCTGCCGCTGCGTGGAAGCCGCCATCAATGCCGGCGCCACCACCATCAATATTCCCGACACTGTCGGCTACACGGTGCCGGAGGAGCATTTCGCGTTGTTCCAAATGCTGCGCGAGCGCGTGCCCAATGCCGACAGAGCGCGGTTCTCGGTGCATTGCCACAACGACCTCGGCATGGCGGTGGCCAATTCGCTCGCCGGCGTGAAGGCGGGCGCGCGGCAGATCGAATGCACCATCAACGGCATCGGCGAGCGTGCCGGCAACACGGCGCTGGAAGAAGTCGTGATGGCGATGAAAACGCGCGACGACGTGCTGCCGTACTTCACCGGCATCGACACCACCATGTTGATGCGCGCATCCAAGCTCGTGTCGGCGGTGACTTCGTTCCCGGTGCAATACAACAAGGCGATCGTCGGAAGAAACGCCTTCGCGCATGAGAGCGGCATCCACCAGGACGGCATGCTCAAGCACACCCAGACCTACGAGATCATGACGCCGGAATCGGTGGGCGTGAAGCAGACCTCGCTGGTCATGGGCAAGCATTCCGGCCGGCATGCGTTTGTGCACAAGCTGGAAGAGCTCGGCTATCAATTGGCCGCCAACCAGCTCGAAGATGCGTTCGTGCGCTTCAAGGCGCTGGCCGACAAGAAGAAGCAGATCTTCGACGAGGACATCGAGGCGCTGGTGGACGAGGAGATCGCCACCGCCCATGACCGCATCAAGATCATCTCCTTGACCGTGATCGCCGGCACGATGGGCCCGCAATCGGCCACGCTCTCGCTCGACATCGACGGCAAGCACGTCACCACGCAATCGACCGGCAACGGTCCGGTGGACGCGATCTTCAACGCGATTCATGCGCTGGTGCCGCACCAGGCCAAGCTCGAGCTCTACCAGGTGCATGCGGTGACCGAGGGCACCGACGCGCAGGCGGAAGTCTCGGTGCGGCTGTCGGAGCAGGGCAGGTCGTTCACCGCCAAGGGCGCCGATCCCGATACGCTGGTGGCTTCGGCCAAGGCCTATCTGGGTGCGCTCAACAAGCTGACGAGCAAGCGCAACAAGACCGCTGCGCTCGAGCGCCGCATCCATTCGACCGACGTCGGCTGAAAACTTCGGAAGTTCCGCGAACGCCGCTCCGCGAGGGGCGGCGTTTAGCATTTTGGCGGTCCGCGGAACCCAAAAATCACATTTCGTCCGCATTTCGCACGCTTTGACGGCGGAATTGGCCGATATCCGCCCGGTCGAAACCAAATTGGGGAATCAACCGAATGAAGAAGACACTCCGCGCGGGCGCCTTCGCGCTCGCGACGATCGGCTTGTTGTCGACTCTTCCGGCCGCCAGCGCCGGCGACATAGCGGGCGGCCAAGCCGCGCACCCGATGTCGGCCTCGATCAATGTCGGGCGCATCCACCGTGTGCTCAATCTGACCCCGGCCCAGGAGCGCTATTGGCGACCGGTGGAAGCCGCCTTGCGCCAACTCTCGCACCGTCAGGAACGGTCGGACTCGGATGGCTTCGTGCGCCGAGTCAGCCGTCGCGTGGTGTCGATCGTGCTCACCAGTGCGGCCGTCGAGCGGCTGGCATCGGCCGCGCGCCCGTTGATCAAGGTCCTCGATGACCGGCAGAAACAGGCCGCCGGCCAACTTGCCCAAGAAATGGGTTTAGGCCCGGTGGTGATGGCGGCGCTGAACTAAGCATCGTCCGCACCGGCGGCGGTGGGACGCCGCATTACCTCTTCACCGCATCTAATTTTGCGGTTTTTACATTGCACTGCAAAATGCCGCGCCCGAAAAGGCGCGGCATCTTGATATGCGTCAATTGGATTTTGCATGCGCATCGCTATTGCTGCGAAGCTCTGCGCCGATTGGCCCTTTGACATGGTCGAAGGGTCTAACGATGCGTGCGCTTTACGCTTATAGTATCAGTGTGGGGGGCGATCACTGGAGGACCCCATGAAAAAGGCGTTTTTGCTATTGGCCGCGGCCGCGGCCGTGGCTTTTGCCGCAGACTCCGGCCTTGGCCGAAGACACGATCACCATCGGCTTTACAGCATCGCACACCGGCAAGCTCAATAACGACTCGACCGCGCAGATGCGCGGCATCGAGTTGTGGCGCGATGATGTCAACGCCCACGGCGGCATCAAGGCTGGCGGCAAGACCTACAAGGTCAAACTAGTCAGCTACGACGATGAGTCGCAGAACACCCGCGTGCAGCAACTCTATACGCGGCTGATCACCCAGGACAACGCGCAATTCCTGATCAGCCCCTATTCGTCCGGGCTGACGGCCACCGCCGCGGTCGTCTCCGAGCAGTACGGCAAGGTGATGATCACCACCGGCGCCGCCCTGCAGAAGACCTACAAGCTCGGCAACAAGCATCTGTTCCAAATCTACACTGGCACCGGCAGATATCTCATCAGCGCGCTGCAGGCGCTATTGGAAAAGAATCCGCACGCCGCGCGTTGCCTTCGTCTTTGAGGACGATCCTTTCAGCAAGGCGGTGGCGAATTCGGTGCGCGATGAGGCCAAGAAGAAGGGCATCGACGTGGTGGTCGACGAGGCCTATGCCGGCAGCACCACCGACTTCTCGCCGATCATCAACAAGGTGATCGCGGCCAAGGCGACCGCGCTTCTGGGCGGCGGCCACTACGCCGACGGCGCAACCCTGGCGCGCCAGCTGCACGAGCAGAAGGCCAACCTGAAATGGGTGACCCTGCTGGTCGCCCCCGACAGCCCGCATTTCGCCCAGCAGCTCGGCGACGCCGCCGACGGCATCATAACGCGCCCGCGCAGTGGGAGCCACAGGTGACCTTCAAGCCGGACTTCGGCCCGACGTGTGCCGCCTTCGCCAAGGAGTTCACCGACAAGTTCAAGGTCGCGCCCGGCTATCACGCCAGCGGCGGCTATGCGGCGGGCATAATCCTGCAGCATGCGATCGAGACGGCGAATTCGATCGATCCGAACAAGGTGACTGCGGCGCTCAACAAGATGGACGTCACCACCTTCTTCGGCCACACCAAGTTCGCCACTGACGCCAAGGACCACGGGCTGCAGATCGGCCACCAGATGGTGCTCGCGCAGTGGCAGAAGAAGGGCGGCAAGCTGGTGAAGGAAATCGTCTGGCCGGATGCGGCCAAGACGGCTAACATCGTCTACTGATCTCAGTGTCACACCAATCCGGCGGCGGCCTCTTGGGCGCCGCCGGACGGCTTCTCGCATGTTCGGAATTCTTGCGTCCGTTATCGACGGCATCCTCGTTGGCGCGGTCTATGGCCTTGCGGCCATGGGCCTGACGCTCATCTGGGGTGTGATGAACGTCATCAATCTTGCCCATGGCGCCATCATCGTCGTCGGGCATGTTCCTGCTTTACATCATTGTCTACTCGTTTGGTCTGCACGCTTATTTCGCTGTGCCGGCCATGATCGGCTTCGGTTTTGTGTTCGGCATTGTGCTCTATTGGATCGCCGTGCATCGGGTGATCGGGCAGCCTGAATTGATGAGCTTGTTGTCGACGTTTGCCGTCAACATGGTGCTGATCGGGCTCGGCACGGCCTGGTGGAGCACCAGCCCCTATAATGTCCCGGTCAGCATGCCGAGCGTGAGCTGGCACGGCTACACCTTCACCGGCACCCACATCGCGGCGGCTATTATGGCGGTGGTGATCGCCGGATTTCTGTATTTGCTGCTCTATCATACGCGCATCGGCAAGGCGGTGCGTGCCGTCGCCAACAACCGTCAGGCCGCTGAGCTCTCGGGCATTCCGACCACGCAAGTGTTGGCAATGGCCTTCGGGCTCGGCGTAGCTCTCGCCGGCGTCTCCGGCACGTTGATCGCGACGCTATTTCCCTTCACGGTGCTGTCGGGCGAAGCCTATCAGCTCAAAAGTTTCGTGGTGACCGTACTCGGTGGTCTCGGCAACCCGGCCGGTGCGCTGATCGGCGGCATCGCGCTTGGCCTGATCGAAGGCATGGCGACGCCGTTCATGCCGGTGAGATGGATCCCGGTGGTCGAGTTTGGCCTGTTCATCCTTTGCCTGATCGCGTTCCCGCGCGGCATCTTCTCCTTCACCAAGGCCTGACCCCCCGTGTGGCGCCGCCCGTTTCCCTGGCTGATGATCATCGCGGCGCTGCTGTTCGCGTTCGTGCCCTATGTCACCAACGATGTGGGCATGCGCGAAAGCCTGCTGCTGGCCGCGGTCTATATTATCCTGGCCAGCAATCTCAATCTGATGATCGGTTATGCCGGCTACGTGAATTTCGGCAACATCGTCTTTTTCGGGCTCGGCGGCTATGTCTGCCTCTATCTGGTCACCGCGTGGCATGTACACGTCATTGTGGCCGCGCTGATCGGCGGCATCGCGGTTAGCGCCGTAGCGCTGTTGTTCGGCGCCGGTATCCTGCGCCTGCGCGGCGCGTTCTTCGCGCTCGCCACGATCGGCGTAAACCAGGCCGTGCAGCAGCTCGTCGTCAATTTCGAGCCCTGGGGCGGAGCGACCGGCATCTATCTTTCGCTCAACTCCTACCAGCCGTTCGGCGGACCAATGCAGGCGCTCTGGTGGATGTATCTTTTGATCGTGCTGCTGACCGCCGTTTCGATGTTGCTGAGCTACGCGATCAAGAATTCGAAATTCGGCCTCGGCCTGATTGCCATCGGCCAGAACGAGGATGCCGCCGCCGTGCTTGGCGTGCCGACCGCGCGTTACAAGGCATTGGTTTACAGTGTCTCCGCCTTCCTGCCGGCGGTTGCTGGCGGCTTATACTTCTTCAAGAGCGGTATCATCGAGCCGACCCAAGCCTTCGACCTGCAGCTTTCGATCGAGGCGATCGTCATGCTGATGCTCGGCGGTGCCGGCACCGTCATCGGCCCGGCCTTTGGAGCATTCCTTTACGAGGAATTGCGCGGCTTTCTGCTGACCACGGAATATCTGTCGCATTTCCAACTGGTGATCGCCGGCGCGCTGTTGCTGATCATCGTGCAGTTCGTGCCAGGTGGTCTGTTGGGCTGGGTGCATCGGCAATGGCCGATAACGAGGAGGTGGCTGGAATGAGCGCACTCCTCGAAGTCACCGATGTCAGCAAGCGCTTTGGCGGCTTGCAGGCCGTGTCGCGCCTGAGCCTCACCGTCAATGACGGCGAAATCCTCGGGCTCATCGGCCCCAACGGCGCCGGCAAGTCTACCGTGTTCAACCTGATCAACGGCGTCTATCCGCCGGACAGCGGCAGCATCATGTTCGCCGGGGTCGACATCACCGGCCGACCGCCGCACCGAGGTCGCGCGTCAAGGCATCGCGCGCGCGCATCAGATCGTGCAGCCGTTCGGGCGCGCTGACGGTACTTGATAATTGCACGGTCGGCGCCTGCTTCGGCCGTGAGAATCTGCCGCTCCCCCAAGCGCGCGAGACGGCGCGCGAGGTGGCGACCATGATCGGGCTCGGCGACCGCCTCGATCTGCCCGCCGGTTCGCTCACCACCGGCGGCAAGAAGCGGCTGGAACTCGCGCGTGCGCTCTCTGCGCGGCCGCGCTTGCTCTTGCTAGATGAAGTGCTCGCCGGACTGAACCCGACCGAAACGGAAGCGATGATCGAGATCGTACGCAAGATCCGCGACAGCGGCGTCGCCATCCTGATGATCGAGCACATCATGCGCGCGGTCATGAGCCTGTCGGACCGCATCGTGGTGCTCAATCTCGGGGCCAAGCTCGCGGAAGGGTCCCCGCGCGAAGTCGCCGAGAATCCGGACGTCATCACCGCCTATCTCGGCAACTCCAAGCTGATGACCGCAGAGGGAGAGCCAGCGTGAGCGACATCCTGCTGCAGGTCGATGGCCTCGAGGCCGGTTACGACGACGTGCAGGTGCTCTGGGGCATCTCGCTCAAGGTCAAGCGTGGCGCCATGACCACGCTGCTCGGCGCCAATGGCGCCGGCAAAACCACCAGTCTGCGCGCGATCACCGGCTCGTTGCGTCCGCATGCCGGCAAGGTGGTTTTTGCGGGAGAGGATGTCACTCGCCTGGCGCCACACGCCAAGGCCGCGCGCGGGCTGGTGCTGGTGCCCGAAGGACGGCAGCTGTTCAGCGACATGAGCGTTGAAGAAAACCTGGAGATGGGCGCCTATTCGCACCGCGCGCGCGAGCGTTTCGATACCCAGCTCGAACGGGTCTACGCTTTGTTTCCGCGTTTGCAGGAACGTCGGCGGCAAAAGGCCGGCACTTTCTCCGGCGGCGAGCAGCAGATGTTGGCGATTGCGCGGGGTCTGATGGCGGTGCCGGAAATCCTGATCATCGACGAATTGTCGTTGGGCCTCGCGCCGGTCGTGGTCCAGCAACTGGTGGAAACATTGAAGGCGCTCAAGGCAGCCGGCGTGACCATCCTCTTGGTCGAGCAGAACCTGCATTTGGCGCTGGCGCTCTGCGACTACGCCTATGTCATTGCCGAAGGGCGGCCTTTCCTGGAAGGGCCGAGCGCGGAAGTCGCCGCCAAGCCCGAAATTCGGCAAGCCTATCTAGGCCTCTGAAAATTCACCTAATCCGCTATGTTCACGGCCCACTTGCCGTTTTGCGTGTGAAATGCAAATCTTGCAGGCCAGAAAATCAAGTAAAACGGTGATTTTCAGGAAACCCAAAAGGGGGCGCATCGATGCGTAAATGGCTTCTGGCGGCCGCAGCGGCCGCCGTTTTTGCTGTACCGGCTACGGTCAACGCCGAGCCGATGGTTCTCAAGTTCAGTCACGTGGTCGCCGAAAAAACCCCGAAGGGGCAAGCGGCGCTCAAGTTCAAGGAACTGGCCGAGAAGTATCTTCCCGGCAAGGTCAAGGTCGAGGTCTATCCCAACTCGTCGCTTTTCGGCGACAAGCAGGAGATGGACGCGATCGCGCTCGGCGACGTGCATTTCATCGCCACCTCGATGTCCAAGTTCGGCAAGTACACCAAGAAGCTGGAGGTGTTCGACCTGCCCTTCATGTTCAAGGATATGAAGGCGGTCAGCCGCTTCGAGAACAGCAAGACGGGCCAGGCACTCCTGCATTCGATGGAGAACCGCAACTATCTCGGGCTCACCTACTGGCACAACGGATTGGCGCAGATGTCGGCCAACAAGCCGCTGCTGATGCCGGAGGACGCCAAGGGGCTGAAGTTCCGCATCCAGCAGTCCGACATCATCCAAGCGACCTTTGAGGCCGTCGGCGCCAACGCGCAGAAGCTCGCCTTCTCGGAAGTCTATCAGGCGCTGCAGGTCGGCACCGTGAACGCCCAGGAGAACACCTGGTCGAACATCTACTCGAAGAAGTTCTATGAAGTGCAGAAGGACTTCACCGAGTTCGAACGGCCGCGTCATCGACTACATGGTGCTGGTCAATGCCAAGTGGTGGAACGGGTCTGCCCGCCGACATCCGCGCCGGCCTGTCCAAGGCGATGAAGGAGGCGACCGACGTACAACAACGAGATCGCCGACAAGCTCAACGAGGACGCCAAGAAGAAGATTCTCGCCTCTGGCGTAACCACCATCCATGAGCTGACGCCCGCGCAGCATGCAGCTTGGGTCAAGGCCATGCATCCGGTGTGGAAGAAGTTCGAAAAGCAGATCGGCAAGGACATCATTGACGCTGCCGTTGCCTCGAACGGCCCGGCCACCAACTAGCGACGATCGACGGCCGCGGTGCGCAACCGCGGCCGTCGCTACAATAAGTCGAAAATTCGGGGGGACTGCCGGTGGGGCTGCGGGAGGCGGTGCACCGCATCGAGGAGGGGCTGATCGCCCTCATCCTCGGTGTGATGACGGTGCTGACATTCATTCAGGTCGTGCTGCGGTACGGCTTTAACACCGGTCTCGATTGGCAGCTCGAGTCCAATTACTATCTTTTCGCCTGGCTGGTGATGATCGGCATCTCCTATTGCGTGCGGGTGCGCGCGCACATCGGGGTTGATGCCGCCGTGCGGCTTTTGCCGCCCGTGCCGCGGCGTGCGATCGGCATTTTCGTGCTACTGCTGGCGCTCGCGTACACATTGCTGATGATGTACGGCTCCTTCGCGTACATCTACCGCCTTTACATTGTAAACGTCGAAGCTGAAGACATTGCAATCGCGACCTGGAAGCTGAGCGTCTGTCTGCCGCTCGGTTTTGTCTTCCTGTTCATTCGCCTGCTCGAGATGGGATGGCGCATCTTTACCGGTCAGTCGGAGGGCTATGAGCTCGCCGACGAGGTGAAAGAGGCGGTCAAGGACGTCACCCACGACGACCACCCCGACGCGACGACGGTGCAGCGATGAACACAGCATTTCTGTTTGTCTCGCTGCTGACGATGCTGGCAGTCGGCCTGCCGGTCGCCATGTCGCTCGGCCTGGCGTCGGTGCTCACGATCCTGATTTTCGAGCACGACAGCTTAGCCTCGCTGGCGCTGAAGTTCTTCCAGACCTTCGAGCATTTCACGCTGTTGGCGATCCCGTTCTTCATCCTCGCCGGAAATTTCCTATCCACCGGCGGCGTCGCCAAACGCATGATCAATTTCGCCATCTCCGCGGTCGGACATCTGCCGGGCGGGCTCGCCATCGCGTCAGTGCTGGCCTGCATGCTGTTCGCGGCGGTGTCGGGCTCCTCGCCGGCAACTGTGGTGGCGATCGGCTCTATCGTGATCGCCGGCATGGTGCGGGTCGGCTACACCCAGGCCTTCGCCACCGGCGTGATCGTGAATGCCGGTACGCTTGGCATTCTGATCCCGCCGTCGATCACGATGGTCATCTTTGCCGCTGTCACGGAAACGTCGGTCGGACGCCTGTTCATGGGCGGCGTCATTCCCGGCCTTCTGCTCGGATTCTCTCTCATGGTGGCGATCTACGTGGCGGCCCGAATCATAAAGCTGCCACGCCAGCCCAAGTCGCCGTGGAACGAGCGGTTTAAGTTGTTCCTCGACGCCTTCTGGGGCCTCCTGCTCATCTTCATCGTGATGGGCGGCATCTATGGCGGCGTGTTCACGCCGACGGAAGCGGCGGCGGTGGCGGCGGTCTATGCGTTCTTCTGCGCGGTCGTGCATTTATCGCGACCTCCATATTTCCGAGGTGCCGGGCGTGCTGCTCGATTCCGGGCGGGTAACGGTGATGCTGATGTTCATCATCTGCAACGCCTTCCTGTTCGGCCACGTGCTGACGACCGCGCAGATCCCGCAGGATATCGCGCGCATGATCACCGAGGCGAACTTGGCGCCGTGGCAGTTCCTGCTGGTGGTCAACATCATCCTGTTGATTGCCGGAAACTTCATGGACCCGGCGCCGATCGTCCTAATTACTGCGCCGATTCTGTTTCCGACCGCCGTCAAGCTCGGCATCGACCCGATCCATTTCGGCGTCATGTATGTGGTTAACATGGAGATCGGCCTGGTGACGCCACCGGTCGGGCTGAACCTGTTCGTCGCCTCCGGTATCACCGGCCTGCCTTTGATGTCGGTGGTGCGTGCGGCGCTGCCCTGGTTGATGGTCTTGGTCGGCTTCCTGATCGTCGTCACTTACATTCCGGAAGTCTCGCTCTGGCTGCCTAACCTTCTGTTCGGCAAACCGGTCTGATCGGCAGCGACCGCAACGAACGAGCGCGCGATTCCCTGCGGTTGTTTATTCTGAACGTTCGTAAATCTACATTGCGCGCAATTAATTCTCTGTCCAAACTTTAACTTGCTTGTGACGCGCCAGCCTCCACTATTTGTCGTATCGACAATCCCATTGGAGGATGGCCATGTGGAAAACTGTTCTTGCCGGCACGACGGCACTTGCGATCGCCGGCGCTTCGTTTGCCTACGCACAAGGTCCGAGCGGACGCGACGCCGGGCCGCGTCATCACTGGCGGCCGAACGCGGCGGACATCAGCGCGTTTGCCGACGCGCGAATCGCGGCGCTGCATGCCGGGCTCACGCTGACGCCCGACCAGGAGAAGAATTGGCCGGCGGTGCAAAGCGCGCTGCAGGATCTCGCCAAGCAACGCACCGAGCGGATCGCGGCGCGCGCCAATGCCGAGCGTCCGAAGGATCCGGTCGAGCGCTTGAACCAGCGCGCCAAGCGGCTGTCGGAGCGCGGCGCTGCTTTGCAGAAGCTCGCCGACGCGGCGGACCCGCTCTACAAGAGCCTGGACGATGCGCAGAAGCGCCGCTTCATCGTGCTGGCGCGGCTCGACGCACGCCAGGCGTGGCGTCACCACCGCCACGAGCATCGCGGACAGGGCGCTTGGCACCATCGCGGGCAGGGCATGGACGGTTGGCGCGGTCGCGGCATGGATGGCGGTCCGCAGCCGCAATAGACACACAGTAGCGAACGGTGGCCAACGCGCTTTCCCCGACGCGCGCCGCCGTTCAAGTGAGCCGCCGGGCGCGCCCGGCGGCTTTTCTTTTGCATGGCCCGTGACTTGCGGCGAAGCGCGCGGCTGGACACACCGGCTTCGCTTTGCTAAGTGACGCCGGCCGCGCGGGGCTCAGGCGCCCTCGGCAATCCGGGCGCATAGCTCAGTTGGTAGAGCAGCTGACTCTTAATCAGCGGGTCCAAGGTTCGAGTCCTTGTGCGCCCACCAAG
>CAVXGN010000009.1:0-153462 GCA_963761245.1 uncultured Alphaproteobacteria bacterium | reverse complement strand
CCCGATATCGCTGAAGATTTTTATTCGGAGCGTTCCAACTTGGTGCCCATGTTTGACGGGTTTTCGGGAAGGTTTGATGCTTTTGTCCGGCGCCTGTTCACCTCGTGCTCGAATGTTTCGGCTACGCCGTGCATCCTGCTAATGGGATGGTCCGGCCGTGCTCCTGCCCCGCCAGCAGTGATGCTGGCAAGGGGCGCCAAAGACAAGGAGCACGCCATGTCCCAGAAGCTCAACACCGCAATCGCCGTGGTCGGCATCGATATCGGCAAGAACTCGTTCCACGTCGTAGGCCACGATGAGCGCGGCGCGATCGTGCTGCGGCAGAAGTGGTCGCGTGGCCAGGTGGAAGCACGGTTTGCCAACATGCCGCCGTGCCTGATCGGCATGGAGGCCTGCGTCGGAGCGCATCATCTCAGTCGCAAGCTTAAAGCACTTGGCCACGATGCCCGGCTGATGCCGGCGAAGTATGTGCGCCCCTACTCGAAGGGACAGAAGAACGACTTCCGCGATGCGGAGGCGATCGCCGAGGCGGTGCAACGGCCGACGATGAAGTTCGTGGCGACGAAGACCGCCGATCAACTCGACCTGCAGGCGTTGCACCGGGTGCGTGAGCGGCTGGTCAGCCAGCGCACCGGCATCATCAATCAAATCCGCGCCTTCCTGCTGGAGCGCGGCATTGCGGTGCGGCAGGGACAACGGTTTTTGCGCGCCGAGCTGCCGCGCATCCTGGCCACGCCCCCAGATGTCCTGTCGCCACGCATGGTGCGGGTGATCGAGGACTTGGCCGGCGACTGGCGTCGGCTCGATGAGCGGATCGAGGGCTTATCGGGCGAGATCGAAGCCATCGCGCGCCAGGATGCCGGCTGCGAGCGGCTGATGAGCGTGCCCGGCATCGGGCCAATCATCTCCAGCGCGATGGTAGCCGCGATCGGCAGCTGGAGAAGCGTTCACCAAAGGCCGCGACTTCGCCGCCTGGCTGGGGCTGGTCCCGAAGCAGATATCGACCGGAGACCGCACGATCCTCGGCAAGATATCCAAGCGCGGCAATCGCTACCTGCGCGTCCTGTTCGTGCAGGCGGCATGGGTTGTGCTGATCAAGCCAAAGAGCTGGGAGCGCCATGGGCTCAAGCCCTGGATCGAGGCGGCCAAGAAGCGGCTGCACCACAACGTGCTGGCGATCGCGCTCGCCAACAAGCTCGCCCGCATCGCCTGGAGCGTTCTGGCTCGTGGCCGAGCCTTCGAGGTGAGCGAAGATCACTGAGGCCGCCGCCCAATCTGCTTGATCGTCGCAGCGACGAGATGAGAGCCGCAAAGATGAGGAGCCCGCGATGATGTAGCCAGATCAATACCTTACCTGCCGAGGTCTGCGAGAGGATGAGACGAGATGGAGGTTCGGTCTTCCCGGCGCATGCGAACACTGGTGACCCGAATGGCCCAGTCGAGGCCTGTCCGCTAATGAGATCGCACGCGCGCTGATATCCATGATGGCCCGGAGCACAACACGCTCCAATCAAAGGCCGGATACATTGATGCAAGACCGCTCACCGCCAGCTCGACGAAATCCACTTGCGACGCACGGCCGGACCATACATTTGGGTCACGTGTGGACGGCGCCATGGCAAGAGCTTTTTTCGACGTAGTGCAGCATTGGTCGGGTGCGGTCACGTGTCCGGCCTGTTGATGCGGCAGGTGTGGCCGCTGGCCCTAATGCTCTGCGCGGATCGGGTCCCCAACAAACGCGCGCACTTTTGAGAGGTGCGTTGACCCAAACGGGTTCTCCCGATCCCCGGAACGACCGTATCTGCATTACGTCGTCATGCCCTCGCCAATTGGTGTTGCCGATTTATCTGCTGGCGTGCTTCATGCCGCCAGCAACAGCTTCGGCTCCTTATATTTCTCGCCGCGAACCATGATGGCCCAGGCCATCCGCGCAATCTTGTTGGCCAGCGCGACGGCCGCCACCTTGGTCGGTCGGCGCTCCATCAACCGTCCGAGCCACGGCCGGCTCTTCGTCCCGTGTTTCTGCGCGTAGCGGATAACGGCCATCGCACCGACGATCAGCAACCACCGCAAGTATCGATTGCCTTGCTTGGTGATACTGCCGAGCCTGTCTTTGCCGCCGGTCGTATGCTGCTTAGGCACCAATCCAATCCAGGCGGCAAGGTTGCGCCCTGATGAGAATGCATTCCAGTCGCCGATCTCGGCAACAAGCGCGGTAGCAACGATCGGGCCGACGCCTGGGATCTCCGCCAGCCGCCGGCTCGCTTCGCATGAGCGATGCAAGGCCAGGATGTTTTTGTCGATTGACAATACCTCGGTCCCTATTGCGCTGTACTGCCGTGCCAGCACATCGAGAATGCCACGGACGGTTGGAGGAACTCGATTATCTGCGTCATCCGCAATGATCCTGAGCAACTCCCCGGTCCCATTACGGCCCTTGGCTGACACAATGCCGAGTTCGGCCAAGTGTCCGCGTAGCGCATTGCTCAACATTGTGCGCTGACGCACCAGCAACTGCCGGGTCCGGTGCAGCATCAAGGCAGTCTGTTGGTCCTTCGTCTTGATCGGGACGAATCGCATCGATGGCCGCGTGACCGCCTCACAGATTGCGGCCGCGTCATTCGCATCGTTCTTGCTGCGCTTCAGATAGGCCTTCACATAACTCGGCGGCATCAGCTTTACTGTGTGGCCAAACGCCTGCAACTCGCGGCCCCAGTGATGGGCTGACGGGCAAGCTTCGATCCCAACCAAGCACGGCGGAAGCTCAGCGAAAAACTCCAGCATCTTTACGCGACTGATGCGCTTGCGGATCAGCACAGTGCCCGCGTCATCGACGCCATGCACTTGAAAAACCGACTTCGCAATATCAAGACCGATTGTGCTAACCTCGCCCATGGACGGCTCCCCTCAATGTGGTTTGCTTCAGCGCAACCACCCTTTGGCACTCTGATGCCGCAGAGCGGGCGCCGTCCACAGCATCAAACGCATTACTTTTGCGACGTCTGAGTTGCGACCGCTTTACCCTCGATAACGGAACCGGGTCGGATGGATCGGCGCGTCCGCTAAGTGCCAATAGGCGGCATCGCGCGTCTGGTTGAAAAGAAAGAGGCCGCCAACTGAGGCGGCCTTTCCTATGCAAGTCGCCATTTCATGCCGGTTTGGCGTCGTCGTTTTGTGGTTTCTCAAACGCATGGGGGCCGGTTAAATCCATGCCATCCCATGGTCGCTTGGTATCTAGTTTCATTTCAAGCTCAAATTTCTCACGCGCAGCCTTAATGTCATCCCGAGTGAGGGCCGGATGTGGAGGACCAAAAGGATCGATTACGGCTTGTCCTGCCATTGCTTAAGGCTATCGGTGATAACTTTCATCGACATTGTTGTTGAGCGACTGAGGCTCACGTAATTGGCGATCTCACCACTCACGCGCTCGCCCTCTTTGCGTAAATTTTCGCGCATGGCATCCAGCGAGCGAATAACAAGATCGATTTCATTCGTCGAAGCATTTGTGGCGCGCTGAACGATTTCGGTCAGCTTCTCGGCCGGAAAATCATGCGTCTCATCGGGCCCACTACGTGTCCACTGTGTGGGTGGCGCGCGCTCGACCAACTTTACCGGCTCCGTCGGCCGCTGAGCGGGCGGAGCGAATCTCTCCGGGCCGGAAACCAGCGTTTCCGCCGGCCGCTGATCGGCCGGTGCGTATTTCTCTGGACCAAAAGTCTGTGCCATGAGGGTGTCTCCGTAATAAGCGCAGCGGCTGTATTTACATCCGCGGCACTAGTGCAATTTAGCGAACGCCAATCGGCTCCGAGCGAGCCCGGCATCGACTTGCGATGCTGAACTCTTGTTCTTTAGCTTCACAGTTTGTTGTTTTCTGCTTCGCCAGTGGTTCCGTCGTAACGAGCGCACTGCGTTCCGAAACTCCACGGCCGCCTATCCCGATACAGCCACAGTTCAACTATCAAACGTACCAGAACGCCAATCCGACGCGACAGTTACCCGGTGATAAGGTTAACGTCGAGGACGACCGACCAATTTGGGGGTAGGTGCTAACTTGACCCGTGTCGGAAATTTCAGCCCGCACCCTGTCACGCCGCAGAACAGCTATCCGCCGGCTGAACGAGAATCCGTCAGCCTCCGGAGCAATCAAAAAATAATCCCCAGCAGTGCAGAGTTTTCGTAGGACGAACCCAACGAAAGGCCTCCAGGCATTGGCGGTTAAACTTCGCGTGCGTCGCCAATGAGCAATTAGGCAGGCAGACTAAATTTTGGAGTAATTTTCGGGCACCTGCCATCGCCGGCTGATGAGAGCGCGCCAGCCTCTGATTTCAAACAAAAAGGAATGAACTAGGCATATAATCCATAACTGCCGAAGTTTTGGCAGAACGAACCCAACGAGAAACAGCTTGGCACACCAATTCCTTGATCGAAATCAAGCGATGAGAGCAGCATTCGTGGCTAGCTGCTAGCGGCGCCGCGACACGCCGTTGCCGAATCAGACGACTTTGAAATCCGAGACGGTTATGCGCGGTATTTGCCAACCCGTGCAGGCCGATTTCGAGTCGCGCGCATGAACATGCATCAGTCGCCCTCGCAGGACAGTGCGCAAGGAGCAACGACTGTCCTCAAAAGTGTCTGCCGCAGTTGCCACGGCGGCTGCGGGGTCTTGCTGCATGTGAAAGACGGCGTGTTGCTGAAGGTGGAGGGCGACCGGGACTCGCCGCTTAATCACGGCCGGCTCTGTCCGATCGGCACCGTGACGACCGACCTCGTCTACCACCCGGACCGGCTCAAGTATCCGATGCGCCGCAAGGGCAAACGTCAGTCCGGCGAATGGGAGCGCATCTCATGGGACGATGCGCTCGATGAAATCTCGGAGCGCGTGCTCGCCATTCGCGACCGGCACGGACCGGAGGCGATCGCGCTCGGCACCGGCACCGGCCGCCATCACATCCGCTGGGTGTCGCGCTTCGGCCATGCGCTCGGCACGCCCAACTGGTGCGAGCCGGGCTTCGCGCAATGTTTCCATCCGCGCGTCAACACCTCCATCCTCACCTTCGGCGATTTTCCAGTGTGCGATTTCACCGGCGACGTGCCGCCGGCCTGCATTCTCTATTGGGGGCACAATCCGGTGCTGTCGGGCCCGGACGGCGAGACGCGCTTTAATGTGCTGGAGGCGCTCGCGCACAATCCGCGCACCATCGTGGTCGATCCGCGCCGCACGGTGCTGGCCGAAAAGGCGGACATTTGGCTGCAGGTGAGGCCCGGTGCCGACGACGCGCTCGCGCTGGCCATGCTCAACGTCATCATTGGCGAGCGGCTCTATGACGAGGCTTTCGTCACCGAGTGGACGCACGGGTTCGCCGAACTGGCGGACCACGTGACGAAATATACGCCGGAATGGGCCGAGCCGATCACCTGGGTCGCCGCCGACAAAATCCGCGCTGCCGCGCGCCTGTTCGCGCGCACCAAGCCGGCGATGATGGAGTGGGGCTGCGCCATCGAGCATACGCCGAAATGCATTCAGACCGTGCGCGCCGTTTCCATGCTGCCGGCGCTCACCGGCAATATCGACGTGCCGGGCGGCTGGGTGTTCGGGATGCATGGGCTTGGCCGCTTCCCGAGCCTGATCGAGAATCTGACTCCGCAAGCAAACGCCAAGCGGCTCGGCGCTGAGCGCTTCAAGCTGCTGGGCGGGGCGGGCGCCGATTTGCCGGCCGCCCACATCCCGACGCTGCTGCGGGCGATGCGCGAGGGTAAGCCTTACCCGGTGAAGGCCTTCCTGGTGTTCGGCAACAACACGCTCACCACCTATGCCAACGCGTCGGAAGTCTACAACGCGCTCATGAAACTCGACTTCATGGTCTGCGCCGACCTGTTCATGACGCCAACGGCGGAGCTTGCCGACATCGTGCTGCCGGCGGCGTCGTGGCCGGAGCTCGATGAACTGGTCGGCTTGCCGACGGTTGCCGCCAATGTCGTGCTGGCTCAGCAGAAGGCGGTGCAAATCGGCGAGTGCAAGTCGGACGAGGAAATCTTCGTTGCGCTGGCGCGGCGAATGAAGCTTCCGGTCTGCACCGAGCCGGTCAAAGACGTGCTCGACGCGCAGCTTGCCGCCGGCGGGCTCAACATCACGTTCGACGAGCTCAAGCAAAAGGGCTTCATCAAGCTGCCGTTCAAGTACCGGAAATACCTCGACGGCGGCTTCAAGACGCCGACCGGCAAGATCGAGCTTTACGCCACGCGGTTCGAGCAACTTGGCTACGCACCTTTGCCCTACTACGAGGAACCGCCGGAAAGCCCGCTGCGGGCGCCCAAGATCGCGGCCCACTATCCGCTGGTGCTCACCACCGGTGGGCGGATTTCATTTTTCTTCAATTCCGAGCATCGCCAACTCGACAAGCTGCGCAAGGCGCAGCGCGATCCGGTCGCCGAAATTCACCCCGATACGGCGGCGCGCTTCGGCATCGTCAAGGGCGACTGGATGTGGATCGAAACGCCGCGCGGAAAGATACGGCAAAAAGTCAAAATCACGGACGGAATCGACCCGCGCGTCATCCACGTCCAGCACGGCTGGTGGTTCCCGGAACAGCCCGGGCCGGAATACGGCGTGTGGACGTCGAACGCCAATCTGCTGACCAGCAATCAGCCGCCCTATGACTTGGCGATGGGGACCTACCAGTTGCGCGCGCTGTTGTGTAGGGTGGCGCCCGCCGATGCCCCATCGGCCGGCTAAAAAAGACCGCGCCTAAATAATTCCCCAAGGAGGAAGCGATGCGGATTGACGCATACACGCACTTTTTTCCGAAACAATTCTTTGACAAATTGCTTGAGGTCGCCGGCCAATACAAAGACATGGGCAAGCGCGTGCGCGCGATCCCCACGCTGTATGACCTCGACGCACGTAAGAAGATCGTCGACGGCCACAAGGATTACGCTCAGATCCTGTCCTACCCGCAGCCGCCGGTCGAAACCTTCGCCAAGAGCCCGCAGCAGATCGACGAGTTCATCCGCATCATCAATGACGGATTCGCCGAACTCATCGCCAAGGAACGCGATCATTTTCCCGGCTGGGTGGCGCAGATCTCGCTCGATGCGCCCGATGCCGGCGTGGCCGAGGCCGAGCGCGCCATCAATCAACTCGGCGCGCTGGGCGTGCAGATCTACACCAACGTCGCCGGCAAGCCGATCGACCGCCCGCAATATCTGCCGTTCTGGAAGAAGATGAACGAGCTGGGCAAGCCGGTCTGGCTGCATCCGGCGCGCGGCGCCAGCATGCCGGATTACGCCGACGAGAAGAAGTCCTTGTACGAGATCTGGTGGACCTTCGGCTGGTCCTACGAGACCGCAACCGCGATGATCCGGCTCGTTTACTCGAAAATCATGGACAACCACCCGAACCTGAAGATCATCACCCACCATTTCGCCGGCATCGTGCCGATGCTGGAAGGCCGCATCGGCCCGGGCAATGACGTGATGGGCTCGCGCACGAGCGATGAGGACTATGTCTCGCTGCGCAAAAGCCTGAAGAAACGCCCGCTCGATTATTTCAAGCAGGATTTCTACGCCGATACCGCCGTGTTCGGGGCGACGCCGGCGACCAAATGCGGGCTCGAGTTCTTCCCCGTCGATAAGATCGTGTTCGCCTCCGACTGCCCGTTCGATCCCGAGAACGGCACGATGTTTCCGCGCGAGACCTTGCGCATTCTCGACGAGCTCAAGCTCGACAAGGAAACCAGCGACAAGATTTTCTACAAGAATCTCGAGCGCATCACCGGCAAGAAGCTGGTGCAGTAAGTTTCACTCTACCGCAGCTTTTTCGTCGATTTGCGGTTGATCCAGCGACTGAGCGACGGCTTCCGAGCGGAAGTCGCCGGCCAGGCCGTGGTCGCTCATCAGGCCGGGATAGTGCGCAATAAAATCGGCTTGGATGGTGTCGAAAGGCACATCGGCAAACGGGCCGCGATCGTGCAGGTATTCCATGTGGCGGCGGCCGGCTTGATCGAAAGCCTGGAACAGCGAATCGGTTTCACCGTCGAATTCGAGCGGTTGCAAACCGACGCGGTCGCAGAGCGCGCGATCGAAGGCCGGCGTCGCCTTGACCCAGCGTCCCGATAGGAAAAGCTCGGTATAGGAATGCCAGCGAAAGACGTCGCTTTTGGTCTTTTCATAGAGCCGGCGCGAGGTGAGATGGTTGCGCACGTCGGCATAACCGACGCGCGCCGGAACGCCGAACACACGCGCCCCGGCGGCGAGGAGGGCGGCCTTGCCGATGCAAAACGCCCGCCCGGCGGCAAGGACCCCGCTTGCCCGGTAGTTCGCTGGATCGGCGAGATTGACATACGGGTCGTACGTGATGCCGTCGCGCACGGCGGAATAAAGCCGCAACACGGCAATGCGCTCATCGCCCGCGCCCACGGCCGCCTGCTTGGCGAAGGCAATGACTTGCGGTGAGTCGCTGTCGATAAAGGTGCCGGAGGCGAGTAATTGGGCCATTTCCATCGTGTTTTTTTCCTTGGATTGCCGCCTCTCTAACGCCGCGCTCTACCTGGGCCCTTGAGCTTGGTCAAGGAACGCGCCGCCGAGGTCCCGCGACTAGCCGGTTGACGCTAATTCCGTTCCGCGCGCGACCCTTAATTCCCGCACCGCGCTCAGGCACCATGCGATAACCGGACCGATATCCGGCCGAAGATCGGCAGCAAGTCCGCCGTGAAATTCCGACCAAGCTTGCGTGTATGGCGGTCTCACCGCCGTCAATATCGGGACGCCGGCTTCGATGCCGCGCGCAAAGACCGAGCGCAGCCCGCGGCCTTCTGCTTCGGCTTTGCCGAACCGGTTCAGGATCAGAAGCTCGACGTTCCGACCGACATTGCGGTCGAGAAGCGCGCCCATTTCGGTCAGCCCGTGTGGGTCGAGCCGGCATCCCTCGGCCTGTGCCCCGAGCGCCTGGGAAATCCCCAAACGGTGCTGTGTGGTAAGGTCGATCAGCGTCATCGCCGAGCAGAGACCGGCGGTGTCCCGTGCGTTCTCCTGCAAAGCTCCGCCTAAAACGACCTGCTCCGCGCGCAGCTGATCGACGACGCGGGCCAGGAAATCGTCGATGCGAAAGCCGGCCTCATAGATCACGGCGGCAAGCCGTACACTGCCCGTCATCGTCGTCATCCTTGCTCCAGCCAGCCGATTTCCCGCGTCAGCGCCAAGCTATTCATACTTTGCTGCGGTGCACGCTGTCTGCCTTGAATTTAGTCAAGCGTTTGCTTCTGCTGCTCTGCTATGCATCAATTAGAAACAAAATGAGATAATGGGGAAATGCCATGAGGATACTGCATCGTCTTACGGCAGTCGTGGCTATCGGTTTTGCCGCGCTGCTCTGTGCCGGACAAACGGCATCCGCGCAAATCAAAATCGGCTCCGTGCTGTCGGTCACCGGACCGGCGTCGTTTCTCGGCGACCCGGAAAAGAAGACGCTGGAAATGTATGTCGACGAGATCAACGCCAAAGGCGGCGTGAACGGCCAGAAATTGCAGCTTGTCGTCTACGACGACGCGGGCAATGCCAACAATGCCAAGACGTTCGCCACCCGGCTGGTGGAGGAAGACAAAATCTTCGCCATGGTCGGCGGCAGCACCACGGGCTCGACGCTGGCGATGATCCCAGTGTTCGAAGACGCCAAGATTCCGTTCATCTCGTTGGCTGGCGCCGTTCAGATCATCCGGCCGGTTCATAAGTGGGTGTTCAAGACCCCGCACACCGACACGATGGCTTGTGAGAAAATCTTCGCCGATATCAAACACCGCAACTTCAGTAATGTGGCGTTGATCTCCGGCACGGGCGGTTTCGGCAAGTCGATGAGCACAGAGTGCCACAAGGTGGCGAGCCAAGTCGGCGTCAAGATCGTGATCGAGGAAACCTACGGGCCGCGCGACAGCGACATGACCCCGCAGCTCACCAAGATCCGCAACACGCCGGGTGTGCAAGCCGTCGTCAATCCCGGCTTCGGCCAGGGCCCGGCAATTGTCACGCGCAATTATCGCCAACTCGGAATCAAGGTTGCCGCTCTACCAGAGCCACGGCGTTGCTTCGAAGGAGTTCATCAAGCTTGCCGGTCCCGCGGCCGAAGGTGTTCGGTTGCCGGCCGCCGCGCTGCTTATCGCTGACAAGCTGCCGGCCAACGATCCGCAGAAGCCCGTCGTCGTGGACTACGCGCACAAATATCCAGCAGAAGACGGGGCAGGCGGTTTCGACGTTCGGCGGTCACGCTTATGATGGCCTGATGATCCTGGTCGGAGCGATGCAACGCGCGAAAAGCGCCGACCCGGCCAAGGTGCGCGACGAGATCGAGAAGACCAAAGGCTATATCGGCACCGGCGGCATCGTGAACATGTCGCCGACCGACCACCTCGGCCTCGATCAATCGGCGTTCCATATGCTGGAGATCAAAGGCGGCGACTGGACGCTGGTCCCCGGAACGTGATTGGCGGTCGGGCAGGCTCGCTAAGAGCCTGCCCGCTCGGCTGCTGAACTCCAGGCAAGACGAGGCCCGCGAGCGCGATGGCCGAGTTGCTGCAATTTGTCTTCTCAGGGCTGACCGTGGGCGCCATCTACGCGTTGGTCGCCCTCGGCTTCACGTTGATCTACAACGCCTCGGACATCATCAACTTCGCGCAAGGTGAGTTCGTCATGCTGGGCGGCATGACGACCGTTTTCCTGGCGGCCGCCGGCGTACCGGTGCCGGTCGCCGCGCTGATCGCCATCATCGCGACGACGGCGGTGGGCCTGGCATTGCACCGGTTCGCCATCGAGCCGGCGCGCGGGGCAAGCCCAGTCGTGCTTATCATGATCACCATCGGCGCCTCGGTGTTCCTACGCGGGGTGGCGCAGATTGTTTTCGACAAGCGATTCCACAGCCTGCCTCCACTGTTCGGGTCCGAACCCATCCAGTTCGGCGGCGCGGCCATATTGCCGCAAAGTCTCGTCGTACTGGCGGGCGCGGCGATCATCGTGATCTTGCTGTGGCTGTTTGTGGAGCGGACCTTGCTCGGCAAGGCGGTGATCGCAACCGCGGCCAATCGTTTGGCGGCGCGGCTGATCGGCGTCGATACGCGGCGCATCGTCGACTTTTCATTTGCGGTCTCGGCGGCCATCGGCGCAATTGCCGGCATTCTCGTAACGCCCATTACGTTGACCAGCTACGATGTTGGGACTTTGCTGGCCTTGAAGGGCTTCGCCGCCGCCATGCTCGGCGGCATCGGCAGTGCCGTCGGCGCCGTGGTGGGCGGCCTGCTGATTGGGATGATCGAGGCTCTCAGCGCCGGCTATCTGTCGTCGAGCTACAAGGACGCCATCGCTTTTCTGATCATCCTCGTTGTCTTGGTCGCGATGCCGCAGGGTCTGCTCGGCCGCGCCAAGATTGAACGGGTATGAGCTTGCGCGCGCTGCTCCAAGCTCGGTTGTTGCCGGCGATCGCGGTCGCGGCCATCGTGGTTGTGCTGCCGCTGTTCTTTTCCTCGGCGTACTATTATCGGGTCGGCGCGCTGGTTTTCATTTTCGCGCTGGCGGTCGTCGGCCTCAATTTGCTGATGGGCTTTGCCGGCCAAGTCAGCTTGGGCCATGCCGGCTTTGTGGGGATCGGCGCCTACGCTGTCGCCATCGGCCCCGTTCATCTCGGGCTGCCGTCGTGGCTGTGTCTGTTTGCCGGCGCGTTGCTGTCGGGCGCAATTGCCTTCGTGGTGGGCCGTCCGATTCTCAGACTGAAAGGGCACTATCTCGCCGTCGCGACGCTCGGATTTGGCGTTCTCGTAGCCATCGTTCTGAACAATGAGGCGGACTGGACCGGTGGCCCGGACGGCATGGGAGTCCCCGGGCTCACGCTGTTCGATTGGCGCGTGCACGGTTCGGTCGCCTGGTATTGGGTCGCCGGCGCGACTTTTGTCGGTGGATTCGTGCTGGCGCTCAATCTGATGGAGAGCCCGACCGGCCGTGCCCTACAAGCCATTCATGACAGCGAGATCGCCGCGCGCGTGCTCGGCATCGACGTGGCGCGCAAGAAGCTGACGGTCTTCGTCATTTCGGCCATCTATGCCTCGGTGGCCGGGTCCTATCTCGCGCTCTTTAACGGGCTCACCACGCCGGATACCGCAGGCTTCCTGCGCTCAATCGAACTGGTCGCCATGGTCGTGCTTGGCGGCATGGGGTCGATCTTCGGTTCGCTGGTCGGCGCCGCCGTGCTGGTCGTCTTGCCGCAAGCGCTCACGATCTTCCACGACTACGAGCAGGCGCTGCTCGGATTGATCGTGATGGTTTTCATGATCTTCCTGCGCCGCGGGATCGTGCCGTCCCTGACCGCCGCCCTTGCCGGAGCGCGCCAATGATGATCCTGGAAACCGACCGGTTGTCGATTTCGTTTGGCGGCGTGCGCGCCATTGATGCCGTCAGCGTCTCCGTCCCGTCCGGCCAGGTGTTCTCGATCATTGGCCCGAACGGCTCCGGCAAGACCACGTTGTTCAATCTGATCTCGGGCATCTATTCGCCGATCGACGGCAGCATCCGCCTGTCGGGGGAGCCGGTAACCGGCCTTATGCCGCATCAGCTTGCGCGCCGAGGGCTGTCGCGCACGTTTCAGAACCTGCAAATTTTCTCGCGCATGTCGGCGCTGCACAACGTGATGGTCGGCCGGCATCGGCACGAGCGCACCGGGATTTTGGCCGATTTGCTGCATTGGCCCTCGGTCGATCGGCAGAATCGAGCAACCCGTGAGGCGGCACGCGTCGCGCTGGCGCGCGTCGGCCTCGCCGATGTAAGCGATAGGCCTGCGGCTTCGCTCGCTTACGGCGTGCTCAAGCGCCTTGAGATCGCGCGTGCGCTCGCCAGCGAGCCGAAGGTGCTGTTGCTCGATGAGCCGGCCGCCGGCTGCAATCCGGTCGAGACCCAGGAAATCGACCGCGTCATCCGCTCCATCGCGAAGGACGGCGTCACGGTCGTGTTGGTCGAGCACGACATGCGTCTGGTGATGAATATCTCCGACCGTGTCCACGTTCTCGCCAGCGGGCGGACGCTCGCCGAAGGTACGCCGCAACAGGTGCGCTCCAACCCGGCGGTGGTCGAGGCCTATTTGGGCGCGCACGGCTCACAGGAGGCTGTCCGTGCTTTCGATTGAGAACGTCAAAAGCGCCTATGGCCGTATCGAAGTGCTGCACGGCGTGACGCTGCGCGTCGACGCAGGCGAAATCGTCTGTCTGATCGGCGCCAACGGGGCCGGCAAGACCACCTTGATGCATGCCGTGTCCGGCGTGCAGCCGATCACCGGCGGCACCATGCGGTTCGACGGCAAGCCGATCGAGTCATGGACCGCGCATGCCCGGGTAGCGTCGGGTATTTCGCAAGTTCCGGAAGGCCGGCAATTGTTCGCTCCGCTTTCCGTAAGGGACAATTTGAGGCTCGGCGCCTGGTCGCGCCGCGACAAGGATATAGCCGCGAGTCTGGCGCAGGTCTGCGCTTTGTTCCCGATGCTCGACGCGATGCTGGAAATGCCGGCCGGCGCGCTGTCCGGCGGTCAGCAGCAGATGCTCGCGATCGGCCGCGCTTTGATGGCGAAACCTCGCTTGCTGTTGCTGGATGAGCCGTCGATGGGGCTGGCGCCCAACTTGGTCGACCACGTGTTCGACGTGATCCGTGCGCTGAAGGATGACAGACTGACAATTCTCCTGGTGGAACAGAATGCGCCCGGCGCGCTCGCGATCGCGGATCGTGCCTATGTGCTGGAAACCGGTCGCGTGACGCTGAGCGGCCCTGCGGCTGACATCCGGGCCGATCGCCGGGTGCGGGAGGCCTATCTGGGGCTCTAAAGCGCCGGCGGATTGACGTTGGTCAAGTTGACCGAGCGGCAAGTAAAAGCATGATGCGATTTTGATGGCGAGGAGGATGGCGATGAAGGAAAGCCTGCGTCCGGGTGTATCGCGGACCAACCGCTTTGGAGTCGATCGCGACCGGACCATCGGGTTCATGGGCGAGGAAGGCCGCGTTTACAGCACACCCAACCTGGTGCGGGACATCGAGATGACCTGCCGCGACCTTCTGATCGAACATGGCGATCCCGGCGAAGATTTGGTCGGAACCGACGTCGCCATCAAGCATCTGGCGCCGACACTGCTCGGCATGACCGTGGAGATCACGGCCACCGTGGCCGCGGTGGAAGGGCGTAGGGTCGTTTTTGAAGTTTCAGCCAAGGACGATATCGAGCAGATCGGCACCGGCACCCATGGTCGTTTCGTGGTAGATGTCACCAAGACCGTCGAGCGGCTGAAGGCGAAAGCCGCCAAGCTCGCCGGCACCCGATCGGGATAAATCGCTATGCCGGGCCCGCATAACGAACGAACCGTCTCGACCTATTGCTACCAGTGCGTTGCTGGGCCCGATCTGTTGAAGGTGCGCGTCGAAGACGGCATCGCCACCGAGGTGACGCCGAATTTCGACGCGGCGACCGTCCATCCCGCCGGCGGCAAGGCCTGCGTGAAAGCCTTCGGGCTGGTGCAGAAAGCCTACAACCCCAATCGCATTCTCTATCCGATGAAGCGGACGAACCCGAAGAAGGGGCGTCACGAAGATCCGGGCTTTGTGCGCATCTCCTGGGAAGAAGCGCTGTCGCTGGTCGCCGACAAGCTTAACCAGGCGCGCGCCAAAGGCCTCACCGACGAAACCGGCTATCCGCGCCTTGCCGCGAGCTTCGGCGGCGGCGGCACGCCGACCGCCTATATGGGCACGCTGCCGGCGTTCTTGTCGGCGTGGGGGCCGGTCGACATGAGCTTCGGCTCGGGGCAGGGCGTGAAGTGCTATCACTCCGAGCATCTCTACGGCGAGCTGTGGCATCGCGGCTTCACGGTGTCGCCCGATACGCCGCTCTGTGAATATCTCGTGTCCTTCGGCGCCAACGTCGAGGCTTCGGGCGGGGTATGCGGCGTCAAGCGCCATGCCGACGCCCGCAAGCGCGGCATGAAGCGGGTGCAGATCGAGCCGCATTTGTCGGTGACCGGCGCCTGTTCGGCCGAATGGGTTCCGATCAAGCCGAAAACCGACTCGGCGTTTCTGTTCGCGATGATTCATGTGGTCTTGCACGAGAACGCGCGCGAGCGCCTCGATCTGCCCTTCCTGAAAGAGCGCACGTCGTCGCCTTATCTGATCGGGCCGAACGGATTTTTCATGCGCGATCCGGCAACGCGCAAGCCGCTGCTGATGGATGCCGGCGGCCGCGCCGTGCCGTTCGATACGCCCGACATCGATCCCATGCTGGAGGGCTCGTTTGTCGTCGACGGGATCGAAGTTGGCGCCGATGAGTTCGTCATTTCGCACAAGGCGGTCACCGTCCGCCCGGCATTTGCGCGGTTGGTGGAGCATGTGAAGGATTATTCGCCGGAATGGGCGGCGTCGATTTGCGATGTGCCGGCCGCGACCATCCGCCGCGTCGCCAACGAGTTCCTCGACCACGCGCGCATCGGCGAGACCATCGAGATCGAGGGCGTGACGCTGCCGCTGCGGCCGGTTTCCATTTCGCTCGGCAAGACCGTCAACAATGGCTGGGGCGGCTACGAGTGCTGCTGGGCGCGCACGCTGCTCGGCTGTCTGGTGGGCGCGCTGGAAGTGCCCGGCTCGACGCTCGGCACGACGGTGCGGCTCAACCGGCCGGCCGACAATCGCTGGTCGAGCGTCAAGCCGGGTCCCGACGGATTCATGAAATATCCGATGAATCCGACCAGCAAGAGCGAGTGGATTTCGCGGCCGTCGGCACGCAGCGCGCACCGCACGCTGGTGCCGCTGGTGGCCGACTCGGCCTGGAGCCAGGCGCTCGGCCCGACGCATCTCGCCTGGATGATGCAGGGCGAGAACTTCGACAAGCTGCCGGTGGCGACACCGCCCGATGTCTGGTTCGTCTATCGCACCAATCCGGCGATTTCGTTCTGGGATACCGACGCCGTCGAAAGCGCGATGGCGAAGTTTCCGTTCACCGTCTGCTTCGCCTATACGCGCGACGAGACCAACCACGTCGCCGACGTGCTGCTGCCGGACTGCACGGACCTCGAGGGCCTGCAGCTGTTGCGCATCGGCGGCACCAAATATGTCGAACAATTCTGGGACTACCAGGGCTTCGCGCTGCGCGCGCCGGCGGTGCCGGCGCAAGGCGAGGCCAAGGACTTCACTTGGATTGCGACCGAGCTCGCCCACCGCACCGGCCTGATCGAGGCCTACAATTCGGCGATCAATCGCGGCGCCGCCGGCGTGCGGCTCAGCGGCAAGACCTACGACTTCTCGCTGGCGCCGGAGAAAGTGCACGACGTCGAGGCGATCTGGGACGCCAGTTGCCGCGCCGCCAGCGCCGAGATCACCGATGGCGCCGAATCCCAAGGGCTGGATTGGTTCCGCGAGCACGGCTTCCGCGTGAAGCCGTTCCCGCGCCTGCAATGGTACCTCTATCCCAAGCTGGTCGAGCAGGGACTGCGCTTCGAGCAGCCTTACCAAGAGCAACTGTTCCGCATCGGCAAAGAACTCGGCCGCCGCCTGCACGAGCAAGATATCCATTGGTGGGACAAGCAACTCGCCGAATATGAGCCGCTGCCGAAATGGCACGATCTCGACGCGCTGTGGGAAGAAGCGCTAGCGAAACACTACTCGGTGCGCATTGCCGATTATCCGTTCTGGCTGATCACCGCCCGCAGCATGCAGTATTCGTGGGGCGGCAATGTCGGCATCCAGATCATCAAGGAGGTTGCCGATAACGTCGCCGGCCACGGCCGTGTCGTCATGAATCACGCTGCGGCCGCGCGGCTCGGCATTGCCGACGGCGATCTTGTGGAGGTGCGCTCGCCGCTCAACGAGACCAAGGGCCGGGTCATGCTGTGCGAGGGCATCCGCCCCGACACGCTCTTGATGATCGGTCAGTTCGATCACTGGGCGACGCCTTACGCCAAGGATTTCCATGCTCCCAGCATGAATGCGCTGGTGCCGATGCTGCTCGATCTGACCGACGCCACCGGTTCGAGCGCCGATCTGGTCAAAGTCAAGGTGACGCGGCTGGAGGCGGCGGCATGACGCGCTGGGCGATGGTGGCCGATCTCGAGCGCTGCGTCGGCTGCCAGACGTGCACGGCGGCTTGCCGCCACAGCAATGCCACCTCGCCGGCGGTGCAGTGGCGCAAGGTGCTCGACATCGAGGTCGGCAGCTATCCGAACGTCAGCCGCGTGTTCGTTCCGGTCGGCTGCCAGCACTGCGCCGATCCGCCTTGCATGCATGTCTGCCCGACCACGGCGACGCGCCAGCGCGCCGACGGTATCGTCACCGTCGACTACGACATCTGCATCGGCTGCGCCTATTGCGAGATCGCCTGCCCCTATCAAGCGCGCTTCCTGGTGCATGAGCCGCATTACGCCTATGGCCCAGCGATGCAGAACGAGGTCGAACGCGCCGATGCGACGCGCGTCGGCGTGGCGCAGAAATGCACGTTCTGCTCCGACCGGATCGATTTCGGCCTCGAGAACGGTCTCACGCCGGGGATAGAACCGCGCGCGACGCCGGCTTGCGTCAATTCCTGCATCGCGGACGCGCTGCATTTTGGCGATATCGACGATCCCAACAGCAATGTGTCGCGGCTGCTGCACGAGCAGAAAAGTTTTCGCATGCATGCCGAGCTCGAAACCGATCCGGGCTTCCACTATGTCTACGGCAAGGCGAACGACGCGGACGAGGAAAGCGCGGCGGCGCCCGCTGTGACCGCGATTGCCGGGGAAATACGCACGCGCGGCGTCGAGCCGGAGCTGCAACAGCACTGGGATTGGAAGGCCGCCAGCAATTTCATTTGCGGCGGTATTGGCAGCGGTTTGTTCGTCTTTACCGCGATTGCCGGGCTGCGCCATCCGCAAGTCCTGCCGCTCGGCTGGCTGGCGCTGGCGATTATCGCGCTTGGCCTGTCCATATTGCTCTTGAAAATCGGCCGGCCGCTGCGCTTCATCTACGTGCTGCGCCAGCCGCAACGCTCATGGATGGCGCGCGAGGCTTGGATCGCAACAGTCTTCTTCCCGCTTGCCGCGCTGGCGCTCTGGTTCGGCCATCCCGCGCTTCTGATTGTGGCGGCGACCCTCGCGGTATGTTTCCTGCTCAGCCAAGCGATGATCATGCAAGCGGCCAAGGGCATCCCAACCTGGCGGTCGCCCTGGGTGGTGCCGCTGATCGTGACGACCGGATTTGCCGAGGGTGGCGGATTGTTCCTGGCCGCCGTCGCGCAATTTCCCGCGCTGACGTCGCTTGCCGATGCGATGGCGGTGGCCGCCGCGGCGCTGGCCCTGCTGCGCGCCTTTTTCTGGCGCTCTTATCTGACCGGGCTGGTGATCGAGGGCGCGCCGACGCGGGCGCTGGCGGTGCTCGACCATTACCGCGCCTGGCTGTTCATGGGTGGCCTGGCGCTGCCCTTGACGTTGATCGTCATCGGACTGGCGCTGCCCGCGGCGGCGCCATTGTTCGCGCTCGCTGGGCTTTCCGTCATGGCCGCCGGCGCCGGCTTGAAATTGGTGCTGGTGACCCGCGCCGCGTTCAATCAAGGTTTCGCTTTGACCCACACACCCGTACGCGGGTCCGGCCGTGCCGGGCCGGCGGTCAAGCCGGGTTGGTCGATGTCTTAGAAAAGGGGAGCGGGCAGGGAGGACTTAACATGGCCACACAAACCGCATCCAAAGCTGCAGAAAATTTCATGTTCGATCCCGACGCGGAAACAATGTCGCGCGAGGCGCTGGCCGCGCTGCAGACAACGCGATTGAAGCAGACGCTCGAACGCGCTTACGCGAATGTTCCGCATTACCGGAAGAAATTCGACGATGCCGGTGTCAAACCGAGCGACCTCAATGCTTTGTCCGACGTTGCGCGTTTTCCGTTCACGCTGAAGAGCGACCTGCGCGACAATTATCCGTTCGGCATGTTCGCCGTGCCGCGCGACCAGCTGCTTCGCGTGCACGCCTCGTCCGGGACGACGGGCAAGCCGACCGTGGTCGGCTACACCAAAGGCGACCTCGATACCTGGGCGGACCTGATGGCGCGCTGCTTTGCCTGCGCCGGCACGTTGCCGGGCGATATCGTTCACAACGCCTACGGTTACGGCCTGTTCACCGGCGGCCTCGGCGCGCATTACGGGGCGGAGCGGCTCGGCTGCACGGTCGTGCCGGTGTCGGGCGGCGGCACCGAGCGCCAGGTGACCTTGATCAACGACTTCAAGGCCAACGTGCTGTGCGCGACGCCATCCTACGCGCTCAATATCGCAGAAATCGCGTTGAAAATGGGCGTCGACCTCAGCAAGTCGTCTTTGCGGGTCGGTCTGTTCGGAGCGGAGCCGTGGAGCGACGCCATGCGGCACGACCTTGAGGTCCGGCTTGGACTCAAGGCGGTGGATGTCTACGGCCTGTCCGAGATCATGGGGCCGGGCGTGGCCTGCGAGTGCCACGGCGTGCAATCCGGCCTGCACGGCTGGGAGGACCACTTCCTGTTCGAGGTCATCGATCCCGAGACGTTGCAGCCGCTGCCGATGGGGGCGACCGGCGAACTGGTCATCACGACCTTGACCAAAGAAGCGCAGCCGATGATCCGCTACCGCACGCGCGACATCACGCGTCTGAGCAACGAGCCCTGCGCCTGCGGCCGCACCCATGTGCGTATTCTGCGGGTGACCGGACGCAATGATGACATGCTCATCATTCGCGGCGTCAATGTTTATCCCTCGCAGGTCGAGGCCGTGCTGGTCGGTTTTCCGGGGCTCGCGCCGCATTATCAGATTGTCCTCACGCGCGCCGGCGCTCTCGATGCCATGACGGTGGAGGTCGAACTGGCGCCCGACTTCACCGGCGACCGTTTCGGCAAGGCCGACGAGGTCACGCACCACATCAAGTCGATGATCGGCGTGACCTGCGACGTGGTGACCAAAGCGGAAGGCGAGGTGCCGCGCTCGCAGGGCAAAGCGGTGCGGGTGGTGGATCGGCGCAAGAAGGGGAACTGAGCTCTCTCTGGCCAATCCAGCGAAGCGGAAACTAGTGGCGGATCACGCTTCGCCAATCCGCCCGACGCGCCGCAATAATCAGATGTCGCGCATATCGCGCGCCGTCGTGCCCGTGCTGGTGTTGAAGGCGTATTTCGACCAATTTTTGATCAAGGTCTCATCGGACGGCTTTGTGGCCTGCACGACCGGCAGCGCATTCATGGTGGTGATCCACGTTCGCAGGCGCTCGCATTCGTTTGGAAGCGTGAAGCCGCGATAGTGCTCCAGCACGAGAAAGCGTTGCACATGTGGGAAGAAGGTGAAGTCGACGAGACCAGGTGCGTCACCCAGCCAGAATGGGCCGGACGAGAGTTTTCGCAAGCCCTCATGCTCCATCAGCAAGACAGCCTCGTTCAATCGCTCGATATGCGCCTGTTGGCCTGCCGTGTCCTGTCTCAGCATCATCTTGTAGACGTGCGGGACCATGCGGTCGTTGGCAAAGGCGATCCAGATGCGCGCCAGCGCGCGCCGAGAGGGATCCGACGGTAGCAATGGCGGATTCGGCAGCATCTCCTCGATGTACTCGTTAATCACCGCCGACTTGTAAAGCACATTGCCATGGTGGCGCAGGACGGGCACCTTGGCATAAGGCGATATCTCGAGGAACCAGTCCGGCTTGTCGTCGAGACTGATCTCGGTAAAGTCGAACGTCACGCCTTTGGTCAGCAGGACCATTCGGCTCCGCTGCGCAAACGGGCAGGTTGCCGAACTGATCAGTTCTATCGAGGAGTCGAGAACGTTCATCGATCGTATTTCCTTGAGAGTTCCGAGAGTCCCTGCTCATCCGAACTTTCGCAGACGAACGCCGGGCGGGGCGGACGATACCAGACAGCGGGTCTGCCCGAAAGCCGCCGGCGGACGGCGCCAAGTCGGCGGCGCGTAACCGCCGGCGCGCTGGCAAGCGTTCAGGTTGTCGCGCGGTGGCTTTGAGGGCGGCGGTCGAAACTATTCCTGCGAAGCCGGCGGATCCAAATCGTCGGCCCAGGACTCGCTCGGCTTCGGATACCGCTTGAGCAGCCGATGCACGAGTTGGACGTGCTCGGCCTCCTCTTCGACCAGTTCCGCCGCCATCGCCTTGACCTTCGGGTCCTTCGCCGTCTCGACGATCGAGGTGAAATAGGCGAGCGCCTGCTCTTCGCCTTTGAGCGAGAGCTGCAGCGCGTGCCACGGCGTCATCAGATAGTGCGCCGAGCCGAGGTCGGCCTCTTCCGGACTTTCCCCTCGGAATTTGGCGATTTGGCGCGCATGCGCGGCCACGTCGAAGTCGCCGGCCAAGCGGCGGATTTCCTCGCCGTGAATGCCTTCGGCGCGGGCGAGATCGCGAAAGACCTTGACCAGTTCCGGATTGTTGTGTGTTTCCATCTGGTCGGCCAGCAGTTTGTAGCGATCGACCGCGTCGATCTCGATCTGATAGGCGACCGCCAGCAGATCGTTGAGGTTGGCGACTTTTGGATTTCCCGTTGCTGCGCTCATAGTTCGAAATCCTTCTCCAGCTCAGACAGGTCGATATTGGTCGGCGCGACCGCGGGCTGATATGGCGTGCGGTTGCCGCGATACAGAATTCCGATGTTGAAGCCGTCGTCGGTCATGATCCGGCGCGCCGCCTTGCCCGGATCGGTGGTGGCCGTGACCGGGGCAGGGTGCACCAGATCTTTCCAGGCCTTCTCGTCGGGCCGGAAGGTCACGCAAGGGCTGAGGATTTCGACGAACGAGAAGCCGGGATGCTTGATCGCCTCTACCAGAACGGCGGCGGTTTCGTTCGGCTCGCCGGAGAAACAACGCGCGATGAAATTCGCGCCCGAGGCGAGCGCCACCACCAGCGGGTGGAACGGCCGCACTTTGGTGCCGCCGGGCGACAGTGCGGTGTCGAACTCGGGCTCCGTCGTCGGCGACGGCTGGCCCTTGGTCATGCCGTAGATGTGGTTGTCCATCACCACATAGGTCATGTCGATGTTGCGGCGGCAGGCGTGCAGGAAATGGTTGCCGCCGATCGAGTAGCCGTCGCCGTCGCCGCTGGCGACCACGACCGTGAGATCAGGACGGGTCACCTTCAGCCCGGCGGCCAGCGCGAGCGAGCGGCCATGCACGCCGTGAAAGCCGTAGCAATTGGTGTAGGCCGGAATGCGCGACGAACAGCCGATCCCGGAAATGACGGCGATCTGTTCGGGTGGCAGGTTCAATTGCGCGAAGGCGCGGGTAAACGACATCAGCACGTGATAGTCGCCGCAGCCGGGGCACCATATCGCCTTGACGTCGGACCGGTAGTCCGCCGCCTTGTAGGCGAGGCGCGTATCGACGGTCGACATCGTTACCTCCATTCCGTGATGGCACGATGGATTTCACCGGCCGTGATCGGCAGCGGGCCGGGGCGGTTGAGCACACGCACCGGCGCCGGCAAATCGTAGTGGGCTCGCAGATAGCGATGGAACTGACCGCCATGGGTTTGCTCGACCACCAGGATGCGCTTGACGCCTTTGAGCGCTTGCGCCAGCCGGTCGGGCTGCGTCGGCAGCAGCAAGCGCGGGGCGACCAGGCGCGCGTTGATCCCGTCCGCGCCGCGTGAGCGCGACCGCTTCGCGTGCTGCACTGGTGAGAGAGCCCCAAGTCAGGACCGCGAACTCGCCGTCGCCTTCGACCGTCGCCCAATGGTCGCCGTAGTTGAAGTGGTCGAGCTTGTCGCGCCGCTTGTCGAGCTGGGTGATATGATCGACGGCGCCGCTGGTCGGGGTGCCGCGTGGCGAATGCGTGAGGCCGTCGGCGGTATATTGGCCGCCGGGCGTTCCGGGAATAGACATCGGCGAGACGCCATTGGCCGCCAAGGCGTAGCGCTCATAGGCGCCGGCGATATCGGTCGCGACAGTGCGCGCGCCAATGAAGGCCACGTCGGCGGGCCGTTCGATGGCGGCGCGGGCCTGCCCCATGAATTGGTCGGACAGAACGATCGCCGGGGCTTGCAGCGCTTCCGCGAGATAAGTCGCCCATTGCGTCGTGAACAGGCAATCGGCAATCGACTGCGGCGCCAGCACCAAATGCGGCGCATCGCCGTGCAAGCCGTAGACGGCGATATTGAGGTCGGCTTGCTCGGATTTTGTCGGGATGCCGGTCGAGGGCCCGCCGCGCATCACATCGACGACGACAATCGGGATTTCGGCGGAGGTGGCAAGCCCAAGCGCTTCGATCATCAGCGACAGGCCGGGGCCGGAGGTCGCGGTCAGCGCCGGCGTGCCGCCAAAGGACGAGCCGATGATCATGTTGATGGCGGCAAGCTCGTCTTCGGCCTGCAGCAACACCCCGCCGACCTTGGCAAGGTTGGGCGCGAGCCATTCGAGCACTTCCGTCGCCGGCGTGATCGGGTAGGCGGCGGCAAAACGAATCCCGCCGCGAATGGCGCCGAGAGCGGTCGCCTCATTGCCTGACAAGAGCCAGCGCCGAGCGGCGTTCGGCTTCGGCGGGGCGAGTTGCTTGCCGAGATCGATGGTCGCCGCCACGCCAAACCCGGTCTTGATGCCGGCTTGGCTCGCCTCGATGGCGGCAGGTCCCTTGTCGGCCAGGCGTTTTTCAATCGGCGCCAACACTTGCTCGACGGAAAGGCCCAGTAGCCGGCCGGCGATGCCGAGCGCGATCATGTTGGGGCGGCCATCGGGAATTGATTTGGCCATGTCCTTCATCGGGACTTCGACGACGCGCGCCCCGGACTCGGTCACCATCGGCGGCGGATCGCCGCCGCGCGGATCGCTGATCACTAGGGTTTGTGGCCCGATCTTGATTTCAGCGCCGAAACGGTGGGCGTTCAGCCAGTCGATGCCGATCAGAAGGTCGAATTGGTCGGGTAAACATGCAACCGGATCGACCGCCAGCCGCAGCAACGCCGCTGCCTCGCCGCCGCGGATCTGGGGGCCGAGGGTGCGCGTGAACAGCCCGTACCAACCGGCGGCGCAGGCGGTTTCGAGCAGGGAGTTGCCGGTGGTGAGCGCGCCGGCGCCGCCGCTGCCGACGATCGCGATTGAGATACCTGGCGAAGTGCCCATGGTCATTGCCCCTTGATTTACAGCCTTTTTCGCGGGTGCGCGGGCCGGCCCAGTCTGCATTTAAGTACTAGAATGCGTTTTTTTGCCTTTCCTTGACCTTGATCAAGGCAGGCGAGCGGTCGGCCAACGAATAATCAAAATAGGCCGCGTGCAGGTCCGGCGTGAGGCTCAGGCGGCCAAGCTGGAGGGCAGAAGCGATGAGCGCCAAACCGGTTCGTTGGATGATGACGGGCGCGGGCAAGCCTTTCGTCCCCATGGAATTCGATATTGGCAAGCTCGGCCCCGATGAGGTTCTGGTCGAGATCGCCGGCTGCGGCGTCTGCCACACCGACCTCGGTTATTACTACGACGGCGTACGCACCAAGCATGAATTGCCGCTGACGCTCGGCCACGAGATCAGCGGCCACGTCGTCGACACCGGCACCGACGCGCTCTGGTACACCGACCGCGCGGTGATAATCCCTGCCGTGATCCCGTGCGGCCGATGCGACGCCTGCCGGCGCGGCAAGGCGACGATCTGCCCGAACCAGAAAATGCCGGGCAATGACATTCACGGCGGCTTTGCCACCCACATCATCGTGCCCGCGCGCGGGCTGTGCGCCGTCGATGAGCATCGTCTGGCTGCGGCCGGAATTGATCTTGCCGATCTCTCCGTCATCGCTGACGCGGTGACCACGCCCTATCAGGCGGTCGTGCAGGCCGGCGTCAGCAAAGGCGATCTTGTCGTCGTCAATGGCGTAGGCGGTGTCGGCGGCTATGCCGCGCAGATCGCGGCCACTTTGGGCGGCATCGTCGTCGCGATTGACGTGAGCGACGAAAAGCTCGCCGCCATCACCGGGCAGGGCGTCATGCTCACGCTGAATGCCAAGACGATGACGCCGCGCGACATCAAGTCGGCGATCCAGGCCTTCGCCAAGGAGCACGGTCTACGCCAGAGCGAGTGGATCATTTTCGAATGCTCGGGCACCAAGGCCGGCCAGGAAACCGCGTTCAGCTTGCTGAATCATGGCGCGACACTCGCCATCGTCGGTTTCACCATGGACAAGGTCGAGGTGCGGCTGTCGAACCTGATGGCGTATCACGCACGGGCGATCGGAAACTGGGGATGTCCGCCCGATCTTTATCCCGACGCCTTGGAACTGGTGATGAACGGACGCGTCAAAGTCACGCCGTTCGTTGAAAAGCATCCGCTCAGCGAGATCAATCAAATATTCGAGGCGGTGCATGCCGGCGCGCTCAAGCGCCGCGCCGTTCTCGTGCCCGCATCGTAAGGAGCAACTCTATGTCTAGCGAAGCAGCGCGCGTCGTCGCCATGCAAGAAGAGCCCAAGGACCACAATCTCGTCGCCGAGACTATTCGCGAGTCTGTCTCCAAGAACGTGCACTACGAGAAGCGTCCGGTGAAGGGGACCGACGGCAAGCCGGTGGCCGGCCTGTTCAACGCCTGGATCACGCTCGACAACCCCAGCCAATTCAATTCCTACACAACCGATATGGTGAAGGCGACGATCCTGGCCTTCCGGGCCGCCAGTGCGGCGCGCGACGTCGTTGCGGTGGTGTTCACCGGTTCCGGCGACAAGGCCTTTTGCACCGGCGGCAACACCAAGGAATATGCCGAATATTACGCCGGCAATCCGCAGGAATATCGCGGCTATATGCGGCTGTTCAACGACATGGTGTCGGCGATCATCGGCTGCGACAAGCCGGTGGTCTGCCGCGTCAACGGCATGCGCATCGGCGGCGGCCAGGAAATCGGCATGGCCTGCGACTTCTCGATTGCGCAGGATCTTGCCCGCTTCGGGCAGGCCGGGCCCAAGCACGGCTCGGCGCCGATCGGCGGAGCGACCGACTTCCTCCCCTACATGATCGGCTGCGAGCAGGCGATGGTGTCAGGGCTGTTGTGCGAACCGTTTTCGGCGCACAAGGCGTATCGTCTCGGCGTCATCTCCGAAATCGTGCCGGCGTTGAAAGTCGACGGCAAATTCGTCGCTAATCCGACGGTTATCACCGATCGCTATCTCGACGAGTATGGCCGTATCATTCACGGCGAGCCCAAGACTGGCGCGGCGGCCGCCGAAGGCCAGGCGCTGCTCAAGCGCGGTACTGTCGACTTGAGCCTGCTCGACGAGCGGGTCGAGGCGCTGTGCACCAAGCTGCTCTACACCTTCCCCGAATGCACGACCAAGACGGTCGAGGAGCTGCGCAAGCCCAAACTCAACGCCTGGAACGCCAACAAGGAAAACGCGCGCGATTGGCTGGCGCTTAACATGATGACGGAAGCGCGCGCCGGCTTCCGCGCCTTCAACGAAGGAACGCGCGAGACCGGACGGGAAGCGGATTTCGTGGCGCTGCGCCGGGCGCTCGCCGCCAACACGCCCTGGAGCGACGAACTCACCGACAGTATCCAGCCGCGGGCGAGGTCTTGAGCCGTGAATGAGCCGCTCAAAATCTGGCACGAAGCGGACGGCCGGCTATTGCGGCTGCGGCTTAACCGGCCGAAGGCAAATCTGATCGATGCCGCGATGATTGCAGCGCTCGACGCGAGCGCTGGCCGAGCATCTCGGTAATGCCGAACTCGGTGCGGTGGTTATCGACGCCGAGGGTCCGCATTTCAGCTTCGGCGCCAGCGTCGAAGAGCATCTGCCGGATCAATGCGCCGCCATGCTGCGCGGGCTTCATCAGTTGATCCTGCGCATGGTCGAATCGCCGGTGCCGCTGCTGGTGGCGGTGCGCGGTCAATGCCTCGGCGGCGGGCTTGGAAGTCGCGCTGGCCGGCCATCTGATGTTCGTGGCGCCGGACGCGAGCCTCGGCCAGCCGGAGATGAAGCTTGGCGTGTTCGCGCCGGCCGCCTCCTGCCTGCTGCCGGAAGCGGTGGGGCCATCACGCGCGTTCGATCTGCTGGTGTCCGGCCGCAGCATTACCGGCGCCGAAGCAGCCGCGATCGGTGTCGCGCGCGAAGCGGCCGCCGATCCGGAACACGCCGCGCTTGCCTATTTCGAGGAGCACCTGAGGCCGAAGAGCGCGAGCTCGTTGCGTCACGCCGTCAAGGCGGCGCGGCTCGATTACGTCGCGCGCGTCAAGGACAAGATCCGCGCCGTCGAGCGGCTTTATCTCGACGAACTCATGGCCACGCACGATGCGGTGGCCGGTCTTGAAGCTTTCATCGCGAAAAAGGCGCCGCAATGGCAACATCGCTGAACCCTTCGGCTACCGCCGACATCGTCGCGCGTGCGAACGCGCTGTTCGACGATCTATCCTTCACCTCCGCTCGCGAATGGAAAGCCGCTAAGCCCGGCCGCAAGGTGATCGGTTACATGCCGATCTACGTACCACGCGAGATCATTCATGCCGCCGATATGTTGCCGCTCGGCATCGTCGGCGGCGGCGATCAGCTCGAGGTCATCCACGGCGACGCCTATTACCAGAGCTATATCTGCCGCATTCCGCGCTCGACCATCGAGCTTGGCGTGTCGGGCCGGATCGATTTCGTCGACGGCATGCTGTTTCCGTCGATCTGCGACGTGATCCGCAATCTGTCCGGCATGTGGAAGATGATGTTCCCGCACGTCTATTCCCATTATTTCGACGTGCCGCAGAACTACCAGGACGACATCGGCGGAAACTTCTACGTCAACGAGCTGGCCGAGCTGCGCCATGATCTCGGTGAATTGCGCGGCAAGCCGATCACCGACGATGAGCTGCGCCACTCGATCGCGGTCTACAACGAAAACCGCCAATTGGTGCGCGACCTCTATACCTTCCGCGCGGAGCGGCCGTGGCAGGCGCCGGCCGCGGAAGTCTACCTGATGGTGCGCGCCGGTCTGGTGCTCCCGGTCGAGGAACATTCCGCGATGTTGCGCGACTATCTTGCGGCGGCACGCGAGGAAGAACGGCCGATGCGCGACAATTGTCGCATCGTGCTGACCGGCATGTTCTGCGAGCAGCCGCCGCTCAATCTGATCAAATCTCTGGAACTCTCCGGCTGTTACGTCGTGGACGACGATCTGCTGTTGGTGACGCGCTGGCTGATCGGCGACGTCGAGACCGAAGGCGATCCGCTGCGGAACCTCGCGAGCGCCTTCCTGCATCATTCCGAATCGACCGCGGCCAAGTACGAGCCGAATCAGAAGGAGAAGGGTCAGCATCTGGTCCGCGCCGTAAAACGCAGCGGGGCGGAAGGTGTGATTTTCGCCGCGCCGAGCTTCTGCGATCCGGCTTTGCTCGAGCGGCCGATGCTGCAGCACGTGCTCAAAGACGCCGGTATTCCATACATCGCTTTCAAATACGCCGAGAATTCCGGCCAGATGCAGCCGATCAGGGAACAGGCCGGCACCTTCGCCGATTCCATCAAACTATGGAGCGCCGCATGACAACGCCGCAGACAAAGATTGTCACTTCCCGCGCGCCCGTGAAGGAGGCCGTCAAGGATGCCTCCATGCTCAAGCAAAAGGAGATGATGGCCACGCATTACGATCGGCTGACCAGCGCGCCGGAGACTGGCGACAAGGTCGCCGCCACCTTCGTGCCCGGCAATCTCAACGAGTTGATCATGTGCTTCGACCTCCTGAACAATCTGCCGGAGGTCAACGCCATCCAAAACGGACTGCGGCGCACCAGCGGCAGCTTCGTGCTCGAAGCCGAGAAGATCGGTCATTCGGAGGATGTCTGCACTTACGTGAAGTCGGACATCGGCATGATGGCCAAGGGCAACATTGCGCCCAATGGCAAGAAATTTCCCGATCCCGACGTGCTGCTGCTCTCCTACACCGGCTGCTTCACCTTCATGAAATGGTTTGAGCTGCTGCGCGAGCAGTACAAATGCGAGACGATCATGTTGCACACGCCCTATATGGGCGACGGCAAGATCACCAAGAACATGATCGATTACATGGTGAAGCAGCTCAAGGATGACGTCATCCCCACGCTCGAGCGCGTGTCGGGCGTCAAGTTCGACATCGACCGGCTGCGCGAATACCTGAAGAAATCGACCAAGGCCGAGGACGATCTGGTCCGCGTGCTGCAAAGCGCCAAGGCCAAGCCGTCGCCGATCGACGCCTATTTCGGAGGCATCTATTACATCGGCCCGATCTTCGGCGCCTTCCGCGGCACCCAGGACGCGGTCGATTACTACAAGTTCCTGCGCGAGGAGGTCGAAGACCGCCTGGACAAAGGCCTCGGGCCGGTCACGCCCGACGGCGACATGGGCAAGGAGAAATATCGCCTGGTCGTCGAGGGGCCACCCAATTACACGAGCTTCCGCCAGTTCTGGAAGATGTTCTACGACGAGGGCGCGGTCGTGGTCGCGTCGAGCTACACCAAGGTCGGCGGCGTCTACGATTTCGGCTTCCGTCACGATCCCGATAAGCCGTTGGAGACGCTGGCCGAGTATTGCCTCGGCGTCTACACCAATCGCAGCCTGCCGATGCGCATCGACATGCTGGTCAACTACATCAACGAGTACGAGGCCGACGGCCTCCTGATCAACTCGATCAAGAGCTGCAACAGCTTCTCGGCCGGACAATTGCTGATGATGCGCGAAGTCGAGAAGCGCACCGGCAAGCCGGCCGCGTTCGTCGAATCCGACCTGGTCGATCCGCGCTATTTCTCGGCGGCCAACATCAAGAACCGCCTGGAGAGCTATTTCCAGATGGTCGATCAGAAACGTGCCGGCGTTGACGCGGCGGCTTGAGGAGGAAGCCATGAAGACTTTCGTCGGCATCGACCTGGGTTCGACGACGACCAAGGCTGTCCTCCTCGACGAGGACCGCAAAGTGATCGGCCATGGCATCACCAATTCGCGCTCGAACTACGCGACCGCCGCACGCGTGGCCAGCCAGGAGGCGCGCGTCGACGGGCAGTTCACGCTGTTCCGCCGGGCGCTGACCGCCGCCCATGGGCTGATCGACCTCGATGCGTTCCTCGGCACGCTGGAGCGCGCCTTTCGTCTCGAGCAGTTCCTCGAGCAGCTCGACGATCTCGAGCAGACCTGCGCCGGCCAAATCCAAGGCGAGCGTTTCGCCAAGGTCGCGTCCGCTGTGAAAGAGTTGCTCGGCGAGGTGTTCCGCCGCTTGCGCGAAGAGGCGCCCGAACTGTATGCGCCGGGCGCCAAACGCAAATCGGACTTCTTCCGCGATATCGCCGGCTCGCGCTACCACACCCACGCCGAAGAGGTCGCGCGCGATGCCAACCTTCCCTATGACCTGCTGCTCAACGTCTACGACAAGTCGATCATCGAGGTGGAAAACCGGCCGCCGGCGGGCGAGTTGAGCGACAAATTCCGCCGCGCACTCGGACGCGTGCTGGAAACGGACGATTCGGTTAAATCTGCGGCCGCCGACATCCAGAAGATGATCGAGGATGCGCTCGCGGTCGATTTGGAGGAAACCTACCTGGTCGGCACCGGCTACGGCCGCGTGACGCTGCCGTTCTCCAAGGAGCATATCCGCTCGGAAATCCTCTGCCACGGTCTCGGTGCCCATCTGATGTATCCGCAGACGCGCACGGTGCTCGACATCGGCGGTCAGGACACCAAGGGCATCCAGATCGACGAGAACGGAATCGTCGCCAACTTCCAGATGAACGATCGCTGCGCGGCGGGCTGCGGGCGCTATCTCGGCTACATCGCCGACGAGATGAACATGGGCCTGCACGAATTGGGTCCCATGGCCATGAAGTCGGACAAGCCGGCGCGTATCAACTCGACCTGCACGGTGTTCGCCGGCGCCGAATTGCGCGACCGGCTTTCGCTCGGCGAAAAGCGCGAGGACATCCTGGCCGGGCTGCACCGCGCCATCATCTTGCGCGCGATCTCCATCATCTCGCGCTCGGGCGGGATCACCAACGAATTCACCTTCACCGGCGGCGTCGCCAAGAACGAGGCGGCGGTGCGCGAATTGCGCAAGGTCATCAAGGAAAACTACGGCGACGTCACCATCAACATCAACCCGGACTTCGATCTATACCGGCGCCCTCGGCGCGGCCGAATTTGCGCGCCGGGCGCATCATGGGCACTTGGAAGGAGCCGACCAATGACCATTGCGGCGGGAATCGATATCGGCACCAGCACCATCAAGGCCGCGCTGTTCAAGGTCGAGAACGGCGAGGAAACCTGGCTATCGCGCTATGTGATGCGCATCCGGCAACGTGACCCCATGGAACTGGCCCGGGTCGCCTATGACGCCGTGCTGGAAGACGCCAACCTCAAGCCAGAAGATGTCGATTACGTCGCCACCACCGGCGAGGGCGAAAGCGTTCCATTCCACACCGGCCATTTCTACTCGATGACGACGCACGCGCGCGGCGCCATCTATCTCGATCCGGAATCGCGGGCGGCGCTCGACGTCGGCGCGCTGCACGGCCGCGCCATTCTGATCGACGGCCGCGGCAAGGTGCTCAGCTACAAAATGACCAGCCAGTGCGCATCGGGTTCGGGGCAGTTCCTGGAAAACATCGCACGCTATCTCGGCATCGCGCAGGAGGAGATCGGATCGCTGTCGCGACAGGGCGATAATCCCGAGGTGGTGAGCAGCATTTGTGCCGTGCTGGCGGAGACCGACGTGATCAACATGGTGTCGCGCGGCATTTCGACACCAAACATCCTGAAAGGCATCCATCTTTCGATGGCGGCGCGGCTATCAAAACTGCTGAAGTCGATCGGCGTGGTCGATGGCGTTGTGACGGTGACCGGAGGCCTTGCCCTCGACAAGGGACTGGTGGTCGCGCTCGAAGAGGACATTTCGCACATCAAGGATATGAAGGTCGCGGTCCGCAGCCACCCGGATTCAATGTATGCCGGAGCGATCGGGGCTGCGCTGTGGGGAGCTTTTCGATTTGAAAAACTTGCCGCCAGCTGGCCGGGTGCCGCAGGCGGCATGAGCATGTGAGGAGATGACGTTATGGCCCTGTTGATCACCGACGCCTGCACGGCTTGCGATGCCTGCGAGCCGGTGTGCCCGAATAAGGCGATCACCGCCGGCAACCCGCTCTACGTCATCGATCCGATGAAATGCACCGAGTGCGTGGGCGCCGAGGATGAACCGCAGTGCAAGCTGGTTTGCCCGGCAAATTGCATCGAGCCCAATCCGGACTGGGAGGAATCGCAGGACGATCTGCTTGCCAAGTACCAGCAACTGCACGGGTGAACCATGCACTTCCAAAACCGCGTTTGCCAGAAGTTGCACGACGAACACGCCGCCGTCATCGATCTGATGGAACGGCTGGACCAGACCGTTACCGGCAAGCGGGACGCCGTTCCGGACGCCAGCGAACCGACGCTGGCGAGGCTATTGAATGACCTCGCCGCAGAACTGCCGGGCGAGGTCGAGCGCCATTTCGCCTTCGAGGAGGCGGAGTTGTTCTCCTACCTGAGCGAAGCAGGCAATCAGAGCATCGGAGAGCATCTGACCTACGAGCACGGAATTATCCGTCCGATCGGCACCGCGCTGGTCAAGCTTATCGGCGATGTCCGCGCGCACGGCTTCGATTCCGCGCGATGGGCCGAATTCCGCCGGCTCGGGCAGCAGCTGTACGATTGCCTGGTGCCGCACGCCCGGAAAGAAGACATGGCGTTGCTGCCGATGCTGGACGATATGATGGATTCCGAAAAAGAGATGCAGCTTTACGAGAAATACGTTGAGAACATGTGAGGCGCTTGTATGGATAAAGTCGCCGCTCCAATGCGGTCCGTCCCTTGAACCCAAGCGATCTCGAGCGCGTCATCGCGATTGATTCAGGGCATATCGGCAGACCGCGCCGCCGGTTCTTCGAGAAACGGCTGGCGCACGCCAAACAGCATCCGGACGATTTCGTGCAGGTCGGCGTAACCCACAATGACTCTCTGGTTGGCTTTGCCTTTGCCCGCATTTTGCGTGGCGAATTCGGCCGCGATCAGGCGATCGCGACGCTCGACGCTGTCGGCGTTGAGCAAGACAGCCGAGAGCGCGGCGTCGGTCGTGCGTTGATGGACGGCCTCAGCAAGCTCATGCAAGAGAAGAACGTGCAATCGCTGCAATCGCAGGCCGAGTGGACCAACCATGCTTTGCTGCGGTTTTTCGATGCCTCCGGCTTCGGGCTCGCGCCGCGGCTGGTGCTGGAGCGTTCCGTCCTCTCACCGCTGGCGGAAGCGGTCGAGGACGCGTGACACGAGGAGTGGCGGCCATGGCGCGAAGCACCATCACGATCCCGCAACACGTCGGTGAAGCCGCCGAGATCAACTACAGCGGCGAGCCTGCCGCGGATTTCGGACCGCTGGCGCGCGACCGCATCCCGGTGCGTTCGATGGCGGAGGGCGACCTACGCGCGCTGGTCGCGATCGATCGCCGCATTACCGGGCGCGACCGTGGAGCCTACTTCCAGCGCATGCTGGCCGATGCGCTGACCGAATCGGATGTGCGTGTCTCGCTGGTCGCCGAGCTCGACGGCGTTCCCGTCGGCTTCATCATGGCGCGAGTCGATCTCGGCGAGTTTGGCCGGGTGGAGACCACGGCGGTCATCGACACCATTGGTGTCGATCCGGACTACCGGAGCAAGGGCGTCGGGCGCGCTCTGATATCGCAATTGCTGGCGAATCTCGGCACGTTGCGGGTCGAGAAGGTACGCACCGAAGTCGGCTGGCAAGATCACGATCTGCTTGCCTATCTCGACCGTTGCGGCTTCCTGCCTTCGCAAGAGCTGTGCTTCGAGCAAACCCTCGATTGAGGCCGTTTCACCGGCGGTGCAGCCCGCACGTCAGCCCCACCGCACCATTTTGAGCATGAAGCCGCCCTCGCAGTCGCCGCAATGCGACTCTACGGTCTCGTGGCTCCAGCCGCGTTCCTCAAGCTCTGGATAAAGAAAGATCGGCTCCTGGTCGAAATGGCCGACGAGAGCGGTATCGATCTCGCCACTTTCGATGGTCTTAAGGACCGTAGCCAAGGGCTCCGGCGGCTCGAGCCCGCGCAGGTCGAGATGGACGGCATCGGCCGTCCGCCACATGCGGGATCCATCCGGCGGTGGCGCGTGATCGTGGTGCACGGCAAGCTCCCGTTGGCGCTACCAGGCTATAAACCGGTACCAAAATGCCAAATTGTGCGCTAAGGATTCTTGATTAGGATCAAGAGGCAACTCGTTTGGCGACAACGGTAAAAGCGCGCTCAGCAAAAGCCGACGGCGAGGTGGGGGTGCGGCGGGTACGCGCCGCCGACATGCCGCAGGTGATCGCGCTCGACGCCCGCATCACGAAACTCACCAAAGCCGATTACTGGAACGATGTGTTCGGCCGCTACGGCAAGCGACGGCTGCACGAGCGGTTTTTTCTGGTCGCCGAAAGCCGCGAAGGTTCGGCGGAGGCGCGGGTGCTGGGCTTCATCATTGGCGAAATTCGCGCCTGGGAATTCGGCTCGACCCCATGCGGCTGGGTCTTCGCCTTCTCGGTTGAGCCGGAAATGCGCTTGCGAAACGTAGGGACCGCCTTGTTCGAGGCGATCGCCGGCGAATTCAAGAAGGCCGGCGTGAACAAAATGCGGACGATGGTGGCGCGGGATGCGCGGCTTCCGATGATGTTTTTCCGTGGCGAAGGAATGATGGCCGGGCCCTACCTTCAGCTCGAGAAGGACCTCGATTGAACCGGATTGCCATGCGGACGACGCCGTCATGAAGCTGCAGATTTCGACCCGACTTGCTATTTTCGCCGTCCTTGAGCTGGCCGGGCGCGACGGCCGCCAGCTTTCGGTCGCCGATATCGGCGAGAAATACGGCGTCTCCAGCCACCACTTGGCGAAAGTCATGCATGTCATGGGCCGGGCCGGCCTCGTCCGCTCGGTTCGCGGCGCCGGCGGCGGCTACCAGTTTGCCGGCAATGCAAGGCGGACGACGCTGCTCGATGTGGTCCAGCTATTCGAAGACTCAAGCACCGTCGAACACGACGCCGGGATAGCCGGCGCCACGCCCGAAAGCCAAGCCCTGAGCGAGGTCCTTGGCGAGATCGACGACATCGCCCGGGCAACCCTTGGCTCGATTACGATCGCGACCATGCGCAAGCTGGTGGACCGCCGCGGGGACCGCTCCAAGACGGCCTCGTCACGCCGTCGGAATTGATCGCCGTCCCGCGCGAAGGTCACAAGCCCTATTTCGGGAGTCCCTTGGACGAATCGCGCCTGCGGCGCTCGATGCCGGCCGGTTGGCGTGCCCTCCGCTGTGCAGTGCAGCATCGATTAACAGCCACGTCCCGGAAATCGTTGATCAAGATCAAGGCGGCCCGGCCCACCGGCTTCTTGAGTTAGACCAATTTCAATCAAGGGTCGGTCCATGGCTTCGAAACTGACAGCCGGCGATCTTCAAATTATTGCCCGGATCGCAGTATTTCGCGGGCTCAAAGCAGAAACCGTTGAACACATTGTGGCGCCCGCCACGGCTACGATGTTGCGGCCGCACGAATGGATCGCGCGGCAGGAGGATCCGGCGACGGCGTTTTTCATCGTGATCGACGGATGGGTGAAGCTCTATCGCAGCACGCCGTCCGGCGACGAGACCGTTATCGATATCATGACCAAGGGCCAGAGCTTCGCGGAGGCGGTCGCCTTCACCGGAAATCGCTACATCGCAACCGCCGAAGCGGTGAGTGAAGCGCGCGTTGCGCGCATCCCGGCCGATCACATCGTGCGCTGTATCCGCGAAAATCCCGACATTGCGCTGGCGATGATCGCGTCGATCTCGCAGCACATGCATCATCTGGTGCAGCAGGTCGAGCAGCTCAAGGCGCAAAGTGGCGTGCAACGGGTCGCCGAATTTCTGGCCTCGCTGTCGTTGGCGGAGCAGGGGCACTGCGCGGTTGCGCTGCCGTACGATAAGGTACTGATCGCCGGCCGGCTTGGTCTTGACGCCGGAGTCGTTGTCGCGTGCCTTTGCGAGGTTGCGCAGCATCGGCGTCATGGTCGAAGCATCGCACGTCGTGGTCAAAGATGTCGCCAAATTGCGTGCGCTCGCCGCCGACGACCGCAGCGCCGTGCGCGGCACGCTGCGCGTAGTAAGTTGACGGCAACGGGAGCTCCAATGCAAATTCTCCATCCGCCAGATTGGCTGCCGCCGATTGGCTATGCCAACGGCATCAGCGTGCCGGCGGGCCGCATCGTGTTCATTGCCGGTCAGGTCGGATGGAACGCCGAGCAGCGTTTCCAAAGCGAAGAGCTCGTGCCGCAATTCGAGCAGGCCTTGAAAAACATCCTCGCTATTCTGGCGCAGGCCGGCGGCGCGCCGAACCACATTTGCCGACTGACGGCATTCTGCATCGACAAGCCGGCCTATCTCGCCGGACGGCGCGAGCTTGGGCGCATTTGGAAATCGCTGATGGGAAATCATTTCCCGGCGATGAGCATGATTTTTGTCGCCGATCTGCTCGACACGCCGGCCAAGATCGAACTGGAAGCGACCGCCGTTATTCCCGCCTAGACTTGCTACGCCTCACGCCGATTGTTCGGCGAACAGCCGCGCGGTCAGGCGCCGTGCCAGCGCGGCGGCCGCCAGCCGGCGGTAATTGGCGGATGCCAGCGTCGTCCGCATGGGCTGGACTTGTTTCTGAACCAGCCGATCAATTTCCTGCAGTAGCTTCTCGTCGACCGAACGGCCGACAAAGCCTTCGGTGCCGGCCAGCAGGAACGGCCGTGAATTGGTGCCCGTCAGCGCGATGCCGAGCGAATTGATCTTCGCTCCGGCAGACGACAGCGCGACTGCGACGCCGGCCAATGGGAAATCAATGGCGCCACGCAGGCGAACCTTTTCATAAGCCGATAGAGGCGGATCGGGCGGAAGATGCACCGCCACAACGAGTTCACCCTCGGCCAAAGCGAGGTGCGCCTTGCCGTCTTCGATATAGAGTTCGCTCAGCGGAATCCGGCGCCGCCCCTGGTCGCCGGCAATGTCGACCTTGGCGCCAAAAACGAGCAGGGCAGGCGCCAGGTCGCCTGAAAATGTGGCGTGGCAACGCTGGCCTTGCGGCGCGACGTGGCAGGTATCGCCGCCGTTCTTGAGGCAGTAGGCATTGGCGCTGCGCCACCATTCGCTTTGATTATAGTAGATGCAGCGGGTGTCGAGGCACAGATTGCCGCCGACCGTCGCCATGGTGCGGTGGCCGGGCCCGGCGATCGCCGCAGCGGCTTGCGCCAGCGCGCGATAGCGGCCGCCGATTTCCGGATGGCGCGCAAGCGCGGCGATGGTCACGCCGGCGCCGATCGTGACGCCACTCTCATCGAACGTCATCTCGGACAGTTCATCGACACCGGAAAGATCGACCAGCAGATCCGGACGAGTGATGCCACGCCGCATGTTCACGACCAGATCGGTGCCGCCGGCGACATAGCGGCTGCCCGGATGCCTGAGGCGCGCCGCGACCGCCTCTTGCACGGTGCTGGGCTGGCTCAAGCGGAATTCGGCCAAAGGCGCGCTCATGATGCGGCCCTCGAGCTGTTGGCGAGCTTTGCCTGGCGCCGCCGCTGCACGAGCGCCTCCATGACGCGGTCGGGCGTGACCGGCAATTCGTCGAAATCGATGCCGATGGCGTTGGCGATCGCATTGACCAAAGCCGGCGGGAAACCGGCGAGCGCGCCTTCGCTCGCCTCCTTGGCGCCGAAAGGTCCGAACGGATCGTGGCTTTCCACGATCTGCACCTCGATCGGCGGGGATTCCGCGATTGTCGGCATGCGATATTCGAGAAAACTTGCGTGCGCCGGCAGGCCATCGAGGTAGCGGGTCTCCTCGCACAGCGCCTGGCCCATCCCCATCCAAACCGACCCTTGAATTTGTCCTTCGACCGCCAACGGATTGATGGCGTGGCCGCAGTCGAGCGCGGTCCAGACCTTGTCGACGCTCACCGTCCCCGTCGCCTCGTCGACGCTGACCTCGACGACCTGGGCGGCATAGCTGAAGCCCATGGTCGAGCCGACGGCGCCGCCTTTATGGCGCGCCGCCTTGCGACTCGGGCGGGCAGGTGAAAGTGCCGCTGACGGTGATCGCGCCGCGATCGATCAGCGCGGCTTTCACCACCTCGGCGAAGGGCAGGCGTTGCTTGGTCGCCGCTGCCGACGCGGAAGACCTCGCCGGCTCACCTCGATATCGTCGGGCCGTGCTTCGAGTTTCTGCGCCGCCGCCTCCACCAAGATCGTCTTGAGCTTCCTGGCCGCGTCGATGGCGGCGTTGCCGACCATGAAGGTGATGCGCGAGGAATAGGCGCCATTGTCCTTGGGCGTTACCGCGCTGTCGGCCGCGATCACGCGTATGCGATCGAGCGCGATGCCGAGCGTTTCGGCAACGGCAATCGCCACCATGGTCGATGAGCCTTGCCCGATATCGGCGGCGCCGGTGAGCGCGGTGATGCCGCCGTCGAAATCGAGCCGCACGTTGACCACCGCGTGCGGCTCGCCGGTCCAATGAATCGGCTTGGCCGCCCCGCTGACATAGTGCGAGCAAGCCATGCCCAGCCCTTTGCCCGCCGGCAATTTGCCGATGCGCTCGCGCCAGCCACTGGCGCGCTCGACGCTGTCGAGGCACTCGTCGAGACCATAGCTGTTGACCATCAGATCATTGAGCGTGCGGGTCGGCGCCTGCAACAGATTGGCGCGGCGCACGGCGAAAGGATCAAGCCCGAGGTCGCGCGCCATCCGGTCGAGCAGGCACTCGAAGGCATGGCGCGTATCGACGGAGCCGTGCCCGCGCATGGCGCCGCATGGCGGCAAATTGGTGTAGACGCGGTAGCCGTCATATTTGATCGTGGGGATGTCATAGATGCCCTGCAACAGCGCGCCGGCATAAAGGATCGTGACAATGCCGTAGCCGGCATAGGCGCCGCCGCGCTGGACAACCTCGCAAGCGCAGGCGGTGATCTTGCCGTCGCTGCGCATGCCGATCCGCAATGTCATGTCGGTTTGCGGTCGGGCGCGGTGGGTCAGGAACGTTTCCTCCCGGCTCAATTGCATCAGCACTTTGCCGGCCGCCGCGCGCGCCAGCAGCGCCGTGATGATTTCGAAATTGAGCACCTCGACGCGGGCGCCGAACCCGCCGCCGATGAACGGCTTGATCACGCGGATGCGCGATGAGTCCATCTCGAGGCATCGCGCCAGCATCAGATGCAGGTAATAGCCGACCTGGGACACCGATTGGACGGTCAGCCGCTCGGTGATCGGATCGTAGTCGGCGAGGCAGGCATGCGGCTCGATTTGCGCGTGGTTGACCTCGGCGCAACTGAACGTGTCTTCGCGCACAAGGTCGGCCGTGGCGAAGCCCTGCTGCCAGTCGCCAAACTCATGGTGCACTTCGCGCTCGAGATTGCCGGGCTTTTTGTCGTGTAGCAGTGTCGCGCCCGGTGCGCGGGCGTCCTCCGAGGTGTAGTAGGCCGGTAATTGGCGCAGCTCCAATTCGATCAACTGAAGGGCGCGCTCGGCGGTCTCGGCATCAATAGCGGCGACGGCGGCGACCGGCTCGCCGCGATAGCGCACGCGGCTCGCGCGCCATCGGATATTCGTTCATGGCAACCGGCAAGACGCCGTAGGTGAACGGGCAATCCTCGCCGGTCACGACGGCGACAACGCCGTCAAGCGCCCGCGCTTTGGATACGTCGAGCCGGACGATGTCGCCGTGGCTGATGGGGCTGCGCAGGATGCGTCCGACCAGGGCGTCGGCATGATCGAGGTCCGCGGTATAGCGCGCGCGGCCGGTGACTTTTTCAAGCCCATCGATGAGCGGCACGCCGGCGCGTGCAAGACGGTCGTCTGCGATTGTGTCAGCCGTCATTGGCTTGCTCCGCCGCTGCCGCCTGGACCGACTCGATGATCTTCACATAACCGGTGCACCGGCAAAGATTGCCAGATAGCGCCGCGCGTATGTCGCTTTCAGCCGGCGTTGGATTGCGCCGCAGCAGCGCCTCGGCCGCCATGATCATGCCCGGCGTGCAGAAGCCGCACTGCGTGCCGAGCTTTTCGTGGAAGGCGCGTTGCAATCGGCTGAGCCGCCCTTGCGTCGCCAGGCCTTCGATTGTCTCGACGTGACGACCCTCGCAGCGCACCGCCAGCGTGATGCAGGAGGGGACCGCTTCGCCGTCGACCAGGACCGTGCAGGCGCCGCACTCGCCGCCGTCGCAGCCGGTCTTCACGCCGGTGAGGTGAGCGACCTCGCGCAAGTAGTCGACCAGCAACTCGCGTTCGGCGACGGCGTCTTCGCGCCATCGGCCGTTGAGGTTTAGCCTCAACAGACGCTTTTTCGGCGGCTGCGCGGGTGCATGCATCGGGTCAATCCTGAGAAAAAAATGCGCCGTTTGACGGCGCGCTTCCATGACAAAAATCAAGACAAGTCAGCCGATTACGGGCCTCATCGCATGATTTACCTGACCGAAGTCAAGGATAGCGCCGAGTGAGACCGGTAGATTTTTCAAGCTGATTTTGGGCGAGGCTGATGATGGCGCTTCGCGATTACAATGCCGCGGTTGATTTCGTTGATCGGAACGTCGCCGAAGGCCGCGGCGACAAGACCGCGTTTATCGATCCAGCGCGAAATTTGACTTACGCCGAATTGCGTGACGCGACCGCATGCATCGGCCCGATGCTGGCACGCATGGGTATTGAGCCGGAAAACAGGATCGCGCTCCTTCGGCTCGACACCGTCGACATTTGGAGACCGGCATGCTGACGCAAAAGGTGCGTGCGGACAGGGCACCGGAACAAGCGGCGCAAGACGTTTCCGCGCTTGGCGTGTTTTTCAATCCGAAGAGCGTCGCCGTGGTGGGCGCCTCATCGGACCCGAAGAAGCCGGGCAACACCGCGCTGCGCCACATGATCTCCATGGGCTACAAAGGGAAACTGTACCCGGTCAATCCGCGCGAAAAGGGCATCCTGGGACTGCCTTGCTACAAGAGCGTGAGTGACATCCCCGAACCGGTCGATCTGTGCATTCTGATGGTGGCGGCCGAGCTGACCGTGTCGGTTGCCAAGGAGTTGGTCGAGCGGAAAGGCCGCTTCAATGACGTCAAGGGCGCGATCTGCATGTCGGCGGGTTTCGGCGAAGTCGCCACTGCCGAGGCCGGTCAGCGGCAAAAGGATCTGATCGACATTCTGCGGTCCGCGTCGATACGGCTCATTGGCCCGAACTGCGTCGGCGTCATGGATACGGTGAGCGGATTCAACACCAATTTCGACATCGGCTCCTATCCGCACGGCGGCATCGGCGTGCTCACGCAGAGCGGCGCTTTCGGAAATTCGTTTCTGTTTGCTTCGGGGACGACCGGCCGGGTGGGCCTGAACAAATATGTCTCCATGGGCAACATGGCCGACGTTCAGATGGCTGAGCTGCTCGCCTTCTTGAAGGACGACGAATCGACGCGCGTCATCGGAGTCTACCTCGAAGGTTTGTCCGATCCGCGCGGCTTTTTCCAAGCGGCTTGCGAAGCCGCTGCGGTCAAGCCGGTGGTGGTGCTGAAAAGTGGCCGCAGCGAATTGGGCTCGACCGCGGCGCTCTCCCATACCGGCGCGATCGCCGGCGCCGAGGCGATCTACGAAGGCGCATTCCGCCAGTTTGAATTGATGCGCGTGCGTAGCGTCGCGGAATTCTACGACACGCTACGCGCGTTCTCGATACAGCCGGTGCCGAAGGGCCGCCGCGTCGCCGTACTCACCCACATGGGTGGGCCGGGGACGATGTGCATCGACGAAATTTCCGAATTGCCCGGGATCGAGATGGCGTCGTTCACCGATGAAACCTCCGCGGCGTTGAAGGCGATCCTGTCGCCCGCCGCCAATATCGGCCATCCACCCGGTTATATCGACCTCACCGCCGCGCACTTCGAGCACTTGCACAATGAGGTGCTGCGAATCCTGTTCAGGGACCCGAACGTCGACCTGGTGATCCAGATTTTGGCGCCCAGCGCGTTCCTCGATCAGCCGCTGCTCGCCAAGGAGGTCGCCAGCGCGTTCCAGTCGCAAGGCAGCACGCCGAAGCCGCTGCTCAATGTCATCACCTTCGGTGACTTTGCCGACGAATTGCGCCGAGGCCTAGAAGGCGCCAGCTTGCCGACCTTCGATTACCCGGACACGGTCGCGCGGGTCGCGGCCAATCTCGCGAATTACGGCACCATTCGCGCGTCGGCCATGCAAGCTGACCGAAAAACTCAAGTTGCCGCCGCGATCGGGCCGGCGGCGCAATTAATCGCTGGCGCTGCCAAAGAGGGACGCGTGAGCCTGCTCGAACCGGAAGCCTATGCGGTGTGCAAACAATACGACGTCCCGGTGCCGCCGTACAAAATGGTCGATTCGCTGGAGGGCGCCTTAGCGGCCGCCAATCAGATCGGCTACCCGGTCGTGATCAAAGTGGTGTCGGCGCAGATCCTGCACAAATCCGACATCGGCGGCGTTATGCTTGGCATCGGTTCCGACAGTGCGCTGGAAAAATCCTATGCGCAGCTCGTGGACAACGTCCGCAAGGCAGCGCCCGGAGTCAGCAAGCCGAGTGTGCTGGTGCAGAAAATGATGCCGGCGGCCACCGAGCTAGTGCTGGGCGCGATCCGCGATAAGCTGTTCGGCCCGGTGGTGATGTTCGGGCTCGGCGGCATCTATGTCGAAGCGCTCAAGCGCGTCGGATTTCGCTTGGCGCCGTTCAGCATCGAGCAGGCGCGCGCGCTCATCCACGACACGCTGCCGCCGAAGATCATTGCAGGCGCGCGCGGCCGTAAGAAACTCAATGTCGACGCCATCGCCGCCATGCTGGTCTCGCTGGGCCGGTTGCTGGAGGAGCATCCGCAGGTCGACGAAGTGGACCTCAACCCGTGTCTGGCGCTCGACGACGGTTGCCTGGCGGTGGACGCGCGTATCATCCTCACCAAGGCCAAGTGAGGTAGTTCAATGACCACCATGCGCCCGCAAGAGTTGCCTGCAATAGCAAAGAGTAAGCCGCAAAAATGACCGACGTTCGCGACTATAATGCCGCTGTCGATTTCGTGGATCGCCACGTCGCCGAGGGACGCGGCGAAAAGACCGCTTTCATCGATCCGTCGCGCAACCTGACCTATGGCGAACTGCGCGACAAGGTGGCGCGCATCGGCCCGATGCTGGCACGCATGGGCATCGAGCCGGAAAACAGGATCGCGCTTGTTCTACTCGATACCGTCGACTTTCCCGTGCTGTTCTGGGGCGCCATCCGCGCCGGCATCGTTCCGGTGCTGGTCAACACGCGTCTCACGGTCGACCAGTATCGTTACCTTTTCGACGATTCGCGAGCCAAGGCGGTCTTTGTTTCAGCCGCGCTGCTCCCGGTCGTTCAGGAAGCAGCGAACGACCTGCCGAACCTCAAGTCGGTTATTGTCGTTGGCGGAGGCCCGGCGTCGGTGCCGCGGCTCGACACGCTGTTGGCGGCCGAGAACGAAGGCTCGGCGCCGGCCAGAACCTGTGCCGATGAGGTCGCGTATTGGCTCTATTCGTCCGGCACGACTGGAATGCCGAAGGGGACGATGCATGTGCACACGACGCCGATGAATATCGCGCGCACCTCGGGGCAGGGCCGCATCGGCATCCGTGAAGATGACGTGATCTTTTCCGCGCCGAAGCTGTTCTTCGCCTATGGTCTCGGCGACGCAATGTTGTGCCCGATGTCGGTCGGCGCAACCTCGGTGCTATATCCGGAGCGGCCAACGCCGCAGACCGTATTCGAAATGCTGCGCGGATACCAGCCGACGATGTTCTACGCGGTGCCAACGCTTTACGCAGCCATTCTCGCCGATCCCGAATGTAAACCGGAATACATGTCCAGCCGGATGAGACTTTGCTTTTCGGCGGGCGAGCCCTTGCCGGTCCATGTCGGCATGGCCTGGAAGCAAAAATTTGGGCTCGACATTGTGAACGGCGTTGGCTCCACCGAGATGGGGCATCTTTTTCTGACCAATCTTCCGAATGCGGTGGAATACGGCACCTCCGGCGTGCCGGTGGACGGCTACGATCTCCGGCTGGTCGACGACGATGGGAACGATGTCGGTGACGACGAAATCGGCGAGATGCTAGTGCGTGGGGAGTTGTCCGCGGTCGGCTATTGGAACCAGCGCGAGAAATCGCGCCGCACTTTTGTCGGCGAGTGGACGCGCACCGGGGACAAATATTTGCGGCGTGCGGACGGCGTCTACACCTACTGCGGCCGCACCGACGATATGTTCAAAGTCAGCGGCATTTGGGTTTCGCCGTTCGAGGTCGAGGGCGCGCTGATCAGCCATCCAAAAGTGCTCGAAGCGGCGGTCGTGCCGGCCGAGGATGACAACGGCCTGATCAAGCCGAAAGCCTTTGTCGTGCTGCAGGACCATCGCGACAACGATGCCAGCCGGGCGCTCTATGAAGAGCTCAAGGTGCATGTGAAGCGATCGATCGGTCCCTGGAAATATCCGCGCTGGATCGAATTTGTCGACAGCCTGCCCAAGACCGCCACCGGAAAAATTCAGCGCTTCATGCTGCGTGACAAGCCGGTCAATGGTGGAGAGCATTGATGCCGCCGCTCTCCCATTTTGCCTGGCCGTTCTTCAACGATAGCCACCGCAAGTTTGCGCCGAGCATTGGCGCAGTGGGCGAGTCAAAACGTCGATCAATATGTCGATCACGCAAACGTCGATCAGTCCTGCCGCGCGCTGGTTCGCGCCTTAGGCGAGGCGGGCTGGCTGAGGGCGGTGGTCCCGGCGGCCTATGGCGGCCTGTCGGAAAAACTCGATGTGCGCACGCTTTGTAGCGCGCGCGAGATTCTCGCCTGGCATGACAGCCTCGCCGATTTCGCTTTCGCCATGCAGGGGCTGGGGACCGGCTCGCTGTCGCTGTTCGGCAGCGACGAGATCAAGGCCAAATATTTGCCGCCGGTGCGTGACGGCCGTCACATCGCGGCCTTTGCGCTGTCGGAGCCGGAGGCAGGCTCCGACGTCAGCGCGCTAGCAACGACTGCGACCAAGGACGGTCCGGCGCATGTCCGCATCGATGGTATGAAGACATGGATCTCCAATGGCGGGATCGCCGATCATTACGTCGTTTTCGCACGCACCGGCGAAGCGCCCGGCGCCAAGGGACTTTCCTGCTTCATCGTCGATGCCGACACGCCCGGCCTTGAGATCGCCGGCCGCATCGATGTCATCGCTCCACATCCCTTGGCGACGCTTCGCTTCACTGGGTGCCGCGTCCCGCTGGCCAATCGACTCGGCGGTCCCGGGGAAGGCTTCAAGGTCGCGATGGCGACGCTCGATATCTTCCGCTCCACCGTCGCCGCCGCCGCGCTCGGCATGGCGCGGCGTGCTTTCGATGAAATGAGCGATCGCGCGGCAACGCGCAATCTGTTTGGCGCGCCGTTGGCGGACCTGCAGCTCACGCAAGTGGCGCTCGCCGACAGCGCCATCGACATCGATGCCGCGGCATTGCTGGTTTACCGCGCCGCCTGGGAAAAAGACCGCGGCGCGCCACGCATCACGCGCGAGGCCTCGACCGCCAAGGCCTTCGCCACCGAGATGGCGCAGCGCGTGATCGATCGCGCCGTGCAGATTTTCGGCGGCAATGGCGTGCGCGTCGGCGTCAAGGTCGAAGCGCTTTACCGCGAAATTCGCGCGTTGCGCATCTACGAAGGCGCAACCGAAGTGCAGAAGCTGATCGTGGCGCGCGAGATCATGAAGGCGCGCAACGTCGTGCGCCGCGATGCGGCAGAGTAGCGACAATGCTGCTGACCGAGGAGCAGGAACAGGTTCGCGAGGTTGCGCGTGAATTCGCGCAGCGCTCGCTCGTCGCCGCATTCGGCCGAATGGGACAGCCAGTCGGTGTTTCCGCTGGCGGCGCTGCGCGAATTAGGCAAGCTCGGCTTCATGGGGATGACGGTGCCGCTGGAATGGGACGGGGCGGGTTCCGAATACGTCGCCTATGCGCTGGCGCTGGAGGAAATCGCGGCCGGCGACGGCGCGGTCTCGACCATCATGAGCGGCCACAATTCGGTCGGCTGCATGCCGCTGGTCGAATATGGTTCGCCCGAACAGAAGGAGAAATACCTGCGTCCGATGGCGCGCGGCGAGCTGTTGAGCGCGTTCTGCCTCAGCGAGCCGCAAAGCGGCTCGGATGCCGGCGCGATCCGGACGCGCGCCGAAAAGCGGCGCGGCAGCTATATTCTGAACGGCACAAAGCAGTTCATCACGTCCGGCAAGAATGCCGACGTCGCGCTGGTCTTTGCCGCGACCGACCTCACGGCGGGAAAACAGGGCATTAGCTGCTTCATCGTCGAGACCCGGCAGTCCGGCTATTGTGTCGGTCGCATCGAGAACAAGATGGGGCAGCACGCGTCCGATACGTGTGAAGTGCGCTTCGAGGATTTGAGCGTCGGCGAGGAAAATCGGCTCGGCGCCGAAGGGCAGGGCTACCGTATCGCGCTGGCGAATCTGGAAGGCGGACGCATCGGCATTGCCGCCCAAGCGGTGGGCATGGCGCGCGCCGCCTACGAGATCGCGCTAATCTACGCGCAAGAGCGCAAGAGCTTCGGCAAGACGATCATCGAACATCAGGCCGTCTCTTTTCGCCTTGCCGATATGGCGACCCAGCTCGAAGCCGCGCACCAGCTCGTGCTTCATGCCGCCGCCTTGCGCAGTCAAGGATTGCCCTGTCTCAAACAGGCATCGATGGCGAAATTGTTTGCCACGGAAGCGGCCGAAAGCATCTGTTCCGACGCCATTCAGACGATGGGCGGCGCCGGCTATATGGCGGACTACGGCGTCGAACGTATTTTCCGCGCCGTACGCGGCAGCAAGATCTACGAGGGTACCAACGACATCCAGCGGCTGGTCATTGGCCGCGCGATCGTGGCCGAAGCCCAGCCAGATAGGCGGCACTGAGCATGTTCCTCATCGATAGCAAAGATGCCGTCGCCACTTTGACGCTGAGCCACCCTCCGGTGAACGCGATCAGTGACGAATGGGTGCGGTCCTTCGAGGCAAAGCTGGACGAATTGGCCGCTGCCCCCCGATGCACGGTCTTGCACATCCGCTCGGACCAGAAGGTGTTTTGTGCCGGCGCCGATCTCAAGGAGGTCCGCGCACGCATGGATGCGCGCGACGGGGCCGACCAGATGTACGCCTATGTCGCGGGCATCCAGCGGCTTTATGCGCGGATCGAGCGTTTGCCGCAGGTGACGCTGGCCGAGATCGGCGGCGCGGCGATGGGCGGCGGGCTTGAATTGGCGCTGGCCTGCGATCTGCGGATCGCGGCGGCCGAAGCCAAGCTGGGGCTGCCGGAGGCGCGGCTCGGATTGATCCCCGGGGCCGGCGGCACCCAGCGTCTCACGCGGCTGTGTGGTCCGGCGCTGGCGTCCCGCCTTATCCTCGGCGCCGAAATCCTGGATGGCGTGGCGGCAGCCGGGCTCGGCGTGGTGCAATGGGCGGCGCCGCGCAGCGAGTTGGCGCAGCGCGCCGCTGAAATCGCGCGCCGGATTGCCGATCTTCCGTCGGCGGCGCTGGCCGCCAGCAAGGCCTGCATCGCGGCCGCCGTGCCAAAAGAGCGCGGCGGATATATGGATGAATTGGAATATACCCGGAGGCTATTGAACGACGCCGAGACGCGCCAGCGCGTCGAGGCGTTCCTGGCGGGCTCGGCCGAGACGCAGATAAAAAGAGGAGCGGCGCGATGAAATTCGACGGCAAGGTTGCTCTGGTCACCGGCGGTGCCTCCGGCATCGGCAGAGCCACGGTGATGGCTTTTGCCCGCGCGGGCGCGACGGTGATCTGCGCCGATGTGAACGCCGCCAAAGGCGAGGAACTGAAGCAGGAAGCCGCCGGCGCCAAGCTGTCGGTCGATTTCGCCGCCATCGACATGAGCAACTCCGATTCCATCCGCGCCGGTGCCGCCGAGGTGCTGAAGAAATATCCGCGCGTCGACATTCTGGTGAACGCCGCCGGCTGGGGCGACATCCAGCCCTTCATGCAGAACGAGCCGGACTTCATCAACAAGCGTGATCGCCATCAACTTGGCGGGTCCCGTGCATCTCAGCCAGGCGCTGCTGCCCCCGATGATCGAGGCCAATGCCGGCAAGATCGTCAATATCGCCAGCGACGCCGGCCGCGTCGGCAGCGGCGGCGAGACGACCTATGCCGGCGCCAAGGGCGGGGTGATCGCATTCACCAAGTCGCTGGCGCGCGAGGTCGCCCGCTACAAGATCAACGTTAACTGCGTTTGCCCGGGTCCGACCGATACGCCGATGCTGGCCACGCGCCCTGAGAAGCTGCGCGAGGCTTTCGTCAAGGCGATCCCGTTCCGGCGCTTCGCCAAGCCGGAGGAAATCGCCGACGCCGTCTTGTTCTTCGCCAGTCCGCGCTCCGATTACGTCACCGGCCAGGTGCTGAGCGTGAGCGGCGGGCTCACTTTCGCAGGTTAGGCGCATGAGTTTCACGAGAAGTTGAAAACCGGTTTTCGGACAAGATCATGCGCAAATCTAAATGGAGGCATCGATGACTGCAGTGGCAATGGCTAAAGGTGCGGCTAACGGCGACACCGCGGAGCGCTTTCGTCCCGCCGGTCTCGATTTTTCCAATTTCAAGCCAAAGCACTTCCTTTGGCAGGTCGACGGCAAGGTGGCGACCATCACCTTGAACCGGCCGGAACGGAAGAATCCGCTGACGCTGGAATCCTATGCCGAGCTGCGCGACACGTTCCGCAACCTCGCATATGTCGACGACATCAAGAACGTGGTGATCGTCGGCGCCGGCGGCAATTTCTGCTCCGGCGGCGACGTGCATGAGATCATCGGTCCGCTGGTCGAGATGCAGCGCAAGGACGACATGGCGGGCTTGCTCGCCTTCACGCGCATGACGGGTCAGCTGGTCAAGGAGATGCGCGCCTGTCCGCAGCCGATCGTGTCGGCTATCGACGGCATCTGCGCCGGTGCCGGCGCGATCATCGCCATGGCGTCGGATCTGCGCGTCGGCACGGCGCGCAGCAAGGTCGCGTTCCTGTTCGTGCGTGTCGGGCTTGCCGGCGCCGATATGGGCGCTTGCGCGATCCTGCCGCGCATTATCGGGCACGGTCGTGCGTCGGAGTTGCTCTATACCGGCCGTTCGATGGACGGTACCGAGGCCGAGCGTTGGGGCTTCTACAACAAGTTAAGCGAGCCGGAGACGGTGCTTGCCGACGCGCAGGCCTTGGCCAAGGCGTTGTCGGACGGGCCGACCTTCGCAAACGCGATGACCAAGAAGTGCCTGCATCAGGAATGGAACATGGGCGTCGAGGAGGCGATCGAAGCGGAAGCGCAGGCGCAGGCGATCTGCATGCAGACCAAGGACTATGAGCGCGCCTACGAGGCCTTCGTCGCCAAGCAGAAGCCGGTGTTCCAAGGCAACTGATGCTGCGTGTGCGAATGCATTCAAGTCGATGACCCTGCGGCGCTTGCCGCCGCAGCGTCGCGGGTGTTGAATCGACAAAATTGACCGGCAAACGAACCGGCCATGCGGGGAAACGCACGATGTCTTCGACAGCGAAATTCGCGCTCATTCTGTTCGCGCTCCCGCAGCTTCTCAAGTTCATGGCATGGCGGCATCCGCATTTCGCGGCGCGCCTGAAAGAGCGCAATCTGGTCGCGCAGATCAAGGCGCGCGACGAGGGCACCGGGCGCTGGATCGAGCTGCGCAACGGCAAAATCCGCTCGGGCGCCGGGCTGCATGCCAAGCCCGACATCACGCTCTCCTTCAAGAATGCGGCGATCGGCGCCTCGCTGCTGACGCCGCCGATCAACTGGCTCAACCAGATCAACGCGCAGAAGGATTTTGCCCTCGGCGTCGATGGTCCGGAAGACCTGACAAATTGGTTTGCGCAAGTCCTCATGGCCATGCAGACCGCGCACTGGAAATTCGGCACGCCGATGCCGGACGGCTCGATGCGCTATTGCAACATGACCAATGGCGGGCCGGTCTTCATCACCGTCAAGGACGACAAGATCGTGCGCATGACGCCGATCGAGTTCGACGACAGCGACCCACCGCCGTGGACGATTCATGCGCGCGGCCTGAATTTCACGCCGCCGCGCAAAACCACGCTGGCGCCGCACGGCCAAAACGCCAAGTCGATCATCTATTCGCCCGATCGGCTGCTCTATCCGATGAAGCGCGTCGACTTCGACCCCAATGGAGACCGCAATCCGGGCAACCGCGGCAAGTCCGGCTATGTGCGTATCTCTTGGGACGAGGCGCTCGATCTGGTCGCCGGCGAGATCAAGCGTTGCAAGCGCGACCACGGGCCCGGCGCGATCGCCACCTCGCATGGCTCGCACCACACCTGGGGCAATATCGGCTACTACCTGTCCGCGCTGTTCCGCTTCGCCAACGCGGTCGGCATGACGCGCGTCCATCACAATCCTGATTCGTGGGAAGGCTGGTACTGGGGCGCGGTGCACCACTGGGGCTACACGCTGCGCGTCGGCCAGTCGGAGACCTACGGCACCGTCGAGGACTGCCTGCAGAACTGCGAGATGATCGTGTTCTGGTCGGCCGATCCGGAGAGCACTTCAGGCTCCTATGGCGCGCAGGAAGGCACGGTGCGCCGGCAATGGCTGAAAAACCCCAAGCTCGGCATCAAGGTCGTCCACGTCGATCCCTACTACAACGCGTCGGCGCAGTTCCTGCCCGGCAAGTGGTTCGCGCCCAAGCCGACCACGTCGCCGGCCATGGCCATGGCGATCGCTTACGTGTGGATCAAGGAAGGTCTCTACGACAAAGACTACGTCAAGACCCATACCGTCGGCTTCGACGTCTGGAAGGCCTATCTGCTGGGTGAGGAAGACGGCATCGCCGAAGACGCCGGAATGGCAGGAGAAGGAGACCGGCGTTCCGGCCAAGGACGTGCGCGCACTCGCCCGCGAATGGGGCAAAAAGCGCGTCTATCTGGCGCCCGGCGGCTGGGGCAACGGCCACGGCGGCGCCTGCCGCAACCAGACCGGCATCCAATGGGCGCGCGTGATGGTGTGCCTCGCCGCCATGCAGGGGCTGGGCAAGCCCGGCATCAACATGGGCAATCTGCAGTGGGGCTGCCCGATCGACTTCAATTTCTATTTCCCCGGCTATGCCGACGGCGGCATGTCGGGCGATCTGGAAAACACCTCGATGCCGGTCGAGCTTTACCAGCGCATGCCGCAACTGCCGACCATGAGCTCCAATTCCAGACCATCCCGCGCATCTGGATGCCGGAGGCGATCGCCGACGGCAAGGCGGAAGGCTACCGCTGGATCGGCAAGTCGATCGAGCACCAGTTCGCCAAGTTCAGCTATCCGGCGCCCGGCCACGCGCCGGTGAAGATGCTGTACAAGTACGGCGGCTCGATGATCGCCACCATGAACAACACCAACCGCCATGTGCGGATGTACCAGTCGGAGAATCTCGAATTCGTGGTCAACCAGTCGATCTGGTTCGAGGGCGAGGCCAAGTTCGCCGATCGTGATCCTGCCGGTCTGCACCAATTTCGAACGCGTCGACATTTCGGAATGGGCCGGGCTCGGCGGTTACGGCCATCACGGCCAGCAGCAGCTCAATCACCGCGTCATCATCTTGCAGTCGCCGGCGATCAAGCCGCTCGGCGAGTCGAAATCCGATTTCTGGATTTTCACCGAAATCTGCAAGCGGCTTGGGCTGGCCAACTACTTCAACGAGGGCTGCAACGAGATCGACTGGGTCAAGCGGCATTTCGATGCCTCCGACCTGCCGAAAGTGATCTCCTGGAAGCAGTTCATCAAGAAGGGCTACTACGCCGTGCCGGCGGAGAAGGAACATCTGCGCGCGCCGGTGTCGTTCCGCTGGTTCTGGGAAAACCGCAAGAAGGACGTGCCGGAGGCGCAGCCGCTGCCGTCGGACTACACCGAGGAATTCCTGCGCGGCCTGCAGACGCAATCCGGCAAGCTCGAGTTCGAATGCAACAGCCTCAAGCGTTTTGCCGACCCCGAGCGGCCGCCGATCGTCAAATACGAGCCGTCCTGGGAGGGGCCGCATTCGGGCGAGCTGTTCGAGCGCTATCCGCTGCAACTGCTCACGCCGCACTCGAAATATTCCTTTCACACCCAGGGCGACGGCAAGGATTCGTTCCTGCTCAATATCGAGGATCACCGGGTCAATGTCGGCGGCTATTACTACTGGATTGTGCGGCTGAACGCCGAGGATGCGGCCGAGCGCGGCATCAAAAAGCACGACCTGGTCAAGGTCTTTAACGACCGCGGTGCGGTGATATGCGCCGCGCTGCCGACCCAGCGGCTGCCGCGCGGCGTCTGCCATGGCTACGAATCCTCCGCCATCTACGATCCGATGGGCGAACCCGGCAAGTCGGTCGATCGCGGCGGTGTTCTCAACCTCCTGACGCCCGAGCGCACGCAAACCAAGACGACGCACTCGCTGGCGGGCTCGCAGGCGCTGGTGCAGGTCGTGGCGTGGGACGGCGGCACCGAGCATGTCTCGGAAACCTTCGCCAAGATGGCCAAGCCGGAGGGCGCAGCCCGCGCCAAGCCCAAAGCGCCGCAACTGGTGCCGGCAAAATAGTCATAACGGGAAGGGCCGATCCAATGGCTTATGTATTCAAGGAAGACGAACTGCCCTCGCTGATCGACGCCAAAGCGGCGCGCGAACGCATTTTCTTCGTCAATCAGGAACTCGCCCATACCGACGACATGCTGGCCGGCGTCATGCACTACAAGAAAGACGCGGCCTCGCCCCTGCACCTGCATAAGAACTGCGAGCATTTCTATTTCATTATCGACGGCAAGGCGACGGTCGAATCCGACGGCGGCATACGCGCGGTCGGTCCCGGCGACATGATCTTCATCCCGGCCGAAGAGAAGCATCGTCTGCGCGCCACCGAGCCGCTGTTCTATTTCGAGTGGCAGGCGCCCAACCGCTTCAAGACCACCATCCTCGAAGGCACCGACGACGACCTGCGCTGGGAGCGCAAGGACGGAAAAGTTTGGATCCAGACCTGAGCCGGCGGAGCGCGATCATGTCGCTGACATTTATTGATACCAACAAGCTGCCGAAAAAGGCTTCGGCCGGACAGGGCGAGGTCACCGAGGTGCTGAACGAGGCGCTGTGCAAGGCGCACAACGTGCACGGTTCGCTGCGCTGGCTCAAATCGGCCGAGACATTCAAGCCCGATGTCGTGAATAAGCACCAGCTCATCTATCTCATGGACGGCAAGGGCGATATCCGGCTCAACGACAAGGATTACAGCGTTGAAAAGGGCGCCGGCATCTATCTCGGCCCCTCCGAGACCGCGACCATCCGGGCGGCAAGCGGCGCCTCGCTCAAGCTCTTTCATCTCATCGTGCCGCAGATACCAAAGTGAGAATCGGCCGGTGCGAAACGTGGTGTGACGACCATGAATAAATGGAACATGATCATCGACGTCGCCGAGTGCACCAATTGCAATCTGTGCACGCTGGCGGCCATGGACGAATATGTCGGCAACGACTTTCCCGGCTATTCGGCGCCGATGCCGAAGCACGGCCATAAATGGATCGACATCCTGCAAAAGGAGCGGGGGCAGGTGCCGACGATCGACATCGCCTACGTGCCGACGATGTGCAACCACTGCGACAACGCGCCCTGCATCGCCAAAGGCGGCGGCGCGATCGCCAAGCGCGACGACGGCATCGTACTGATCGATCCGGTCAAGGCCAAAGGCCGCAAGGATCTGGTCGACGCCTGTCCCTACGGCCACATCTGGTGGAACGAGGACCTGCAACTGCCGCAGGCCTGGACATTCGACGCCCATCTCATCGATCAAGGCTGGAAACAGACGCGCGGCCAGCAGTCGTGCCCGACCGGCGCGATGCGCGCGATCTGCGTCGAGGATGCCGAGATGGCGAAGCTCGCGCGCGAGCAGGGGCTCGATGTCATCAAGCCCGAGCTCGGCACCAAGCCGCGCGTCTATTACAAGAATTTATGGCGCTATTCGAAATGCTTCATCGGCGGCTCTGTGTCGGCTGGAGGCGAACGGCGTCGTCGATTGCGTCGAGGGCGCGGCTGTGCGCTTGCTCAAGGATGGCGCCGTTGTCGCGGAAGCAGCGACCGACAATTACGGCGACTTCAAATTCGACCGGCTGGATGAGAATTCGGGTGATTACACCGTCGAAATATCGGCTGGTGGAGCCAAGAAATCCGTCACAGCAAAGCTCGGCGCCAGCGTCAATCTCGGCGAAATCAGGTTGTAAATTGCCTGACCCTTCCATCCCGCTCGTCGTGCCTCAGCTCGGCGCGCTCTACCAAACGCTCGCTCCCGTGACGGAGGCGCTGTTGCGCGTCGTGGTCGGGCTGGCGCTGGTGCCGCACGGCTTGCGCATGACCTTCGGGTTCTTTCCCACGACCGGCCAGCCGCTGCGCAATATCAGAATGATTGCCGACTACCTCGACAAGCAAGGCTACCGCCCGGGCAAAATTTGGGCGCCGGCCATTTCGGCGACGCAGCTTATTTGTGGGCCGTTGCTGGCGCTCGGCCTGTTCACGCGTCTGGCGGCGGTGCCGATCGTTCTGTTTCTGCTGGTGTCGAATGTCGAGCGCTGGCGCGTCGGCAAATATTTCTGGAACCAGCTCGGTCTTGAATACACGTTGATGTGGACGGTCGCCGCGCTTTACTTTCTGGTGCACGGCGGCGGCGCCTATTCGCTCGACCGCCTCATCATCGGCCGCGGATTCTGATCGATCAGAAGAAGGCTTGGATGCCGGTCTGCGCGCGGCCGAGGATCAGCGCATGAATGTCGTGCGTGCCCTCATAGGTGTTCACCGTCTCCAGGTTCGAGAGCACCCGCATCACATGATATTCCTCGGAAATGCCGTTGCCGCCGTGCATGTCGCGCGCGAGCCGCGCGATATCGAGCGCCTTGCCGCAATTGTTGCGCTTCATCAGTGAAATCGACGGCGGCGCGGCCTTGCCGGCATCCAGCATGCGGCCGAGCCGTAGCGCGCCCTGGAGCCCGAGCGCGATTTCGGTCTGCATGTCGGCGAGCTTTTTCTGGATCAGCTGATTGGCGGCGAGCGGGCGGCCGAACTGCTTGCGGTCGAGCGTATATTGACGCGCCGCGTGCCAGCAGAATTCGGCGGCGCCCATGGCGCCCCAGGCGATTCCGTAGCGCGCATTGTTGAGGCAGCCGAAGGGGCCGGCGAGGCCCTTCACGTTCGGCAGCAGGTTGTCTTCGGGGATGACGCAGTCTTCCAGCACGATCTCGCCGGTGATGGACGCGCGCAAGGAGAGCTTGCCCTCGATCTTGGGCGTGGTGAAGCCTTTGGTGCCGCGTTCGACAATGAAGCCGCGGATGACGCCTTCAAGCTTCGCCCAGACCACCGCGATATCGGCGACCGGCGCATTGGAGATCCAGGTCTTGGCGCCGTTGAGCTTATAGCCGCCGGCGACTTTCTCGGCGCGCGTCGACATCGAGCCGGGATCGGAGCCGTGATCGGGCTCGGTCAGGCCGAAGCAGCCGACCATCTCGCCGGTTGCCAGCTTGGGCAGATATTTGCGCCGCTGCGCCTCGCTGCCATAAGCGTGGATCGGATGCATCACCAGCGAGGACTGCACCGACATGGCCGAACGGTAGCCGGAGTCGACCCGCTCGATCTCGCGCGCGATCAAACCGTATGAAACGTAACCGAGCCCTGCGCCGCCGTAGTCTTCCGGAATGGTTGGGCCGAGCAGTCCGAGCTTGCCCATCTCGGGCAGCATGTCGGGATCGAGCACCTCGTCGCGATAGGCGTCGATCACGCGGGGCTTGAGATAATCCTGCGCGAAATCCGCGCGCGGTGTCGCGCACCATGCGCTCTTCTTCCGTGAGCTCGTCTTCCAGCCCGAGCGGGTCCTCCCACTGGAACGCAGAGTCCTTCAGCATCGCGGGCTTGCCCTCGCGTTTTTCAGCCGCTTGCGACATGACCCCTCCCAGCTTGCGCAACGGGCCGGTGCGCGGCCCACATTCTCAAGGCTACTCGTAATTCGAAAACGACGTAAGAGGCGTTGACCAAAGTCAACATAACCGCTTGCTACGTCTTTGTTATGCAACCGGCATCCGGCGTGCAGGCCGATTGCGCCATTGGCCGCGCGTTTTGCCGTCGGAGCGTTAACGAATGTGGCTTGGCTCGGCGCTATCTCCGCCTTTTGGGTAATATCCGGCGGCCGTTCGACGCGGTTAATCAAGCGGCCGGCTGATCGATCCCATCAACAAATGTCATCGGCGGGTGGCGGATCGGCTCTGGTGCGGTAAGAACTCTTTTGCCATATCAAAGACTTATTGGCTCTCTCCTGTGCCGCGGTGGCGGAGCGCGCGACAGCACATACATGACCTAGCCGGGGGCCTGACCGCACCTCAAGGCTGCGTCATCGTTCACATTGGAATCCGACTTTGACCGCGTTAAGCGGATGAAGCTTGACCGCAGAGCCGCGAGAGAGACGTAGGGATTGGAAGGGAAATTTGGAATGCTCAAGCGTATGATCATCATGTTGATTGCGGTCGGCTTGGTATTCGGCGCGATTTTCGGTTTTCAGGCCTTCAAGACCAAGATGATCCAGCAGGCGATCGCTTCGCTCGGCAATCCGCCGCAAACCGTTTCCACCATTAAGGCGGAGTCGCAGCCGTGGCAGACCGACCTCGAAGCGGTCGGTAGCATCCGCGCCGTCAATGGCGGCAACATCAGCTCGCAGGTTGCGGGCATCGTTTCGGCGATTCATTTTCAGTCGGGCGCCGAGGTGAAAAAGGGCACCTTGCTGGTCGAGCTGAACGCCGCGGAAGACATCGCGCGTCTCAATGCATTGAAGGCAACCACCGCGCTGGCGCAGGCGAACTACGACCGCGACCGTACGCTGCTGGCGTCCCATGCGGTCAGTCAGAAAACCGTCGATACCGATTTGGCGACCTTGAAAAGCGATCAGGCGCAAGTCACGCAGCAGCAGGTGCTGATCGACTACAAGATGATCAGAGCGCCGTATTCCGGCCGGCTCGGCATACGGCAAGTCGACCTCGGGCAATATATCGCTCCTGGAGCGCCGGTCGTGGCGCTGCAGCAGCTCGATCCGATCTTTGTGGACTTCTACCTGCCGCAGCAGTCGCTCGCCAAGCTTAAGGTCGGTCAACCGATAGCGGCGAAGGTGGATACTTATCCGGGCGCCACCTTCAGCGGCAAAGTCTCATCGATCAATTCGTTGGTCGACACCGCAACGCGCAACGTGCAGGTGCGCGCGACGATCAGCAATCCCGATGAAAAGCTGTTGCCGGGAATGTTCGCCACCGTCGATATCAATATCGGCGCGCCGCAGAATTATGTGACGCTGCCAAAGACAGCGATCGCCTACAATTCCTATGGCGATATCGTCTACGTGGTCGACAACAAAGGCAAAAATGGAAACGGCCAGCCACAGCTCGTGGCGCGGCAAACCTTTGTCACCACCGGGCCGAGCCGCGGCGACCAGGTCGCGGTGCTCAAGGGCGTCAAGGACGGCGAGACGGTGGTGACCGCGGGTCAAGTCAAGCTGCACAACGGCGCGCCCGTCATGATCAACAATACGGTTCAGCCGCCCAACAATCCCGATCCGCATCCGACCGAAGACTAGCCGGTTTCGTCAGCGATGAATTTCACCGATATTTTTGTCCGGCGGCCGGTTCTCGCGACCGTCGTCAATCTGATGATCCTGGCGCTCGGCTTGCGCGCCATGGGCGAACTGCCGGTCCTGCAATATCCGCGCACCCAGAACGCGGTGGTGACGGTGACGACGACCTATTACGGCGCCGATCCCGACGTCATCGCCGGCTTCATCACCACGCCGCTGGAAAACGCCATCGCGCAGGCCAACGGCATCGACTACATGAGCTCGAAGAGCACGAGCGGGGTCAGCACGATCACCGTCAATCTTCGGCTGAACTACGAGCCCGACAAGGCGCTGACCGAAATCAACACCAAGGTCAATTCGGTGCTCAATCAGCTGCCGGCGCAATCGCAGCAGCCGGTTTTGACCGTCAAGATCGGCCAGACCATCGATGCGATGTATCTCGGCTTCGACAGCGATGTGCTGGCCCGCAACAAGATCACCGACTATCTCACGCGCGTGGTGCAGCCGCAGCTGCAGGCGGTGCCCGGCGTGCAGACCGCGGAAATCCTGGGCGGCCAGAACTTCGCGCTGCGCGCCTGGCTCGATCCCGCCAAGCTTGCCGCCTATGGCCTCACTGGCGCCGACGTCAGCACCGCGCTGGCGCAAAACAATTACATTTCCGGCCTCGGCACCACCAAGGGACAGATGGTGCAGGTCAATTTGACCGCGTCGACCGGCCTGCATTCGGAAAAAGAATTCGCCAATCTTGTCGTGAAGCACGTCAACGGCGCAATCGTGCGGCTGAAAGACATCGCCAACGTCACGCTCGGCGCCGACAGCTACGACACGCAGGTCGCATTCGACGGCAAGCAGGCGGTCTATATCGGTATCCAGGTGGCGCCCGCCGCCAATCTGCTCGACGTGATCGCCGGCGTGCACAAGGTCTTTCCGCAAATCCATGCGCAATTGCCGAATGGCTTGCGCGGACAGATCGTCTACGACTCGACCGACTTTGTGAACAGCGCGATCCACGACGTGGTGCGGACGCTGGTCGAGGCGCTGGTGATCGTGAACCTGGTCGTGTTCCTGTTCCTTGGCTCGGTGCGGTCGGTGTTCATTCCGATGGTCGCCATACCGCTGTCGTTGGTCGGCGCCTTCACCGTCATGCTGGCGTTCGGCTTTTCGATCAATCTGCTGACGCTGCTGGCGCTGGTGCTCGCCATCGGTCTGGTGGTGGACGACGCCATTATCGTGGTCGAAAACGTCAACCGCCATCTCGAGGAGGGGCTATCGCCGATCGAGGCGGCGATCCAGGGTGCGCGCGAGCTGGGCCGTCCGATCATCGCGATGACGGTCGTTCTGATCGCGGTCTACGTCCCGATCGCCTTCCAGGGCGGCTTGACCGGCGCGCTGTTCACCGAATTCGCCTTTACGCTGGTGGGCACGGTGACGATTTCGGCGATCGTCGCGCTGACGCTGTCGCCGATGATGAGCTCCCGCCTGCTGAAGCCGCATAATGTGGCCGGCGGCGGCCGCGAACAACGTCTGGTCCAATTCATCGACCGCACGTTTGAATCGCTGCGGCATCGCTACCAGCGGCGGCTGCATGGCAGCCTCAACTATCTGCCGGTGACCGCCGTCTTTGCGCTGATCGTGCTGTCGAGCATCTATTTCCTCTATGCCGGCGCCAAGAGCGAACTGGCGCCGCAGGAAGATCAGGGCGTCGTGATCTCGTCCTCGACCATGGCGCCGGATGCCACGCTGCAGCAAAAGCTCCTTTATTCGCGGCAGGTTTACGGGATCATGAAGAAGTTTCCGGAAACCGATCACGTCTTCCAGATCGACGCGCCCGGCATGGCGATTGCCGGCATGGTGCTCAAGCCGTGGGATCAGCGCGCCCGGACGAGCAACCAGTTGCAGCCGATCGTCCAGCAGCAACTGAACCAAGTCGCGGGTGCGCGGGTCGCGGCCTTCCAGCTTCCGCCGCTGCCCGGCAGCCAGGGCCTGCCGGTGCAATTCGTTATTACGACGACCGATTCCTTCGACCGGCTCAACACGATCGCGCAGCAATTCCTGCAGCAAGCCGTCGCGAGCGGCATGTTCATCTTCCTCGATTCGGACCTCAAGATCGACAATCCGGAATCGGTCGTCGAAATCGATCGCGACAAGGCCGCGCAGCTCGGCCTCAAGATGAGCGATGTCGGCAGCGCCATGGCCTCGATGCTGGGCGGCGGCTACGTCAACTATTTCAGCCTCGACCGGCGCTCGTACAAAGTGATCCCGCAGGTGCAGCAGCGTTTCCGGCTGAATACCGATCAATTGCTCAATTACTACGTCGCCAACGTCAACGGCATTCCGGTGCCGTTGTCGACGATCGCGCGTATCACGACGCACACCGTGCCGGAATCGCTCGACCATTTTCAGCAACTCAACAGCGCGACGATCCAAGGCGTCGCCGCGCCCGGCGTAGCCCAGGCCGAGGCGCTCGATTTCCTCGACAACCTCGCCACGCGGACGCTGCCGCAAGGCTATACCGTCGATTACAGCGGCCTGTCGCGGCAATTCGTGCAGGAGTCGAGCGGCTTCATCGTGACCTTCGGTTTTGCGCTGGTCATCATCTTCCTGTCGCTGGCCGCTTTGTTCGAGAGCTTCCGCGACCCGTGCATCATTCTGGTGTCGGTGCCGATGTCGATTGCCGGCGCGTTGATTTTTGTCAGCCTCGGAATCGGCGGCGCCTCGCTCAACATCTATACCGAAGTCGGCCTGGTGACGCTGATGGGCCTGATCAGCAAGCACGCCATCCTGATCGTGGAGTTCGCCAACGACCTGCAGCGTACCGGTGTCTCCAAACGCGAGGCGATCGAGCAGGCGGCCGGCATCCGGCTGCGTCCGATCCTGATGACGACCGCCGCCATGGTGCTTGGCGTTGTACCGTTGATCATCGCGACCGGCGCCGGCGCGGTGTCACGGTTCAATATGGGCCTGGTGATCGCCAGCGGCCTTTCGATCGGCACGCTGTTCACTTTGTTCGTGGTGCCGGCCGTCTATCTGTTGCTGGCCACCGATCACTCGCACGAAGCCGAGCGTGAGCTTTCGCCGGCGTCGAATCCAGCGTGACGCAAGTTTCTTTGCTGCAAGGTCCAATCAGGCAAAAAAATCGCCCGGCGAACAGAGTGGCCGGGCGAGTGTGCGGGCTGGTGATTTCAAGCCGGCTTGGCGTTGCCGCCGTTATTGATAGGTCCGCTGGCCGCCCGCCTGTTCGAGGAGATCTGCGATCCGCTTGCGCGCATAAAACATGCGCGTCTTAACGGTGTTGCGCGGCACGCCGACGATCTCGGCCGCTTCTTCCACCGACTTCTCATGGTAGTAGACGAGGTCGATGATTTCGCGGTGCTCGGGCGACAACTGCCGCAGGCACTTTTGCAGCAAAATGCTGGTGTCCTTTTTCTCCAGCGAAACTTGCGGGTCGTCGGAGTCGTCGGCGATGGCTTCCACGACGTCGTCCTCGACCATCTCGTCCTTGCGCTGGCGCAGGATCGAGATTGCCTTGTACCGCGCGATCGCCAGGATCCAGGTCGAGACCTGGCTGCGGCCTTCGAAACGGGCCGCCTGCCGCCACACGTCGAAGAACACCTCGCTGACGATATCCTCGGCCTTGCTCTCATCGCCGATCAGGCGCAGCACAAAGCGGAAGACCCGCACATTGTGGCGGCCGTAGAGGGTCCGCATGGCCAGCCGGTCGCCGGCCGCGATCTTATTCAGCAGATCTCCGTCTGAGCTCTCCTGAGCGGCAACGTAGGGCCAGATGACTGCGGTTTGGGGGAGAACCTGCACGTTCGCCATTGTCGCCTCCATGCGCCGCTAACAGGCGCTTTCCATGGAGGCTGGAGTAGCAAGCCGCTGTTTCCCTTCTTTTTCGTGCAACAAAAATCGGGTTTCGTCGGGCAGGACTTTTGTTTCGTGGGAGGTCGCCGGACGAAACAAAAGGGGCGGGCGACGAAACAATCGGCCGTCAGGGGGCTTCGCCACCTGGGGAAAACAGGTAGCCGCCGCCGCGCACCGTACGGATCACCGACGGGTGGGAGGGGTCAGGCTCGATTTTGCGACGAATCCGCATGATCCGTAGATCGATCGCGCGGTCGAAGGCCTCGGCATCGCGCGCATTGGCGAGATCGAGCAGGCGCTCGCGCGACAGCACACGCTTGGGATTGGCGGCAAAGACCTTGAGAAGGCCGAATTCCGAGGCGGTCAGGGGGTGCTCATTGCCCTCATCGTCACGCAGGATTTGCGCCTCCAGATCGAGCCATTTGGTGCCGAATCGGACCGGTTTCGGTGCGTCCGCGGCGGCTGGCGCCGCCGGTGTCGGCTGCGGGGAGGGGGCTGCGGCCGCCGCCGGGGCGCTGCGGCGCAGCACAGAGCGGACCCGGGCCAGCAATTCGCGCAGCTCGCACGGCTTGGCCAGATAGTCGTCGGCGCCGAGTTCAAGCCCGACCACGCGGTCGATCGGGCTTGCCGTCGCCGTCAGCATGATGATCGGGACGGTCGAGCGCTGCTTGAGATCGCGGATGATCGAAAGCCCGTCCTCCTGCGGCATGTTGAGATCGAGCACGATCAGGTCGGGCAACTGTTTGGCGATGGTGGCGCGCAGACTGGCGGCGCCGTCGCAGAGCGTGACGGAAAATCCATGCATGCGCAGATAGTCGCCGACCATCTCGCGGGCAGGTGCCTCGTCGTCGACGACGACTATGTGTTGGGAGCGGCTCATGGCGGCGGCAGTGTCACCGTGAAGGTTGTGCCGAGGCCGGGACCCGGGCTCTCCGCGGCGATGGTGCCGCCGTGCAGATCGATGATCCGCTTGACGATCGAGAGCCCGAGACCGGTGGAGTTCTCGCCGCCGGTGGGCTTGGCCGACAGCCGCTGAAAGCGCCCGAACAGCCGCGTAAGGTCCTCGGGCGAAAGGCCGGCTCCCTCGTCCTTGACGCGAATGACCGTACTGCTGCCGTCGCGCGCGATTTCGACATCAATGCGGCCGCCGATCGGACTGTATTTGACGGCGTTGCTCAGCAGGTTGTCGATCGTCTCCCGCATGCGGTCCGAATCGACCAGCGCGGGATGCTCGGCCGGAACGGACACGGAGATGATCTGCTGCTTTCGTTCGGCCAGCGGCCGGTTGGCCTCGGCCACTTCGTTCACCAGGCTGGCGAGATCGATCAATTCGCGCCGCACGGTGATGTCGAGCGCGTCCGCCATGGCGTCCGCGACCAGTGTGTCGACCATCTCGGTCAGCCGCTTGGTCGCGGTGCGAATATGGCCGATCTGCTGCCGCATGCTGTCGACCGGCGAGACGGCGTGCTGCAACATGTCGGAGAGCATTTCGGTGCGGCCGAGGATCACGCTGAGCGGGTTCTTCAGGTCGTGCGCGACGGTGCCGAGAATTTCGTTCTTGAAGGCGTTGGCCCGCTGCAAGCTGCGCCCATTGCGACGCCAGCCGCCGGTTGGCCGAGGTCAAGTCGCGCGTGCGCTGGGCGACGCGATCCTCAAGACGGACATTGGCTTCCTGCAACTGCTCATAAAGGATGACATTGTCGAAGGCGATCGACAGGCGGCTTGCGAAAATCTCCACCAGCGCGCGGTCGGTGTCTGACAGTTCCTTGGCGGCTTCCAGCAGAACGACGACTTCGCGGCCGCTGCCGGTCTGCAAATACAGCACCGAACGCTGCGGCATGAATTCGTGCTGGCGGCGGCGGAATGCCTCTCCGACCAACTGGCGCAATTCGTTGCGGAGGCCTTGCGTTCCGGCGTCGCCGATGAAGCGGCTGTAGCAGCCCGATCCCGCCAGCACCAGAAAGCTATCGTCGGTATTGCCAACCTCGCGCAGCACCAAAATGCCGGCGCAGTCGACATTGAGCAGTGACGCGATCTGCGTCAGCACGCCTTCGGCCAGCCGCTGCATCGACTTGAAGTCATACAGAGTCGAGGCGGCATCGATGATGATCTCCAGCCCGCGGCGGGTCTCCACCATGCGCTGAAGCTGCTGATAGCTGCGCAGCGCCGCGGTCAGCGAGGTGAACAGCTTGTCGGCCGTGAGTTCGGTCTTCGCCTTGTAGTCGTTGATGTCGTAGTCGACGATAACGCGGCGTTCCGGCGCCTGGCCGGGTTGACCGGTGCGCAAAATGATGCGGACCGTCTCGTTCTTCAGCTCCTTGCGGATGCTCTCGACCAGTCCCAGCCCGGCATCGTCCGTCTCCATGATGACGTCGAGCAAGACCGCGGCCATGTCCGGATGCTGGCGCATGAGTTCGCGGCCTTCCGCGGCCGAATAGGCCGACAGGATTTCCAGGCCCTGCCCGTTCAAGCTGTAGTCGCTGAGCGCAAAACGCGTTCCGTTGTGGACCGCGGGATCGTCGTCGATCACCGCGATCTTCCAGCGTGGCCCGGCCTCCGCCGGCGCCGCCGCGGTGTCGTCGATCAGCTTGAGGACGTCGTCGGGTTCGGCCATGTGGCTTGTCCGTGGTTTGCGTCGTCTGCGGCTACCGACGGCGCGCGAGGCGCCGAGCGCGGTATGGTGATGCGGAAAGTTGTGCCTTCGCCAAGCTTGGATTCCAGAGTGATGCGGCCGCCCAGCGTCTGTGTGACGAGATTGTAGATGATGTGCAGCCCGAGCCCAGTGCCGCCTTGGTTGCGACGCGTGGTGAAGAACGGGTCAAAGGCGCGCCGGCTCGTCTCTTCGGTCATGCCGATGCCGTCATCGGCCACGACAATGACCGCGTCATTCTCGCCGGAAGTCTGCGCCTGGATCCTGATGCGGCCGGGGCTGCCGCCGGGGAAAGCATGGACGACGGCATTGAGGAACAGATTGGTGAGCACCTGCCCATAGGAGCCCGGGTAGCTGTCCATGAAGATGCCGTGGGGAATGTCGATGGCGAGCGCGACTTTGGACTTTTTGAGCACCGGGCGCAGGCTGGCGATGATCTGCTGCGTTGCCTGGTTGAGGTCGAACTGCCGCCGGTCGGCATGACTGCGGTCGACAGCGACCTGCTTGAATGACTGGATCAACTCGCCGGCGCGCTGCAGATTGGTGACAAGCTGCTGCGCGGCGTCGCGGTTTCCCTCGATGAATTCATCGAGCCGGGAGCGGCGCAACGGCCCCTCGTTGAGTTCGCCTTTAAATGTCTCACAGCGTCGGGCGAGGCTCGACGCGACGGTGAGGCTGATTCCAACCGGATTATTGACTTCGTGGGCGACACCGGCGACCAGACCGCCGAGCGCTGCCAATTTTTCCGCGTCAATCAGGTTCTTTTGCGTCGCGCGTAGTTCCTCCAGCGCGTTCTCGGCTCGCTCCTTTGACGCGCGCAGATCGTCTTCGGCCTTGCGGCGCGCAATCGCGTTGTCGCGGAAAACCTCCACGGCGCGCGCCATCTCGCCGATCTCATCGGAAGCATTGGTATCGCGGACCGGCCGGTCATATTGCCCGGACACGATCGCATCCATCGATGTCATCAGTTCGCGCAACGGTTCGCGGATGCTGTGCGCGATGATGAAGCCGCCCGCCATGATCGCCAGCAAAAACACGACGGAAATGAGCGCGACTTTACGATAAATGTCGGTCAGGGTCTGATCGAACCGCTGCTGCGCCTGCTGCTCGCGCTGCCGCATCTTGGCGGATAGTCTGTCGATGGTAGACACCATCGAGGCTTGATTGCCGTCGATGGATGTGAGCATCGCCGTTCGTGCCGCGAACTTTTCGGCAAGCAGAGTCAGCCCGCGACCGAATGAATGGGCGCGTGTATTGAGGGCGGTCAAGGCCGATCGCTGCAGATCGTTTTCCGCAAGATCCGACATCACCGGGATGGTGCGCTCGATGGTCTGGATGTTGCGATGCGCCTCCTCGGCGGCATCGGACGCGAGCGACAGATAATAGGCGTTTGCGGCGACCAGCGTCGCGGTGAACGCCTCGCGCGACTTGCTCAAGGACGGCACGATCAGCGCGTCGCGCGTGCTCACCGATGCTTCGATGATGGCATAGAGGCCGGCCATCTCCTTGGCCGCCTTGAGCACCTCGTCTTCATAGGTTCGCGTGATTTCGGTCTGCACGCCGCGCAGATTGCCGAAACCCTCGAAAAAACGCTCGGTGAGCGCCGTCAACTGATCCACCGACGACGACAGCATCGGGTCGGCCGCGCCGCGCGTCTTCAGCGTGCCCAGCACCGCTTCGTGCAAGCGGAGAATCTCGGAAAATATGTCGCTGCGCGGCTCGTTGATGTAGCGGTGGATCAGGTTCTGCAGACGGCTGGTTTCGCTTTCCAGCAGCGCGAGCAGCGTGTCGGATTCGCGCACCTGGCGGACTTCCTTCCAGGCGGTGCTCAGCGTGGTCGCGCCGTTCCAGATCAACGCGCCCAACAAAAGGGCGAACGCGCTATTCAGCGTCGCGATCGACAGAATGCGCCAGCGGATCGGCAGGGCGCGGACGAGGCGTTGAATGTCAAGGCGTCGCCCGCTTGCGCGAGCGGCGGCTTGCGGAGCGGCTGACTGTCGCTGGTCCATGGCCACCAAGGCGAGGCTCACTGGACCTGTCGGATGCGATCGATCAGTTGACGCAGCGCGGGATCGGTCGCCGCTTTGGCGTAAATTCCGGACATCGCGCCTTCAAAAGGCTTTCGATCGAATTTGGCGACGATCACGTTACCGGCCTGCTGCGCCTGCGCCTGCGATTGCTCTTCCAGCGCGTGCCACTGCTTGCGCATGAAAATATTCGACTCGCGGGCGGCCTCGCGAAATATCTTCTGATCCTCGGCCGACAGACTTCGCCAGGCCTTCAGCGACATCACCAGCACTTCCGGGCTCATGGTGTGTTCGGTCAGCGTGTAATAGCGCGCGGCCTTGTAGTGGTTGGTCGTCACATAAGACGGCCAGTTGTTTTCGGCGCCGTCGATCAACTTGGTGGTCAGCGCCGTTTCCACCTGGCCATAGGGCAACTCGACCGGTACGGCGCCGAGCGCCTTGATCATTTCGCTCATGAGTTTCGATTGTTGCACACGGATGCGCAGCCCCTTCATGTCGGCGAGCGTGCGTACCGGCCGCACGCTGTTGTAGATCGAGCGCGCGCCGGAATCGTAAAACGTAAGGCCGATGAAGCCATAAGGCTGGAAGCTGGCGAGAATCTCGTTGCCGATCGGGCCGTCGAGCACTTGGTGCAGATGTTCGGGCGAGCGGAAGAGAAAGGGCAGCGCCAACAGGTTGGCGGTCGGGACCAGCGAGCCGATCGGCGCCACGTTGGTGCGGTTGAGATCGATGGCGCCGACACGGGTCTGCTCGATCGTCTCTTTCTCCTCGCCGAGCTGGCGGGAATGGAAAACCCGCAGGGTGTGCCGCCCGCCGGTGCGCTGTTCGATCAGGCGGCCCATATAAATGACCGCGCGCACCGTCGGATAATCGGCGGCTTGCGTGTCGGCTACGCGAAACTCGCGGGCGCCCGCTTGCGGTGTCGCCAAGAACGCGAGCGTGCAGCACACCGCTGCAACGCCTATGCGCAGGATTTGCGCTGTCACGAGCGATTGCCCCACGTCTGCTGTGGCCTGTCGATTGGTGGTTGTAAGTTTACCGGATCGGTTGCCGTTTGACCATGGGATCATAGCCGGGCGCAAGGCGAATCCATTCTCACTCTATGGACCCTCGGAATCACCGGCATTGTGCGGCAACGACTTAGGCCTGTCCCGCGCATTTGGCCTGCTGTGCCGCGAGCCGCTATGCTGGGTGCCAGTGGAACGATGCTGAACACGAGTTGTGGCGCCGAGCGCGGGTGCATCCAGTGGCCGATCAAATTGAAGTTAAAAATGTAAGCTTTGAATATGCGGTCGACAGCGGCCGCGTATTGGCGGTCAAGGACATCAACTTCACCGTCGCGCCGTCCGAATTCATGTGCCTGTTGGGACCGAGCGGCTGCGGCAAGACCACGATCTTGAACATCCTGGCCGGATTGCTGACGCCCACCCAAGGCGAGATCCGCATCGGCGATGCGCCGCTCGATAAGAACCGGCAGAACCGCGGTGTCGTGTTTCAGGATTTCGCCCAGCTCTTTCCGTGGCGCACGGCGCGCCACAATGTCGAGTTCGGGCTGGAAATGCGCAAGGTCGACAAAGAAACGCGCCAGAAGACCGCGCTCGAATTCCTGCGCCTTGTCGGTCTTGAGAAATTCGCCGATGTGTTCCCGCACCAGCTCTCGGGCGGCATGCAGCAGCGCGTCGCCATCGCTCGCTCGCTCGCCTACAATCCGCAAGTGCTGCTGATGGACGAGCCGTTCGCCGCGCTCGATGCCATGACGCGCGACGACATGCAGCAATTGCTCACCGGCATCTGGCAGAAGACCAAGAAGACCATCGTCTACATCACCCACAATGTCGCCGAAGCCGTCTACCTTGGCGACAAGGTGATTGTGCTCAACGCCCATCCCGGCACCATCAAAGCCGAGCTCACGCTCAATCTGCCGCGGCCGCGCGACCCGTTGAGCGAATCCTTCGTCGAAAGCCAGCGGGAAATCATGCGCCATTTGCGGCACTGAACCGAACAATAAGCGCGGCATGAACCGCGCGGAACAAGGGAGGGAACGATGAACAGTGATTTTCCGGCACGTCGCGACGTTCTCGCACTCGCAGGCGGGCTCGCCGCCGGCGCCCTGCTGCCGCGCGCCGTCTTCGCGCAAGACGTCAAAGCGCCGCTCAATTTCGGCTTTCAGAACTCGTCCTGGGGCGCCGTCGGCATGGTGGTTGAGACCAAGAACCTGTTCAAGAAGGCCGGCGCCAACGTCACCATGCGGCAATTCGACGGCGGCAAGAACATCCGCGACGCCATGATCAGCGGGCGTATCGACGTCGGCGTGTTGGGCAGCACCCCGTTCGTGGTGGGCGCCGTCAAAGGCGACATGGTGGGTATCGGCATCGCTCTCTATGCCGGCAGGACCAACTCGGTCGTGGCGGGCAAGAAGACGGGCATCAAATCGATCGCCGAGCTCAAGGGCCGTAAGGTCGCGCTGCAACTCGGCTCGTTCACCGCGCACGTGTTTGAGGACAAGATCCTGCCGAAATACGGCCTCAGCGCCAAAGACATCCAAGCCGTCAATATGCCGCATCCGAATCACATCGCCGCGCTGGCGGCTGGCGCGGTGGATGCCTTCGCCGGCGTCGAGCCTTATCCGTCGGTAGCCGAGATCGAAGGGATTGGCGTTGAGCTGGTCGATTATTCGCAATTCGATCCGGGTCCGGTAATGATCGCCGCCAATCGCCCGGTGATTGAGAAAAAACGCGCTGCTGTGGTCGCCTTACTGCGCGGCTGGCTCGACGGGGTAAAGCAGTTCAAGGCTGACCCGGACGAAGCAGCCAAGATCGTGCAAAGCTTCTTCAAGGCCAAGGGCTTCGAGTTGAGCGCCGCAGTGGTCAAGAACATGCTCTCGAAGCTCGACGTAACGTCGACCTATCTTCCGGGCCTGCACGACTATCTGGAGGCGCAAGCCAAGAACCTGCTTCAGCATCACGCGATCGCAACGATGCCCGATTTCAACAAGGTGCTCGACGACAAGCTGATGGGAGAAGCCAAGAATGTGTAGCGAGGCCGGATGATGCCGATCAAGACCATCGCTTTTATTGGCCTCGGCAACATGGGGACGCCGATGGCGGCGCATCTTGCCGCCAAAGGTTTTGCCTTGGCGCTGTTCGACCGGCGCCCGGAAGCGGCGCGCGCATTCGCCGCCGCCCATGGCGGCCGCGTGGCCGCTACGCTGAGCGAGGCTGCGCGCGGCGCGGATGCGGCGATCACCATGCTGCCGGATGACAAGGCCGTTCGCGAGGTCGTGCTCGATGCCGATGGTCTTGCCAGCGGCGCTGGCGCCCGGCTGCGTTGTCATCGACATGGGCACGTCGGATCCGCGCGCCACGGTGGAGATCGGCGCCGAATTGGCCAAGCGCGGCATTGCTTACGTGGATGCGCCGGTCATGGGGGGCGTGGTGTTCGCCAAGGATGCGACCCTCGACGTGATGGTCGGCGGCAGCGACGAGGATGTCGCGCGCTGCCAGCCGATTTTTGCCGCGCTCGGCCGCCAGCAATTTCGTTGCGGTGCGCTCGGCGCCGGCCACGCGCTCAAGGCGCTGGCCAATTACGTGAACGCCACCGCGCTGATCAACTTCATCGAGGCGATGTCTATCGGACGCAAATTCGGCCTCGACACCAATGTAATGGCGAACGCGCATGCAGCAGATGTGCGCCGGCCGCCAGCATCCGCTTGAGAAGAAGGTGATCCCGCAGGTGCTCACCCGCAAATTCGCAACCGGCATGGCGCTCGGCCTGATCGCCAAGGACGTGTCGATCGCCGCCAATTTCGGACATTCGATCGGCGCGCATGACCCCGCTCGCCGATTGCGTTCGCGACATCTGGGGCAAGGCCGCGGCCGAGATCGGCGCTAATGCCGATCAGACTGAAGTGGTCCGGCTGTGGGAAAAGAGCAACGGAGTTCAACTGTAGTCAGCAAGGCGCGCTGTCAAAAACCGGAGGGAACAATGACCAAACTGACACTGCCACGACGCGAGTTTCTCACCATCGCCGGCGCCGCGGTTGCCGCCTCGGCCTTGCCGACGGGTCTTCGCGCGCAAGGCGCGATGGCGCCGCTCAATTTCGGCTTCCAGGAAACCTCCTGGGGCACGATCGGAATGATTGCGGAGTTGGAAGATCTGTTCAAGAAAGCCGGCGCCAACGTCAACATCCTTAAGTTCGACAGCGGCAAGTCCACGCGCGACGCCATGATCGCCGGCCGCGTCGATATCGGCGTGATCGGCGCAACGCCCTTCGTGATCGGCGCGGCCAAAGGGCAAATGGAAGCGATCGCGTTGGCGCTTTACGGCGCCAAGACGCTGTCGGTCGTCGCCAGCACGAAAGAGGGCATCAAGTCGGTGAAGGACCTCAAGGGCAAGAAAGTCGGCTCGCAACTTGGCTCGGCGACCGATTTCGTGTTCCAGACCAAGATCATGCCGAAATTCGGCCTGTCCAAGTCGGATGTGCAGATCGTCAATGTGAAATTCAACAATCATCTGCCGGCGCTGGTGGCCGGATCGATCGACGCCTTCGCCGGCGTCGAGCCATTCCCCTCGCTGGCGGAAGTCGAGAAGGTCGGCAAGGTTCTGGTCGACTACACCGACTTCGACTTGCAGCCGGTCATCCTCGCCGCCAACAAGGCAGCGGTCGACAGCAAGCGCGAAGCGGTGGTGGCGTTCCTGCGCGGCTGGCTCGCCGCCGTGAAGATATTCAACGAGGACCACGCTAAATCCACTGAGATCGTGCTCACATACTTCAAGAAGAAAGGCTACTCGGTCGACGACAACGTGATGAAGCTGATGTTGTCGAAGATCGACGTCAATCCGACCTTCCGTCCCGAGCTGCAGAACTATCTGGAGGCCGAGTCGAAGGTGCTGCTCAGCCAGCACAAGATCGCGGCGATCCCGGATTGGGGCAAGCTGCTCAATCACAGCCTGCTGCAGGCCGCCGGCGCCAAGGCCTGATCGAAGACGCGCAATGAGACGGGCACTATCGATCGGTTTGCCGATCGCGACCTTTGCTGTGATCGCGGCGGCGTGGCAACTGCTCGTGGCCTATGGCGGGTTTCCGCCCAAGCTGGTGCCCGGTCTCGGCGACATTGTCGCGACCTTCGTGCGGCTGGCCGGCGATGGCGTCCTGCTGGCGGCGACCGTGGCGACGCTTTATCGCCTGGTCGCCGGCTTTCTCATCGCCGCCATCGCTGGCGTGTCGCTCGGTATCGCCATGGCGCGGCGGCAGTGGGTTGAAGACACACTGCTGCCGATCGTCACTTTCCTTTATCCCATCCCGGGCCTCGCCTATGCGCCGCTGTTCGTGCTCTGGTTTGGACTGGGCGACTGGCCGACCATTCTGCTGGTCGGCGTCTCGTCCTGCTTCACCGTCATCATTAACACCTGGAAGGGTGTGAAGGCGGTTAAGCCGATCTGGCTGCGCTCGGCGGAGGTGATGGGTGCACGCGACCGCGAGATGTTCCGGCGCGTCGTGATACCCGGGGCGCTGCCCTACATCCTGATCGGCCTGCGGCTCGGCCTGGCGCAGGCCTGGCGCCTTCTGATCGCCGTCGAAATGCTGATGTCTGTGCAGCGCGGGCTCGGCTGGCTGATCTTCGGCGCGCAGACCTTCCTCAACACCGACGTCATGCTGGCCAGCATCGCGACCATCGGCATCCTCGGAATTCTGCTTGAGCGCCAGGTCTTCGCGCGCGTCGAGCGTTGGACCGTGGTGCGCTGGGGCATGGTGACGGCATGAGAAAGGGCTTTTCCTGGATCGCCTTGGCGCGCGGCGTGGCCGGCGTCGTCGTGCTGCTCGCGATCTGGGAAGGCTTTGCCCGCAGCGGCATGTACTCCGTCGCCATGACGCCACCGCTCGAGTCGATAGCGCGGACCGGATGGCGCATGCTGGCCGACGGCAGCCTGATCGAAAATTCCGCCGCCACCTTGGTGCGGGTGTTCATCGGGCTGTCGATCTCGTTTGCGATCGCGATCCCGCTCGGCGTGCTGATGGCGCGCTATTGGGTCATCGAGCGCATCTTCCAGCCGGTACTCAGCGTCTTGCTGCCGATCCCCTCGCTCGCCTGGGTGCCGTTGTTCGTGCTGTGGTTCGGCATCGGCAATTTCGCCACCATTCTGGTGGTGGTTTATGCCTCGGCTTTTCCGATGATCTACAGCGTGTGGACCGGCGTGCGCGCGGTCAATCCGCTGTGGCTGCGCGCGGCGACGGTGATGGGCGCCGACGAGGCCACGCTGTTCCGCAAGGTGATCTGGCCGGGCTCGCTGCCCTACATCATCACCGGCTTGCGGTTGTCGTTCGGCCGCGCCTGGATCGGGGTGATCGGCGGCGAATTGCTGGCGAGCCCGCAGCTCGGCCTCGGCGAGATCATCTTCAACGCCAAGGAATTCCTCGAAGCCGGTGTGATGCTGTCGACGCTTGTGGCGATTGGCGCCATCGGCGTGTTCTTCGAACGCTTCGTGTTCCAGACGCTGGAAGCCGTGACCGTGCGGCGCTGGGGCATGGTCGCGGGCTCAGGGCCCGTGACCGTTCAGCGTCCCTGATAGGCCGGCGTGTAGACGATCAGGCCGTCGAGCTCTTCCGTCACCTTGATCTGGCAGGAGAGGCGCGAGGTCGGCTTCACCTCGAAAGCGGAATCGAGCATCTCCTCTTCCTCTTCCGAGGGCGGGCCGACGATTGGGCTCCATTTCTCGTCGACATGCACCAGACAGGTGGCGCAGGTGCAGGAGCCGCCGCATTCGGCGACGATGCTCGACACGTCGTTGCGCAAGGCGGTCTCCATCACCGTCGAGCCGAGCTCGGCGTCGACGGTGTGCACCGTGCCGTCGTGTTCGATATAGGTGATCTTCGGCATGTCGACTAAGGATTATTTTTCATTGCGCAAGATCTTTTCCGAAAACCGGATTCCCACTTTTCGGGATCATGCGGCTCAAGCCACGCCCAGCTTCTTCTGCAGATTGGTCGAGGAGGTGGTGTACTGGAACACCAGCTTCTTCTCCGGGAACACGTAGTGATAGGCCTTCTGCGACATCAGCGCGGCCTCATGGAAGCCGGACAGGATGAGCTTGAGCTTGCCGGCATAGGTGTTGATGTCGCCGATGGCGAACAGGCCGGGAACGCTCGTTTCGAAAGCGGCGGTGTCGACCGGGATCAGATTGTTCTCGAGATCTAAACCCCATTCGGCGACCGGGCCGAGCTTCATGGTCAGCCCGAAGAACGGCAGCATGGCGTCGATCTCGACGCGGCTGACGGTGCCGTCCTTTTCCTTGATGCTGGCGGCGTGGAGCTGGCCGTCGGCGCCTTCGAGGTCGGAGACCTGGCCGATCTTCAGGTCCATGTCGCCGGCCGCGACCAGCGCGCGCATCTTGTTGACGCTGTCGGGCGCGCCGCGGAAGTCGTCGCGCCGGTGCACCAGCGTCAGCCGCTTGGCGATCGGCTGCAAATTGAGCGTCCAGTCGAGCGCCGAGTCGCCGCCGCCGACGATCAGGATGCGCTTGTCGCGGAAGTGATCCATCTTGCGCACGGCATAGTGCACCGACTTGTCCTCATAGGGCTCGATGCCGTTGATCGGCGGCCGCTTGGGCTGGAACGAGCCGCCGCCGGCCGCGATCACCACAACCTTGCACTCGAATACCTTGCCGCCGTCGGTGCCGACGCGGAAGGCGGCTTCGCCGGTCTTCTCGACCATGGTCACCATCTCGCCGAGATGGAAGGTCGGATTGAACGGCTTGATCTGCTGCATCAGGGCTTCGCTCAGCCCGTGCCCGGTGATGTAGGGGATGCCGGGAATGTCGTAGATCGGCTTTTCCGGATAAAGCTCGGCGCATTGCCCGCCGACTTTGTCGAGGATGTCGACCAGATGCGCCTTGATGTCGAGCAGGCCGAGCTCGAACACGGCGAACAAGCCGATGGGTCCTGCACCGATGATCAGAACGTCGGTCTTGATAGGCTCACTCATTCTTATCTTTCCGGCGTTCGCCGGCTCCATGTCTTTCGGTTTGAAATGAAGTCACGCCGAACGGCGCGCGGGTTGCGGGGAGGGAACGCCGACCAGGCGCAACAGCTCGCTGAGATTCTGCTCCGGCGTCTTGCCGCTGGTGATCAGCGCCGTCTCCGCCTTGGCATAGAGCGGCTCGCGGCTCTTGAGGATCGAGATCAGGTCTTCCATCGCACGCGCACTGTTGGCCATCGGACGCATGTCGCCCTGCGCCATTACCCGTTGCATATGCTCTTGCGGGGCGGCGCGGACCCAGACGGTGAAGCACGATGCGAGCAACAGTTCAAGCGTGCCCGGCTCGGTGACGATGCTGCCGCTGGTGGCCAGCACAAAGGACTGGTGCTGTGCCAGCACCTGCTCGAGCGCCTCGCGCTCGGCGCGGCGGAAGGTCTCCTGGCCGAACATGTCGAAGATTTCGCTCAGGTTGGCGCCGCTGCGCTTCTCGACCTCGCGGTCGAGCTCGATGAACGGCACTTCGAGGCGCGCCGCCAGCAGGCGGCCGAGGGTGGATTTGCCGCCGCCGCGCAGCCCGATCAGCGCGATGCGGCGTTTGCGCAGGTCGTCCGAGGCATCGCCGAAATGGCGCAGCAGCAGGTCGCGCGCCTCGGCCAGCGCCGGCGCCGGCAGCCGCTCCAGGAACTGCGACAGCAGAACGAAATCGAGCGGCGGCTCGGCGCGCTCTTCGATCAATTGGGTGACTGGCAGGCCGAGCGCGCGGGAAATGCGCCGCAGCAGCACGATCGAGCAATTGCCGAGCCCGGTTTCGAGCTGGGCGAGGTAGCGCTCCGACACCTGCGCGTGCGCCGCCAGCGCCTTGCGCGACATGCCGCGCTGGTTGCGCAGCGTGCGCACCCGCTCGCCCAGTCTGCGCAGATAGGCGTCGGTATCGCGGTTATGGGCGGGCTTGGCTGCGGTCATCACACTTCGGTTATCCTGAATTATATTTCCGGTCAATAGCGTCCGAGGGCGGTCATGGCAACCGTGCGCAGGCCGGCGTTTTCGGCCGCGATGTCAATGTTTTCCTGGCCTTTTGGCGGCCTATTTGCGCTGTGGGACGAGGCCGGGCGGTTTCGACAACACAGTTGAAGATTGCGAGCGGGGCTGCTACCTAAATGCAAAATAATGCATAGAGGGAGAATGCGGCGCGTGGCACCTGCGCGCGGCCAAACGCCATGCAGACCATCGACTTCCAGACCGATCCCTCGCGCTACCGCCATTGGCGCATCGAGATCGACGGCGACATCGCCTATCTGATCATGGACGTCGATCAGGCCGGCGGGCTCGGCGACTACGAGCTCAAGCTGAATTCCTATGATCTCGGCGTCGATATCGAGTTGAACGACGCGGTGCAGCGGTTGCGCTTCGAGCATCCGGAAGTGCACTGCGTCGTCATCAAATCCGGCAAGGACAATGTGTTCTGTGCCGGCGCCAATATCCGCATGCTGGGCAAGTCCACGCACGGGCAAAAGGTGAACTTCTGCAAGTTCACCAACGAGACGCGGCTCGCCATCGAGGACGCCTCGGAGAATTCCAAGCAGGCTTACATCTGCGCCATCAACGGCAATGCCGCCGGCGGCGGCTACGAGCTGGCGCTGGCCGCCGACCACATCATGCTGGTGGACGACCGTCGCTCGGCGGTGGCGTTGCCGGAAACGCCGCTGCTTGCGGTGCTGCCGGGCACCGGCGGGCTCACCCGCGTCACCGACAAGCGCAAAGTGCGGCGCGACCGCGCCGACGTATTCTGCTCGATCGAGGAGGGCATCCGCGGCACGAAAGCCGTCGAGTGGCGGCTGGTCGACGAAGTAGTGCCCAATTCGAAATGGAAAGACACGGTGGCCGCGCGCGCGCACGAGATCGCCGCGCGTTCCGACCGGCCGAAAGACGCCAAGGGCATCGCGTTGACGCCGCTCGACCGCAAGGTCGAAGCCGATCGCGTCTCCTATTCGCATGTCGACGTCGAGATCGACCGCGCGCGCGGACTGGCGAACGTCACCGTGCGCGGACCGGCGCAGGCGGTACCGGCGTCGGTCGAAGCGGCGCATGCGCTGGGCGCCAAGTTCTGGCCGCTCACGGTGGCGCGCGAACTGGAAGACGCCATCCTGCATCTGCGCGCCAACGAGCCGGCCATCGGCGTGCTGCTGATGCGCACCGACGGCAATGCGCAAGCCGTGCTCGATCACGACGACTTTCTTGCCAAGGCCAATGGCGATTGGCTGATGCGCGAAATCCACCATTACCTCAAGCGCGTGCTCAAGCGCCTCGACGTGACGCCGCGCAGCATGATCGCGCTGATCGAGCCGGGCTCCTGCTTTGCCGGCACGCTGGCCGAACTGGCCTTTGCCGCCGACCGTTCGCTGATGCTGATCGGCACCCGCGAGGGCGACAACCGAAAAGCCGCCGCGATCACGCTCGGCCAAGCCAATTTCGGTTTCTATCCGATGGGCAATGGCCTGACGCGGCTGCAGACCCGCTTCCTGGGCGAGCCGGAGCAGGTCGATCGCGTGAAGGAAAAAATCGGCGTCGCGGTCGAGGGCGAGGAAGCCGCCGAGCTTGGCCTCGTCACAATGGCCTACGAAGACTTCGACTGGGACGACGAACTGCGCGTCATGCTGGAGGAACGCACCAGCTTCTCGCCCGACGCCATGACCGGCATGGAAGCGAACTTGCGCTTCGCCGGCCCGGAGACCATGGAAACCAAGATTTTCGGTCGATTGACCGCCTGGCAGAACTGGATCTTCCAGCGGCCGAATGCGATCGGCGAGCAGGGCGCGCTGAAGCTTTACGGCAGCGGCGTGTCGCCGACATTCAATAAGGAAAGGGTGTGACGGTGCGTGCCCCGGATGCGGCGCAGCACGAAGTGGTGCGCCGCTGATCCGGGGCCGTCCCAAAGATAAGAGAACGTAGCGATCCCGGGTCTGCCGCGCACCGCTAACGCGCTGCGCTGCGCCCGGGAAACGACGAGAGGACGAAGCTCATGAATATCGCAGCAGTCGACTATGACGGCTTGATCCCCAACAACGTCGCGCTCGGGCAGGACCCGCGCGTCAAGCGCGCGTTGGAGAAGTGGCACCCCGGCTACCTCGACTGGTGGAACGACATGGGGCCGGAGGGCTTCCAGGAATCGCTGGTCTATCTGCGCACCGCGATCAGCGTCGATCCCAAGGGCTGGGCCAAATTCGACTACGTGAAGATGCCGGAATACCGCTGGGGCGTGCTGCTGGCCCCGCAGCACGAGGGCCGCAAGATTCCCTTCGGCATGCACAAAGGCGAGGACGCCTGGCAGGAAGTGCCCGGCGAATACCGCGCCATGCTGCGCCGCCTGGTGGTCATCCAGGGCGACACCGAGCCGGCCTCGGTCGAGCAACAGCGTCACCTCGGCAAGACGGCGCCCTCGCTCTACGACATGCGCAATCTGTTCCAGGTCAACGTCGAAGAGGGCCGTCACCTCTGGGCCATGGTCTATCTGCTGCAGAAATATTTCGGCACCGACGGCCGCGAGGAAGCGGAAGCGCTGCTGCAGCGCCGCTCGGGCGATCCCGACACGCCGCGCATGCTCGGCGCCTTCAATGAGAAGACGCCGGACTGGCTGTCGTTCTTCATGTTCACTTATTTCACCGACCGCGACGGCAAGATGCAGCTCGAGGCGCTGGCGCAATCGGGCTTCGATCCGCTTTCGCGCACCTGCCGCTTTATGCTGACCGAGGAAGCCCACCATATGTTCGTGGGCGAGACCGGCGTTACCCGCGTGGTGCAGCGCACCTGCGAGGCGATGAAGGAGGCGGGGATCAGCGACCCTTACGACATCGACAAGGTGCGCAAGCTCGGCGTCATCGACCTGCCGACCATCCAGAAGAAGGCGAACCTGCATTTCTCGCTGACGCTCGACCTGTTCGGCAACGAAATCTCGACCAATGCCGCCAATTCCTTCCATGCCGGCCTCAAAGGCCGCTATCGCGAGCATCGGCTCGACGACGATCATCAGTTGGAGAACAGCACCTATCCGGTGCTGCGGCTGATCGATGGCAAGGTCCAGAACGACGATACGTCGGCACTATCGGCGCTCAACATGCGGCTGCGCGACGACTATGTCGTCGACGCCAACATGGGCGTCAGCCGCTGGAACAAGGTGATCGAGCAGCACGGCATCCCGTTCCAGCTCAAGCTGCCGCACGTCGCCTTCCACCGCCACATCGGTGAATTCTCGCGCACGAATGCCGATGTCGACGGCAATATCCTCTCACCCGCCGAGTGGACCAAGCGGCGCACCGATTTTCTGCCCTCGGCGGCGGACAAGGACTACATCGAACATTTGATGCAGCCGCAGTTCGAGCCCGGGAAATTTGCCGGTTGGATCGCGCCGCCCAAGGTCGGCATCGACAACAAGCCGGGCGATTTCGAATACGTGAAGATCGCGGACGCGTAATCGGCGCTCTGAAACTCTCCGTCGTCATGCCCGGACCTTGCGCCGGGCATCCCGATCAGGGACGCACTGCATTCCTAAGCGAGATGGCCGGGACAAGCCCGGCCATGACGAAATCGGTTCATTGCGGTTGCCTCAGCCACGGCCCGGCCTGCTCATCCTCATCCCTGAGCTTGAAGCGCTGGATCTTGCCGGTCGCGGTGCGCGGCAGGTCGCTGCGCCATTCGATCCAGCGCGGATATTTCCAGGCGCCGGCGTGCTCCTTGACGTGCACTTTCAGCTTTTCCAGCAAGTCTTCGTCGGCGGCAACGCCGTTCTTCAAGACGATGAAAGCCTTCGGCTTGATCAGCCCGTCGGCGTCCTCCTTGCCGATGACGGCGGCCTCCAGCACCGCCTCGTGCGAGGTGAGCGCGGCTTCCACGTCGAACGGCGACACCCACATGCCGGAAACCTTGAACATGTCGTCGGTGCGTCCGCAGTAGTAATAATAGCCGTCGGCGTCGCGGCGATATTTGTCGCCGGTATAGGTCCAATCGCCGACGAAGGTGCGGCGGCTCTTGGCGCGCTGGTTCCAATAGCCTTCGGCGGCCGACGGCCCGCGCACGATCAATTCGCCGATTTCGTCGGTGTCGAGCTCGCGGCCCTTCTCGTCGACGATGCGCGCCTCGTAGCCGGGCACCGGCTTGCCGGTCGAGCCGTAGCGGACGTCGCCGGGCCGGTTGCTCAGGAAGGTTTGCAAGAGTTCGGTCGAGCCGATGCCGTCGAGCACGTCGACGCCGACCACCTCGCGCCAGCGCTCGCCGATATGGGCCGGCATTGCCTCACCGGCCGAGACGCAGACGCGCAGGCGATCGGAACCGGCGCCTTTACCGATCTGCGGATGCGAGAGCAGCGCGGTGTAGAGCGAAGGCACGCCGTAGAAGATGTTGGGCCGATGCTTGCGCATCATCTCGAACACGCCCTCCGGCGACGGCCGGTGCGGCCAAAGCGCGGTGGTGGCGCCGACGGACATGGGAAACGTCATGGCGTTGCCGAGCCCGTAGGCGAAGAACAATTTCGCCGCCGAATGCACCACGTCGTCGTGGCGGATGCCGATCACGCCCTGGCCGAACAGCTTTGCCGTCGCCATCAGACTGGAATGGACGTGCTTGACGCCCTTGGGATCGCCGGTCGAGCCCGAGGTGTAGAGCCAGAACGCCACTTCGTCCGACAAGGTATCGGCGGTGAACGGCGCGGGGCTTGCCGCCGCAAGCACATCCTCGAACGGATGCACGTCGCGACCGGGGAGGGCGGCTTTGTCGTCGGTGGCGCCGACCAAAATCACCGCGCGCAAATGCGGCAGCCGCTCGAGCATCGGCCAGATCGCCGGCGCCAGCGGCGCAGCGGCGACCAGCGCCGCGGCGCGGCAGTCGGCGAGGATATAGGCGTATTGCGGGACATTGAGGAACGTATTGAGCGGGATCGGAATGCTGCCCGCGCGGATCGCGCCCCAGAACGCCACCGGATAATCGACCGTGTCGTGCAGCAGCAGCGCGACGCGCTCTTCTTGCCGGATGCCGAGCTGGCGCAGCGCATTGGCGAAGCGGATAGCTGCGCGCCTGCAAGTCGCCATAGGTCAGTGAGCGGTCGGGGTCGATGAAGGCAATCTTGCCGGCGCGGCCGCGCTTGATATGGGCGTCGACGAAATCGCTTGCCGCGTTGTAGGGCCGGCGCTCGCTGAAATCGTCGGACATGGCGCCGCCCCGTCAGCCTTCGAACAATCGCGTGACCAGCCGCCGCGCCAGTACGCCGGCGACGCGGCGGCGGTAATGGCCGGGCGTGAAGGTGGTCTTCATCGGCATGATCTGGTCGCGCACCAGCGCGTCGAGGCCCTTGATCACGCGTTCGTCGAGGCCGCCGCCGCACAAGTCCGCGGTGCCGGCGAGCAGCACCGGGCGCGGATTGGTGCCGGTGAAGGCAACGCGCAGGTCGGTCAACGTGTCGCCGTCGCGCTTGAGCGCCACCGCCACGCCGGCGACCGGATATTCGATCGAACGGCGGATGCGGATCTTGTCATAGGCTGAGCGCATGCCGGGCGTATTCTTGGCGCGCACCGCGACGACGATCTCGCCCGGCCGCAGCGACAGATAGAACTTGCCGTCGCCTTGCGTCTCGGTGACCGGCACATCCTGGCGCGCGAAGCCGATGTAAAGCTGGTCGAGCGGGATGGTGCGCTTGCCGTCCGGGCCGGCGATGTCGACCTCGGCGCCGAGCGCGAGCAGCGCGGGCGCCAGATCGCCGGAGAAGGTCGCGAAACAAACGCCGCGGCTTTTCGGCGCCACGTGGCAGATGGTGCCGGTGGTCTTGAGGCAGTGGTTATTGGCGCTGCGCCACCATTCGCTCTGATTGTAGAAGATGCAGCGGGTGTCGAGGCAGAGATTGCCGCCGACCGTGCCCATGTTGCGGTGGGTGGGACCGGCGATGTGCGCCGCCGCCTGCGCCAGCACCGGATAGTGCTTGATGACGTCCGGATGCTCGGCGAGTTCGCTCAAGCGCACGGAGGCGCCGATTTCAAGCGTTTTCGCATCCGCCTTGATCGCATGCAATTCCTGAACGCGGTTCATGTCGATCAGCACCGGCGGCGCCACGATGCCCCGGCGGATGTTGACCACCAGATCGGTGCCGCCGCCGAGCGGCTTGGAGTCGGGATGTGCCGCGCGCGCGGCGAGCGCCTCCTCGAGCGTCGCCGGATTGAGCACGCGGAATTCGGGCAGGGCGTCCATCAGGCGGCCCCGCTTTTTTTCTCGAGCGCGCGCCTGCGCTTCTCGATCGCCTCGAACACGCGGTCGGGCGTCACCGGCAGATCGTTGAAACGGATGCCGATGGCGTCGGCGATGGCCGCGGTGAGCGCGGGCAGGAAGGCGGCGAGCGAGCCTTCGCCCGCCTCCTTGGCGCCGAACGGCCCGTGCGGATCGATGCTCTCGACGATGCCGACTTCGATCGGCGGCGAATTTTGAATCGTCGGCACCCGGTAGTCGAGCATGTTGGCGGTGAGCATCAGCCCGTCGTGATAGGCGGCCTCCTCGCTCATCGCCTGGCCCATGCCCATCCAGACCGAGCCCTGCACCTGGCCTTCCACCGTCAGCCGGTTGAGCGCCTTGCCGCAGTCATGCGCGACCCAGACCTTGTCGACGGTGACCACGCCGGTCTCCTCGTCGACGCTCACCTCCACCACCTGCGCCGAATAGGAATAGCCCATGGTGCCGCCGATGGCCGCGCCGCGATATTTCTTGCCGCCGTGCGATTCCGGAATGGTCGAATAGGTGCCGGTGACGGTGATGGTGCCTGAGTCCTTCAGCGCCTCCATCACCACTTCGTCGAACGTGGCGCCCTTGTCCTGCGCACCGGCGCGATAGACCTCGCCCAAACATTCGATGTCCTCCGGCCGCGCTTCCAGCTTGCGCGCCGCGGCGCTGACCAGCAGCGCTCTTTAAGTTGCGCGCGGCATCGAGCGCGGCATTGCCGACCATGAAGGTGACACGCGAGGAATAGGAGCCGTTGTCCTTCGGCACCACCTCGCTATCGCCGGTGACCACGCGCACGCGCGATAGATCGAGGCCGAGCACTTCGGCCACCGTCTGCGCCAGGATGGTGGTCGAGCCTTGCCCGATATCGGCGGCGCCCGACAGCACCACGATCGAGCCGTCGAAATCGAGCTTGATCTTGACGGTGGCGTGCGGCTCGCCGGTCCAGTTCACCGGCTTCGACGCGCCGCTGATGTAATGCGAGCAGGCAAAGCCGAGACCCTTGCCTTTGGGCATCTTGCCCTTGCGCTGTCTTCCAGCCGCTCTCGCGCTCCACCCAATCCATGCATTCCGGCAGCCCGTAGGAATTCACCATCAGGTCGTTGTCGGTGAAGGTCGGTGCGGTCAGCAGATTGGCACGCCGCACCGCGAAGGGATCGAGTCCCAGTTCGGCCGCCATCTGGTCGACCAGGCTTTCGAACGCGAAACGGATATCGACCGTGCCGTGGCCGCGGAACGCGCCGCAGGGCGGCGTGTTGGTGAGCACGCGCCGCCCGACATATTTGACGTTGTGCAGGTCGTAGATGGCGTAGAGCATCGAGCCGGCATAGAGGATCGTCACCACGCCGTAGCCGGAATGGGCGCCGCCGCGCTGGTCGCAATCGCATTCGACCGCGGTGATGCGGCCGTCCTTGCGCATGCCGATCTTCAGCTTGATGTCGGTTTCCGGCCGCCCGCGATGGGTGATGAACGTCTCCTCGCGGTTGGTGACCAGCCGCACGCTGCCGTTGGCTTTGCGCGCCAACAGCGCCGCGATCAGTTCGATGGCCAGCGTCTCGGTGCGGCAACCGAAGCCGCCGCCGACATGCGGCTTGATCACCCGGATGCGCGACATCTCCATGCCGAGGATTTGCGACAGCATCAGGTGCACGTAATAGGGCACCTGCGTAGAGGCATGCACGGTCATGCGCTCGCGCACGGCGTCGTATTCGGCGACGGCCGCATGCATCTCCATCTGGTTCTGGCAGACTTCGGCGCAGTTGTAGGTTGCTTCACGCACCAGATCGGCTTCGGCAAAGCCCTGTTCGGTCGAGCCGAGCTCGAACAATACGTCGCGCTCGACATTGCCGGGCTTCTTCTCGTGCAGTTGCACGGCGCCGGGCGCCAGCGCGGCCTTCGATGTGTAATAGGCCGGCCACTCGCGCACGGTCATGCGGATCGCTTCGACCGCTTGGCGCGCGCTGGCGTCGTCGACCGCCGCGACTGCCGCCACCGGCTCGCCTTTGTAGCGCACCTTGTCGCGCGCCAGCGGATGCTCGCTGCGCGCGATCGGCAGCACGCCGAAGGTCTTGTCGCAATCGGCGCCGGTGACGATGGCGCGCACGCCGGGCACCTTCAGCGCCTCGGAAATATCGACGTCGAGAATGTCGGCGTGCGCATAGGGGCTGCGATAAATGCGCCCGGCGAGCTGGCCGGCCTGCAGAATATCGGCGGTGTATTTGGCGCGGCCGGAGACCTTCTCCGGACCGTCGATCATCGGCACGTAGCCGCCGATATTGTGCGCCGGCACGATCTTTGTTCATCGGCTGCCACTCCCTCTGCGCGTTCAGCGCCGACCGCGAATTTCACCGCCTCGATGATCTTCACATAACCGGTGCAGCGGCAGATATTGCTGCCGAGCGCCGCCAAAATCTCTTCATCGCTCGGGTTCGGATTGCGCCGCAGCAGCCCGGCAGACGCCATGACGAAGCCGGGCGTGCAATAGCCGCATTGCGAGCCGAGCTTCTCGTGGAAGCCGCGCTGCACCGCCGAGAGCTGTCCGTCATGGCCGAGCGACTCGATGGTGTCGATGCGCTTGCCTGCGACCGTCGCGGCGAGCGTGAGACACGAGAGCGTCGGCTTGTCGTCGATCAGCACCGTGCAGGCGCCGCATTCGCCGCCGTCGCAGCCGGTTTTGGTGCCGGTCAGCCCGATCTGCTCGCGCAGGTAATCGAGCAATAGAATATTGTCCGCAACCGCGTCGGCGCGGTCGCGGCCATTGAGCGTGAACTCAAGTAGCCGGGCCAAACGTTTCTCCCTCTGCGGCGCGTTGTTTTCGAATCGCGCTTCGTCTTGTTGAGTTTACGACACACCAGGGCGTCGTGCCCCTCCAGGCCCATTACCGGGAATGCCTGGAACGATTACCCGTGGCTGAAATGGCCGATGATGTCGGGCGGAATCGTTACCGCGTGGATCTTGTCGGGATTGGCCTTGTCGCGCGCCGCCCAGACCCGCGTTTCGCCGCCTTCCACCGCCAATTCGCCGCCGATGGTGACCAGGTGCTCGATGTCGAAGCTCGAGCGGCGGAACTCGGCGACGCGCGAGGCGATGTCGATGATGTCCCCGAAATTCACGGGTTTAAGGAAATTGGCGCGGGCATCGACCAGCGGGATGCCGATCACGCCGAACGTCTCCGCCAGCTGGTGCGGCTTCACCCCGAGTGCTGCGTCGAACAGCATCCAGGTGCTGGTGTCGAAGAATTCGAAAAAGCGGCTGTTGAATACGATGCCGGCCGGATCGCACTGGCCCCATTCGATGGTCAATTGTCGGTGGTAAACGAACGATGCCACGCTTGGGCTCTCCGGCTTTTGGGCGATCTGTATAGCCGGGTCGTAATTTCTGTCATTCCGGGACGCCGCGAAGCGGCGGACCCGGAATCCATACTCCGCAGCACCGGGGTTATGGATTCCGGGTTCGCTCGCTGCGCTCGCGCCCCGGAATGACAAACATAATCAGTCCTACTTGGCGTGCTTGGGCTTACGTTTGCGCGGGTCCGGCCACTCCACGACTTCCTGCGCGCGCAATTCCACGTGCGGCGAACGCCGTCGTATGGCCATCGCCCATTTCGGCGCGAGCGGCAGATGCGGCGAGGCATCGAGCGCCTCCAAGATCCAGTCGAGATCTTCAGTCGCGATCACCCAACGTTTGGGCGCATAGCGCGCGAGCGAGAAAGGTCTCGAATAGGCCAGCAACGATTTCTTGCCGCTCGGCAGGCAATATTCGTGGGCATAGGACATCGCGAGTTCGCGCAGCGAGCGATAGATCGGATCGCGCCAGCGCAGAATCGCGTGGTTGGTCTTGCTGATCGCGCCCCACAATCCGCGCTGCTTGAATGGGGCGATGACGTGGTCCTGGTCGCTCGGCGCCGCCTGCATGTCCATCAGCAGCGCCGGTTGGCCGTGATAGGCGAAGGCGGCCGCCGCGAACAAAGCCGCCTCCGAGCAATGCGCGGTGCGCGCCTTCAGCACGCGGCGCGGCGATAGGGTGCCGTGGCCGCCGAGCTCGAAATTGACCGGCAGCGCGTCGAGGTAGTCCTGGATCTTCTGCGGCGTGTTGAGGCGCGCGAAGGTGCGGTGCTCGGCGGGCGTGAGCAGCGCGCGCAGCGCGTCGCGGTAGTGGCGACTGGTCATCGTCAAAGTCTAGCCAGCGCGCGGGCAGGGCGGGGCGCGGGCCGTCATTGGCTCCACAGCAAAGTTGCTGCGCGGCGGCGCGTGCCTCCCGTATGCGCGGCTTTGCATGGAAAGAGCGGCGGAATTGGCGATAGCGCCGTTCTCCGGCGGGCTGGCGGGAAGGAAAGAATTGCATCCCCAGCGACCCTCGGAGGGAAATATCGTCTTATTTTCAGGCCCTTATTGCGCCGACAGAGAATAGGCTTCTATTTAAGGGCTCCGACGTGCTGGAGCCCTTGCCCGTGCAATTCGCCGCCATCCCGAAGACCGCCCCATTTGCCGACGAGGACATCGAGCTGCTCAACCGCGTGGTCGGGCCGGCGAGCCAAGTCCAACGCGCCTGGCTCGCGGGCTTCCTCGCTGGCGTCGAGTTGGTTTCGGGTCAGGCGCAGGCGGACGCGCCGCCGCGCCCGGCCGAGCCCTTGACGATCGTCTATGCCAGCGAGTCGGGAAACTCCGAAAAGCTTGCCGGCGATCTGGCCAAGCAGGCGCGCAAGCATGGTCTCAAGCCGACGCTCATCGACATGGCCGATCTCGATCTCGCCGAGCTCGGCGCCGCCAAGCGTCTGGTGGTGATCGCGGCGACTTGGGGCGAGGGCGATCCGCCGGCGCGCGCCGTGCGCGCCTATAGCGAGCTGATGGGTGAGGGCGCGCCGCGCCTCGACGGCGTCGAGTTCAGCGTGCTGGCGCTGGGCGACACGGCCTATGCGGAATTCTGCGCGGTCGGCAAGAAGCTCGACGAGCGGCTGGCCGCGCTTGGCGGCAAGCGCGTGGTCGATCGCGTCGATTGCGATCTCGATTTTGCGGCGCCCGCCGCGCAATGGATCGGCGATGCGGTCAAGGCGCTGGCGCCGCCGGATGCCAATCGCGGCCGGGTGATCGAGGTCGATTTCGGCAAGCAAGCCGCCTCGCCGAACACCGATATTGTCGAGGCCGAGATCACCGAGCACGTCAACCTGAATTCATCGCGCTCGAACAAGGAAACCATCCATCTCGCGCTTGCGTTCGACGGCGCGGCGCCGGCCTATGAGCCCGGCGACTCGCTCGATCTCTATGCCGAGAACGATCCGGCCTATGTCGACGAACTGCTCAAGCTCGCCGGGCTGTCGGGCGACGCGGCGCTGCGCACGGAACTCATCAAGTCGCGCGACGTCACCACGCTGTCGCTCAAGACCGTCGAGACCTATGCCGCGCAGACCGGTCACCAATATGTCGAGGCGCTGATCGCCGACGGGCAAGCGAAAGACTGGATCGCCGGCCGCCAGCTCATCGACCTGATCGCCACGTTCCCGATCGCGCTCACCGCCGAGCATTTGCGCGCGGTGACGCGGCCGCTGGCGCCGCGCGCCTATTCAATCGCCTCATCGCGCCGCGAGGTCGGCGATGAAGCGCATCTGCTGATTTCCGCCGTGCGCTACGAAACCCAGGGCCGCGCCCGCAAAGGCGTCGCCTCCAACTACGTCGCCGAGCGGCTCAAGCGCGGCGGCCGCGTGCGCGTGAAGCTCAAGCCCAACAAGCATTTCGCGCTGCCGGCGGCCGACAAGGACATCATCATGGTCGGGCCCGGCACCGGTATCGCGCCGTTCCGCGCCTTTGTGCAGGAGCGCCGCGCGACGCAGGCCAGCGGCCGAAGCTGGCTATTCTTCGGCGACCGCCAGTTCACCCACGATTTCCTCTACCAGCTCGACTGGCAGGAGGCGCTGAAGGACGGCGCGCTTACCCGCATGGACGTCGCCTTCTCGCGCGACACGCCCGAGAAGATCTACGTGCAGCACAGACTGTGGGAGCAGCGCCGTGACCTGATCGAGTGGCTTGACGGTGGCGCGCAGTTCTACGTTTGTGGCGACGCCAAGGCCATGGCGAAAGACGTGCGCGCGACGCTGGTGCGCGCTTACGCCGACGTGAAGCAGCTTTCGCCCGAGGCAGCCGAACAGGCGGTGGCGGGCCTGGAGCGCGACAAGCGCTACCTGACGGATACGTATTGAGATCGTGTCCAGGGCGCAGCGCAGCGCGCAGCGGTGCGCTGCAGACCCGGAACCAAGCGCAACCGAACAATGGGTCTCCGGATCAGCGGTGCAGCGCTTCGTCGCCGCACCGCGTCCGGGACAAGAGGCCAACATGACCGACGAAGTCTCGCGCAACGAGCGCATCAAGGAGGCGAGCGATTATCTGCGCGGGACGCTCGCCGAAGGCCTGCGCGAGGAGATCACCGGCGCGATCGTCGAGGACGATCAGCAGCTGGTCAAATTCCACGGCATGTATCTGCAGGACGACCGCGACCTGCGCCCCGAGCGCACGCGCAAGAAGATGGAGAAGGCTTTCGCCTTCATGATCCGCGTGCGCGTCCCGGGCGGCGTGCTGAGCGCCGCGCAATGGCTGGCGCTCGACCAGGTGGCGCGCGACTACGGCAATCACACCATGCGGCTGACCACGCGGCAGACGGTGCAGTTGCACGGCATCATCAAATCGAATCTGAAGGCAACGCTGAAAGCGATCGACACGGCGCTTTTGAATTCCATCGCCGCCTGCGGCGACGTCAACCGCAACGTGATGTGCGGCGTCAATCCCGATAAGTCGCGCGCGCATGCGGCGGCGCTGGAATTGGCGCGGGCCATCTCCGATCATCTGACGCCGCAAACCCCGGCCTATCGCGAGATCTGGCTCGACGGCGAGCGCATCGCCGGCGGCGAGGAGGAGGGGGTCGAGCCGATCTACGGCAAGACCTATCTGCCGCGCAAATTCAAGACCGTGGTGGCGGTGCCGCCGGAAAACGACGTCGATATCTTTGCGCATGACCTCGGCTTCATCGCCATCCTCGACGACCAAGGCGACATCGCCGGCTGGAACATCACCGTCGGCGGCGGCATGGGCATGACCCATGGCGAGCCCGACACCTATCCGCGCACCGCCGAAGTGATGGGATTTTGCGAAACCAAGGATGCGGTGAAGATCGCCGAAGCCGTGGTCACCGTGCAGCGCGACTGGGGTGACCGCCTGAACCGCAAGCACGCGCGGCTCAAATACACCATCGAGGACCGCGGCCTCGATGCCGTCCGCGCCGAGGTCGAGAAGCGCGCGGGCGTCACGCTCGCGCCGGCGAGGCCCTTCGCGTTCACGTCGACCGGCGACCGCTACGGCTGGAGCGGGGGCGGCGGCCGCAGTCATCTCACGCTGTTCGTGCAGAACGGGCGGCTCGTCGATGCCGCCAACGCCAAGCAAATGTCGGCGTTGCGCAGCATCGCGCAAAGCCAAAGCTTCCAGGACAATGGCGGCGCCTTCCACATCACGCCCAATCAGAACCTGATCGTCGCCAATATCCCGGCCGACAAGCAGACGGAAATCCACTGGCTCGCCAAGGAAGCCGGGCTGCTGGCGCCCTGGTCCGGGCTGCGGCGCAATTCCATGGCTTGCGTCGCGCTGCCGACCTGCGGTCTGGCGCTCGCCGAAAGCGAGCGCTATCTGCCCGATCTGCTTGGCGCCTTGGACGAGCGGCTCGCCGCGCATGGGCTCTCCGCCGACGACATCGTCATCCGCATGACCGGCTGCCCGAACGGCTGCGCGCGGCCTTATCTCGCCGAGATCGGCTTGGTCGGCAAAGGCCCCGCCCGCTACAATCTTTATCTCGGCGCGGCTTTCGACGGCTCGCGTCTCAACAAGCTCTACGCCGAAGACCTCGATCACGCCGGCATCGTCGCCGCGCTCGATCCGCTGTTTGCCGCCTATGCAGCCCAGCGGCAGCGCGGCGAGCGCTTCGGCGACTTCGTCATCCGCGCCGGCTTCGTCGCCGCCACCGGCAACGGCCGCGACTTCCACGCCAATGTGCGCGCTAAGCCTGCCGGCGCGGGCGTTAGCTAGCATCGTGCGTGTATTGCTCAATTCGTTGTCAGCTGCCGCTGCGCAAAGCAGCAATCTCAATTTCAATTCTTTGAATAATCCAAATAATTCTACTGCTTATATCCTGGCACGGTCCTTGCTGCTCTGCAGCACAGAGACAGCCATGGCCGCCGTAATCGCTACTCCAGGCGAGCACGCCGGTCGCCAGCACAGGGAGCGGCCAAATGGATTATGTGAAACCCGTCGATGTCGCCAGCGCCATGGTGGAGGCCGGGCGGCGCAAGTTGACGCTGTCGCCGTTGGATCTCGTTATCCGCGGTGGTCTGGCCGGCGCCATCCTGGCGGCGGCGACCAGCCTCGCTCTCACCGGCATCGTGCAGACCAAGGTGCCGCTGGTCGGCGCGCTGATCTTTCCCGTGGGCTTGATACTGATCGTTCTGCTCGGGCTCGACCTGGTCACCGGCGCTTTCGGCCTGGTGCCATTGCCGTGGCTCGAGCGCGACGCCAGCGCGCCGGGCCTGCTCGCCAATTTTGGCTGGATCTTCCTCGGCAACTTGATCGGCAGCGTCATCTATGGCGGCCTGCTCGCGATTGCGCTGACCAGCTTTGGCGCCCACGCGCCGGCCGGCGTCGCCGCCAAGATCATCGCTATCGCGCAGGCCAAGACCACCGGCTACGAGGCGCTCGGCTTTGCCGGCCTGGTCACCGTCTTCGTCAAGGCGATGCTGTGCAACTGGATGGTCTGTCTCGCCATCGTCGCAGCCATGACTACGACTTCGACCATTGGCAAGATCGCCTGCGCCTACATGCCGGTGTTCATCTTCTTCGCGCAAGGCTTCGAGCACGCCGTGGTCAACATGTTCATCATCCCGACCGGCATGATGATGGGCGCCAAGGTCACCGTGGCCGAGTGGTGGCTGTGGAACCAAATTCCGGTGACGCTCGGCAATCTGCTCGGCGGCTTCATCTTCACCGGCTTGGCGATCTACATCACGCACAGGCCGCGCGAGACGGTCGCCGCTGCCGCGGTGCTCGAGGCGACGCAGGTTCCGGCGGAATGACGACGGACGCCGGCAGCAAGCTGGTCGGCGAAACGGCGGTCGGCGATTTCGAGCCCGAGCAGAAGCGCTATCTGGAAGGGTTCGTCGCCGGCTTGCAGATCGCCAAGACGGCCAAAGGCGTGGCGGGCGCCGCCGCACCGGGCGCCCCCGGGCCAGCGGCGGCCGAGCCGGTCGGTCCTGACGCCGCGGCGCTGAAGGCGCAGGACCGCGTGCTGGCCGCGGGCGGCAAGCTATCCGATCCCGAGAAGTTCAAGCGCGACGAGAATCCGCTTGATACCTACGAGCGGCTGAAGGATCTCGCCTCGCGCAACGAGTATCCCAAGCCGCCCGACAATTTCCGCTGGCGCTTTCTTGGCCTGTTCTACGTAGCGCCGAACCAGAATTCCTACATGTGCCGGCTGCGCATTCCGAACGGAATCGTCAAATCGGCGCAGCTAGCCGGCCTTGCCGATCTCGCCGAGCGCTACGGCGGTGGCTACGCGCACGTGACGACGCGCGCCAATCTGCAGATCCGCGAGATCGAATCCAAGAACGCCGTGGCCATGGTCGAGGCGGTGCAGGATTTGGGCCTGTGCTCGCGGGGGTCGGGGGCCGACAATATCCGTAATGTTACCGGCACTGCCACCGCCGGCATCGACCCGCAGGAGTTGATCGATACGCGCCCTTTTGCGCGCGAATGGCATTTCCACATCCTCAACGACCGCTCGCTCTACGGATTGCCGCGCAAATTCAACGTCGCCTTCGACGGCGCCGGCATCATTCCCGTGCTGGAGGATACCAACGACATCGGCTTCCAGGCGGTTGCGGTGAACGACGGCTTTGGGCTCGCGCCCGGCATCTGGTTCCGGCTCTGCCTCGGCGGGCTCACTGGGCCACCACAGCTTTGCCGGCGACACCGGCGTGCTGGTGAAGCCGGCCGACGCCAGCAAGGTCGCCGACGCCGTGGTGCGCGTGTTCATCGATTACGGCGACCGTTCCGACCGCACCAAGGCGCGGCTCAAATACGTGCTCGACAAAATGGGGGTCGAGAAATTCCTCGGCCTGATGGAGGAAAAGCTCGGCCGCAAGCTCGACCGCGCGGTGCCCGGCGCGCTGGCCCCGCGCCCGCCCTTCAGCCGCACCGCGCATCTCGGCATTCATGCGCAGAAGCAGGACGGGCTGCACTGGATCGGCGTCGCGGTGCCGGTCGGCCGCCTGACCGTCGCGCAGATGCGCGGCCTCGCCGACATCGCGCGCGACTGCGGCGACGGCGATATCCGGCTCACGGTCTGGCAGAACCTGCTGATTTCCGGCGTGCCGACCGAGAAGCTGAAAGCGGCGCAGGAGAAGATCGAGGCGCTGGGGCTTGCCATCGAAGCCAATGCCATCCGCGCCGGGCTCATTGCCTGCACCGGCAATACCGGCTGCAAATTTGCCGCTTCCGACACCAAGCGCCACGCCGAGGAGATCGCCGCGCTGGTGCGAGACGCGCGTCTCGCTCGATACCCCGGTCAACATTCATCTCACCGGCTGCCATCATTCCTGCGCCCAGCATTTCGTGTCCGAGATCGGTCTGCTGGCCTGCAAGGTGCAGGAGAACGAGGAGGCCGATCCGGTCGAGGGCTATCACGTGCTGATCGGCGGCGGCTTCGGGCCCTATGCCGCGCTCGGCCGCGAGATCTATCGCGACGTCAAGGCCGAGGACGCGCCGCAGACGATCGAGCGCATCCTCAAAGCCTATCTGGCGCACCGCGCTTCAAGCGATGAAAGCTTCATCGCCTTCGCGCGCCGCCACGAGATCGACGCGCTCAAAGCGATGAGCGAGGAGGCGGCCGCATGAGCATCACGCCGCGACCGCCGATCCCGTCGTTCCTGCCGGAAACCGCGCCGTTTACGCCGCAGCAGCGCGCCTGGCTCGACGGCTTGTTCGCCGGCCTGTTCGGGCTGGAAGGCGGGGTGACGCCGCTGTCCAAGCAGGACGTGGCCAAGTTGTTGCCGGGCCTGGTCGATGCGCCGGACGAAGCATCTGAGGAGGTCGACGACGGCGCGCCCTGGCACGACCCGGCGATGCCGCTGCCCGACCGCATGAAGCTCGCCGACGGCAAGCCGCTGCCGCGGCGGATGATGGCGGCGATGGCGCAGCAGGACTGCGGCCAGTGCGGCTATAACTGCAAGGACTATGCGGATGCGCTGTTCAAGAAATCGGAAAAGCGCCTGAACCTGTGCGTGCCGGGCGGCAAGGACACCGCCCGCATGCTCAAGCAGCTCTATCAGGACCTCGATGCCGGCTCATCCAAAGCCGACGCCGCGCCGCCGGAAGCGACGCCAATGCCGCTCGCCGAACCCGGACGCTCGCGCGACAATCCGGTCACCGCGACCTTCCTCTCGCGCCGCCGTCTCAACAAAGAGGGCTCGCAAAAGGAAACCTGGCACATCGAATTCGATCTCGCCGAGTGCGGTCTGGACTATCAGGTCGGCGACAGCTTCGGCGTTTTCCCGGCCAACGATTCCGAGTCTGGTCGACGCGGTGATCGCCGCACTCGATGCGCCGCCGGATTTCCCGATCGGCGGGCGCACGTTGCGCGAGGTGCTGATCGATGGCGTCTCGCTGTCGCCGGCGCCTGACATGTTGTTCCAGCTCATCTCCTATCTGACCGGCGGCGAGCGCCGGCAGAAGGCGAAGGCGCTGGCCGACGGCCGCGACCCCGACGGCGATGCCGCCACGCTCGACGTGCTGGCCGCGCTTGCAGAAATTCCCTGGCATCCGCCCGGATCCGGAAGCCTTCATTGAATCGCTCGAGCCCTTGCAGCCGCGCGTCTATTCGATCTCATCGTCCTTGAAGGCCAACCCGGGGCAGGTCTCGCTCACGGTCGATGCGGTGCGCTATGAGGTGGCCAAGCGCACGCGGCTCGGCGTCGCCTCGACCTTTCTCGCCGGCCGCGTCAGGCCCGGCGACAAGATCAAGGTCTATGTGCAGAAGGCGCAGCATTTCGCGCTGCCGGCCGATCCGAACAAGCCGATCATCATGATCGGGCCGGGCACCGGCATCGCGCCGTTCCGCGCCTTCCTGCAGGAGCGCATCGCGACCAAGGCGCCGGGGCCCAACTGGCTGTATTTCGGCCATCAGCGCAGCGATTACGATTTCTTCTATGAGGACGAGCTCAAGGACATGCGCCGCGCTGGGCATCTGCACCGCCTCACGCTCGCTTGGTCGCGCGACGGCGACGAAAAAATCTATGTGCAGCACCGTATGCGCGAGGACGGCCGCGACATCTGGGCTTGGCTCGAACGCGGCGCGCACATTTATGTCTGCGGCGACGCGCTGCGCATGGCCAAGGACGTGGAGCGCGCGCTGATCGATGTGGTCGCCGAGCATGGCAAGCGCAGCCCGGAAGACGCAGCGCGTTTCGTGGCCGAGCTGAAGAAGAACGACCGCTATCAGGCGGACGTCTACTAGAGGATTATCGCCGTTGAAAATCGCACGCACACCTTCCGAAGCAGAGCCGGGCCGCATGCAGCCGCTGGCGCGGCTGCCGGTGTTTCTCGCGCTCGAGGGAAAACGCGCGCTGCTGGCGGGCGGCAACCAGGCGGCGGCCTGGAAGGCCGAGCTGTTGTCGGCGGCGGGCGCGCGCGTGGAGATTTACGCGTCATGAGGTTTGCGACGAGCTGCGCCAGCTCATCGGCAATCCGCCGCGCGGCGAAATCGTGCTGCGCGCCAGCGCCTGGACGCTCGGGCGATTTCGAGGGGGCCGCGGTTGCCATTGGCGCGTTTGAAGACGATGAAGCGGCCGCGAGCTTTGCGAGCGCCGCCCGCACCGCCGGCGTCCCGGTCAATGTGATCGACAAGCCGGCTTTCTGCGATTTCGCCTTCGGCTCCATCGTCAACCGCTCGCCTCTGGTGATCGGCATTTCCACCGACGGCGCCGCGCCGGTGTTCGCGCAAGCGATCAGAGCAAAGTTGGAAGCGCTTGCTGCCGAAAGGCTTTGCCGAATGGGCCGCCGCGGCGGCGCGCTGGCGCAACGCGGTGAAGGCTTCCGGCCTTCCATTCTCGGGAAGGCGCAAATTCTGGCAGTTGTTTACCGCGCACGCCGTCAGCCATCCCGACCGCACACCGAGCGATGTCGACTTCGAGACCTTCATCGCCGAGGTGAGGGGATTGGGCACCACGGTCGAGAGCGGCTCGGTGACGCTTGTCGGCGCCGGTCCCGGCGACCCGGAATTGCTCACGCTGCGCGCGGTGCGCGCGCTGCAATCGGCCGACGTGATCCTGTTCGACGACTTGGTCTCGCGCGACGTGCTCGACTTCGCCCGCCGCGAAGCCAAGAAGATGCTGGTCGGCAAGACCGGCTACGGGCCGTCCTGCAAGCAGGACGAGATCAATGCGCTGATGGTCAATCTGGCCAAGCAGGGCAAGCGCGTCGTCCGCCTCAAGGGCGGCGATCCGCTGATCTTCGCCCGCGCCGGCGAGGAGATCGAAGCCTGCAAAGCCGCCAATATCGCGGTCGAGGTGGTGCCCGGCATCACCGCGGCGCAGGGCGCCGCCGCCAGGCTCGGCCTGCCGCTTACCGGGCGGGGGCAGGCGCGGCGCCTGCAATACGTCACCGGGCACGCCAAGGATGGCGCGCTGCCGAAGGACATCGATTGGCACAGCCTCGCCGACCCGGCGACGACCACGGCGATCTACATGCCGGCGAAAACACTCGCCGCGCTGGTCATGAAGGCCATAGCCGAGGGCCTCGACCCACGAACGCCGGCGCTCGGCATCGCCCGTGCTACGCGGCCCGATCAGGCGGTGATCGCCGCCCCGATCGGCGAGTTGCCCGAGCGCCTCGCGCAAGCCGGCTTGCCCGGCCCGCTGCTGGTCATGCTCGGCCGTGTCATCGGCGAGCAGATCGCGGCCCCGGTGCGCGATCAACAAAATCAGCGGATATCGTAGCGGATCGGCACAACGATCGCGATTTGTGCGCCTTTCACCTCGGGCGGCGGCGGCGGCAGGGGTGCCGCGCGTGCTATCAGCGCCAGCGTCTCGCGGTCGAGCAAGGACGAGCCCGACGAGCGCACGATGCGCGCGTGATGCACGCCGCCACGGCGGTCGACACTGAAGGCCAGCTGGGCGGTGCCGTGCTCACCGCGCGCGCGCGCCTCGGACGGGTAGCGCTTGGCGCGTTCGAGCCTGGCGACGAGTTGCGATTTCCAGTTCGGCACCGCGTAAGGGTTGCGCGAGGCCGCGCCCGGCGTTGGCGCCGCCGCGCGCGCGGCTTTGGTTTCGGCGGTGGTCGGCGCGCTGGCGAGGCTGGCGTGACGCTGCCGCGCGCTTCTTCTTTTCCTGCGCCTTTTGCTTTTCTTTCGCCTTTGCCGGTTCTTTCGGTTTTTCCATCGGCTTCGGCGGCGGCATCACTGTCAGTTCGACCTGCGGCTGCGGCGGCAGGTCGAGTTTCTCAACCGTCTCTGTCGGCGCAGGTTCCGGCGGCGGCAACAGAGCGAGCTTTTCGACCGGCTTCACCGGATCGGGCTCAGGCTGCGGCTCGGCATCCGCCTGCTGCGGGCCGGGCGGCAATTCTGTCGGCTTGGTTTCCGGTGCGACCGGCAAAGCGGCGAGCTCGATGGTGATCACCGGCGCATTGGCCACCAGATCGTCATGCGGGTTCCAGCGCGCCAGCAGCGCCATGGCGCCGGCGGCGTGAAAGCCAAGGACAAGCGCAAAACAGACGCCCCAGCGCAGCGTGTCGCGCGCCGTCATTGCGGCTTCTCCGCTTCCAGCGCGACCAGCGCTACATGCAGATAACCGGCGCTACGCAATTCGTTCATCAACGTCATGAGGTCGCCGTAAGGAACGGTCTTGTCGGCGCGCAAGAAGACGCGCTGCGTCTTGTCGCCGCCGGTCACCTTGTCGAGCGCGGCGGCGAGCGCATCGCGGCTTACCGCATCGTTGTCGACCATCACGCTCAAATCGGATTTCAGCGTCAGGATCAGCGGCTTGTCGGGATGCGGGCTCGCCTCGGCATTGGCGGCCGGCAGGTTGACGGAAATATTCACGGTCGCCAGCGGCGCCGCGATCATGAAAATGATCAGCAAGACCAGCATCACGTCGATGAACGGCGTGACATTGATCTCGTGCATCTCCTCAAGAGCTTCGTCGCCGTGGTCGAGCCGCACGCTCATGGCTCACTCCGCTGCCGCCGGCCGCCGGCGCACAGCCGACGCTTGGTCGAAGGCGCCGCGGTCGAGGTCGCGGCTCACCAGACGCAGAATCTGCGCGCTGGCATCGGCGAGCAGCGCGCGGTAGCCGGCGATCCAGCGCGAAAACATGTTGTACATCACCACCGCCGGGATCGCCGCCACCAGTCCGAGCGCGGTCGCCAGCAGCGCCTGCGCAATGCCCGGCGCCACCACCGCCAGATTGGTGGTGTGCTGCTTGGAGATGCCGATGAAGCTGTTCATGATTCCCCAGACGGTGCCGAACAGGCCGACGAAGGGCGCGGTGGCGCCGACGCTGGCAAGTATGCCGGTGCCGCGGATCATGCGCCGGCCGGCGGCCGCCTCGATGCGCTGCAGCCGCGAGGCGATGCGTTCCTTCACACCCTCGGGCGACAGCGCGTCGGCCGACAGCCGCAATTCGGTCTCCGCCGCGCGCGCGAGCGTCAGCGCGACCTCGCTTTTGCCCCGCAGCCGCGCCATCGCGTCGCTCAGTGAGCGCGCTTCGTCGAGCGCCGCGATCGCGCGACGCAGCCGGCCGCGCGCACCCAACAGCTCGATCGCCTTGGCGAGCCAGATGGTCCAGGTCAGCACGGACGCGAAGGCCAGCCCGACGATCACCGTTTTGACGACAATGTCGGCGGACATGAACATGCCCCAGGGCGACAGGTCGTGCGGCAATTGCAGCAGGATATCGGGCGCCGGCGCGGTAGGAGGCGTCTGCGCGAAGCCTTGAGTCGGCGCGACAAGCGCGAGGGCTGGCGTCAGCAGGCCGGATATTGCCTGCAGAATGTACGGATTTCGGCTCATTTCGCTCTCGGCCCTCATCGCTTTGCCTAACACTGCGACTACGGCGTGGCGATGATCAAGTCCGTCACAAAGCACCAATAAAATGGCCCCGGGGAGCGCCCCCGGGGCCATCCAGGTCTGCCGATATTGTCGGAAGCTTATTTCGCCAGCCGCTTGGCCGCTTCCTGGATCAGGCTGAGGTCGGAGTGTGCCTTGACGTCGACGTGCTTCTTGACGAAGCCAAGTCCTGCACGGTGTCGACATTGCGCTGCAGGGCGTCGAGGTCCGGCAGCAAGTTCGGGTCGCGGTAGGTGTCCTGCTTGGTGAACAGCCAGCCGAAGCGGCTGGCCGGCGCCTTGGTCAGCTTGGAGGCGATCTCGGCTGCGGCGTCGTGGTTCTTCGGGTCTGAGATACCAGTGCACCACCCGCAGCATGTCCTCCATGAAGTCGACCAGTTGCGGCACGGTGCGCGTCGATGAACGGCTTGCGCGCCGTCCACACGATCATTTGCGTGTTGCCCAGCGCCTGGTCCTGAGGTGAACAGCACCTTGCCGTCGGCGCGCAGCTTGGGATTGAGCGCGAAGGGCAGCACGGCCGGGATCAGGTCCGCCTTCTTCTCCAGCAGCATGGCGGGCATCGCCGGCAGCGGGCCTTCGACGATGGTGTAGTCGCGCTTGGGCTCGAGCCCGTGCTTTCGCAGCATGGCGCGGCTGGCGATGTCGACGGCGCTGCCGGCGGCATTGGTGCCGACCACCTTGCCCTTGAGGTCCTCGACCTTGGCGATGCCGCAGTCCTTGCGCACGTAATACTGCTCGGAGAAGTAGCCGGGGACGCCGTCCTGGAACTCGTCGGCGATGACGCGGATGTCGTCCATGCCGGCATTGGCGATGGCGATGGCGAGCGTCGAATAGGCGAGGTTGGAGATTTCCAGCTCGTTATTGGCCAGCGCCGTGATCATCGGCGGCGTGCCGCGGAAATGGATGGTCTCGAGCGTGTAGGATTTGCCGAGATGCGTCATCAGGTCCTTCTTGTAGAGAAGGATCGACGCCCAGTTGGCGACCGGCGCCACCCAGGACATGCGGATTTTCACCGGCTCCGCATTGGCGGCAGTGGCAAGGCCGAGCGCGCAATACGCCGGCCAGCGCGAGTTTCAGAAATCGCATGGTATCCTCCCAGTTTCGCCGCGCTTGCGCGTTTGCGCTGGCAAGCTTTGCGTCGCGAAAGGCGAGATTGTCGGGGTTCCAACCGATTTTGGCAAGCCTTACCGCTGCGTCGCTTTGCCCGGCATGCGGTACATGGTTTACACGGTGGTCGGCTCGTGGGCTTCCTGGTGCCAGATCAAAAGCCGGCGGCGGATCAGCGCCATCGCCTTGACCAGCACATAGCCGACCACGGCGATCTCAACGATGCCGGCGAACACGCCGGTCGAGTTGGCAAAGCGCGAGGCCTCCATCATGGCGCCGCCGAGGCCGTAGCCGCCCATCAGCATTTCGGCCACCACCGCCACGATCAACGACAGCGGCAGCGCCACCTGCAGCCCGGTCATGATCTGCGGAAACGCCGCCGGCAGCACGATCTGTGTCAGGAGTTCTCGGCTGCTCGCGCCCATATTGCGTGCCGACCAGATCAATTCGCGCTCGACGCCCTGGATGGCGATGACGGTGGCGGCGATGACTGGAAAAATGGCGTCGACCACGATGATGGTGATCTTGGAAACGTCGTAGACGCCGAGCCAGAGGATCACCACCGGCAGGAAGGCGATTTTCGGCATCGGAAAGCCGACCGAGACGATGGGGTCGAAGAACCACTGCGCGATCACGTTGCGCGACATCGCCATGCCGATGGCGACGCCGCCGACGGCGGCGATGCAGAACGCCGCCAGCGCGCGGTAGAGGGTGAGGCTGGTGTTGAGCGCGAGGTCGCCGGAGACGCCGTCGCTCCAGATGCGCTCGACGACACGTCGCTGAGCGCCGGCAGTTGGAAAGCGGTGAAGGTTCCGCTGCGCGCCAGCGCTTCCCAGCCGACCAGCAGCAGCACGATGGAGAACACGCGCATGCCCCGCCCGATAGCGCGAGGCGGCCGAGGCGCATCGCCAGCGGATCGGGCACGTCGGCCGCGGTTACCGTCGCTTGCGTCATGGTCCCGCTTACGCGCGCCATTGCAGCACCCGCTCGGTGATCGCGAGATAAATCGCGGTCGGCGGCGAAGCCGAGGAACGCCACGGTCAGCACTACCGCGTACATCGCATCGTAGCTGCCGTTGGAGCCGAGCACGCCGATCAGGTAGCCGAAGCCTTTGTGCGCGACGATCAACTCGGCAGACACCAGCAGGATGAACGACAGCGCCAGCGCCGTGCGGATGCCGTTGAGCAGTTCCGGCATGGCGCTCGGCACCACCACGTCGCGCAGCACGCGCAGGCGGCTCGCGCCCATGCAACGCGCCGACCAGAGCAGCGTCTGATCGCTGGAGCGCGCGCCGTTGAAGGCGCCGATGGTCACCGGCAGCATGCAGCCAAGGAAGATGAGCAGGATCTTGGAGGCGTCGCCGAAGCCGAGCCAGATGACGGTGACCGGGATCAGCGCCGACTTAGGCAGCGGATAGAAGATCTCCACGATGGGCGCGACCAGAATGTTTACCGGCTTCCACCAGGCCATGGCAGATGCCGAGCAGGCCGCCGATCACGATGGCGAGCCCAAGCCCTGCGCCGGCGCGGATATAGCGAGGCAGCGCCGTTGGCGAGAGCTCCCCGTCCTCGATCATGCCGATCCAGGCACCGACCACGGCTGGAAAGGACGGCAGTGCGTCGATGACACCAGATGCAGGCGCGCGGCGAGCTCCCAGGCGATCGCCAGCAGCAGCAGCGGCGAATAGCGGAAAAGAGTGCGCACCGCGCCTTCCGACCAGGTGCGGCGCGCCGGCCCGCGAACTGCCAGCCCTACGCTCACCGTCCGCTCTCCCTTACGTCGGCCGCCCTGCGCCTTGATCGCTTCCTCGCGCACCAGATGCCAGATTTCGTCCACCTTCTCGACGAAGTCCTTCTGCTTGAAGATGTCCGGGTTGTTCTTGTCGAACTTGGTGTCGACGATGGTCTTGATGCTTGCCCGGCCGCGCCGACATCACCGCCACGCGGTCGGCGAGATAGACGGCCTCCTGCACGTCGTGGGTCACGAAGATGACGGTCTTCGGCGTGCGCTGCCAAATGCTCAACAATTCGCTCTGCATCAGCCCGCGCGTCTGCGCGTCGAGCGCGCCGAACGGCTCGTCCATCAATAGGATGGTGGGGTCGAAAGCGAGGGTGCGCGCAATCGCCGTGCGCTGCTTCATGCCGCCGGATAGTTGCGAGGGGTAGCTATCCTCGAAGCCGGTCAGCCCGACCAGCTCGATGAAGTCGAGCGCGCGCTTTTCGCGCTCGGCTTTCGGCATGCCTTGCCGTTCGAGGCCATAAAGGATGTTGCCGCGCACGGTCTTCCAGGGAAACAAGCGCGAAATGCTGGAAAACGATGCCGCGGTCGGGACCGGGGCCGGCGACCCCCTTGCCGTCGACGCGGATAGCGCCGGTTTCGACCGGCAGAAAGCCGCCGATCAGATAGAGCAGCGTCGACTTGCCGCATCCGGAAGGGCCGAGCAGCGCCACAAATTCGCGGTTGGCCACCTCGAGTGAGACCTCATCCAGCGCCAGCACCTCGCGGCCGCGCGGCGGCCGATAGACATGGCTGACGCCATCGATGACGATTTGTGCTGGCCCGGGCATGTTGAAACGGAAGCGTCCCTAACCGCCGCCATCTGTCAAGCGCCGTCATTGCTGTTTGACCGGCAAGCTGTCCTATAATGTGGGATAGCAAACCATCAGAACCGTAAGAGGAAACGTCCGTGCCCAGTCTCCTTAACGAAGCCCGCGCCGAGCTCGCGCTCGCCAACCGCATCGTCGCCCGTGAAGGCGTCATTGATGCTTTCGGCCATGTCAGCATGCGCCATCCCGACAACCCTTCGCGCTATTTGTTGTCGCGCTCGCGCGCGCCCGAGCTGGTGACGCCGGAGGACTTCATCGAATACGACCTCGATTCCCGGCCGGTGCGCGAGCCCGGCGTCGGGCAGTACTCGGAGCGGGTGATCCACGGCGAGATCTACAAGGCGCGGCCGGAGGTGAATTCCGTCTGCCACCATCACTGCCCGGCCTTCATGCCGCTGCTCGCCACCGGCACCGACTATGTGCCGGTTTTCCATCTCGGCGCGGTCGGCGGCATCAGGCCGCCGTTCTGGGATCAGCACGACGAGTTCGGCGACACCAATATGCTGGTGGTCAAGCCGGAGGAGGGAGCCTCGCTCGCCCGCGCGCTGGGGCAGGGCTGGATGGTGCTGATGAAGCGGCACGGCGTCACCGTCGCCGGCGCAAGCGTGAAGGATTGCGTATTCCGCTGCGTCTACTCGGCACGTAATGCCGCCTATCAAGTGCAGGCGCTGAGCATCGGCAGTAACATCGCCTCGCTGTCGCCGGGCGAGACGGAACTGGCCGGCGCCATCAGCAGCAAGACCACCGGGCTGACCCGCTCGTGGGAATACTGGTCGATGCGGGTGGCGAAAACGAGCGGCCTGCCCGGCGCGGCCGGGCAAGCTTCGAAACGCAAGACCAAACCCGCGGCAGCGAAGAAAGCTGCGGCGAAAGGGCGCAAGGGCGGCAAGCCACGCCGCCGCTAGCGCTTTTGTGCTTTCGGTAAGCCGCCCTGCGTGTCCGCATCATCGCGCGCGGCGGCGATGTACCGTCTTTGCGCGGACAGACCGTGCGTACGATCATCGGCAACGCAAACGCGCTTAAGACCGAGCACGCCGCCGCCCTTTTTTCGTGACGGTCGCGCGCCGCTATTGCCGAGCCTTGGCGGCCGCGCTGATGGCATCGAGCATAACAGCGCGCCCCTGGTCGAGCGTGCCGCGCACCTTCTCGTCCTTGCCGATCGCGCCCATTTCGCGCTGGCGGGCAACGGTTGCCTCCACCATCAGCGGGTCGATGCCGAGCTCGCGTAGTGTCGCGGCCGACTCTTCCATCTCGGCGGCGCGGCGCACACCGTGGCTCGCCATGCGTTCGAGATTGTATTCCGACATCTGCGCCCAATCGACGCCCGGGTAATTATTTTTGAGCGACACCGTCACCTCGTCGAGCACGCCGGCGCGGGCGGCGGCGACAAAGCATTCGAAGGTGAGCGCCTCGATGCCTTTGATCAACACGCTGCGGATCATCTTGATGGCGGCCGCGGCGCCTGTCTCCGGCGCGACCACCGAGGTCCTCATCTCGAGTTCCTGCAACAGCGGCGAGATCGCCTCGGCGTGCGGGCCGGCAAGCAGCATCGGCGTGCGGTGGCGGGCCGGGTGAATGGCGGCGATCACCGCCACGTCCACGTAGCGCGCCTTGTCGCCGAGCAGCTTGGCGGTCTCCTGCTTGCGTCCGGGCGAGACGGAATTGATGTCGAGATAAAATGGATTGCCTTTGAGGTGCGGCTCGACCGAGCGGGCCGCCTCGACGCTGGAAGCCGCCGTTACCGCGGCAATGACCATGTCGGTTTCGGCAACCGCTTCGGCGGCGGAATTGGCCAACCGCACACCCATCTTCTCGCCGGCGGCTTTCAGCCGCTCGCCCTCGGGCACCGGGAACAAGATGTCCCAGGCGGCAATGCGCTCGATGCCGGTTTCGCGCAGGCCGGAAGCAATCGCCTGGCCGGCTTCGCCGAAGCCGATGAAGGAGACGCGGGGGGTGTTGTGGCGATCCATGACTGTTCCGAAGTCCCATACTTACTGCTCGAATTCTAAATGGTTTTCACCGGCGCGTCCTGCTGCGTGGTCTGAAAGCTTACCGCCATCAGCCATCGCCCGTCGCGCTTGATGAAGACTCGGCTGACTTGGTTCGCCTTGCCGTGAAACGGCTGGTGCTGGCAGCGCATCACGATGGCATCCTTGAAGTCGAATAGGCGCGCCGAGACCAGCGGCGCCGGCGCCGAATTGGCGTTGGTGCGCTTCTGCTCCGCGATTACGGCGTAGCGGTCGGCTTTGCTGTGGCGCCGGGCGGCGCCGGTGACGGTGAACTCGTCGGCGACATGGCGCGCCCATTCGTCGGGATCGTGGCCCATCACCGCGATTTCCAGTTGCTGCCAGGAGGTGAGGCAGTCGCGCTCATCCGCATTGCGCGGCTGATAGGGCAGTGTGTAGCAGGGATTGTCCCACTGCTTGCGGCCGGGCCCATGCGGCGCCGGCGGCAGGTTCTGCGAGACTTCGTGATAGACCAAGCAGCGCCAGCCCGCGTCGCGCTTCACCCAGACGCGCAGCACGAAGAATTTGTCGCGATCCACCACGATGGAGGCGACCTCGCCGTAGCGATGCGCCGTCGGCGTCAGGCCTACTTCGTCGCCGAGTGGCGGCTTCGGGGGACTCTCCGCCACCTGCTTGGCCGTCCGAACGTGGCCGTTGAAATCGACCCAATTGAATTCGTCGTCGAGCAGCACCTTGGCTGCGGCGCCATCGCCCTTCGCGAGCGCGGCGACCAGCGCGCCGTCGGCGTCGAGCACGGCGGCCATCGATGCGCTCAAGTTTTCGCCGCCGCCGGCATCTCCGGCGTCCCATGCGTGTGAAACGACTCGATGGTCTTCAGGCCCCAGGCCTGGCCTTTCTTGCGCTCCTCCTCGGTCCAGGTGATCGGCTTCCAGTCCGGCGCCAGCACCAGCCGCGCGCCGGCATTGGCGACCTCGACCCGGTTGCCGCCCGGCTCATAGACGTAGAGGAAGAAAGTTTGCTGGATGGCGTGCTTGTGCGGCCCGGTCTCGATGAACACGCCGTTCTCCAGGAATACGTCGGCGGCGAGCAGCACTTCCTCGCGTGAATTGAGTGCGTAGGTGACGTGGTGGAATCGCCCGCGCGCGCCGGTCGCGTCGCGCGTATAGGCGAAGTCGTAGGATTTGTTGGTCACCGTCATCCAGATGCCGGCCTCGCTGCCGTCGCTCATGACGATGCGCTCGGTCAGGCGGAAGCCGAGATAGTCCTCGAAGAACTTGCGGCAGCCGGGAATATCGGCGGCAAGCCCGTTCCAGTGGTCGAGCCGGCGCGCGTTGCAGCCGCGCGCAGGGAAGGCCTGCGCCTGGTTCTTCAGCGCCGGCTTGAGCGCGGGCGGCGGCTCGTACCATTCGGTGTCGTAATAAAGCTCGATCACGTGGCCGTCGGGATCCTTGCAGACGAAAGGTCTTGCCGTGGCCGAGATCGCCGTCGCTCCAGCCGACGTCAAAGCCGGAGCCTTTCAGCGCGGCGGCGCGCCGCTCGAGCGCCTGCGGCGAGCGGCAGCGATAGGCGACATGGCCCATGCCGTTGGTTTTCGAGGCGGTGAGCTTGAGTGTGTAGCGCTCGTAGTCGTCATAGCCGCGCAGATAGATGCTGTCGCCTTTCTCGCCGCTCTGGGTCATGCCCATGACGTCGATGAAAAAGCGCGCGCTCTTGTCGAAGGTCGGCGTCAGCAGTTCGAGGTGGCCAAGATGGGCGATGTCGAGATTGGGTTCCGGCGTCATGGTGCTTTGTTTGTCGATTGGCGATTGGGATCAATTCTGCCGGACGCCGCGTGCAAAGCCCAGGACGAGATTATTCGACGGCATCTCGGCGATGTCGGCGAGCGTCAGCCCGGCTGCCTGCCCTTCCGCTCGCAAATCGGCGGTATCGCGCACGCCCCATGCCGGGTTCTCCGCTCGCAGGTTTTGATCGAAGGTGGCATTGCTCGGCGCCGTGTGGCGGCCGTCGCGCATGAACGGCCCGTAGACGAATAGGCGGCCGCCCTCGCGCAGATAGCGGCCGGCGCCGGCGATCAGATTTCGCGACACCGACCACGGTGAGATGTGCAACACGTTGATGCAGAGCATGGCCGCCAGCAGCGGCGGCGCCGGCGCGTCGCTTTGCCACCGCCAATCGGGGTCGGTGAGGTCGATGCGCTGCGGCGCACGCAAATTGGCGAGGCCGGCTTGAGCGCGCCAAGCGTCGATGCTGGCGAGATGCGACGGATAAATGTCGCTTGGCCACCAAGTGAGCTTCGGCGTCCGCCGCGCGAATTCGGTTGCGTGCTGGCCGGTGCCGCTGCCGAGTTCCAGTACGTCGCCGCTCTGCCCTAGCAGAAAAGGCCCGATCGCCGACCAGATCGGTTCGTGATTGCGATGGAAGGCCGGTCCATCCAACCGGCCGTCGGGCCCCGGCGGCTTTCCAGCAGTTCCGAATTCGACGACGAATTTGGTCATGTTGCGAGTGGGACTATCTGACTGAGTGGCGGGGTTAGAGCCATTAGCCATGGCGATGGGTCGCGGTCAAAGGTGGGCGGGGTTCGTTGTTTTTACAGGTGTGATGGGGCAATATCCCGCCTTCCGCGGGTATGCCGCGCGTCTGTTCACTACCGTGGGGCGCTTCGGACAGGCTTAAAAAAGACGATGGGAGGATCGCATGCGTAGACTTTACCTAACACTGGCCGCGCTGGCCGCCGGCGCGCTCGCGCTGCCGGGCGCGGCCAGTGCGCAAGATAACAAGCTCACAGTCGGCATGCCGACGACGCCGCCGAACATCGTGCACATTCCGGTGATCGTCGCCAAGGATCTCGGGATTTTCAAGAAGAACGGCATCGAGGTCGAAACCGTCGCGCTCGAAGGCGGCGTCAAGGTATTTCGCGCCATGCTGGCGGGCAATCTCGACATCGCTCAGTCGCCCGGTACCGTCACCTCGATCGCGATCTCCAAAGGCTCGAAGGTCAAGGCCATCCTCGGCACGCTGTACAAGTTCGAAGCCTCGATGGTCGTTCGCGACAACATCAAGACCATGGCCGACCTCAAGGGCAAGCGCATCGGCATTCAGCAGCCCGGCGGCTTCGCCGATATTCTGAGCAAGAACGTGCTGCGCGCCGCCAAGATCAACCCCAAGGACGTCAACTTCGTCAGCATCGCGAGCGAGGACGTGCCGGCGCTGGTCGCCGATCAGGTCGATACCGCAATCCTGCACGTCGAGCAGGAGATGCTGGCCAAAGAGAAGGTGCCGAGCCTGCACGCGATCGCGCGCATGTGGGAGCTGGCGCCGAAGCAGATGTACACTTATCTACGGCGTGAAAGAAGAGACCATCAAGAATAAGCCGGCCGCGCTGCAAGCCTTCGTCAAGTCCGTGATCGAAGCGGCCCGCATCATGTACACCGACAAGGCCAAGGTGCTGCCGATCATGATCAAGCACACCGGCTACCCGCCGAAGATCGTGGAGGAGACCTACGACTTCCTGGTGAAGGCCTGCATCTGGGACGCCAACACCGGCCTCAACCCGGAGCGCGTCAATTTCACCGCCAACCTGATGACCAAGGTCGGCAATATCGAGAAAGGCAAGACGCCGAGCTACGACCAGATCGTCGACAAGGAATTTGCCGACAAGGCGATCAAGGAACTCGGCGTATGGAAGGGCCCCGTTTGCCCGACCGCGGCGTTCTAACCGTCGGTCGACAATCATGCTGAGCGGACGCCGCCGGTTGACGGGGGCGTCCGCCGGCGGCAGCGAACGTTAAGTCAAGATCGATACGGCCAGGGCCACGAGGGCACCTACGCGATGAGCGTCGCAAACGAAGTGCATACCGGCGCAATCGCCGCCAAATCGCAATCGGCGGTGGCCGTAAAGGAAATAAAGCTGCCCTGGTGGGAACGGCGTGCTGTATTTCGCTACGGCTTCGTCGCCCTGATTTTGATTGTCTGGCAGATTGTCGGGCCGACCATCAGCCCGATCTTTTTTACCTATCCGACGAAAATCGCGGTCGCTTTCTATACTCTGACCGCTTCCGGCGATCTGCCCTATTACTTGGCGCAGAGCCTGGAAGTGATGTTCTACGGGCTCAGCATCGCCATCTTGGTCGGCATTCCGCTCGCCATCTTGATGGCGCGCGTGCGCTGGCTCGACTGGGCGCTCGATCTGCCTATCAACGCGCTCTACGCAACCCCACTGGTCGCGGTGGTGCCGCTGCTGGTGCTGTGGTTCGGCATTTATATGAAGGCCAAGATCATCGTCGTGTTCTTGTTCGCGGTGTTCCCGGTGCTTATCAATACCTATCAGGGCGTGCGCGAATGCGACAAGAACATGCTCGAAGTGGCGCACTCGTTCCGCTCCAATGAATGGCGGATCTGGGGCGATGTGCTGCTGCCCTTCGCGATCCCCTATATTATCGCCGGTATCCGGCTCGCCATCGGCCGTGGGCTGATCGGCATGATCATCGCCGAGTTCTACACCACGATTTCCGGACTCGGTTACATGATCACGCGCTATGCCAATAATTTCGAGATGGACAAGACTTTCGTACCGGTGATCGTGCTGATGTTCCTCGGCGTATCGCTCACGTCCTTGTTGAAATGGTTTGGACACCGCATCGCGCCCTGGAGCCACGCCAACCGCTAAGTGACAAATTCAGGCTTGCGTCTGGGGCGAAACTTGAACCCCCGCCGCCGCGGCCGGGTAGAGGGCTTTACCGTCCTCCTCCCGGCTTTCGCCTAGCGCGGGCTTTTCTCCGCTGATGATGCGCTTTGCCAATGCGTAGGCGAAAAACGCCATGGCGATTCCGGCGACGATATCGGTGAAATAGTGCGCGCCCTCGGTGATGGTGCTGCCGAGCATGGCGGCATCCAAAACAAGCAGGCCGACGAAGATACGGCGATGGCTACGTAGGCTGAGCGGGGTCAGGATCGCGATCGTCGCGTGGAATGAAGGAAAGGTTGCGATGCCGCCTGGGCTGTCCGTCATGATGAAGGACCTCGGCTCGCGCAGGCGCATCAACTGATCGATCGGCGTTGCGCCGGTGAAATGCAGCAGGTGGAAGGCCGCCCGATCGACGAAAACGATCGGGCCGCCCGCCGGCATCAGGGCGGATATGAAAATCGTTGCGGTGAAGGCGATGGCGAAGGCCAGAACATAGATACGCGCTTCGCGCAGCCGATTTGAGAAAGCAAGAATGACGAGCGGCAGCGCGATCTGGATTTGCAGCGTGTTGTAAGCGAAGAAATAGACTTTTTGGACTTGATCGTGCCGGTCGACCCAACGCGCGTAATCGAGCCAGTTGAAGCCGAGCGCCAAATCCGCGTGCGTGAGAAAATGATCTTCAAGCGGGAACGCGAAACGCTGCATTGAATAGGCGGCGAGGATGCCGCACAGGATCGTGGTCACCAGATAGAGGACACCGTAGACGATGGTGCGCACCGCGTCGACGATCCGCGTCTGCGGTGCAAAGGCGCATAGGATGTCGATGCCCACGACGCCGAGCACCAGCGGCATGACATTGGGAAGCGTGGCGAGGACGAATTTGGTGGCAAACGAAGCGACCAGTCCGACGATCGCCAGGCCGACGGTCAAGCCGATCGCAAACTGGGAGACCGGGCTCACGCGAGACTGAATGATGGCGCGCTCCTTGCGCACCCAGCGCCCGAAATCCATTGCCAAGATGCTCATCAAGCGCATCGAAAACCGCGCGTTTTTTGCAAGCCGTCCGCTTGTCACCGAGCCTCGAATGTAGGGTCGAGGAATTAAAAGACTCCTTACTCAAAATGACTAAAACCCTCGGAAAAATTGGCGCGAAAGTGGCGCGGCTGGCGGCTTGTTGCGGAGCGCCGCGCTCGTCCGCACCCGGTTTGTCCGAATACCGGCTTGATCGGGCGGATCTAGGCCGTTTGCACGGGATGAAACTTTTTCACCGCGATGATGCCGAACACGATGAAAAGCAGCAGCGCCACGCTCTGTGCGATGAGAAACGGCGGCTCCGATTGTGTCGGCGCCAGCGGCTCGAGGAACGAAATTTTCTGGAACGACTGCACAATCAGAACCAGGACGTTGAAGTAAAGCGCGGCGACGGCGCAGACCACGTAAACCCGGCGCCAGATCCCGTTGAGACCGAAGACATAGAGCCCGAGCAGCGCCGCTACCAGCAGCAGCAGCGATACCACGCCGGTGCCCAAGGCGGGTGTGAAGCCGTGAATGGGGAACATGAAGCCGGTCACGCTAGTCAGGATCGTGGTCAACAAAAAGAGCGCGGTCCAGCCGCTCGCCCGCCGCGACCCGAACATGGCGAATACCACGATCAACCCGGACACGATGGCGATTAGGCTGATCGCCACATGCAGCGCGGTGAACGCCGCGGTCGACATGCCCAGGATCATGACGAGCTCCCCCTGTGTTCCCGAATTGCCACCGAGTAGAATATCAGCTTGCCGGCGGGTATCCCACCAAGGTGACGCATGAGTGACCCTCCCATTTCACGCGGCTTTCGCGGGCGACGCAGCGCCGGTCAAAGCGCGCGCGTACCGCCGGGCCAGCATCTGGTTTCCGACTTCCCGGTGCTGTCGGCGGGCCCGACGCCCGACGCGGATTTGCAGACCTGGCGCTTCATTTTGGAAGACGGCGACAGCCCGATCGGCGAGTGGAGCTGGAACGAGTTCAATGCGCTGCCGCAGACCGAGGTGACGGTCGACATCCATTGCGTCACCACCTGGTCGAAGCTCGACACGCATTGGCGAGGCGTTTCGATCGACACGCTGCTGGAGGCCGCCGGCCTGAGCGAGCCGCCGGGGCCATTCGTGCTGATCCATTGTGACGGCGACTACACCACCAATGTGCCGGCGGAGGACTTGGTCGACGGCAAGGCGATGGTTGCAACCCACTATGACGGCGAGCCGCTGAGCCCAGAGCACGGCGGCCCGGCGCGGTTGTTGGTGCCGCATCTTTATTTCTGGAAAAGCGCCAAATGGGTGCGCCGCCTGCAATTCCTCGACAGCGAGCAGCCCGGCTTCTGGGAGGAGCTCGGCTATCACATCTACGGCGATCCCTGGCGCGAGCAGCGTTATGCCGGCGACTGAGGCCGCGACGGCGCTACCGCGGCTGCGTTGGATGACCGCGGAGGTGCGCGAGGTCATCGATGAGACGCCGCGTGTGCGCAGCCTGGTGTTGGCCGTGCCGGATTGGCCGGGACACCGGCCCGGACAGCATGTCGACGTCCGGCTCACCGCCGAGGACGGCTATCAGGCGCAACGCAGTTATTCGATCGCGTCGGCGTCCGAAGCCGGGCAACTCGTGCTGACCGTCGAGCGCATATCGGAGGGCGAGGTCTCGCCCTATCTCGCCGGCGAAGCGCGGCCGGGCGACAAGTTTGAACTGCGCGGGCCGATCGGCGGTTATTTCGTGTGGACGGCGGTGCTCGGTGGCCCGCTGTTCCTGATTGCCGGCGGCTCCGGGGTGGTGCCGTTGATGGCAATGCTGCGCCACCGCGCGGCCTCCGCCAGCAAGACGGAGGCTGTGCTGCTTTATTCTTCGCGCACGTTCGACGACATCATCTATCGGTCCGAGCTGGGGCGGCTGGCGGGGCAGGGCAATGAGCTGAAAGTCGTGCACACGCTCACGCGTTCGCAGCCGCCGGGCTGGAGCGGACTGTCGCGCCGCATCGACGCCGGCATGGTGCGCGACGTCGGATTTCCACCGGCGGTGCGGCCGCGCATCTTCGTGTGCGGACCAACACCGCTGGTGGAGGCTGCCGCGCGTATCCTACGCGATCTCGGGCACGCGCCTAATTTGATCAAGACCGAACGTTTCGGACCCACGGGGAGTGCAACATGAGCATCGATGAGGCTGGAAGTGGCGCCGTGCCGCTCGACGGTAATGCCGCCGGCGGGTTGCTGGGCGAATTGTTCGCGCTTGAAATTACCGCGGCACAAATCACCTGCGCCGGCTGCGGTGCGGTGGCGGCAGTGGGTGAGACGCGCGATTATGGCGGCGCGATGGGTGCGGTCTTACGCTGCACGCATTGCAACACCGCGATGATTCGGCTGACTCATACGCCGGCCGGGCTGTGGCTCGACATGCACGGCGCGCGCACGCTGTTCGTCGCAACGCTGCAGAACTGAACGGTTCGTGACCCGGGCCGGTTGCGATTAATCTTCTGTGTTATCCGTCGGCGGCGAGCCCGCGTGGTGGTCGCTAGCCTTGGGTGCAGGCTCGGCGCGACCGGGGTGCTCGACCTGCAACTCGAACAAGATATCGGCGTTCGCGCAGAAGTCCGGCGCGAAGCTTACCGACGTGGGCATTTTATCCAGCCATTCGCGGCACGCGGATTTGGTCGGGCAGGCTTCGCAGCGATGAAAGGCGGTGATGTGGCTCAGGCTGAAATGCGGAACCGCACCCTCGGCCGGATCGAGGCCGAGCCTTTCCAACATTTCGCAAAGATAAGTCGGTTGGCGGTTCTGGGTGTTTGACATGGCGAATTCTCCCCTGTCGCCTTTTTGTTGCGGGGAGCATTTAGGGGGAGACAACCGCATCGCAATGATGTGGATCAAATTGCCGCCAAGAAACGCTTCGGTTGCTCGCGCCATCCCCATGCCGGCGCGTCCGATCGGGCGTTGCACGTCTGGGCTGCAGCCGTGCGGCGTTTTCAACAGCCTTAAGGTTAGGCAGGCCACATGGCCAAGCGGTCTTCCCGTTTTGCGCATGGGAACCCTGCTCGCCAGCGTGGGCAGGGATGATTGCAATTTATTTCGGTTTTTTGCACCATGCGGCCGGCGACGAAGACCGCTGAGCTCAACAAACAATGGGAGGAAATTCTGCGCGCCGTCCGCGACCGAATTCTTGCGCTCGGCAAAGTCTTGGTGCGCAAGCGTGACTTCTATGCCGGCGGGTTGATGATCCTGTTCGGGCTGGTTATGGCCCTGAAGGGTCCAAGCTATCGGCTCGGCACCTTGATGCATATGGGGCCGGGCTTCATGCCCACGGCGTTGGGCATCATCCTGATTTGCCTGGGCGTAATCATCGCCGGTTCTGCGGTCGGGCTGCCGGAAGGCGAGGGTGAAGGCATCCTGCCCGAGCATCCCGAGTGGTGGGGCTGGGCTTGCATCCTGGCCGGGCCGCTCTGCTTCATCCTGTTCGGCAGCTACGGCGGCATGATCCCCGCCGTGTTCTCCTGCGTGTTCGTGTCGGCACTCGGCGATCGCACCGCGACGCTGAAGAGCGCCGCCATACTGGCGGCCGTTGTGACCGTGTTCGGCGTCGGGTTGTTCTCGTACATCTTGCAAATCCCGATGCCGATTCTGGAATGGAGAGGCCTGTGATCGCCACGGCGCTAACGGACCTCTGGTACGGCTTTGGCGTCGCGCTCGAGCCGCACAACATCATGTGGTGCTTCATCGGGGTGTTCGTTGGCAACATGGTTGGCGTGTTGCCGGGCATGGGGCCGCTGGCGACCATTTCGATCCTGCTGCCGCTGACCTTCGGCATCCACCCGGTCGGCGCCATCCTGATGCTGGCCGGCGTGATGTACGGCGCCCAATATGGCGGCGCCATCTGCTCGATCCTGCTCAATCTGCCGTGTCATCCGCCGCACGCGGTGACCTGTCTTGATGGTTTCCCGATGACCAAGCAGGGCAAAGGCGGCGTTGCGCTTGGCTTGACCGTGTTCGCCTCGTTCGTCGGCGCCTCCTGGGGCATCACGGAAATGATCTTCCTCGCGCCGGTGCTGGTGGAAGTAGCGCTGCAATTCGGGCCCGCCGAAGTCTGTTCGCTGATGCTATTGGGTTTGCTCGCCGGCTCGACGCTGGCGCGCGGTTCGCCGCTTAAGGGTGTTGCGATGACGGTGCTCGGCCTGATGCTGGGCATCGTTGGAACCGATCTTGAAACCGGTGCGGAACGCTTCACCTTCGGCATGACCCATCTCGACGACGGAATCGAGCTGATCGCGCTCGCGCTCGGCCTGTTCGGCATCGCCGAGTTCATGAACAGCGTCAACCAGGTGGCGTCGATCAATACCGCTTACGTCAACGTGCGCTTGCGCGACATGTGGCCGAGCAGAGCCGAGTTCAAACGGTCGATCGCGCCGATGTTCCGCGGCACGGCGATCGGCAGCCTGTGCGCGCTGATCCCCGGCACCGGCCCGACCATCGCCTCCTTCGTCGCCTATGCGACCGAGAAGAAAATCTCGAAGCATCCCGAGAAGTTCGGCACTGGCCTGATCGAAGGCGTCGTCAGTCCGGAGGCGTCCACCCACTCCTCGGTGCAGGGCGATTTCATTCCGACCATGAGCCTCGGCATTCCCGGCGACGCGGTGATGGCGCTGCTGCTTGGCGCCCTGATGATCCAGGGCATCGTGCCGGGCCCGCAGCTCATCAAGGAGCATCCGGATATCTTCTGGGGCCTGGTGGCGAGCTTCTGGATCGGCAATATCCTGTTGGTGCTGCTCAACGTGCCGCTGATCGGCATCTGGGTGAAGTTGCTGACGATCCCGTACAAGTATCTCTATCCGAGCGCGCTGTTCTTCGTCTGCATCGGCGTCTACGCCGCCAACAACGATATGTTCCAGGTCGGCGAGACCATCGTCATCGGTATTCTCGGCTATATCCTGCTGCGGCTCGACTTCCATCCAGCACCGATCCTGCTCGGCTTCGTGCTCGGACCACGCTTCGAGGAAAACTTCCGCCGCGCCATGCTGATATCGCGCGGCGACATCGCCGTGTTCGTGGAGCGGCCGATCAGCGCGATATTCATCGCGCTGTGCGTCATCCTGATCGGCGGCCAGCTTTACGTCCGCATGCGGGCGGCCAAGCGGGCAAGAGCGGAAAAGCGAGCAGCTTTGGCGACGCCCGGGCCCGGCGTCACACCATCATCTCCAGCAACGCTTGATCAACCGGTGCCGGGAGGCGCAAAAGCCGAAGCCTAGGCGCGGGCCCACAGCCGCTTGCTGGCGATGCGCGCGCCCTCGGCCAGCGCGGAGAACTTCGCCCAGATCACCTTCGGGTGCACCTCGGTCTTGTAGCTTGCTTGCGATGAGAAGCCGCAATCGGCCGCCGGTATCACGTTTTCGCGGCCGACCCGATCGGCGAAGCGGATGATGCGCTCGGCAATCAATTCCGGATGCTCGACGATGTTGCTGGCGTGGGTGATGACGCCGGGAATGACGATCTTGCCGTCCGGCAGCTTCACCGTTTCCCACAAGTGATATTCGTGCTCGTGCCGGCAGTTCGCCGCCTCGAAGGAATAAGCGCCGGCGTTGATCTGCAGCATGAAATCGACGAGCTGGCCAAGCGAGGCCTCATGGATGCGCGGGCCCTCGTTGATGCCGTAGCAGGTATGGAAGCGCACGCGCTCGGGCGAGATACCGCGCAGCCCATGGTTGACCGCTTCGACATAGAGCCTCGCGCCTTGCGCCGCTTCTGCGCGTCGTCGAGGCCCGGCTCGGCGAAGATGTCGGCCATGAACGGATCGTCGATCTGCACCAGGAAGCCGGCGTCGACGATGGCGCGGTATTCGATTGGCCAGCGCCTCGGCGACCGCGAACAGATACTCCTCGTCGCTCTTGTAGTAGTCGTTCTGCCCGACGCCGCTCGGCGCCACCGCCGGAACGAAGGCTTCGACATGTGGCGTGTCGGCGAGCGCCGCTTTGAGGTTGTCGAGGTCCTTGCGTAGCGCCGCTTCGCCCTTGTAGCGCACCGGACCGACGCAAAACATCGGCGCGATCGGCGCGACCGCGCCGCCCAGCATGGCGCGCTTGAAATAGTCCTCGTAATATTCGGGAAAGGCGGCGCGCTCGGCCGCAAACAACGCCGGCCCCTTGCCGGGCCGCGGCTCGAAGCCCTCCAGCCGCTCATTGACGTAGACGAAGAAGCCCGGCTTCGACATTTCGCCGTCGGCCAAGACGTCGAGCCCGCATTCGGCCTGCTGGCGCACGATCTCGGCGACCGCACGCTTGACGCGCGCATCATAGGCTGCGGCGTCATAGGCCGCGCCCGAGAGTTTCGCCTTCATCATGTCGAGCAGATCGTGCGGCCGCGGCAGGCTGCCGACATGGGTGGTAATGATGCGGTCGGTGCTGCGCTGCATAATAATCTGTTTTCGTTGACGAGAATGCGATCATCTCCCGTATTATCGCGGCGGCGCAAGCCCGCATGGGCCAACCGATGACCTTACGCGCGGTCGGTAACATCAGAAACTGACTGTTCGCGAATACTTGTTCCAATGGTGTCCGGACTTTATAGTTGGCGCGGTTTGAACGGCGGCAGAGACATGCAACGGAATTGCCTGATCTTGCTTGCGCTCGCATTTGGATTGTTCATGGCCGCTGCAATAGCGTGGCCGAGCCAGGCTACGGCCAACGGAGCGCTCGCGGTCGGACTTCCAGACGATATTGTGAAGTCGGGCGTTGCCTACGGTTATGCGACCAGCCGCTCGACTGAAAGCGCGGCGCGCAGCCAGGCAATGGAGCGTTGCCGCGAGCCGATCGGTTCATCCGCGACGGCGCGCAAATTTTGCAAGGTGATAGAAGCGTTCAGAGATCAGTGCGTTGCGGTTGCGATTGACGCCGGATCAAATCCGCCCGGCTTTGGCTGGGGCGTTGCCGCGGGGATGCAGGCGGCGGAGGATCAGGCCCTCGCCAAGTGCGAGGATACGGCAGGCAAAGATCGCGGCGGTGCATGCCGGATCGATAAATCGGCCTGCGATACCAAAAGCGGCCCAAACCCTTGGTGACGCCGCGCCGGCAAGCGCCGGCTTAGACGTCTTCCGGATTATCGACGTAGCGCAATCCCGCCTTCGCCAGCGGTTCGCGCATCTTGTACATGTCGAGGCCGAGCACGCCGGCTTCCAATTGCTTGCGCTTGCCGTCCTCGTCGTCCATGCGCTTCTGCGCCTTGGCGGCGGTTTCAACCGCCAGCTTGCGCGGGATCACCACCACGCCGTCGTCGTCGGCCACCACCACGTCGCCCGGCTCGACATTGACGCCGGCGCACACCACCGGAATGTTGACCGCGCCGAGCGTCGCCTTGACCGTGCCTTTGGCCGAGATCGCCTTCGACCAGACCGGGAAATCCATCTCGGTGAGCGGCTTCACGTCGCGGCAGCCGGCGTCGATGACGAGGCCTTTCACGCCGCGCGCGCGCAGCGCGGTCGCCAGCAATTCGCCGAACATGCCATCGGTGTTGTCGGCGGTGCAGCCGATCACCAGCACATCGCCCTTCTGGCATTGTTCGACCGCCACATGGATCATCCAGTTGTCGCCCGGCTGCGCCAGCACGGTGACCGCCGGCCCCGCGATTGACGCGCCGGCATAGATCGGCCGCATATAGGGCTTCATAAGCCCTGAGCGCCCGAGCGCCTCGTGCGAGGTAGCCACGCCGGCGGCGCCAAGCGTGCCGATGGCGTTGGAATCGGCGCGCTGGATGTTGCGGACGACGACGGGTTTCATTGACTTCCTCCGAACTTAGCCGAGGGTTTCTGTGACCCTTGGGAACAGCGTTTGATAGGCCTCGCCATAGGTCATCGGCACGCCGGTGTTACGCGAGCCCTGGATGCCGCGGTTGAGCGCGACCCGCTCATAATAGGCCCACAAATGTTTTTGCGCGGCCAAGATCTGGAACGCCTTGTACTTGGTCTCCCACACCTCGTCGATTTTCAAAATAAGGTCGGGCTTGAAGTTGCATTGTTCCGGCTGGTGCGGCTCGAACAGGTAGACCGGCGGCGCCGAATATTTGTACTTGGCGCCCGGCTTGTGGCCCATGGCCTGCGCTACCACGCGGGTTTCCTGCGCGAAATGCGCGGCGTTGGGATGATCGAAATTGTACGGGTCCTCGAGCGCGTGGGTCAGCACGAAAGCCGGATTCATCTCGCGGTAGATGTCGACCATGCGGTCGAAGTGGGCCTCGGTCAGCTTGAGCGGGTAGTCACCGCAATCGAAGAACTCGATCTCGGCGCCGAGCAGCTTGGCCGCCCGCTCGGCCTCGTCTTTGCGGCCGGCCTTCACCTTGTCCAGCGTGGCGCCGGCCTCCTTCCAGGCGAACTGGCTTTCGCCGCGCTCGCCATAGGACAGGCAGACGATCTTCACCTTGAAGCCGTGCTTGGCGTGCAGCGCGATGGCGCCGCCGGCACGCCAGACGAAGTCCCCGGGGTGGGCGGTGATGACCAGTCCGGTCTTTTGATCCGGCATGAGAACTCCCTTTTCGGTGGGGGCTCTTTAAACTAGGTAGGGCACCGGGCGGTCAAGCCGTGGATCGGCGCGCGGGAACGAGGCATTTCACAATGGCAAATACGGGCGCGACCACATTGCGCATCGCTATCGGCGACTATCCGCACACGCTGCCCCTCAAGCGCGGGGAGATCACCTCGCCCTGGCTGAAGCTCGATTTCGTCGAGGTCAAGCCGATGCACAAGGCGTTCAAGCCGATGGTGCGCGAGCACGCCTTCGACGCGAGCGAACTGGCGCTGGTCATCGTTCTGCAGGCCAAGGCCCACAACAAGGGTCTCAAGCTGTTGCCGGCGACCATGCTCGGCCGCTTTCAGCACGGGGCCATGCTGTACAATTCCGAGCGCGGCAAGCTCAGCCCCGCAGACCTTGCCGGCCGCCGCATCGGCGTGCGCTCCTACAGCCAGACGACGGCCGCCTGGCTGCGCGGCATTCTTGCCAACGACTACGGAGTCGATCTGTCCGGCGTGGAATGGGTGACCTTTGAGGACGGCCATGTCGCCGAGGCCAAAGACCCCGCAGGCGTCGTTCGCGCGCGGCCGGATCAGGACATCACGCAAATGCTGATCGACGGCGAGCTCGACGCCGCGATCTACGGTGCCGCCATGCCGAAGGACCCGCGGCTGCAAAGCGTGATCCCGGAGCCCGATGCCGCGGCGCACGCCTGGTACGGCAAGCACGGCGTGGTACCGATCAATCATATGGTGGTGGTGACGGATTCTCTAGCCCGATCAAATCCCGAGGCGGTGGCCGAGCTTTACCGTCTATTGGAAGCGGGCAAGAAGGCCGCCGGTGGCGCCGCTGGCGGCGGCGCCGATACGGTACCGTTCGGCCGGGACGCCACGCGCCCCAGCATCGAGATGCTCATTTCTTATGCGGTCCAGCAGCAGCTCATCCCGCACCCGCTTACCGTCGACCAGCTCTGGTAAATCGCACTCTTTCGGTTGCGGTGCGCATACAATGTAGCGTTGTTGGCGCAGATTCAGCCAATTTTGCCTAAAAAATAAGCTGCCGCCCCTGCCGTAAAACTAGGCAAATGCGGGCTGTGGAGAATTAGGGCTGCCAAAACAGCGAGTTAGGTGAATCCGGAGGCCTTGGCACAGGGCTTGCGAACTACCTGCCGCGCCGAAGTTCTCCGGGACAAAGAGCGCGTCAAACGCAGGGGTTTTCGCTCATGTTGAAATCTCAGATGGTCGCAGCGCGACCGAGTGCCCGCTGGTGGCTTTCCGCCGCAGCGGGATTGGCTTTTGCGGCTACGGGGGCGATCAGCGCCGCCAAAGCCCAAGACACAATCAAGGTCGGCATCCTCCATTCGCTTTCAGGCACCATGGCCATCAGCGAAACCACGCTGAAGGACGTGATGCTGATGCTGATCGACGAGCAGAACAAGAAAGGCGGTCTGCTCGGCAAGAAGCTCGAACCGGTGGTGGTGGATCCCGCCTCCAACTGGCCGCTGTTCGCCGAGAAGGCGCGCGAATTGATCTCCAAGGACAAGGTCGCCGTCGTGTTCGGCTGCTGGACCTCGGTGTCGCGCAAATCGGTGCTGCCGGTGTTCAAGGAACTCAACTCGATCCTGTTCTATCCGGTGCAGTACGAAGGCGAGGAGAGCGAGCGCAATGTGTTCTACACCGGCGCCGCTCCGAACCAGCAGGCCATCCCCGCCGTCGACTACCTGATGAGCAAGGACGGCGGCAACGTGAAGCGCTGGGTGCTGGAAGGCACCGACTACGTCTATCCGCGCACCACCAACAAGATCCTCGAAGCCTACCTGAAGGCCAAGGGCGTCGCGGCCGACGACATCATGATCAACTACACGCCGTTCGGCTTCGCCGACTGGCAGACCGAAGTGTCGAAGATCAAGAAGTTCGGCTCGGCCGGCAAGAAGACGGCGGTGGTGTCCACCATCAACGGCGACGCCAACGTTCCTTTCTATAAGGAGCTCGGCAACCAGGGCATCAAGGCCACCGACATCCCGGTGGTGGCGTTCTCGGTCGGCGAAGAAGAGCTCGCCGGTCTCGACACCAAGCCGCTGGTCGGCCATCTCGCTGCCTGGAACTACTTCGAGTCGATCAAGAACAAGGGCAACACCGCCTTCATCAAGGAATGGCACGAATTCACCAAAAAGCCGAAGCGCACCACCAACGATCCGATGGAAGCGCACTACATCGGCTTCAACATGTGGGTGAAGGCGGTCGAGAAGGTTAAGTCGACCGACCCCGACAAAGTGATCGCCGCGCTGCCCGGCATTCAGGCCCCGAACCTGACCGGCGGCATGTCGACCATGCTGCCCAACCATCACATCACCAAGCCGGTGTACATCGGCGAAATCCGCGGCGACGGCCAGTTCGACGTAGTGTGGAAGACCAAGGGCCTGGTGCCCGGCGATGCCTGGTCGGACTATCTGCCTGGCTCGAAGGACTACATGTCCGATTGGGTCAAGCTGAAGTGCGGCCACTACAACAAGGTGACCAAGAAGTGCAGCGGCTCGTCGTGATCGCTACGCGATCGCAACGATATCGGTAACGCGTTTAGAGGGCGGCGGGTCGTCCGCCGCCCTCCCAATAACAACCTCATGCCGGGGTTTGAACGCAATGCGTAGCTTCTACGATAGCGCGCTGGCGCTTGTATTCTCCGTCGCGTTGTTGCTCGTCGCCATTACGAGCGTTCAGGCGGGGCCCTACGAAGACGCGCTCGTCGGATTTACCGAAGGCTCCCTGAGCGATACCGGCAACGCCATCAATGGCGTCGTCGCCAGCGGCAATGCGTTGGCCAGGCCGCTGCTTGAAGCGCTGCAAGATGCGCGGCTGATGTACAGCGCTGAGCAGAAGAAGGTCTTCATCAAGACCAAGGACGACAAGCTGCTGGATGCCGCCACCGGCAAGCCGGCTGCCGGCGCTGCGCCGGACGACATCGATACCGTCATCGTCAACAACCGGCTGCGGAACGTCATCGACGCCGCCATCGGCTCGCTTACTTTGATGTCGCCCAATGCCAACACGCGCTACGACGCGGCGCAATCGGTGTTTAAGTCGCGCGACGAAGCCGCGCTGCCGAACCTGGAAAATGCGCTTGCCAAGGAAACCGATCCGCGGGTGAAGGCCGCATTGGCGCAGGCGCGCGCCGCCATCATCCTCAATCAGGCGGATGCCAAACCGGACGCCAAGGTCGCCGCCATTGCCGTCATCCGCGACCGTGGCGACCAGGACGCGCTGGGACTGCTCGACGGGCTGCCGGCCGGTCAGCCGCCGGAGGTCCAAGCGGCGGTCGCAGCCGCACGTGCCAAGATTCAGCACTCGCTCGCACTTTGGAACGCGGTCCAAAACATGTGGTACGGGCTGTCGCTCGGCTCGGTGCTGCTGCTCGCCGCCATTGGTCTCGCCATCACCTTTGGTGTGATGGGCGTCATCAACATGGCGCACGGCGAGATGGTGATGCTCGGCGCCTATTGCACCTATGTTGTGCAGGAAACGATCAGGACCAATCATCTTACGCTTGGATTCCCAGGCATGATGGCGATCCAGATCCCGCTTCCGTTCCATTTATCGCTCGATTATTCGCTGCTGATTGCTATTCCGCTCGCGTTCCTGGTCTCGGGTGCCGCCGGCGTCATCATCGAGCGCACCATCATCCGCTTCCTCTATGGCCGGCCGCTGGAAACGCTGCTCGCCACCTGGGGCCTGTCGTTGGTTCTGCAGCAGTTGGTGCGCACGATCTTCGGCCCGACCAACAAGGATGTCGGCAATCCGAGTTGGATGAGCGGCGCTTTCGACCTCGGCGGCATCACCATCACCTATAACCGGCTGTGGATCATCGTCTTCACCATGCTCGTGTTTGTGGCCTTGCTCGCCATGCTGCGTTTCACGCGGCTCGGCCTGGAGATGCGCGCGGTGACGCAGAACCGCGCCATGGCGGCCGCGATGGGCATTCGCACCGCGCGAATCGACGCGCTCACGTTCGGCCTCGGCTCGGCCATCGCCGGCATCGCCGGGGTCGCGCTGTCGCAGATCGACAATGTCAGCCCAAACTTGGGCCAGGGCTACATCATCGACTCGTTCATGGTCGTGGTATTCGGCGGCGTCGGTAATCTGTGGGGCACGTTGGTCGGCGCCTTTACGCTCGGCATCGCCAATAAATTCCTCGAGCCTTACGCCGGCGCGGTGCTCGGCAAGATCGCGATCCTGATCTTCATCATCCTGTTCATCCAGAAGCGCCCGCGTGGCATGTTCGCGCTCAAGGGTAGGGCGGTTGAGGCATGACCGGCGCTTTTCCGCTAACGCGTCTGCTCGACAAGGGCGCGGTCATCTTTCTGGTGCTGCTCGGCGCCTTCGCCATCGCCATCCCGGTGATGAATTTGGCGGTGCCGGCGGGCTCGGGCCTGCATGTATCGACTTACCTGGTCGCGCTGTTCGGCAAATATCTTTGTTATGCGCTGCTAGCGCTCTCGATCGATCTGATCTGGGGCTATGCCGGTATCCTGTCGCTCGGTCATGGCGCCTTCTTCGCGCTCGGCGGCTATGCCATGGGCATGTATCTGATGCGGCAGATCGGCACCCGCGGCGTCTATGGCGACCCGATCCTGCCCGACTTCATGGTGTTCCTGAACTGGAAGGCGCTGCCGGTCTATTGGTACGGCTTCCAGCATTTCGCCTACGCCGCCCTGATGATCTTGGCGGTACCGGGGCTGCTCGCTTTCGTGTTCGGCTGGTTTGCCTTCCGCAGCCGTGTCACCGGCGTCTATCTCTCGATCATCACCCAGGCGATGACCTACGCGCTGCTGCTTGGCTTCTTCCGTAACAATTTCGGCTTCGGCGGCAACAACGGGCTGACTGACTTCAAGGATATTCTCGGCTTCAACGTGCAGACCGAGACCACGCGCAACGCGCTCCTAGTCATCACCTGCATTGCGCTGGCGATCTCCTTTTTGATGTGCCGGGCGATCGTCACATCCAAATATCGGCAAGGTGCTGATCGCCATCCGCGACGCCGAGGCGCGCACGCGCTTCCTCGGCTATCGGGTGGAGGCCTACAAGTTGTTCGTGTTCACGCTGTCGGCCTGCATGGCGGGCGTTGCCGGCGCGCTCTATGTGCCGCAGGTCGGCATCATCAATCCGAGCGAATTCGCACCTGCTAACTCGATCGAGGCCGTGATTTGGGTCGCGGTCGGCGGCCGCGGCACGCTTTCGGGCGCGGTGCTCGGCGCCGTTCTGGTCAACTACGCCAAGACCTATTTCACCTCCGGAATTTTGGCGCCTTATTGGCTGTTCATGCTGGGCGGCCTGTTCATCGGCGTGACGCTGCTATTGCCGCGCGGCATCATCGGCACGATCAAATACGGCTTCGAAAACCGCATTGCGCGCTCGCTGGCAGCCGAGGAGGGCGCCGACACCGAAGTCGCTGCGCCGACGCCTGCGCCGAATGCGGCCGAATAGGAGGCGTGGCCCATGACAACGCACACTGCTCCGGAACCGCACACCACCTCCGCGCTGCTTTATCTCGACGGCATCACCGTCTCGTTCGACGGTTTCAAGGCGCTCAACGAGCTTTCCTTCGTGATCGAGCCGGGCGAGATGCGCGCCATCATCGGCCCCAACGGCGCCGGCAAGACCACCATGATGGACGTGGTGACCGGCAAGACACGGCCGGATTCCGGCGACGTGTTCTTCGAAGAGGGCGCCTACGACCTCTCCAAGCTCGACGAAACGGAAATCGCCGAACTTGGCATCGGCCGCAAATTCCAGAAGCCGACCGTGTTCGAGATGCATACGGTTGAGGACAATCTGCAGCTGGCGCTCAAGAACGACCGCCGCGTGCGCGCGACGCTGCTGTGGGAGCCCTCGCTGCCGCAGGAGCAGCGCATCGACGCCATTCTCGACACCATCCAACTCAAGCCGCTACGCTCGCGCGTGGCCGGCAGCCTGTCGCACGGTCAGAAGCAATGGCTGGAGATCGGCATGTTGCTGGCGCAGGAACCCAAATTGCTGCTGGTGGACGAGCCGGTCGCCGGCATGACCGACACCGAGACCATGCAGACCGCCGAGCTATTGAAGGAAATCAACCGCGACAAGACCGTGGTGGTGGTCGAGCACGACATGGCCTTCGTGCGTGAGCTCGGCGTCAAGGTCACCTGCCTGCACGAAGGCTCGGTGTTGGCGGAAGGCTCGATCGACCAGGTTTCGGCGAACGAGCGCGTCGTTGAAGTGTATCTCGGACGGTGACGATGCTTGATGTAAACGCCATTGACCTCCATTACGGCGCCGCGCAGGCGCTACGCTCTGTCTCGCTCAAGGCCGAGGTCGGCAAGGTGACCTGCGTGCTCGGCCGCAACGGCGTCGGCAAGACCAGCCTGTTGCGCGCGATCGTCGGCCAGCATCCGGTGAGCAAGGGTTCGATCACGCTCAACGGCGATGACATCACCCGGCTGCCGACCGTCGAGCGCGCCCGCCACGGCATCGCCATCGTGCCGCAGGGGCGCGAGATTTTTCCGCTGCTCACGGTCGAAGAAAACCTCGAGACTGGCTTTGCGCCGCTCAAACGCGACCAGCGCTCGGTACCGGACGACGTATTCTCGCTGTTTCCAGTGCTCAACAGCATGCTCAACCGGCGCGGCGGCGATCTTTCCGGCGGCCAGCAGCAGCAATTGGCGATCGGGCGTGCGCTGGTGATGCGGCCGAAGCTGCTGCTGCTCGACGAGCCGACCGAAGGCATCCAGCCCTCGATCATCAAGGACATCGGCCGCGCCATCGGCTATCTGCGCGGGCTGAAGGAGATGGCCATCATCCTGGTCGAGCAATATCTCGATTTCGCGCAGGAGCTGGGCGATTATCTGGTGGTGATGGACCGCGGCTCCATCATCTACGCCAGCGACAAGGCGAGCATGGACGAAGCGGCCCTCAAGCGGGCGATGGCGATTTGAGTTCTTCATTACCTCCCCCCTTGTGGGGGAGGTCGCCCGCCGAAGGCGGGCGGGTGGGCTAGTTGTGTCGGAAGATTTCGTTATTCAATTGCAGTCCCCCCGTCCCTAACCCTCCCTCACAAGGGGGGAGGGAACAGATCAGAGCGCGTGGCAAAACAGCAGGACATCTTCGCCGCCAATCGCGCGACCGGGCATATCGCGCTCACGGTGGCGGCGCGCGCCGGCCGCACGCAGCGCACGCGCGTGCACGAGGACGGCTCGCTGCGCGTGCGCTTCCCGAACACCACCTCGCGTGCGCTGGAAGCGACCATCGTCAACACAGCGGGAGGCATGGCGGGCGGCGACAGGTTCGGTATCGACATCAAGATTGACACCGGAGCACACCTAGTCGCCGGCACCGCGGCGGCGGAAAAGATCTACCGTTCGCTCGGGCCGCCGACCGAAGTGGATGTCTCGCTCGATATCGGCGCCGGCGGCCGACTCGCCTGGCTGCCGCAGGAGACCATCTTGTTCGACCGCGCGCGTCTGTCGCGTCGCATCGATGTCGATCTCGCCGCGGACGCCTCGCTGGTGCTGGCCGAGGCGCTGGTGTTCGGCCGGTCCGCCATGGGCGAGGCGGTCGAGGAGGGGTTGCTCGCCGACCGCTGGCGCGTCCGGCGCGGCGGGCGGCTGGTGTTCGCGGAAAACGCGCGGCTCGACGGCGCGATCTCTGACAAGCTCGCTGCGGCGGCTGTCGCCGATAGCGGCATTGCCATCGCCACCGTGCTGGTGGCGCCGGCCGACGAGGCGACGACGGCCGCTGTGCGCGAGCTGGCATTGTCCGGCGAGGTCGGCATCTCGGCTTGGAACGGCATTGCGGTGGCGCGGCTTTGCGCCAAGGACGGCGCCACCTTGCGGCATGATTTGATTGCCGTGCTGGCAGCGCTGGGCGCCGCCGTGCCGCGGCTCTGGCTACAATGAGGATCTCCGATGAATCTGACGCCGCGCGAAAAAGACAAATTACTGGTTGCGGTCGCCGCCATGGTGGCGCGCCGCCGGCTCGAGCGCGGCGTCAAGCTCAATCACCCGGAAGCGGTGGCGCTGATCACCGATTTCATCATGGAAGGCGCGCGCGACGGCAGGACCGTCGCCGAATTGATGGAAGCCGGTGCGCATGTGCTCAGCCGCGCCCAGGTGATGGATGGCATCCCAGAAATGATCCACGACATCCAGGTGGAGGCGACGTTCCCCGACGGCACCAAGCTGGTCACCGTGCACAATCCGATCAGGTGAGGATCAAGTGATGAAGAAATTGCTCCCGCTTTTGCTTTTGTTTGCCGCCGAGACGGCGCAGGCGCACGTGTCGCTGGTGCCGCATCACCACCCGCACGGCGCCAGCATGCTGCCGGACCTCGACACGTTTGTCGTGGGAGCGATCCTTGCGGTCGCGGCCGCATTCCTGGTGTTCGCCAAATTCAGGCGGGGCTGACGCCATGATCCCCGGCGAACTCTTCATCAAAGACGGCGACATCACGCTCAATGCCGGCCGCAAGACGGTGACGCTGACCGTCGCCAATTCGGGCGATCGGCCGATCCAGGTCGGCTCGCACTACCATTTCTTCGAGACCAACCCGGCGCTCAAGTTCGAGCGAAAAAAGGCGCGCGGCATGCGGCTCGACATTCCGGCCGGCACCGCGGTGCGCTTCGAGCCGGGGCAGACGCGCGAGGTCACGCTGGTCGCGCTCGCCGGCAAGCGCACGGTCTAGTCGTCAGGGCGTGATGGGGAAACTCTAAAGCGGCCTTCGCCCCGTGCCGGGGTGACACCGGGGAACGCCATGAAGCAGACTTATACGGGCGGCTGCCAATGCGGCAAAGTGCGTTTCGAGGTCGAGACCGAGATCGGCAAGGTTTCTCCTGCAACTGCTCTCGTTGCAGCAAGTGGGGCGCACTGCTGTCGGCGGTGCCGATGTCGGACTTCAAGCTGCTGTCGGGGAGGACGCGGTGACGGAATTCCAGTTCAACAAGCACCTCGTGCACCATCCTTTCTGCGCGACCTGCGGAATCCAGTCGTACGCAATGGCGGCAAAGAGATGGTGATGATCAACGTCCGCTGCCTCGATGGCGTCGACGCCAGCCAGTTCGAGGTGATGACGTTCGATGGGCGCAGCCTATGAGCGCGGCGCCAATAAAAAACGGACCCCTAAAAGCCATAACGGGCAGACCGTCGTCCGCCCGTCACAAGCTCTCGGATCCATTCCTGCGCGCAAACCGGAGTCCGCAGCGCCGGTACCAGTTACTGAGAGCCAGGGCCGGCAAACATGGACCACGAATACTGCAAGCAGCACCCACGTCCCATGCCCGCTCCGGTCATGGCGGCCATCCGTGTCCGGCAGAGCCGAAGATGGGTGACCTGTGAGAAAGCTTATGCCGATCGGCGCACCTGGCAAGGCTGCAGATTCGCCTGTTGATAACCTTGGGGATGAAGCATGCCGGTTAAAATGAAACGCGCAGCCTATGCCGACATGTTCGGCCCCACCACCGGCGACCGGCTGCGGCTTGCCGATACCGATCTGATCATCGAGGTCGAAAAAGATTTCACCACTTACGGTGAGGAGGTGAAATTCGGCGGCGGCAAGGTGATCCGCGACGGCATGGGCCAATCGCAGATCACCAATCGGCAAGGCGCGGTCGATACCGTCATCACCAATGCGCTGATCCTCGATCACTGGGGCATCGTCAAAGCCGATGTCGGCATCAAGGAAGGGCACATTGCGGCGATCGGCAAAGCCGGCAATCCCGACATTCAGCCCGGCGTCACGATCATCATCGGCCCCGGCACCGAGATCATCGCCGGCGAAGGAAAAATCCTCACCGCCGGTGGCTTCGATGCCCACATTCATTTCATCTGCCCACAGCAGGTCGACGAAGCGTTGATGTCCGGCGTGACGTCCATGCTCGGCGGCGGCACCGGTCCCGCAGCCGGCACGAACGCGACCACCTGCACACCCGGGCCGTTCCACATCGGACGCATGATCCAGGCCGCTGACGCCTTCCCGGTCAATCTCGGCTTCGCCGGCAAGGGCAATGCGTCGCGTCCGGCCGCGCTGGAGGAGCAGGTGAAGGCCGGCGCCTGTGCGCTCAAGCTGCACGAGGACTGGGGCACCACGCCCGCGGCGATCGATAATTGCCTGTCGGTCGCCGACGACTACGACGTGCAGGTGATGATCCACACCGACACGCTCAACGAGTTCGGCTTCGTCGAGGACACCATCAAGGCCTTCAAGGGCCGCACCATCCACGCCTTCCACACCGAAGGCGCCGGCGGCGGCCACGCGCCCGACATCATCAAGGTGGCGGGCCTGAAGAACGTGCTGCCGTCCTCGACCAATCCGACGCGGCCGTTCACCCGTAACACCATCGACGAGCATCTCGACATGTTGATGGTGTGCCACCACCTCGATCCGTCGATTCCGGAGGACTTGGCCTTTGCCGAAAGCCGCATCCGCAAGGAAACCATCGCGGCCGAAGATATTCTCCACGACCTCGGCGCGCTGTCGATGATGTCGTCGGACAGCCAAGCCATGGGCCGGTTGGGCGAAGTGATCATCCGTACTTGGCAGACTGCCGACAAGATGAAGAAGCAGCGCGGCTCGCTGCCTGAGGAGAAGGGCGACAACGACAACGCGCGCGTGAAGCGCTATGTCGCCAAATACACCATCAATCCGGCGATCGCGCATGGCGTCGCGAAGCACATTGGCTCGATCGAAAAGGGCAAGCTCGCCGACCTGGTGCTGTGGTCGCCGGCGTTCTTCGGCGTCAAGCCGGAGATCGTGATCAAGGGCGGCTCAATCGTCGCCGCACAGATGGGCGATCCCAACGCCTCGATCCCGACGCCGCAACCGGTGCATTACCGTCCGATGTTCGGCGCCTTCGGAAAAGCGCTGACGGCGAGTTCGCTGGTGTTCGTGTCGAAAGCGGCTGTGCGGGCTAAGCTCGGCGACAAGCTCGGCGTCGAGAAGCAACTGGTCGCGGTGGAGAAGACCCGCAGCATCGGCAAGAAGAACATGATCCACAATTCGGCGACGCCGGAGATTGAAGTCGATCCGGAAACCTACGAGGTGCGCGCCGACGGCGAGCTGTTGACCTGCGCGCCGGCCGAGGTGCTGCCGATGGCGCAAAGGTATTTTCTTTTCTGAGCTGCCGTCCCCGCGAACTCCACTGTCGTCCCCGCGCAGGCGGGTGACCGGCAGTAACCGCTGGCTTGAGGTGGTCTGTAGCGCACCCCACCGGCTGCAACACTGCCGACCCCCCCTTTCGCGGGGACGGCTCAGGAAGAGCCAATGTACCGCGTCACATCGATTAAACATTCGGCCGAATGGGACGCAGGGTCAGCGCGCGACCGCGTCGTGCTCGACGCTGGCGACCGCAATCGCCGCCGCATCGTGCTGACTGCCGAGAAAGGCACCGAATTCCTGCTCGATTTCGAAAAGCCGGTGACGCTCGCGCGACGGCGACGGGCTGGTGCTCGATGATGGATCTATCGTGCTGGTCACCGGACAACCGGAGTCGTTGATCGAAGTCTCAGCGCATGGCCCGCTCGATTTTGTGCGGCTTGCCTGGCATCTCGGCAACCGCCACACCGACGTGCAGATCGTCGGCGACAAAATCCGCATCCGCCGCGATCATGTGCTGGAGGACATGTTGCGTGGCTTGGGTGCACATCTGAAGCCGATCGATGCGCCATTCGATCCGGAAACTGGTGCGCCGCATACGCATGGGCACGATCATGGCGCTTAAGAAAAAGTCTGCGCCTCTTCTCCGCTCGTCCCCGCGCAAGCGGGGATCCAGGGCTGAGCGCACGAAGATTCTGGATTCCCGCTTGCGCGGGAATGAGCGGGAAATCGAAGCGGCCGCTCTCTACCGCCTGATGGTCTGGCTGTCGCCGGCCTACCCGGTCGGCGCCTTCTCCTATTCCAGCGGCATCGAGTGGGCGGTGGAGGCGGGCGACATCCGTGACGCCGACACGCTGCGCGCCTGGCTGGCCGTGATGCTCGCCGACGGCGGCGGCTTCTGCGACGCCGTGCTGTTTGCGCATGCGCATCGTGCCGCAGCAACCGACGATGAAAAAGCGTTGCGCGCGGTCGCCGAGCTTGCCGCGGCGCTGACGCCGTCGAAGGAGCGTCATCTGGAGACCACCGCGCAAGGCAATGCCTTTGTCGAGGCGACGCGCGCCGCCTGGCCCTGCACGGCGCTCGACCGGCTAAAAGCGGTCTGGGACGGTCCGGTGGCCTATCCGGTCGCGGTGGCGGTCGCCGCCGCCGGCCACGACATCGCGTTGGCGCCGGCGCTTGCCGCCTATCTGCAAGCGGTCGCCGCCAATTGGGTCTCCGCCGGCGTGCGGCTGATCCCGCTCGGCCAGACGCAAGGCCAGCGCGTGCTGGCCGCGATCGAGCCGGTTGTCGCTGCGACCGCTGCGCGCGCGTTGCAGGCGAAGCTCGACGACATCGGCTCCGCCGCCTTCCGCGCCGATATCGCCAGCGCCCGGCACGAGACGCAATACACGCGGCTGTTCAGGTCTTGATGGCGTTTGCTTCCAACGTGCGCCCGACAAACGCACCAATTTGTGTGATCGCGGCGCGCGCTTCCGGCAAGATCGGCGCCAGCAAATGCCAGACGTGCGGCACGCGCGGCCAGATCTGCAAGTCGACCTGACAGCCGGCGCGGCGCATCTTGTCAGCCATGCGCACGGCATCGTCGCGCAGCACTTCGTCGTCACCGACCTGGATCAAAGTCGGCGGCAGGCCGGTCGGGTCGCCATAGAGTGGCGAGGCGTAGGGGTTGCGCGGATCGGCGCCCGCCAGATAGTCGGCGGCGAATTTCGGGACCTCGTCGGCGTTGATGACGGGATCGGATCGTGCGTTCGCGCTGAGTGAGGCGCCGGTCGAGGCGAGATCGGTCCACGGCGATAAGACCACGGCGGCGGCCGGAAGCGGCAGGCCGTCGTCGCGCAACTTCAGCAGCAAAGCGAGCGCAAGCCCGCCGCCGGCGGAGTCCCCCATGACAACGAGCCGGCGCGGCTCGGCGCCGTTGGCCAAGCAGCCAGCGATAAGACTGCGAGCGCATCCTCGACCGCAGCCGGAAACGGATGCTCGGGCGCCAGCCGGTAATCGATGACGAGGAGGCGGGCCCGCGCTGCCTCGGCAATGCGCCACGTCAAGTGACGATAGGTCGACGGCGCGCCGACGCGATAGCCGCCGCCGTGCAGATAAAGGACGTGCCGGTCCCGATGTGAAGGCGGGTGTGACGATCCAATCGGCCTTGACGCCGCCGGCATCGACGGCGGTGGTCTCAACACGCCGCGGCGGCCGCGGAATGAAGAACCGCATCGCGCGGAACGCCTGCCGTGCTTGCGCGAGGTTCTGGTGATGGGAGCGGCGCTTGAGGAACCAGCGCAAGCCCAACCGCGCCAGTTCGAGCCGCAGGCTCGTGCGGCCGCGTTCCGGTGCCGTCAATGCCCACCTGTGGCGGTCAGCAGTATTGGCCCGCCGCCGCTGCCGATCTCTTCACGCACCGGGCGGCCATCCTCGATGAAGATGATGCGGTCTGCAAAAGAAATCAGGCGCGTATCGTGCGTCTGCTCTCGCCATGACGTGATTCCACCCGCGCAGACGACCCTTTCGGGCCAACAACAAATCAGCATCGAAGTTCCATATCCGATCCGTGAAACGGCCATATTTCCAAGCAAGTGAATCGTCGGAGATCAGCCAACTCGAGCGGGATCGCGACATGAAAGCACGACTGGCGGCGCTACTACTGATCGCATGTGGGGCCCTCGGCGGACCGGTATCCCAGGCACAGACATATTACGGCAATCAGGCCGCGCCCGGCTACGGCCAGGCGCAGGAGCCGAGCGTCACCGGCCTGTGGGAGAAGCGGGACAAATCCGGGCAAACGGTCGGCTGGTTTCTCTTTGTCCAAGACCAGGACGGGACTTACGAGGGCGCAATCGCCAAGCTGTTTCTGCGTCCCGGCGATCCGCCCAATCAGATCTGCAGTCGCTGCACCGACGACCGCCGCAATGCGCCGTTGCTCGGTCTGTCGTTCATCCGCGGCATGAAGCGGCACGGCATAAGCTATCAGGACGGCAATATTCTCGATCCGCGTGATGGCAACATCTACAGCGCCAAGATGACGCTGAGCCCGGACGGGCAGGTGCTGACGCTGCGCGGCTATCTCGGCATTCCCTTGCTGGGCATGGATGAGATTTGGAATCGCTTGCCGGATGCGGAGCTCAAAACCCTGGATCCGACGGTTCTTGCGAAATACATGCCGGACCAGCTGCATCAGCAGAATGCCGGCTCTTTTCGCTCACGCCGGCGATAACGAAGCGCCATGCGCGGCTGTGCGCTCGCCATCGGTCGCCGAGGGCGAGAGAAATCGCTGCGCCACCTATTATGCGCGCCGCGGCGGCGGTCCGTGCAAGGGGCACGTTTGCCTCAACGCGCCGAGGCTGCGCTGACCGCTGCGGCATTGTTTGGCTAAGATATTGAATCACCGAAAGAAAAATGACAATTTTTTCGTGCGAGGGAATGGCTCGCCGAGCGCCTGGCGCTCTTTGTCGGATGTATTTTTGGATTGCCATCGCCGGGCTTGACCCGGCGGTCCCGATAAGGGACGCAAAGGCATCGTCTTGCTCAGCGGGAAAGCCGGGATGAGCCCGGCCACGGCAAAGTGACAAACAAGAATTTTCACGGCCCCTTGCGTGTCGGCGTCGGCGGCCCGGTCGGCTCCGGCAAGACCGCGCTGATGGACGCGCTCTGCAAGGCATTGCGCGCGAAATACCAGATCGCCGCCATCACCAACGACATCTACACCAAGTGGGATGCCGACTATCTGGTGCGCTCGGGCGCGCTGCCAGCCGAGCGCATCGCCGGCGTGGAAACCGGCGGCTGCCCGCACACCGCCATCCGCGAGGATGCCTCGATCAATCTCGCCGCGGTCGCCGATATGCGCGCCAAGTTTCCCGATCTCGATCTGGTGCTGATCGAATCCGGCGGCGACAATCTCGCCGCCACCTTCTCGCCGGAACTCGCCGATCTCACCCTCTACGTGATCGACGTCGCCGCCGGCGACAAGATCCCGTCCAAGGGCGGCCCCGGCATCACCCGCTCCGATCTGCTGGTCATCAACAAGATCGATCTCGCGCCTTATGTCGGCGCCTCGCTCGAAGTGATGGAGCGCGACGCCAAGAAGATGCGGGGGCAGCGGCCGTTCGTGTTCACCAATTTGCGCGAAGGCAAAGGTGTCGATGAGATCGCGGCCTTCATTGAGCAAAAGGGTGGGCTTGGCACATGAGTAAAGCGCGTGACCGCCTCGAAGCCGCGCTCGCGCGCATCGACGACCCGAAGGGCGAGGGCGCGCGCGCCTGCCTCACCGTCTATCGCGAGGCGGCGAAAGCCGCAGCGGACGCCGCCGATGCGCGCGCCCGCGCCGGCATTTCGCTCGGGCCGCTCGACGGCGCCATCGTCACCGTCAAGGATCTGTTCGACATCGCCGGCGAGGTCACGCGCGCCGGCTCCAAGGTGCTCGCCGAAGAAGGCAAGCCGGCGACACGCGATGCGCCGGTGGTGCGCCGTCTGCGCGCGGGCGGCGCGGTCATCCTCGCCAAGACCAACATGACCGAATTCGCCTATTCCGGCGTCGGCGCCAATCCGCATTACGGCACGCCCGGCAATCCGGCCGACCGCGCCCGCATTCCCGGCGGCTCGAGCTCGGGCGGCGCGGTGGCGGTGGCGGACGGGCTCTGCGAGATCGCCATCGGCAGCGACACCGGCGGCTCCACCCGCATTCCGGCGGCGCTCTGCGGCATCGTCGGCTACAAGCCGAGCCGCCAGCGCATCCCGACCGACGGCGTCTTTCCGCTGTCGCAGAGCATCGACTCGGTCGGGCCGATGGCGGGCTCGGTCGCCGATTGCGCCAAGGCCGACGCGGTCATGGCCGACGAGGATTACGCGCCGCTTGAGCCGGCGCCGCTCGCCGAATTTGCGCATCGGCGTCGTGCAGGGCATGCCGCTGGAACGTCTGGACGACACGCGTGGCGAAAGCGCTTTCGCCGCGGCCTCGACCTGCTTGCAGAAGGCGCCGGCGCGAAGCTCTCCGACGAGAAACTGGCGCTGCTCGACGACATGACGCGCATCATCGACCGCGGCGGCGTGCTGCCGGCGGAAGCCTTCGCGGTGCATCGCGATCGCCTCGACCGCCGCGGCGACGCCATCGATCCGCTGGTGCGGGCGCGGCTGGAAAGTGGCACGCGGCATCGGCGTGGCCGATTACATCGAGATGGTGAACGAGCGCGCGACGCTGATCCGCGCCATGGATGCGCGGCCTTGCCGACCTCGACGTGCTGGCGCTGCCGACCACGCCGATCGTCGCGCCGCTGCAGTCGACGAGGTCGCCAGCGCCGAAGACATTCACGGCGCAAGCAATGCGCTGCTGCTGCGCAACACCGCGATCTGGAATTTCTTCGATCTGCTGCGCGATCTCGCTGCCGATCCCGCGCGCGGGCGGCCTGCCGACCGGCTTGATGCTGATCGCGCGCAATGGCCAAGACCATCGCTTGTTGCGCATCGCGGCGGCGGTGGAGCGAATTTTCTCGCAGTGAGTTCGATCAGAACTCACGCAGCGCGCTGAGCAGCAGCCGGTGGCGGGTTTCACCGAGCCTGCGCTTGAGCACTGCCTCATGTCGCGCCGCCAAAGCCTTTGCCTGCACCAATGTCTTTTGTCCGTCGCGCGTGAGCCGCAGCGCATGGCGGCGGCCGTCGGCCGAGGAGGGCAGGCGCTGCGTGAGCCCGCGCTGCTCGAGCCGATGCAACAGGCGCACCAGTCGGGCACGCTCGATGCCGAGGGTCGCTGCAAGGTCGGCCTGCGACAGCCCGGGATTGGCGGCGATCACCACCAGGACCGAGAACTGCGCCGGGCTGATGTCGATGCGCGCCAGCCGGCGGATGAAATCCTGGAAGATCCAGACCTGCAGCCGGCGCGCGAAATAGCCGAGGTGGTTGTTGAGCACGCCGAGCTCGATGGCCGGCCGATTGCTGCGCCGCACTGGCGACATTTTGCGGAACGGCATCGCCGTGCGCGGCGGCTTTTTCTTGGATGCAGCCATCGAAGCGTCCTCAGGGACCGCCCGCCGACAGGGCCTGCGTGCGACCCTAACGTTGTTGACGAAAATTGTTGTCGGGGTCAACAATACGCTATTCTGGGTCGGCAGACACGAGCGGCCGTTATGTAGGCGGCCGGCGCCGTGGGCCGGCTTTACGAGCTTGTGCGAACCGGAATAAATCCGGCATCATCCGGGAAAGGCCATGGAACGTGGCCAGGAGGACCGCAAATGACCAACAAAATGCAATCGAACTTCGCGGGCGTCACCCGCCGCAGCGTCACTGCCGGCATCGGCGCCGGCCTGCTGGCCGGAACCGCGCCCTTCAGCATCGTCCGCGCGCAAAACGCACCCTTGAAAGTGGGCGTGCTGCTGCCGCGCTCCGGCGTCCAGGCCGGCATCGGCCAGGATTGTTGGCGTGGCGCCGAGCTCGCCAACCCCATCCTGAAGGAGCTTGGCCTCCCCGAGCTGCAGATCATGAGCGGCGATACGGAGACCAAAGTCGACGTCGCGCGCTCACGCGCCGAGCAGCTCATCAGCCAGGGCGCGCAGCTTCTGATCGGCGCCTTCGACTCGGGCCAGACCACCGCTATTGCGCAGGTCGCCGAGCAGAAGGGCATCCCGCTCGTCATCAACATCGCCGCCGCCCCGCAGATCACCGAGCAGGGCTACAAGTTTGTGTTCCGCAACTTCCCAACCGCGAAGATGATCCTGGGCGATGCCTTCAAGAACCAGAAGGAAGTGTTCGCGCAGGCGGGTGCGGCGCCGAAGTCGGTGGTGTTCCTGCACGTCAACGACACCTTCGGCACCGCCATGGCGAAGGCGATTCCGGCGGTGATGCCGCACTTCAACATGCCCTACAAGATTCTCCAGGAGATTCCCTACGACCCGGCGGCGCGCGACCTCTCGGTCGAAATCGCCAAGGCCAAGGCCTCCGGCGCCGAGGCGATCCTGTCGGTCAGCCGCCTCAACGATTCCATCCTGCTCACCCGCGAAATGGTCAAGCAGCGCTGGTCGCCGATGGCGATCCTCAGCATGGGTCCGGGCTGGTACGAGGACCAGTACCTGAAGACGCTCGGCAAGCTGGCGGACGGGCCGCTCAGCTTCGTGCCCTGGTACGATCCCAACAAGCCGCTGGCCAAGACGCTGGAAGCGGCGATGGCCAAGAAATATCCGGGCCTCAACCTCAACACCAACCAAGTCTACACCTTCGAGGCGTTGCTGATCGCGGCCGACGCCTACAAGCGCGCCGGCTCCGCCGACCCGAAGGCGCTGGCCGAGGCCATCCGCAAGACCCACATCACCAACAATGTCAGCCCCGGCGCCGGCCTCATGTTCGACGCCAAGGGCCAGAACGAAAAGCTGAAGGACTCCGCGATCCAGAACCGCGGTGGCAAGACGGTGACGGTGGCGCCGAAGGAGGCTGCCAACGCGAAGGTCGAATGGCCGCTCAAGCCCTACGATAAGCGCGGCTGACGCCACGCTTCACGCTAATGCTCCGGCCGTAACCAACGGCCGGAGCTTCGCGTCATTGGGATCGATCTCTTGCCGGCTGAAATCTATTTCAACGTCGCCATCGGCGGCATATTGACCGGCCTTGTCTACGGCCTGATGGCCCTCGGCCTGTCGGTGATCTTCGGCGTGGTGCGCGTGGTCAATTTCGCCCACGGCGAGATGATGACCGTCGCGATGTACATCGCCATCGCGCTGTTTTCCGCCTTTCACCTCGACCCGCTGGTGATGCTGGTGCCGATCGCGGCGGCCATGTTCGGCCTCGGCTATCTACTTCAAAAGAGCCTGATCAACCCCTTCATCACCCGGCCCGAACACAGCCAGTTCCTGCTGCTGGTCGGCATCGGGCTGATCATCGCCAATGTGCTGTTGATCCTGTTCGGGCCGGACTCCCAGAACGTCCAGGTCGGCTACGCCTTCGACAGCTTCAAGATCGGACCGATCATCATCGACGCCACCAAGCTTTATGCCGCCATCGGCGCCATCGTGGTAGCGAGCGGGCTGTTCGGCTTCTTCCAGTACACCCGTCTCGGCACCGCCATCCGTGCCTGCGCCGACAATTATACCGGCGCGCTGGTAGTCGGCCTCGATGTCAAGCATCTCTATGCCCTGACTTTCGGCTTGGGGCTCGCCTGTGTCGGCGCCGCCGGCACCATGCTGCTGCTGATCTTCGACGTCACGCCCGCGGTCGGTCCGTCCTACACGCTGCTCGCCTTTGTCATCGTCATCACCGGCGGCCTCGGCTCGATGCCGGGCGCGCTGATCGGCGGCATCCTGATCGGACTTACCGAAGCCATGGCCGGCCTGCTGTTCAACCCGTCGGCCAAGAGCATGTTCTCCTTCGCCATCCTGGTGCTGGTGCTGCTGTTCCGCCCGCAGGGCATCATGGGCAAGAGGACGGCATGATCGCGCATCTGTTCGACGGCTTGCCGCGCCGGACCCTTCTGCTGCTTCTTCTTCTGCTGCTGCTGGGGCTGACCGCGCCACTTTTTGCCGGCGACTACCTCCTCACCGTGCTGATCCTGATCTTCTACTTCGCCTATGTAGGGCAGGCGTGGAACATCATGATGGGCTTTGCCGGACAACTGTCGCTCGGCCATGCACTCTATGTGGGGCTTGGCGCCTATACCGCGGCCGCGCTCTATGTGCATTTCGGCGTCGGCCCCTGGCTCGGCCTATTGGTGGCGGTGCCGGTTGCCGGCTTGGCGGGCGCCTTCATCGGTTTTCTTGCGTTTCGCTTCCGGGTTGGCGGCGTCTATTTCGCCATCCTGACCATTGCCTTCGCCGAATTCGCCCGCGTCGGCTTCGACCATTTGAGCTGGACCGGGGCCTCGGCTGGGCTGTTTCTGCCGGTCAAGCAATACGCCCACAACGATCTCTGGCTGCTGCGCGGCCGTCCGGTGATGTTCTACTACGTGCTGTTCATGGCCACCGTGGCCGCCTTCGTTGGCTGCCGCATGCTGCTGCAAAGCCGCGTCGGCTATTTCTGGCTGGCGATCCGCGAGGACGAGGAAGCCGCGCGCGCGCTCGGCATCGACACCTTCCACTACAAGATGGTGGCGGTGGTGATTTCGGCCGGCATGACCGCCTTCGCCGGCGTGATCTTCGCCTTCTACTACAACAACCTGTTTCCCGAGCAGGTGTTCAACATCGGCCAGTCGATCGAGATCATCCTGGCGCCGATTGTCGGCGGCGTCGGCACCTTGTTCGGGCCGATCCTCGGCGCTTTCGTGCTGACCGGTCTCGCCGAGACGCTCACCCGCCTGCTCGTGGTCATCGGCGTCGATCTGCCCGGCGCCAAGCAGGTGTTCTACGGGTTCTGCCTGCTGCTGGTAATCATCGCGCTGCCGGACGGCGTATGGCCATGGCTTTGCCGGCGCCTGGGGCTGACGGGGAAGCCGAAATGAGCGCGCTCCTGTCGGTCGACGGCGTTAGCAAGCGGTTCCGCGGCCTGCTCGCGGTCGACCAGGTCGGCTTCGAGGTGCCGCAGGGCGCAATCTTCGCGGTGATCGGCCCGAACGGCGCCGGCAAGACCACGTTGTTCAACATGATCGCCGGCGTGTTCGCGCCCGATGGCGGCAGCATCACGTTCGCTGGCGAGCGCACCGATGGTCTGGCGCCGGATAAGATCTGCCGGCGCGGCATCGGCCGTACCTTCCAGATCGTGCGCCCGTTTCCGGCGCTCACGGTCGAAGACAACGTGATCGTCGGCGCGCTGCTGCACCGCCCGCATACCCGCGACGCGCGTGCCCATGCGCTGGAGGTGCTGCGCCGCCTCGATCTTTACGACAAGCGCGGCCAGCGCGCCTCCGCGCTGACGTTGCCCGACCGCAAGCGGCTGGAAGTGGCGCGCGCGCTCGCCACTGAACCGAAATTGCTGCTGCTCGACGAAGTGATGGCGGGGCTGCGGCCGACCGAAACCGATCGCATGGTGGCGATTTTGCGCGAACTCAATCGCGAGAGCGGTCTGACGATTCTGCTGATCGAGCACGTGATGCGCGCGGTGATGGCGCTCGCCTCGCGCGTACTGGTGCTGCACCACGGCGCCGCCATCGCAGAAGGCGCGCCGCAGGAGGTGGTGCAGGATCGCGCGGTGATCGACTCATATCTTGGCGTCGAGGCGATTGAATAATGCTGACGATCGAGAACCTCGATGTATTTTACGGCGACGCGCAAGCGCTCGACGGCGTCTCGCTCGACATCGCCGAGGGTGCCATTGTCGCCATTGTCGGGGCGAACGGCGCCGGCAAGACCTCGCTCATTCGCACCATCGCCGGCATGCTGCAGCCGGCGCGCGGCCGCGTCCTCTATCGCGGTACCGACATCGCCGGCTGGCCCAGCCACAAAGTCTGCGATCTCGGCATCGGCCAGGTCGCCGAAGGCCGCCAGGTGTTCCCGTCGCTGACGGTTGTCGAGAACCTATCGATGGGCGCCATGCTGCCGCGCGCGCGCGCTGAGCGCGAACGCAATTTCGATCGTGTCTACGCGCTGTTTCCAGTGCTCGCCGAACGTCGGGCGCAGGTGGCCGGCACGCTCTCAGGCGGTGAGCAGCAGATGCTCGCGATCGGCCGCTGCCTGATGGGAGCGCCCGATCTGGTGATGTTCGATGAGCCGTCGCTCGGTCTGGCACCGACGGTGGTGCAGAGTGTGCTCAAAACGGTGCGCGATCTCAATCGCGACGGTCTGACCTGCGTGCTGGTGGAGCAGAACGTGGCGGTCTCGCTCAAGCTCGCGAGCCAAGCCTATGTGCTGGAGAATGGCCGCATTACGCTCGCCGGCACAGGCCAAGCGTTGCTCGCCGACGACCGCGTGCGGCAGGCCTATCTGGGGTTATAGGGTCGCGCCGTCCCTTGGCGCTGCATCAGAAAGGCAAGCGCCGCCACGCGCGCGCTCAACGGACAATCGGGAAAGCTCGCCCGCAGCAGCTTGAGCGCCTCGGCGTCACTCGCCGGCGCAAAGGTCATGATGCGCTCGGCCATGGCGGCCGGATTCTGCGAGATCGGCTTGAATCGACTTTGCTCGGATCGGAAGATTTGGCCCATGGACGTTGGTCCCTGCATGCGCAGTCTGAAGGCCCGGCATGACCAATCTGCGACAGCCCCGTTAGTAATCCGTTAACGGAACGGGCTGCCGCCGAGTTCCATCGAATTCGGGCGATTTCTGTGCCGCAATAGGCCTATTTCAGCGGCGGTCCAATAGTCACAGTGAGCTTGCCGACCCCCTCGACCTCACATTCGAGCTTGTCGCCGGCGACCGTGGCGGCGACGCCGGACGGCGTGCCGGTCATGATGATGTCGCCAGCCACCAATTCCACCATTTCCGACAGGTTGGAGATGATTTCCGGCACGTTCCAGATCAACTGATTGAGGTCGCCGTCCTGGCGAATTTGGCCATTGCACTTGAGCGTGATGCGGCCCTTGGTCGGGTGGCCGATCTCGCCTACCGGCTTGAGCGCCCCGCAGGGCGCCGAATGGTCGAAGGCCTTGCCGATTTCCCACGGCCGTTTCAAATCGCGCGAGGCTATCTGCAGGTCGCGGCGGGTGAGATCGATGCCGACGCCGTAGCCCCAGATGCAATCATTCGCTTTGGCCACCGGAATGTTGCGGCCGCCGCTCTTGAGCGCGACCACCAGCTCGACCTCGTGATGCATGTCCTTGGTCAGCGACGGGTAGGGCACCGTGGCGCCATCCGGCACGATCGCATCGGCGGGCTTGGCGAAATAGAACGGCGGCAGCCGCTCGTCCTGACCCATTTCGCGGATGTGCTCGACGTAATTGCGGCCCACGCACCAAATGCGGCGAACCGGGAAAAGCTTGCTGGAGCCGGCGACCGCAATGGACGCCTGCGGCGGCGGCGGAATGACGTAGTCCGCGCTCATAGGAAGTTTGCCTTTGAGATTGTGAAAATCGATGGGATGATTGCGCGCATCCGGTATCTCATTCCCGCGCATGGAACAAGGCGCAAAACCGGGCAGCGGCTATTCGCGCTTCAGCCGCCGCCGGCCAGCGCCGCGACCGGGGCCGGGCGCTCCTGCTCCTTGAGCTGCAGGCGATAGAACGCGGCATAACGGCCGCCCTTGCGCAGCAACTCCTCGTGCCGGCCGGATTCGGCCACACGGCCGTCTTCGATCACATGGATGCGGTCGGCATGCGAGACCGTGTGCAGACGATGCGCGATCGCCAGCGTGGTGCGGCCTTGGCAAAGATGCTCCATCGCCTCGCGGACCTGAAGCTCCGACTCCGAATCGAGCGCGGCGGTGGCCTCGTCGAGCAGAATGATCGGCGCATTCTTGATCAGGGCCCGGGCAATCGCGACGCGTTGGCGCTGGCCGCCGGACAGCTGCAGCCCGTGCTCGCCGACCGGTGTGTCGTAGCCGCGCGGGAACGACAGAATGAAATCATGCGCGTACGCGCCCTTGGCGGCCGCGATGATTTCCTCCTCGGTCGCGCCCGGTTTGCCGAATGCGATGTTCTCGCGAATGGTGCCGCGAAATAGAAACACGTCTTGCCCGACATAGGCGACGTGTTGGCGCAATGAATGGCGCGACACCTCGGAAATATCCTGGCCGTCGATGACGATCCTGCCGCTCTGCGGTGTGTAAAAGCGCAGGATCAAATTAATCATCGTGGTTTTGCCGCCGCCGGACGAGCCAACCAGGGCGGTTAGCTTGCCCGGCTCGGCGACAACGGAGACGCCGCGCAGCACCGGCTCGTCGCTGCGGTAGGCGAAATGAACATCGTCGAGTTCGAGACGCGCCGCCGTCACCTTGAGCACCGGCTTGTCGTCATCGGTCGGCTCGCTCGGCGGGCTATCGAGCACCTCGAACAGGATGCGCACGCCGACGAGACCGCTGTTAAGCTCGATATTCAGCCGGGCGAGGCGCTTGGCCGGTTCGTAAGCGAGCAGGAAAGCGGCGATGAACGAGAAAAACTGCCCGGGCGAGGCGCCGGTCTCGATGATCCGATAGCCGCCATAGGTGATGGCAATCGCGATCGCAAAGCCGCCGAGCGTTTCCATCAGGGGGCTCGCGCGGCTGCCGACGCGCGCCATCTTGTTGGCCTCGTGCTCGACCGCGGCGACGTGGCGGTCGAAGCGCTCGCGCATCTCTTCCTCGAGCGTGAAGGCTTTGACGATGCGAATGCCCTGCAGCGTCTCCTGCAGCGTTTCGATGATGCGGGTGTTGCCGTGGAACTGACTGCGCGCGATGGCATAAATTCGGCGGATCAGCTTGCGCAGTACGAAGAAGGCCGGCGGTGCCACGATGAAGCTGAAGAACGACATCAGCGGATCCTGCACCACCATCACCGTCACCAGGCCGATCAACGACAACACGTCGCGGCCGAGAGAAGTGATCAGCAAGTTGAGGATCTGTGTAACCGCGGCGGCGCCGGCGCTGAGGCGGGCGATGAATTCGGTCGAATGCCGGTCGGTGAAAAAGCTCAGGCTTTCATTGAGCAGTTTGGCGAAGACAGCGCGCTGATTGTCGGCGACGATTCGGTTGCCGATGCGCGACAGCATTACCGTATGGCCATAGGTGGCCATGCCCTTGGTCGCGAACAGCGCAACGGTGACGACACCGAGCGTGACGATGGCGGTAAAATTGCGATTCACATAGGCTTGGTTGATGACATCGCCGATTAGATAGGCGCTGAAGGCGGTGCAGCCGGCGGAAATCGCCATCAAGACGAATGCGATCGCGTAACTGCGCCAGTGCACCAAGCCCTGTTCGGCCAGCAATCGCCGGATCAGAGCGATGGCGCCATATTGCGCGTCGGCGGAAGCTGGCAAAATCTGATCGTTCATTCGCCCTCGATCGGGCTAGACCGGTTATGCTGCAGTGCGGTCGCAGCGCAGGCTTCCTTGCCTGCCCGGCAGGTAAATTTCAAGCCAAAAGGTGGCGAAAGGGAAGCGCTAGTTTTTCGAGCCAGCGCGGAACTTGTAAGAGGCCATCGCTATGCGAGCGAGGTAAGTCGTCCGTCAGGCGGCGCCTTCGCGCATCGCCAGGAGTTGCCGCTCCCAGGCAAGGGCGTTGCTGACGATGGTATCGAGGTTGTCGAACTGCGGCCGCCAATCGAGCCGAGAACGAATGCGCCCGACATCGGCGACCAGAGCCGGTGGGTCGCCCGCGCGTCGGCCGGCAATCTCGACCGGGAAATTGGCCCCGCTGACGCGCCGCACGGCGCCGAGCACTTCAAGCACCGAATAGCCGTGACCGTAGCCGCAGTTGAAGGTGGCGCTGGCGCCGCCGCGGCGCAGATAGGCGAGCGCCGCCGAATGCGCGCGCGCGAGATCGCTGACATGGATGTAGTCGCGCACGCAGGTGCCGTCGCGCGTCGGGTAGTCGGTGCCGTAGACGTCGAGCTTGGCGCGCTTGCCGAGCGCGGCCTCGCAGGCGACTTTGATCAGATGCGTAGCGGCCGGCGTCGACTGGCCGGTGCGCAGCTTCGGATCGGCGCCGGCGACGTTGAAATAGCGCAGGATCACGAAGCGCAGATCGTGCGCTCGCCCGGTGTCGTGCAGGATGATCTCGGACATTAGCTTGGAGCTGCCGTAGGGCGAGATCGGGATCGTCGCGGCATCCTCCGGCACCGGCATGCCCTCGGCATTGCCGTAGACCGCCGCCGTGGAGGAGAAAATGAAATGCTGTACGCCCGCTTCGACCGCCGCATCCAGCAGCACGCAGGTGTTCATCGTGTTATTGCGGTAATAGCCGATCGGATCGCGCACCGAATCCGGCACCACGATCGAGGCGGCGAAATGAATGATGGCGTCGACGCGGTGGCGGGCCAATGTCTTGGCCACCAGATCGCGGTCGCCGGTTGAGCCGGTTACGAACGGCACCGAGGCGGGGATCAGGAAGCGAAAACCGGTGGACAGATTGTCGAGCACGACCACCGACTCGCCGGCGTCGACCAGCGCATGCACCATATGGCTGCCGATATAGCCGGCTCCGCCGGTAACCAGAATCGTCATACTCATCCTCAGGCTATCGCCGGCGTTCTAGCGGGCGAGCGTGAAAATGCGCTTAGGCCATGTGGTGAATGGCCATGCTTATGGCGGTCATGCTTAATGACCGGTATATGGGCGTGACAGACGCGATGGCCGACATTCTCTTCATCAAGACGTCGTCACTCGGCGACGTGATTCATCATATGCCGGCGCTCACCGAGGCGCGACGGGCGCGCCCCGGGGCGAGCTTTGCCTGGCTTGTGGAGGAGGCCTTTGCGCCTCTGGTCAGGCTGCACCCGGGCGTGAGCGAGGTCATTCCGGTGGCGTGGCGGCGCTGGCGCACGAAGCTTTTTCTGCCGGCGACGCTGCGCGAGATCGCCGCCAGCCTGCGGGCGATTCGGGCGCGCCGCTATGACGAGATCGTGGACAGCCAGGGGCTGCTGCGCTCAGCGGCCATCGCGCGCGTCGCCCACGGCCGCCGTCACGGCTACGACCGTCACAGCATCCGCGAGCCGCTCGCCTCGGCCTTCTACGACTTCCGCTACAGCGTTAGCCGCGATCTGCATGCGGTCGAGCGCAATCGCATCCTCACCGCGTGCGCGCTCGGTTACACGCCACAGGGCGCGCCCGACTACGGCCTTGAGCGCGCCGCTTTGGCGGCGCCCGAGCGCCGCTATGCCGTGCTGCTGCACGCCACCGCCCGGCTGTCGAAGGAATGGCCGCAAGGCAATTGGATCGCGCTCGGCCGCGCGCTTGCTCGCGACGATCTCGAACTGGTCCTGCCCTGGGGCACGGACGCGGAGCGCGGGCGCGCCGAACGCATTGCCAAAGCGCTGCCGGCCGCGCGGGTGTTCGAACGCCAGCCGCTCGACGCGGTGGCACGGCTGATTGCCGGCGCCAGTTTTGTGGTCGGCGTCGACACCGGGCTCATGCATCTTGCCGCCGCGCTCGGCGTTCCGCTGGTCGCGATCTTTGCCGGCAGCCAGCCGAGGCTCACCGGCCCGGTCGGATCCGGTCCCATGGCTGTGCTGGGCAGGGAAGGCACGCCGCCGTCGGTCGAGGCGGTCGTCGACGCCATTCAAAAAATCGCGCCTTGATTAGGCCGCGCCGACTCGCAGCAGATCGTGGATGTGGATGATGCCGAGCGGCTTGCCGGCCTCGACCACGAACAGCGCGGTCACCTTGGCCGAGTTGAGCATTTCCAGCGCCTCGCTGACCAATTGATCGGGCCGCACGATCTTCGGCCCGGGCGTCATGACGTCCTCGACCAAGGAGTTGAGCAGATTGTTGCGCATATGCCGTCGCAAGTCGCCGTCGGTGATGATGCCGGCGAGCTGACCGCGCGCGTCGACAATGCCGACGCAGCCGAAGCCCTTGGTGGTCATTTCGAGGATCGCATCCGACATGCGGGCGCCGAGCGGCTTGAGCGGCATCGATTGGCCGCTGTGCATGATGTCGCCGACCAGCCTGAGCAGCGCGCCGAGCTTGCCGCCCGGATGCAGTAGGCCGAATTGCGCCGCCGTAAATCCACGGCTTTCCAGGAGTGCGATGGCGAGCGCATCGCCGAGCGCGTGTTGCATCAGCGACGATGTCGTGGGGGCGAGATTATGCGGGCAGGCCTCGCGGGCCTGCGGCAGCAAGAGCACGACGTCCGCGATCTTAGCGAGCGCGCTGTCGTGAATGGCCGTCATCGCGATCAGCTTGATGCCGTGCCGGCGCGAATAATCGGTGAGGTTTTTCAGCTCCGCGGTCTCGCCCGACCACGACAGCGCGATGATCACGTCGCCGGTTGCGATCATGCCCAGATCGCCGTGACCTGCTTCGGCGGGATGAACGAAAAATGCCGGCGTGCCGGTCGATGCGAGTGTGGATGCGATCTTGCGCGCGACGTGGCCGGATTTGCCCATGCCGGTGACGATGACGCGGCCCTGCGCGCTGCAGATGAGCTCGACAGCGGCGATAAAAGCCTCGCCCAGATGGTTGCGCAGCGCGGCGGCCAGCGCGTCGATGCCGCCGCCTTCCACCTCGAGCGTGCGCAGCGCGGCGCCGATTGTGGCTTGCGCCCGTTCGTTCATTGCGTCGGTCGGTAGCGGCTTGGCCATTGGCTGAATGGAACCTGGTCAATTTGGTGGTCTGATAGCACGGAAAGGACCCTGCGTCAGGTTCCTGCCGGCCGAGGCGTTAACGCTGGCGGCCCGCTTATGGCGGTCGCTGCGCTTTGGCCAGCACGTCGCGCACCGCCTGGTGCACTGTTTCAACCGGAACATCCGCGGTGCGGCGGTGGCGCACTGCGCTGTTGCCCTCGCTGCGCGCCCGCTCGCGTGCGGCTTCATCGCCTGGCGGCTCGAGGATAGCGGCAAGGGGATTGAGCGGCTTCCAATGCCAGGGGCTGGTGGGGCCGAAGATCGCGACGGTCGGCGTCCCGATGGCGGCCGCAACGTGCATCAGCCCGGAATCATTGGTCACGGCCACGTCGGCGGCGGCGTTGGCGAGAATGGCGTTGCGCAGGTCATCGCCGGTGAGGTCGCGCACCCGCTCTCCACCCGACGCGGCGATACCCTTGGCAATCGGTGTTTCATTCGGCCCGCCCAGCACCCACACGGATGCGCCTTCCTTGGTGAGCGCGCGCGCCAATTCGCCATAATGGCTGGCGGGCCAAGCCTTGCCGGCACCGACCGCGCCCGGTGAAAGGGTCACCACCGGCCGACCGTCCGCGGCAAGCGAATGGCGCTTGCGCCACGCCTCGACTTCATGCGGCGGCACGACCAGCTCCGGCAGCGGCCATTCGCTCGGCAGCTTTGCGCCTTTCGGCAAAGCGAGCGCGCCCATTTGATCGATCATGCGCGGCAACTTGCGTTCGCCGAGGCGCACGTCGTTGAGCAGGCCGAAGCGGATTTCGCCGGCAAAGCCCGTGCGCCAGGGGACGCCGGCCAGAAACGGCGCCAGCGCCGCTTTCCACTTGCGCGACATCACCAGCGCCTGCCCGTAATGGCCCTCGCGCAGGCGCGCGGCGAGATGCCATTGCAGGCTCAGCCCAAGCCGCCGCCGCGGCAGGTCGATGACGATGGTGTCGCGGATGCCGGGCATGTAGTCGGCAAGCGGCGCGCACAGCGTGCTGCTGACGATGTCCACCGGCCGTTCGGGCGCTTGCGCCCGCAGCAGCTTGACCACCGAATGGCAGCGCACGAAATCGCCGATCCAGACGTAGGGGACGATCAGGACGGGCGACTGCGCGCTGGGTGAATCCTGGTTCATTATTTCGGCGCTATTAACCTTTGCGGCGCCCATTCCGGCCCGGTGGCTCAGGCGTTAGCTTGCAGGGGCGGGAGATGTCCAGCCGCAATTTTTACCGTTTCCTGAGCCATTTGCGGGGCGCTACGGCGCTAGATTGCGCCGGTCGCAGGACTGGGGCAAAGGAGGGCCGGGCCTACGGGGGATAGATGCTGTTGGTGACCGGCGGGGCCGGATTCATCGGGTCAAACGTGGTGGCAAGCCTCAACGAGGCGGGCGCGACCGATATTGTGGTCAACGACCAACTCGGCCACGACGACGCCAAATGGCGCAACCTCGCCAAGCGTCAGGTTGCCGACCTGGTTCCGCCGGGCGAATTGCTGACCTGGCTCGACGGCCGCAAGCTCGACGCCGTCATCCATATGGGCGCCATTTCCGATACCACCGCCACCGACGGCGACCGGGTCATGGAGAACAATTTCCGCCTGTCGCTGCGCCTGCTCGACTGGTGCACGGCGACCCGCACCCCCTTCATCTATGCCTCCTCGGCGGCGACCTATGGCGACGGCAGCCAGGGCTTTGAGGACGACTGGTCGCTCGAAGGCCTGCGCAAGCTCAAGCCGATGAATCTCTATGGCTGGAGCAAGCATTTGTTCGATCTCGCCGTCGTCGACCGCTTTCGCAAGAAGCAGAAGCTGCCGCCGCACTGGGCCGGCTTGAAATTCTTCAATATCTACGGCCCAAACGAATATCATAAGGGCCACATGGCGAGCGTGCTCTCGAAAGTGTTCGACGATGCCAAGGCCGGCAAAGCGGTGCGCCTGTTCAAATCGCATCGGCAAGGCGTCGCCGACGGCGAACAGCGGCGCGATTTCATGTATGTGGACGACGCCATCGCGGTGCTGCGCTGGCTCCTCGATACGCCGGCGGTCAACGGCATTTTCAACGTCGGCACCGGCAAGGCGGAAAGCTTTCGCGACATGATCGGCGCCATGTTCAAGGCGCTCCGCCAGCCGGCCAAGATCGAATATGTCGATATGCCGGACGCAATCCGCGGCCAGTACCAGTATTTCACGCAAGCGCGAGTCGAGAATCTGCGGCGCGCCGGCTACAACGCCGGCTTCACGCCGCTCGAAACGGCCGTCGGCCAATACGTCACCGGCTATCTCGACCGCGACGACCGGTATCGCTAACCATGTCTTTCTTGTCGCGACGGTGGGATTTTCCGTTCGTCCCCGCGCAAGCGGGGACCCAGGGACAAAGAATTATGGCGCCTGCATTCACGATTCTGGATTCCCGCTTGCGCGGGAATGAACGGAGTTTGTGATGTTCGATTTCGACAAACACCTCGCCGCGCTCGCCGATGAGACCGTGCTCTGCATCGGCGATTTGATGCTGGACGAATTCGTCTACGGCGAGGTTTCCCGCATCTCGCCGGAAGCGCCGACCCCGGTGATCGCGGTCAAGCGGACCGAAGTGATGATCGGCGGCGCCGGTAACGTCGCGCGCAATCTGGTCTCGCTCGGTACGCGCTGCGTTTTCGTCGGCGTGGTCGGCGACGACGACGCCGGCAACGCGCTGACCGAAGCGCTCGGCAGCGATCCGTTGATTGAGTTTCATTTGGTGGTCGATGCCGCCCGTCTGACCACGCGCAAGGTGCGCTTCGTCTCCGAGCATTTCTCCACCCACCTGCTGCGCGCCGATTGGGAGATGGCAAAGCCGATCGATGCCGGCAGCGAGGATGCGCTCATCGGCCATGTGATCAAGGCGCTGCCGCGCATCGGCGCCGTGGTGCTGTCCGACTATGCCAAGGGCGCGCTGACCCAGCGCGTGATCCGCGCCGTCATCGATGCGGCGAACGCGGCCGGCAAGCCGGTGATCGTCGATCCGAAAGGCCGCGACTATTCGATTTATCGCGGCGCGACCTTGATCACGCCGAACCGGCAGGAACTTGCCGATGCGACCCACAGCCTCGCGCAGACCGACGATGAAATCGCGGTGGCGGCGGCCGAGCTCGGCCAGGCGCTCGACGCGCAAGCGGTGCTGGTGACGCGCAGCGAAGCGGGAATGACGCTGGTCGCCGGCAGTGCCGCGGTGCACGTTCCGGCCTATCCGGTGCGCGTACGCGATGTGTCGGGCGCCGGTGACACGGTGGTGGCGGTGCTCGCCGCCATGCTCGCCGTCCAAGCCGATTTCGAGTCCGCCATGCGCGCGGCCAATGCCGCCGCCGCCATTGTCGTCGGCAAGCGCGGCACCGCCACGGCGTCGCTCACCGAATTGCGTTCGCGCATCCTGCCGGCGGCCTCGCTCGCGCCGGAAGAGAAGATCGTGTTTGACTGGGCTCTGCTCGACGAGCATCTCAACGATTGGCGGCGGCAAGGCCTGCGCGTCGGCTTCACCAATGGCTGCTTCGATCTGTTGCATCCCGGCCATGTCAAATTGCTCGCCGGCGCGCGCGCCGCCTGCGACCGGCTGGTGGTGGGGCTCAACGGCGATGCCTCGGTCACCCGCCTGAAAGGGCGAGGCCGCCCGGTGCAGCCCGTCCAGGCGCGCGCCGAGGTGCTTGCCGCCATGGAAGCGGTCGATCTGGTCGTGGTATTCGACGAGGACACCCCGGAGCAGTTGATCGCGCGGGTGAAGCCGACGGTGTTGGTCAAGGGCAACGACTATCGGCGCGAAGAGGTGGTCGGCCGCGAGATTGTCGAGGCGCTGGGCGGCGAGGTGATCCTGATCGAAGTCGTGCCTGGCCAATCGACCAGCGCCATGCTCGAGCGCTCGCGCGCGCCGAAAGCACGCTGAGCATGATGGCGCGTGCCAGAGGCAGGTTAGGGAGCCATGCCGCGCCTTAGCGTCATCATCATTACCAAAAATGAGGCCGCCAATATCGGCGCATGCCTCGACAGCGTGGCGTTCGCCGACGAGCGCATTGTCGTCGACAGCGGCAGCGAGCGACGATACCGTCGCCATCGCGCAAGGCGAAGGCGCGCGCGTCGAGTTCGCACGCGCCTTCGACGGCTTCGGCCGCCAGTTCAATTACGCGCTGTCGTTAGCGCAAGGCGAATGGGTGTTTTCGCATCGATGCCGACGAGCGGGTCAGCCCCGCGCTCGCTGCCGAGCTGCAATAGGCGATGCGCGAAGGAAAGGCTGATGCCTACGAATTGCCGCGGCTGTCAACTTTCTGCGGCCGCGAGATGCGTCATTCAGGCTGGTACGCCCGATCATGTTCTGCGGCTTTCGCGGCGCGGGCAAAGCGCAATGGACCGAAGATCTAGTACATCACGCGTCCGATCTGTGACGGGCCGACCGCCCGTCTTAGCCAGCCGCTCGACCACTGTCCGGTCGTCCGCATCGAGCAGGCGCTGCTGCCGCATGGATCGACTATTCCACGCCGGCCGCCGACATGCTGATCGCCAGCGGCAAGCCGCTGTCGCTTCTTCAGCGGCATCGGCACACGGCTTGTGGACGTTTCTTCGCACTTATATCCTGAGCGGCGGGCTTCTCAGACGGTCGCCAAGGCTTTCTGCTGGCAGTCGCTAACGCGGAGGGCACCTACTACAAGTACATGAAAGCCTGGATGGCGAGCCAAAACCAAAACCAAGGAAAGCCTTAAACGCCGTCTAAATTAGGATAATCGATTAACGCCTGCCATCGCGCGAAGGATTTGTCGGTGCAGGCGAAATCGGCTAAAGCCTGCTTTCGACGGGTACGGCAATAAGCCAAAGAAGTGGGACGCCGGTGGCCGGGCTGATCTCCATCATCATCACAACGTTCAACCGCGCGGACGCACTGGATGCGGTGCTGCGGTCGCTTGACTATCAGACCGATCAGAAGTTTGAACTGATCCTGGCCGATGACGGCTCGACTGACGCGACATCATCGGTGGTCGAAAACTGGCGCGCGAAATTCGGTCGCCGCCTCAGACATGTCTGGCAGGAACAACGTGGATTTCGCGCCGCTGAAAATCGCAACCGGGCGATCCTGGCGGCGCGCGGCGACTACTGCATATTCCTCGACGGCGATTGCATTCCGCGGCCGGATTTCGTCGCCAACCACCGCCGGCTGGCCGAGCCCGGCTGGTTCGTCACCGGCAACCGTGTCTTATTGTCGGAGCGGCTTACCCAACGGGTGCTTGCCGAAATGCTGACGCCGGAAATCTGGGATTTGTCCGATTGGATCGCCCATCGATTGCGCGGCAACGTCAATCGGCTGGCAGCGCTGCTCTATCTGCCGCTCGGGCCGCTGCGCCGAATGCGGAGCCGTGCTTGGCGGGGCGCGCGTTCCTGCAATCTGGCGGTCTGGCGCAGCGATCTCGAGCGCGTTGACGGCTTTGACGGCGACTATGTCGGCTGGGGCCTCGAGGATTCCGATTTGATGGTGCGCCTCATGCACGCCGGCCTGCGCCGCAAGGACGGCACGTTCGCGACCGGCGTTTTACATCTTTGGCATCCGAAAGCGGATCGCTCGACGCTGGTGGAGCTAGACCGAGACTTCGCCGATGTGATCGCCAGCGATCGTGTTCGCGCGCACCGCGGCCTTTCAACCCTGCAACCGGCCGCAGCGACCCGCAAGGCGCTGGGTTGATCGATGGCGGCTCGCTCGACCGCAATTCGTCTTGACCGCACGACATTTGCGCAAATCGCCGACTGGTTGGTGGTTGCGATTGCGGTTTCGTTGCCTTGGTCGACGTCGGCGACGAGCATTTTGCTGGTGCTGTGGCTGATCGCCTTTATTCCCACGCTGACGTGGTCCGATGTCCGCCGCGAGCTCACGACCGCCGCAGGCGGATTGCCGGCCCTGCTCGTGGCTCTCGGGATCATCGGCATGACGTGGGCCGACGTTTCGTGGTCGGCGCGTTGGGAGGGACTGGACGGCTTTGCCAAGCTGCTGGTGATACCGCTGCTGATGGCGCAGTTCCGCCGATCGGATAACGGCTATCGGGTATTCCTCGGCTTCTTGGTTGCCTGCGTTGTGCTGCTGATTGCCTCGTATGTGGTGACAATTTGGCCGAGTATTCATCCGCTCCGATACGGAGTCTTGGTCAAGGACTATATTTTGCAAGGCGTCGAGTTCACCATATGCGCTGCGGTCCTGCTCGATCTTGCCATTGAGCGCGCGCGCTCGCGGCAATGGATCCATTCGGCGGCTTTGACGGCTTTGGCGCTGGCGTTCCTCGGCAATAATTTTTTCTTTGTCACCGGTCGCACGGCGCTCGTGGTCATCGTAGCGCTCGTGCTGCTCTATGGTTTCCGGCATTCCGGATGGAAAGGCATTATCGCCGCCGCCGCGATCGGATCTGTCGTTGCGATTGCCGTCTGGACCACGTCGCCTTATTTGCGCGAGCGGGTGACGGGAATCTTCACGGAAACCGAGCACTACGAACAGAAAAACGCGATCACCTCCTCAGGCGAGCGGATTGCGTTCTGGACGAAGTCGCTTCGCTTCATCGAGAGCGCTCCCCTGTTCGGACACGGGACCGGATCGATCCCGGAGCAGTTCCAGCGTGCCGCGGTCGGCCAAACCGGCGCGCAGGGCGAAGTGTCGACCAATCCCCACAATCAAACCTTTGCGGTCGGCATTCAGCTTGGTCTTTTGGGAATAGTCGTGCTTTGGGCGATGTGGATTTCGCAATTGATGCTGTTCCGCGGCGCCGGACTCTTGCCATGGATCGGATTGGTGATTGTGACGCAAAACGTCGTCGGCTCGCTGTTTAATTCCTTCATTTTCGATTTTACCGAGGGTTGGCTTTATGTGGTGGGCATCGGTGTGGCCGGAGGAATGATTCAGCGGCAACCGCACGCCACGCAGCGCCAACGCGAAACAGGCGCCATCACAGTTCCTCGCTAGACCTTACCGATGCTTGTCTCGAGAAATTGACAAGCAACGCCGTCACCATGCCGCAACCGACGACGAGCGCAACGACTTGGGTCACCAGCGAAGGGGCGACGATTGTGACGAGAGCGAGCGCGGCCAGCGCAATATTCAGAATGAATACCCGCGCGACGATTTGGTGGACAGTGAAGCCGCCATCCAAGGCTTGCTGATAATAATGCTGCCGATGGGGGCTCGTGATTGCTTCGCCCATCGCGAGCCGGCGCAGCAACGTGATCGTCGTATCGGCGAGATAATAGAGCGGCAGCAGCAGCGCCGCCGCGATATGGCCGTTGCCGGCCAAAATGATCAGCAGCCACGACAGCAAAAGTCCGATCGGCAGGCTGCCGGCATCGCCGAGAAACAGGCGGGCCACCGGCCGGTTGAACGGCGCGAACCCGACCATTGCGCCGCAGAGTGCCAGCGCAACCATGATCGCTTGCGGGGGCAGGGCACCGAATGCGCCAAGCAATGCAAGCCCGCCGGCGACCGGGATCACTTCCGCGGCGGTGATCCAGTCAATGCCGTCCATGAAATTCACAGCATTGACGAACCAAAGGCTGCCCATCAGCAAGACCAATCGCTCAAGCCACCACGGCAGCAGCGGCACAATGCGCAGGTCGCCGGGCAGTGCAGCAACGACGATGACGACGGCGATGATCTGAAATAGCAAGCGCGGCGTCACGCCTAATGCGGTGGTATCGTCGGCGAGCCCCAGAGCAGCGAGCACGATCGCCGCCGCACCAACCCAAGCGAGGCGCATGTCGGCACCCAGAGCAGGTTCGATCGCGATTGCTAGAATCGTTGTCGCAATGGTGGCGAGGATCACGGCGATGCCGCCGCCTTGCGGCGTGGGAGTCTTGTGCGACGACCGCGCATTGGG
>CAVXGN010000008.1:52500-116422 GCA_963761245.1 uncultured Alphaproteobacteria bacterium | reverse complement strand
GAGCGAGGCGGCGATCCGTTGAAGCTCGTCGGGCGTGAAACCATCGACCGGCCGATTCGCGACGATCTTGGCCTGACCGAGGGTCAGCGTTCCGGTCTTGTCGATGACCAGCGCGCGCACCCGGGCCAGCGTCTCGATCGCCTTGCCGCCTTTGATCAGGATGCCGAGCTTGGCCGCGCGCGACAGCCCGGCGACGATGGCCACCGGCACCGCCAGAATGAGCGGACAGGGTGTCGCCACCACCAGCACCGCCACCGCGCGCACCGGATCGGCGGTGAAGAGCCAGGCGGCGCTCGGCCAATACCGCCGTCACCGCCAGGAAGACGATCGCGTAGCGGTCGGCGAGCCGCGACATCGGCGCGCGCGAGCGCTGGGCGGCCTCCACCAGGCGGACGACGCCAGCGTAGGTGCTTTCCGCGGCCAGCCGCGCGGTCTTGAGATCAAAGGCGTCGCCGACATTGGTCGAGCCGCTCAGCACGGCGTCGCCCGGCCGCAGTTGCACCGGCAGTGATTTGCCCGTCAGCGCCGACTGATCGAGCACCGCCACGCCCTCGATCACGCTGCCGTCGACCGGCACCACGTCGCCCTGGCGCACCAACAGCCGGTCACCGGGCGCTATGAGGTCGAGCGCGACTTCCTCCAGCTGGCCGTCGCGATGGCGGATGGCGGTGCGCGGCACCCGCGACAAGAGCGCGGTCATCTCGCGCCGGGCCGCCCGCTCGGCGAAGCTCTCGAGGTACTGGCCGCCGGCATACATCAGGGCGACGATTGCCGCGGCGAGGGTCTCGCCGACCGCCAAGGCAGCGCTCATCGACAGCGCGGCGACGATGTCGAGCCCGAGGTCACCTCGCCGCAAACTCGTCACAATCTCGGTGAGCAGCGCCAGCAGCACCGGCATCGTGGCGATCGCCCAGATCGCGCCAGGCCAGCCGCCGAGCCCGGCGAACCATGCCGCCAAACCGAGCGCGAGGCCGAGCGCGGCGAGGCCGGCGAGGTACGGCCGGACGATTTTGAGGGTGCGGGCGATATCCATCGGCGGCACATTTCCAGCTTCAGCGCGCCGTCGCCATGCGCGAGATCAAAGCGAAAGAGGCCGCCAGATCGGAACAGGCTGCACGCTTAAAGACTTGATTCAATGGCCGGATTCGTAGACATTGCCGGCCGACCGAAGGAGCGTCCCCAATGGCTCAAGGCCGCCGCATCGTCTGGCTCAACGTCGTCACCGTCTGCAGCGCCGCCATCTTGATCGGCGCGGAAGTGTTCGGCGCCGCCTTCGCCGGCTCGTGGGCGCTCGCCACGCTGTTCAGTCTCGGCCACATCGGTGCGCGCGTGCTCGACATCGTGTTCGTGATCTGCGGCGTCGCCGTCATGGTCCAGTTCATCCGCTCGGCGCATCTGATCGAGCCGTTCACCGCGCGCGAGTGAGCTCAGCGCTTCGGCGCTCGCAAGAAAAGTTAAGGAAGTTTTTGCCGCGAGCGAACTAATTCTCTTGCATCGCGCGAGAAATTTGTTATTTCCCTCTTGCCCAATTTCGCACGTGCCTGTGGCCGTGTGTCGGTCGGTAGGTAGCGGGACAAGAGGCCCGCCAGCCGCCTGGAGAGAAGAGCCAAGCTCTCCAAGATATCTGACCGGCAGCCGGAGGCGAAACCGGCGCACTCTGCTCTCAGCAGGGGACGCGGCTTAAAGCAACGACGGAGCGGGCTTCTTTGGTCTCTGCTGGCACTCCACCGCCAGCGACGGGTCACCGACGAGGCTTGTCCATCTTGCCAGCAGTGCGGCGGGGTCTCCCCTCCAATCCAAGGCAGCTATAGCGGTTAAGAGTATTCACGGGCCAAGTGCGTCCCCAACACGTACCGCCCCTGGGCTCCCAAACCGCGAAACGAACGGCAGTGCCGTTCCTTTGAGCTGGGAGAGCGCCATGACTGAGCGCATCCACGAGTTCCTGCGTAAGCGTAACGACGATGGCCCCTGCCTGGTCGTCGACCTCGACGTCGTCCGCGAGAACTACAACGCCTTCGCCAAGGCGCTGCCGGATACCCGCGTGTTCTACGCGGTGAAGGCCAATCCGGCGCCCGAGGTGCTGGCGCTGCTGGCCAAGCTCGGCTCGTGCTTCGACACCGCCTCGATCCCGGAGATCGAGATGGTGCTGGCGGCCGGTGCGACGCCTGACCGCATCTCCTATGGCAACACCATCAAGAAGGAGCGCGACATCGCGCGGGCCTATAAGCTCGGCGTGCGCCTCTACGCGGTCGACTGCAAGCCTGAGGTGGAGAAGGTCGCGCGCGCTGCGCCCGGCAGCCGCGTATTCTGCCGCATTCTCTCAGACTGCGTCGGCGCGGAATGGCCGCTGTCGCGCAAGTTCGGCTGCGAGCCGTCCATGGCCGTGGACGTGCTGGAGCACGCGCTGCGACAGGGCCTCGAGGCCCATGGCGTCTCGTTCCATGTCGGCTCTCAGCAGCGCAACCAGCACGCCTGGGACCGCGCGCTCGCCTCGGCGGCGGCGGTGTTCAAGGAGTGCGGCGAGCGCGGCATCAACCTCGCCATGGTCAACCTGGGCGGCGGCTTCCCGACCAAGTATCTGCGCAACGTTCCGTCGGTGAAGACCTACGGCACCGCCATCTTCAAGGCGCTGCGCAAGCATTTCGGCAACCGCATCCCGGAAACCATCATCGAGCCGGGCCGCGGCATGGTCGGCAATGCCGGCACCATCGAAGCCGAGGTCGTCCTCGTCTCCAAGAAGAGCGAGGAGGACGACGTGCGCTGGGTCTATCTCGACATCGGCAAGTTCGGCGGCCTCGCCGAGACCATGGACGAGTCGATCCGCTACCCGATCCGCACGCCGCGCGACGGCGACGCGGTCGCGCCATGCGTGCTGGCCGGCCCGACCTGCGACTCGGCCGACGTGCTGTACGAGAAGGTGCCCTACATGCTCCCGGTCAGCCTGGAGATCGGCGACAAGGTGCTGATCGAAGGCGCCGGCGCCTATACGGCGACCTACTCGTCGGTGGCCTTCAACGGCTTCTCGCCGCTGAAGACCTACCACATCTGACATCATCGGGAGGCGGGCAGCGCCTGCCTCCCCTTCCCCCCACTCGACAGACTGCGTCCCGTCGGCGCGCTTGCTCGCGCGCGGGACAGGGAAGGATCTGGAATGATCACGTTGCGTCACGAACGAGCGGCCGACACACCGGCGCGCGAGGCGCTGCTCGACGATGCCTTCGGCGAGGCGCGTTACCGCAAGACCTCCGAACGCCTGCGCGACGACCGGCTGCCGGCCGAAGGCCTCGCCTTCGTCGCGGCCGAGGGCAAGCGCGTGGTCGGCACCGCGCGGCTCTGGAACGTCGCCATCGGCGGCGAGGCGCCCGCTTTGCTGCTCGGCCCGGTCGCGGTCGCCGAGGATTGCCGCAACCGCGGCATCGGCGCCGCGCTGGTGCGCCGTGCGCTGCGCGACGCACGCCGGCTCGGCCACAGCGCCGTCGTCCTGGTGGGCGATGCGCCCTATTACAGCCGCTTCGGCTTCGCGGCCGACATATGCGCCGGCCTGCTGCTGCCCGGACCGTTCGAGCGACACCGGCTGCTGGCCGTCGAGCTCAAGCCCGGCGCACTCGATGGCGCCCAAGGCATGATCAAAGCCACCGGACGGCGCCTGCCGAAACTCAAGACCGCGCGCGACGTCGCGGCGCACGCCGCCTAGCAAGACCGGCAGAAACTCGTGGAAGCCGCGGCGTAAATGCCGCGGTTCCCTTCCGTCTGCCTGCCCGGACGTTTATGACCCCTTTATACATGGAGACGTAAGACATGCCCGACTGGCCCGTCCATGCCCGCATCGACGGGCCCATCGTGATGATCGGCTTTGGCTCGATCGGCAAAGGCACTTTGCCGCTGATCGAGCGCCATTTCAGCTACGACAAGTCCCGCTTTGTGGTCATCGATCCGGAGGACAAGGACCGCAAGCTGCTCGACGAGCGCGGCATCCGCTTCATCCATGAGGCCGTGACCAAGGACAATTACCGCAAGCTGCTGGCCCCGCTGCTCACCGCCGGCGGCGGCCAAGGTTTTTGCGTCAACCTTTCGGTCGACACGTCTTCCGTCGAGATCATGGAGCTGTGCAACGAGATCGGCGCGCTTTACATCGACACCGTCAACGAGCCCTGGCACGGCTTCTACTTCAATACGAAGCTCGGACCGGAGGCGCGCTCGAACTATGCCTTGCGCGAGACGACGCTCGCCGCCAAGCATAAGCGCAAGCCCGGCAGCACCACCGCGGTCTCGTGCTGCGGCGCCAATCCCGGCATGGTGTCCTGGTTCGTCAAGCAGGCGCTGATCAATATCGCCGGCGACCTCGGGCTCAAGTTCAAGGAGCCGGTGACGCAGGAGGACTGGGCGCGGCTCGCCAAGAAGGCCGGCGTCAAAGGCATCCACATCGCCGAGCGCGACACCCAGCGCGCCAAGCAGCCGAAGCCGATGGACGTGTTTGTCAACACCTGGTCGGTGGAGGGCTTTCTGTCGGAAGGCATGCAGCCGGCCGAGCTCGGCTGGGGCACGCACGAGAAGTGGATGCCGAAGAACGGCCGCAAGCACAAGGCCGGCTGCCAGGCTGCGATCTATCTCGACCAGCCCGGCGCCAACACCCGCGTGCGTTCGTGGACGCCGACGCCGCAGGCGCAATACGGATTCCTCGTCACCCACAACGAGTCGATCTCGATCGCCGACTACTTCACGCTGCGGCAGGGGCGCAAGGTGACCTACCGGCCGACCTGCCATTACGCCTACCACCCCTGCAACGACGCGGTGCTCTCGCTGCACGAGGTGTTCGGCCAGGCCGGCAGGCAGCAGCGAAGCCTTCATATTCTCGACGAGGACGAGATCATCGACGGCATCGACGAACTCGGCGTGCTGCTCTACGGCCACAAGAAGAACGCCTATTGGTACGGCTCGCAGCTTTCCATCGACGAGACGCGCGATCTCGCGCCCTACCAGAACGCCACCGGTCTGCAGGTGACGAGCGCCGTGCTCGCCGGCATGGTGTGGGCGCTGGAGAACCCGAACGCCGGCATCGTCGAAACCGACGAGATGGATTACCGCCGCTGCCTGGACGTGCAGATGCCTTATCTCGGCCCGGTGATCGGCACGTACACCGACTGGACGCCGCTCACCGACCGGCCCGGCCTGTTCCCGGAAGACATCGACAAGCGCGACCCCTGGCAGTTCAGGAACGTGCTGGTGCGCTAGAGCGTCAGCACCGCCGGCCTCGCCCGCTTCGGTGCCGAAGGCGAGGCGCTGACCGTTATCGCTCCAGCCGAGCGCGGCTGATCGGCGATGCCCCTTCCGTCTTGAAGGCAGATCAGCGCGCCGTCCTCGATGCGCACCAAGACGCCGACGCCGTCGGCGTAGCCGACCGCCACCACCGGCTGGCGCGGATGGCAGGCAACGACCGCAACGCGCGCGGCCGACCGCGCCAGAAGCGCCGGCTGCTTGCCCATCGGCCCGTCCTTGCCGTCGAACGGCCACAGGATGAGTTGCTCGAAGCCGGAGGTGGCGAGGAGCTTGCCGTCGGCGGTGAAGCCGAGCGAGCGCACGCGCGCCGAATAGCCCGACATGCGCATGTGCTGGCCGTCGGCGATGCGCCAGCCGTGCAGCATCGGCTCCTGCATGGCGGTGATCAGGAACTTGCCGTCCGGGCTGAAGGCGACGCTCAAATGCGAGCCCTTCCAGACCAGCGTCTCCGGCTTGGCGCCGGCGGCATTCGGGAAACCAGAGCGTGGCGCCGTTGTAATGCGCGATCGCAAGCCGAAAACCTTTCGGCGCGAAGGCGAGCCCCGCGACTGTGGAAGCTGCATCGAACGTCCGCACCTCGCCTTTCGCCGGCCGCACGAAGGCGGTCTTGCCGGCCGACCAGGCGACGGCGCCGTCGGGCGCCGAGCGCGACGTGATCGATCCAGCGTTTCTTCTCGTCGGTCGCGACAACGGTGTGCTCGCCGGTCTCGTCGGTCGCAACGACCTTGCCGTCGTCGCCGCCGGTGACGATGCGCTTGCCGTCGGATGCGCTCGCGAGAATCGCGCCAGCGTGAACCGTAACGCGCTTTTCGCCATTCTCGCCCGCGAACAGCAAGTCTTCCTCGCCCAGCACGAACACCGGCGTGCTTTTCAGAAAATGCACAGCCACCACCGTGCCGCCTGCGTCAACGTGACGAACGCGGTCGGCGAGCGAGGGAAGTGGGGTGCTCACGTCACTCATGCGCGCAGCCTCATTCTCCGATCGTCATTGCCCGCGAAAGCGGGCAATCCAGTAATCACTGAGCCTTTTTTGTTTACTGGGTCCCCGCTTTCGCGGGGACGACAGTTGAATGCGTGGCACGCATCGCAACCTCAAGCCACGCACGCCTCGAAGCCGGCGCGGATTTTGTCCTCCGGCAAATTGCGGCCGATGAAGATGATGCGGTTGTCGCGTTTTTCGTCGGCGCCCCAGGCGCGCTGGTGGTCGCCGTCGAGGATCATGTGCACGCCCTGGAACACGAAACGCTCGGGATCGTCCTTGAACGACAGGATGCCCTTGCAGCGCAGAATGTTCGGCCCCTCGGTCGCCACCAGGTCCTGGATCCAGGGAAAGAACTTGTCGGGGTTGAGCGGCTTGTCGCTTCTAAGCGCCACCGATTGCATCTCTTCGTCGTGATAGTGCTTGAGCCCGCCGTGCTCATGGTGATGGTGATGGCCGTTGTGATCGTGGCCGTGATCATGCTCGTGCTCGTCGGCCTGCAAGAACGCCGGCTCGATGTCGAGGATGCGGTCGAGGTCGAAGGCGTTGCGGCCGAGCACCTCGGCGATGTCGATCTGGGCGCGCTCGGTGCGATGCAGCCGCGCATAAGGATTGATGCCGCGGATGCGCGCCTCGATCTCGGCGAGCTCGCCCGGCGTCACCAGATCGGTCTTGTTGATCAGGATGACGTCGGCAAAGGCGATCTGGTTCTTGGCCTCGGGCGCGTCCTTGAGCCGCTCCTTCAGCCACTTGGCGTCGGCGACGGTGACCACCGCGTCCAATTTGGTCTTGGCGCCGACCTGCTCGTCCATGAAAAAGGTCTGCGCCACCGGGGCGGGGTCGGCGAGCCCGGTGGTCTCGACGATGATGGCGTCGAACTTTCCTTTTCGCCGCATCAGCCCGTCGATGATGCGCACCAGGTCGCCGCGCACGGTGCAGCAGATGCAGCCGTTGTTCATCTCGAACACTTCTTCGTCGGCGTTGACGATGAGCTCGTTGTCGATGCCGATCTCGCCGAACTCGTTGACGATGACGGCGAATTTCTTGCCGTGCGGCTCGGACAAAATGCGGTTGAGCAAGCGTCGTTTTGCCGGCGCCGAGATAGCCGGTGAGCACGGTGACGGGGATTTTGGACGCGGTATCGGGGGTGGGCATGAAAAGGGCACTCCGTTCGGGCCAGATATAGGCAATCTGCGGCGGGAGTACAAAAGGCCCCCTACGCGCGCGTCCACGCCTCAGTCGATCGACCGGCACAGCCGCTCGTCGTAGCGGCTGTCCACCCATCCGCTCTACGTGCTCCCCTCCCCGCCGCCGGAAAACGCCGCGACCAGTTTCTCCGGCAGCGCGCGCGCCCGCACCCGTTTTTGCTGCGGATCGAGCGCCGTGCAGACCCGCGTCTCCGTGCAGTCGGCCGCGAGCAGGCCGGCGTTGAAGACGCGGTGCTGAATATCGAAGGCGCAGCGGTGCAGCTTGACGACGCCGGTTTCGATCAGCAGGTCGTCGCCCCAGCGCGCCGGCGCCAGAAACTTGCACTGGTATTCGGCGACCGGAATGCCGTCGATGCCGAACTCGGCGATCAGCGCCTTCAAGCTCAGGCCGCCGCGCGCCAGCAAGGCATGCACGGACAGGTCGAACCAGATGAAGAAATTCGGGTTGTAGACGATGCCGGACGGATCGCAGTGACCGAATTCGACCGGGACCGTGCGGGTATTGGTGAGCATCAGGACGCCTGTTCGGATGAGCTCGCCGAGCGGATCAGCGCAAGGTCATCCGCCATTGCCCGAGCGGGCGGCGGGTTACGCCGGAGCATACCGATCACAGCGTCCTTTGCTTGTGCCCGCACTCCTTGCAGGTGAATTCGACGCGCGACTGGCCTTTCGGCGCCTTGACGCGGTTCGGCGCGCCGCACTTTCCGCACTTGGTCTCGATGCGCGTGTCGCCCTGCGTCACGGTGAGGGATTTCCGCTCCATCGCCTCTTTGATCAGCCGCTCGGTTTCCTCGCGCATCGCCTGCTTTGACATTTCACCTCTGCCTGATTCCGTTCATCTGAGGCCAGCGTTTAGCAGATCAATCGACCGACCGGTAGAGGCGCTCGTCGTAGAGGCTGCCGGTGAGCGGGTTGAGCAGCACGGTCGGATCGCTCGCCACGCCCGAGCCCGGCGGGATGCCCGACAGCTCATCGCGGAAATCCTTCACCGCTTTGGTCACCGTGTGCTTGGCCTGATCCGCTGCCGAAGCCCACACCTCGACTACCATCATGTGGTTGGGGCGGTTGGCTTGCGTCAACGCATCGAAGCGCAGATTGCCTTTGTCCTTGCGGCCGGCCGCAACCAGTTGCGTCACCAGATCGTTGCCGCACGGACCGGTTTCCTTCACCTGACGCTTGCAGGGCGCGAACTGCTCGGGCGGGATGATGTCGACGTGGGTCAGCACATAGACCGCGCGCTTGCCGGGCTTCTTCTCCTTGGCCGGATCGCCGGCGACCAGGCCGACATGGGCGCGCTCGTCGAACGGGCTGTACAGCATCGGCTGCAGCGCTTTGCGGAAGGCGAGCGTGTGCGCGGATTTGGCGTGGGCGTCGCGCGCGGCCTGATCGGACCAGGCCTCCAGGATGAGGAAGTGGTTTTTGCGTCCGCTGCGCTCGAGCGCCTCGTAGCGAATGTTGCCGGCGTCCTTCTTGCTGTCGGCGCTGTGCTTCTTGATCAGTGCTTTGGCTTGCGCGGTCGTCGGCTCGGATCGACCTCGACATAGGTGATGATATAGAACGGCTTGTCGGACAGCATGGTGCCGTTGCCGAGCTTCACGTCGGCCGCCGTGACCGAAGCCGTGCCGAAAATGACGAAAAGAAACGCGACGATGATGGGCGTGAGCCGTGACATGTTTTCTCTCCCTAGTCCTGCGCGCCGTAATGTTTTTTGGCGCTTTATTTTTGTGCGGACGGGACAAGCTTCCCGCCGAAACGCGGGGCTTGTCAAACGCCGAATTGTACGACCGATCATGCTGGTTCGCCGCCCTCCTCTGCCCACCGCCATTTCTTGCGCCGCGGTAGCAGGATCGGCAGGCCTTCGGCTTTTTTCACATGCTGCAAGAGCGTGAAATCGGCAGCCTGCGCCGCCTCGCGCGCGGTGAGCCCTTCGTCGAGCGCGAACAAGCCGGCCCAAATCCAAACTTTCGCGAGCTCGGAATAGCCCGGCATACGACTCAAGAAACAGGCGGTCGGATCGCCCTTGCAGGTGCGCGCCCGGCGGCATTGCGCCACCCCGCAGTCGCGCCAATGTTGCAGCCACGAGCAATAGCGCCGCCGCGCCGCGATATCATCCGCCGTTAGCGACTCCGGCGCGACCGCCTCGGCGGCTGATCATAATTCGTCACGCTCATGCGTTGCTCCTGAGAGCACGCGTCGGGCGCAAAGCGAAATATACCTACCAGTTTAAGAAATATTGTCGCAAATTCGTTGTGGGCTCGGCGCGTTCCCGCCTCCGCTTCGGCGGGCAAAGCAAGGCCGGCTAACCCGCCCTACGCGCGTCAGAACGCAGCAATCGATTGACCGCGGCGAGCGGAACAAAAAGCCCGTTCGCGCATTGTCGTCGGCAGGGTTTCTTTCTCCAGATCATAACAAAGAGAAAAATACCTTCACGGCCGCGATCAGCGGCACCAGGGTCATGAATGACCCGATTGCTGCCTGGGTAAACGAACCAGAGCAGCGGTAATTCGATCGCTTTCGTCGTTTTCAGCGGAATGCCTCGTTGCGTCATGGGTGACGAACGAGAGGTTTGCGGCCCGATAAAGGCGCGCAAAAACGAAAGGTCATGAGCTATGAATAAGCGAACAATGAAGCGCGCCGTCTCATCGCAATCGCCGGTGCGGTCGCCCTCGGTGCGGCCACTCCTTTGGCCGCCGCCCCGGTGCTATCGAGCACAGCCGCCATCAATCAAGCGGCGCCATCTTCGGTGATTGACGTTCGCAATCGCGGCCACCGCAACCGCGGCCACCGCAACTATCGCCATCACCGAACCAATGGCCCGGGCGTTGCGCTCGGCATATTGGGCGCAGCAGGAGCCGCCATCGCCGGGGAAAACGGCTACTACGGCCCAGGCTATTATGCGCAAGAGCCGGATTACTACGGCCACCGAAGGATATCACCAGCAGCGCTATTACGGTCATCGCCGATACCGGAACTGGTAATATCGACAAGTGAGTGACGGCCCGGCGTCGATTGATGGCCGGGCTGCACTCGCTTCGTGCCATCGGCACTGCAACCCCGGGCCGTCACGGCTCGGCGTTTGCTGTGACCAAAGGCGGCGCCGGCGGGGATCAACGTCCCGGCCGGCTTTCTTTTGCAAATGACCGATGACGCCGAAGAAATTCGTCGCCATTGCCGCGCGGACCGGCCATGCGGATGCCCGGCAATGACGGCGGAGGCGCCTATTGCACGGCTGCAACACCTCCGCACTTTCTGTCCGCCCCCTTAACCCTCCCTCAATCCCGGGTCTTGTACTCTCCCGTTCACCGCTTCAGAATTCTCCCCGTGGGCGTCGGCCAAATCGGGGGGCTGCAGCTCAATTCCAGGACCCATCCATGCTGCCTAATCAACGGGCAGGCCTTGAACTTTTGCGCGACCGACGACGACTAAATCGTTGAGAGACTCCTGCGTCCGAGTGAGCCTTGTTGTAGATTGAGTGCAATGATTCGCTTCGCGCCGACCCGCCGTTTGGCAAGATCCGTGATCACATCGCCCTTTGGCCCGGCGGTCGCCGCCGGGCTTGCCGTTTGGCTGGCCGCGGCCGCGCCGGCGGCCGCCTTCTTCGGCTTCCCGGACCGGCCGCAGCAGCAGCAGGGCTATTGGAATTGGTGGCAGCCGCGGCCCGCGCCCCAGCCGCAGCCCAAGGTGCATCATCGCACCCCCAGCCGGCACGAGCGCGAGATCGTGAAAAAGCGGCCGCCCGCCAAGGGCCCGTTCCAGGTCATCGTCGAAATCGCCAAGCAGCAGGTCGAGGTCTACGGCCAGGACGGCCTGATCGAGCGCGCCTCGATCTCCACCGGCATGCCGGGCCACCCGACGCCGTTGGGGGTGTTCAGCGTCATTTCGAAGGCGCGCTGGCACCAGTCCAACATCTATAGCGGCGCGCCGATGCCCTATATGCAGCGGATCACCTGGTCCGGCATCGCCATGCATGCCGGCCCGCGCCCCGGCTATCCGGCCTCGCACGGCTGCATCCGGCTGCCCGACCGATTTCGCCATCCGGCTGTTCCACACCACCAAGGTCGGCGCGCGGGTGATCGTGACGCGCGAGCCTACGGCGCCGGTCGCCATCGCGCATCCCAAGCTGTTCGAGCCGAAGCCGCCGGTCGACAATACGGTGGCGCTCGCCACCGAAAACGCCAAGGACGCCGTCAGCCTCGCTGCCCGGACGGTCAGCACCGCCAAGCCGGCCCCCACCCCGCCGGCCGCCGCCGCGACGACGGCGGACGTCACCGCCAAGGCTGAAGCCGCGACGGCGACGGACGCCACGGGGACGGGCGACGTGACGGCGCCGGCCGGCGCCAGCGCCTCGATCCCGCTGCCGCCGGCGGCGCCCAAGATCGCGCCGCGCCCGGCGCGCCCGATCTCGGTGTTCGTCAGCCGCAAGCAGGGCCGCGTCTTCGTGCGCCAGGGCTTCGATGAGCTGTTCGACCTGCCGGTGACCATCGCCGATCCGGACCGCCCGCTCGGCACCCATGTGTTCACCGCCATGGCGCTGACCGACGACGGCAAAGGCATGCGCTGGAACGTGGTGACGATCCCCAGCACGTACCGCCATCACCACAGCAAAAAGCACCGCGGCCGCAAGGTCGCGAAAGCCGAGGAACCGGCGCCGGCGGCCTCGACCGCCGCCGAGGCGCTCGACCGCATCACGCTGCCGATGGAGGCGATCGCGCCGATTTCGGCCATGCTGATGCCCGGCTCCTCGCTGATCGTGTCGGACAATCCGCTCTCCGACGAGACCGACGAAGACACTGGCTTCATCGTGCTCACGCGCTAGCGGCGTATTCCCGGCCCGCCCGCAACAATCTCCAATTCACGGCTTCTCTTGGCCGTGCCGGCTGGCATACGATCCGATAAAAATCGCGGAGGAGACCATGCAGCCCAGCGAGCAAGCGGCCTACGACCACGCCTTTCGCGCCATCCACGACGAGGAAATTCCCTGGCAGGAGGGCTCGCAATCCGTGCTCAAGCTGCCGGCGGGCGTGCAGGTCAAGATCTTCGGCCACGACAAGGCGATGGGCCGGATCGACATGAAGGTGAAATTTCCGCCCGGCTATGTCGAGCCCGAGCACGCGCACAAGAGCTGGCATTCGATCGTCGTGCTGAAGGGACGCATGTGCGTCGCCGGCAAGGACCTGCGGCCGGGCGACTACGTGTTCGGCTGGGACGAATTGCACGGGCCCTACGAATACCCCGACGGCTGCGAGGTCTTCGTCGTGTTCATGGGCGACAGCGTCGCGCACGAATGGGACGACGCCAAGCACAAGGCGCATCAGAACGTCTGGCAGGCGGAGACCGATGAAGGCCGGCACGGCGTCGCGCAACACATCGCGCAGCGCAAGAGCGGGTAACGCCGTCGCGCGCACGCGTGTGCTTGCGCTCACGGCAACGCGTTGCCGTCAGCCAAGCGTCAGCATCATTTGAGATTGCGCAAAATTGTGCGCGTCGGGAACGGCCGATTTGGGGTCTTGCCTGACTGATGCGACCCGCGAGGCCGCTCCCGGCGTGCCGTCCGTGAATTGCCGCTATGCCGCCGCCCGAACGATTGCGACAGCAATTGTCGCGGCCTGCTGACCCGGTGGTGCCATACGAACCTCCGTGCCTTTTTTTGCGATACACATTGTCGGACTCGATTAAGCGCGCTGTCAACCCCGACTTCGTTACCTCTCCCATGCAAAGTACGCCGCATCGCGCTGTTTTGCTATTCGCACAGCGCGAGCAATGCAAAGCGCGGTGGGGCGCCCTTCGCCAAGCGATCTTGACGCGCGCGGCAGAGCAAGCACAGCCTTGCGACGCCCTCCTTTTGCCTTCGTCCTATTGAACCCGAGGAAATCGCACAATGCCGGAAGCGGTCGTTCGCGGTGTGCATATCAATTTCGAAATCGTCGGCGAAGAAGGCCCGTGGATCGCGCTGACGCCGGGCGGCCGGCGCTCTTTCGCCGATCTCAGCGATCTCTCAAAGGCGATCGCCGCCAACGGCTATCGCGTGCTGCTGCATGACCGCCGCAACTGCGGCGCCTCCGACGTCGCCTTCGACGGCTCCGGCTCCGAACACGAAGTGTGGGCCGACGACCTGCACGCGCTCGCAAAGCAATTGGGCGCGCTGCCGATGGTGGTCGGCGGCTCGTCGTCGGGCGCGCGGCTCGCCATTCTCTTTGCCATCCGACGTCCGCAGGCGTTGAGCGGCCTGCTGTTGTGGCGCGTCACCGGCGGCCAGGAAGCGGTCGACCGGCTGGCGGAGAATTACTACGGCCAGTTCATCACGCTGGCGCGCGCCGGCGGCATGCAGGCGGTCGCCGAGAGCGAGCACTTCAGCGAATGCATCAAGGCGCAGCCGGCCAACCGCGAGCGGCTGCTCAAGACCGACGTCAAAGAGTTCATCAAGGTGATGACGGTCTGGCGCGAGCACTTCCTCAAATCGTCGGAGCTGCCGATCGTCGGCGCGACCGAAGCCGACCTGCGCGCGATTCATACGCCGGCCTGCATCGTCGCCGGCAACGACGTCATCCACACGCCGGCGACCGCGCGCATGGCCGCCGCGCTGATCCCCAACAGCGAATTGCATGACGATGTCGTCGCCAAGCGCTCGGACGACAATCTGTTGAAGGACTGGGACCGCCAGGAATGGCGCGACGTCGAGCCGCGCATGGCCGCGATTTTTTCCGCGTTCCTCAAGAAGACCGCGCGCGCCAAGGCGCCGGCGTGATCTTAACACCGCTCATTCCCTTCCCCGCCTGCGCGGGGACGGGAACGAACGGACGGTAAGCCACCTCGACCATTCTCCGGGGAAGGAAAGCTCTCATGAGGCTGCAGGTCCGCCGCGTCGTCACCGGTCACGCCGACGACGGCGTGGTGGCGCATCTGAAAGCCGGCGACGTGCTGGTGCCGCGCGCGCGCTCATAAAGAGAGCGCGGCGAGGAGCGGTTCGCGGCTTAGGGGCGGCTATTTGGCGACCCGCAGCTTGGTCAGGCTGGTGCCGATTGTTTGGAACGTCGTCACGATCTGATCGGCCGACGTGAGCAGGAAGAAGTGATCGGTCGTCCCGGCGGTATTGCTGGCGCACTTCTGTAGCAGCGTGGAGGTCGGATCTTTACCGGTGTTGACCTGGATGGTGTAGATCGTGATGCCGGCCGCTTTGATGTTGGCGCAGGTGCCCTTGCCGGTCGAGCTGTCATACATCCGGTTGTCGATCGACGTCTGGCTGGTGTACCAGCGATCCTCGGTGTTCAGGCCGTCCGACAGCAGGATGATGACCTGTTGGTACTGGTAACTGCTATCGAGCGAGGGAACGCTGAATGGTCCACCGCCGACCAGCGACTCCCAGCCCCACACCAAGCCGATCGGCTGGTTGGTGTTGCCGTTAGCCGACATGCTTTCGACCAAAGACTTCATGGCCGTCCAGTCGTAGTTGAGGCCCATCATCGCTTTCGGGCAGGAGCCGTATTGCTCGGCCGGGAACTGCGTCGCCGGAATGCTCGAAGTCGGCGCGGTCACGTCCTGGTCGTAGCCGGCTGACGTGCCGGGGGCGGTCGACGTGCCACGGTCGGTGAAGCAGCCGTTCCAGGTGCTGTGGCTTTTGGGTGTCCAGGTCGCCTGGGTCCATACACCCGGCGTCCAAACCGCCGCGGTCCACGCGCCACTGGTCCATACGCCCGTCGTCCACACATATCCTTTCTGCGTGCACTTGTTTTGCGTCGTGTAGGACGACTTCGAACATTTGCCCGCGCTCGTGCACGGCTTTGCGTCGAGTAGCCGGAAAGCGAGCAATACCGGCTGACGTTGCAGCTGTTCTGGCTATTGTGGCCGGAAATCGTGCAAGTGCCCGCGTTCGTGCAGCTGCTTTGGCTGGTGTAGCCAGAGACAGAGCATGTCCCTGCGCTGGTGCAGCTGCTCTGGCTGTCGTAGCCCGACATGCGAGCAGATACGACTGCGCCGTGCATGTGCTGCGCGGCGATTTGTTGCCCACGCTGCAGGTGCCGTTGGCTCCGTCCCATGAATTATCGGTGCCGTCGTCCCACCGGATCCAATTGTCCCAGGACGAGTCGTAGTTCGTCGGGTCGACGCTCACGTCTTTCACGAAGGGGATGATCGACACATAGACATCGCCTGGCGTACTGACGGCGTTCTGCAATTGGGTCAGCAGATTTTTCGTCGCGGTCTTGAGCGCGTCGATCTTGCCGCTTTGGGCCATCGAACCGGTGTTGTCGAGCACCAGCGCGACGCGCAGCCGCGAAGACCCCCACCTGGTGGTGGAGGTACCGTCGACGGTCATCTGCTTGTATCCGAGGACATTGAGGAAGGTGGTCGGTACGTCGGCCGAGCCGTTGACGGTCAAAGACGTGCCACCGTCAGTCGTATAGGACGCGGTGATGACGATGTTGGCGGCTTCCGGGCGATTGAACAGCGCCTTGAAGAAGGCGTTAGCCTGCGTCTGCAGATCGTCCTGCGAAAGCGACGATACGTTCCTTGACAGCATCAACGCAGTCGAGTCGAGCGCATCCTGCATCGCGGTTTTGACCGAATTGGCGCGGGTATAATCGACGGCAAACCCGACGGCGGCGATGATCGGGATGATAGCCAACGCAAACATGACGGCGACGTTGCCTCCGCGCGCGGCGCGGAACGCAGCGAATTGGCGGCGGATGGACTTCCAAACGGACGACATGGCGGCTCACCGAAAGACGGTTGATCTCGCCTGCCGTGATAGCTCTTGATTTTAAAGAAGCCGTCTACCACTGGGCACAAAAACGGGGCGCTCGATAACCTTCACACAGCGGCAACGCAAGTGGCACAAGGCCGTAGAGAGTTTTGATGGTTTACCGGACGCATAAATTCGGCGTAAATTCGACATAAGCGGTGCCCCGATAAGGTCGTCACGCCTACTGCGATCGAAAGAGCTTTGTCGCTTCCACACCGAAACCTAACGGTATCTAGACGCGCGGCTTCCGCCGTGGATCAAACGCATCGCACTTCGCGGCGTGCGTATGAGTCTGCGCGATAGCCCGCCCACAGGCTGAGGTCACCTCTCCCAAAGGGAGAGGTAAAAGCAGTTTGCCGCTAGCCAGAGTCAGTGCGCCTCGATGCCGGCGGATCTCACGGCGCCTTCCATGCGCGCGACTTCTTTATGGAAGAAGTCCGTGGTCTCGGCCGCATTGCGGTGATCGGGGAAATAGCCGTCGCACTGCATGACCTTGGCCACCGCCGGTTCCTCCAGCGCTTTCTGAATCTCGGCATTGAGCTTCTCGACGACCGCTTTCGGCGTCTTACCCGGCGCTAAGAACACGCTGCCGGCGGCATAGCCGACGACCACTTTCACCGGATGGTCGGGATAGTCCCCGGCTCGCGCCGGCACCGGCGCCAATGCCAGAACCAAGCCCAAAGCCGTTCAAGTTCGAAACATTTCGTTATCCTCCCCCAAGTTGTATTATTGTCTCGAAGTTGTATGGCCGCCCGCTACGTCAACGAACGATTTCGTGCAGCGACGGCGACCGTATGGGACGAAGGAACTCCGAACCGGCGCAAGATCGCCCGTGCAGATAGGCGCCGGCACGAGGGTGCTGACAGCCAGCCAAAAATTTGCCGCCTAAAAGTCGGGCTTTTCCACAATGCAAAATTGGTCTAGGACCTTGTTGCGTCGCGGAACGATCAAACACGTTGTGATTTATTCCTCATTCGAGTTGCCGCGACCAAGGACCCTTTGACAATCTCCCGCGTTCGACTCGATGCCGTGATATTCGAGCGCCCGAGTCAACCCGCATTCAACGCGACCTCAAGGCCCCAACCAATTTAAATGCCGCCGCAACGCAAGCGCCGCCTCTTGAGCCGATCCGATTCCGCGGAGGAACTTCGCCGGACGATTGAATCGAAGCTCATCTACGAAGTCGGCAAGACGCCGCAAACGGCGGTCGAGCGCGATTGGTACCAGGCAACCGCATTGGCGGTGCGTGATCGCCTGGTCGACGTCTGGCCGGGCGGACACGGGCCCGCCAACGGCGCGAATGTTAAACGCGTCTATTATCTGTCCATTGAATTCCTGATCGGCCGGCTGCTGTTCGACGCGTTGACCAATCTTCGGCTGGTGGATGCCGCGCGCGCCGCGCTCGCGGCGATGGGCGTCGACCTCGACCGCCTGCGCCGCCTCGAACCGGATGCCGCGCTCGGCAATGGCGGCCTCGGCCGGCTCGCGGCCGGCTTCATGGACAGCCTGTCGGCGCTCGGCATCCCGGCCTATGGCTACGGCATCCGCTACGAGAACGGCCTGTTCGAACAGCGCATTCACGATGGCTGGCAGCAGGAATTTCCCGAGCACTGGCTGGCGCACGGCAATCCATGGGAATTCGCGCGCTCCGGCTCAGGACTATTCGATCGGCTTCGGCGGCTCGGTCGAATCTCTCGGCGGCAGCGAGGCCACCGCGCGCGCGATCTGGTCTCCGGACGAGACCGTTCTGGCCGTGCCTTACGATACGCCGATCGCCGGCTGGCGCGGCCGCCATGCCAATACGCTGCGGCTGTGGTCGGCGCGCGCGCCGGACCCTATCCAGCTCGGCACATTCAATCGCGGCGACTACGTCGGAGCGACGGCGGCGCGTGCGCAGGCGGAAGCGATTTCGCGCGTGCTTTATCCGAATGACGCGACGGCGAAAGGACATGAGTTGCGGCTGCGGCAGGAATATTTCTTCACCTCCGCCTCGCTGCAGGATCTCGTGAAGCGCCACATCGACGAGTTCGGTTCGCTCGACACGCTACCCGACCATGCCGCCGTTCAGCTCAACGATACGCATCCGGCCATCGCGGTCGCCGAATTGATGCGTATTCTGGTGGACGACCACGGCATCGGCTGGGCGGACGCCTGGGCGATCACCAGAGCGACGCTGAGCTATACCAATCACACGCTGCTGCCCGAAGCGCTCGAAAGCTGGCCGGTCGACCTGCTCGGCCGGCTGCTGCCGCGCCACCTGCAGATCATCTATCTGATCAACTGGTATCACCTGCGGGAATGCGAGCGGCAAGGGCTGACCGATCGGGCGTTTCTCGCCAAGGTATCGCTGGTGCATGAGGACGGCGAAAAGCGCGTCCGCATGGCGCATCTGGCCTTCCTCGGCTCGCATTGCGTCAACGGCGTCTCGCAATTGCACACGGAGCTGTTGCGGGAAACCTTATTCCACGATCTCGCGCGGTCGGCGCCATCAACGCGCATCGTCAACAAGACCAACGGCATCAGCTTCCGCCGCTGGCTTTACGAAGCCAACCGCCCATTGACCGAGCTCTTGGTCAATACGCTCGGTGAGCGCGTGCTCGACGATCCGACTTGCCTACAAGAGCTCGAACGCGCGGCGGACGATGCGCAATTCGTCGGCCGCTACGAGCACGCCCGCTTGATGAACAAATCGAAGCTCGCCGACCATGTGCGGGCGACGACCGGCGTCGCGACCGATCCGCACGCGCTGTTCGACGTGCACGTCAAACGCATTCATGAATACAAGCGGCAGCTTTTGAATATTCTGGAGGCAATCGCGCTCTATCAGGAAATCCGCGCGCATCCGGATGCATCTTACGTAAAGCGCGTCAAGCTGTTCGCCGGCAAGGCGGCGGCAAGCTACGACCGCGCCAAGCTGATCATCAAGCTCGCCAACGACGTGGCACGCGTCGTCAACGCCGACCCGGTCGTCGCCGGCCGGCTCAAAATCGTGTTCGTGCCGAATTACAGCGTCAGCCTCGCCGAACTGATCATTCCGGGCGCCGATCTCTCCGAGCAGATTTCGACCGCCGGGATGGAAGCCTCCGGCACCGGCAACATGAAGCTGGCGCTCAACGGCGCCATCACCATCGGCACGCTGGACGGCGCCAATGTCGAGATCCGCGAGCATGTCGGGGCGGACAATATTGTCATCTTCGGCATGACCGCCGCCGAAGTCGCGCAAAGGCAGCAGGAGCACTTCCTTGGCGCAAGAGCCATTGCTGCGTCGCCGCGTCTGCAGCGCGTCATACAAAGCCTTGCTTCCGGCGAATTCGCTCCGGATGAGCCCAAGCGCTTCCTGCCGATTGCCCACTGGCTCGCGGACTACGACCGCTTCATGGTGGCGGCCGATTTCGAGGCCTATTGGGAGGCCCAGCGGTCGATCGAACGCCTGTGGCAGTCGCCGGCCGATTGGTGGCGGACCAGCATCTTGAATACCGCGCGGGTGAGCTGGTTTTCCGCCGACCGTGCAATCCGCGACTATGCGCACGACATCTGGAACGTGCCGGTCGCTTGAGTTCGCCGGCCGGCACAAGGGTCAAAGGGCGCAAGCCACCGTCCAAAAAACGCATGGTCGCCGCAAAGGCGCTTTAGACCCGCTCGCGAGGTCACAATGCTGATCGCCGCATTCGTTTTTCTCGGTCTTGCCGTGCTGCTCGGCTCAGTGCTGGCGGTCATGCATATGCGCGAAGGCACCGCCGTGCCGGCTTGGCCGGTGGGCGCGCTGCATGGGCTGCTCGCCGTTGGCGGACTCGGCTGTCTGCTGCTTGCGCTGCGCGGGCCGGCGCGCGGCATCGCGCAAGGCACCGCTTCGTTCGGCGCGATCGCCGCTGCGCTGTTGGTGCTGGCGGCAGCGTTCGGCCTGACACTATTGGGCGCGCGGATCGGCCGGCGGCGGATCGCGGGAGCGCTGATCGGCATACACGCGACGCTGGCGGTCGGCGGCTTCGTCGTGCTCGCCGCGTACGTGCTCGCCGGCTAGGCACGGCGGGCTCGGCCACCTATGCTGCGGCAAACACGGCAAGCCCAAGGGGAGAACACCATGGATCAGCGAACCAGACCGGCGCCGCGCCTGACGCCGCTTCCGGAAAATCATTCACCGGAGATGCAGGCATTGCTCGAGGGTTCGCGCAAGCGCATGGGTTTCGTGCCCAACAGCCAGCGCATCATGCAGCGCAAGCCGAAACTGCTCAGCGCCTATTCGCAATTGACCGCGGCGATCTGGGATCCCGAAGGCAGGGTCGACGCCAAGCTCAAGCGCCTGATCGCGCATGTGGCAAGCCGCGCCGCCGGTTGCCAATACTGTGTCGCCCACACCGCGGACGGCGCCGCCCGGCTCGGCGTCGATCAGCAGAAGCTCGACGCGGTCTGGGACTATCAGACCAGCCCGCTGTTCAGCGCGGCGGAGCGCGCCGCGCTCGACGTCGCGGTGGCGGCCGGCTGCGTGCCGAACGCGGTGACCGACGAGATGTTCATGGAATTGCGCAAGCACTGGAGCGACGAGCAGATCGTGGAGATCGTCGCCGTGATCGCGTTGTTCGGCTTTCTCAACCGCTGGAACGACACGCTCGCGACGCCGCTGGAAGAGGAGCCGCTCGACTACGGCGAAAAGCATCTCGCCGCGCAAGGCTGGGATGCCGGCAAGCACCTGCGGTAAGGACGCGCTAGCCCACCTTCGACGTCTGCCGTCCCTGCCAAAAGCGCAGAACGCGTTGCGCCGAGGGAGCCGAGAAGGCGGCATATTGCTCGCTTAGGTCCTCGAGTTCCGCGGCCTCCATATTGGCGGCGGCGGGCGTCGCCATGATGATGATGTAGGCGCTGTGCCAGTCGAAGCCCAAGGATTTGCACAGCACCATGAGGCCGAAACCGGTGGCGGCGTGAAACAGCCGGTCGACTTGCTCGATGGAAGCGCCGCTCAGGAGGGACAGCCCGACGATGACCTCGCCGGTGCGCTTCAAGTTGGCGAATTCGAGCAGCTTTCTTTGCAGCAGCTCACTGTCTTGGCTCAACTGCTGCATCGTCCGTTGCGCGGCATCGTAGCGGTGCATGGCGTCGGTCTTCGGCGCGACCTGCGTGGCGATGTCGGCCATGACTTTGCGGATCGTGTCTTGTTGGGCGGCCGGCGCGGCCGCCAGCAACTTGTCGCGCACGGCTTCGGTCGCCTGCGCGACCAGTTGGCGGTACTGGTGCCGGTTGATGTCGGTGCGGCGGCTGATTGAGACACTCAAACGCTCGTCGCCGTCGGCGCGCAGCACCAGCTTGGTCATGCCGGATTTGGAGAAGCGGGCGCCGGCATTGATCGCCAGTTCGTTGGCGACATCCGAATTGCCTTCATCGACCAGCACATCGGTCACGGTCTCGCTCAGGCGCACGCGGGTGGCGATCTTGGCGAGATGCGCCTGCCCCTTGGTCTTGGCGATTTCGACCAGCTCCTCGTCCGTCAAGCGCTCGGATTTGGCGAGGATCGGGCCGGAAATGGCGATGTTGTCGTGACGCGCCAGGCGTCCGACGATTTGCGCGGGCGCCTGCGCGATCGGCGCGATGCGATTGCTCAATTCGACGACCGCCCGGCTCTCGATATGGGTGACGAGCTGGCCGAGGACGCCGTCGAACAGCGCGGTCTGGTCGGCGCTGTAGTTTTCGGCATCGCCGACGAAGAGATCGGTGACCCGCCGCAGCACGTCCATGCGCCGCTCGGAGGACGCCCCGTGCAAGGCGGATTCGACTTCATTGACGATGCTGACCGCGCCCGCCATGTTGCTCAAGTCCTTGCGTCCTGCAGGAATTCGATCGGTCCGCAGCGATGCGTAGCCACGGTGGCAAACTGATTTTTAGGGTCTTCGAGCTCCCAGGCCTGCCGGAGCGCCCGTCGTACCGACGCGTGCAGCGATTTGGGCAGCCGCTCGATCACGTTGCGGGCCTTGTGAACCTGACAGCGCTGGATCGGCGTATGTCGGCCGAAGCTCGAACGGATGGCTTTGCTCAGCGCCTTGGCGCCATCGATGATGAACAGCTGGCAGATCTTCGGCTCGAGCCGCGCTCGATCAGATTGTCGATGAGCGCCTGCACGACGGCTGCATTCTCGGTCGCCCCCTCGATCAGGCCGAGCTGTTGCTTGTTGCCGTCCCCATCGATACCGAGAGCGGCGACCAGCACCAGGTCGTCGCCGATGTGCAGACCGTCGATCTGTATGACCAGAAAGTCCAGCTTGGACAGGTCTGCACTCATCCATTCGGCAAGCCGATCGGCAGAGAGTGCCACGAACCGGCGTGACGCCGCCGATTTCGAGGTGCCGTCTCCGGCAATGGCCGGTAAATCGCCCTCAGGAAGCCGTACATAACTACGAGTTAAAATTTTCGATATCCGAGCGTCTGTTAATTGCAACGGGCCGGCGAAAAGCAGAATGACGCCCGAGCACGGCCGAGCGTTAACAGATCGTGAATCTTAAGGCGGGCGCTAGTTGCGCGGCTTCTTTCGCCGCTCGGGCAGGCTTTCGAGGTTCATCCCGCGCTTGGGATAAATGCCGCGGTCGCCGCATTTGGCGCAGCGCACCGAGAATTCGTCGGCCAAGGCATTGAGCTTGTAAATATGGATCGGCGCCGCGCATTTGCGGCAGATGACCGTGCCGCGCTGGTAGGCCGTTTTTCTCGCCCGTTGTTGAAACGTCGCCATCGGATGGCATCCCGGTTTTCGAATCGAACCAAGTTTACCGGAAAATCTCTGTATGAAGGTTAAGGCCGGGACGCCAATTTCGCGAAATTCGGCGGGGTATCGACGGCCGCGCGAGGGGCTTTAGCCGCGCCCCAAGTCGGCAAAGCGCGGCAATAGCGCTTGCGCGTTGCCGCTCATGATCCTGGCCCGCAGCGGCGCGTCAAAGCCCTCGAAGGAGCGCACCGCCGCCACGGTATCGCGCATCACCTTTTCGGCCGGACGCGCGGAGGGGTAGTCGGTGCCAAACAAAATGCGCGAGGGATCGGCGATTTCGAGCAGCGCATTGAGCGCCAGCGCGGACGGCGACTGCGCAACATCATACCAGAGCCGGTTGAGATAGGTCTCGACCCCCTCCGGAACCTTGTCGCGCGCTTTGGGATCGTCCTCGATGCAGCTCAGCCGGAACAGCAGGAACGGCGCCACGCCGCCCATATGCGGCATGATCCAGCGGATGTTGGGAAACTTCGCCAGCATGCCGGTGTAGAGCATGTTGGTGATGGCGCGGGTGGTGTCGAAGGTGAGCTCGGTGTAGCCGGCCGGGAACGCATAGCGCGGCATGTTCTTCACCGGCGGCCGCTGCGGATGCACGAAGATCACGGCCTTGCGGCGGTCGAGCTCGGCATAAAGCTCGTCCTCTTCCGGATCGCCGAGATAGCGCTCACCGGTGTGGCTTTGCAGATTGATGCCGTCCATCTTGAGGGTATCGAGCGCGTATTCCACGTCGCGGCAGGCCGCCTCGACGTCGGGCAGCGAGACGAAAGCCATGGCGCCGAATTTGCCCGGATGATCGGCGACCATCTGCATCATCGTCTCGTTACAGACGCGCACCAGCGGCTTGGTGAATTCGATATCGCCGAAATAAGCGCCGGGCGAAGCGATCGACAACAGCACGGCATCGATGCCGTTTTCGTCCATCAATTCGAGCTGACGTTGCAGGCTCCAAGCCGGCCAGGGATTCTCGCCGCTGCCGAGCACGCCGACACGCGCCAGCTCCGATTTGTAGATGTCGGGAATGACATGCTGGTGGACATCGATCAGGGGCATGGCTCAACGCACTCTCGGCTCAATGGTCGGGCGGCCTTTGGAAAAGGTGGGCGGGGACCGGCAGGAAAGCTTGGATATTCGTCGTCCCCTCCGCAACCCTCCCCTACAAAGCGGCGGCGCGCAAGCTGTAGCTTGCGACCCAGCGATTGGCCGAGTTCGGCGGCGACATCAAAACCGAGATCGGCAAAAGGGGCGACGTGGTCAAGACAACGGCGCATCGAGACACGATAGCGCGCAACGGAGTGCCGCGCGCTTACTTGGTCAAGCGCGCCTGCGCCACGGCTTTCTTGAACAGCGCCATCATCGCCTCGGGAATTCCGTCAGTCGGGCTGACTTCGAAATAGAATCCCGGCGAGGCGCAAGCCTGCATATTGGCGGCAATTTGGCTGTTCACCGACGGACCGTAAGGCCCCGGATTGAACGGCGCGATCCAAGTGTTGTACCAGGCGTTGGTCGGCAGATCGAGATAAGTCGTATACAGCACCGCGATCTTGATGCCGCGGTTTTTGATCGCGGTACAGGTGGCGGTGTTGAGCGGCTCCTGGCAACGGCCGCTCGTCGTCGGTTGCGAGCACGCCGAGGGGTAGTAAGCGTCGGCGACCCCGTCGGACACGAAGAACAGGTACTTCTGCGGCGTCGACGCGCTGCCGCCGTCGCCCGGATTCGGAATGGCTTTGTTTATGTCGGTTAGCACGGTGTCGAAATCGGTGTCCTGGTCGTTGTTCTGACCCTGTCCCTGCACCGACATCAGGTCGATGTTCGACGCCGCCGCTTTGGCGTTCGACAGCGTCGCCGTGAGCGCGGTGATGGTGGTCAGGCCGGCGGTCGTGGCGGAATCGCCGAAGGTATAGATCGCCGCGCGATATTGGCTTGGGACGATCTCCACCGACGTCGCCGTGTCCATCAGTTCCTGGGTCGCCGTACGCATCACGTCGATGCGCGTGGTCACGCCGAGAGTTTTCGCGAGCTTATAGTAGTTGTTGGGATCGTTCACGTCGTGGCAAGCGAAGGCGCACTGATCGGACGTATTGTTGACCATGGTGGCGATATCGGCCGTCGTCGCGCCCACGCCCATCGACGGCGTATTGTCCAGAAGCAGATAGAAATCGATATAGGTCGGCGTATTGGATGACGCCGTCGATTCGCCTTTCAGGGAGATCTTGTTGATGCCGATCAGGCCCATGAAGGCGTTGGGCACGACCGCGGTATAGTTGACGACCGCGGTGCGCATGCCGTTGTTCTCGGTAATCTTGACTTTGACCTTGCTCTTCTTGATGCGCGAGAGTGCGGCGACCTGCGCGTCGAACATGTTCTTGGCCACCGCCTTGGCCTCGGACTTGGACAACGCCAGCGCCGGCTGATTGACCGCCGAGAGCGCCGCCGCATCGGAGAGCGCGTCGAGCGCGGCTTTGGTGCGGGTGGCGTAGCCGTAATCGACGGCGGCGCCGACCGACAAGATCAGCGGAAGAATCAGGATGGTAAAGGTGACCGCGATGTTGCCGCCGCGGTGGCGGGCGAAGCGCCGAAGCAGCCCGATAAGAGGATCGTGCAAGGTCTTCATGCCGGATCGCGCCATTGTCGGCCGCGCCAAAGGGGATCGTTCTCACGGTCCCGCGCGCGTGCATCTGATCGGCCGAAACTAGGGATTGCCCGTTACCACTTGTTGAATTGGATCGAAGACACGCGCCTTTGCGGCCGCGGCGACCGCCAACGGGGTAAATGCGCGGTTAGTGCGGGCGATAAAATTGGCGGGATATTTGGCGGGTTCCCGCTCAATGCCGCCGCCATCCCCCTTGCCATTTGATATGTTATATTGTTACATTTCCTGCCTAGCGCCGCCCGATAGCGGGCGGCCGTTCGACAGGTCCTGCCATGAAAATCGGGCTTCGCTTTGCCTTGGCCGTAACGGCCATCCTTGCCGCAACGCCTGCCGCCCGTGCCGCCGACGGCAAGATTGCCGTCGTGGCGGCCGAGAATTTCTACGGCGACGTCGCCCGCCAGATCGGCGGCGACCGGGTTGCCGTCACCAGCATCATGAACAATCCCGACCAGGACCCACATCTGTTCGAGACCACGCCGGGCATCGTCAGGGAAATCGCCGCGGCGCAAATCGCGATCCTCAACGGCGCCGACTACGACCCGTGGATGGCGAAGCTGCTCGGCGTCACCCCCCGCCCCGGCCGCATCGTCATCACCGTTGCGACGCTGGTGGGCAAGAAGTCCGGCGACAATCCGCATCTATGGTACGAGCCCGCCACCATGCCGGCCGCCGCCAAGGCGTTGGCCGAAGCCTTCGGCAAAGCCGATCCTGCACATGCACACGATTACGCGGAACGGCTTGTGGCGTTTCTCGCCTCGCTCAAGCCGTTGGACGAGAAGGTCGCCGCCATTCGCGGCAAATACTCGGGCGCCGCGGTCACCGCCAGCGAACCGGTGTTCGGCTACATGGCGAGCGCGCTCGGGCTGAAAATGCGCAACGAGCGCTTCCAACTTTCGATCATGAACGATACCGAGCCAAGCGCGCGCGACATCGCCGCCTTCGAGCAGGACCTTAAGGATCACAAGGTCAAGGTCATGTTCTACAACAAGCAGGCCTCCGACAAAGCCGTGCAGCGGCTGGTCGAGCTTGCCCGCAAGTCCAAGATCCCGGTGGTCGGCGTGACCGAGACCATGCCGCCGGGCGTCAGCTATCAGGACTGGATGCTGGGCGAGCTCGGCGACACCGATAAGGCCTTGGCCGGGCCGAATTCATGAATGTCGTCGAGCTCGAGCACGCGACCATTGGGATCGGCGGCCGCAGCGTCTTGTCGGACGTCAGTTTTGCAATCGGACCGGGCGAGTTCATCGGCGTGCTCGGCCCCAACGGCGCCGGCAAAACCACGCTGATGCGCGCCATTCTCGGGCTGCTGACGCCGAGTGCGGGCGTGCTGCGCGTCTTCGGGCGCACACCGCAACGCGGCGATCACAGCATCGGCTATCTGCCGCAGGTTCGCACGGTGCTGCCCGATCTGCGCGTGCGCGGCCTCGATTTCATCGCCGCATCGCTCAATGGCGAGCGCTGGGGCGTGCCGTCGCTCACCCGCCACGACCGCCACATGATCGAAGAGACGCTCGATGCCGTCGGCGCGCACCATCTCGCTCTTCGTCCGCTGTCCGAGATGTCGGGCGGCGAGCGCCAGCGCCTGCTGCTGGCGCAGTCGCTGATCGGCGCGCCGAAATTGCTGCTGCTCGATGAGCCGCTGATCAGCCTCGACCAGCGCCATCAGGAGGTGGCGATCGACGTGGTGCGCAAGGCGTGCCGCGAGCGCGGCATTACGGTTCTGTTCTCGGCGCACGAACTCAATCAGCTGCTCGGCACGCTCGACCGCGTGCTCTATCTCGGCAACGGCACGGCGTGCTCGGCACCGTCGAAGAGGTCATCACGCGCGCCGGTGCTGTCGCGGCTTTACGGCACCGAGATCCAGCGTGGTGCGCGCCGAAGGCCACATCTTCGTCATGTCGCGCGGCCGCGACGTCGAGCATGTCGAGCACGTCCACGAGCACGGCGACGGGCATGAGCATGACCACAGTCATCATCACTGAGCGCGGCCTCTCACCTCCCCTCCCCCCGCGAAGCGGTGGGGAGGGGTCGGGGGTGGGGGGAAGAAGCTTGGTCGGGGCTTTCAAAGCGCCCCCCACCCCTAACCCCTCCCCACCACTCGCAAGTGCTCGTGGAGGGAGGGGAAAAGAAAGCTGCCATGTTCGCCTATGACTTCATGCAAAACGCTTTCGCCGCCGCCGGCATCGTGGCGGTGGTGTCGGGCGTGGTCGGTTACTTCCTGGTGATGCGCGGCCAGACTTTCGCCGGGCACGCGCTCTCCCACATCGGCTTTGCCGGCGCCACCGGCGCCGGATTGATTGGCTTAGCGCCGCTCTGGGGCCTGATCGGCTTCACGCTCGCCGCCGGCATTGTCATGGGCGTGCTGAGCGAGCGCATCAGCAATCGCGACGTCGCCATCGGCATCGTGCTGGCGCTGGCGCTCGGCTTCGGCCTGCTGTTCCTGCACTACTACACGTCCTTCGCGACGCAGGCGACCGCGATCCTGTTCGGCAATGTGCTGGCGGTCGACCACGCCACCATCGCGACGCTCGCCGGGCTCGGTCTTATTACGCTGATTGCGCTCGGCCTGATCATGCGCCCGCTGATCTTCGCCAGCCTGCAGCCGGAACTGGCCGAGGCCAAGGGCGTGCCGCTGCGTTTCGTCTCCACCGCATTTCTCGCGATCGTGGCGCTGGCGGTGTCGGAATGCGCGCAGATCGTCGGCGTGCTGCTGGTGTTCACGCTGATGGTGGGGCCGCCGGCGGCGGCGCAGCGCCTGACCTCGGGGCTGTGGAGCGGGCTGATGCTCGCCGCCGCGCTCGCCTTGGGCGAAGCCTGGCTCGGCATAACCATCGCCTATCACACCGATTGGCCGGTCAGCTTCTGTATCGCGCTCTTGAGCGCGCTCGGCTATTTCGCCTGCTTAGCCGTCAGCCGCGTGGCAATGGCTGCCGAATAAGGATACCGGACCCGGTTACGCTGACCGCCGGTCCGTGATAGGCAGGCCTGCATGAGCGATCAGAAGCGCGCGATCTGCATCGGCGAGGCGAGCATTGCGCTGGCGCGCGGCGGCGACGGCCGCTTCACGCTGGCCTGCAGCGGCGACACCTTCAACACCGCGATCTATCTGGCCCGCGCCGGCACCCCCGTCGCCTTTGCCAGCGCGCTCGGCGACGATCCCTATTCCGACACGATCGTCTCGCTCGCCGCCGCCGAAGCCATCAGCACCGACTTGATCCTGCGCGTGCCCGGCCGCCTGCCGGGCTTGAGCCTGATCGAATCCGACGGCAAGGACGGCACAATCGCCTATGCCTGGCAGGACGCCGCACCGGCGCGCGACCTGTTCGAACTGCCCGATTGGAGCCGCGTCGCCGAAGGCTTGATCGGCGCCGAGCTGATCTATTTCTCTGGGATCACGCTGTCGCTCTATTCCAATATCGGGATCGGCCGATTGCTCGCGGCCATCGAGCTGGCGCGCAGCAAAGGCGCCAAGATCGCCTTCGACGGCAATTTCCGCCCGCGCGGCTGGCGGGGCGATCTCACGCGCACCCGCACGGTGTTTGCCGAGGCGCTCAAGCGCGTCGACATCGCGTTGCCGGCCTATGACGACGAGGCGGTGCTGTGGGGCGACCCGTCGCCCGAAGCCACCATCGAGCGGCTGCAGGCCTTCGGCGTCAACGAGATCGTGGTCAAGAACGGACCGAACAGCGCGCTCATCGCCAGCGCGGGCGAGCGCGACATCGTGCCGGTGCCGGAAGTCGTGGTGCCGGTCGACACCACCGCCGCCGGCGACGGCTTCAATGCCGGCTATCTGGCAGCGCGGCTTGCCGACCGCGGCGCGATCGAGGCGGCGCAGGCCGCCCACAAGCTCGCCGGACAGGTGATTCGCCATCGCGGCGCCATCACGCCACGCGCGGGAGCCGCGGTGCATTAGCACGGACGAGCGAGCGATGATCTGCAAAACGATCTGTGTGATGGTCGCGTGTTTGGGAGTCTATCTGTTGGTTCCGGAGCGGGCGTCCGCCGACGCGATGGTTTGCAGCGGCGAGGAACAGGCCTGCATCGCCAAGTGCCCGAAATTCACCAACCCTTCAATCACGTCGAATTGCGTGACCAACTGCCACACCCGGCGATCGATATGCATGCGGACCGGCTGCTGGGACAACGGAACGGTCCGCTTTTGCGGACTTGCGCGCCGCTAGCTTGCGATTGAAATCAGACGACTCGTGCCGCCGCGATCAGAGCGGCGATGAAGGCACTATGAGCAAATGAGTTTTGGCGCCGGACTCCCGCGCTCCGGCGCCAAAATGACCTCGCATTGCACTTCGCTCAGCGGGTCAACCACCACACGGTCGACAGCGCATTGAACGTCCCGAAGTTCGGGCAATAGGTTTCCCACACCGGGTTGTTCGGATCGCGCTCCAGGTCGACCGCACAGGCGTCGCGATAGTCGCAGGCCGCGCAGCGCGCTTTCAGGTCCTCGAATGTTTTGTTGTCGTCACATTCGATCGCGTAGTAGTCGAGGCCCAGCATTCCCATCCGGCAGTACATCAGGTCGCTGCGCTCGTCGGCCGCCGCGCGTTTCGTCGTTGGGGGCTCGCTGTGGATTTGCATCAAATCCTCCTGAGTTCGCGGTCGATATTGACCACGAAAATTCGCTTTTACGCATTGATTTGGGTCAAGCGGCGCCCCTGCGAACGATTTCGCGCTGCAACATGGGTTTCGCGTCCTGCGACGCCAAAACTGGGCCGCCTTTGCGCGAGACGCACGTTTTTCGGGTTTGCCGCAGCCAAAAATTACGGCTGGCCGATCGCCATCGCCAGGCCGGCGGCGATGAACGGCAGCGGCAGCGACACGGTGGCGCGCAGCCAGACCACGCGCGCCGGCATCATCGGCACTTCCCAGATCAGCAGCCGGTTGAGGGCGTAGAGCGCCCAGGCGGTCGAATAGGCGATCACCTGCGGCGCGCCAGCGCCGCTCTTGAGCGCGGCGGCGCCGATGGCAAAGCCGACTACCGGCCCGCCCGGCGTCAGCGCACCGCCCACCGTTGCGATAAGGACGCCGAGCAATCCCGATTCCGGCCCGAGCCAGGGCGCGATCACAGAATTTGGCACCGCCTCGGCGATAAAGCCGGAGCCGATGACGCCGATGGTGATGCGCGGCAACAGGCGGATGAACTCCAGCGCGCCCTCGCGCAAGCCATCATTGAGCAACAGACGCCCGCGTAACCCGGCGATGACTGCGAGGCCCACCACAATCACCCACAGCAGAATATTGACGGCGAGCGTCATCGGTCGCCTTTGTGCTGAGGGAAGCCAGCGCGCAGCGCGAAGCGCGCCAGAATGCCGGCGATGATCGGCAAAGGCAGCGCCGCCAGCATGCGCCAGATCACGAAGTGCGCGCCGAAGAACGGCAGTTCCCAGACCAGCGCGCGCGTATAGCCGACCAGCGTCCAGCAGGTGATGAAGGCGACCACCGCGCCGGCGTCGGCACCCATGGCGAGAAAGGCGCCGGCCACCGGAAAAATCGTGATCGGCCCGCCCGGCAGCACGAAGCCGAAAAACGCTGCGATAAAGAGGCCGGGCAGGCCGGATTCATGACCGACCCAGCGCGCCACCGCTTCGCGCGGCAGCAACAAGGTGACGAAGGCGGCGATCAGGCAGCCGGCCAGCACCTTCGGCAGCATGTCGCCGAACAGCACGACGTCGCCGCCAAGGATGGCGAGGAATTGCGCGTGGCCGTCGCGCCAATAGACCGTCGCGGCGGCGGCCAAAGCCAAGCCCGCGATGGTCGCGGTCGACCAATCGAAAGCGCGGCGGCGGCGACGTTTGGGAAGGGTCTCGGAGGACAATGCGCAAGCCAAGGCTGATGGAGCGGCATCCTGCGCGGACGCCGCCTGCGGTTCAAGCCCGCGTTCCCCAACGCATCAGTGCATTGCAGCCGGCGCGGACCTGGAAGCGACCAATTCGCCTTGTTGCGGCGCGCTCGTGACCGCCACCAAAGCGATGACCGCCAGCACAATCGAGGCATAGACCGGGATCAGAATAGCGGAGAGCTTCCTGGCTTCTTTCTTCTCTTCGGCCGAGAGCGAGACAAGGACGTGGTGGCACATCGGCGCCTCCATGCAACTGCACGTGCAGCATAGCGCATTTTCGCGTCCACCGCCCGACAAAATTCGAGGCCCGGCGCTTTCGCGCCGAGCCTCGCGGTGACGGAGAAGTTCCCTACTCTGCCGGCACGGCCTCGGGCACCTTGCCCGGAACTTCGACAAAGGCCGGTGCGCGGGCGAGCACGAACAGGAAGCCGGCGACGATGAGGTAGGCGAGCGCCACCGACGGCGTCACGCCCAAGCCGTGGCCGATGCCGACCGCGCCGCCATGCATGAAGCCGAAATAAGTCAGCACGGCGCCGGCCAACGCGAAAGCGGAAGCTTTGACGAATTCACGCTCGATGATGAACACGCCGATCGCCGCCAGCACCAGGCCGGTGAGGATCGAGCCTTCGCCCAGGACCGACAGCCCCTGATAGAGCACCCCTTGCGTCGACAGCTTGTCGAAGCCGACGGCGGCCGCATTGGTGCCGGCGGCACCGAGCGCGCCGTCCATCAGCGTCTTTGCCCAGGCCGCGGCGTGCGGCGTCAGCGCCAGCACGATCGCCGGCGCATGCTTGGCCGGCGTGGTCTGGAACGCCTGCGCCCCGATCAGCATGCCGATGTAGAGCAGGATCGGCGAGATCGCGACCACCGGAATGACCGCCAGCAGCAGCGAGATGACGCCGAACCAGGACAGCACGATCACCATCAGACCGGTCGCGGCCGAATAGCCGATGCGCCCGCCCATGGCTTTCCAGCCCGGATGGCCGATATAGACCGCGTTGATGAACGGGTTGCCCATCAGGCAGCCGATCAGGCTGACCACGCCGTCGGCGGTCAGCACGCGGGTGGTCGGATAGGCATCGCCCGCCGCTTCCGCGCTTTCCACGTTGTCCATGGCTTCGACCAGGTCATAGATGCCGAAGGGGATGGCGGTGACCAGGATCACGCCCAGGAACTGGAAGCCGGAGAACACATGGTCGACCGCCGGCAACGGCACCGAGAAGCCGAAGCTCGTGAAGGCGCCTTTGACGCCGGCGAAGCTCAATCCGCCGAGGTCGAAGCCGAACAAGTTCGAGCCCCAGGCGATGATGGTGCCGACCGCGATCGCCACCAGACCGGCCGGGATGCCCTTGGGATATTTGAAGCCGCCGAACCAGCTCACCAGAATGATGGCGAAGCAGGTGATGCCGATCACCGGCGTCATGAACATTTCCAAGGCCGGGCGCATGGCGATGAAGGTGATGGAGACGCCGGCCAGCGTGCCGAGCAGCGCGGCGCGCGGGGTGATCTTCCGCACGATGGGCGCGATGAAGCCGCCGATCATCAAGATGAAGCTCTGGAAGAACACCCAGACCAGACCCGCTTCCCAACCCTTGATCGGATCCTTGGTCGTGAGCGTGATCGGCAACATGATCACGAAAGTGACGATGAACATGTGCGGGACGCTGACGCCCGACGGCATGGCGCAGACATCCGTGCGTCCGGTCCTCTTCGCCAAGCGATAGGCGAGCCAGGCATAGTAGAAAGTGGACAGGCACATCATCAGGCCGAGCGCCGGCAGGATGCGGCCGAATACCAGCGAATCCGGCATCTTCAGCACGAAGCGCAGAAGGCCGGTCAGCACCAGCATGTTGACGAGAATGTTGGTGCCAAAGCCGAAGAAGGCGTTCCAGTCGCCGGCCGTCCATAATTTCGGTTTGAAGTCCGTCGTTGCGCTCATCACACTCTCCCCTATGCAAATTTCTTCAAGCGCGTCGTGTTCGCCGCGGCCAAGCCGGCGAGCACCGCTGGCGAGCTCGCCACCCAGCCGAAAATTCCGCCTTGCGCCTTGATCATCTTCAGGCCCATGTCGTGGAATTCCGGGAAATAGGAGGCGCAGCAGTCGGCGATGACGACACAGCGGAAGCCGCGGTCATTAGCCTCGCGCACCGTGGTGTTGACGCAGACTTCGGTGGTGACGCCGCACACCAGCAGGTTCTCGATGCCGCGATTGGCCAGGATCAGGCCGAGATTGGTGGCGTAGAAGGCGCCCTTGCCGGGCTTGTCGACCACCGGCTCGCCGGCGACCGGATAAAGCTCCGGGATGATGTCGTGCCCGGCCTCGCCCTGGATCAAGATGCGGCCCATTGGGCCGGGATCGCCGATGCGCTTGGACGGCGAGCCGCGCTCGACCTTGGCCGGTGGCGCATCGCTCATGTCGGGGCGATGGCCTTCGCGCGTGTGGATGACCAGCATGCCGGCCTCGCGCGCCGCTGCGAGCACCGCTTGCAACGGCGGCACCGCCGCTTTCAACAGGCTGACATCGTTGCCGAGCGTTTCCCCGAAGCCGCCCGGCTCCAGAAAATCGCGCTGCATGTCGATGATGAGAAGAGCGGTGCGGTCGAGCGCGACCGACACCGGATGCGGTTCGGCGCCAATCAGAATCGTCATTGATTCCCCCTTCCGGCTCACGCGAACCGGCGCAGGATGGCGCGGACAAAGTGTGTGCCGGCGCCACGCGCCGCTAAAGTCTTCGGCCCCCGGAAATGCTCGCAATGAGACGCTGCAATCGGCGTGCCATGCCGCGATTTCGCGCGCGCTTCACCGATTCAGTATTATTGGCAAGGAGTTGGCGGAGTGGGCCGGTGGACAAAACGCGACTGTCGCGGCGGCGGCGAATTCAGAGGCCGCTCAAATCTTGTTCGATCTGCCTAATTGAACGCCGGAAATCGGCCTTTCGTATACAATTAATCCATCGGCCGCAGGCCGAGCTTGTCCAGCAACCGCATGTCGCGATCGCGCTCGGGATTGGGCGTGGTCAGCAGCTTCGGCCCGTAGAAGATCGAATTGGCGCCGGCGAGGAAACAGAGCGCCTGGGTCTCCTCGCTCATGTCCTCGCGCCCGGCCGATAGCCGTACCACCGACGCCGGCATGGCAGATGCGCGCAACCGCGATGGTGCGCACAAAGTCGAGCGGATCGAGTTTGGGATGGTCGGCGAGCGGCGTGCCCTTGACCTGCACCAGCATGTTGATCGGCACGCTCTCGGGATGCGCGGGCAGGCTCGCCAGCGTCGCGATCATGCCGACGCGGTCATCGAGCGTTTCGCCCATGCCGACAATGCCGCCGCAGCAGACATGGATGCCGGCCTCGCGCACGTGCTCGAGCGTGTCGAGGCGGTCCTGATAGGTGCGCGTGGTGATGATGGCGCCGTAATATTCCGGCGACGTGTCGAGGTTGTGATTGTAATAGTCGAGGCCGGAGGCTTTCAGCCGTTGCGCCTGATCGGCGGTCAGCATGCCGAGCGTGGCGCAGGTTTCCAGTCCGAGCGCCTTGACGCCTTCCACCATCGCACAGACGGACTCGAGATCGCGATCCTTCGGGTTGCGCCAGGCCGCGCCCATGCAGAAGCGCGAGGCGCCGCCGGCCTTGGCCGCGTGCGCCTCGCTGAGGACCGCGTCGAGGCTCATCAGCTTTTCCGCTTCAACGCCGGTGTCATAGCGGGCGGCCTGCGGACAATAGGCGCAATCTTCCGGGCAGCCGCCGGTCTTGATCGACAGCAAAGTCGAAATCTGCACCTCGGACGGATCGAAATTCTCCCGGTGCACTTGTGCAGCGCGAAAGACCAGTTCCGGGAACGGCAGTGCGAAAAGCGCCCGGACCTCGTCGCGCGTCCAATTGTGGCGCGGCGTCACGCTAATGTGAGGCGACACGTCGTGGGCAAGCGACATTCAAGCGACCTTCCCTATTGGAATGCGCAATTGTCCGGCGAACAGCGCCAGTGAAAGCCCGGGATCGGGCGTGGGTCAAGCCCACGTCGACCATGCGTGGGCCGTTCGCGTGGGCGGCCCACGCCTTTGCTTTGTGACATACGCAAAGCGGACCGCCATCGATCTGCGTGTACTGCAGATCAGCTCGAACTTAGGCCAATGTCGATGGCATACAATCAGGAGGAGTGGTACAAATTCCTACCAACGCGCGGCCAACGCGCGGTTTAGGACCAAAGATCCGACATAACCCTAGGGAGCCGAAAATGCTGAAACCATTGCCTGTTGCGGCAGCGGCGCTGGTAGCGTTGCTGGGTGGCATCGGCACAGCCACCGCCGACGACACCTTAAAGACACTTGGCGAGTTTCGCCAAAGCGGCTGGCACGGCGACTGGCCGGAAATTCCACAAACGGGACCAAAGGCCGATCACGTCAAGAAAGATCTGGCCAAGATCACGCTGCCGCCCGGCTTCCATATCGGTCTCTACGCGCTGGTGCCGGATGCCCGCCACATGGCGGTCGGGCCGCAGGGCGTCGTGCTGTTCGTCGGCACGCGCAAGACCAAGGTCTATGCCGTCACCGACCGCGACCGCGACTTTGTCGGCGACGAGGTGAAGGAATTCGCGCCATCGCTGGCGAAGAAGATTCCGAACGGCCCCTGCTTCTCGAAGGACGGCTTTCTCTGTACATCGTCGAGCAGAACCGCGTGTTGATGTATCCGGCGGCCGAGTTCTTCTATGAAAGCCCCGACGTGGTGGCGGTGCCGATCGTTCCCGAGGGCACAGCTGATCCCGAAGGAAGAAGAGAGCTACAATCACACCGCCCGCGAATGCCGGATCGGGCCCGACAACAAGCTCTATATCCAGCTTGGTCAGCCTTTCAACGTGCCTGCCCATAACAAGTGGGCCCTCTATAAGACGCTCGGCATGGGCGGCATTATCCGCATGGACCGCGACGGCAAGAACCGCGAGATCTATGCGACCGGCATGCGCAACCCGGAAGGCATGGACTTCAATCCGAAGGACAAGACGCTGTGGAGCAATGACAACCAGGTCGACGGCATGGGCGACAACAAGCCGCCGGGCGAGATGAACCGCGTCACCAAAGCGGGGGAAGATTTCGGCTTCCCGTATTATGGTGGCGGCCACACCCGCACCGACGAATATGCCAAAGACACCCCGCCGAAGGACATCGTGTTCCCGGAGGTCGAGCAGGTCGCGCATGCGGCGGACCTGGGCTTGGTCTTCTACACGGGCAACCAGTTCCCGGCGAAGTATCACGGCGCGATCTTCTCCGCACAGCACGGCTCGTGGAATCGCACAGTGCCGGTGGGCGCGCGCGTCATGGTTACCTTCCTCAAGCCGGACGGCCATGTCGCTGGCCCCTCGATTCCGTTCGCCGAGGGCTGGAACGAAAACGGCATCTACAACGGCCGCCCGGTCGACGTGCAGCAGCTCTATGACGGCTCGCTGCTCGTTTCCGACGACCTCGTAGGCGCGGTCTACCGCATCTGGTACGACGGCAAGTAGGCGTCGTGGCTAACCGCGACGGCCCCGGTCCGCGCCGGGGCCGTTGTCTTTCTGCCAATCGGGACTATCCATGTTTTTTCTTTCGCACCCGCGCGCCGGTCTTGCGATCGGCGTCGTCACTCTCTTGACCCTTGGCTTGAGCAGCGCGCCCGGCTTGGCCGGCGATGTCGCCAATGGCGGCAAGATCGCGGCCGTCAAATGCTCGGCCTGCCATGGCATCGACGGTCTGTCCAAGCTACCGCAGGCCCCCAACCTTGCCGGCCAAATCGAGCAGTATCTGGTCGAACAGATTCAGGCGTTCAGAAGCGGCGCCCGCAAGAACGAGATGATGACGCTGGTCGTAAAACCTTTGTCGGACAGCGAGGTTGCCGATCTGGCCGCCTATTACGCCGCGATCGAGGTCAAGATCGGCAAAGTGCCCGGCCAATAGCGCATGCGCCAAGCATGCCGTCGCATTGAGCGTTTCTTGCCGCCGTGCTAGCCTTTGCCAAGATTGTATCGGGGGCGTGCGTCATGAAACGGATTTTCGTCAGCGCCATCATGTTCGGGATCCTGGTCGGACCCGTCTATGCGCAGGGGAAAAAAGAAGATCCTGTCCAGGCACTCGAGCGCGCGAACAAGAAGAAAAACGACATCGAGATCGACCGGCAATACCGGGCCACGCTGCAAAAGACCGACCAGGCCGCCGCGCAGGCGCGCGTCGATCCGTGGGCCAATATGCGCGCGCCGTCCGATACCACCGGCAAGCGCTAGCCCGATTGCCCGTATAAACGCCGTGTAAAATTTCTTGCTGCGGGCAATCCGTCGCAATCGCGCCACAAGTGCGCCGATTATGTTCACCCGGCGGAATGAAACGCGCCCCGCGTAAGCTCCTGGCTGCGAAAGCCGTGGAGCTAAAGCCGCCGGCGAACAGCCGGCCGCGATATGAGCCGCAGACAGCAACCTCTCAAACGGATCCTGAAAGGATTTCCGACCATGATGACGCGCGCGCTTCTGGTGGCCGGCGGCTTGCTTGCGGCGAGCATCGGCCCCGCTCTTTCCGACAGTGTCACCGCCTCCGCGATCTCCTGGAATGCGGCCCAGCGGACGATCACGCTGGAGGACTTCTCGCAGTTCGCTGGCATCCCCGATACCGTCAAGGTGCCCGATATCAAGGCGGGCGATGTGGTCACGATTGACTACGAGGCCTTGGACAACGGCTACGACAGCATCAATTCTGTCACCATCAACCGCGACATCGCCAAGCGCCTGGTGCCGCAGGCCGGCAAGCGCGGCTGACATCCGCGCGACGATCGTCCCGCACTTCCTTGCGTCATGGCCGGGCCCCTCGCCCGGCCATTTCGATTCGCAGGGCAGGTCGTCGCGGGCCCCTCTGCGATTTCGCCGTCATTCGCGCTAGGCTTGGCGCATGGACGACGTCCGCGACGAAATTGTCGAGCTCGAAGCCCGTATCGAGGGTTTGGCTGAGTTCGATCGAGCGCTGCCGCAAGCTCTCGTTCGCCGCCAAACTCCTGATCGCCGCCGGCGCGGGCTGGATCGCGCTGGTGCTGCTGGGGCTGATCCCGTTCGTGCCCTACATGGTGATCGCCGCCATGGCGGCGGCGATCGGCGGCATCGTGCTCCTCGGCTCCAATTCGACCACCTGGACGCAAGCCGCCACCGCGCTGCAGAACGCCGAAGCAACCCGCGCCGAACTGATCGGGCGCATGGAGATGCGCGTCGTTGAGGAAAGGCCGACGTTGCATTGAGCCCGTGCGGTCGTGTCTGTTGGCGGTCGTTGTCCCGCAGCAGACAGGGACAAAAATGCTATTATCGATAAGCGCTCAAGGCATCGCCGGGGAATAAAGCGAAATGGGAAAGATTGAATCGGTCAAAGACGCAACCGCCTCGCCGACGACGTCGTTTCGCCTCGAAGAGGCGACGATCGAGGAATTGCACGCGGCGATCCGCGCGGGCGTCACCACCTGTCAAGCGACGGTCGAGCACTATCTTGCGCGGGTGCGCGCCTTCAACGGCGTGGCCAGCATGTTGGTGACCGCGGACGGCGCGCCGGTGCCGGAGGCCAAGGGCACCGTGCGCGGCGGCGCTGCGCTGCGCTTCCCGACGCGGACCGTGAATGCCTCGACCATCCTGCCCGATCTCAACCGCTACCAGGGGCCGCCGCTCGAATTCGGCCGCATGGAAGCGACCGCCTCCGATCCTTCCGTCATGCAGCAGTTCGGCATGATCGCCGGCATTCCCAATGCCGGCCAAGTCAACGCGCTCGGCACGCTCAATATCCGCGGCGAGCGCTCGGTCACCTGCCGCGGCGACTACGACCGGCATCCTTCGCTCGGGCCGCTGCCGCCGGGCGCGCCGCCGATCTGCGAATATTTCCGCCATCTGCCGGATGCGCTCGAGCGCGCGGCCGAACTGGACGCGACCTACGGGCGCAATCCCGATCTCGAGAAGATGCCGATGTACGGCGTGGTGTTCTCGTTCAAGGACCCGTTCGACACCAAGGATATGCGCTCGACCGGCGGCGGCGACGCCGCCTACGACATCGATTTCCCCGCGCGCGACCATGTGCTGGTCGAGCAGTTGCGCAACAAGGGCGCCATCATTTTCGCCAAGGCGGTCAACACCGAATATAACGGGCGCGCCGGCGATCCCGGCGGCCGCAACAAGCCCGACAAGGTGCTGCCCTCCACGCTCGGCTATCAGCGCAGCACCTGGGCCGGCAACCCGTCCAACCCTTACGACACCACGCGCTCGGCCTCGCTCGGCTCGAGTTCCGGCTCGGGCGTCTCGGTCTCGGCCAACCTGGTGATGGCGAGCCTCGGCGAGGAAACGCGCGCCTCCTGCCGCGGGCCGGCCAACCACAACGCGGTCGCGCTGATCCTGCCGCACAAGGCCATGCTCGGCTTCGACGGCGGCGCGATCGGCGCCGACATCTATTGCGACCGCACCGGCATCCTCTGCCGCACGCTGCGCGACTGCGCCCTGGTGCTCGATGCGCTGAAGGACCCGGACAACGGCTATTACGATCCGCGCGACGTCTACACCACCGTGCCGCGCGCCTCGGTGCTCGCGAGCGGCTATGCGCAGCACGCAACCGGCGACGGCTCGCCCGGCGCGCTCAAGGGCATCCGGCTCGGCGTGATCCGCGAGTCGATGGTCTACCCGCCCGGCTCCAAGACCGAGCAGCCGATTGTCGATGCGGCGGCGAACGAAATCAAAAGCGTGCTCGGCGGCCAACTAGGAGCGACGCTGGTCGAATCCGGCGATCCGCTGTGGACGCCCGATCCCGCGATCGAGCAGATGAGCGTCGATTTCCGCCGCGCGCTGGCGCAACTGGTGCCGGTGTTCATGCCCGATCTGTTGTTCAGGCTCGGCAAGGACGGCCAGCCCGTATTCAAGGAATTCGCCGCCGCGATTGTCCCGACCGAATTCATGCCCGGCAAAGTGTTCGGCACCGGATCGATGCAGCCGATCGACTATTGCGTCGCGCTGGCCGAGGGGCGCATCGCGCCGCCGAAAAATCTCGACCTCGCCACCATCCAGCAGCAGGAGCTGGCCAACACCTTCCGCTTCCACATTTCGCAATATCTCACGCGCCGCGCCGCCGACTGGCGATCAAAAGGCTTCACCGAAACGCTCAACGACTGGGCGGCGCTCAATGCGCGCTCCAAGTTCTGGGGCGACGATCAGCGCGCCGCCTTCAAGAACTGGGAGGAGATCGCCGACCCGCGCAATCCGCTCGGCGGCCGGCAGGGCGTCAACGAGCGCATCATGCTGCGCGAGCTGTTGCGGCGCGCCGACATGATGGTGATCCTGGAGAACCGGCTCGACGCGCTGGTGCGCCTGCACACGCCGTGGCCGCCGGGGCTGATCGGCCACGCCTACCAATACGACATCCCAAGCAATCTGCGCCCCGAGTCGCTGAACGGCCCGAATGCCGGCCTGACCGAGATGCTGGTGCCGGCGGGCTATGTCACCACGGTCTACGATCCGGTCTACCGGCTGAGCGCGGACGGCAAGCGCTATGTGTCGCAGGCCTCGGACAAGCCGACGACGATCCCCGCGCCCGGGCTGCCGTTCTCGCTCGTCTTCCGCGCCGAGCCGGGCAAGGAGGACACGCTGTTGCAGATCGCGTCGGCCTATGAAGCGGCGTCAAAGCGGCGCATTCCGCCGCCGGCCTTCGGGCCGCTCCCGGCTGCACGGTAAGGTCGCGCGCATGCCGTCGTTCCAATTCCGCGCCCCTTGCGGCATCGACTGAGCTTGCTAAGAACACCGCCCATGAGCGACCCATCCGACACACCGCCCGACCGGCTCTGCAACGACCCGGTCAGTCCCTATTACAATGCCGAAGCGCTCGCGCGCGATGTCGGCATCCGCTTCAAGGGCCAGGAGCGCACCAACGTCGAAGAATATTGCGTCAGCGAGGGCTGGATCCGCGTGGTGGTCGGCAACGCCAAGGATCGCTACGGCAACCCGCTGACCATGAAGATCAAGGGTCCGGTCGAGCCGTATTTCAAGAAGTAACGGCGTCAGGGCGGCGGGATTTTCTGCGGCAGCACGCTGGCGGCGAGACGACTGGCGGCCCTGTTTCACCGCAATGATGCTGACCGATTTCGCCGGGATGCGGCTGCCGCCGCGATAGCTGATGGTGCCGGTCACGCCGGCAAAATCATGGGTCGCGGCAAGCGCCTTGCGCACGGCTTGCGGCTTCGTGCTGCCGGCAGACTTGATCGCGGCCATCAGCAGCCGGGCCGTGTCGTAGCCGAGCGCCGCGAAGGCGTCCGCCTCCTTGCCCGGATAAGCCTTTGCAAAAGCCGCGCGGAACGCCTTCACGCGCGGGTCCGGATTGTCGGCGCCGAGATAGGCGTGGGTGGTGAAATAGATGTTGTCTGCTTGCGCGACCTGTTTCCAAGCGGCGCCGATGTCGAGACCGTCGCCGCCGAGGATCGGCGTTTCGATGCCGGCGCCGCGCAAGGCCGCAATCGCCGGCAACGACGTCATCGGGCTGCGCGGCGAAATAGATCATGTCGGCCTTCGGCAACCCTTTCACCGCGTCCTTGATCGTTGCGAGCGTATAGGGCCGCACGGCCAGCACTTTCCCGCCCAGTCTGTTTGAAGCGCGTCTGGAAATAGCCGTGCAGCAGCTTGGCGTAGGTCGACGTCTGTTTGTAGAGCACCACGGCCGTGCGGGCCTTCAGCGTCTTGACCGCCCACTCGGCGCCCGCTGCGGCCTGCACGTTGTCGCCGAAACAGGCAAGGAACAGATATTGCGGGACCTGTCGCGGCAGTTCCGGCGAGGTCGCTCCCGAGGTGAGGAACACGCGTTTGTTTTTCGCGGCGATGGACGCCGCCGCCAGCACCATATCGGTGTCGGAAAAGCCGATCAGACCCGGCAATCGCCGGTTCCTGCTTGAAAAGCTTGGCGGTCTCGCGCGCGATGACCTTCGGTTTGGTCTCGCCGTCGCGCAGAATGAGCCGCACCGGCCGGCCGAGCACGCCGCCCTTCTTGTTGGCTTCATCGACGGCGAGCCGCGCACCGCGCGATGAGGGAACGTCGAGGTCTTGTTGACCGCCGGTCAGATTGTACAGCGCGCCGATGATGACCGGACGCTCGGCCGCGCCGACGCCGGCGGCAGCAAAGGCAATTGCCGCCGCAGCGACAACCCAAGCGCAACCAAAATTTCGAAGACAGCTCCGGATCACGGGACGCACCTCTTTCATCCAAGCGATGTCTTAGCATGATTGGCGCCGACAAGCGTAGGGTCGGCGTCGTCTTGCTCCAGCGCCCTCAGGCCTGGAAAATCAGCATCACAAAGGCGGCGAACAGCATGATGTGCACGATGCCTTGCAGGATGTTCGTTCGCCCGCTGGCAAAGGTGACGACGCAGACGGCAAGCGTGACGGCGAGCAAAAGATCGTTGGCGCCGGCGAGCCCGAGATAGACTTCGTGCCTGGTCAGATAGCTGATCCCCAGCATCGTCGGCACGGTCAGCCCGATGGAGGAGAGAACCGAGCCGAGCGCGACATTGATCGAACGCTGCAGGTTGTTGGCGAGCGCCGCGCGCATCGCGGCAATGGCTTCCGGGGTGACGACGAGCAAGGCGATGATCACCCCGCCGAGCGCTACCGGCATGCGCAATGTTTCGATCAGGTAGTCGATGGGCTGCGCGAGCTGCTCCGCCAGGAAGACCACCGGCAGGATATAGGCGAGCAGCAGGCCGGCGTGCCACGGCAGCGGACCGGGCGCCTCGGCATGGGCGTGCCCAACGTCGCCCTCGTCCGAGGCGAAATAGCCGCGGTGGCGGCCGGTCTGGATGGCGAGGAATGCGGCGTAAAGGGCAACCGAGACAAACACCAAAAAAATCTGCTGCGCCGTGGACAGCGTCGGCCCCTTCGTGGTCGTGGTGAAATTCGGCAGGCTCAGCGTCAGCATCGCCAGCGGAATGATGACCGTGAGATAGGCGTTGGCGCCCTGCAGATTGTAATGCTGCTCGCGGTGCCGCCAGCCGCCGGTCAGCAGCGAGAGGCCGACCATGCCGCCCAGGATGATCATGATGACCGCGAACAACGTATCGCGCACAAGCTCCGGATTGTTCTCGCCGTGCAGCATGACGGCCGAGATGCTCATGACCTCGACAGCCGTAACGGACAAGGTGAGCACCAGCGTTCCGAAGGGCTCGCCGATGATTTCGGCGACGCGGTCGGCGTGCCGGGCGACGGCCAGCGCCGAACCGAGCACCACGCCGAAAAGCCAGATGAATATGACCGCGAAGCCGAGCGGATGCGTCAGGAAAGCAAACAGGCGCTCGCCCAAAGCTGCGAAGATCGCGCAGGTCGCCAGACTGACGGCGAGAAACCAGTCGTTGCGAACGGCATGGCTAAGCCCGCCGGCGCGTTCAGGTTTGACGCGTTTTTTCGCGGATTTCGGAATGGCTGCGCCCCGGAGATTATCGCAGCCACACTAGCACGAAAAAGCCGCGCGCCGCCCCTACTCCGCCGCCTCGCGCTGCGGCCCCGTCGCCGGCTCCACCCGCGCGGCGCAGAACTTGAATTCCGGAATCTTGCCGAACGGATCGAGCGCCGGATTGGTGAGCTTGTTGGCCACCGTCCTTCGGCGTTGAATTTCGCATGCCTCAGTAGCCGCGCACGGCCTTGAGTTCCTCGGCCGACTTGAAATGCTCGGCGAAGCGCGCCGACATGCGGGTGCCGGGATAGAAAGCCTGGGAATAGGATGGCCGCGCCTTGATACGGTCCCACCAAGCGGACATCTTCGGCAGCTCCTTCCAGAGGTAGTCGTAACCCATGTCCTCCATGCGGTCGATGAGCGGCGTCACCTGCGCGTCGACCAATGTGTACTGCTTGCCCATGATCCAAGGGCCGCCAGTATCGTCCATGGCTTTTTCGATCCGCTCGCAGGTCTGGCGAATCTGATCGAGTGCGTGATTGATCTCGTTCTCGTTGAAGCCCTTCTGGGTCATCCGCTCATAAAACTGTTTGCGCAGCGGCAGCCGCTCGGTGTGCTTCTTGAATTCCTCGTCGCTGGTGTTGGTGAAGCGCATGGGCGCGAACAGGTTGGCAAAGCTCGGAACGCGCACCGCGACCGTCGGCACCTCGTCGATGTAGTGCATCCAGGCCCGCATGTGCGCGCGGCCGACGGCGTCCGGCGGCGCCAGCGGCGGATCGGGAAACGCCTCCTCCAGATATTCGAGGATGGCCGAGGATTCGATGATCACCTGCGCCATCATGCACGAATGTCGGCACGACGCCGTTCGGGTTGAGCTTGAGATAGTCCGGCTTGAGCTGCTCGAACTTGCTGAGATTGACCTCGTGCTCGATCCAGTCCTTGCCGCGCTCCGGCATGCCCTTCTCGGCCAGTGTGATACGAACTTTCTGGCTGCAGGTGGAGTGGGCAGTCTGGTACAGCTCGATGGCCATGGTGACGGATTACTCCGCCGCTTCCTCGCTGCGGCTCGACCTTCTCCACCCGCGCGGCGCAGAACTTGAACTCGGGGATCTTGCCGAACGGATCGAGCGCCGGGTTGGTGAGCTTGTTGGCCGCCGCCTCGAAGAAGGCGAAGGGGATGAACACCACGCCGTCGGGAATGGCGTCGTCCTGGCGCGAGGCGAGTTCGACCTCGCCGCGCCGGGTCGACAACGCGCACCATGTCGCCCGGCTTGATGCCGAGCTTGGCAAAGGTGCCGCGCGAGAGCGCCGCGATCGGCCCCGGCTCGAGCGCGTCGAGCACCGTTGCGCGCCGCGTCATGGCGCCGGTGTGCCAATGTTCCAGCATGCGCCCGGTGGTGAGGATGAACGGGTATTCGTGGTCGGGCGTCTCGTCGGGCGGCGTGAGCTTGGCCGCCACCAGTCTGCCGAAGCCGCCGGGGCGCGGGAAGCCCTTGTCGAACACGACGTCGCGGCCGGGCACATCGGGCGCATCGCACGGATAGGTGACGGCGCTCTCGCGCTCCACCCGCTCCCAGGAGATGTTGTTGAGCGAGGGCATCAGCGAGGCCATCTCGGTGTAGATCTCGCTCGGGTGCGTGTAGTTCCAGTTCATGCCGATACGCTTGGCGATCTCCTGCGTGATCCACCAGTCGAGCTTTGGCCTCGCCCGGCAGCGGCAGCGCGGTGCGCCCCATCTGCACCTGACGATTGGTATTGGTGACGGTGCCGTCCTTCTCCGGCCAGGCGGAGGCCGGCAGCACCACGTCGGCATAGACCGCGGTCTCGGTCAGGAACAGGTCCTGCACCACCAGATGCTCCAGATGCGCCAATGCCTGGCGCGCGTGGTTCAAGTCGGGGTCGGACATCGCCGGATTTTCGCCCAGGATGTACATGCCCTTGATGACGTCGGCATGCACCGCGCCCATGATCTCGACCACGGTGAGGCCCTTCTTGGGATCGAGCTTGGCGCCCCAGACCTTCTCGTACTTGTCGCGGATGTCGTGCGCTCTCCACCGACTTGTAGTCGGGGAAGAACATCGGGATCAGCCCGGCGTCGGAAGCGCCCTGCACGTTGTTCTGCCCGCGCAAGGGATGCAGGCCGGTGCCCGGGCGGCCGATCTGGCCGGTGATCAGCGACAGCGCAATCAGGCAACGCGCATTGTCGGTGCCGTGGGTGTGCTGCGAGACGCCCATGCCCCAGAAGATGATGGCGCTTTCGGCGCGCGCGAAGGTGCGCGCCACCTCGCGCAGCGTGTCGGCCGGGAATGCCGCAGATCGGCGCCATCTCCTCCGGCGTGAAATCCTTGATGTGCTCGGCGAAGGCCGGGAAACCGTCGACATAGGTCTGCACATATTGCTTGTCGTGCAGCCCTTCGGTGACGATGACGTTGAGCATGGCGTTGAGCATCGCGACGTCGGCGCCGTTCTTGAATTGCATCATGCGCCAGGCATGACGCTTCAAGGCCTGCCCGCGCGGATCCATCACGATCAGCTTGGCGCCGCGCTTGGCCGCTTGCTTGAAGAAAGTGGCGGCGACCGGATGGTTCTCGGTCGGGTTGGCGCCGATGACGATGATGACGTCGGAATTCTTGCACTCGTTGAAGGTGGCCGACACCGCGCCGGAGCCGACGCCTTCCAAGAGCGCGGCGACCGAGGAGGCATGGCAAAGGCGTGTGCAGTGGTCGACGTTATTCGTGCCAAAGCCGGCGCGCACCAGCTTCTGGAACAGATAGGCCTCTTCGTTCGACGCCTTGGCCGAGCCGAAGCCGGCGAGCCCCTTGGAGCCATCGCGGTCGCGGATTTTCTTCAAGCCTGCGGCAGCGCGGTCGAGCGCCTCTTCCCAGGTCGCCGGGCGGAAATGCGTCCAGGGATTGGACGGGTCGATCTGCTCATGCGGGATTTTCGGCACGCCGTCCTTGCGGATCATTGGCTGCGTCAGGCGCTGCGGATTGCTGACATAGTCGAAGCCGAAGCGGCCCTTCACGCACAGCCGATTTTCGTTCGCCGGGCCGTCGCGGCCGGTAACGTACAAGAGCTTGTCGTCCTTGATGTGGTAGGTGAGCTGGCAGCCGACGCCGCAATAGGGACAGACCGAATCGACGTTGCGGTCGGCGAATTCGGTGCGCACATTGTTGTCGTTGACGACGGTCGCCGGCATCAGCGCGCCGGTTGGACAGGCCTGCACGCATTCACCGCAGGCCACGCAGGTCGACGCGCCCATCGGATCGTCGAAGTCGAACACGATCTTTTCGCCTGACCCACGGCCGGCCATGCCGATGACGTCGTTGACCTGCACTTCGCGGCAGGCGCGCACACAGAGATTGCACTGGATGCAGGCGTCGAGATTGACCGCCATGGCCGGATGGCTGCGGTCGGGCGTCGGCGCCTGGCGCTGGCCGAAGCGGCTGGCGCCGATATTCATGCGGTCGGCCCAGGCCCAGAACTTCGATTGCGGATCGTGTGAGGTCTTGCGCTCGGGTTGGTCGGAAATCAGCAGTTCGAACACCATCTGCCGCGCGGTCTTGGCGCGGTCCGACGTCGCCTTCACCTTCATGCCTTCGCTCGGCTTGCGGATGCAGCTCGCCGCCAGCACGCGCTCGCCCTCGATCTCCACCATGCAGGCGCGGCAATTGCCGTCGGCGCGATAGCCGGGCTCGGGCGAATAGCACAAATGCGGGATGTCGATGCCTTCGCGCTTGGCGACCTGCCAGATGGTCTCGCCCTCGCGCGCCTCGACCTCGCGGCCGTCGAGGAAGAATTTCACCGGCTTGCCTGCGCCATTGCCTGTCGCCATCGCTCTAGCCTTTCGTGGTCACCAAGTGCCCAGCGGTTTCGATAGTTCCTCGGGAAAATACTTCAACACGCACAATAGCGGATTAGGCGCCGCCTGGCCGAGACCGCAGATCGACGCGTCGCGCATGGCGTTCGACAGTTCCGTCAACAGCGCGGGGTCCCAGGGGCCTTGCGCCATCAGCTTGACCGCCTTTTCGGTGCCGGCGCGGCACGGCGTGCACTGACCGCAGCTCTCGTCCTCGAAGAATTTCATCAGATTCAACGCCACGGCCTTCATGTCGTCTTTGTCCGACAAGATCACAACCGCGTGCGAGCCGACGAAACTGCCGTACTGTTCCAGCGTGCCGAAATCGAGCGGAATGTCGGCCATCGACGCCGGCAGGATGCCGCCCGATGCGCCGCCCGGCAGGTAGCCTTTGAAGGTGTGGCCGTCGGCCATGCCGCCGCAGAATTCCTCGATCAGTTCGCGCGCGGTGATGCCGGCGGGCGCCAGCTTGACGCCCGGATTCTTGACGCGGCCGGAGACCGAAAAGCTGCGGAAGCCCTTGCGGTCGTGGCGGCCGTGCGAGGTCAACCAGTCGGCGCCCTTCTCGACAATGTCGCGCACCCAGAACAGCGTCTCGACGTTCTGCTCCAGCGTCGGGCGGCCGAACAGGCCGACTTGCGCGACATAAGGCGGGCGGTGGCGCGGCAGCCCGCGCTTGCCTTCGATCGATTCGATCATCGCCGACTCTTCGCCGCAAATATAGGCGCCGGCGCCGCGGCGCAGATGCAGCTTGGTGTGCGGCGACAGCCCTGCCTTCTCGACCTTGGCGAGCTCCTCGGCCAGCATCAGCCGCAGCTCGGGATATTCGTCGCGGATGTAGAGATAGGTCTCGACCGCCTCGACTACGAAAGCCGCGATCAGCATGCCTTCGATGAAGCGGTGCGGGTCGCGCTCGAGATAGTAGCGATCCTTGAAGGTGCCGGGCTCGCCCTCGTCGGCATTGACCGCGAATAGGCGCGGCGCCGGCTCCGCGCGCACGATCGACCACTTGCGCCCCGTGGGGAACCCAGCGCCGCCGAGACCGCGCAGGTCGGAATCGCTCACGCTCTTGATCAACTCATCGCGCGTGCGCTTGCCGGCAAGGCAATCCTTGAGCAGCGTGTAACCGCCGTCCTTTTGGTAGGCGGCGAAATCGGCGCCGGGTTTGAAGGCATGCGCATGCGGCTTGGCTTTGACCGAGGCTGCCACATTATCGGGCGTGGCCTTGAACGTCTGCACATGACCGACGGCGGCCACCGGCGCGCGATCGCAGGCGCCCATACAGGGCGCGCGCACCACGCGCACGTCCTTGCCGAGGATCGCCGGCAACTTCTTCAACAACGTCTCCGCGCCGGCCATGGCGCAGGACAATGAATCGCAGACGCGCACGGTAATCGCCGGCGGCGGCGGTCCGTCCTTCACCACGTCGAAATGCGAATAGAAGGTCGCGACCTCATAGACTTCCGTTTGCGCCATCTTCATCTCGGCGGCGAGCGCGGCGAGATGCGCGGCGGAGAGATGACCGTAATGATCCTGGATCAGATGGAGATGCTCGATCAGCAGGTCGCGCCGGCGCGGCCGGTCAGTGAGCAGCGCGCGTACCTCATCGAGCGCCGCCGGGTCGATCTGGCGGCCTTTGGGGGTGCGCGGCGGCCGGCGCCTGCCGGCGCCCCCGCCGGTCAAGCGCGGCGGCGTCTGAATATTCATGGCGATCTCCAGACTGGTGATTTGAAACCGTTCTGAACTTCAGACAACCCCGCGCTTGGCATGAGTTGATAGAAAATCTCTATCAATGCTATGGTCGTTGCTGCTTATTTCTTGTGCGAACGGCTGGCCGCTGGCCTTCTAAGCAATTGAAACATAACGAGTAATAGCTTGATCGACAAACTCGGCTTCATCCTGGCGTTGGCGCGCGAGAAGCATTTCGGGCGGGCCGCCGAGGCCTGCGGGGTGACGCAGCCGACGCTGTCGGCGGGCGTGAAGCAGCTCGAAGAGCAAATGGGCGTGCTGCTGGTCAACCGCGGCTCGCGCTTCCAGGGCTTCACGCCGGAGGGCCAGCGCGTGCTGGAATGGGCGCGCCGCATCGTCGGCGACACCCGCAACATGCGCGAGGAAATCAATTCGCTGCGCCACGGGTTGACCGGCCGGCTGCGCATCGCCGCCATCCCGACCGCGCTGGCGATGGTGGCGGCGCTCACCACGCCCTATCGCGAGCGCCATCCCAACGTTCAATTCACCATCTATTCGCGCAACTCGCTCGAAGTGCTCGAGCTCCTGGAAAATCTCGAGATCGAGGCCGGCATCACCTATGTCGAGAACGAGCCGCTCGGGCGCGTGAGCACCGTGCCGCTCTATCACGAGCGCTATCGGCTGCTCACCGCGGCCGACGCGCCGCTCGGCAACCGCGATAAGGTCACCTGGGCGGAGGTGGCGCAGGTGCCGCTCTGCCTGCTCACGCCAGACATGCAGAACCGGCGCATCATCGACCGTTTGCTCAAGAGCGCGGGCGGCGAGTCGCGGCCGACGCTGGAATCGGATTCCATGATCTTGCTGTTCGCGCATGTGCGCACCGGCCGCTGGGCGAGCGTGATGCCGGCGCGGCTGGCGGAGACGCTGGGCCTCACCGACACCATCCGCGCCATTCCGATCGTTCAGCCGGAAGCTGTGCAGACCATCGGCCTGGTGGTGCCGTCGCGCGAGCCGATGACGCCGATCACCGCCGCGCTGGTGGAGGCAGCCAAGCGCGTGGCGCCGATGCTGGATTGACGCAACGCCATTTCCAAAATCCATAGCCTGATGCTATGGCGCGCCGCGAAATTCATTCCGCGTCCGGCAACTGATTGATTGATTCAAAAACGCCGCGCGCGTATTTCAAAGACGACCGGCGTCGGCTCATTTCGATCGGGACGCTTAAGCGATGCCACGCAGCTTCGTCTACGGCACGGTGCGCGATTCGCAGCGAACCGCGATCTACGTGATCCGCGTCAAGGACGAGGCGATCGATTCCTTCGAGGCCGACGAGATCGCCGAACGCATGCGTGAGAAGATCCAGTCGCGCGGCGATTTCGCCGCCGACGTTGTCGTGGTTGCCGGCAACTCCAAGGAAACCCTTCGCCTTTACGGGATTCCCTATTCGGTCGGGCGCGTGCGCACCGCCATGTTCAACGCCGCGATCAGCTGGCAGCCGATTGAGCTGGATTGATCGGCTGTCATTCCGGGACGACGCGCAGCGCCGGACCCGGAATCCAGATGCATATTCGGCGCGTGTTGCTGGATTCCGGGTTCGCGCCTTCGGCGCGCCCCGGAATGACCGAAGCCTATGCCACCTTCACGTCCAAGTGGCGGAACATGGCCTTGCGGGCCTCGTCGTCAAATTCGGTCTTGAACTTGTGCTTATCGCGCAATGCGTTGGCGCGCGCCGCCGCCGGCCGGGCGGAAACTTCGTCGACCAGCCGCTTCACGTTCGGGAACTTGTCCCAGGCGCCTTCGCCGAGCGCGTGCGGGATGAGCCGCGCCCAGCCCCAGACCGCCATGTCGACGATGCCGTAAGCGTCGCCGACCATGTATTTCTGCTTGGCGAGCCGCGCGTCGAGAATGCCGTAGTGGCGCTGCGCCTCGTACATGTAGCGGTTTGTGGCGTAGTCGTTTCCTTTGGGCGCGTAATGGCGGAAATGCACCGACTGGCCGGAGAACGGCCCGACGCCGGAGGCAACGAACATCAGCCACGACAACAATTCGCCGCGCAGTTTCGGCGTGTTGGCGGGCAGGAACTTGCCGGTCTTCTCGGCGAGAAAAAGCAGGATCGCGTTCGAATCGAACACGGTGGCGTCGCCGTCGACGATCGCCGGCACCTTGGCGTTCGGATTGATGGCGAGGAATTCCGGCTTGTGCTGCTCGCCCTTGCGGGTGTCGACCGGGATCGGCTCGTAGGCGAGCTCGCATTCCTCCAGCATCAGCGCGACCTTCATCGGATTGGGCGCGCCGCTATAGTAGAACTTGATCATATCGTTCCCCCCAGGTTCAAAAACGGCGCGCATAGCATCACCCCGCTCAATCCCGCACAAGCGGGTATCAAGCAGATGTGAGCGCCCGCACGCGCAGATAGCGAGCGACGAAAATCAGAACAACCCGACGATGCGTCCGTCCGGCCCGACGTCGATGGCGTCGGCCGCCGGCACGCGCGGCAGGCCCGGCATGGTCATGATCTCACCGCAGATCACCACCACGAATTCGGCGCCGGCCGAGAGGCGCACCTCGCGGATCGGAATGATGAAACCGCTGGGCGCACCCTTGGAGTCGGCATTGGTGGTGAACGAGTACTGCGTCTTGGCGATACAGATCGGCAGCTTGCCGTAGCCCATGCTCTCGAAATTGGCGAGCTGGTCGCGCACCGCTTTCGACGCCTCGATATCCTTGGCGCCGTAGATTTCCTTGGCGATGGTGCGCGCTTTTTCCAACAGCGGCATATCGTCAGGATAGAGCAACTTGAGCTTGCTCTTACCGCTTTCGACCACCTTGACCACGGCGCGCGCGACGTCGGCGGCACCCTCCCCGCCCATCGCCCAGTGATCGGCCATCAGCGCCTCGACGCCGAGCTTGGCGCAGGCCTCCTTGACCAGCGCGATCTCGGCGTCGGTATCGGCGGAGAAGCGGTTGATCGAAACCACCGGCACCAGGCCGAACTTCTTCATGTTCCCAACGTGGCGCTCAAGATTGGCCATGCCGGCGGCGAGCGCCTTCAAGTCTTCCTTCTTGAGGTCGTCTTTCTTGACGCCGCCATGCATTTTGAGCGCGCGAATGGTGGCGACCAGCACCACACAGTCCGGCGCCAAGCCGGACTTGCGGCACTTGATGTCGAGGAACTTCTCGGCGCCGAGATCGGCGCCGAAGCCGGCTTCGGTCACCACGTAGTCGGTGAGCTTGAGCGCGGTGGTGGTGGCCAGCACCGAGTTGCAGCCATGCGCGATATTGGCGAAAGGACCGCCGTGGATGAAGGCGGGCGTGCCTTCCAGCGTCTGCACCAGATTGGGCATGAGCGCATCCTTCAACAGCGCGGTCATCGGCCCCTGCCCTTTCACGTCGCCAGCGCGCACCGGTTTGCGGTCGCGGGTATAGCCGACGATGATGTTGGCGAGCCGCTGCTTGAGGTCGTCGATGTTCTTGGCGAGGCAGAACACCGCCATCACCTCGGAGGCGACCGCGATGTCGAAGCCGTCCTCGCGCGGAAAGCCGTTGGCGACTCCGCCGAGCGAACTGACGATCGAGCGCAGCGAGCGGTCGTTCATGTCGACGGCGCGGCGCCAGGTGATGCGGCGGCCGTCGAGCCCGAGCGAATTGCCCCAGTAGATGTGGTTGTCGATCAGCGCGCAGAGCAGGTTGTTGGCGGCGGCGATGGCGTGGAAATCGCCGGTGAAATGCAGATTGATGTCCTCCATCGGCACCACCTGGGCATAGCCGCCGCCGGCGGCGCCGCCCTTGACGCCGAAGCAGGGCCCGAGCGAGGGCTCGCGCAGGCACAGCATCGCCTTCTTGCCGATCTTGTTGAGCGCGTCGGTCAGGCCGACGGTGGTGGTGGTCTTGCCCTCACCGGCCGGCGTCGGCGTGATAGCGGACACCAGGATCAGTTTGCCGTTCGGCTTGTCCTGCAGCGACTTGATGTAGTTCATCGATACCTTGGCCTTGTAGTGGCCGTAAGGCTCGAGGTTCTCCGGCGCCGATACCGAGCTTTTCCTTGGCGAGCTCCATGATCGGCCGCGGCTTGGCGGCCTGGGCAATTTCGATGTCGGACTTCGGATTTTGATGCTGCGAGGCGGGCATGGGGGCCTTCCAATATGCTGGGGGATTATGAATTCGTCATTCCGGTCATCTTCCGGAATGACGCTGCACGAGGGGATCGTCACGCGAACCTCGCCCCGGTCGCGAGTTTCGTAGAAGTGATGAACTCGGAAGCGTCGATCTTCTTGCCGCCGTCCGGCTGCACGCGGGTGACCTTGAAGCGGCCGTCGGCGCAAACCACGGTAAAGCTGTCGGCATCGACCGCGACGATCTCGCCGAACTTGCCGGCGATACCCTTTGGGTCCTTGGCCGGCAACGGCTTGGCGTCGAAAATCTTCAAAGTCTGGCCGTCCAGCGTGGTCCAGGCGCCGGGCGCCGGATTGCAGCCGCGAATGAGCGGATCGATCTGCCGCCAGGACTTGCCCCAGTCGATCTTGGCATTGCCGGGCCCGCAGCGGCCTTCATAGGTCGCCTTCGACTCGTCCTGCTTGATGCGCGGGGCCTTGCCGGTTTTCACCAGATCGACGGATTCGAGCATAGCTTCGACGCCCATCGGGAACAGGCGATCGAAATAGACGGTGCCGAGCGTGTCGGTATCCGAAATCGGCGTCTTCTTCTGCATGAGGACGTCGCCGGTATCGAGACCGTTGTCGGGCCAGAAGATCGACAGGCCGGTTTCCTTTTCCCCCAGGATGATCGGCCAGTTGATCGCGCTCGCGCCGCGATAGGCCGGCAGCAGCGAGGGGTGATACTGGATCGAACCGTGGGTCGGGACGTTGAGGAAATCCTCCGGCACGAACAGTGTGACGAAGGCCATGACCTGCAGGTCGGGCTTGAGCGTCTTGAATTCCTCCCAGACCTTCGGGTCCTTGTACGATGATGGCTGATAGATCGGCAGCTTGGCTGCCAGCGCGGCTTCCTTCAGCGGATCGGCTTTAGCGCCCGGCTTCTCCGGCGCGACATAGACGGCGATCACCTCCTCGCCGCGCTTCAACAGCGCCTCCAGCACGGCCTTGCCGAAGGCCTGCTGGCCGTGAACCACGATACGCATTCGAACCTCCCTTTACGCTCATGCCCGCGACAGCGGGCATCCAGCACTTGTTAAGCCTGGGTCCCCGCTTTCGCGGGGACGAACGGTGTCATTACGCCGCCGCTTTCGACTTGTCCGGCGCTGTGATCGCTCCCGAATTCTTGATCTCGGCGATCTCGGACGATTTGTAGCCGAGCACTTTGGTAAGAATCTCCTCGGTGTGCTCGCCGAGCAGCGGCGAACGCCGCACGTCGGCGGGCGAATCGGACAGCTTGATCGGATTGCCGACGGTCAGATACTTGCCGCGGGTCGGATGATCGACCTCGACCACCGTGCCGGTCGTGCGCAGCGATTGCTCCTCGGCGATCTCCTTCATCGACAGGATCGGCCCGCACGGGATGTCGTGCTTGTTGAACAATTCCATGGCCTCGAATTTGGTCATGGTCATCGTAAACTGCTCGATGCGGGCAAAGATCTGCTTGAGTTTGGGCAGCCGCGCCTTCGGCGTCGCGTATTCCGGATCGGTCTTCCAGGTCGGCTCACCGATCACGTCGCAGATCGCCTGCCAGACCGGCGCCTGGGTGATGAAATAGAGATAAGCATCGGGGTCGTTTTCCCAGCCCTTGCACTTGACGATCCAGCCCGGCTGGCCGCCGCCCGAATCGTTGCCGGCGCGCGGCACCGCCACGCCGAACGGAATGCCCTCGCCGTACTGGCTGTATTCGGTGAGCGGCCCGTGCGCGAGGCGCTGCTGGTCGCGCAATTTCACGCGCGCGAGATTGAGCACGCCGTCCTGCATGGCGCAGAGCACCTTTTGCCCGCGGCCGGTGCGGATGCGCTGATAGAGCGCCGAGACGATGCCGAGCGCAAGATGCAGGCCGGTGCCGGAATCGCCGATCTGCGCGCCGGTGACCAGCGGCGGACCTTCGCGGAAGCCGGTGGTCGAGGCTGAACCGCCGGCGCACTGCGCGACGTTCTCATAGACCTTGCAGTCCTCGTACGGCCCCGGGCCGAAACCTTTGACCGAGGCGACGATCATGCGCGGGTTGGTCTTGTGGATGTACTCCCAGGTCAGACCCATGCGATCGAGCGCGCCCGGCGCGAAGTTCTCGACCAGCGCATCGCAGGTCTTGATCAGCCGCTCGAGAATTTCTTTGCCCTTGGCGTTCTTGGAATCGATGGTGATCGAGCGCTTCGAGCCGTTGAGCATGGTGAAGTAGAGGCTGTCGGCATTGGGCACATCGCGCAGCTGGCCGCGCGTGATGTCGCCGACGCCGGGGCGCTCGACCTTGATCACGTCGGCGCCCATATAGGCGAGCAATTGGGTGCAGGTCGGGCCCGACTGCACGTGCGTGAAGTCGAGGATGCGCACGCCTTGCAGCGCCAGACCAGCCTGGCCGTAGGGCTTGCTGCTGGGCTTCGGCAGTCCGTTGCCATTCGCCTTCTTCGCCGGCTTTTTCGCGCGCGCGAGCTTCACCACCTTGCGGGCGGATTTCTTCGCCGCAGCTTTGCTCTTGGCGGCTTTCGCCTTGCTCGGTTTCTTCTTGGCCATGTCCACTCCTCCACTATTTCTTGCGAAGCGCGCTTTGCGGGTTGAGGTTGCCGATGCGGCCGCTCTCGCTGCCGGCCGCCGGATCGATCACTGCATTGATGAGGGTCGGTTGACCTGAGTCCATCGCGGCGTTCACCGCGCGCTTGAGCTCGTCGGGACTCGTCGCATTGACGCCGACGCCGCCGAAAGCCTCGATCATCTTGTCGTAGCGCGAGCCCTTGACGAAGACGGTTGTCGCCGGGTCCGAGCCGACGGAATTGACGTCGGTGCCACGGTAGATGCCGTCGTTGTTGAAGATGACGACGCAGACCGGCAGCTTGTATCGGCAGACCGTCTCGATCTCCATGCCGGAGAAGCCGAAGGCCGAGTCGCCTTCGACGGCGAGCACGGGCTTGCCGGTCTCGATCGCGGCCGCGATGGCGTATCCCATGCCGATGCCCATGACGCCCCAGGTGCCGACATCCAGGCGTTTGCGCGGCTGATATATGTCGATGACGCCGCGCGCGAGATCGAGCGTGTTGGCGCCTTCGTTGACCAGGATGGCGTCCGGCCGCTCCTTGATGATGGTGCGCAGCACGCCGAGCGCGCCGTGATAGTCCATCGGCGAGTTATTGTTCATCAACCGCGGCGCCATCTTTGCGACGTTCTCTTCGCGCTTCTTGCTGACGGCGCCCACCCAATCGGCCGGCGCGGCCGGCCACTTGCCGCCCATGCCTTCGAGCAGAGCCGACACGCAGGAGCCGATGTCGCCCACCACGGGTGCGGCAATCTCGACATTTGAGTCCATCTCCTTGGGCTCGATGTCGATCTGGATGAACTTCTTCGGGGCTTCACCCCAGGCCTTGCCCTTGCCGTGCGACAGAAGCCAGTTGAGGCGGGCGCCGATCAGCATGACGACGTCGGATTCTTTCAGCACCGTCGAACGCGCCGCGCCCGCGCACTGCGGATGCGTGTCGGGCAACAGGCCCTTGGCCATGCTCATCGGCAGGAACGGAATGCCGCTTTTTTCGACCAAAGCGCGGATCGCATCGTCGGCCTGTGCGTAGGCCGCGCCCTTGCCGAGGATGATCAGCGGCTTTTTGGCCGACTCTTCAGCACATCGAGCGCGCGCTTGACCGCGTCCGGAGCCGGAATCTGCGCCGGCGCCGGATCGATCACCTTCACGAGCGACTTCTTTCCAGCCTCCGCGTTCATCACCTGGCCAAACAGCTTGGCCGGCAGATCGAGATAGACGCCGCCCGGACGCCCCGAAACCGCGGCGCGGATCGCGCGCGCGAGACCGATGCCAATGTCGGCGGCATGCAGCACGCGGAAAGCCGCCTTGCAGAGCGGCTTGGCGATAGCGAGCTGATCCATCTCCTCGTAGTCGCCCTGCTGCAGGTCGACGACCTCACGCTCGGAGGAGCCCGAGATCAGGATCATTGGGAAGCAGTTGGTGGTGGCGTGGGCGAGCGCAGTGAGGCCGTTGAGGAAGCCGGGCGCCGACACCGTGAGGCAGATGCCGGGCTTCTTGGTCAGGAAGCCGGCGATCGCCGCGGCGTTGCCGGCATTCTGCTCGTGCCGGAACGAGATGACACGGATGCCCGCAGCCTGCGCCATACGGCCGAAGTCCGTGATCGGAATGCCGGGCACGCCGTAAATCGTGTTGACGCCGTTGAGCTTGAGCGCATCGATGATGAGGTGAAAGCCGTCCGTCAACTCCTGCTCTGCTTCGGCCGCAGTCGCGGGTTTTTCTTTCACTGCTGCATCAGCCATGACAGGCCTCCCGTATGATCTATTCGGACGTTCAGTCCAGATAATCGGCAAATCGCGCCACGTGATCGGCAAGGCCGAGGGCGTGGTCGCGCACCAGTTCTTCCGCGCGATCGGTATCGCGCGCTTCCAAAGCTTCGATGATGTTCATGTGGTCGCGGATCGAGCGGTCGGCGCGGTCCTTCTCGCCGATGGTCTTGCGCCGGATCATGCGCATGTGGGTGAACAGGTTCTCGGCAAGGTCGATCAGCACGGCGTTGCGGCTGAGCCGGATGATGGTCTGATGGAATTCGATGTTGACGTCGGAATATTCGTCGAGATGGGCGTGCAGCTTGCCGTTCTCGAAGGTGGCAAACATCTGGCGCAGGCCGGCGATCTCCCCTTCGGTGGCGGCCTTCGTGATCAGACGCGCCGCCATGCTTTCGAGCGCCGCCCAAGCGGTGATCATCTCGATCACCTCGCGCTTGGTCTTGCGCACCACGTAGATGCCGCGGCGCGGCACCGAGCGCACGAAGCCCTCGCTCTCGAGCTGCGCCATGGCCTCGCGCACCGGCGTGCGGCTGATGCCGAAGTCCTGCGCCAGCTTGCGCTCGTCGAGCCGGATGTCGTCGCGGCTGCGGTAGATGTCCATCGCCACGATGGCGTTCTTCAAGGCGGCATAGGCCTGGTGCTTGAAGCTGGGCACCACGTCGATGCGGGCGATGGTCGGCTGGGACGCGGCGGCGGGCGCGACCGGCGACGGCCGGGCGCGCACACGCAGATTGGCACGGCGGGAGGGGTGGCTACTCATAACTGGTATACAATATGCCAGAACCCTAGAGGCACGCAACCCAGCCCTAAAGCCCTTCCACGAGGAGGCAATGACCGCGCCAATCGGCTCCTGATAGGCCCCCAGCCTAATACCGGTCAGGCCGGCGGATTGCCCGACGTCCCTCGCCAAGATCGCTGATGCCCGCGGTGGGACGACGTCGCGGGGGCGCGCAATGGCACCCCCGCGCGTGTGCCGGGTTCAGGAGGCCTTATGCAGGAAACCCGCCTTCTCCATCAACTTCCGATGGACGGCGGCGGCCTCGCTCAGCCATTTTTGGAATTCGGCGCCGGTCATGAAGCTCTGGTTGAAGGCGCCTTTTTCCATGTACGCTTTCCATTCAGGGGTTTCGCGGACCTTCTTGAGCACATCCACGTAGTAGTCGACCGCCTCTTTCGGCGCGCCCGGCGCCGTCATGATGCCGCGTAGCATCAGATACTCGATGTCGAGGCCCTTGGAATTGCAGGACGGAATATCCTGCCACGCCATGTCGGACGTGATTTTGGCCGGATAGGGCATGGGCTTGGAGTCGAACACGCAAAGCGGACGCACAGTGCCGGCGCGCCAATGCGCCACGCATTCGATTGGATTGTTGACCGACGAGTTGATGTGCTCGCCGACAAGCTGGGTGCAAACCTCGCCACCACCGGGATAGGGCACATAGGTGAACTTGGCGCCGGTCTTCTGCTCGATCGCGGCCGTGATGATCTGGTCTTCCTGCTTGGAGCCGGTGCCGCCCATCTTCAACTTGCCGTCGCCTTTCTTGACGGAGTCGATGTACTCGGTAGGCGACTTGGAGGGTGCCTTGGCGTTCACCCAGAGCACGAACTCGTCGAGCGCCATCATCGCGACCGGGGTGTAGTCACTCCAGGTAAAAGGCGAGCCGGTGGCGAGCGGCGTGGTGAACAGGTTGGACAGGGTGATGATCAGTTTATGCGGATCTCTCTTCGCGTTCTTGACGTAGAGGAAGCCTTCCGCGCCGGAACCGCCCTTCTTGCTGATGACCACCACCGAGGTCGACATCAGTTTGTGCTTCTGAATGATGCCCTGGATCAGCTGCGCCATCTGGCCGGCGCCGCCGCCGATGCCGGCAGGGACAATGATTTCCACCGTACGCGTCGGCTTCCATGCCGCTTGCGCCGGAAGCGCCGAGAGCGCAAACGCGGCCGCGCCCAGGCATAAAAGTTTCGTGATACGCGTCATTGATATTTCCTTCCCTGGAGCTTTTTTCAGCGCGCGCTGTTTTAATGCGCGGCGCATCGGTTTTTCCTGTCTCATTGACGAGACGGAGGCCTACTGGCCGCGCAAATCTATTGGAGGCAGCATAAAATCGATGGAAAAATCGCGTAATCTTTTCATATCTATTTTGCGCCCTGGACGTGAGCCACCTGTGTTGCACCAATGCCGGGTGTTGCCAGGGAAACGGCCGCCGATGGGGGACAAACGCGCCGTTCGACGTTCGGAGATCCTACCCGTGCGGCACCAAAAACGACGACGCCCGCGGCCGGCGGCGCGGGCGGCATCTTGAACTCGGAAACGCCGGCGGCGGGTACGATCACTCCGCCGGCTTGAGCCCACCGCCGCGCATGCGCGTCATCAGCGAGCCCAGCACTTTGGAGATCAGCGGCCAGAACAGCATGACCATGCTAAGCGCCGTGATGGAGCCGACCAGCCCGTTCGACCAGAAGGTCGAGATGTCGCCCTGCGAGCCGATCATTGCTTGGCGGAACGAGCTCTCGGCGCGCCCACCCAACACAATCGCCAACACCATGGGCGCCAGCGGATAGTCGAGTTTCTTGAACAGGTAGCCGATGATGCCGAACATCACCATGAAGATGAGATCGGCGGGCGCGTTCGACAGCGTATAAGAACCGATGGCGCAGACCACAATGATGATCGGGGCGATGATCGAGAACGGAATACGCATGATCGACGCCCACAGCGGCACCGTCGACAGCACGATCACCAGACCCACGAGGTTGCCGAGGTAGATCGAGGCGATCAGGCCCCAGACGAAATCCTTCTGTTCGACGAACAGCAGCGGCCCCGGCTGCAAGCCCCAGATCAGCAGGCCGCCAAGCAGCACCGCGGCGGTCGGCGATCCCGGAATGCCGAGGGTGAGCATCGGCAGCAACGCGCTGGTACCGGCCGCATGCGCCGCGGTTTCCGGCGCCACCACGCCTTCAAGCTCGCCAGTACCGAACTTGTCGCCGTTCTTCGAGAAGCGTTTGGCGAGACCGTAGCTCATGAACGAAGCCGGCGTTGCGCCGCCCGGTGTGACGCCGAGCCAAATGCCGACCAAGGTGCCGCGGATGATAGTCACCCAGAATTTCGGCAGCTTTTTCCAGGTCTGCCACACGACGAACGGGTTGATCTTGGCGCTGCGGCCTTCGAAGTGCAGGCCCTTCTCAATTGTCACGAGGATCTCGCCGATGCCGAACAGGCCGATGACTGCGATCAGGAAGTGAAAGCCGGTGAGCAGCGTCTCGGTGCCGAAGGTCAGCCGCAAGCCGCCGGTGATCTCGTCGGTACCGACGCTGGCAAAGGCGAAGCCGAGCATCATCGCCGAGATGACCTTAAACGGCGATTGCCGGCCCATGCCGACAAAGCTGCAGAAAGTCAGCAGGTAGACGGAGAAGTATTCCGGCGGACCGAAATCGAGCGCGAAATTGGCAACGATTGGCGCCATGAACGTCAGCATGATCGTGGCAATGAGGGCGCCGATGAACGACGAACTGAGAGAGGCGGTGAGCGCCTCGCCGGCGCGGCCTTGCTTGGCCAGCGGATGGCCGTCGAATGTTGTGGCCACCGACCATGGTTCGCCGGGGATATTGAACAGGATGGCGCTGATGCAGCCGCCGAATAAAGCGCCCCAATAAATCGCCGCCAGCATGATGATGGCGGTGGTGTTGGGCATCGAGAAGGTGAGCGGCAGCAGGATGGCGATGCCGTTGGCGCCGCCGACGCCGGGCAGGAAGCCGAGCAGCACGCCGAACAGGATGCCGACCACCATGTAGCCCAGATTCATGGGCGTCAGCAGCACCTCGAAGCCATGCATCAATGAAAAGAAAGCGTCCAACGAGGCCTCCCGTCAGCTGGTGCAGCGCACCGGCGCACCGTTTTTATTTGTTCTTGCACTCATCCGATTGCTGGCATCCCGCCCGGGCTCAATAGCCAAGCCAGGCCTCGAATGGTCCCTTCGGCAACGGCACCAAGAACCAAATCTCGAACACGATGAACAGCACGATCGGGGTCCCGATCGCCACCGGTATCGTCTTATAGAGCGAGTAGCGGCCGTGCCAGATCATGAAAAAGCCGATGAACAGCGCCATCGCGATGTAGATGCCGATATAGATCGCCAGGATGACGAAGATGGTCATCGGGACCAGCACCTGCAGCACCATGATCAATTCGCCGTACGCGATGAACATGCCGCCGTCGCCGGCGCGCCGCGCCAACAAATTCTGCAGCAAAGTGACGCTGCTGGTGATGAACATGAACAGCGAGACGTAGAACGGGAAATAGCCGGAATCCGGCCCGACGTCCTTCGCCCAGCCGGCGCCGAGCCGGTAGCTGGAGATCATCACCACCGTCGAGACGGCCATCAGCGCCAGGGCGACTATGATGTTCATGGTGCGATTGGAAACGACGCCGCCCGACGGGTCTTCGTTGTTGGAGCCGTGACTCATACGTGTGCAACTCGTGCCCAGTAGACGATTCTATATGGCTTAGGTGGCCTGCATAGCGGCCGCCGCACCCTCAAACAAGTAACTGCGGGAGCGCCGGAAAACTGGCGCTCCCGCAACGAGAGCGGGCGCTAGGAGCCCTTATGCAGGAAGCCGGCCTTTTCCATCAACTGATGATGGACGGCGGCGGCATCCGTCAGCCACTTATGGAAGTCGTCGCCGGTCATGAAGCTCTGGTTAAAGGCGCCTTTTTCCATGAACGCCTTCCATTCCGGCGTGGCCCGAACCTTCGTGAGCAGGTCCACATAGTAGGCAACGACGTCCTTCGACACGCCCGGCGTCGTCATGATGCCGCGCAACATCAGGTATTCGATATCGAGACCCTTGGATTTGCAGGTCGGGATATCGTGCCACGACATATCCTTGGTGGTCTTGGCGGTATAGGGCATGGGCTTGCTGTCGAACACGCAAAGCGGCCGCACGTTGCCGGCGCGCCAGTGCGCGACTTGCTCGATCGGATTGTTGACGGTCGAGTTGATGTGGCCGCCGACCAATTGAGTGGCGACCGTGCCGCCGCCTTTGTAGGGCACGTAGGTGAACTTATCGCCGGTCTTCTGCTCGATGGCTGCGGTGATGATCTGGTCTTCCTGCTTGGAGCCGGTGCCACCCATCTTCATCTTGCCGCCAGCTTTCTTGACAGCGGCGAGATATTCGTCGGGCGTCTTGTAGGGCGTCTTTGAATTCACCCAGAACACGAACTCGTCGAGCGCCATCATGGCGATTGGCGTGTAGTCCTTCCAGGAGAACGGCGAGCCGGTGGCGAGCGGCGTGGTGAACAGGTTGGACAGCGTGATGATGATCTTGTGGGGGTCGCCTTTGGCGTTCTTCACGTAGAGGAAGCCCTCGGCGCCGGAGCCGCCCTTCTTGCTGATGACGACCATCGAGGTCGGCAGCAGTTTGTGCTTCTGGATGATGCCTTGGATGAGCTGCGCCATCTGACCAGCACCGCCGCCGATGCCGGCCGGCACGATGAATTCGATGTTGCGCGTCGGCTTCCACGCGGCGTCAGCCGAAGCCGACGGCAATGCGAACACGCCGCCGAGGCACACGGCGGCGGTCAGGCTCAGAACCTTTTTTAAAGCTGGCATGCACTTCCTCCCTTTGGTTTGTTTTCAGCGCGCCGCCGATCTCATGTGCCGGCTTAGCGTTCGTTTTGAGTAGCCCGTGTTCTATTCACTCATTATGCCCTGTAAATCAAAACATAAATAGCGAATTAACACATGCTCGTGTTTCTAGCATTCTTAATTGCACCCTTGTAAGCGGCTGGGATGTCGCGCCAAACATCCCTGCTGCACTGCAACAAATGGTTTCTACCTGCGGCAATAAAACCTTCGTTGCACAAGAAAGCATCTGAGAACGTCTTGGCGACGCCGAGTACGCCGACACACTGAGATTGCATCGCGCTCGCAATCTGCAGCCGAGCACATATTTGCGTGCAAATTTTTTTCGCGGGCGTCAATCGAGTTCGCCGCTTGCGATCGCGCACATATTCCAGGGCCGACAAAATCGCGCGCGCCAAACGATTGAGCGTGCCTCATTGCGCGGCGCCTCTCGC
>CAVXGN010000008.1:0-45000 GCA_963761245.1 uncultured Alphaproteobacteria bacterium | reverse complement strand
GAAAAACCATCTTCGCTGGCAGGCGCAGGGGACGGCGAGCTTGCATCAACCACGGTCGCGCGGCGTATACCGATCGAGGCAGGCTGAGCCAATCGAGCTTGGCAACGAGGCGCCGTTGTCGGTCGACGGCGGCACCGGCGGCTTGGTCGACCGCCGCCGCGTCTCGGTGCAGTGGTTTGCGGGCACGATCCTGACCGCACTATGCGGCGCTGCCTTGATGGGCGGCGCCGTTTTCACGTCGCTCGACGGCGAAACCAATTTCGCTTCGCTGCCGGAACGCGTCGAAGTCGCGTTGCGCGGCGCGCTCGCCGGCGCCGCCGACAGGCTCGTCGCGCGCAAAAGCGACCGGCTGCCGGCGGTGGAAGAGCCGAGCTATGCGCGGCAGGTGATCCGCGTTTCCACCATGGCTCGCGTCGGCAATCACGAAGTGGTGCGGGTGCGGCCGTTCGTGCGCGTTGCCGGCAATCTCGCGCTCGCCGCCTCCGACCTTTCGGCCGGCATACCGCGCTACAACGCGCAACGACTGCTGGCGGAATCCGGAAATGAAGGCTCCGTTGCCGCCAAGGCGCCGGAAGCCGAGCCGGATGCCGAGGTCGCATTCGTCATGCGCGACCTGTCGCCGATATTGCCAAAACTGAAGATCGCGGCGCTCACGCCAAAAGATGAAGTGATCGCACGCGTGCGCGAAGCCGCCGAATGGAGTCAGAAGACCGCCAAGCATCTGCCGGTTGCCGCCAATATCACCGGCATCAAGCTCGCTTATGCCGCCGAAGCTACGCCCGATCCCTACGCCGGCTTCGAAGCGCGCATCGTGCCCGAAAACGTGACGCTGCTGCCAAAGACGGCCGACAAGACTACCGGCGGCACCGACTTCAATGAGCGCGTGATCGTAGCGAAGAAAGGCGACACCGTCACCTCGATCTTGAAGGATCTGGGCGCTCAGCCCGACACGATCGCGGCGATCATCAGCGTTCTCGGCTCGCACGGGCGCGGCGCCATCAAGGCAGGCGAGAAGCTGCGCGTGCTGCTATCGCCGACCGAAGGCGCGCCGCAGCCGCAGCCGATCCGCGTGATCATTGCCAAAGACACGACGATCCAGGCGGTAGTGGCGCTGGCGGATTCCGGAAAATACGTGCCGGTCGACGCCAAGAGCGTCGACACCGAGGTCGCCGCCAACGCCGAAGACAGATACGACGAGAACAACACCTCCGGCGTCCAGCTCTATCGCAGCATCTATGAAACCGGACTGCGCGATCAGATTCCGCGCCCGATCATCGAGGACATCGTCCGCATCTACTCCTACGACGTCGATTTCCAGCGCAAAGTGCAGCCCGGCGATTCCTTCGAAGTGCTCTATGCCGGCGAGGACGAGACCCCGGTCGCTGATAGCCACAATGAGGTGCTGTTCGCTGCGTTGACGGTGGGCGGCGACGTCAAGAAGCTCTATCGCTTCCGCTCGCCCGACGACGGCGTCGTCGACTACTATGACAAGAGCGGCCGCAGCGCGAAGAAGTTCCTGGTGCGCAAGCCGGTGGCGGAAGGCATCATGCGCTCCGGCTTCGGCATCCGCCGGCATCCGATCCTCGGCTACACCAAGATGCACACCGGCGTGGACTGGGCGGCGCCGACCGGTACGCCGGTCTATGCTTCCGGCAACGGCACCATCGAAAAAGCCGGCTGGGAGTCGGGCTACGGCAAATACATCCGCGTCCGCCATACCAACGGCTACGAAACCGCCTACGGCCACCTGAGCGCATACGCCAAAGGTATCAACAGGGGCGTAAAAGTGCGCCAAGGCCAGGTGATCGGCTTCATGGGCTCAACCGGCCTATCGACCGGCCCGCATCTGCATTACGAGATCCTGGTCAACGGCCGCTTCGTCGATCCGATGCGCATCAAGCTGCCGCGCGGCCGCGTGCTGGCGGGCAAGGTCCTGTCCGATTTCGAAAAAGAGCGCGAACGGCTGGACGGCATCATGGCGCGCAAGCCGGCGCGTTTGGCCTCGACAGCGCCGGTGGGGCGATAATCACCGCGCGTCATCATCCGCGAAAGCGGATGATCCAGTGCCACTTTCCTGTCTTTACAACGAAGACTCTCGAATACTGGATGCCCCGCTTTCGCGGGGCATGACAGCATTGGTTGTTTCGCGCGGTGCGGCTGTTACGCCGCCTGCGCCAGTTTGCCGTTGAAGGTGAGGCCCTGCTTGTTGGCCGAGACGGTGACCTTTTCGCCGTCCTTGACCTGGCCGGCGAGGATCATCTCGGCGAGCGGGTCCTGCACCGCCTTCTGGATCGCCCGCTTGAGCGGCCGCGCGCCATAGGCCGGATCCCAACCTTTTTCCGCCAGCCAGTCGCGCGCGCTGGCGTCGAGCTTGATGGTGATCTTGCGATCGTCCAACAGCTTCTGCAGGCGGGTCATCTGGATGTCGACGATGCGGCCCATCTCCTCCTTCTTCAGCCGGTGGAACAGGATGATCTCGTCCACGCGGTTGAGAAACTCGGGGCGGAACGCCGCGCGCACCACCGCCATCACCTGATCCTTGACCGCGTCGGTGTCCTGGCCTTCCGGCTGGTTGACCAGAAAATCGGCGCCGAGATTGGAGGTCATGACGATCAGCGTGTTGCGGAAGTCGACGGTGTGACCTTGCCCGTCGGTGAGCCGGCCGTCGTCGAGCACTTGCAAAAGAACGTTGAACACGTCCGGATGCGCCTTCTCGATCTCGTCGAACAGGATCACCTGATAGGGCCGGCGCCGCACCGCTTCGGTGAGCGCACCACCTTCCTCGTAGCCGACATAGCCGGGAGGCGCGCCGATCAGGCGGGCGACCGCGTGCTTCTCCATGTATTCCGACATGTCGATGCGGATCAGCGCGTTCTCATCGTCAAACAGGTACTCCGCTAACGCCTTCGTCAGTTCGGTCTTGCCGACGCCGGTGGGCCCCAAGAACATGAAAGAGCCGATCGGGCGGTGCGGATCCTGCAAGCCGGCGCGCGCGCGCCGCACCGCGGTCGAGACCGCTTGCACGGCTTCCTTCTGGCCAATGACGCGCTTGGCGAGTTCGTCTTCCATGCGCAGCAGCTTTTCCTTCTCGCCTTCCAGCATCCTGTCGACCGGCACGCCGGTCCAGCGTGAGACCACGCCAGCCACGTGATCGGCGGTCACGGTCTCCTCGACCATGGCGCTCTTACCTTCGCTGGCCTCGACCTCTTTCAGCTTCTTTTCCAGCTCGGGGATGCGGCCATAGGCGAGTTCACCGGCGCGTTGGTATTCGCCTTTGCCGCTGCGCATTGGCGAGTTCGGCGCGCAATTGATCGAGCTCGGTCTTTAGCTTCTGCGCGTCCGACAGTTTCTCCTTTTCCGACTTCCAGCGGCTGGTGAGATCGGCAGATTGCTTCTCCAGCGATTTCAATTCGCTTTCCAGATTCTTCAGCCGGTCCTTGGAGCCGGGATCGCTTTCCTTCTTCAGCGCCTCCTGCTCGATCTTCAGCCGCACCACTTCGCGGTCGATTGAGTCGAGCTCTTCCGGCTTGGAATCGACCTGCATCTTCAGACGCGCCGCCGCCTCGTCGACCAGGTCAATCGCCTTGTCGGGCAGGAAACGATCGGTGATATAGCGGTTTGACAACGTCGCGGCGGCGACGATTGCCGAGTCCGCGATGCGCACGCCGTGGTGCTGCTCGTATTTGTCCTTCAGGCCGCGCAGGATCGAGACGGTGTCCTCGACCGTCGGCTCGCTGACAAAGACCGGCTGGAAGCGCCGCGCCAAGGCGGCGTCCTTCTCGACGTGCTTCTTGTATTCGTCAAGCGTGGTGGCGCCGATGCAATGCAGTTCGCCGCGCGCCAGCGCCGGCTTGAGCAAATTGGAGGCGTCCATGGCGCCGTCTGCCTTGCCGGCGCCGACCAGCGTGTGCATCTCGTCGATGAACAGGATGATGCCGCCGTCCGAGGATGTCACTTCCTGCAGCACGGCTTTCAGCCGCTCCTCGAATTCGCCGCGATATTTGGCGCCGGCGATCAGCGCGCCGAGATCGAGCGCCAGCAGTTTCTTGTCCTGCAGACTTTCCGGCACGTCGCCATTGACGATGCGCAGCGCGAGCCCCTCGACGATCGCAGTCTTGCCGACGCCGGGCTCGCCGATCAGCACCGGATTGTTCTTGGTCCGGCGCGAGAGCACCTGGATGGTGCGGCGGATTTCGTCGTCGCGGCCGATGACCGGATCGAGCTTGCCGTCGCGCGCGGCCTGCGTCAGATCGCGGGCATATTTCTTCAGCGCGTCATAGGCGTTCTCGGCAGAGGCGGAATCCGCGGTGCGGCCCTTGCGCAGCGCCTCGATGGCTGCATTGAGATTCTGCGGCGTGACGCCGGCGGCTTTCAGCACCTTGCCGGCCTCGCTGTCCTTCTCGATCGCCAGCGCCAGCAACAGGCGCTCGACGGTCACGAAGCTGTCGCCCGCCTTCTCGCCGGCCTTCTCGGCAGCGTCGAACACGCGGGCCAAGGCCGGATCGAGATAGATCTGGCCGGCGCCGCCACCCGAAACACTAGGCCGCTTGGCGAGCGCGGCTTCAACCTGCTGGAGCGCCTGACGCGAATTGCCGCCGGAACGGTCGATCAGGCCGGCCGCCAGCCCTTCCGGGTCGTCGAGCAGGACCTTAAGCAGATGTTCGGGGGCGAATTGCTGGTGGCCCTCGCGCTGGGCCAAAGATTGGGCGGATTGCACGAAACCGCGGGCGCGGTCGGTGTATTTCTCGAAGTTCATGTCTCAACTCCCTCGGCCCTTAAAGGCACCGGTCAAAAGCGGGTCCCCAAAGGCGGCCCGTTGAGGATTATGTGGGGTGCAAATATTGCAGTTTGAAGAGGCGACCGGCTTGATATAGCTCAGTTTTATTAAACCCCGTTGCCGGAAAACGTCGAAAAACCAATGACAAGCAAGGTAGCGCAGATCGACGCCATTTACCGTTATCCGGTCAAGGGTCTCTCACCCCAGCCCCTGCCGCAAACCCGGCTCGCCGTCGGGCAAACCCTGCCGGCCGACCGGCTCTACGCGATCGAAAATGGCCCTTGCGGCTTCGATCCCGCCGCGCCCGCCTATTTTCCCAAGCAGCGTTTCCTGATGCTGATGCGCAATGAGCGGCTGGCCGGCGCTGCGCACCGACTATGACGAGCAGAGCCACACGCTCACCGTCCAGTCCGAGGGCCGCGAGGCCGCGCACGGCGACCTGCGGACCGCCGAAGGACGCGCGGCGGTCGAGGGGTTTTTCGCAAAGCACTGCGCCGATGAACTGCGCGGGCCGCCCAAGGTGCTGTTCGGCGAGGGCCACAGTTTCTCCGACGTGGCGAAGAAAGTGGTCTCCATCATCAACCTCGCCTCGGTGGCGGCGGTGGAGAATGCCGTGGGACGCCCGGTCAATCCGTTGCGCTTCCGCGGCAATCTCTATGTCGCGGGCTGGCCGGCCTGGCACGAATTCGATTTGCTCGATACTGAAATCGCCGTCGGCGACAGCGCGCGGCTCAAAGTTGTCAAGCGCATCCAGCGTTGCGCGGCAACCGACGTCGATCCCGACACCGGCATCCGCGATCTGACGATCCCGAAGACCTTGCTGCAAACCTTCGACCACACCGATTGCGGCGTCTATGCCGAAGTAGGTGCGGCGGGCGACATCGCCGTCGGCGATACGCTGTACACAGCCGACGGCTGACGCCACCCGCCGCTACGCGCCGGCAAAAAGCCGACGCGATGCTGATTCCGAGTGACGCGCGTAGCCGCGCCGAAAGTGCATCGTCGGTGATCGCCGCCACGCGCCGATCAAAGACCTATCACGGCAATTTTGCTTGAATTCGGCGCAGTGAATTAATGATGAACTGGTTTACGGCGCGCGAAGAGTTAATGCCGAGCCGAACCAACGCCTCGCACGATGCGAGGCGCCGCGTCGAACATCAACGACAGGGAGCGTCAGCCGCGCGCGCGGTCAGCATCAGCCCTTACGGCTGAGCAGGAACACCGCCTGCTCGCCGAACAGATTCCAGAACCACCACGGCGCGCTCAACCGCAACGGCGAACCCCAGGCATTGAGCGCCACCGCCTTCTCTATCTTCACCCCGACCTCAGTGCACAGCTCGCGGAAGTCCTTGATCGTGCAGTGATGGATATTGGGCGTGTCGTACCAGCTATAAGGCAGGATGTCGGTATGCGGCATGTGGCCGGCAAACAACAACTGCATGCGCACGCGCCAGTGGCCGAAATTCGGAAACGAGACCACCGCGTGATGGCCGATGCGCAACATGTGCTCGAGCACCACGCGCGGGTGGCGCGTGGCCTGCAAAGTCTGCGACAGGATCACGTAATCGAAAGCGTCATTCGGATAGTCGGCAAGATCGGTGTCGGCGTCGCCCTGGATCACGGCGAGGCCCTTGGCCACGCATTCGTTGACGCCCTCGCGCGACAACTCGATGCCGCGGCCGTCGACGTCGCGCGTCTCGCGCCAATAGCCGCAGCAACTCGCCGTCGCCGCAGCCGACGTCGAGCACCTTGGCGCCGCGCGCCACCATCTCGGCGACCAGCACCAGGTCGACGCGGGCGCCGCCGGAATTGCGCGCGATATTGGCGACCGTGAGATTGCTATTTCCGCGCGTCAGCATGCTCATTCCCCGTCAGCCCTTGCGGGCAAGGCCGCGCGCCTTGCCGGCGCCGTCGAGGAAGCCGCGCACGATGGCAAACAATTCCGGCTCTTCGAGCAGGAAGGCGTCGTGCCCCTTGTCGGTGACGATCTCGGCGAACGACACGCGCGCGCCGGCGGCGTTGAGCGCATGCACGATCGCGCGCGATTCCACGGTCGGGAACAGCCAGTCCGAGGTGAACGAGATCACGCAGAAGCGCGTCGGGGTAGTTGCGGAACGCCTCCGCCAGCACGCCGTTATGATCGGCGGCGAGATCGAAATAGTCCATCGCGCGCGTCAGATAGAGATAGGAATTGGCGTCAAAGCGCTCGACGAAAGACGAGCCCTGGTGGCGCAGATAGGATTCCACCTCGAAATCGGCGTCGAACGAGAAAGTCGGATTCGCTGCGATCCTGAAATTTGCGACCGAACTTGCGATGCAAGGCAGCGTCCGACAGATACGTGATGTGCGCGCCCATGCGCGCGACAGCGAGCCCGCGCCGCGGATTGGTGCCTTCCAGGAGATAGCGGCCGTGGCGCCATTCCGGATCGGCCATCACCGCCTGACGGCCGACTTCGTGGAACGCGATGTTCTGCGCCGAATGGCGGGTGGCGCAGGCAATCGGCAACGCAGCGAACACGCGCTGCGGATAGCTCGCCGCCCATTCCAGCACCTGCATGCCGCCCATCGAGCCGCCCGCCACCGCGAACAATGACTCGATGCCGAGATGGTCGAGCAGCATGGCCTGCGCGCGCACCATGTCGCGAATAGTCACCACCGGGAATTCGAGACCCCAGGGTTTGCCGGTCGCCGGATTGGTCGACGATGGCCCGCTGGTGCCCATGCAGGCGCCGACCACGTTCGGGCTGATCACGAAATAGCGTTCGGTGTCGATCGGCTTGCCCGGCCCCACCATGGTTTCCCACCAGCCTGGCTTCTTGGTGACGGGATGGAGGCTCGCCACGTGCTGGTCGCCGGTGAGCGCATGGCACACCAATACCGCATTGCTGCGCGCGGCATTGAGCGTGCCATAGGTCTTGTAGGCGATCTGGAACGGCGCCAACTCGACGCCGGCGTCGAGCTTCAGCGGCTTGTCGGGCCCAAATTGCGCCAGCGCCGAGTCATGCGGCTCATCGGCTTCGCGTGGCGCGACCGCCTCACGCGGGCTACTCAAATTGACTTCGGCCATGTCGCCCAGCGCTCCCGGCGCATCGCTTTTCCGGGCCAATGGGGCTCTCCCGGATCGCCGCCTTTAGGTAGACCGCAACAAACTGTCAATGTTTTCCTTTATTTCAAGTCCCGGCCCTCCTATCAATGCCGCCATGGTGAAGACCCCGCAAGCACCCTCGCTGGACGATCTGCGCAAGGAGATCGACCGCATCGACGAGACGATGCACGACCTCTTGATGGAGCGCGCCGAGATCATCGACCGGCTGATCGCGGTCAAGCGCAGCCAGGAATCGGGCTCCGCCTTCCGTCCGGCGCGCGAGGCCGAGATGATGCGACGGCTGGTCAAGCGCCACAAAGGTATTCTGCCGCTCGACACCGCCGAAAGCATCTGGCGCGTCATCATCTCGACGTTCACCTATGTGCAAGCGCCGTTCTCCGTACATGCCGATCTTGTCGGCCGGCGATGCGTTGATGCGCGATTCCGCGCGCTTTCATTTCGGCTTCACCGTGCCGTTCGTGCCGCACATGGGCGCCGCCGGCGTCGTCGAAGCCGTATCCTCCTCGAAGGGCGATCTCGGCCTGGTGCCGGCCACCGCGGTCGCCGGCGCCGGCGCCTGGTGGAGCGCGCTTGAATTCGACGCCGCGCCCAAGATCATCGCCCGCCTGCCCTTCGTCGAACGCGCCGACCACCCGGCCGCGCTGCCGGTGTTCGTGATCTCGCGGGTCGCCGCCGACGCCATGGCGACGGAAGCCGGCGTCTGGAGCGTGCGGGTCGCCGGCTGGGGCGCCAAGCCCGCCCAGGCGCTTTCGGTGCTGGCCGATTTTCTCGCTGTGCCCGACCGCGCCTTCGATGGCGCTGCTTTGCTGGTCACGCTGCCGCAGGATGTGAGCCTGGAAAAGGTCACAGACGCGCTGGTGAAAGCCGGCGCCTCGGTGCGCTCGGCGGCCCTCGTCGGCAGCCACGCAACCCGCTATATGGTGGCCGCCGAAAAGGCCTGACCTTCGGAACTGCCCCATGACCGCGACCCGACCGCAACCACGCCCCGGCGTGCTCGACATCGCCCCTTACGTGCCGGGCAAGAGCACGGCGCCCGGCGTCGACAAAGTGATCAAGCTCTCCTCCAACGAAAGCCCGCTGGGACCGAGCCCGAAGGCGGTTGCCGCCTACAAGGCCGCCGCCGCGCGGCTGGAGGACTATCCGGACGGCGACGTGACTGAACTGCGCACAACGATCGGCCGCGCGTTCGGTCTCGATCCCGCGCGCATTCTGTGCGGCGCCGGCTCCGACGATCTGCTCAACCTGCTTGCCCATGCCTACCTGCTCGACGGCGACGAAGTCATCTACTCGGCGCACGGCTTTCTTATGTACCCGATCTACGCGCTTGGACACGGCGGCAAGCCGATTGCGGTGCCGGAGAAGAATCTCACGGCCGACGTCGACGCCATTCTGGCGGCGGTGAGCGAGCGCACGCGCATCGTGTTCCTCGCCAATCCCAACAACCCGACCGGCACCTACGTGCCGTTCGACGAGGTCAAGCGGCTGCATCAGAAGCTGCCGGGCAACGTCATCCTGGTGCTCGACGCGGCTTATGCCGAATACGTTCAGCGCAACGACTACGAGGCCGGCATCGAACTGGTCGCCACTTCCGAGAATGTCGTGATGTGCCGCACCTTCTCGAAAGTGCACGGTCTTGCTGCCGTCCGGCTCGGCTGGATGTACGCGCCGGCGCACATCATCGACGCGCTCAACCGCGTGCGCAATCCGTTCAACGTCAACACGCCGGCGATGAAAGCGGGCGTCGCGGCGATCGAGGATACCGCGCATGTGGAAACGTCGGTTGCGCATAACGCGCGCTGGCTGCCCTGGCTCACCGGGGAGATCGGCAAGCTCGGCCTCAAGGTGACGCCGAGCGTGGCGAATTTCGTGCTCATCCATTTTCCCGAAGCCAAGGGTCGCACCGCCGTGGATGCCGATGCCTTCCTCACCAAGCGCGGGCTCATTCTGCGCCGGGTCGCCGGCTACGGCCTGCCCAACGCCTTGCGCATGACGGTCGGCAGCGAAGAAGCAAACCGCCTGGTGGTCGCCGCGCTGGCGGAGTTCCTGGGGAAAAGCGCGTGAGCAAGAAGGCTCTGTTCAACCGCTTGGCGCTGATCGGCGTCGGGCTGATCGGCTCTTCGATCGCGCGCGCCGCGCGTTTGCAAAACGCCGTGGGCTCGATCGTCGCCACCGCGCGCTCACCAGCAACACGAAAACGCGTGGCCGAGCTGGGACTGGCCGATCAAGTGGTGGAGAGCAACGCGGCGGCGGTCGAAGGCGCCGACCTTGTCATCGTCTGCATTCCGGTTGGCGCCTGCGGACCCGTCGCCAAGGAAATCGGCCCGCATCTTGCGCCCGGCGCCATCGTCTCCGATGTCGGCTCGGTCAAGGGCGCGGTCGTTCGCGACATGGCGCCGCATTTGCCGAAAAACGTGCATTTCGTGCCGGCCCATCCGGTCGCCGGCACCGAATATTCCGGGCCCGATGCCGGTTTCGCCGAGCTGTTCGTCAATCGCTGGTGCATCCTGACTCCGCCGAAGGGCACCGCTCCTGCTTCGACCGAGAAGCTCGCTGAATTCTGGCGCCTGCTCGGCGCCAATGTCGACACCATGGCGCCCGATCATCACGACCTGGTGCTCGCCATCACCAGCCATTTGCCGCATCTGATCGCCTACACCATCGTCAGCACGGCCGACGAATTGCAGACGGTGACGCGATCGGAAGTGCTGAAATTCTCCGCCGGCGGTTTCCGCGACTTCACCCGCATCGCCGCTTCCGATCCGACCATGTGGCGCGACGTATTCCTCGCCAACAAGGACGCGGTGTTGGAAATGCTCGGCCGCTTCAACGAGGACATCGCGCTCTTGACCAAGGCGATCCGCAACGGCGACGGCGACACGCTGTTCGAGCACTTCGAGCGCACGCGCGCGATCCGCAAAGGCATCGTCGATATTGGCCAGGATTCGCCGGCACCCGATTTCGGCCGCCCGCATCCCGATCTGCCGCACACGCCGCTGCCGAAGCCTTATGCGGCTGACGGGGACTAGAACAGCGCCGGCACTTTGCCGACCGCAATCGGCCCCACGAAAATCGCCCCGTCATCAAACCGCAGCGGCAGCGCCACCGCTTGCCGGCCCTCGAGCGTGGCCGGCTGGCCGAGCATGGCGATGCCCGCGCCGATATTGGCGCCGGCCTGCGCTTTTGCGACGCCGCCGAGACCGGGCAACAACCGGTCGAGCGCGCCGGCGAGCTTGTCCATGCCGGGCGAGCCCTGCACCATCTGCGTCGCGCCGATCGCCTTGAGGAACGGATCCAAGCCCGCAACGGTGATGCTCAGCTGTCCATCCAGCCGGCCATTGGCGTTGAGCACGAGCGCGCCGCCGCCGACCGCGATCGTTTCGCCCTGCTGCACGCGCGCGTGGCTGATGTCGATGCGGCCGCCCGCCGCCTGCAGCTCGCGAAAGCGCGCCGGCCAGGGCTTGGGCGAGAAATCCTTCAGGCCGCGCAAGAACGCGGTGATGTCGGCATTGACCGGCTGCAGCGCGGCCGGATGCAAGGTCGGCGCCGAGGCATCGAACAGGCGCAGCACGACCTCGATCACCGGATTGCTGGCGGCGGAGCCTTCGGCGATACGGCCGTGCAGTTCGATGCGCTTGGCTTGCAGCAAGTTCTGCCGCGCGCCGCCGCTCATACGGTCGAGGCTCGGATGCTCGAACACGATCGAGGCCCGCTGCGGCGCCGCCGGCGTGCCGCGCAGGCTGGCATGGCCGAGTGCCCAATTGGCAACGAACTCCGGCGCCTGGCCTGGCGCAGCGATGCTGAGCGGCCCGGTGACCTCGCTGATCAGCAAGGTCGGCTGATAGACCTGCATGACGGCGAGCAGTCCGGCGGCCTTCACCTCCAGCGGCGGCTTGTTGTCGCGCAGCAGCACCGTGGCGTTGCCGCAGTCGATCTCGAAGCGGAATGGAAAGCCGCCGATGCTCTGCGAACCGCATTCATAAATGCGGCCGGCCGCGGCCTCGCGCGCGCGCCAGCCGTCGATGGTTTCCTGCGCCTTGCCGGCGGCGAATTTCCAAAAGCCGATCCAGCCGGCCACCAAAGCGAAAACAATGAACACCAGAATGGTGTAGCGCCGCCCGGTGCGGCGTCTGGATGGGAGGCTTGCCGTGGAATGCGTCATTTGCGCGCCACAAGCCTCCGGAATGCGGCGTTTCTGCGCCGAATGACGGACTTGCGCCGCCCAAGCGAGCCTGATACCGAGCGCGGCCGCCGAGCCCCGTCAACGCCATGCTTTCAACTCCATGAGCGCCAATTTCCACGCAAGCGGCGAAGATTTCTGGGTCTTCGGCTATGGCTCGCTGATGTGGCGTCCGGGCTTCGATTTCCTGGAGCGGCGCCATGCCCGGCTGGTCGGCGCCCGTCGCGCGCTCTGCGTCTATTCCTTCGTCCACCGCGGCACGCCGCAACGCCCCGGCCTGGTGCTGGGCCTCGACCGCGGCGGCAATTGCCGCGGCATCGCCTATCGGGTCGCACCCGACAATCGCGAGGCGACCATCGCCTATTTGCGTGCACGCGAGCAGGTGACCTTTGTCTATCGCGAATCCTGGCGCACGGTCTGGCTCGACGACGATCCGCAACAGAGCGTGCACGCGCTCTGCTACATGGTCGACCGCGGCCACCAGCAATATGCCGGCCGACTATCGCTCGAACGGCAAATTCATTTCGTGCGCCAGGGCCGCGGGCGATCCGGCAAGAACCGCGACTACGTGCTGGCGGCGGTCAAGGAAATCGAGGCGCAAGGCTATCGCGACCGCGAATTGCATTTGCTGGCTGAGCGGATCAGGGGCAGCCACGAATCCCGGCCCGCTCCGTCACGCTGAACCGATCTGGCGACGGCCTTCTTCGATCAGGCGCGCGGTCGCGGTTTCGATCTCGTCTTTCAGTCGGGCGAAAAAATCATCCTTGTCGAGCCCGGGCGCGATTGGATCGAGGATCTCGACCAGAACTTTTCCCGGCTGCAGGCGCATCGATCGGCGCGGCCAGAACAGGCCGGAATTCAGCGCGACCGGCAGACAGGGCACGCCCTCCGCGGCGTAGAGAAAAGCGACGCCGTATTTGTAACGCGGCTCGGCGCCGGCCGGCCGCCGCGTGCCTTCGGGAAAGATGATGAGCTGGCGATTGTCGGCAAGCTCGATCTTGGCGCGCGCGGTCATGCTGGTGAGCGCCTGCGAACCAGCGCCGCGATCGACCGGCACCATGCGGCCTTTGATCATCAGCCAGCCGAAGATCGGGAGCCAGAGCAGTTCGCGTTTGACGATGTAGAGCGGGTCGTCGAACAGCGGCAGCAGCGCGAAGGTTTCCCAGGCCGACTGATGCTTGGAAGCGACGATGATCGCGCCCTTCGGGATTTTCTCGATGCCGCGGATTTCGTATTCGATGCCGGCCACCACACGCAGCAGCACCAGATTGGCGCGGCCCCAGGCCTTCGCCACCGCGACGACGGAACGGTAGGGCATGAAAAACGTCGGCAGCGCCACCATCAGATGGAGGAGCGTGTTCAAATAGAACAGCACGTTGAAAGCGACCGAGCGAACGATAATGGGCAAGAGGGTTCGCCTCGCTCGCTAGCCCGCGTCCGGTTCGATCTGCATGCGGGCGATTGCGTATAGATATTTCAGATATTCAGTCAACAACAGCCGCGTGGTATTGGGATTCGACCACCATGGCTCGGCCTTCTTTTCCGCCACCACAGGATAACTAATCAACTCGACATCGGGAAGCTGATGCTCGATCTCGGCCATGGTGCGCGGCATGTGCCAATTCGACGTCACCACGATCAGCGACTTGAAGTCGTAATGGCGCGTCCAACGCTTGGTCTCAAAGGCGTTGCCGAAGGTGTTGAGCGCCGAACGATCGATGTCGATGCAGCAGGCGAAATAACGCGAATAGAGCGGCGTTAGCCGCGCTATCTCGCGTGAGCTGGTGGAGTGATAGACGCCGGTAATGAGCAGGCGCTTGCCGCGTTGCGCCGCCAACAGCTCGATCGCATCGGGAATACGCGAGGCCGCGCCGGTGAGCACCACGATTCCGTCAGCCTTGCGGTCGAGCTTGATCTCATGGCGCGGAACGTGACGCTCAAACCAGACAAAACCGCCACCCAAAAGCAGCACGCAGACCACACCGGCCGTAGCGATGAGAAATCCAATCCAGCGGGCGAGACCTGAAAACATACCGTAACCGCATCATTCCTGAGACAAGAGAAATCCTAACCGGCACTTTGGCTTGAGCGTGACGATACTAGTCGATCGTCTCCAAGGTGCGGTTGACGGTATGGCGCGAGGTCCAGGCCGTGACGCCGGCGATCAACACGATTTGGGCGAGCACGGCGACATAGCCGGCAACCCCGATGGTAAACGATCCGAACAGCGCCGTGGTCTCTTCGCCGCCGGCCGAGCCGGAAAACCAGCGGCTGAGCAAGCCGCCGAGCGCGAACAGCACGATCGCCGCGCCGCCGCCAATGACGCCGCCCTGCAGCCCGAGTTGCAGGAAGTGCCGCTGGAAAATTCCGGCGATGAACCGGTTGCGCGCGCCGACGAAATGCAGCACCTCGATCACCGGCTTGTTGGTCGCCATGGCGCCGCGTGTGGCAAAGGTGACCGACAGCATGGTCGCGACAATCATCAGCGCCAGAATGGCAATGCCCGCGGCGATCGCGGTGCCGGCCATGGCGCGCATGCGCTCGATCCAGCCGCGATGATCGTCGAGCGTGGCGCCGGGCGCCTTCTCGCTCAGCATACGGCGCAATTCCGGAAGATCGGGATGAGCACCGGGGGCGATCTTGACCACGATCAGGCGCGGCACCGGCAGTTCATCGAGCGAAAGGCCGCTACCAAGCCAAGGTTCCAACAGCTTGGAGGATTCCTCTTTGCTGTAAGGCCGCACATTGCCGATGCCGGGAAAGGCGCGCGCCGTGCTAACCGCCGTGGCAACCACCGCGTCGACGTCACGTCCGGGCGCCGGGATGATCTGGATGGTGACTTCGCGCGACACATCGGATTGCCATTGGCTGGCGGCGGTTGTCACCAGCGTCACAGCGCCGGTCGTCAGCGAGGCAAGAAACGTCATGATCGCGACAACCGCGACCAGCGCACGCCCGGAAATCGAATTGCGCGGCACCAGCGGCGAATCGAACCGCGGCAGCGGCGCGCCCGGCATGCCCGGCGGCGTCGCCAACTCTTCCGTGGTTATTTCCGCCATCGTTGTCTCAGTCATAGATATGCAGCCGCCCGTCATGCAGCACGAGCCGGCGGGCGTCATACTGGTCCATCAAGGCGATATCGTGAGTGGCGATCACCACCGACGTGCCGGACTTGTTGAGCTCGACAAACAGCCGCAATAGCCGCTGAGCCAGGCTCGGATCGACGTTGCCGGTCGGCTCGTCGGCGAGCAGCAGCTGCGGCCGTGCGATCACCGCGCGGGCGATTGCCGCGCGTTGCTTCTCGCCGCCGGAGAGCACCGGCGGCAGCGCCCACATGCGCTCGCCAAGACCGACCCAATTGAGCAGTTCGATCACTTCGTCGCGGTAGCTCGATTCGGTGCGCCCAAGCACGCGCAGCGGCAGGGCGACGTTCTCGTAGGTACTCATGTGCTCGAGCAGACGGAAGTCCTGGAACACGATGCCGACGCGCCGGCGCAGGGTCGACAGCGCGTCATTCGACAGCGTCATGACGTCGTGGCCGAATTGGGTGATCAAACCGCGGGTCGGCCTGAGCGACAGGAACATCAGGCGCAACAGTGAGGTCTTGCCCGCGCCCGAGGGGCCGGTCAGGAACTGAAAGGAATGCGGCTCGATGCGGAACGTAAGGTCGCGCAGGACCTCCGGCCCGAGACCGTAGCGCAAACCGACATTCTCGAATCGAACCACGCTCCCCGCTCCGACCCGTTCGTTCGTCGAATCGCGCCCGCCTCAGGACGACCCTATCGCAGGCCCCCAGCCCGAATTAACCCATTTCCCTGCAATTGCTGCGGTTTTACAGGATTCTCTCAAGGCTGCCAGCGCCGATCCGCGGGATAAACCGCCGGGCCGGCCAGGTATCCGGGCCGGCATGGTTTCCGATCCGTTAACGGACGGCTGCTAGGGTCGCGAGCGAGCGAACTACCGCAGATTCCATGCTGATCGTCTGTCCAAATTGCGCCACGTCCTACATGATCGATCCAGCCGCAGTCGGCGCGGCCGGGCGCGCCGTGCGGTGCACGCGCTGCAAGGCGACCTGGTTCGCCGACGCCAAGGACAGCGCCGAATCTGTCAGCGCTGACGCCGGCCGTGTGGCCGCGGACGCCGAAACCGCGTCCGAGAGTGCGTCCCAACCGGCCCCGATGGAACCTGTGGATAATCCGCCGGCGATCGAACAGGCGTCCCCCACCGCCGATGTCGAGGGCGAAACGAAGACGCCGGTCGAGGAGGACAGCGAGACGCTTCCGGCGCCTGAACCGGAGGTGCCTGGTCGCGACGACGGAGCGGACGGACCCGCAGAAGTCCCCGAAGGCGTCGAAGATGCCGCGCTCCCAGTTCCGGTCACCGATGCGCCATCGCTGGTGCCCGTCATGCAACCGCTACCCGAGGCCGCACCCACCGAGCTCGAAACCGAGGAAGCCGAAAGCTTTGCCGCCCGCCGTGAGCGGCTGCGCACGCGCCGCACGCGCTCGTACCGTTCCTCGCGTTGGACCGCGGTCATTCTCTTGCTGTTTGCTTTCAACGTGGCGGTGGTTGGCGCACGCAACGAAGTCGTGCGTTACCTGCCGCAAACCGCCTCGCTGTTCGCCGCCATCGGACTGCCGGTTAATCTGCGCCACCTGCGATTTGAGAACGTGCGGATCGTCAAGAACAGCAACGGCACGCTGACCGTCGAGGGCTCGATCGTCAGCACCGCCGGCGAGCCCATCGATGTCCCGCGCCTGCGCTTTGCGGCGCGCAACGCCGCCGGGCAGGAAGTTTACACCTGGACCGCGGCGCCCAGCCGCAGCAGCCTCGAGCCGGGCGGCAAGCTCGACTTCCGCAGCCAGTTGGCCTCGCCGCCGCCCGACGCCGCCAATGTCATGGTGCGCTTCTTCACGCGCGAAGACGCCTCCGCCGGAGAGAAATGACCATGGCGCGCATTCTGATCGCCGAGGACGATGACGCGGTGCGCACTCTGGTGATCCGCGCGCTCAACGCCGACGGCCACGAGCTGACCGCGACCGCCGACGGCGCGGCGGCGCTCAAGGCCTTGCACCGGGACGACGGCAAATTCGATCTGTTGCTGACCGACGTGAAACTGCCGGTGATGGACGGCATCGCTTTGGCGCTTGCCGCCGGTCGCGAGCATCCCGAGATGGCCATCATGCTGATGACCGGCTACGCCGACCAGCGCGAGCGAGCGCGTGGGCTCGATGCGCTGGTGCACGATGTCATCGCCAAACCGTTTTCGGTGCCGCAGATTCAGGGCGCGGTCAAAGAAGCGCTGGCGCACTGGCACTAGTGCGCGCCGTTCTCCGCACGTCAACTCGAACGGCGAATAAACTCCGCGACACGCTCACCGATCATCATGGCCGTCAGGTTCGTGTTCGCGCTTACAATGCGGGGCATGACCGACGTATCGGCAACGTGCAGCCCCTCGACGCCATAAACGCTGCACTGCGGATCGACAACGGCCATCGGATCCGCCTCGGGTCCGATGGCGCAGGTCGAGCTTGGGTGAAACATGGCGCCGCTCGCTTGAATAATTTCTTCATCCGATAGTCTGCGGACCGAATCGCCGTCTGCAACCAGCCGTCCAGGCCTGATAGCAGCGCCAATCGCCGTTCGGCGCAACCGGCCCGGAGACGCCAGCACCGCCGTTGCAGCAGCCGCTTTGAGTCCGCCGGTGAAGCCGGTGCCGTTGATCAATTTCAACGGTGGCCGCCGCGGCATCACGTAGACCTCATCAAAGCAGGCACGGACCGCAGGATCGAGCAACAGATCTTCGGCCCGCCGCGCAGCAATGACCATGCGCCGTCCATCACGTGGATCGGAAAGCAGTCGTTGTTCGACATGCGGCGGAACATTCGGATCGGATGAGCGCAATTTAACAAGCCCGCGCGAAAACGGTGCGTAAAGCGCAACGCCCACCATGGCCATGCGACGGCCGAATGCCTTAGGGCTGACCCGGCCGGTATAGTAATGAAACAGATCGCTCGCGGGACAGCCGTCGAGGCCGGAGGAAAACCGTAAGGCGGAGATGACGTAATGCTGTGCGTTCAGCGGGAGGCGTCCATCCGACTTGAGCGTCATGGAGAAATGCAATTGCGGATGATTCTGATAATTGCGGCCCACGCCCTGCCGATCCGCGACAACGGCGATGTCTAGCTCGCGAAGTTCGTCAGCAGGCCCAATCCCGGACCGCAGCAGCAGCGCCGGCGAATGGATGGCTCCACACGATACGACGACCGCGGGCGCTGCGATCGACACCGTCTTTCCGCCGTGTTCGGCCAGCACGCCCGAGACACGTCTGCCGTCGAATGTGATGCGCAGGACACGCGCGTCCGCCATGATTGTCAGATTGCGGCGCGCCCTCACCTCCTCGGTGAGATAGCATCGTGCACTGGTGGCCCGCTCATCGTCCTGGCTGAGCGCCGGCGTAAAGAAGCTATCTTCACCCGCTGGGTCGGTAGTCGCGCGGCCGTGTGTGCCGTGCTCGGAAACGAGCTGCTCGATTTGACCGATGTAACGCGGCCAATTTGCGCGCGGCACCCGACGCACGATGTTCGGCCCTTGCGCATTCCGGCTCTGTGGCGGCGCATCGAGATCGCAGGTCATCGCCTGGTAGACCGGCTGCACATTCGGCCAGTCCCAGTTGCGCGCGCCCATGCGCTCCCACTGGTCGAAGTCGGATGGCAGCCCGGGCAGTGCAATCATGCCCATGACGCTTGATCCGCCGCCCATAACGCGCGGCTGGAGGTACGGTGCGGGCGCTTCGCGGTCGCGCAGAATCGTCGTGAGGCCCGGCCAGAAATAGCCGCTGTTGAAATACGCGGCCGGGAAAATATTGCGGATATCCGCCGGCACCGCGCCCGGCGGCGTATCCTGTCCGGCCTCGATCAACAGGACGCGCCGCGCCGGATCTTCCGACAGCCGGGCGGCGACAATGGCGCCGGCCGAGCCGGCACCCACGACGATGATGTCAGGCTGGTCCATCGCCGGCAATTTATTGCGTCCGAGGCCCTTCGCTGCAAGTCGATTTTGGGTCAAACGCTCCCGAAATTAGCTTTCGCGTCTGCGCTTGCTGGCTCAGGCAATGCGGAGCGCGGCACGCCCGGTCACCTTTCCTTCTTCCACTAACGCATGCAATTCTTCCGCCTGCTCCATCGGCCGAATTTCGCTGACCAAGGGCCACACCTCGCCACGCGCGACCAGCTCAAGCGTCTCGATTATTTCGATACGGGTGACATAGCGACTGCCGAGAATCTGTTGTTCCTTGAACAAAAGATCCATGGCGGAGAGCTGGAACGGCTTTCCGGCGCCGCCGAGGGTAACCAGCCGGCCACGCTTGCCGAGTGCCTTGGCGCCAGCTTCCAGCGTTGCAGTCGACGAAACATAATCCACCGCGACATCTACCCCGCGGCCGCCGGTCAGATCTTTCAGCGCCTCGGCCACATTGTCTTTTGAAGCGTCGACGATCTCGTGCGCACCGGCTTTGCGGCAGGCGGCAAACTTTTCGCTGGCGATGTCGACGGCGATGACGCGGGCGCCGGCCCAGTTCGCCATCATCAGCTGATGTATGCCGAGCCCGCCGCCCGCGCCAAACACCGCGACGCTTTCGCCGGGGCGGATGCGGGCGTGCCTCAGCACTTTATAGGGAGTTGCCAGCGCGTCGGTGACGACGCCGATCTCGGCCGGGTGCGCTTTGTAGTCGAGCCCTTCCGGCAGACAAATGAAATTGCGTGCCGGAAGCTTGATGTATTGCGCATAGCCGCCGTCACATTCTTTGCCGACGAGGCCGCCGGGATTGTCGCAAAGCGGTTCGAGATTGGACAGGCAATAGCGGCAATGGCCGCAGTCGAGATAGTAGTAGGCCGTCACCGGGTCGCCCACCTTGAGGCTCGTAACGCCGGCACCGATCTCGACGATCTCACCGGTGATCTCGTGGCCGATAATGCGTGGACAGGCGACCGGCGTCCTGCCGGCCTTATAGTGTTGGATGGTCAGGCCAGAGCCGCATGCCAGCACGCGCGCCACAGCCTCACCGGGACCGGCAGCCGGATCCGGAACGTCGACGAGTTCGAAAGGCGTCTTGGCAGCCTTCAGCACCAATGCGCGCATGGAAAATTCCTCAAGCAAACATGAAATTCGCGGCCTTCAAGAACAGCGTGTGGTTGACTCCATCCGAATGGAGGAAGGCGGCCGCATCGCGCACCAGCTTCTCGACGCCGACTTCCTTCATGTATCCGTGACCGCCGTGAATCTCGAGCGTCCAGGTGGCGATCTTCCACGCCGCCTGCGAGGCCATGGCCTTGGGAAGCGCGCCAAGCGTGCGGTCCCACCCTTGCTCCTGGTGATCGGCCAACCAGCAGGCGCGATGAATGTAGGAACGGGATGCGTCAATCAGCATCTGCATTTCCGCCAAGCGGGCGCGAATGCTGTCATGCTCGATCAGCGGCTTGCCCCCCTGCACGCGCACCTTGGCCCAGTCGACCGCCTTTCGATGCAGCGCAACCGCCACGCCAAGGATGCTCGCGGCCGCATATGAATTGCTTGACGGGAAAAATCGGGCCAGCACGTCGAATCCCTTGCCGACCTCGCCGACAACATTCTCTTCGGGGATGAAACAGTCCTGGAAGATCAGCTCGGCGTTGTTGGCGAGCCGCTCGCCCATTTTGTCGTGCACGCGGCCGATGGTGAAGCCCTGACGCCCGCGCTCGACCAGGAAGCAGGTCATGCCTTCGGCCAACGGTTTGTTTTTCTCGGTCTGGACGAACAACAGGTAGAAGCTGGCGCGATTTCCATTCGAGATGAAGTGCTTCATGCCGTTTACGACCCAGCCGCCCTTGGTTCTTTCACCGGCGGTGCGCATCGGCGTCGGATAAGGCAGAAAATAATTCGATGCATTGTCCGGCTCGGTGATGCCGATCGCCAGAACGCCCTTCGGATCCTTGGCGAAAAGCGCGAGCGAGCGGCTCTGCTGCTCCTCGTTGAGCGCCTTCTCCATGATTTGCGCGAGCTTCAAGGTCTGCGCCATCACCACCGATGTGCCAAGGTCGCCGCGCGCCAGTTCCTCCACCACCATCGCGGTGGTGAGCGAGTCGACACCGAGCCCGCCATACTTCTCCGATAACGTCATGGTGCGGATGCCGACCGCATCGGCGGCCGTGACGATCTCCTCGGAGTAGCCCGCCGCCGGATCGGTCATGGCATCGAGCGCCGGCGCCTTCGGCGCGACGACTTCCGCGACGAAGCGTCTGACGGATTCAAGAATGGCGCGCTGCTCATCGGTTTGGATAAACATTTCTTCCATTGAATTCCCTCCCGGTTCCAAGAACTCTACCATGCCGGCGGATAGCAAAAATACGCACCTGCACGTCTTTGGTGCAGTTCGTCAGCGGCCGTCCCAGCCGCTCCGACGACTGCCGATTATCGAACCGCCGCTGTTCAATTGGTGCTAGAAATTCTTAGGCGCGCATGAGCCAAGCAGTCGGATGCTCTAACGGCGGGAGGCGCGATCCGATGAAGTCGGCAGTTCTCCAACAACCCCGAAAATTCCAGGTGACCGAGCGTCCGGTTCCGACCGCCGAAGCGGGCGAAGTGCTGGTGCGCATCGCCGCCACCGCGGTGTGTCACACCGATCTCTCCATTTATCTAGGCCATCATCCCGGCGTTCGTTATCCGGTCGTGCTCGGCCACGAAGCGACCGGCACGATCGCTGCGGTGGGAGAAGGCGTGGAAGGGCTGCAGGTGGGGCAGAACGTCATCATCAACCCGGTCATCAGTTGCGGGCGCTGCGATTGTTGCCGGCGCGGCGACGAACATCTCTGCCGCAATGCCGGCATTATCGGCCGGGAATTTGAAGGTTCGCTCAACCAGTATGTTCGCCTCGGGGCGCAATACGTCTATCCGTTACCGCCGCACCTGCCGCTCGCCGAAGCAACGATCATCGAGACGCTGGCGACCGTGCGGCATGCACAGTTGCGCGCCGACATCACGCCTGAGGATTCCGTTGTCGTCCTGGGGCAAGGAACGACCGGGCTCCTGCATACGCGCCTCGCGGTGCTGGCCGGCGCCAAGCAGGTCATTGCGGTCTCCCGCAGCCAATGGAAAAACGATTTGGCGCTGCGCATGGGCGCCCGCCACGCCGTACAAGCGAGCGCGGACAAGGCGGCCGGCGAGATTCTGCAGCTGACCGACGGCAACGGTGCCGACGTGGTGATCGACACGGTCGGCGGTTCGAGCACGTTGCGCGCCGGGATCGACATGCTGCGGCCGGGCGGGCGCTTCGTGTCGTTTTCCTTGAACCACGAGGCTTTTTCCGGACTGAGCGCGTTCTGGCTTTATTATAAGGAACTCAGCATTATTGGCGCGCGCGCCCTGACGCAGGCCGACATGGCGCCCTCGGTGGAGCTCGCCGCGTCCGGCAAGTTCGACATGTCGGCTTTCATCACGGCGCGCTATCCGCTCGATCAGGTAGCCGCGGCTTTCGAAGAATACGAAAGCAACCCGGGCCGGATTTTGCGGATTGTTATCGATGCGGGCGGCGACTAGCTGCTTGTTTTTGAGCCCGCGCGCTAAAAATCCTTCAGCAGCCGCTCGATGTAATCGAGCTCAATCTGCGGCCGGTAGCTCTCGCCGTAGCGCTTGCGCAGCTCTTCCAGGATCCGGCGCGCGCGCTGGGCGTCGATCTCGCCCGGCACTTTCACCGTCGCGTCGTCGCCATATTCGCGTCCGCGCAGTGGCCGGCCGAGCGGATCGGTATCGTTCTGGGCGCGCGAGCGGCCGCGGCGGCCGGGCTGACCGGGCCCGGGCCCCATGCCGCTCTGCTGCATCTGTTGGGCGAGCCCTTGCGCGCCCTTGCGCATGGCCTCGAGCGCGCGGCCTTGGGAATCGACGGCGCTGTCGGCATCGCCTTGGCCAAGCTCGCCCTCCGCCTCGCCCATCTCCTTGCCGGCTTGGCCGAGCTCGCCCATCTCGCCTTGGCCTTTTTGGCCCTGCTGGCCTTTTTGACCCTGCTGGAAATTGCCGAGGCCGCGCTTGCGCAACTCTTGCAGCAGCTTGTTGAGGCGGTCCTTGAGCGCCTGCTGATCCTGCTGCAGGTCGCCGAGCCGACGCTGGCCTTGACCGCGCTGTTGCTGGCGGTCGCGGCGCATGTCCTGGCCCTGCTTGAAGGTGCGATCGCGCAACTGCTGCTGCTTGCGGATCATGTCGCCGAGCTCGTCGAGCGACGACATCATGTCGTCGTCCTCCTCGCCGGCCTGTCCCTGCTGCGCCGTCTGCAGGTTTTCCAGCATCGACTGCATTTCATCGAGCAGACGGCGCGCAGCCTCCTTGTTGCCCGAGCGCGCCAGGGCTTCCAGGCGGTCGAGCATGCTTCGCAAATCCTGCTGGCTGAGCATGCGGGTATTGCGATCGAGCGGACGCGACAACTGCTGCGGATTCTTCCGCATCTGTTCGGCCAGCGCCTGCAGGAATCGATCCATCGCGGCGCGCAGATTATCCATCAGCTTTTTCAGCTCTTCGTCGCTGGCGCCGCGTTCGAGCGCTTGGCGCAGCGCTTCTTGGGCGGCGCGCAGATCCTGCTCGGCCTGGCTGACATTGCCGTCCTCGATCTGCACCGCCATGTTCCACAACCGCGCCACGACTTCGCGCAGCTGATCGTCGCTCTTGGCGTTTTTCAGATCGAAATAGATCGAGCGCAGGCCGAGATAAACACCGGCGCGGGGTGTGAACTGCTCGGGCGCGATGGTGAAAGCATCGAGCGCGGTCAGCACCACCGGCTTCTGGTTGGCGTCGATCGCCAGGTTGCGGCGCTGTTCGATCAGCGCACGCGCCAGCGGCTTGACGAAGATGCGCTGCGGCAACGTGAAATCGCGCGGCTGGCTCCGGCCCTCATTGCCGGCCTCGTCGCGCGCCACCAGCGTCATCGTCACGTCGCTGCCGGCCCAGGGGTGCTCGCTGAGATCGTGAATGGTGTGGGTTGCGCCCGCGCGCGTGCGCGCCTGCGGCAGAGTCAGCGCAAATTCCGGACCTTTGAACAGCGGGTGCGGCGGTTTTTCGGCCTTCGGATCGGCCTTGCGCGCGAAGGTCGCCAGCGCGCTGGTGACGCCGTAATCGTCCTCGACCTTGTAGTCGAGCCGCAGCGCCCCACGCACCTGGCGTTCCGGATCCTTCAGCAGAGTAATCTTGGGCGCGTGGTCTGGGATGGCGTTGAAGCTCCAGACAAGATCGGCGCCGCCGACGCCATGCAGCGCCACCGAGCCGTCGCCCTTGATGGTGAAGCGGTGTTCTTCGGTGCCTTTCGGCAGCAATTCATGCGGATTGGGCTTGCCATCTTCGAGCTTGCCCTTGCTTGTCAGGTTGAAGCCGACTTTGCCGGTGGCGCGCACGACCAGTTCGCTGCCGACCGGCACCGTGACGGGGTCGGAAGCCTGTGCGGTTTCGCCAGGGCGCAGGCCGGGGAGCATGACCGGCGGCTTGCCGGTATAGTTCGGCGGGTTCACCCAGGCATCGATGCGGAAATTGGCGGGTGCCACCACCCCCTGCCAATCGAAGGCGGCGGTGACGCGCTTGACGCGCTCGCCGGTGGCGGCAAAAAATGTCGCCACCACCAACAACAACACCAGCGAGCGCAGCGCCAGCGGATCCCGCAGCGACAGCTTCGGCGAGGGCCAACCCGCCTTGAGCTTTTGCGCCGACATCAACGCGCGCTCGACATGGGCGCGCCAGAGCGCTTGCGCGACCGGATCGTTCTGGTTGGCGGCGAGCTCGTCGGCGACGGTGCTCGCCGGCCGGTGCGCTTCGCCGCTGCCGCGGTCGAGCCGGCGCAGGCCCTCATAGATGCTCGGCAGACGCAGTCTGATCAGCGGTGCAGCGGCGATCGCAGCGAGGACCAGGAAAACGAATAGGGCAATGGCACGGGCGAGCGGCGGCAACACCAGCCACAGGCCGGCCCAGGAAAATGCCAGGAAGAGACCAACAGCTGTCGCCAGACCGGCCAGCGCGGGCCAGAGTCTTTCCCACAACAGGCTGCTACGGGCGCGCTTGACCGCCCGGGCGAGCAACGCCCGGATCGGCGCCTCCCGGTCGGGACCCAGATCGTTCAGATTATCCAAGAACCGCTCCGTCGCCCGGGCTTGGGAGAATCTCTCAAATAACACGCTAGCATGGGATTATTTCCCAAACCACGCACGTTTTTGTGCACCTATAACCAAGCCGGCATGCGATCGAGCGCAATCAATTGGTCAACATCAAGGCGCGGGCGCACCAGCGCCCATTCCGGGCCTTTCACAAGCACTTCCGGGACCAGCGGCCGGGTATTGTAGGTGCCGGCCTGCACGGCCCCGTAGGCCCCAGCCGACATGACGGCCAGCAAATCGCCCGGCTTCGGCTCGGGAAGCTCGCGGTCGAGGGCAAGGAAATCGCCGCTTTCGCATACCGGCCCGACCACGTCGGCGCGGATAGGACGAGCCGATCGCGCCGACTCAGTCACCGGCCAAATCTCGTGGTGAGCGTCATAGAGCGTCGGGCGCATGAGGTCGTTCATCGCCGCGTCGACGACGACGAAATTCTTCGCCTCGCCGTGCTTCACGAACAGCACCCGCGTCACCAGGATGCCGGCGTTCCCGACGATCAGCCGGCCCGGCTCGAAGATCAGCCGGCAGTCGAGGTCGCGCGTCGCACGCTTGACCACCTTGGCGTATTCCTCCGGATGCGGCGGCGGCTCATTGTCGTCGCGATAGGGAATGCCGAGCCCGCCGCCGAGATCGACATGCGAGATATTGTGGCCGTCACCGCGTAGCGTGCGCACGAATTCGGCGAGCAGCGTGAAGGCATTGCCGAAGGGATCGAGATCGGTGATTTGGCTGCCGATATGCATATCGACACCGGCGACTTCGACGCCCGGCAGCTTGGCGGCGCGCGCATAGACCTCGCGCGCACGGCTGATCGGAATGCCGAATTTGTTCTCGGCCCTGCCGGTGGCGATCTTGTGATGAGTCTTGGCGTCGATGTCGGGATTGACGCGCACCGAGATGATCGCGCTGCGGCCCTTGCCTGCAGCCACCGAGGACAAGAGCTCGAGCTCCGGCTCGGATTCAACGTTGATGCAGAGAATGCCTTCGTCGACGGCCAGCGCCAGCTCATCGGCGGTCTTGCCGATGCCGGAGAACATGATCTTGTCGCGCGGCACGCCGGCAAGTCGCGCGCGCATCAATTCGCCGCCCGACACCACATCGGCGCCGGCGCCGAGCTTGGCGAGCGTGGCGATCACCGCCTGATTGGAGTTCGCCTTCATGGCGTAGCAGACAAGCGCGTTCACATCGGCGAACGCGCCAGCGAACACGTTGTAGTGCCGCTCCAACGTGGCCGTCGAATAACAATAGAACGGCGTACCGACCGCGGCGGCGAGCTTATCGAGATTCACCGCCTCGGCGTTGAGCACGCCGTCGCGATAATCGAAGTGGTGCATCGGCGGCTCAGTTGAGCAATGGATCGAGAACGAAATGCTTTTTCTGCTGAGCTTCCTGCTCGGCCCGGGCGCGCGCGCCCGGATTGGCTTTGCCCTGCTCGCCGGTCACCGAGGCAGCGGGCGGCGGATCGAGCGGCCCTTTGCGACCGCAGCCGGCAAGCGCGAACGCCGCGGTCAGCGCACCGACCAGGGCAAGCGTGACGAACGGGCGATCGCGGAAACGGCTCAAAGTGGCACTCCTTACGTCGGGGCGCAGCATAACACGGCAATCGAGGCGAAGTCAGGATTTCCCTTTTTCGAGTTTCTTCAACCATTTTTTCGCCTGCGCACGCACGTTTTTGGGCGCGGTGCCGCCGAAGCTGGCCCGGCTCTTCACCGAGCGCTCGACCGACAGCACCGAAAAGACCGCCTCGCCAATGCGCGGCTCGATCTCGCGCATGGCGGCAAGCGGCAGCCGGTCGAGCGGGACGCCGGCCTTGGCCGCTTTGGCGACGACGCGGCCGGTGACGTGATGGGCATCGCGGAACGGCATCTTGAGCGTGCGCACCAGCCAGTCGGCAAGATCGGTGGCGGTGGCATAGCCCTCACCCGCCGCCTGCTTCATGCGCGCCACGTCCGGCTCGAGATCGGCCACCATGCCGGCCATGGCCGCAATCGACAGCGAGAGCGCCGCGAGCGCGTCCATGGCGCCTTCTTTGTCCTCCTGCATGTCCTTGGCATAGGCGAGCGGCAGCCCCTTCATCACGATGAGCAGCGCACTGAGCGCGCCGATGACGCGGCCGGTCTTGGCGCGCACCAGTTCGGCGGCGTCGGGGTTGCGCTTCTGCGGCATCATCGAGGAGCCGGTGGTGAACTTGTCGGAGAGCTTGGCCAGACCGGTGAGCGGCGAGGTCCAGATCACCATCTCCTCGGCCAGCCGCGACAGATGCACGGCCGCAATCGACGCCGCGGCGAGCGTCTCCATGACGAAATCGCGGTCGGACACCGCATCGAGCGAATTCGCCGCCGGCCGGTCGAAGCCGAGCTTCTTCGCCGTCATCTCGCGGTCAAGATCGAACGAGGTGCCGGCGAGCGCGCCAGCGCCGAGCGGGGATTCATTGAGCCTTTTGCGCGCATCGGCGAAACGGCCGCGGTCGCGCGCCGCCATCTCGACGTAAGCGAGCAGATGATGGCCGAAGGTCACCGGCTGCGCTGTCTGCATATGCGTCAGCCCCGGCATGACCGTATCGGCATGCACGAGCGCCTTTTCGGCGAGCGCGCGCTGGAAGCCGGCGAGCGCCGAATCGAGCGCATCGATGGTATCGCGCATCCACAGCCGAAAATCGGTCGCCACCTGGTCGTTGCGCGAGCGTGCGGTGTGCAGCCGCCCGGCCGCCGCGCCGATCAGATCGGCCAACCGGCTCTCCACGTTCATGTGGATGTCTTCCAGCGCCCGCTTGAACTTGAACTTGCCGGCCTCGATCTCTGACAGGATCGTGTCTAGACCGCGTGCGATCTTTTTCGCATCGTCGGCCGTAATGATGCCTTGCTTGGCCAGCATCTCGGCGTGGGCCTTGGACGCGGCGATGTCCTGGCGGTAAAGCGCCTGGTCGAAATCGATGGAGGCGTTGATCTCCTCCATGATGGCGCCGGGTCCGGACGAAAATCGCCCGCCCCACATCTTGTTGCTCATGACCGTACCACCGAGGTTTCCCTGCGCATGACCGAACCCCAGCAACCAACCCCCAAGACCGCCAAAAAGCGGGTTGGCTTGATCGTGGCGGGCGGCATTGCCGGCGTGGTCGTCGGGCTGGCCGGGGTATACGGGATTGCCACCCTGAGAGGCAATGCGGGCGGCGATCCGGCCTGCCGGCCGGCGGTCGCGCTGGCCAAGAAAATAGCGCCTCTGGCGCGCGGCGAGGTGGCCGCCGTCAACATGGCCAAAAGCCCGTTGAAGGTCCCCAATCTGACCTTCCTTGATGGATCGGGCCAGAAGCTATCGCTCGATCACTGGCGCGGCCGTACGGTGTTGCTCAACTTGTGGGCCACCTGGTGCGTGCCTTGCCGCAAGGAGATGCCGGCGCTCGACAAGTTGGAAGCCCGGATGGGCGGGCCGGATTTCCAGGTGGTGGCGGTGAATATCGACACCCGCGATCCCAACAAGCCGAAGGCCTTTCTCAAAGAGATCGGCGTTTCCAAGCTTGCGTATTACGCCGACCCCGAAGCCAAGGTGTTTCAGGACCTCAAGGAGATCGGCCGCGCCTTCGGCATGCCGACCACCATGCTGGTCGATCCGCACGGCTGCGAGATCGGCACCATCGCGGGACCTGCCGAATGGGCGAGCGACGACGCCGTCAAGCTGATCCAGGCGGCGCTCGGCAAGAGCTAGGACTTGGACTCATAAGTCGGCAGTCAATGTCGCTGTTGGAGCAGACCGGATATGACCGGGCCGAGGCTACGACGCGATTGGCCCGTAGCGGACCTGAGAGCGTTGCTCAATTGCGGAGCGGCCGCATTCGACGACTTGCGGCAAGCGGGTCGTCACGCCATCTCGGATGCGCCCCATAAGGTCAGCCTGACCGAACCCCTCACATATTCCCGTGCCCGCGCTTGATGGTCTGGCGGATCACCGGCGCCGTGACCTGGTCGGAGATCTGGATGTTCCAGATTTCGCTGTCGCCCTGCGCAACGAAGTCGGCGAACAGCTTCGGGATGACCGACACATCGCGAATTTCGTTGCCGCGCAGGCCGAAGCCGCGCGCGATATTTTCGAGCGCGGGCCGGCCGAACAAAGCCAGGCTGTCGTCGAGGCCGTCGGCGCGCAGCTTGTGAAACTCCGAGCCGTATCCGCCGTCGTTCATCGCGCAGATCAGGATGCGATAACCCTGACGCTTGATCGTCTCGAGCTCCTGGATGTGGAACAGGAGCCCGCCGTCGCCTTCGAACAGCACGACCTTGCCCTCGCGGCCCTGCCGGCGCGCCGCCGCAACGCCAAGCGCATACGACAGGCCATTGCCGACCGCACCGAATTCACGGACCGTGGTGTAGCGCTCCGCCGGCCTGCCCCGCATCTGGGCGTTGAAATAGGCCTGATGGCCGCCGCCGACGACGATGTCCCAATCCTTCGGAACGACCGCGTCGATGGCCCGGATCGCGTCGCGCGGATCCAGCACCCCGGGCGCGATGTCGAACGGCATCGAGTCCGCCGGCTCGGTCGCGATCCGATGCGCCAGCTCTTTCGTGCGTATCGCCGCCGCCGTCGGTTTGCCAACGCCCAGCTTCTTGTCGAGGCCGGCAAGGATCGCCTCGACGCCGATGAGCGCATCCGATCTGACGTAGAGGTCGGCGGCCTTCAGCCCATCGCGCAAGCCGCGCGGGGCATCGTCCAGCTGGATCTTGTAGGCCTTTGGCCAGAAGTGCCCGCCACCGACGTAGTAGGACAGGCTGGTGCCGACCGCGAGCACGACGTCCGCGGACTCGTACATTTCCCTGCCCAACGACGTGAAGTAGCTGCCGGCAATGCCGAGCCCGAACGGATGGTCGTGGAAGAGACCGCGCGCGGGCAGCGTGTTGGAGAGCAAGGCGCCGCAGCGGTCGGCGAGCTTGATGACCGCATCCCGTGCGCCGGACCACAGCACGCCGCGGCCACCGAGGACGATCGGCCGCTTTGCCGCGGCCAGCCGCTCGACCGCCTCGGCCACGATCTCGGGATCGGGGTGCATGCGCCCGACCTTGGGCTGGTACATCGCCGAGGTCTCGTAGGGCTGGTTGGCCATGTACTCGACCTTCTGCAGGTCGTACGGAATGCCCAGCACCACCGGGCGCCGTTCGACCTTGGCGATGTGGAAGGCCTCGCGCACGTAATCCATCATGCGCGGCACGCTGTGCGCGGCGATGTAATGCGCGCCGGTCGCCGTCACCAAGGGCGCCTGGTCGATTGCCTGGTTGTAGAACTTGGCGTTGATCGGCGACTCGCCGGCGAACACCACCATCGGCAACCGGGCGCGAACTGCGGCCGGCAGCGCCGTCATCACCTGGGTCAGGCCGGGGCCGCACGTGACCGAGGCAACGGCGATCTTGCCGGTGGCGACGTTGTAGGCAGTCGCCGCCGCCACGGTGACGTGCTCGTGCCTGACGTGGACGGTGTGCACGCCCGGCAGTTTGGCAAAGGCGGTGCACCAGTGCATGTTGCCGTCGCCCAAGAGGACGAACTGCGTGTCAACTCCCTCCGCAAGGAATGCTTCTGCGAGGGCCTCGTAAAGTTTGGGCATGGGCGCGGTACCCTTGAGTGGGGGCGCGCCGATGGCACCCTTGCCGCCGTTGCAATAATCGGGATTCGGCACGTCCCGCCGGCGGCTACAGGGAAACGATTACATCAGGCTTGCGCGCAGGCGGAAGGGGGCATCATCTTTTTTTCCTGCCGCACAAGAGTCCGTTCCTGGCACTTCGCCGCCATGCAGGAAATGGTCGCTATTGGGGGAGAAGCGGACATTTAATCAGCGCCGCTTCGTCATCCGGGTTTTTGAGTGCACGCCCTTGCGATCGCCACCGGGCGAGCGGCGATCACACGCTGATATTGACGGTCTGCCCGACGCCCGAGGCCACATTGGCCAGGCTCTGCATGTTCTGCTGAGCGGCGTCGATGACTTGCAGGATGGAGGCTGCGTTGTCCGCCTGCATGCGGATCATCTTCGCCGCAACGGCCATTTGCACTTGGCTCATTTGGGCGCCGGCAAGGGCGGCGGCGAGAGAGGCTGGGTCCATGACCCGGTTCTACGGCCCGGGTGACAAGGATTGGTAAACGGCCAACTTGACTCCCATTTGGCCGCGCGCTAATACTTAACCAAATGGTTTACTATCCGACCGACCGCCTCGACCGCACCTTTGCCGCGCTCGCCGACCCTACCCGGCGGGCCTTGGTGGCGCGCTTGAGCCAAGCCGACAACCTGTCGGTCAGCGAACTCGCCAAGCCCTTCGCGATGTCGCTGCCGGCGGTGATGAAGCATCTCGACGTGCTGTCGGATGCCGGCCTGGTGACGCGCAGCAAGACCGGCCGCACCGTCGCCTGCCGGCTGCGCGCCGAGCCGATGCAAGACGCCAACGACTGGCTCAACCGCTACCAGCGCTTCTGGAACGACCGCCTCGATCAACTCGCCGCTTTCCTGGAGGAAGACTCATGTCCGCCGTCGCCGCCGTCAAACCAAGCCTCACCATCAAGCGCCGCTTCAACGCCCCGCCGGCGAAAGTCTTCGCCGCCTGGACGGATCCGGAGAAAATGAAGCGCTGGATGGGGCCGGGCCAGGTCTTCGCCAAGCACACGGAAAGCGATCCACGCGTCGGCGGCCGCTACCGCATCGTCATGCAAGCCTCAAGCGGAGAGGAATTCGACATCAGCGGTGTGTTTCGCGAAGTGATCGCAAACGAGAAGCTGGTCTACACCTGGGGCGGCACCCTGACGCCGGAGCAGGCGACCCTTATCACCGTGACCTTTGAGCGCGACGGCGACTGCACATTATTTACGCTGACGCATGAACAATTTCCCGACGAAGCCGTGCGCGACAGCCACCAGGGCGGCTGGAACGGCGCGCTCGACAAGCTCGCAATTTATCTCGCCTGACCTTCGAAGCGACCTCAATCAATTCGCCGCGTTCCTGGAGGAAAAAAATGTCAACAGTCGCCACAAAGCCGAGCCTCACCATCAAGCGCCGCTTCAATGCGAGCCCGGCAAAAGTCTTCGCCGCCTGGACCGACCCGGAAAAAGTGAAACGCTGGATGGGCCCCGGCGCCGTCGTGGTGCTCAGCGCGGAGAACGATGCGCGCACCGGCGGCCGCTATCGCTGGCTGATGAAAGCCCCCGACGGCGAGCAACACGACGTGCGCGGCGTCTATCGCGAGGTGATCCCGAACGAGAAGCTGGTGTTCACCTGGGCCTGGCTGACGACACCGGAACGCGACTCGCTGGTCACGCTGACGTTCAAGCCCGAGGACGGCGGCACGCTGATGACGCTCATGCATGAGCAGTTCTTCGATGAAGAAGCGCGCGACCGCCACCAAGGCGGCTGGAATGGCTCACTCGAGAAGCTCGAGAAATATCTCGCCTCGTAAGCGCGGGAGAAATGCATGCCGCATCCTTGGTCGCACGGCGAATTCTACTGGAACGAACTGATGACGCGCGACGCCGAGCGCGACAAGAAATTCTATGCCGGCACCATCGGCTGGAATTTCGAGGCCATGCCGATGCCGGACGGCACCTATTGGGTCGCCAAGATGGGCGAGCAATATGTCGGCGGGCTGTTTCCGCTGACCGACCCAAAATTCAACGACGTGCCGGAAGGCTGGATGTCCTATCTCGCCGTCGATGATGTCGACGCGCGCGTGAAGAAAGCGCAGGCCGCCGGCGCCACGTTGATGCGGCCGATCTTCGATGTGCCAGGCGTCGGCCGCATCGCCATTTTGCGCGAGCCCGGCGGCGCCGGCATTGGCTGGATGACGCCGGCGTCCTGAAAATCACCACCGTAGTGGAGTCATGTCATGAAGCTCTATTGCTTTCCGCCCTCGCCCAATACCTGGAAGGTGCGCGCCGTCGCCGCCCATCTCGGGCTGCCGCTCGAATGCGAATTCGTCGACCTCACCAAAGGCGGCTCGCACGTGCCGGACTATCTCGCGCTCAATCCCACCGGCCGCACGCCGACGCTGGTCGACGGCGGCTTCACGCTGTGGGAGTCGACGGCGATCATGCAATATCTCGCGAGCCGCAAGCCGAATGCACTGTGGCCGGACGATGCGCGCATCCGCGCCGACATCATGCGCTGGCAAAGCTGGCAGCTTGCGCATTGGAGCAAGGAAGGCTGCGAGCCGCTGCTGTTCGAGCGGCTGGTGAAGCAGATCCTACAGCTTGGCCCGCCCGACGCAGCGGTGGTGGCCAAAGGGCTCACTGCCTTCAACAAGGAAGCCGCGGTGCTCGATGCGCACTTGGCGAAACAGCCCTATCTCGTCGGCAAGGATGTGACGCTTGCCGATTTCTCGGTTGCCGCGCCGCTGTTCTACGCCGAGCGGGCGGACCTGCCGCTTGCGCCCTACGCCAACGTCAGGGCTTGGTTTGCCCGCGTCTCGGCGCTGCCCTGCTGGCGGCGAAACCGCGCCGCAGCCGGTCGCCGCGGCGGCGTAACGTTTGCGACAAGGATCTCACGTTTACATTGAGCGGTCGATCGTCGGCTCACTATACTTGCCGCCTCCTTTCGGACGCCGGGCCACGGCCGCGATGACCGTTCGCTTCCATCTATTCGACGCCTTCGGCGAGATTCCGGAAGACGATCGCGTTTCGGCGCTGGCCGCGCTCGAAACCGCGCTGCCGCGCATTCTTGAGCGCCTGCCGATCGACCGCGTCGATGTGGTCGTCGGCTATAGCGATCCATACTGGACCATTCCCGCCTGGGGCCTCGGTGGATTTTCGCACGGCAAGGGCCGCATCAGCATTACGCTCGCGCCGCAGCACCCGCGCTTTGCCGATCCGGAACGGCGCGAGCGGCTGGCCGCGATCCTGGCGCATGAGCTGCATCACATTGCCCGCGCGCGCACCGCCGGCTACGGCAGCACGTTGGGCGAGGCATTGGTCAGCGAAGGCCTCGCGCAATGCTTCGAGGTCGAGATCGGTTGTCCGCCGGCGCCCTACGCAACCGCACTGAGCACCGACGCATTGCACGCATTTGCGGGACGCGCCCGCGAACAGCTGGATGCGCAAAACTACGATCACGGCGCGTGGTTCTTCGGGCGGCGCGGCGAACCGAACTTTCCGAAGGACGGCGGCTATTCGCTTGGATTTGCGCTGGTCAAAGCCTGGCTGGCCGACGAAAAGACGACAGCCTCAGCGGCCGCAAATGTCGCGGCCGCGCGCGTGATGGAAGCTTGGACCTCCGGTCGACTGGCGATGTGACAGCGCCGGCTTAGCGCGTCGGCACCGGCTTCTCGCCGCGATAGTCGTAGAAGCCGCGGCCGGCCTTCTTGCCGAGCCAACCGGCTTCGACATATTTCACCAGCAGCGGGCACGGTCGGTATTTGGAATCGGCCAGGCCTTCGTGCAGCACCTGCATGACCGAGAGGCAGGTGTCGAGCCCGATAAAGTCCGCAAGCTCCAGCGGCCCCATCGGATGATGCGCGCCGAGCCGCATCGCGGTGTCGATCCCCTCGACATTGCCGACGCCTTCATAGAGCGTGTAGATCGCCTCGTTGATCATCGGCAGCAAAATGCGGTTGACGATGAAAGCGGGAAAATCCTCCGACACCGCGATGGTCTTGCCCAGCTTGGTGATGAAGGCCTTGCTGCTTTCGAAAGTGCCGTCGTCCGTGGCGATGCCGCGGATCAATTCGACCAGTTCCATCAGCGGCACCGGATTCATGAAATGGATGCCGATGAAATGCTCGGGCCGGTCGGTCGAGGCGGCGAGCCGCGTGATCGAGAGCGATGAGGTGTTGGTGGCGATGATGGCGTCGGGCTTGAGCGAAGCGCAGAGGTCGGAGAAGATCTTGCGCTTGACGTCTTCCTTCTCGGTCGCGGTCTCGATCACGATGTCGCAGCCGGCCAGCGCGTCGTATTTCTCCGCCGGCTTGATGCGCGAGAGAGCGCCCTTGCGATCGTCCTCGCTGATCGTATTCTTGCCGACTTGGCGCGCCATGTTGCCGTTGATGGTCGCCATCGCCGCCTTGATGCGGTCGGCCGACACGTCATTCAACATTACCGAATAGCCCGCCAGCGCGCAGACATGGGCTATTCCGTTGCCCATCTGTCCGGCGCCGATCACCCCCACATTCTGAATATTGAGCGCCATGATTTGATCCGATGCGATGCGAAGTCCCGGTTCTTGCTTCGACTTCGGTTAATCCATTTCTACGCCGAACCGCGCGGCGACACCACCGGCGCGTAAACAAAATAGCAACGTGGTCAACGTCCGAGCTTGCCGAGTTCCGTCGCAAGCTCCGGTAGCGCCTGATAAAGATCAGCGACCAGGCCATAGTCGGCGACCTGAAAGATCGGCGCCTCCTCGTCCTTGTTAATGGCGACGATCACCTTGGAGTCTTTCATGCCGGCGAGATGCTGGATGGCGCCGGAAATGCCGACCGCGATGTAGAGCTCGGGCGCCACCACCTTACCGGTCTGCCCCACCTGCCAATCGTTCGGCGCGTAGCCGGCATCGACCGCCGCGCGCGAGGCGCCCATCGCGGCGCCGAGTTTGTCGGCCACCGGCTCGATATATTTGGTGAAGTTGTCGCGGCTCTGCATGGCGCGACCGCCCGAGATGATGATCTTGGCCGAGGTGAGCTCGGGACGATCCGACTTCGACAACTCTTCGCCGACAAAAGACGACAGCGCCGGATCGCTGGCGGGCGTCGCGTCCTCGATCGGCGCCGAGCCGCCCTCGCCTGTTGCCTGAAAAGTCGAGGTGCGCACGGTGATGACTTTCTTGGGATCGGACGACTTCACCGTCTGAATGGCATTGCCGGCATAGATCGGCCGCTCGAAGGTGTCGGGCGCGACGACCTTGATAATTTCGGAGATCTGCATCACGTCGAGCAGCGCCGCTACCCGCGGCATGATGTTCTTCCCGCTGGTGGTCGCGGGCGAAACGATCGCGTCATATGGGCCGGCGAGCGAAACGATCAGCGCGGCGGTCGGCTCGGCGAGGCGGTGCTCGTATGCCGGCGCGTCGGCCTGCAATACCTTGCTCACGCCGTCGAGCTTGGCGGCGGCCTCGGCCACCGCCTTGCAGTCCTTGCCGGCGACCAGCACGTGCACCTCGCCGCCGATCGCCTTGGCCGCGGTGAGTGCCTTGGTGGTCGAATCCTTGAGCGTCTTGTTGTCGTGTTCCGCGATAAGAAGAGTCGTCATCTCAAAGCACCCCCACCTCGTCCTTGAGCTTGCCGACCAGCTCGGCGACCGAGCCAACCTTGACGCCCGATTTGCGGCCCGGCGGCTCCGTGGTCTTGACGACTTGCAGGCGCGGCTTGACGTCGACGCCGTAAGCGTCCGGCGTCTTCTCGTCGATCGGCTTTTTCTTCGCCTTCATGATGTTGGGCAGGCTGGCATAGCGCGGCTCGTTCAGCCGCAGATCGGTGGTGACGATTACCGGTGCTTTCAGTTTCACGGTCTGCAGCCCGCCGTCGACTTCGCGGGTCACCGTCACGGTGTCGCCGTCGATGACGAGCTTGGAGGCAAAGGTGCCCTGCGCCCAGCCGAGCAGCGCGGCGAGCATTTGGCCGGTCTGATTACAATCGTCGTCGATCGCCTGCTTGCCCAGGATGACGAGGCCGGGCTGTTCCGCCTCGACGATGCCCTTGAGGATTTTCGCCACCGCCAGCGGCTCGACCGCGCCGTCGGTCTTCACCAGGATGCCGCGGTCGGCGCCCATGGCGAGCGCGGTGCGGATGGTCTCGGAGGCCTGCGCCGGACCAATCGACACCGCCACGATCTCGGTCGCCTTGCCGGCCTCCTTCAAGCGGATCGCCTCCTCGATGGCGATCTCGTCGAAGGGGTTCATCGACATCTTGATGTTGGCGAGCTCGACGCCGGAGCCGTCCGGCTTGACGCGGATTTTGACGTTGAAATCAACCACCCGTTTGACGGGCACTAGAATTTTCATGGATCCCAATCCCCTTGGGCGCCTTATGGAAAGCGGGCGGAAGCTAAAGGCCGCGCCATTGGCATGTCAACGCTTATGCTGCGGCGCACAGTAGGTCTTTGCTTGGCGCATGATCTTTTCCGAAAGCCGATGGCCACTTTTCAGGATCATGCGCCGGCTATCGGTTCTGCCCCGGGGCCCAGAGCACGTCGCCGGCGCCCTTGTCGTTGGCGTAGCGGCCGGCGACGAACAGATAATCCGACAGGCGATTGACGTATTTGAGCGACGGCGCCGACACTTCCTCGCCGGCTTTGTCCTTGAGCGCGACCATGATCCGCTCGGCGCGCCGGCACACGGTGCGGGCAAGGTGCAAATAGGCCGAGGCCGGGCTTCCGCCGGGCAAGATGAACGACTTCAACGGTTCGAGGTCGGCATTGAGCCGGTCAATCTCGCTTTCGAGCCAAGCCACCTGCGCATCGGTAACGGTCAGCCGCGCGCCGCCTGGGCCCTTCTCCGCCAGGCACAGGTCGGCTTCCACGTCGAACAGGTCGTTCTGGATGCGCCCCAAGGAGGCGTTCAGGACGGGATCGGAAGCAGTGTGCAGCCGCACCAGTCCGATCACCGCGTTGACCTCATCCACGGTGCCGTAGGCATCAACCCGCAGGTCGTATTTCTTGCGCCGCGCACCGGTGCCAAGCGACGTGGTTCCGTCGTCACCGGTGCGGGTATAGATGCGGTTGAGCACGACCATGGCGGCTATCTGGCCTTTCGCCACGCTTTAAATTCGGGCTAATCTCTATCCTATCCGGGCTTAGGCTCAAACAAGGGGGGACGTCGACCATGCGCCTTCTGACGATTGCCGGTGCCGCCACATTGCTCCTGCTGCCCGCTGCCGCGACGCCGGCTGCTGCCTGCGAAGGCGATGCCTACATTGCCGAGGCCGCTGCTCCGGTTTTTGCGTCCGCCCAGGTGACCGCGACCGAGCTTTCCGCCGACGACATGAAAAAAGGCGACAAGAAGCCCGTGAAGAAGGTGGCGAAGAAGCCGAAAATGCCTAAAGAAAAAGTCGAGTATATGCGCGCGGTCCCGTCGGGGCCTGGGGCAAAGTGACAACAGGACCGGCAAGCGACCGTCGCTAAAGCGTCAGCGCCCCATCGCCCAGATCGTCACCATAATCACGATAATGGCGACGAATTGCAGCAGCACGCGCAGTCGCATCAGCTTCTGCGAGCGGTTGGGCGAGCCGCCGCGCATCATATTGATCAGGCCGAGTACCAGCACGATCGCCACCGCAATAATGGCGGCCGGCACCAGATAATGAGACATGAAATCGGACATTGGGGCCTTCCAGCGCGCCTTCTAGCACCCGGATTTTGGCGCGGCCACCGCCTCGGCCGAAAATCGCAGGCGTTGCAGGTGTCCGCCGATACAACTTAACTATCGCCTTCCGGTTGTGGCCGGGCTATGTTCGCTCCGAGAACTCCCGGGGTGGGGGCGAGTATGGCGTACCGCGTGCGTAACCGGACGGTCGCTGACCGTCGGCCGGCAGCCTTGCAAAAAGGCATTCCTGCCCCCTCGATCGCCGTCGAAAGACAGGCTTGGTCGGCCGATTTGGCATCCGGTCGAAGGCCCGAGCCGGTCGCATGTCCAGAAATCGATTGCCTACGGGGACGCCTCGCCGCCAAGGCAATCGACGCGGCCGAAGATCGTGCCACCCGAATTGGCGTCGGCGCCGATCGCGTGCTGATCACCGCCGGTACGGTCAGCGAAGAGAGTTATGTGCGTAGCCTGAGCCGCGCGCTCGGCGTCGATTTCGAGCCGCTCGATGGCATCGCCCGCGCGCAATGTCCGATCGACGACGACCGCTTGATCGAGGCGGGCGCGGCCGGATTGCTGCCGATCGAATCCGATGGCGCGCTCAGCCTTGTGGTTGCACCGCGTGGCACGGCGGCGCGGCGGATCGTGCGGTTGCTTGAGAACTATCCCAACCTCAAGGCGCGGTTTCGCTTGACCAGCGCCGAACGCCTGAACCGCTTTGTATTTCGTTACGGGGCAAAACGGATCGGAACGCTTGCGGCAGAGCAGCTGTTCACGGCATGGCCCAACCTATCCGCTGCTCCGCGGCGCCGCCGCGGCAATATTGCGCCGGTTACTAGCATCGCGCTCGTTGTTCCTCTCGCTTTTGCGACGGTAATGGCGCAGAGCATTGCCGTCGCGCAAGTACTGCTGACGACCCTGTTCCTCGCTTGGTTGGCGTTGCGTCTGGTGGGCACGTTCATCCATCGGCCGAAGCCAGGTCCGCCCTTCCACATTCGCGACGACGAGCTTCCTGTTTATACGATCATTGCCGCCCTCTATCGCGAAGCAAGTTCCGTCGATGGTTTGCTGGCCGCATTCGAGCAGCTCAACTATCCTCCCGAAAAACTTGATGTAAAACTCGTGATCGAAGCAGACGATCGCGAAACCCATGCTGCGATCGCTGCACGCAAATGCCGAATCCCGATCGACGTGATCGAGGCCCCCGCGGTTGGACCGCGCACCAAGCCGAAAGCGCTCAATGTCGCGCTACCGTTCGCGCGCGGCGCCTTCATCGTGATCTATGATGCCGAGGATCGTCCGGAACCCGATCAGTTGCGCCACGCCTTGCAGGCGTTTCGTGACGCCGGCGATGATCTCGCTTGCGTACAGGCCGCCCTCTCAATCGACAACACTTGCGATAGCTGGCTCGCCCGCCTCTTCACTGCCGAATATGCCGGGCAGTTCGATGCCTTCCTGCCCGGCATCGCCGCTCTGCATTTGCCGCTCCCGCTCGGCGGTTCGTCCAATCATTTTCGCACCGCAACGCTGCGCAAAATGTGCGGCTGGGACGCCTACAATGTCACCGAAGATGCCGATCTCGGCATGCGGCTTGCGCGCTTCGGTTATCGAACCGGTGTGATTGAATGTACCACCTACGAGGAGGCGCCGGCTCGTTTCGGTCCGTGGCTGCGCCAGCGCACGCGCTGGTTCAAAGGCTGGATGCGCCTTGTCAATGAAACATTTTCCGCTTTAATTACAGCCGCTTACCTTTGATCAAATTCAAGGTCGGTGCCGAGTCGCAACGCCGTCGCAACAGAATTTTCAACTCGGTTCGATCATTGAGACGCCTCCGATAACCCATCTTATCGGAGCCTCCCGAATGTCTGCTTTACCCCCGAAAGCAGACATGGGGCACTACCATAACGATGTCGGCTAAGTGCCATTAGGCGACATGCGAACGCGCCCGGGCGCTATCGGGAGGTTCCTATTTGACTCGTCTCCAGATCAATCGCGCAACGCCAGCGCCGGTCGATATGGTTGGATTCGTGTAATTCATCTCGTCGCCCGTGACCTTAAGAACGCGTTTCTGCTCAGCGCCTTCCCAATTCGGAAATGTACTGCCCTCGATATGAAACGTCACGAGAGAGTCGTCCTTGGCATCAACCGAATACGTTCCGAAGTAGGCGATGCTCCCGCGCACGGTGTCTTGATTTTCCTCAGGCGTTCCCGTCAGTCGGCTGTTGGATTTGAATTTGGCGCGATCTGGCCGTACGACCATGAGTGAGAACCTCTCGCCGTCCAGGATGAATGAGCCCTTTGCGTCGGGGCCATAGGGAAGGACCTTCTGGCCATTTTTCTCGTTCGTTATTGAAGCGAGCGTCCATGTACCAACGATGGTGTTGGCAGATTGTGCGACGCCTTCTTTCGGGGAGGTTGAGCCCGCGATAAGCACCAAGGCAGCGATAATTCCCAGCGTAACTCGGTTCATGACGTCCTCCCATTGCATATGCCAAACTTGTTTTGATCGTCTATCGACCAACTGGTTCAAGCCTCGCAATGTTATGGGAGTTTCATGCGGCGCCATATGATGGCAAACTGAGAGGAGGCCTTCCGAAATTTGGAACGCGCAAGATGGATCGGTTTGAAGCGATGTCGGTCTTGCTCGAAGTGGTCGAGACCGGCAGCATTTCGGCTGCATCCCGCAAGCTCAGGATGCCGCTGGCGACGATCAGCCGCAAAATATCGGACCTCGAAGAGCATTTGAATGCGCGGCTACTGATGCGGTCAAACCGGCGTGTCGTGCTAACCGAGGCGGGACGCGCGTTTGTCGCTGCCTCCCGCCACATTCTGGCCGATCTCGGTGATGCCGAGCGGGATGCCGCCGGCGAAACGAAGATATTGAAAGGCGAACTGATTCTGTCCGCACCGATTGCGCTCGGGCGAATATATCTCCTTCCGGTTGTCGTGGATTTTGTCAAGGAATACCCGAATATCGATGTGCGTATGATGTTGGTGGACCGCCGCGTAAACATGATCGAGGAGCATGTCGATCTAGGGCTGCGTGTTGGCGAATTGAACGATTTCAGCCTTGTTGCCAAGAAGGTCGGAGCTGTCAGGCGTGTGGTCTGTGCAAGCCCGACATATCTTGCCCGGCGTGGTACGCCCAGAAGGCCGGAAGACCTCAAGGACCACGACTGCATAACTTTTGAAAACACGCTCTCGTCGCAACGCTGGATATTCAATATCGGCAAAGCGGAAAAATCGTTTCCAATCCACTCGCGGCTCATCGTCAGCACGGCGGAAGCGGCGACCGATGCCGCCGTTGCCGGCTTGGGACTGACGCGAATGCTCGACTATCAGATCGACGCACAACGCCGCAGCGGCGCACTTATATTGGTGCTGGAGTCCTTTCGCGCACCACCCAAGCCTGTTCATTTGATCTACGAAGCGGGAAGGCACTTGCCGCTGAAAGTGCGGGCGTTCCTTGATTTCGCAGCGCCCCGCCTAAAGCAGGCGATGCGTGCGCTAGCCGTTTAGTGACACCGACTGACGCTCGCGCTCTTCTGAGGGAGGAACCGACATATGCCGAATCATCACATGTCCGGTTCGGGTCATTAAGCGACATCGCGGGATGTCCGCCTCATGTCGGCTTTACCCCCGAAAGCAGACATTTACCCGCTCGGTTGGTATGTCCGAAAAGTGCCAAGAACAGACATTTGTCAGGTAAGCAACAGCATTGCTGCCAACTATTCTTCGTGCAGCCCCGCCTTCCGCAATCCGTCGAGCAAGGCGGCGATCACGGTAGGTTCGATGAACGTGGGGTGCCGCTGAAAGCCGCGCATTGAGGCACGTGGCAGCACCTTTAGAAGGTCTTGCACCGCCTGCTTCGCGATGTCCATGCGGCCGGCATTGGCGGCAGACGCGGCCATGATCACGTAAAAGCCGTACCAGTTGGGCCTGAGCTCCTTACCCTTCAGCAGGATATCGACTGCGTCATCGTACCGGCCGCCGGCGAAGTAGGCATTGCCCCAGTTCATGTACCACCACCAGCGCCACGGGTCGCGGCTGCTCATATGTTGCACGCTTTGCAACACGTCGTAGGCCTCTTGCGCACGGCAGAGATGCGCCAACAGCGAGCCTAGCTGGCACCAGGCGACGAAGGAGTTCGGTTCCTGGTCGGCGGCATTGCGGGCTGCCGTTAGGCCCCGTTCCAGCTGATCGTCATACAGGCAGTACCAGGACAGGGCCAGGTTCGCCGCCGGATCGGTCGGATCGATCGTCAGCGCATGTTCGGCCAGGCGCCCGGCTTCGCGGATGGCCCCGGACCGCGATACCGACCAGCCGTGCAACACGGAGTAGACGTGACAAAGAGACAACAGCGCGATAGCCGGCACATAGTCCGGGTCGATGTCGATCGCCTTGCCCAGCTCGGCCATGGCGAGGTCATTTTCCTGGGTCGTTACGAGATGGAAGTGCGTGAGCGCGCGCAGATAGTAGTCCCACGCGGATATGTTTTTGGTGCGGCTGGTTTTGGCGCGCTCGATCTCCGCCAGCGTGATCGCCGGCTCGATAGCGACGGCGATGCGCCGCGTAATATCGTCCTGCACCTCGAAAATATCGTCCAGCTCCCGGTCATAGCGTTCCGCCCAGGCATGGCTGCCGCTGTCAGTCTCGATTAGCTGCGCAGAAATGCGAACCCGATTGCCCGCCTTGCGCACGCTGCCTACTAGCAGATAGCCGACGCCCAGCTCGCGCCCGATCCGCAGCATATCGCCAGCCTGGTTTTTGTAAGCGAAGCTGATATTGCGCGCCGTGACCGCCAAGCGGCGGAACCTCGATAAAGCGGTGATGATGTCTTCGGCGATGCCGTCGGCGAAGTAGTCCTGCTCCGGGTAGCCCGACATGTTGTCGAACGGCAACACGGCGATCGACGGCCTGGCCGATGCCTGGGCGGGGTCTGGCGCGGGAGCGCTCTCGCCATCCGGCCCCAGCTTGGCAACAAAGCGAAAGCCGCGCCGCGGAAAGGTTTTGATAATCGTCTGGGCCTTACCGTCGTCGCCCACCGCGCGGCGGACCGAGTTGATGCGCGACGTCAGAGTGCCGTCCGATACCAGCCGACCGTCCCAAACATGCTCGAAAATTTCGTACTTGCCGACCACTCGGTCCGCATGTTCGACCAGATACTGCAGCACGCTGAATACCTGCGGTTCAACGGCGATTTCTTCGCCGTCCGCGGTGAGGCGAAAGTTTTCGGTATCGAGTGTGTGGTTGCCAAACCGGTAAATCACCGCAAGCGACTCTCGTCAGTGAAAATCACGCCCGTCTGGAGGAATCTGTAGGAATTCTTCAAGCGGGGGATGACCAGCTTGCCTAGGCTCAATGTGCTACGCAATAGCCCGTTCGCTGGCGGCAACGAAGGAGTGTGGCGCGATGAAATTCTATGGCTGTGTGCAGTTACGGTTCGAGGATGACAGTTGGGTTAAAAAATATGCGCAAAGCGTAACGCCGATACTCGAACGGCATGGCGGTCGCTATCTAGCGAGAACGAAAACTATGGAAAAGATTGAAGGTGACCGTGAATTACCGACATTGTTCGTTATCGTGGAATGGCCATCGCGAGAAGCTTTTCATGAGTTTTTCGAGGATCCGGAATATCAGAAACTCAAACATCTGCGGCACGATCATTCTAACGACGAGCTTATTCAGGTCGCCGGAGAAGATATAGCAAAGGAGCTTGGCTATATCTGATGCGGCTAGCTTGGTCCGATCCAGACATATGAATCGGCGGAGCGGCGGCGTAATCTGATTGTCGCAGACGTCCGTTCCGGGTCATTTGCGACCAAGCCGCCTAGCCCCAGCACCGACCTTTGTCCGCCGTTAGTCCAATAGCGACCTTTCAAGGCAACGGTTCGCTTGTCCGAAAAGTGCCACGAAGAGAACTCATGCACCGCACAAATTTCGACAGGAAAAGGTAGCGCTCAAATCCGCAGCGTCGGAACGGGGCGGAATCACGCGATTGCCTTCGGGACTGTTACTGTACACCACACACGCATCCGAACCGATAAGCCGCTAGAGGCCCATCGGTCCGAGAAACGCACGGGTGATTAAAGCTCAATGATTGCTATCGGGCGGCCTTATAAGACTTGGCAACAGCCTCCGACTTCTTTAGTGCACCCACGAGCTCCGCGCCGGTCATCAATGTGGTTGTGTGGCTAGCCTTGATCGCACCGCCCGCCGCGATCGCCAGGGCGATGGCGGCCATGCTCTCGTTGTTTGGCACGTCGGCGATGATGACAAGATCATAGTCGCCGAAGCAGTACCAACCGCCAATTAGTTTGCCACCGACGGCCTCGCACGCCTGCCGGCCAACCGCTTCAACGCGATTTTGCGGATTCTTCATCTGCGCTGCCCACGATTCTCCCGTGTAGGCTGCCTCATACATATAGAGAGTCATGTTCAAGCTCCTTGGTGTAATGCTTCCCCGGATGACTCCCAAACTTTTGCCCGCCCACTTGCAAGACAGTCCAAAGCTGGCGGCGTCACTTCAACACCATCCGC
>CAVXGN010000007.1:0-78454 GCA_963761245.1 uncultured Alphaproteobacteria bacterium | reverse complement strand
GATATCATTGTGCACGAGACCGGCATTGCTGTGCGCCTCGATCAATTTACAGCCCGCACTTTCGTGTCGTCTTCCGCCGGCTGCGCGGGTCGATCCTTTGCACGCTGAAAGTCCGAAAGAATAACGGCAGCAACCTCGGAGCTCGGGACAGGCCGGCCAAAGAAAAAGCCCTGCGCCTGATCGCCCTTGACTTTGTCAAGAAAGCCAACCTGCTTGGCAGTCTCGACGCCTTCGACGGTGACGCGCATGTTTAGCTCGCGTCCGAGCGCGATGATTGTCTTCACGACCGTCTTGGCATCTTGACCGGAGCGGTCGAGGCCGAGCATGAAGCTTTGGTCAATCTTGATCTTGTTGAACGGGAATCGCCACAGATAGCTCAGACTCGAATAGCCCGTTCCGAAATCGTCCATCACGATCCCCACGCCCATCGCCTTAAGCGTCTCGCAACTCGGCCATCGTGGACTCTTTGTCGCCGAGCAGCAGGCTTTCGGTAATCTCTAGTTCGAGCCGGTTTGCTTCCAGGCCGGCCTCTTTGAGCGCGGCAGCGACGGTTTGACTGACCCCGCCCGCCTCGAATTGCGTCACCGACACGTTCACCGCGATTGTCAAATGCTTCGGCCAGGTCGCGGCGGTTCGGCACGCTTCCCGCAATACCCATGCCCCGATCTTGTCTATAAGATGCAGCTCTTCCGCAACGGGAATGAAGCGCAGCGGCGGTATAAGGGTTCCATCCTCCGCGCGCATGCGGACCAGCGCTTCGAAGCCAATGAGTCGCCGGTCAGAGACCTCCAAGATCGGTTGATAGTGCAGCTCGAAGCCGTCGTGACTGACCGCATGGCGAATTGTCTCTTCGAGTTCGATCCGCGCCTTCAGCGTGGCGTCCATCTCCGGCAAGAAGCCGCGCACGCAGTTACGGCCATCGGCCTTGGCTCGGTAGAGAGCCAGATCTGCGCATTTCAGCAATCGGTCGGAGCTGTCTCCGTCAGCCGGCGCGATCGCAAAGCCAACACTCGCGGTAGCGTTGATCTCATGCCCTTTAAATTGCATCGGCGCGGCCAAAGCGGCAACGAGACGAAGCGCGAAGTGTTCGGCGTCTTCTCTGTTTTGGACGCCGGATTGCAGCACCACGAACTCGTCACCGCCAAACCTCGCCACCTCGTCGCCGAGGCGGGTAACCGCACACAAGCGCTCGGCGGATGTTTTGAGAAAAAAGTCGCCGGCGTCATGACCTAAAGAGTCATTGATAGTCTTGAAGCGGTCAAGATCGATGAAATGCAGGGCAAGGCTGTTGTGCTGAAGCGGAAGCGTCGCAAAAGCCATGTCCATTATTTCAATGAGCAGGGTGCGATTCGCCAAGCCGGTCAGCGCATCGTGCCGCGCGAGGAATTGAATGCGCTCGTCTGCACGCCGCTTTTCCTTGGTTCGACGGCGCCATGCGATGGCCGGGATACTGACGCCGGCGCCGCTCAGCAGACAGAGGGCCACGGCCGCGATCAGGAAGGCGCTGTGAAAATGATCGTACTGATCGGTCAAGTCGACGTAGGCCGCGACGATGGCTTCCGGCCGTCCATCAATGATGACGGGGAGGTAGGCTTCGGAATAGTTGCGCGGACGGAGAGGCGGGGTGCCCTGTTTCACCGCGATAATCGGCAGATTCGTCTTGGCGACGCGCGCCGCGGTCTCGTCATGGATTTTGCCGGCAATGCTGGATATCTTCGCGCCGTCGGAAACCAGCCGCACATTTCCGTGTAAATCGATTATTTCGAATCCGAAGATATTGCGTATCTGCTGGGTGCGGATGAAAAAATTCATGCTCTCCGCGGACGGCTGCTGCCCATCGGCGATTTCCTCGATATCCGCGACATTCTCGACCACGTATTTTGCCCAGCTCTCTGCTGACGTGGTTGCGTCCCAATAGAGCAAGTAGTCGACGGTGACTTTGAGGGTGGCCGCAATCCCGATGATGCCGACAAGCAGAACGACAGAGGTGGCGAGGGCAAACGTCTTATAGGCAGATAGCGTGCGCAGACTTGTCATTCAAACCTCCGCCGCGTTTGTAGCAAATCCGCATTACCAAACTGTCAGCGGCGCCGGAGTCGGTTATTTTCGCGAGCGCGCGGTAAGCGCGCGGCTAATGAATTCAGTTGAATTGTGCGCTGAATGGTACGATGCGACCGTTTAGGCGGCGGGTGCACGCCATTCGTCGCGTATTTTGCCGCACCAACGCGGCGCGGCCGTGACGAACATTTAATGCAGAGATTGTACCGGTTCCATTGCGATGTGAACCGCAAAGGCTCTCTCGCCAATGGAGCGGATCATGACAAATCGATCATCGATGTTTGCAATCATTGCAGCAGTCGTTGGAATATTGGCGTCCGATACCGCGGCGCACAGTCAGGCGCCGAAATCGATCAGGATCGGCTATGCGATTTCCTTGACGGGGCCGGGCGCGCTGGGTGCAACAGTCACGCAGCTTTCCAACTACCGTCTTTGGGTCAAGGAGGTGAATGCCGCCGGCGGCATCATGCTGAGCAGCATCGGCAAACGTGTGCCGATCGAGGTCATCGAATATGACGATCACAGCAACCTCGATGACGTCGTGAAGGCCGAGGAGCGGCTGATGACGCAGGACAAAGTCGATTTCATTTTGGCCCCGTGGGGAACCGAATTCAATCTGGCGGTGGCCCCGCTCTTGTACCGCGGCGGCTATCCCGATTTGGTGGTGACGTCGACCAGCGATAAGGCGCCAGAATTGGCAAAACGCTGGCCGAGCAGCTTCTGGTTTCTCGGCACGGCGACCGGCGCGGCGGAAGCCGTCGTCGACGCAGTCGCCAAGCTGCGTGCCGAGGGCAAGGTCGGCGGCAGGCTGGCGTTGCTGAACGTGGCCGATGAATTCGGCATCGGGCTCGCAAAGGCCGCGCGCAGGCTCTTAAGGAAGAGAGGCTTCAAGCTCGTCTATGACCGGTCGTATCCGGTCGAGCTGCAGGATATGCGCCCGATGATGACCGAAGTGAAGCAGAGTAATCCGGATGTCTTTATCGCGTTCAGTTATCCACCTGACACGATGGCGATCACCGAGCAGGCGCGTGCCTTGAGCTTCAATCCCAAGGTCTTCTACACCGCTGTCGGGACCACATTTCCGATGTTCAAGCAGCGCTTCGGCGCCGATGTCGAAGGCGTGATGGGTATGGGCGGTTGGAACCCTGCCGCTCCCGGGAGCCAAAGCCTACTTCAAGCACCACGTCGCAGCGACCGGACAAGAGCCGGACCGATGGGCGAGCCCCATCACCTTTGCGACCCTTCAAATGCTGCAACAGGCGATCGAGCGTGTCGGCAAGATCGATCGTGCCGCGGTGATCAAGGAACTGCAGACGGGGACGTTCCAGACCATCGTGGGGCCGATCAAACTGAAGGACAACCGATACACGGAAACGTGGTACCTCGGGCAGTGGCAAAACGGGGAGTTTTACGGGATCGCGCCGGCAACGCTGCCCGGCGCGCACCAGATCATATTCCCCAAGCCGGCGTGGCATGCCGAGCGATCAACCACTGGCGCGGCCGCGCCGCCACACTGAAAGTCCGATATGGGTCATGTGTGGACGGCGCCCACGGGTCATGTGTGGACGGCGCCCACGGGTCAAGGGATTCTTTTGGCTTTCTGCTTGCGGTCGGGTGCAAGTCATGTGTCCGGCCTGTTTGCGCGGTGCTCATGACCGCTGGCCCTGATGTGATCCGCAGATCGGGTCCCTATCATTCGCTCGCACTCAAGAGTGCTTGACCCATCGCGGGTTCTCCCGATCCCCGGTCCAACCGGTTCGCATCAATCCATCATCACCCTCGACTTTCTTGTACGCTCTCGACCTAACCTTACATTCCCAGTGCCTACATCTTCAGGCCGCCGCTACGATAGCAGGGGCGCTCGAACGTGTTGGCGCCCGATAGGCCTCGCCCCTGGCCAACACTGCCCAGGCGACCCGCGCCATCTTGTTGGCCAGCGCCACCGCAACAACCTTGAACGGCCGCCGGGCGAGAAGCTGTATCAGCCAAGGGTACTTCTCCGGCCGCGCGCGTGCGATCCTGACAATGGATATTGCACCGAGGACGAATAGTCGCCGCAGATAGCGATCGCCCTGTTTGGAAATCGAGCCGAGGTGCTCCTTGCCGCCGGTGGAGTTCTGCCGTGGCACCAATCCAACCCAGGCTGCGAACTCGCGCCCGGTCCTGAACGCATTTGGATCGGTCATCGTCGACACGACCGCCGTGGATAGGATCACGCCGAACCCTGGAATGGCTTGGAGTCGTTTACTGTCCGCATTGGCGCGATGGGCTTGGACGATGCGCTTATCGAGCCCGCTGATCTGGGTCTGCGCCGCGTCCAGTTGCGCAACAATCGACTGACAGGCAAGTCGTGCGTGACTTGGCAGCCGTTCGTCGCTGCTCTCCGTCACGGCCATAACCAGTTGCTGCAGTCCTTCATGCCCCTTCGCTGCCACCAGCCCGAGTTCGGCCAGGTGGGCCCGAAGTGCGTTGATCAGTTGAGTTCTCTGGCGGATCAGGAGCTCCCGCGTCCGGTGCAGCATCAGCGCGCTCTGCTGCTCGACGCTCTTGATCGGCACAAACCGCATCGATGGCCGTGTCACGGCCTCGCAGATTGCTGCCGCATCGGCCGCATCGTTCTTGCCGCGCTTTACGTAGGCTTTGACATAGGTCGGCGGCATGAGACGGGTATCGTGCCCGAGTTTCTTGAGCTCGCGCGCCCACTGGTGCGCCGTTGCACAGGCTTCCATGCCAACCAGGCACGGCGGCAGATCGGCAAAGAACTCAAGAATCTTTAGTCGACCAACACGCTTGCGGATCACCACCATGCTATCCGCATCGACGCCATGAACCTGAAACACCGACTTCGCAATATCGACACCAATTATGCTAACCTCGCCCATGGACGGCTCCCCTCAATGTGGTTGCGTTTCGACGCAACTACCCTATGGCACTTCGATGCCGCAGAGTGGGCGCCGTCCACCGCATCATTCGCTGCCGACCCAATCAGCGCCAGTGCCGACCAATGTCCGCTGTTGCTCAATAGCGACCGTGGCACTGCAATGCGGCGAAAGACGCGAAGTGTCGTCAGGAGCAGAAGTCACTGCCGATCAGCGTCTTTCGGGCTTTTGTAATAGCGTTCCAGGCGTCGTAAATTCGTTTTAACCTGATCCCGCCGCTTGAGAACGAGGAGAACCTGCCGGAGCAACCGCAGGACTAAAGAAGTAAGGCCGCTTTGGGAGGCGGCCCTTTTTATTATGGCGATTTTCGCCCGCGAGACGGACTGCGTTGAAGGCTGTACGCTGTAGCGCCGAGTTGGTTAGTTCGTCTTGACCTGCTTATCAGCGTTGTCCGCGGCCGCTTTCAGTAGCTTACTGAGCGTCTCGGCGCATTTGTCGGCGACTGCAGCGCTCGGAGAGCTTAAGCCTGGAGGTGTCGCGAACCCGGTCTTTTCAATGACCGCATCGCGATTCCAGTCGTTTTCCTTGGCGAACGCAGCCCGTTGCTCGGGGGTCGCCTTGGCCATGTAGCGTTCGACGCAGACCGGCGAATATAGCGTCACCTGCGTTGCCTCGACCGCCTCGCTTGTCATTTTTGTCGCGGTGCCTCCGGTTACCCAGCCACCCCACATAAAACCGATCACCAAGGTGGCGACAACTCCTGCGAAGGCTCCCTGCAATAGACGCGTGATCGACTCTCCCTGGAAGATTTTTGGTAACTGCATAATATTTCCTTTCGCCCGACATGTTTCGGGGCGAGGTTACGGACGCCCAGATGGGTTCCGACCGACAAGTTGAATTGAAGGCCCGGGCGCTTTGAAATAGCGTCTCGGTCAGCGGTATAACGTCTCTATCGGCTGAATGTTCCCGAAGCGCACCCAATTGGCGGAAATGCGCGGACGCGCATCCGCGGCGCGTCTTCAACGCCTCAATTGGGCCATAAGCGACCGAGCCATCTCGCGCCAGCATTGAACAATGTCCGCTTTGCGCCGAAAGCGACTAAAATGGTGCAGTGCCGCGAATGACGCGAAGTGCCACAACCTGACCTCCCGGAAGTCGTGAGGGTCCGTCTTTCAACCTCCGGCACTATCTCAATTCGAAAAGCATGGCCGGCGTTGAGATGCGTCGAGTGGCGCCGAAAGCTTCGTTTGACCTGATGCTCAACGACTATAGATTGTTGCGCGTCCAGGGGCAGGAGACGTGGCGATGAAGGCGGCTGTAGCGACGGAAAATGGGCTCGAGATTCGGGAAATTTCAGAACCGAAGCCCAAGCCGTTCGAGCTTCTGGTGAAAGTCAAGGCGGCTGGCCTAAACCGGGCCGACCTGGCCGCAGCGCGAGGTCGAGGAGGCCACGGAGCCACGGGCACCACACTCGGCCTCGACTGGGCGGGCGAAGTCGTCGAAGTCGGAGCTGAAACCAAAGGCGGATTCAAAGCCGGCGATCGCGTCATGTGCGCAGGCGCGGGTGGATACGCCGAGTATGCGGCGTGCGATTGGGGACGGGTCGTATCTATTCCCGACGACATGACCTTCGAACACGCGGCGACATTGCCGGTGGCCCTCGGCACCATGCATGACGCCCTGGTGACCAATGGCCGCTTGAAAGCCGGCGAGAGCGTACTCATCCAGGGGGCAAGCTCCGGGGTCGGTCTGATGGCTTTGCAGATTGCCAAGCTCCTAGGGGCGAAGCTTGTGGTCGGAACTTCGACGAGTGCCGATCGCCGGGCGCGCCTCAAGGAATTCGGCGCCGATCTTGCCGTCGATACGAAAGATCCGAATTGGCCGGACCTTGTGCTGAGCGCAACTAACGGCCAGGGCGTCAACGTGGTCGTCGATCAGGTGTCGGGGAGTGTCTTCAACGGCACCATGAAGGCGACGGCCATTTTGGGCCGTATTGTCAACGTCGGCAGACTTGGCGGCGGCAAAGCCGAATTCGACTTCGATCTACATGCCGGCCGCCGGATCACTTACATCGGAGCGACGCATCGCACGCGCTCAGTTGACGAATTGCGCGAAGAAACCCGTGCGATGTGGGCAGACCTCGCCGAGGCGGTTACAACCAAAAAACTAAGGCTCCCCGTCGAGAAGGTTTTCCCCCTTGAGCAGGCGAAGGCTGCGCAGGAGTACATGCGAGCCAATCAGCACTTCGGGAAGATCCTGCTGACCCCGTAGAGATCCCCTGCTGTATTTCCGGCCTAACCTTTCTTTGGCGACCAACGATAGGCTTTGGCGCATGCGCCGCCCATCAGCATCGCCCGCTCGCTGTCGCTCAGGCGGTCGGTCTTGAGGAAGGGCTCGACCGCCTGCTGGTAGTTGACGACGGCAAAGGCGCGCGTCCAGTCCGTGCCCCACAGGCAGCGGTCGAAACCCCAGGCGTCGAACACGCGTGCGAGCGGATCCCAGATGTCCGCGAACGGATACGGTTCTTTCGACAGCGTGCAGGCGCCGCTCACCTTGATCACCGCGTTCTTGCGCTTGGCAAGGTCCAGCACCTTCGGCAGGTCGGCCCAAGGCTGCGGCGGGGCCGGCGGCGTGCGCGGCTGCAGGATGCCCAGATGGTCGATGATGAAGCGCGTGTCGGGATTGCGGTCGATCACCGCCATGCCCGCGTCCAGGTTGCCCCAGCACAGGATGTTGACCGGAAGGTCGTGCGTGACGGCCGCGCGCGCGATGCGGTCGAGGCCGGGGTGGTTCGGGTCGCTATGTCGGCCCAGATCCTTCGTCAGGATGATGCGGATGCCGACCGTGCCCGGCGTCCGCTTCCACTCGGCGACGACGTCGGCCACCGCCGGATCGTCCGGATCGACCGGCTTGACGATCGCCAGCCGGTCGGGATGGGCCTTTTGCACGTCCACCGCGTAACTCGCGTCGTACTGATAAAGCGAAAAGGCGGAGATGAAGATCGCGCCGTCGACGCCGACCTGGTCCATCGCCGCCACCATCTCGTCGCCCGTTACATGCGCGGGCCAGTTCGGCACAGTGTGCCAGGGCCGCTTCGGGGTGTTCGCCTCATAAGCGTGGACCTGGGAATCGATGATCGTCATTGGGGAGGCTCCTCTGCTAAGAGATTTCGATATCGCAACAGGCCGCGCAAGCCGTGTCCAGGATTCTCTGGGGGACGTCAGAAATTTCAACGTGTTTGCGGAGATGCGTACGCCGTTCTTCGCATAATGACTTTATAGGAAATACGTCGGCAAACGGACAGACGGGGTTCCCAGTTGAGGTGTTTCGTTCGTCGACTTTTCGCTGGCACACCATCTCGACGGCATCGCTTGAATGATCGATGCAACCTACGACTTACCGTTCGCTGTAAGATGGCCGCGGCGGCGCTCCCAAGCTGGCAAAACTACTGGCGAAAGCCGGTTAGAGTTCTGTGCCCTGCGGATGGACCAGTTCGCCTCGATGTCCGCTTAGTGCCAGGAGCCGACATCGCGCCCCTACCGCTAATATCGATTTTTCATGAGAAAAGAGGACGTCAACTGGGGCGGCCCACAAAGGACGATACGTATTTCTGTTTAGCTTCATTCGCTGAGCTCTAAGCCTAAGTCGTTTACTGATTGCAAAGCTCAAATCGCAAAGACTTGCAGATATGAGCCATTATATACAGCCGCCCCACCGCCATCGAACCTAAGTTTGACGACCAGAGTCGTTCTCTGGTGGAAATAATCATGATGATACCACCTTGTTTTTCAAGCCAGACACCCAGTGCCGATCTTCCTCATTTCCCGCTGAACCCACTGGTCTTAGCAAAGAGCAGGCAATATGCGTTTAGCCGCATTCATTCGTAAAAACGAGCAACCAATAATCGAGAGTTGGGAAATCTTTGCGCGAACACTAGTGCCAGCCTCCGACGATATGAGTCCGCACAACCTGCGCAATCATATCAAGGACATACTCACCTTCATCGCGGATGACATTGACTCCTCCCAAACCAGTTCCGAACAAATAGCAAAATCAGAAGGCAAAAAACTCAAGAATTCCGAGCATAGCGCGGCGGAAATTCATGCCTCTCTCCGCCAATCCGGCGGCTTTAGTATGGACCAGATGGTTTCGGAGTTCCGAGCTCTTCGTGCCAGCGTGATTAGATTATGGGAAGCGCACTTGACGGAAGTGACTAAAGCGGACATTTCGGATTTGATACGGTTCAGCGAATCCCTTGATCAAGCAATAGCGGAAGCGATCAGTTACTACACACAGACAATCGATCATTCGAGGGATCTGTTTTTAGCTATCCTGAGCCACGACCTGCGCAATCCCATCGGCGCTATGAAGATGTCGGCTCAGCTTACTTTGAATATTGGAACCCTCAACGAACGGCAAACGATGTTGGTGTCTCAAGTCATCGCAAGTGCTGACCGTGCAACCGAAATTATTGATCGTCTTCTCGACCTGGCCCGCGCCCGGCTTGGATCAGGGCTCCAGGTTATCAAAAAGGACATGGATATGGCCTTCGTAAGCAGACAACTGGTTGATGAGATGCGGGCCATGCATCCGAGTCGCACATTTCAACTGGAAATCTCTGGGGAGACGGAAGGGAAATGGGATAAGGCTCGTATTGGGCAGGTTTTCTCAAACTTGCTTGGCAACGCAGTACAGTACGGTTTTAAGGACCTGCCTATTGGCGTAACGATCAAGGGCGATCCTGCAGCAATCGTAGTATCCGTACACAACGATGGCGTTCCGATTCCCCCCGACGCAATAGGAGGAATATTCAATTCGTTAACGCGCGGCGGGAGAGAAGAAAGCGCCAACGGCAAAGGTTCGACGAATCTTGGCTTAGGACTTTATATAACGAAGCAAATTGTTTCTGCCCATGGCGGAACGGTTGGCGTAACATCTTCGGAAAAGGATGGTACGACTTTTACTGCCGTATTCCCTCGATAAATGAAAAACCCCGGACGAGCGTATAAGGTCACGGACATTCTGTTGGTCGAGGACAGCGCCAAAGATATCCGGCGGGTAAAAGAGGCCTTCTACTATCCGATAGTCTGATCCGATTGTACGTGGGCTCACACAAGTCAAAGTCGCCTCCCGCCATTCGGATAAAACTTAGCCCTCATGACTGCTGTGGGTCAAAATCAGACATCACGAAACGCTCACGCCACGTCCGCTTCGCCCCCGAAGGCGGACATTGAACCTTCCATGAAACGAAAGAGGCCGCCTATTGAGGCGGCCTCTCTGGTGCCTTATCCGCGGACCGGGTTGCGGAGGTCAACTAAGCTCACGCGGCAGTTTTGAACACTTTTGCGGCGCCCGTCTGTAGTGGCTCCGCAGTCGCAAGCGCCCCCTTCTGGGCAAGCGCCGCAAGATGCTTGGCCTGCTCGGTCAGTGCCTCGATTTGATTGCGCGCATGTTCGGTCGAAAGTTCCATGTATTCGGAAGGTGACGTCACGCCGGACAACTTCTGGAAATAGTCGAACGCGGCATTGGTGTTAGCGTGAGTGAATTCGATGCACTTGCTATTGTAGTCGTGCATACCCTTAACCGCCGTCGCATAGCTGTTTTTGATGAAATCGGTAGCTTCGGCCGTGGCGGCGCTCATTTTCTCGTAAGTCTCTTTGGCCTGCTTGGTGCCCTTTTCCGCCATTTCGCGGAATTCTTTTGCGGGTTTCGTAGATGTGGTCGTGGTTTTCGTATCCATGAGGTAAGCATCCTTAGGGCGTTTCCTGTTGAGCTATTCTGGACGCGACACCCTAGGCGCTGGCCCGATTGCTCAGCATCGCTATTGGGAAGCAACATCTTCCAACGCGATTGCCTTGAACACCTCACATGGTTACTAAATGCTGCAGTGCAATATCGCTCCCCCAAGATTACACAAAACGTGATCGGGAACAGCGGTGAGGAAATCGGATCAACAAACCGAAATGAAATCAATAAAACGTGGATCTGAAGCGATTCCGCTTTACCGCCCAAAAGCGGCCTCTCACCGGCGGCCGCGGGATGTCCGCTACGGGCCAATAGGAAAAATGAGCGCACTACAAGCGCATTGTACTTTGGCGCACATGTCAGATCGCGGCGATAACACGTTGAAGCTTGCCGGTGACAGCTTCAGCGATCGTTTTGAGCGCCGGATTCCCAACTTGCGCCATGGATACGGCCGGGTCGATGGCCGCAACTTCAATCTGGCCAGCTCCGAGATCCTGCACGATCACATTGCACGGCAGCATCGTGCCGATCTTGTCATCGGCGGTCAGCGCCTGATGCGCCATTGGAGGATTGCACGCGCCAAGTATCCGGTATTCCCGGAAATCGCGGTCGAGCTTTTTCTTCATCGTCGCTTTGATATCGATATCTGTTAGAACGCCAAATCCCTCAGCTTTGAGGGAATCGATGACGCGTTCGACGATGGCGGGGAAGTCGCCGCTCACGGTCTTGGCAATATAGTATTTCATTTGAGTTCAACGCTGCTGGGAATACGGCGGGACAATACGGCTCACGGACTGCGGCGACGGAACGCCACCGCAGCGATACCTACGACGGCCAGGGCGAGCACAAGGAGGCTGAGCCCGCCGACTCCCCCCATTCCGTAACCCATCCCCCATCCCCAGCCTTCGCCCATCATGCCGCCGCCCTGACCTGGACCCGGCCCCTGACCGTACATCTGTGCCTCGGCAATGGTCGCGAAACTCAAGGTCGCGAGCGTGGATACGGCGAGTAAAGACGCCGCAGCGTTGCACTTCGAAAACATGGCAAACCTCCTGATGTCATCGCGTAAAGACAGTCTTCACTTGGGCACCGCACGTTGCGTGCTTATCGCTCAGGCCTCGATAATCACCTTGAGCGCCTTGGTCTCGGCGGCATTGCCGAAGGTCTCGTAGGCATCAAGGATTTTATCGAGCTTGAAGCGATGCGTTATGAGCAGCTTGGGGTCGATCTTTTTCGAGCCGACGGTCTTGAACAGCATCGGTATGGTGGCGGTGTCGACCAGCCGCGTGGTGATGGAGATGTTGCGGTCCCATAGCTCCTCGAGATGGAGATCGACCTTCTTGCCATGCACGCCGATATTGGCGATGTGGCCGCCGGCAGCGACAAGTTTCTCGCACAATTCGAAAGTGACCGGGATGCCCACCGCCTCGATGGCGGTATCGACGCCGCGCTTGCCGGTCATCTTCATGACCGTCTCCAAGGCCTTTCCGTCGCCGCTGTTGATGGTTGCCGTGGCGCCGAAGCGCTTGGCCACTGCAAGGCGGTTGTCGTCGAGATCGATCATGATGATCTCGGCCGGCGAGTAGAACTGGGCAGTGAGCAGTGCTGCGAGTCCAATCGGTCCCGCGCCGACGATCGCCACGGTGCTTCCCGGCGCAACCTTGCCATTGAGCACGCCGCACTCGAAGCCGGTCGGCAGAATGTCGCTGAGCATGACCAGCGCTTCTTCGTCGGCGCCTTCGGGAATCGGGTAGAGACTCATATCCGCATATGGCGTACGGACGAATTCGGCCTGTGTGCCGTCGATCGTGTTGCCGAGGATCCAGCCGCCGGTGGTGCAATGGGAATACATCTGCTTCCGGCAATACTCGCATTTGCCGCAGGCGCTGACGCAGGAGATCAGAACATGGTCTCCAGGTTTGAATGCCGTCACGGCCGGTCCAACTTTATCGACGATGCCGACGCCCTCATGACCGAGAATCCGGCCGGGCTGGCAAGTTGCGACATCGCCCTTGAGGATGTGCAGGTCGGTGCCGCAAATCGTCGTTTTGGTGACTTTAACGATCGCGTCGGTGGGCGCCGTAATGTCCGGCTTGGGACGGTCTTCCAGAGCTTTCTTGCCCGGGCCCTGATAGACGAGCGCTTTCATCATTGTGGCGGTAGCCGCTGAGCGCTTGGCTTGCGGGTTTTGGCGTTGTCATGACGTTCATGGCCGGTCACCTTTCAGGTGAGCTGGGTGATGGTCCGGACCATAGATAGCGGCCAAGCGGGAGCGGTCAGCACCGGCACCCCCATCAGACACAGCGAAATGTGATTACGAAAGCCGACATCCATGACAGTCAGTGCATGGCGTCCTTCGGCTTTGGCGGGCAGCAACTAAACCACCCCTACGCTGCTAATGCGCCCGCCTTCTAATGGTTCCAATGGTTGCGTGCACCGAAAAACACAAAGACGCACTGGCATGACCGATTTGGGTCACGTGTGGACGGCGCCATGGCAAGAGCTTTTTTCGACGTAGTGCAGCATTGGTCGGGTGCGGTCACGTGTCCGGCCTGTTGATGCGGCAGGTGTGGCCGCTGGCCCTAATGCTCTGCGCGGATCGGGTCCCCAACAAACGCGCGCACTTTTGAGAGGTGCGTTGACCCAAACGGGTTCTCCCGATCCCCGGAACGACCGTATCTGCATTACGTCGTCATGCCCTCGCCAATTGGTGTTGCCGATTTATCTGCTGGCGTGCTTCATGCCGCCAGCAACAGCTTCGGCTCCTTATATTTCTCGCCGCGAACCATGATGGCCCAGGCCATCCGCGCAATCTTGTTGGCCAGCGCGACGGCCGCCACCTTGGTCGGTCGGCGCTCCATCAACCGTCCGAGCCACGGCCGGCTCTTCGTCCCGTGTTTCTGCGCGTAGCGGATAACGGCCATCGCACCGACGATCAGCAACCACCGCAAGTATCGATTGCCTTGCTTGGTGATACTGCCAAGCCTGTCTTTGCCGCCGCTCGTATGCTGCTTAGGCACCAATCCAATCCAGGCGGCAAGGTTGCGCCCTGATGAGAATGCATTCCAGTCGCCGATCTCGGCAACAAGCGCGGTAGCAACGATCGGGCCGACGCCTGGGATCTCCGCCAGCCGCCGGCTCGCTTCGCATGAGCGATGCAAGGCCAGGATGTTTTTGTCGATTGACAATACCTCGGTCCCTATTGCGCTGTACTGCCGTGCCAGCACATCGAGAATGCCACGGACGGTTGGAGGAACTCGATTATCTGCGCCATCCGCAATGATCCTGAGCAACTCCCCGGTCCCATTACGGCCCTTGGCTGACACAATGCCGAGTTCGGCCAAGTGTCCGCGTAGCGCATTGCATGTGGTTTGCTTCAGCGCAACCACCCTTTGGCACTCTGATGCCGCAGAGCGGGCGCCGTCCACAGCATCAAACGCTACAGTTTTATGTTTTGTCTATTTTGTCCGCTTTAGGGCCAATAGGCGACAGTCTTCGCGCTATTCGATTCCCTCGCCGGACTGTACCGGGAGCGTGGCCGGCACCGTGCGACCGAGCGCCTTGTCGCAATTCTTCACGAACACGACCTGTTCCAGCTCGAATGTTTCAGGTTAGAACAGCAGACCTGAACGCATAACCCTCTACGACGCAGCCCCATGAAAAAGATCGGCTTCCTGTCATTCGGCCATTGGAGTCCTTCGCTGCAGTCGCAGACGCGAACGGCGTCCGACGCCCTCCTGCAATCGATCGATTTGGCCGTCGCCGCCGAGGAACTGGGCGCGGACGGGGCATACTTCCGTGTGCATCACTTCGCCCGCCAGCTCGGCTCGCCCTTCCCGCTGCTGGCTGCCGTCGGCGCGAGGACCGAGCGGATTGAGATCGGCACGGCGGTCATCGATATGCGCTATGAGAACCCGCTCTACATGGTGGAGGACGCAGGTAGCGCCGACATCATCGCCGGCGGACGCCTGCAACTCGGCATCAGCCGCGGTTCGCCCGAGCAGGTGATCGACGGGTGGCGCTACTTCGGTTACGCCCCGCCCGAGGGGATGACCGACGCCGACATGGCCAGACGCCACACGGAAGTGTTGCTCGAGGTGCTGCGTGGCGAGGGCTTCGCGCGCCCCAGCCCGCGACCGATGTTCCCGAACCCTCCTGGTCTGCTGCGCCTCGAGCCGCACTCGGAGGGTCTGCGCGATCGCATCTGGTGGGGCGCCGGTTCGAATGCCACCGCCGAATGGGCGGCCAAGCTTGGGATGAATCTGCAGAGCTCGACACTCAAGAATGACGAGGACGGACGTCCGTTCCACATCCAGCAGGCGGACCAGATCCGGGCATTCCGCGCGGCGTGGACGGCGGCCGGCCATGCGCGCGAGCCGCGGGTGTCGGTCAGCCGCAGCATCTTCGCGCTGGTGGACGACCGCGACCGGGCTTATTTCGGGCGCGGCAATGAGGACGACGACCAGATCGGTTTCCTCGGCGACGACACGCGCGCCATTTTTGGCCGCAGCTATGCCGCCGAGCCGGATATCCTGGTCGAGCAACTCGCGAAGGACGAAGCCATCGCAGAGGCCGACACACTGCTCTTGACCGTCCCCAATCAGCTCGGTGTCGACTACAATGCCCACGTCATCGAGGCGATCCTTAAACATGTCGCCCCTGGCCTGGGCTGGCGCTGACGCCTACCGGCGCAGGAATTTCACGGCGAGTGTTGAGCCACCGCGACCGAATGCGTGAGGTGATGCGGCCGGCACGCGAATGGGTGCAGTAGCGACCGGAGTTTGGAATGGCGGGCTGGTACCAGCAGGGCAACAACCGATGGCCGGTCTACCTGGATTACCAGGAGACGATTACCCTCTTCAAAGAAAGCAAGTTGCGAGTCCGGCCGGAACGCGAGGGAGAGTGCTTCCGATTTGCGTACCTGGCAGCGGCGAGAGGCTTCGGCGATTTCCTGATTGGAACTGCGCGCAGCAAAGATACATCCCGCATTTATCATGCCGTGGCGGAATCGAAAAACGGGCGACTGTACTATGACGGCACCTTGGGCGCGTGCTTTGACGTGCCGCTCTATCGGCGGCTATTCGGCTGGTTACCCGTCTTTCGGATGTCTCCAGGCGATGCCCGCCGATTTGTGAGACGAACGGGCATGTACCCTAACCCCATGACCCTCGGCTTTCCTGCCCATGACAGAAGTCGAAGATGAAATTCGCGCCACGGCCATGGAGCGCTAGCGTCGAGATCGGCGATCGGTGGGCGCCAAGTTCTTCGCACGGCGTGCCTCTACGGATTGAACGGCGCCTGTTTGCCTGCGCGGTCGGTCAGTAGCGCAGATGGGCTTGGCGCTCGTTTGACCAAGCCTGCTCATCCGGCATAGCGAGCGCATCCAAGTCATGCGGCGTTGTCGCGGAATCATCGACCCACTCGCGCAGCAACGGAGAGCCGTTGATGACGTCGATGGCGAGTTTGTCATGTTCGTATTCGTAAGGAAAATCGCGCCACAAGGGATAATCGGGATACAAATTGCGGATCGCTTTAAAGGCAAGCGCTTGCATGCGCCAAGGCTTGAACGCTTGGTGATCGTAGCCAGTGAATTCCGTATAAATCTGCACGCCGTTGCAAAGCTTGCCGACGTGTTTGTGAAACGTCGGTTCGAACCAGCACTCTCGCAGGCGGCAACCCTGCAGCCACTGCGGCGCAAGTGAGCGCATTTCCTTCAGCACCCGTTTGGCATCGATATCGGGCGCGCCGAACAATTCGAGCGGCCGCGTGGTGCCGCGGCCCTCTGAAAGCGTCGTGCCTTCGAGCATCACCGTGCCAGCATAGGCGCGCGCCATCCATAAATTCGGCGCGTTGGGACTGGGATTGATCCAGGTTCGGCTGCCCAGCGGCCAGCCAAATCCCGGTGCGGTTTCCGGCTGCCACCCCTGCATCTCGACGATGTCGTATTCAACGTCGAGCTTGAGCGTTCTGATAAACCACAAACCCAACTCGCCGAGCGTAAGCCCGTGACGCATCGGCAACGGTCCGGCGCCGACGAAGCTCTCCCATCCGGTTCTGAGCCGCAGGCCTTCGATGGGGCGGCCGACCGGATTGGGACGATCCAACACCCACACGGCTTTTCGGTGTTTTGAAGCCGCTTCCAGGACGTAACGCAGCGTCGTGACGAATGTATAGATGCGGCAACCCAAATCCTGGAGATCGACGAGGATGACATCGAACGTGTCCATCATCGCATCCGTCGGCCGGCGCACTTCGCCATACAGACTGAAGACCGGGATGCCATACTGCGGATCGTTGAACGTGGGCGACTCGATCATGTTGTCTTGCTTGTCGCCGCGCAGACCATGCTGCGGACCGAAAGCGGCGGTGAGCTTTATGTCACCGCATGTAGCGAGCGCGTCGAGCGAATGCGTCAGGTCTTGCGTGACCGAGGCTGGATGCGCGAGCAACGCCACGCGCCGGCCTTGCAGCGGCGCGCGCAAAGCGGGCTCAGTGAGAATCCGATCGATGCCGAATTTCATGCTGTCTCATGCTGCTGAGAGTTCGTGCGCAAAGCAATCGGAATGATGAAAGTCCGCCCTGCCCGCAGGGTGCGCCAGCGCCCAATACGATATAGAGCCGCTGGTTTCTTCGATGACCGCCGAAACACCAAGCCGCCAGATCGCATCGCTTGGCAAGCTCGCCAACCCGTCCAACGCGAGTGCGGCTGCCAATTGGTAGCTCTCAGCGTTCGATTGCACGTCGATGCCCGGAGCGCTGATCTCGCTCGCTACGGTCCTCCCCTCCCGATAACCGCTGAACCGATAGGCTGCCCATCGCGTCGAGGGGGAAAAGTTGAACTCGTGGTATGCCGCCAACGGCAAGGCCCGAACAAATGCCTCAAAGCACGTGTGCCGCCAAAGCTCATCGGCGCGCGCGGGTGTCGACCTGCCCGGCAGGCGCAAATTGCCGATCATTCCGGTCACGACATATCGCAATACCAGACTGGCGGGGGGCGCACGCACGACGTCCACTTCGATGTGATTCACCGCACTGCAATGCGAGTCCGGATGAAGTTTTAATGCCAGCCGCATGACACCACTGTAGCGATGATGGCGCTTACACGGTTTACTAAACTGATGGCGCCTCTCAAATTCCGGCCGGCGCGACGCCGCCGAGCCCCTTCTCCGCCATCCGCTTGAGTGTGACGCGATCGACCTTCCCGGTCGCATTCAGCGGCATCTCGTCGAGGAAGATAACCTCTTCCGGCGCCTTGTAGCCGACGCGCGCCCGGGCGAATTGGATAAGGTCCTGCATCGTGGGCGGCCGGGCCTCCTTATCCAACGTGACATAGGCGCGCACGTTCTCGCCGTGCAAGGGACTTTGCACGCCAACAACGCCGGCACTGGCCACGGCGTCATGTTCGAGCAGCGCGGCTTCCACCTCTTGCGGGCAAATGTTCGACCCGTCGTGGATGATGATTTGCTTCTTGCGGCCGTGGAACCAAAGATAGCCGTCCTCGTCGGCACTCATCACGTCGCCGGTATCCAGCCAGCCATCGACGATCGTCTCGGCTGTCGCTTTCGGATTGTTCCAATAGGCGACCATATTGCCGGGAAACTTGATCCAAAGACGCCCATCCGCTCCGGTTGCCACTTCGCGGCCGTCGTCATCGCGCAGCGACACTTGATAGCCAGGAGCGATGGGCCCGACAGAGCCGATCTTCGACGCGCCCGGCGGAGTGACGGTCGGAATGCCGATCTCGGTCATTCCGTAATCCTCATCGATCGCGATGCCCGCAAGGGCCGTGAACTCCGCCTCAAGGGCCTCGGAAACCTTATCGCCGCCCGAATAACAGGCCTTGACCGAAGCGAAGTCCTCGCGGCGGGCGCCGTGATCGCGAGTAAGTGCATAAAGCGCCGAGGGAAGCATCCACATCTTGGTCGGCCGCTCGTCGCGCAACAGCGGCAAGATTTCGTCGCCATCGAAGGTGCGCGCCATCACGACCCTGCCGCCGGCAGCGAACGTCATCATCGACAAGTGGTGCCCGCCGACATGCGAAGCCGACCCGCCCGGCAACATAACGTCGTCGGGACCCATGTCGAAACTCTTGACGGCGCTGGCGATGATCCAACCCAATGTCGCGAAGCTGTGGCAGACCCCCTTCGGCTTGCCGGTGCTTCCCGATGTGAAGAAAATAATCGCTGGGTCTTCCGGCTTTCGGCGGAGCGAAGTCACGGGTCGGCTCGCCTGCCGTTAACGATCCAAAGCTTGGGCCGTCCCGTCCGCCATTGTCGTCATAGCTGATACGGCCGAGCGGCAGCTTGCCCGCAAGTTTGCTGGCGGCCAGGTCTTCGCGGCGCTCATCATGGGCGAGCAGGATTTTCGCCCCGGAGACTTCGAGCGCATGGTCGATTTCCGGCGCCATGTAGCGGTAGTTCAGCGGCATCGCGACAAGCCCACACTTCATGCAAGCGATGTAGTGCACCATCAGTTCCGTACGGTTCGGCATGAGCGACGCGATCCGGTCGCCCGGCACCAGGCCAAGGTCCAGGTAATGGCCGGCCAAACAGGAGGAAACGGATTCCAGCATGCGCCACGTCCAGCGGCGCCGGCGCGAGACGAGCGCGTCAACATCCGGTTTTGTGTCGAGACCCCGCTTCAATATCTGCGGGAGGTTGACAGGTCCGTCGAGCGGCGGTCCGGCAATCGGCATGGCGATCCTCCCTTACCGGCCTTAACGGTTGAGCGAAGCGTCCTCGATCATCCAGCGCACCAGCTCGTCGAACGAGATGCCGGCGTGCGCCGCCATTTCCGGCACCAATGAGGTATCGGTCATGCCCGGCTGGGTGTTGACCTCGAGGCAAACAAGGCCTTCAAGGCCGGGCTTGCTATCGTCATAGCGGAAGTCGGCGCGTGCGACGCCGCGGCATTCGAGCGCGCGATGGGCGGCAAGCGAAAGGCGGCGGACCTCTTCGTAGACCTCGGCCGGGATCGGCGCCGGCAACAGATGCTTGGACCCGCCGGGCGCATATTTGGCCTTGTAGTCGTAGAACTCCTCCCCGATCGGCACGATCTCGATGACGCCGAGCGCTTTATCGCCCATGACCGCGCAAGTAAGTTCCTTGCCGGGGATGAAGGGCTCGACCAGTACCATCTCGCCGAAGGCCCAGTCGCCGCGGGTCAATTCCTGCGGCGGGTGGGCGTGATCCTTGTGCACGATGAAGACGCCGACGCTGGAGCCTTCCGCCACCGGCTTGATGACATAGGGCGGCGGCAGCACATGTGCCTTCGCCGCGTCGGCGCGACGCACGACGCGGCCGCCGGGGACCGGCACGTCGGCCTCCGCTCAGAATGACCTTGGTCATTTCCTTGTGCATCGCCACCGAGGAGGCGAGCACGCCGGAATGCGTGTAGGGAATGCCCATGATCTCGAGCAGGCCCTGAACGGTGCCGTCCTCGCCGGGCCGGCCGTGCAGCATGTTGAGCGCGACGTCGGGCTTGAGCGTCGCGCAAGGTCGCGGCGAGGTCGGGCGTCGACATCGACGCGGCTGACGCGGTAGCCGACGCGTTCGGCGGCATCCGCGCAGGCCTTGCCGGAAGCCCAGGCTGACCTCGCGCTCGGCCGACCAGCCACCCATCAAGACGGCGACGTGTTTGCTCATGGTGCGTTCGCGGTCCCGCGGTTGGCGATTCGCCTGCAAGCGTTGTCTTGCCAAGGCAGCGCCTGCCCTGCAAGCTCGAACCATGGCAAGGCGTGCGGTCGGGATTGTGGCGGTCGCGCTTGGGCTGGCGCTGAGCGGCGCGCCGTCGCGCGCCGAACCGCCGGCACTGCCGCCGATGGTCGGCATCGGCGCGGGCTCGGCGCAGGAGCGCGCCGAATTGTTCGCGGCGCTCAAAGCTGCCAAGACCGAGCCCGACGCGCGCGCAATCGAGGCCAAGATCTGGACATTCTGGCTCGGCTTTGCCGATACGGAATCGCAGCGGTTGCTCGACCAATCGCATGACGCGCAGATGGGCTTCGAATATGGCCGCGCGCTCAATGCGCTGGAGGCGCTGGTCAAGCATCAACCGCAATTCGCGGAAGGCTGGAACCAGCTCGCCTATGTGCTGTTTCTCGCCGGCAGCAACGATGCTTCGCTTGCGGCGCTCGACAAGACGCTGGCGCTCGAGCCGATGCATTATGCCGCGCTCGCCGGCCGCGGCATCATCCTGATCCAGGAAGGCAAGGACGCGGAAGCGCAGATCGCGCTGAAAAAAGCGCTGGCGATCAATCCGTGGCTGAAAGAGCGTAATTTGATCGAGAAAGACCGTTGATCCGTCATGGCCGGGCAACCGGGTCCGGCCGTTGGCCGGCCCGGCTGTAAACTTGTCCCGGCCATCCCGCTTAGGCAGGCCACCGTGCGATCCTAAGCGGGATGCGCGGGTCAAGCCCGCGCATGACGACAGTGAGGCTACGTCACGCCGATGCGCTTGATCTCCCATTCGAGCTGCACGCCCGAATGCGCTTTCACGCGCTCGCGCACCGTCTCGCCCAGCGTCTCGATATCGGCGGCGGTGGCATGGCCGAGATTGATCAGGAAATTGCTGTGCAGCGGCGAGACCTGCGCGCCGCCGACAGTGAGGCCGCGGCAGCCGGCCTCGTCCACCAGCTTCCAGGCGCTCAAGCCCGGCGGATTCTTAAAGGTCGAGCCGCCGGTGCGATTACGCGGCTGGCTTGCTTCGCGCTTTTGCCTTTGATCTCGGCCATCTCGGCGGCGATCTGGTCGGGCTCGCCGGGGCGGCCCTGGAACAGCGCCTGCGTGAAGATGACGTCGTCGGCGACGCCGCAATGGCGATAGGAAAAGCCCATGTCGGCGTTGCTGAACGTGTGCAGGTTGCCCTGGCGGTCGACGCCGCGCGCCTCGACCAGCACGTCCTTGGTCTCGCCGCCATAGGCCCCGCCATTCATGCGCAGCGCGCCGCCGATCGAGCCGGGAATGCCGGAGAGGAATGCGAGGCCGGCGATGCCGGCCTTCTGCGCCTCGCGCGCCACCATGACGTCGAGCAGCGCGGCGCCGGCGCGGACGCGGGCGCCCTCCTCGACCGTGACAGCGTTGAAGCCGCGGCCGAGCCGCACCACCAGACCGGGCACACCGCCGTCGCGCACGATCAGATTGGAGCCGGCGCCGACGACGGTGACCGGAATTTCCGCCGGCAGATTGCGCATGACGTAGGCGAGATCGTTCTCGTCCTCCGGCATGTACAGCGCCTGCGCCGGTCCGCCGACGCGGAACCAGGCAAACTCCGCGAGCGACTGGTTGGCCAACAGCCGCCCGCGCAATTCGCGGCATGCGCGCCTTCAGATCGGGGACGATGTCGGGGAAGGTCATCGGAGCCGATCGCGCAAAACGTTCGGATCGCGCGCCGCATGAAAGCACGGCACGACGATCAATTCGGTTTCCGTGACGTGATAAACGATCTTGTAGGGAAATTGCCGCATCGTCGCCCGGCGAGTGTTCCCTTCGACGGTTTGATACTGAAAGGGGTTATCCTGAATAGCTCGCAAAATGCGCTCGACCGTTTCAATGAATTCGACCGCAACCCTTAGGTCCCGATCCCTGTACCACTCGACTGCCTGGGCGAGTTCCCGGTCGGCCTGCGCCCGGAAAACGAGTCGGCGCATTATTTCAGGCGAGCCCAAAGCCGGGCGCGGACCTCGTCCCACGGGATCGCTGAACCTGGATCGCGCTCATGCTCGGCGATCCGCTTACGAACTTCCTGCATCTGCTCCTCGCTCAGCGGAGTGATGTCATCGACAATATTCGGATCGTTTGGATCGACGCTTTCCCAAAGCTTCTCCGCGATGTCGATACGCTCGGCCGGGCTAAGCTGCATCAATTCGTCCAGAATTGCTTTGTTCATCGAGTCACCTTTATCGCCGCCCAGGAGGATAGTGACTGGATCAAGCATTCGCAACGCGGCCAGCATCACCCCAGCGCCTGCAATTCGCCCGGCAGCGCATAGGCCCATTGCGTGATCGAGCCGGCACCGAGGCAGACGACGCAGTCGCCGGGCTTGGCCAGCTCCTTGATCAGCGGTGCCAACATCTCCGGTCCGTCGAGCGGGATCACCTGGCGGTGCCCGCGCGCGCGCAAGCCCGCCACCAGCGCGTCGCGGTCGGCGCCCGGGATCGGCGGCTCGCCGGCCGGATAGACCGGCGCCACGATCAACGTGTCGGCGTCGTTGAAGCAGGTGCAGAACTGCTCGAACAAATCGTGCAAGCGCGTATAGCGATGCGGCTGCATCACCGCGATGACCTTGCCCTTGGCGCTCTCGCGCGCGGCGCGCAAGACGGCTGCGATCTCGACCGGATGATGGCCGTAGTCGTCGATGATCAGCGCGCCGTTCCATGTCCCCACGCGGGAGAAGCGCCGCTTGACGCCGCCGAAGGCGGCGAGCGCCTTGCGGATCATGTCGTCCTTGATGCCGAGCGCGTGCGCGACCGCGATCGCCGCGGTGGCGTTGAGCGCGTTGTGGCGCCCGGGCATCGGCAGCGTCAGCTTCTCGATCGCGTGCGCGGTCTCGCCGCTGCGGCCGCGGAACATGCACGGTGAAGCGCGAGTGACCGTTATGATGGTCGAGATCGGTAAGCCGCACGTCGGCCTGCGGATTGCCGCCGTAAGTGAGAATGCGGCGGTCTTCCAATTTGCCGACCAGCGTCTGCACCACCGGATGATCGGTGCACATCACGGCAAAACCGTAGAACGGAATATTCTCGACGAAGGCGCGGAAGGCGTCCTGCACCGCCTCGAAGGTGTGGAAATGGTCGAGATGCTCGGGGTCGATATTGGTGACGATGACGACGTCGGCCGGCAGCTTGACGAAGGTGCCGTCGGATTCATCGGCCTCCACCACCATCCAGTCGCCGGCGCCGAGGCGGGCATTGGTGCCGTAGGCGTTGATAATGCCGCCGTTGATCACGGTCGGGTCGAGGCCGCCGGCGTCGAGCAGCGCCGCCACCAGCGAGGTGGTGGTGGTCTTGCCGTGGGTGCCGGCGATGGCGACGCAGGATTTCAGCCGCATCAGTTCGGCCAGCATTTCGGCGCGCCGCACCACCGGTAGCCGTTTGGCGCGCGCGGCGATCAATTCCGGGTTGTCGCGCTTGATGGCGGAGGAGATGACGACCACGTCGGCGCCGTCGATGTTCTCGGCCTTGTGGCCGATGGCGACCTTCAGCCCCATGTCGCGCAGGCGCTTGACGTTGGCGTTCTCGCCAACGTCCGAGCCGGTGACGGTGTAGCCAAGATTGGCCAGCACCTCGGCAATGCCGCTCATGCCGATGCCGCCGATGCCGACGAAATGCACCGGACCGATATTGCGCGGCAGTTTCATGGAGTTCGCCTAGCCCCCGCTGTCGTCATCCGCGCAGGCGGACGATCCAGTAGTCACGGCGCTTCGTTTAGGGCACAGCGTATAAAATTGAAAGGTCGGTGGGATACTGGATGCCCGCATTCGCGGGCATGACATTCAAGGGATTCCCGCCACTTTCATGACTAATTCCGCCAGCCGCTCGGCGGCATCGACCGTGCCGGCCGATTTCGCCGCCTGGGCCATGGCGGCAAGCCGCGCCGGGTCGGCGGCCAAAGCAGTGATTTCCTCGGCCAGACGCTCCGCCGTAAAGTCGCGCTGCTCGATGCGGATCGCTCCGCCCGCTTCCGCCAGCACGCCGGCATTGTGGAACTGATCCTGATCGAGCGCATGCGGCAGCGGCACCAGAATGGCGGGCCGCCCGATCGCCGACAACTCCGCAACGGTAGAGGCGCCGGAGCGCGCGACGATGAGATGGCCGGATGCGATCTGCACCGGCAAATCGGCAAAGAACGGCGCGCAGGCAGCGGCAATGCCAAGCTGGCTATAGCGCGCGCGCACGGCTTCCAGATCCTCCGCGCGCGCCTGCTGCACGATGCGTAAGCGCGCGCCGATGTCCGGCGCCAGCCGCTCGACCGCCGCCGGCACGATCTCAGCCATCACGTGGGCGCCCTGGCTGCCGCCGAACACGACCAGATTCAAGGACCCACCCGGCTTGGGCGCGACATAGGGCGTTGCCGCCGCGGCGATCACCTGCGGGCGCACCGGATTGCCGGTGAAGACGATCTTGTCCTGCAGGCGCGGATCGAGCCGGGCGAGCGACTTGAAGCTGGTGGCGATGGTAGTGACGCGCGGCGCCAACAGCCGGTTGGCGCGGCCCATGACGCCGTTCTGCTCATGCAGCACGGTCGGAATGCCGCGCAGGGACGCCGCCATCAGCGGCGGAATGGTCGGATAGCCGCCGAAGCCCACGACCACCGCCGGACGGATTCGCCCGAGCAGCGCCCAGGCCTTGGCGGTGCCGATCGTCAGCAACGATGCGGTGCGCGCCAGCGCCAGCGGATTGCGGCCGCGCAGGGTCGCGCTCGGGATCAGATACACCTCGCGGGCGGGAAACTTGAAATGCGCGGCGCGCCGGTCGGTGGCGAGGTCGATGACGGCGCCGCGCTTCTGCAAGGCGACGGCCAGCGCCTCAGCCGGAAACAGATGCCCGCCGGTTCCGCCGGCGGCCAGCAGCACAAGCTTATTTCCCTCGCCGGCCATGCGTAAAAGCCTCGATCCATCATCCGCGAAGGATGAACGCACCTCAGGGTGACGGATATAGGGGAAAACTCAAGCCGCGCTTTCGGCGGCGGCAAGCTCCGGCGTGCCCATCATGGCGGCGCGCGGCTGCTCGCGCGTGAGCGCCAGCAACATGCCCATGGCATAGGCGAGCGACAGCATCGAGGAACCGCCATAGGAGATGAACGGCAGCGTCATGCCCTTGGCCGGAATGAGATGCAGGTTGACCGCCATATTGATCGCCGACTGCGCGCCGAACAGGATAGCGAGCCCCGCGGCGGCAAAGCGCGTGAACGGGTCCTCGTTGCGCATGGCGCGCACCAGCGCGCGCAGCACGATGAAGGCGTAGAGCGCGACCAGCGCCAGGCACAGCACGACGCCGAATTCCTCGCCCGCTACGGCAAATACGAAATCGGTGTGGCTCTCCGGCAAGAGCCGCTTGACGGTGCCCTCACCCGGGCCGCGGCCGAACCAGCCGCCGCGCATGAAGCTCTCGGTGGCGATGTCGATATTGTAGGTGTCGCCGGAGGCCGGATTGAGGAAGCGCTGGATGCGGGCGGCGACATGCGGCACGGTGTAATAGGCCGCAGTCAGCCCGAGGCCGGCGACGCCGGCAAGGCCGAACACCCAGAACAGCCGCATGCCAGCCATGAAGAACAACGCGCCCCACACCAGCACCACCAGCATGGTCTGGCCGAAGTCGGGCTGCAGCACCAAGAGCGCGACCACCAGCATCAAAAGCGTCAGCGAAAACGCATTGGCCGGCATGTCGGGACGCTTGGCCGATTCCCCGAACAGCCAGGCGATCAGGATGACGAAAGCCGGCTTGAGGAATTCCGACGGCTGCACGTTGACGCCGAGCAGCACCAGCCAGCGCCGCGCGCCCTTGATCTCCTGGCCGAAATAAGGCGTCGCCGCCACCAGCACCAAGCTGACCGCGAACACGATCAGCGACAGTCGCCTGATCTGGCGCGGATTGAGGAACGACACCGCCAGCATGACGGCGACGGTCGGGATCAGATAGAAGATGTGGCGGTCGACGAAATAAAACGGGTCGAGGCCGAGCCGGTTGGCGACCGGCGGGCTGGCGGCGAGCGATAGCACCACGCCGGCCAGCATCAGCGCGCCGACGGCGGCGAGCGTGAGCTTGTCGACCGTCCACCACCATTCGCCGAAGGGCGTGCGTTGCGCGCGCGAGACCATGCATTTCCCGTCCGCGCGCCAAGCTGACGGGTTACGGTTTAGGAAGGATTAATGGGGGAATTGCCCTCTCAGGCAACGCGCGGCGGCGCTTGACCCTACACGGCTTGAATGCCGCGAATCGCCCGCACCAGGTCGGTGAACGCCTTCCCGCGCACTTCGAAATTCGGATACTGGTCGAACGAGGCGCAGGCGGGCGAGAGCAGCACAACCGGTTCCTGCAAGCCGGAAGCCTCGGCATCGCGCGCGGCAAGCGGTATGGCGCGATCGAGCGTCTCGACGATGTCGTAAACCACCTTGCCGTCGAGCGTTGCGGCGAACTCCTTGGCCGCTTCGCCGATCAGATAGGCCTTGCGAATGCGCGGGAAATATTCGGCAAGACTGGTGATGCCGCCGGTCTTGGGCTTGCCGCCGGCGATCCAGAAAATGTCGTGGAAGCTCGCCAGCGCGCGCGCCGCGGAATCCGCATTGGTCGCTTTCGAATCGTTGACGAACAGCGCATTCCCCTTGCGGCCGATCGGCTGCATGCGGTGGGCAAGCCCGGGAAAGCTCGCCAAGCCTTTCTGGATCGCGGCGAGGTCCAGCCCGAGCGCAAGGCAGGCCGCCACCGCGCAAGCGGCGTTCTGCGCATTGTGTTGGCCGCGCAGGCTGCCGATGCCGGCGAGTTGCGCCACCTCCTGCGTCTTGCCGCCGGTCGCGCGCATGATGCGAGTGCCCTCGGCATAAAGCCCGTCGCGCAACGGCCCGAGCACCGATACGCGCACCACCTTCTTGCCGGCGCTTTCGATGCGCTCGGCTACGGCGCGCGTGCAATCGTCATCAACGCCTATCACCGCCGTACCGCCTTGCTCCACCCCCGCCACCAGCCGCTCCTTGATAGCGGCGTAATTCTCCATCGTGCCGTGGCGGTCGAGATGGTCCTCGGTGACGTTGAGCAGGATACCGACGCTGGCATGCAGCGATGGCGCAAGGTCGATCTGGTAGGACGACACTTCCAGCACATAGACGCGGCCGGGCGCGAACGGCTCGCAGCGCCAGCACCGGCACGCCGATATTGCCGCCCATCTGCGCATCGCGGCCGGCGCTTTTCAAAAGATGCGCGATCAGCGCGGTGGTGGTCGATTTGCCGTTGGTGCCGGTGATGGCGATGAGCGGGCACGAGGCCGCCGGATTTGGCGCGCTCGCGGCAGAACAATTCGATGTCGCCGATGATCGCGACGCCCGCGTTGCGCGCAAGCTCCACGGTCCAATGCGGCTTGGGATGGGTGAGCGGCACGCCGGGCGCCAGCACCAGCGCGGCGACTTTGCGACCAGTCGAGCTCTTGCAGATTTTGCGTCGTGACGCCGGCGGACTGTGCCTCGGCGAGCTTCTTGGCATCGTCGTCGAAGGCGATCGACCTCGGCGCCACCGACTTGCAGTGCGCGCGCCGACAACAGGCCGGAGCTGCCGAGGCCGAATACCGCGACCGTCTTGCCGGCAAAGGTGGTGATGGGGATCATACCATTTTTCCGTCATTCCGGGGCGCGAGCGCAGCGAGCGAACCCGGAATCCAGAACCGATTCTAGAGCCTGCATCTGGATTCCGGGTCCGGCGCTACGCGCCGTCCCGGAATGACAACGAGTTATCGCAGCTTCAGGCTCGCCAGTCCCGCGAGCGCCAGCACCACCGCGACGATCCAGAAGCGGATCACGATCTGCGGCTCGGTCCAGCCGAGCTGCTCGTAGTGATGGTGGATCGGCGCCATCTTGAATACGCGTTTTCCGGTGAGCTTGAACGAGACCACTTGCACGATCACCGACACCGCTTCCAGCACGAACAAGCCGCCGACGATGCCGAGCACGATCTCGTGCTTGATCGCCACCGCCGTGGTGCCGAGCATGCCGCCCATCGCCAGCGAGCCGGTGTCGCCCATGAAGATCGAAGCCGGCGGCGCGTTGAACCAGAGGAAGCCGAGACCGGCGCCGATCACCGCGCCGCACAGCACCGCCAGTTCGCCGGTGCCGGCGACGTAGTGGATCTGCAGATAGTCGGCGAACAGGGTGTTGCCGGCGAGATAGGAGATCAGCCCGAAGCTCGCCGCCGCGATCATCACCGGCACGATCGCCAGGCCGTCGAGCCCGTCGGTCAGATTGACCGCGTTGCCGGCGCCGACAATGACGAAGGCGCCGAACAGCACAAAGCCCCAGCCGAGATTGATCACCAGTTCCTTGATGAACGGGAATACCAGCGAGGTGGCGATCGGGCCGTGCCCGAGATGGGAGAGGATGGTGCAGGCGACAATCGCGATCAGCGCTTCCGCCAGCAGCCGCGTGCGGCCGGAAAAACCGGCATGGGTCTGCTTGGTGACTTTCAGATAGTCGTCGTAGAAGCCGATAACGCCGTAGCTCAGCGTCACCCCAAGCACGACCCAGACGTAAGGATTGCCGGGGTTCGCCCACAGCACGGTCGAAACCAGCAGCCCCGACAGGATCATCAGCCCGCCCATGGTGGGCGTGCCGATCTTGGTCACCAGGTGCGATTGCGGGCCGTCCGTGCGGATCGGCTGGCCCTTGCCCTGCTTCATCCGCAACAAGTCGATGATCGGGCCGCCGAACAGGAACACGAACACCAAGGCGGTGACAACGGCGCCGCCGGTGCGGAAGGTGATGTAGCGAAAGACATTGAGAAACGAAACTTTGTCGGAAAGCTCGGTCAGCCAATAGAACATCGGGTCAAGCCCTGCCGCTCAATTTTGCGCCGCCGGTGCGGCCGCCGGCTGCCGCGCGAACTGGCGTTCCAGCGCCTTGACGATCGGACCCATTTTGGACCCCAGCGATCCCTTTACCATCACGGCGTCGCCATCACGGATGGCATCGAGCACGCTTTGCTCCAAGGCCGCCGCCGTCTCGGCATAGCCGCCCCGCGCGCCCGAGGGAAGAGCCTCCCAGAGCGCGCGCATCAGCGGCCCACAGCAGAACACCAGATCGATCTTGGCCGCCGCGATCGGCTCGGCCAGGCCGCGATGCAGCGCCGCGCCGCGCGAACCCAGTTCCAGCATGTCGCCGAGCACGGCGATGCGCCGGCCGTGCGGCCCGACCGGCGCCATGCCGAGCAGCATGACCGCCGCGCGCACGGAGGCCGGGTTGGCATTGTAGCTCTCGTCAATCAGCAGCGCGCTGCCGCTCGGCAATTTCAGGGTGATGCGGGTGCCGCGGCCGGTCGCCGGCTTCAAGTTGTTGAGCGCGAGCGCGGCCAGCGCAAGATCGGCGCCGGCGAGCGCGGCTGCCGCCAGCACGGCGAGCGAATTGAGCACCAGATGCTCGCCGGGCGCGCCGATCTTGTAGGTGACCTCCTCCCCCAAGATGCGCGCCTGCACGGTGGACACTTCGGCGTGCAGCGAATGGCGCAGCAGCCGCGCATCCGCCTTGGCATTGGCGCCGAAGGAGACGATGCGTTTGACGCCGGCCTCTTCGGCGGCCTTGGCGAGCTGGGCATATTGCCGGATATCGCGATTGATCACGGCCGCGCCGCCCGGCTCCACGCCGACAAAGATTTCCGCCTTGGCATCGGCGATTTTTTCCAGCGAGCCGAAATATTCCAGATGCACCGGCGCGATGCCGGTGATGATGGCGACGTGCGGCCGCACCAGTTGCGTGAGCGGCGTGATCTCGCCGGCATGGTTCATGCCGATCTCGAACACGGCGTATTTCGCGCTCACCGGGCAACGCGCGAGCGACAGCGGCACGCCCCAGTGATTGTTGTAGGAGGCAGCCGATGCGTGGGTTTCGCCGTCGGCGGAGAGCGCCAGTCGCAGCGCCTCCTTGGTGCTGGTCTTGCCGACCGAGCCGGTGACGGCGATCACTTTGGCATGCGAGCGCGCGCGCGCGGCACGGGCGAGATCGCGCAGAGCCTCGAGCACATCGTCAACGGCGAGCAGCGGCGCATCGGCGGCAAAGCGCCCGCGTTGTGAACGCGCGACCACCGCGAGACCGGCGCCGGCTTTGAGCGCGCCCTCGACAAATTCGTGGCCGTCGCGGTTCTCGCCCTGGATGGCGAAGAAGGCATCGCCTTTGCCGAGCGTACGGCTGTCGATGGAGATGCCCGGCACCTCGCCCGGCAGCGCGCCGCAGCGATCGGCGCGCATGGCGGCGGCCATGTCGTCGAGGCTCCACAGCGCGCTCATGCCACCTTCCCCTGCAAGGCCGCGGCCACCGCCTCATGGTCGGAAAACGGCACGATGCGGTCGCCGATGATCTGGCCGGTTTCATGGCCCTTGCCGGCAATCAGCAGCACGTCGCCGGCTTTGAGCGCGGCGATGCCGGTGCGGATCGCTTGCGTGCGGTCGCCGATTTCGGCAGCGCCCGGCGCGGCGGCGAGAATGGCGGCGCGGATCGCGGCGGCGTTCTCGCTGCGCGGATTGTCGTCGGTGACGATGACGCGGTCGGCATTCTCGGCGGCGATGCGGCCCATCAAGGGACGCTTGCCCTGGTCGCGGTCGCCGCCGGCGCCGAATACCACGGTCAGCTTGCCGCTGGCGTAAGGGCGCAAGGCGGCGAGCGCCTTGGCCAGCGCGTCGGGCTTGTGGGCATAGTCGATGAAGATCGGTGCGCCGTTATGGCTGCCGACCATTTCCAGCCGGCCTTTGGCGCCGGTGAGTTTCTCCAGCGCGGCGAAGACGCGTGGCGGCGGCGAGCCGGTGGCGATCGCCAAGCCCGCAGCAACCGCCGCGTTCTGCACCTGGAACGCCCCGACCAGCGGCAGCTTCACTTTGTAGGTGGTGCCGCCATACGCGAAGTCGATCACTTGCGCGAAACCGTCGATGGCGCCGCCTACCAGCTTGATGTCGTCGCCGTGTTCGCCGACCGTGATGATCCTCAAGTTACGCTGCTTGGCCGCCTCGATCACCTGGCCGGCAAAGCAATTGTCGACGTCGATCACCGCCGCGCCGCCGGGCTGCACCAACTCGAACAGGCGCAGCTTCGCCTGCAGATAGGCTTCCATCGTCGGGTGATAATCGAGATGATCGCGCGACAGATTGGTGAAGGCGCCGGCCGTAATGCGCACGCCGTCGAGGCGATGCTGGTCGAGCCCGTGCGAGGAAGCTTCCAGCGCCAGATGGCTGACGCCCTCGGCCGTCAACTGGTCGAGCGTGCGATGCAGTTCGACCGGATCGGGCGTGGTCAGCGAGCCGTAGCGCTCGCCCTTGGGCGACACCACGCCGACGGTGCCGATGCTGGCGGCTTGCAAGCCGAGCGTCGTCCAGATCTGGCGCGTGAAGGCATGCAACCGAGGTCTTGCCGCTGGTGCCGGTGACACCGGCGATGGTTCCGGGTTGGCGCGGGAAAAACCTCGCCGCAGCGAGCGCGAGCGCGCGGCGGGCATTGGCGACCGGCACGAAGGCAACGCCGTCGGTGAGACCCTCGGGACACTGCTCGGCCGCAACCGCCACCGCACCGGCGGCCGCCGCGGCGCGCGCAAAATGGGCACCGTCGGCCTTGGCGCCGGCGATGGCGAAGAACAGAAAACCGGGCTTGGCCTTGCGGCTGTCGGACGTGACGCCGGCGATCTCGAGCGCCGCAAACCGCGGATCGAGGCGAGTATCCTCAAAGAGATCGGCGAGGTTCATCGATTAATCTCGGCCGCTCGTCCCCGCGAAAGCGGGGACCCAGTGGAGAAACTTGGGCGCGGGTTGCCGCCCTGGATTCCCGCTTGCGCGGGAATGAACGGAATGTAGGCCACCTCCATTGCGCCCGCACTACCGGCTTTCGGTCGCCCTGGCTAGGATCAGTTGAGCGGCCTTGGGCAGATCGAAACGCGGCTCGAGATCAAGCAGCGGGGCAACGCGCGCGATTACCTTGCCCGCGGTCGGCCCGGCGTTCCAGCCGGCGGTGGCGAAGCCGTGGGTTCCCTTAACCGGCTGCGGCTCATCCAGCATGATCAGCACCAGATATTTCGGCTTGTCGGCCGGCAGCACAGCCATGAAATCGGTCAACAGCTTGTGCTTGGCGTAGCGGCCGTTGATCACCTTTTCGGCGGTGCCGGTCTTGCCGCCGACATAGTAGCCCTCGACATTGGCGAAGGTGCCGGTGCCCTTCTCAGCGTTCAATCGCAGCAAATAGCGCATATCGAGGCTGGTTTGCGGCTTGAGCACGCGTTTGGCGAGATGCTTGGCCTCCGCTTCGCTGCGCTTGAGGAAGGTCGGCGGGATCAGGAAGCCGCCGTTGACGGTGGCTGCGGTGGCCATCGCTGCCTGCAACGGCGCAACCGACAGGCCGTGACCGAAGGCGATGGTGACGGTGTTGAGCTCGCCCCAATGCTTGGGAACGAGTGGCTCGGCGCTCTCCGGCAATTCGGTGCGCAGCCGGTCGAGCTGACCCATCTTCTTGAGGAATGCTTTGTGCCCCTGGACGCCGACCGCCAGCGCCATGCGCGCGGCACCGATATTCGATGAATAAGTGAAGATCTCCGGCACCGTGAGCGCGCGGTGCATCGGCTCGTAATCGTGGATGGTGAAGCGGCCATAATGCAGCGAATGGCTGGCGTCGAAAGTCGAGCGCAGCGTCGCCCTGCCGGAATCGAGCGCCATGGCGACGGTGAGCACCTTGAAGGTTGAGCCCATCTCGTAGACGCCGGTGGTCATGCGGTTGATGCGCGTCGGATCGTTGGCCTCGCGCGGATTGTTGGGGTCGTAGTCGGGCTCCGACACCAGCGCGACGACCTCGCCGGTGTTCACGTTGAGGATCAGGCCGGCGGAGGCCTTGGCCTTGAACTTCTCGCGCGCCTTGACGAGTTCGTCGCGCAACGCGAATTGCGCGCGCAGATCGAGCGAAAGCTGCACCGGACGCTGCAGCCGGTCGGTGGCCAATCCCGCCATGTGCAACGCGGCGAGCCCCTGCCCGTCCACCCATTTCTCGATGCCGGCGATGCCCTGGTTGTCGATATTGACCAGGCCGATGACCTGGGAAACCGTCGGCCCATTCGGGTAGACGCGCTTGTTCTCGGTCAGGAAGCCGACGCCCGGAATGCCAAGCCGGTGAATCTCGTGCTCCTGCTTGGGCGTGATCTCGCGCTTGAGCCAGATGAAGCCGCGCTTCGATGACAGCCGGGAGAGCAACTCCTTGGTATCTAGATCGGGCATCACCGCCGTGAGCTTTTCCTCCGCCTCGTCGGGATCGATGAGCTTGCGCGGCTCGGCGAACAGCGACGGTGACTTGATGTCGGTGGCAAGGATCTGGCCGTTGCGATCGACGATATCGGGGCGCGCGGTGGCGACCGCGTCCTGGCTGACGCTGCGACGGGCACCGTGGCCCTCGCTCTGCTCGGCGAACACGACGAGCCGCAACGCGATCACGCCATAGATGCCGGCGAAGGCGAGGATGGCGAGGCCGAGCCGCGCCTTAGCCTTGACGCTGCGGTCGACGCCGCGGCCGTAAAGCAGCGAGCGCACCAGGCGTTGCCAGCGGGTTTCGACCGGCATGCGGCTCACCTTCTCGCCCGCGGCGTTGGCACGCTGCCGGTCGTTTCGGCCGCCGCGCCTTTGAGCATGGCGCCGACCAGATCGGCGGGCGGCGCCGGACGCGGCGGCAATTTGTCGAATGTCCCGAATTGCACCGGCTTGACCGGCTGCAGCGCCAGATGGCGCTGGGCGAGCCCCTCGATGCGGGCCGGCGCATCGAGTTTCGCCCATTCGGCACGCAGTCTCGCAATGGCGTTGCGCTCGTGGCGCAGCTCGCCGCGCAGCTTCGCCCCCCGCTCGGCCTGCAGCGTGGAATCGAACTTGATCTTGTAGACGAAGGACGCCGCCAGGATCAGCGCCGCAATGACGAGAATGTTGAGAAGGCGCATGGTCAGCGTCCTTTCAACACGTCGGTGAGCAACGGCAGGCGCGGCAACAGGTCGGCGGCAACGGTTGCGCGCGCGGCTGCGTCGCTGCGTTCGGCAGCGCGTAGCTTGGCGGAGCGGGCGCGCGGATTGCGCGCGACCTCCTCGGCATCCGCCGTGACCGGCCGCTTGGTAAGCACCTTGAAAGTCGGCGCCGGGCGCCGGCGTTCGGGCGCGTGGCGGGAACCGCCGCCGGTCGCGCTCCGTTCGGCGAGGAAAGTCTTCACGATGCGGTCTTCCAGCGAATGGAATGACACGACGACCAGGCGCCCGCCGGGCTTGAGGATGCGTTCGGCGGCGGCCAGCGCCGCCGCGAGCTCGCCGAGTTCGTCATTGACGAAGATGCGCAACGCCTGGAACGTGCGCGTAGCCGGGTGGATGTCGCCCGGGCGCGACCGGACGGCGGAGGCAACAATGTCGGCGAGCGCCACGGTCGTGGCGATCGGCGCTTTGTCACGCGCCCGCACGATAGCGCGCGCAACACTGCGCGAATGACGCTCTTCGCCGAGCAGGAAAATGATATTGGCGAGATCACGCTCGCTCGCCGAAGCCACGACATCGGCCGCGCTCGGGCCTTCATGGCCCATGCGCATGTCGAGCGGCCCGTCATGACGAAACGAAAATCCGCGCTCGGCGCGATCGAGCTGCATGGAGGAGACGCCGACATCGAGCACGACGCCGTCGACGGCTTCGACGCCGCAATCGCGCGCTACATTGTCGAGATTTGAAAAGCGGTCCTCGACCAGCGTCAGCCGGCCCTGCGTGGCCTCAACGAGTTCGGCGCCGAGCGCGATCGCGCGCTGGTCGCGATCAATGCCGATGACCTTGCAGCCGGCGGCGGCGAGAATGGCGCGCGTATAGCCGCCGGCGCCGAATGTACCGTCGATATAGATGCCGTCGTCACGAACGTTGAGGAATTCGATGGCCGCGCGGCCGAGCACGGGAATGTGGAGGGCCGGTCCGCCAGCGACAGCAGAGCCGTCGCCGCCCACCATCATTCCCGCGCTCCGGGCGCGCCACGCGCCGCCGTCGGGGAGCCAAGCTCGTTCTTGAGCGCGCGCACCTTTTGGGTGGCCTCCGCGAGCTCGCTGCGAAAACGGCCGGGCTCCCAGATCTGAAACTTGTGACCGAGACCGACAAACGCCACCGAGTCGGTAATCCCCGAGTGCTGCTTCAAGGTCTCGCTCAGAACGACGCGACCCTCGCCGTCGAACTTGAGCGTTTCGCTGGTGCCGTAGAGCGCGAGCGCGAATTGCTCGCGTGCCGCCGAAAACGGCGGATAGCGCGAAATCAGCGCTTCGATTTCCGACATCAGCGCATTCCCCCCGGCGTCGATCGCTGACGTATCGAGCGCCGGATAGCAGTAGAGACCGTCGAAGCCATCGCGGGTGAGCACCGAGCGGAAGGGAGCCGGAATAGACACGCGGCCCTTGGAGTCGAGCCGCAACGTGTAGTTCGACACGAAGCGGTCCATCACCACTACCCCACACCGACCGGACGCCACACGCGCGAGCCAAGCGGGCTCGAGACCCCGGGACCGCCGCTTTGCCCCGGTAGTCACCGGGTTGGGAGGCTGATCTCGGTGAGAATTCGTGGGATATCATGGGATATTATGGGCGTCAAATGGAATGCCCCGCCAGTGCCTGGCCCGGGCATCCGGCGCGTTCAAACCTCATTAATGGTCTTTAAGCTTAAGGATTTGTTGAAACCGCCGCGGTCATACGCCGCCGCATGGCGCGCGAAGTTCCAAGCGCGCAACCGGCGATGCCGATCGCACGCGCCTCATCATCAGGAACCTCAAGGAACGCCGACCCACGCCGAGGGTTGACCGGCGCGGGCTGTGAGCCCGCGCAGGGAACCCGGGCGTTTGATGCCGCGGATTCACGTTCATCCAAGGAGGCGATGATGATGAAGAAACTCATGATCGGCGTCGCGCTTGGTGGGCTGACGCCGGGCGGCATGAAGCCGCTGGGAGGCATGCCGTCGACCAAGCATTGATTCGTCGATGATCGCGCTGCCGGGACGCCGGCCGCCAGCCCGCGCTCCGGAATTTTGGCCTTTCAATGACGCGGCCCCGCCTACCGTGAATTCCTGTGTATTGATTTATGGTTGCTTGATTTTCCGCGGCGGCGAAGTGCAAGGTGACCCTCTGCTGCAAACATGCGATTCGAAATGGCACCGGCGCATGGCGTCCTTTGAGCCGAATTCCTTCATCGTCTCGGACGTCGTACCTTCGCCCAATAGTGACGAGCGCAAGGGCGATCGAACGCCCAATATGATCCTGCTGCACTATACCGGCATGGCGACCGGCGAGGCCGCCCTGAAACGCCTGTGCTCGGCCAAAAGCAAAGTGTCGGCGCATTACGTGGTGTTCGAAGACGGCCGCGTCGTGCAGTGCGTGCCGGAAGAGCGGCGCGCCTGGCACGCGGGCATCTCGTCCTGGGCCGGCGAAACCGACATCAATTCAGCCTCGATCGGAATCGAGATCGTCAATCCGGGGCACGATCTCGGCTACACGGATTTTCCGCGCCGGCAGATTGCGGCGGTGATCTCGCTTTGCCGCTCGATCATCACGCGCCGCGCACCGTTCCGGGCAGACCGCGTGCTCGCGCATTCCGACGTGGCGCCGTCGCGCAAGCAGGACCCGGGTGAGAAATTTCCCTGGGATCTGTTGAGCGCTTCCGGCGTCGGCCATTGGGTGCGGCCTGCGGCGCTCGATATTAGCGGCGTCACGCTCAAACCTGACGAGGAGGGCGACGCAGTGAAGCGCATGCAACGCGCGTTCAAGGACTATGGCTACGGCATCGAAGAGACTGGCAAATACGATGAGCTCACGCGCGATGTGGTCACCGCCTTCCAGCGCCACTTCCGCCCGGCGCGGGTGGATGGCATCGCCGATCCCTCGACGGTGCTGACCTTGCGCGCGCTCAGTGAAACGCGCTCGGCGCGGCTGGCAAAAGACGTCGCGGAATCACGCCGCGCCTCGGGCTGAGAACTTCCCACCGCAACAACACCGACGCGCAGCGCCCGACAGTCACTCGGCTTTTTGGGCGGGCGGCACTGGGACGCCCGGCAGACGCCACGGCGCATGCGCGAAGCGCTCGTGCAGGAATTCAAGAAACACCGCGACGCGCGGCAGGCGCTGGCGCCCGGCCGGATAGACTGCGGCGAGCGGAAACGGCTCGACATGATGGAGGTCGGTCAGCAAAGCGACGAGCTCGCCGTCGCGCAGCGGCGAGCCGACGATAACGTCGGACAGGCGGATGATGCCGGCGCCTTCGATCGCCAGGCGCAGCGCCGCCTCGGCGTCGTCGGTGGCGACCCGCGGCCGTACCTCCACGACATCGATGCCGCCGCGGGTCTTGAACGGCCAGCGATTGAGGCCGGGGCCAGCGACGGTGATGCAATCGTGCTGTTTGAGATCGGCGGGGATATGGGGGGTGCCGCGGCGCTTGAGGTATGACGGTGCCGCACAGATCACGCGCTGGAGGTCTGCAATTTTGCGGCGGACAAAACGGCCTTCCGGAATGTGGCCGGAGCGCACGGCGATGTCGGCCTGCTCCTCGAGCAGATCGACCAGCCGGTCGGTAATCGACAGATCGAGGTCGATTTCCGGATAGCGCGCCAGGAAATCGGCCAATGCCGGGGCCAATTGATGCAAGCCGAAGGCGGTGCCGGAATTGATTCGCAGTCTGCCGCGCGGGGCGCCGCGCATATGCATGACTTCGGCCTCGGCCTCCTCGATATCGCCGACGATGCGTCGGGCGCGGGCTAAAAACGCTTCGCCTTCAGGGGTTAAGGCCAGTCTTCGGGTGGTGCGGGCGAGCAGGCGGACACCGAGGCGGTCCTCCAGCCGCGACACCAGCTTGGAGACGGCCGAGGGGGTGATCCCTAAGTCCTTGGCGGCAGCGGAGAAACTGCCGCGGTCCATGACGCGGACGAAGGCGCGCAGGTCGGAAGTGGCATCCATGGAACCCACCTAGGCTGCTGATTTTACATCCTAATTTTAGTAGCACCCGGTTATTTATTCCAAACAGGCAACAAAGATAGCATATAATAGCGTATTATCTTTTAAGAACAAGATAATATTATGCGCTTAACGCATAGGGGATGATGTTCATCCCCGTCTCAGGAGAACTGCCATGAAGACCCGTAATCGCCTCCGTGTTCCCTCCGTCGATGTCCATGCCGCGATCGCACGAGCGCATGCCGACCGGGCCGGACACCTCCGCTTCGCGATTGCCCAGGTGCCGGGCTTGCTGAAGCGGCTGTCGGCCAAGCTGCGGCCGAACCGGCACCGCCTGCCGCAGACCGGCGCCTGGGCCTAACCCGGGCGCACCGGCCATGGTTTTGAGCCTGATCCTGCGCCTGATGGCGCGCCGCCGGCGGCATTGAATTCCCGCGCCGCCATTCGACCTGTCGTTTGACGGTCGCTCTTGCAGCGACCTCCCAGCGCCCGAGCCGCCCCCTCCCAACTGGCTCGGGCGCTTTTTTCTTGCAAACCATCGCGCCATCGCGCGCTTGACGTGCAGACCGTGTGCCCGCAAGGCTATCCGTGTCAGTCGGCCGGACGGCCGCTCCGCGCCAATGCCGAAAGGCGGCCGGGGAGGAAAGTCCGGGCTCCACGGACAAACGGTGCCGGATAACGTCCGGCGGAGTTAAGCCCTTCGCGGGGCGAGGCTTCAGGGACAGTGCCACAGAAATCAAACCGCCGCGATGCGTAGCGTTCAGTCGCGGTAAGGGTGAAACGGTGCGGTAAGAGCGCACCGCGCTTGCCGGCAACGGCAGCGGCACGGCAAACCCCACCGGGAGCAAGACCGAATAGGAATGGCGTGGGGCGAAAGCCTCAGGCCGGTCCGGGCCAGTCATTCGGGTAGGTTGCTTGACGCGCCGGGCAACCGGCGTGCCAGAGGAATGGCCGTCACGTTCGCTGGTTTCGACCGGCGGGCCATACAGAACCCGGCTTACAGGTCGGCTGATACGTTGTAAGGGGGCTCGGCGGCAACACCGCCGGGCCCCCGCCAATTTTGCAGGGCTGCGTGCGCACCCTCCTATCCGCGGCATCTGTTAGCATCGCCTATTCCCATACGCGGACACGCTGGGCACTGCGGACGATGGCGGCAAAGCCGAAAACTCAAAAATCCACGCGGGTGCGCCGGCTGGCCGCGATCGTATTTCTGATCGCCGTGCTGCCCACGATATTCTTCGCCCTGCGCAGCTACGGCTCGTTCCGCTTGCTGCGCTCGGCCTATGAGGCCGGCGCGCCGATGACCAGCAGCGTGCGCGCGTGGATGACGCTTGAATACGTCGCTGCCACTTTTCGCGCGCCGGAGGCAGCGCTCATCGCGCAGCTCGCGTTGCCGCCGCAAACAGATCCCGACACCAGTCTGAAGACGCTAGGCGACCGCGCCGGCGTTTCTCCCGCGGAGTATATGCAGCGGGTGCAGCGCGTGCTCGCGGTGCTGTCGCCCAACGTGCGGTCGGATCGCAACAACGGTAATTCCGGCTGGCTCGGCGCCATCGGCGACCAGGTTCTCACCGCCTTGCTGGTCTACGGCTATCCGGCGCTCGGCTTGACGCTGCTGCTCGGCGCCATCGGCTTGCCCTTGCCCGACGGCGTGGCGACCACAGTCGCCGGCTCGCTGGCCTCGCAAGGACGCATCGACTGGTTCTGGGCCGCGACGATCGTGGTGGTGGCGTCTCTGCTTGGCGACGTGATCGGCTACGGGCTCGGCCGCCTGCTCAGCCGGAAATTCCTCGATCGCCACGGGCGTTGGCTCGGCTTCACGGCGGCGCGCCGGGCGCGCGCGCAATCGCTGTTCGACCGCTGGGGATTGCTCACGGTGTTCATCACCCGCACCTTCATGTCGTACTTAAGCTCGATCGCCAGCGTCCTGGCGGGCATAAGCCACTATCGGCTGCCGAAATTCTTGGGCGTGGCCCTGCTCGGTCGCCTGGTGTGGACCGCCGGCTATTTCGGGCTCGGCTACGGCATCGGCGGCGATTGGGAGGCGGCCACCGGCTTCCTGACCAATTTGAGCGTGCTTCTGCTGCTGTTGGTGCTGCTCGCCGCCGCCGGCGCCGTTGCCTCCGGCTGGCGCGGCGCTTTCACATAACGCGATATGATCGAGATCATATGCGGCCGCCGCATTTCGGGCAGCATGGAATCTGCCTGACCGACAGCTGGACATTGGCTGATCCTGGTCAAGGCAACCCGGCACTCCATCGACTAGACGCGTCAGGTCTGAGCGAAGGGGAATGGCCATGCTGCGTTATGCGCTCAGTGAACTTGGCTTCCGCCGCGGCCGCTCTTTGGTCACCGCGGCGAGCGTCGCGTTGGCGGTGCTGGCGGCCATGATCCTGACCGCGCTGGCGGCGTCCTACGCGCGCGCCATCCGCGTGCCGATCGAGACGGTCGGCGCCGACGTGGTGGTGCAGACGCAAGGCGACATCCCGCCCAAGCTGGAAGGGCTGGTCTTTCCGCATCCCAATGCGCTGATCCCGGCAAGTCTGGTCGGCGACATCAAGGCGATGCCCGGCGTCATCGGCCTGACGCGCGCGGTCTATATGTGGGACCTCGAACCCGACCGCTACGCCTCGATCCTCGGCATCGACACCGGCGACGCCGGCCTGGACGGGCTTAACGCGCGGCTGATCGACGGCCAGCCGATCGACGCCACCAGCCGCGCCGTGCTGATCGACAGCGATTATGCCCGCAAGAACCAAGCTCAAAGTCGGCGACACGGTCAAGCTCGGCACGGCGCCGTTCCCGGTTTCCGGCATCGTCGACGCCGCGCGCGGCGGCAAGCTGGTGCGCGCCGACGTCTATACCGCACTCGCCGCCGCGCAGGCGCTTGCCACCGCGGCGCCGCAGGTGCGGGCGCTTTATGCGTTCGGCCCCGACGACGCCAATCTCGTGCTGGTCAAGGTCAATCGCGAGCAGCTCGCCGGCGTGGTCGAGACAATCACCAAGCTGCTCGGCAAGAAGGGCGTGGTGTCGAGCGAGCTCTCGATGCGGCAGGCGCTCAGCGGCGTCTTGTTTCTGTCGCAGAGCATGGGCCTGATCATCGCCGCGGCGATCGGCCTCTTTGCGGCGGCCTTCGTCTGGCGGGCGACCGCCTCGGCGGTGGCCGAGCGGCGCCGGGAAATGGCGATCCTGCAGGCGATCGGCTGGTCCTGGCCGTATATCCGCCGGCAGGTATTGATCGAGAATCTGCTGCTGGCGGTCGCCGGCACCGCGGCCGGTGTCATTTTGGCGTTGGTGGCCGCGATTGCGCTCGGGCACATCTCGGTCACGGTCGACTTGCCGTGGGACTTGAGCGCCACCCCGCACTTCATTCCGCAAGCCGCGATCAATCGTACCCAGACCATCACCGCGCCGATTGAGATCTCGTGGTCAATGGCCGCGCTCGCCACCGCCGGCGGCGTCGCGGTCAGCGTTTTGGCGGCGCTGGCGGTGCTCGCTTTGCCGCGGCCGCAACCTTGGGCGCTCCTCCATAGCGAATGAAAGAGCAGGCCATGATCAATGCACCGACAATTGAAACGTCCAAAGCCGCTCCCCGGCGGCCCGACGCGGGCGCCGGCGGCCGAGCGGCCGGCCATCCAGGCGCAAGGCATCCGCAAGCGCTACGGCGATATCGACGTCTTGAAGGGCGTCGATCTGACGCTCGGCACCGGACAATTCACCGCCATCATGGGCAAGTCCGGCTCCGGCAAAAGCACGCTGCTCGGCATCGTCGCCGGCCTTGAACGGCCCGATGCGGGGCAAGTGCTGGTGATGGGGCAGAAACTCGCCGGCATGAGCGATCAGGCCATGGCGGATGTGCGCCGCCGCTCGATCGGTATCGTGTTCCAGGGCTTCAGCCTGATTCCATCGCTGAACGCGCTCGACAACGTGCTGCTGCCGACGTTTTACGACGCACGCATGACGGCGGACGAATCCCGCCAGCGCGCGACCGAACTGTTGAACCAAGTCGAGCTGGGCGGGCGGCTCAACAACCGGCCGTCGGCGCTGAGCGGCGGCGAGCAGCAGCGCGTGGCGATCGCGCGCGCGCTCATCAACAGACCCTCGGTGCTGTTGGCCGACGAGCCGACCGGCAATCTCGACCAGACGACCGGAACCGCCGTGCTCGAGCTGCTGATCGCGCTCGGCCGCGCCCATGGCACCTCGCTCCTGATGGTGACGCACGATCCCGACGTGGCGGCGCGCGCCGACCATGTCGTCGAAATGAAAGACGGGAGGGTAAGCGATGCCCACGCGTAGACGCGTCATCCTCGCGCTCACCGCCGGCGCCGCCGCGGCGCTGACAGCGTCGTTCGCCTTTGCCGCGCCGCCGACGGTCGAGATCATCGCGCTGCCGCACTCGCCGGTGCAGAACGCGCTGAAGCCGGTGCGCAATTTCCTCGCCACCGTTTCCGGCGTGAAGGTGATCGAGCTCGATTCCGAGAGCGCGCAAGGCGAGAAGCGGATCAAGGCGGTCGGGCTCAAGGGCCACGTACCGATCTTGCTCTTGGTCAACGGCAGCTATCGTTACAAGCGCGCTGACGGCACCGCGGTTGCGTTCAAGGATTTTCCCGCCAAGGCCGACAATCCGCTCGGCCTCAATGGCAGCTGGAGCGTCGACGATTTCGAGGCGGCGGTAAAGGCGGCGCTGGGAGGGAAATAGCGTGGCGATCCATTGGCGCTATGTGTGGAGCGAGACGGCCTATCGCTGGAAACGCAGCGCGCTGTTGATCGGCGGTATCACGCTGGCCGTCACGCTGGTCATCACGCTCGACATTCTCGGCCGTGCCTTTGCCGATCTCGCGACCGTGCCGTTCCGCAATCTCGGCGCCGATCTGATCGTGCAGCGCAGCGCCACCCAATCGGCGGTGCCCAAGGAGATGGGCATCATGCTGCCCTACTCGGCCGAGCCGATCACCAATGCCGAACTGCGCCGGCTCGCCGCCGAACCGGGCGTGACGCAGGCCGCCGGCTTCGTGCTGCTGTGGAATCTCGGCAAAGGCCGCTTCGTCTCCATCAGCGGCATCCCGCTTGGCGCCGATGCGCCGCCGCTCGGCCCCGGCAAAGTGCGCAAATGGCTGATGCCGAACGGCCGGCTGCCGAATCCGGGCGCGCGCGAGGTGCTGGTCGAGCGGCACTACGGCGCCTTCTATCGGCTCAAACCCGGCAGCACGGTCGACATCGGCGGGCAGAGCTACGCGGTGGTCGGCGTCGTCGACGTTCTGGAAGGCAGCCAGATCGCCGCCAGCAATTTCTACCTGGATATCGACGAAGCGCGCCGGCTGGCCGGACTGCCGTCCGATCTGGTCAACCAGGTGTTTCTCAAGCTGGCGGACATGGCCGAGACCGAGACGGTGAAGAGCCGCATCGCCGCCTGGCTGCCGCATGCCTCGGTGACTTCGCCCGGCACCATGTTGCAGTTGTTCGGCGGCGTGTCGCAGACCATCGGGCGCTTCCGCTCGGTGGCGGTGGCAGCCGGCGCACTCGCCGCGCTGGCGCTGAGCGCCACGCTGGTGTTCGGCAATCTGGTCGAGCGCCGGCGCGAACTCGCCATTTTGCGCGTGATCGGCTGGAAGCAGCAGCAGGTGCGGCACGAAATCGCGGTCGAAATGGCGCTGCAGGGATTGCTCGGCGGCCTGCTGGCGATTGGCCTGGTCGCAGATCGGCAGCGAATTTTTTGCCCAGATCCATATCGCCTTGCCGGCCAATTTGCCGGGCGAAAACCCGGCGACATTCGCCGACGGCGGATTTCAGGCCGGCGCGTCCAGCATTGCGCTGCCGGTGTCGCTGACAATCTGGGATTGGCTGCCGGGTCCCTTGCTGGCCGCGCTGGCGCTCGGCGTCTGCGGCTGGTGGATGGCGGCGGACCGCAAGCGGACTCTGTGGTCGGCAATCAAAGCCGTCTGAAGCTTTTATGCACGCGACGCAGAAAGGCCCGCGCGGGGCTAACCGCGCGGGCCGTGATCGTTCGCTTCGGTGCGATGCCAGCGCTCAGCTGTTATCGGGGCGGGTCAAGCCGGTGTGGCGATCGACGATGAAGCGTTCGACCAAGGCATTGTCCTTGGTGACGATGTCGGCGGTGATCGTGTCGGCGTCTTTCTCCTTCACCTCGCCGAGCTTGAGCCGCGGATTGTCGCGACGTTCGAGCCAGCGCTCCATGCGGGCCTTCACGTCATCGGTGGTGAGATTGAGATTGCGTTGCGCTTGCGCATCGCGGTCGTAGCCGGGGCCGTTACCGCGTCCGTAGCCGTAGCCCATCATGCCATGGCCGTAACCGCCACCCCAACCGCGCATGTGATAGCCGGGGCCGTAGCCTTGACCCGGACCGTAACCTTGACGGGGACCATAACCCGGACCGGGGCCATTGCCTGGACCGGCACCGGGGCCGCGCTCGTCGCCTTGCGCGAAGGCGGGGCAATCCCATCCGCCGGGTCCGCCCGGTCCGCCGCCCCAGCCGCGCATGTGATAGCCGGGGCCGTAGCCGCCCATCATGCCCCAGCCTTGCGCCATGACCGGCGAATGGGTGATCCAAAAAGTGCCGGCCGCGAGCGCCACCGCAACTCCGGCACCAATCAGGTAACGTGCACGCATTGTAGTTCTCCGTTGTGTTGATCGACGTTGTGTTGATCGAAATCGTGGACAGGAATTCACTCAGACGTGGTGGCGCGGGCGCGCTACCAGCTCATCATGTGGCCGTAACCGGGGCCGTAGCCGCCGTAGCCACCCATCATTCCGTAGCCGTAGCCGCCCATCATGCCGGGGCCGTAACCGCCGCCCCAACCCATGTGGTCGCCGGGGCCATAGCCACCGCGCATGTGGTAGCCCGGCCCGTAACCTTGGCCGCGAGCGTTGCCGCGCCGCTGCGTGTAACCGTGCCGGTAACCGGGGCCGTAACCGTCCATGTGCCCATAGCCCGGGCCATAGCCTTGGCCGTAACCGCCCATCATGCCCCAGCCGGAGCCGGTGTCGTGGGCGGAAGCGGTTAGCGTGAAAGCCCCTGCCGTCAGCGCCGCTGCGATCCCGAGGCCGATCAAGATGTTTCGCGTTTTCATTGGACTGCTCCTCTTGTCTGCAACAGCGATCGCCGTCGCTTGAGGGGCATTAGGAGCGCGACCTGTCACGCAAGTTTGTCGGCGGGGGCCGAATTTGTGACCAAATGTGTCAGGGCGGGCGTCGGCGAGATTTGGTTACAAAAATCTTGGGCTGAGATCGCGCGGAAAGGCGGCAAGCGCCGGCTGGACGGCCGGCGCTCGCACGTATGACGATCAAGGCCGCAGATAGACGTAGCCGTCGCCCTGCAATTGCGCGATGCGCACCACGCCGCCCTGGTCGACCTTGACGAAGCCGGGCAGCAGGCCGTTCTCGTCGACTTTCTGCGCCTTCATCGTATTGGCGCAGGCGTCGAGCGAAACGCCCTCTTCCTTCAGGTTGCTGATAGTCTGCTGCACCTTGGGATCCGCCAAGGCCTTGTGGAAGGCCTTGAGCGCGGGCCCGTGCACCACCAGCACGATCTCGACGTATTCCGGCCCGCCGACGCCGGCGATGTGGTTCTGGATGTTCGAGAGCACGAACGGAACCTTTTCGGCATCGGACAGGTGGTAGACGACTTTCTGCTTGGACTTGGCGATGGGCGCGGCCTGTGCCGCACCGCTCGCGGCCAAGCCGGCTGCGATCCCGGTCATCGCCAACACCGATTTGAAAAAACTGCGACGTTGCATTTCTTTGCTCCTTCAGGATTTCTCGCGTGAACGCGCCGCACTCATCGTGCCGGCCGCGTTCGGTTGCATGGATTGTCAGACGCCGACTTCCGCAAAGCGGCGGATGCGCCCGTTCGCTTCGAAGCCGACGATGCGATAGATGCCGGGAGGCCCGTCCATCCCCGGCGAGCCTTGCGGCATGCCGGGCAAGGCGATGCCCTTGATATTGGGGCGCTCGGCCAAGAGCTTGGCGACGGCCTTTTCCGGCACGTGCCCTTCGATCAGGTAGTTGTCGACCTTGGCCGTGTGGCACGAATAAAGCGGCTCCGGCACGCCGAGGCTCGCTTTGATGGTGTCGGGATCGGCCACGTTGGTAACGCTGACCGCGTAGCCTTTGCTGCGCATGTAAGCGACCCAGCCGCCGCAGCAGCCGCAGGTAGCCGACTTCCACACCGTGATCTCGCCGGCCTTGGCCGGCTGCGTCGTGCCGAGCAGCCCCCAAGCAAGCGCTCCGCCACCGCCGACGACCGATAGGCCGATGAGCAGCGCGCGGCGTGACAGGCCCGATTTGAGCGCTGTCTTCGAACGATTTCGATTTGCCATTGTTGATCCTCTGCATCGCGCGCTGCTCGGCCGCATGCGGCGCAAAGCGTGGCGCGGATTGAATGAAACGGGAGATGCGGTTTCGACCGGCGCGGCCGCGCTTAACGCGCGCACGACGGTGCAGCCGGCCGCAACAGGCCGGCGGGCGCGGCGAAGGCCGCGCCTAGACGAGCGCGATGGGAGGGGCGAGCTCGGGCTTGGGTGGATGACCGCGCAATGTGTCCGCGACGGCCGCCGAATGGACTTGCGGCCAAATATCGGGTGACCACGCCACCGCCAATTGGATCATCATCGGCGCCGCGGCGCAGCTTTTGATGCAGCCGGCAGCTATGGCCTTGGCTGAGTCGTCAACCGCCGCGCTCGCAAGCGCGTCAAGCTGCTGATGGGCTGCGGCGACAGCGGCGGCGTGCGTCGCCACGGCGGCGGCGCCGCCACAGCTATGCGACGGCGCTGAGGCAAAGGCCTGCGCCCACGGCCGGCCCACAAAGGACACGACCATGAGGCCGATCAAGAGCCATTTGAGCGGCGTGGCGAGCATGAAACCTGGCATCCCGTCACGGAGGGCCGTGACCAGCAACACCTTAGTCCTTCCGGCGCGCCGGCACTTGATTTAAATCACGGACCGGCGGTCAAGATGACGGCGGCGGTATTTTGTAACCAATTGTGTCAGGGCGGCTATCTGCCAGGAATCGTGACAAGTTTTTTGCCCCAAAGAGCCTATCCCGAACTAAATTTCGCCCATGAACGATGGCCCGCACATCTTGATCGTCGACGACCATCGCGAAATCCGCGATCTGGTGTCGCGCGCGCTCGGCAAGGAAGGCTTCCGCATCAGCACCGCCGCCGACGGCAAGGCCATGCGCAAGGTGCTGGCCGATGCGCGCATCGATCTCATTCTGCTCGACCTGATGCTGCCGGGCGAGGACGGGCTGTCGCTCTGCCGCGCGCTGCGCGCCGACAGCGACGTTCCGATCATCATGCTCACCGCCAAAGGCGACGAGGTCGACCGCGTCATCGGGCTGGAAATGGGCGCCGACGATTATCTGCCCAAGCCGTTCGGCAGCCGCGAGCTGATCGCCCGCATCCGCGCCGTGCTGCGGCGCCAGCGTGCGCGCGCGCCGGCGGCCGAGAAAGACAAGGCCAAGCGCTACCGCTTCGAGCGCTGGGCCTTCGACATCGACAAGCGCGAATTGGTTGGTGAAGACGGCGTCGCGGTGCCGCTGAGCACCGGCGAGTTCGACCTGCTGCTGGCGCTGGTGGAACATCCGCAGCGCACCTTAAGCCGCGACCAGCTGCTCGATCTGGCGCGCCACCGCGCGGCCAACACCTTCGACCGCAGCATCGACACGCAGGTCAGCCGCCTGCGCAAGAAGATCGAGCGCGATCCGAGCGATCCGAAACTGATCAAGACCGTGTGGGGCGGCGGCTACATCTTCACCCCCGATGTGAGCCGCGAATGACCCGCATTTTCCCCAGAAGCCTGTTCGGGCAAACGCTGCTGATCCTGCTGGTCGGGCTGGTGGTATCGCATGCGATCGGCGCCTGGATCTATGCCGGCGCGCGCGAGCAGGCGGTGCGCGCGATCGGCGGCTTCGCGGCCGCCCAGCGCGTCGCCAATCTCTCGCATCTGGTCGAGGACGCGCCGGCCGATTGGCGTCCGCGTCTGGTGGCGGCGCTGAGCGACTCGACCTTCCATGTCTGGCTCTCGCGCGAGCCGCCCCGGCAATTGCCGGTTGACGCCGAAGGCGCCGCCGCGCGCGATCGAGGATTATGTGCGCCAGCAAATGCCGGCGCAGCCCGGCCGTGAAGTGCGCGCCGCCGTGTTCGCGCCGGTCGGACCGCCCGATGCGCCGTTCGGTCCGCCCTTCAATCAGGGACCTTACGCAGGACCGATGGGCGGCATGCGCGGCATGGGCACGATGATGCATCAGATGATGGGGCCGAGTTTCGGCGTCTGGCGCGGCCTGCAGGTGGCGGTGAAGCTGAATGACGGCCAATGGCTGTCATTCGCCACCACGCTGCCGAAAGGCGCGCCCTCGGTGTCGTGGCAATTCATCATCTCGATGGTGCTGATGGGCGTGATCGTGCTCGCCGTCTCGATATGGGCGGTGCGCCGCGTCACCGCGCCGCTCGGCATGCTGTCGGGCGCCGCCGACCGGCTCGGCCGTGACGTGGCCGCCGAGCCGCTGGCCGAGGCCGGCACCGTCGAGATGCAGCGCGCCGCGCGCGCCTTCAACCGCATGCAGGAGCGCCTGCGCCGGCTGATCGAGAGCCGCACCCAAATGCTGGCGGCGCTGTCGCACGATCTGCGCACGCCGCTCACGCTGCTGCGCCTGCGCACCGAGGAGGTCGCCGAGGGCGAGGAGCGCGACAAGATGCTGGCCACCATCCGCGAGATGGACGAGATGATCGGCTCGACGCTCGCCTTCGCGCGCGACGAAGTGCGCGCCGAGCCGCGCCGGCGGGTCGACATCGCGGCGCTGATCGAAAGCGTGGTCGACGACATGGCCGACGCCGGGCTGCCGGTGAGCATGACGCCGGCAGCGCCCGCGATCCACGAATGCCAGCCGGGCGCCTTAAAGCGCGCGCTCACCAACCTGCTCGACAACGCGGTGAAGTACGGCAAGCGCGCGCAGGCCGCGCTCACCGGTACGCCGGAGGCGATCGAGATCACCATCGACGACGAGGGCCCGGGAATCCCCGAGGCGGAGCTCGCGAAAGTGTTCCAGCCGTTCTACCGGGTCGAGGAATCGCGCAGCCGCGACACCGGCGGCACCGGCTTAGGCCTTGCGATCGCGCAGGCGATCGTGCAGGCGCATGGCGGCGAGCTCACGCTCGCCAATCGCCCGGGCGGCGGCTTGCGCGCGACGATCAAGCTGCCGGTCTAGCGCGGCCGGCGTCAGCGTTCGCTGTCGGCGATATGCTCGACCAATTCGACGATGTAGCGGCGCAGCTTGCCGTTCTTGATGCGCATAAAGGCCTTGATCAGCGCCAGCCCGTCGATGGTGGCGAGAAACTCGGAGACATAGGCCGGCGAGACGGCCTCGCTCAAGCCGCCGCGATGCCCGCTCGGCGGCGGCGCGCCTTCGAAGAAAAACGAAACGGGCACCTGCAGGATATTGCACATCTGCTGCAAGCGGCTGGCGCTGACCCGGTTGGTGCCCTTTTCGTATTTCTGTACTTGCTGGAAGGTGAGCCCGAGCGCGTCGCCGAGTTTCTCCTGACTCATGCCCAGCATCATGCGGCGCATGCGTACGCGCGAGCCGACATATTTGTCCGTTGGATTGGGATTTTTCCTTGGCATCGGTTATTTGCCGGCGGCCGCCGTGATTGTCACAATAGTTCGAGCGTCGCTATTCAATAGCATTTCACGACGGCGTTGCCGAGGTCCCCTCGCGCCATAGTGCCGTCGCCATCCAACCGGTTGAGACGCCGACAAAGCCGCCGGCAATAACGTCGCTCAAGAAATGGTAATTGGCGCCGATAAGGCCGACGGCGACCGCTGCCACCGCCAACGCGTAAAGCGGGCGCCATGTCGGATAGGCGATCCATAAAACCGAAATCACCGCGCAGGTGACGGCGGTGTGGCCGGAGGGAAACGACGCGAAGCCCTGCCCGCCATGGAACGGATTAAAGCCATAGGCGCCGTCGTGGATGAACGAGGGATTGTTGCGCACCCAGGTTTCCGGCCAAGTTCGACCGAACACATATTTGAGCAGGTTCTTGGTCGCCTCGGTCATCACCAGGCTGATGCTGGCGATGGCCGCGGTGGCCTGCAACCTCGTGAGCGCGCGGCCGGACAAGCGCCACAGCCCGAGGACGACAAAGGCTATGACCGCCAGCGGCATAAACGGATCGGGAATATGGGTGAGCTGCACGAAGGTCTCGTGATGCGCCAACTGGTGATGGGCGACGAGCGCAATCGGACGATCGATCCACAGATACGCAATGACGACCGCCACCGCGGTCGCCAGCAAGCTCAAAAGCCACCGTTGGATCGCGCCCATCGCACTCAAGGCTTGGCTTTCCCCTTTTGAAAGAGTGGCCAATTTCGCGTGACGCCACAAGGCGGCCGCGACCGAATGGCCCTTGTGCCGGCGTGCGATAGGGCGCGATCATTCGGCTCCGAGGCTCTCGCTTGAAGGATGCTCGCGATGCGCCGCTCACAGATATTTGTTCCGGCGCTGGCCGGCAGCGCGCTTGTCCTCGTCCTCGCCGCGGCGGCGCAGACGCCGACCGACATGAAGGCGACCGCGCCCGAGAAAATGCTGCCAAGCGGCAAGGCCGAACTGATGCGCGCCTGCGACAAGCTTGCCATGGAGCAACACGTCAAAATGGAAGACCGCACCGCCTTCGTCATGAAATGCATGGCCGACAAGGCCAAGGCGAAGTGACCTTGGGCTTCCGAGCCGCGTAAAATACCGCTAACATTCCGGCCGTTCGGGGCCATTCGGGGAGCCCCGGTCTAGGATTATCGCGGGCGGCCGGCGGGCCAGGACGAAGGCCCGGGGCAGCGCCTGTGCCCGTAGCGCGAGACATGGCCGATGACCGAGCAGTCAGCCGCCGCCGGACCTGGCCCCGCTGCCGCCGGACCAGACCCAAGCCCAGAAAAATCATCGCGCGCTCCATTGATCGGCGGCGCCATCGCGCTGATCGGCGGCGCGCTCACCGTCGGCGTCCTGATGCTCGCCTCCGGCCCCTCTCCCAATCCGACGTCGGCGGCAAACGCTTCCGATCTCGCCATCGTGGCGACCTCCGACATCGCAGCCGCAGCGACGACCATCAGCCCTGCGGTTTCCTCGCAGCTCGCCGCCGCAGCCAAGGAATGCAAGGTTCCGCTGGCGCATCTCACTATCAGCAAGCTGCCCGGCACGGCGGGCGGCACCATTCGCGTCCGCTCCGGCAATTATCTGTCGCCGCCCTTCCAGGTGACCGATACCCCGCAGCGCGTCGCCGTCCCGTTTCCGGCGGCCTATCCGGTCGGCAAAGGCGTAATCAGCATCGAAGGCAACGCCAGCGGCACTTCGGTCTCGCTCTACCCGGCCTGGACCGTGCAGACGCTCAACGGCTCGGCGTCGCGCAATGTGGTGTGGAAGCCGGGCAACCCTTGTCGATGAAGGACCGCGTGCGTCGATGAAAAAACTGTTCGCCAGCCAAACCTTCGCGATGTTCTTTGTTTCGGTCGCCGCTTTGGTGGTTGCCACCTGGGTGCTCAACCCGTCATCCGGGCCGATCGGCTGGCTGATGCACGGCGGCGGCTCGATCGGATCGTCGGTGCTGAGGATTCTTGCAGCTTTGCTGATCCTCGCCGTCGGCGCCGGCGTGACCTACATCGCCATGCGCCTGGCGGTCGGCGGCGGCGCGCCGGCCTATGCCGGTGGAGGCGGCGGCGCAAGCTCGTTCGACATCGCCGGGCTGCGGCTCCTGAAAGTGCCGGAGCAAAAGCCGGGACGCACGGCCGAAGACGCGCTCAACGAGCTCGACGCCATGGTCGGGCTGGCGCCGGTCAAGGACGAGGTCAACAAGCTGATCGCCCGATTGCAGGTCGAGGCCAAGCGGCGGGCACAGAACATGCCGGTCACGCCGATGAGCCTGCACATGGTGTTCACCGGCCCGCCCGGCGTCGGCAAGACGCAAATCGCGCGTGCGCTCGGCGACATCTATCGCTCGCTGCGCGTCTTGCGCAAAGGCCATCTGGTCGAGACCGACCGCTCCGATCTGGTCGCCGGCTATATCGGGCAGACCGCCACCAAGACGCTGGAGAAATGCAAGCAGGCACTCGACGGCATCCTGTTCATCGACGAGGCCTATGCACTCGCCGGCTCGGGCGGCGGCGACTTCGGCAAGGAAGCGATCGACACGCTGCTCAAGTTCATGGAGGACAATCGCGACCGCATCGTCGTGATCGTCGCCGGCTATCCCAACGAGATGCGCCGCTTTATCTCGTCCAACCCGGGCCTCGCCAGCCGCTTTACCAAGACCATCGAGTTCCCGCCCTACGAGCCGCAGGAGCTGTGCGAAATCTTCAAGGGCATGGCCGAACGTCAGGGCTTCCAATTGCCCGACCGCTTCGATACCAAGCTGCAACCGTGGATCGGAGAAAGCGCGCGGCGGGAAGACTGGGGCAATGCGCGCGAGGTGCGCACGCTGCTCGAAAAAGCGCGCGAAGCGCAGGCGATCCGCATTGCCGCCGATCCGTCCGGCGATCTCACCAAGCTGGTCATGGCCGATCTCGAGAAAGCGATGGGCATCCTGGGCCCTTCGCCCGGCGAGATCGAAGCTCACGATGCCGACAACGGCGACGCCGGACCACCGATACCCAAATTGCATCTGCTGAAAGTGCCGGAGGCAAAGCCAGCGCGTTCGGCCGAGGACGCGCTCAAGGAGCTCGACGCCATGATCGGGCTCGCGCCGGTGAAGGACGAAGTCAACAAGCTGATGGCGCGCTTGCAGGTCGAGACCAAGCGGCGCGCGCAGAACCTGCAGGTGACGCCGATGAGCCTGCACATGGTGTTCACCGGCCCGCCCGGCGTCGGCAAGACGCAAGTGGCACGCGCGCTCGGCGACATCTATCGCTCGCTCAAAGTGCTGCGGAAGGGGCACCTCGTCGAGACGGACCGCTCCGGTCTGGTCGCCGGTTATATCGGACAGACCGCGACCAAGACGCTCGACAAGTGCAAAGAGGCGCTCGACGGCATCCTGTTCATCGACGAGGCCTATGCGCTCGCCAGCGGCGGTGGATCGTCAAACGATTTCGGCAAAGAGGCCATCGACACGCTATTGAAATTCATGGAGGACAACCGCGACCGCATCGTGGTCATCGTCGCCGGCTATCCCAACGAGATGCGCCGCTTCATCTCGTCCAATCCGGGCCTCGCTAGCCGCTTCACCAAGACCATCGAGTTCCCGCCCTACGAGCCCGAAGAGCTGTGCGAGATTTTCAAATACATGGCCGAGCGCCAAAGCTTCCACCTGCCGGACGGCTTTGAGAGCGCACTGAAGCCGTGGATCGGCGACAGCGTGCGGCGGGAAGACTGGGGCAATGCGCGCGAGATGCGCACGCTGCTGGAAAAGGCGCGCGAGGTACAGGCGATGCGCATCGCCGAGGACCCGGCGGGCGATTTGACCGTGCTTGAGCCGAGCGACCTCGAGCAAGCCATGGGTGCCATCCGGTGAAAGCACTGGCGCTAGGTTTGGCCGGCCGTCACACCGGGCTTTGGTATCAGGACCGTTGGTATCGGCTGGCCTGGCTGGTTTGGCCGCAGGCGACGGCAATGCTCGTGGCCGGCTGGCTGATGATCGGCCCATCCACGCCGGGGACGCACTCTCCCACCGCGCCCTGGGCGAAACCGGAGAAGGTCACGGCGACCGGCCGGCAGATGGACGCGCTGCGCGACAAGGCCAAGACCGATCCGAAAGCGCTGCAGGAGTTACAAGAAATGGCGAATTCCGGCGACCCGACCGCCGAGTTCGAGATCGCAACGCTGTACGATCCCCAATTCAAGCTTGGCAAGCTGACCGCGCCAGACATCAACACCGCCATCGCCTGGTATAAACGCTCCGCCGAGCACGGCAGTTCGGTCGCGCAAGGCAATCTCGGCCTCAGGTATTTCAGCGGCCGTTGGGTGGCCAACGATTATGCCAAGGCGATGTACTGGCTGAGGAAAGCCGCTGCCCAAAACAACCGCACGGCGGAACATGTGCTGGGCCTGGCCTATGAAAGCGGGCGCGGCGTGCCTGCCGATAAAGCGGTCGCTCTGCAATGGTTCAAGCGCGCCGCCGACCGCGGCGATCAGTTCTCCGAGACGAAGATCGGCGACGCCTACCACTTCGGCACCGGCGGCTATGCGCAAAACGACGTGGAAGCGCTGAACTGGTATCGCCGGGCCGCCAAGCAAGGCAACGTCTATGCCGAGATGCGGGTCGGCGAAGCCTATCTCCACGGCAAAGGCGCGCGGAAGAATCTCGAGCAGGCCTTCGACCTTTTCCATAAGGCGGCGCGCGCCGGCAACGCCACGGCGCAATTTTATCTGGGCGCCATGTACAACGAAGGGCTGGCGACGCCGGTCGACGTGGAGCTTGCATTCCAATGGTTCAAGAAGGGCGCCGAGAACGGCAATGCCACCGCGCAAAATGCACTCGGTCTCGCCTATGCCAACGGCCGCGGCGTCGCCAAGAATTACGCGAACCGCGCGTGCCTGGCTCGAGAAGGCGCGCGAGAACGGCAACAAAGACGCCGAAAATAATCTGCGCAAATTGCCTTAAGCGCCGGCGCTTGCGCGCCGCTCTCAGTAGACGCGGTTGAGCGGCGCTTGCCCGCGCAGCAGCACGCGCTCGATATTGTCCCAGGCCGAGCGGAACAGATAAGCCCAGGATTGACGGGTGACGCCGGCGATGTGCGGGGTGAACAGCACGCGCTTGGCGCCCTCGCCGTCGAGCTTGAGCAGCGGGTTGTCGGCGGTGGGCGGCTCGCTCGCGTAGACATCGACCGCGGCGCCGCCGAGTTTGCCGGCGCTCAGCGCAGCGGCGAGCGCCGTCTCGTCCACCACCCCGCCGCGCGAGGCTTGGATCAGCACCGCGCCCGGCTTCATCAGCCCGAGCTCGCGCGCGCCGATCAGCCCTTGCGTTGCCGGCAACAGCGGCACGTGCAGGCTCACCACATCGGCGGCCGGCGAGCAACGCATCGAGCGTCATCGGCTCGGCGCCGATCGCTTTGGCCGCTTCCGCATCGCGCGGCGCCGGATCGTAGAAGCCGATGCGGCAGCCCATGCGGTGAAAGGCCTGCGCGACCGCGAGCCCGATGGCGCCGAAGCCGACCAAGCCGACCAGCAGGCCGTCGAGCCCGGCAAGATTGTCCGCCACCATGCGGGCGCGGAAGGCGGCATAATTGCCGCTCTTGATCTCGTCGTCGGCCCAGGCAAAGCGCCGCAACAGCGCGGACGCGGTGGTCACGGCGTATTCGGCGACCGCGCCATTGCTGCCGCCGGCGACATTGGCGACCGGAATGCCGAGCTTGATGAGCGCGTCGCGCTCGAGCCGGTCGACGCCGGCGCCGGTGACCTGCACCAGCTTGAGCCGGCCGCCGCCGAACAGCGATGCCGCAAGCTTCGGCCCGACCGCCGGAATGATCAGCGCGTCGGCCGCGCGCATCAGCTCGGGCAGCGCGGCATCGTCGGGCTTGCGGTAGGTGACATGCAGGCTTGCCGGCGCCGGCGCATCCACGCGCGTGAAATCGGCTTCCGGCCGCAGGCAGAGGACGTCGGTGCTCATGGATCAGAAGTCTTGGAAGTTGTCGGTGGTGCTCACAATGTCCGGCGTCGGGAAGAAGCAGAGCAGCACCAGTGGCTCACTGCCGGTATTGCGGGTCAAATGCTTTTCCTCCGGCGGCACCAGCACCACGTCGCCGGACCTGATGACGAGCTCGCCGCTGTCGCTGATGGTCTTGCCCTCGCCCTTGAGCACGTAGATGCATTCCTCGTAGCCGTGGTGCAGATGCGGCCCGCGCAATTTGTCGCCCGGCTTTTGCACCGGGATCTCGATGACACGGAACGTGCAGCGCGAGCCGATTTCGCCCGACACCATTTCCAGCGCCGTGCGCCCGGGCAGCCCCATGCGCTTGCCCTCGCCGCTTTTGAGCAGCCGCGCCATCACACCGCCTGCCGCAATTGCTTGATCTCGGCGGTGCCGCCCTGCACCGCCTCGAGCTGTCGGAAAATGTCGCCGGCCTCGCGCGCGATGGCATCGGCGATGGTCGCCAGCATGGTGGCGCCCTTCTCGGCGGTGGCGGCTTGCGGCGTGCCGTACCAGCCGGTCGGCGCGATCGAACGGATGTCGGTCAAGACCGGCTGAAAGCTGCGCGTGCGGCGCAGCTTGTCGATCTGCAGACCCTGCTTCAAATCGGAGGAATAATCGATGCGCTCGAGATGCACGAGCTCGGGGCGGGTAGCGAGCACCGCCAGCGCCTCGATCTCGCCGCCATGCGTCAAGCCGTTATAGGTCTTGCCGTAAAGCTCCTCGGCGACGTAGCAGGCCTGCACGGTGAGCACGCTCATGCCGTGCTCGCGGTGCAGCGCTTCGGCGGCGAGCGCGAGCGAGGGGATATTGCCCTCGTGCCAGTTGACCAGCATCAATTTGCGGGCGCCGTGCTTGGCGGTGGAGACGCAGGTCTCGATCACCACGCGGATGTAGGTTTCCGGCGTGAAGGTGATGGTGCCCTCGAACGGCATGTGCATGGGCGTGACGCCGAATGGCGTTGCCGGCAGCACCAGACCGTCCATGCGCTCGGCGACGGCGTGACAGATCACATTGGCGGCGAAGGTGTCGGTGCCGGTCGGCAGATGCGGCCCGTGCTGCTCGACGCTGCCGGCCGGCAGGATCACCAGTGGATTGGCTTTGAACTGCGCGGCGATCTCCGGCTGCGTCAGCTCGATGAAATAGCGGCTCGGCAACATGGGCCCTACTCTCGCGCGTCTTCATGTTATGCTGCGGTTATCCTAAGGCACATTGGTAAGGCCCGCGCAAGGCAAAGCCGGCGCGCAGTCCCACGCCCTGAGAAACCTTGAGTTCATCGCATGCTCGAACTTTACAATTTCTCGCAATCGACTTGCAGCCTGAAGGTCCGCATCTGCCTGCATGAGAAGGCGTTGGAATGGGTCGACCGCCGGCTCGTCTCCAAGAACCACGACCATCTCTCCGACTGGTATCTCAAGCTCAATCCCAATGGCGTGGTGCCGACGCTCATCCACGACGGGCGGCCGGTATTCGAATCCTCCGTCATCCTGCAATATCTCGATCAGGTCTTTCCCGAGGTCGCGCTGATGCCGGCCGACGCTTACGGCCAGGCCAGACTGCGGTCCTGGCTCGCCTTCGTCGACGCAGTGCCGACACCGGCGGTGCGCTTTCCGTCCTTTCAGTTCGGCGGCCTGCTCAAAAAGTTTCAGGCCATGAGCGATGACGAGTTCAATGAACAGGTGGTCAAGCGGCCGGTGAAGTCGGCGTTTTACAAGAAGATGAACCGCATGACCGGCTTCAGCGATGCCGAGATGCAAGAGGCCTACAGAGCGTTGCGCAACACGGCGGCGCGCATGGATCGCCTATTCGACGAAAACGGCGGACCGTGGTTGCTCGGCGGGCAATACAGTTTGGCCGACATCGCCGTGGCGCCGCTGATCGACCGGGCGGAAGACCTCGGGTTGGAATATCTCTGGCTCGCGCAGCATCCGCGCGTTGACGCGTGGCTCAAGCGCATGCAGGCGCGGCCGGCCTACGCCAAGACCTATTACCACGGCAGCCGAGTGTCGGAGCAGCACCCCGAACTCAAGCTCGGGCGCGGCTCGCACCGGCATTTGCTGGCGCAGGCCGTGGCCGCTCCCGCTTAACGCGACCTCACTCCGCCGCCTCCAAGCGCCGGCGGCGGAAGGCGGCGCGCGGCTTGACCGGATCGCGGCAGAGCGCGTGCAGGAAGCAGGTGCGCTCGCCCACCCGCAGCAAATCTTGCGCAGCGGCAGCGTCGGCCTCGCTGTCGAAATAGACATGGGTCTCGACCGGGTCGGTGAAGCCGGCTTGGCCGGTCTTACCGCTGGCACCGCCGAGCGAGAAGTGCATGTCCTGGATGACGCGATAGGCGCTGAGCGGGATCTTGGCCATGTCGCTGTAGCGGCCGAACTGCGTCATGAAACAGAAAGCGATGCCGACCGCGACGTAGCTCATGGCGTCCGGCGCCCTGCCCTCGCCGCCGTAGCCGGGCGCTTCGTCGCACAGGAAGCGCCAGGTCGGGCTGGGGCTGGCAACTTGCTCGCGGATGATTTCCTTCACGCCATTGGGCAAAATCCGGCAGCGGGTCTTGAGCTGCAGCACGTATTTGCCTTCGCCGAGCTGCGGCACCGGCGGCGGCGCGTTCTTGAACGGCGCCATCACCTCGTCGACCTCGGCGAGCTTTTCGGTCAGCGGCTGGCGCACGCGCGGCTCGTTGTCGACCACCAGCGCGCCGAAGTGGTCGCCCGGGTCGGGATCGGGCGCGCTCGCAAGCGCCGCCACATGCGCCGGCGTCAAGACGCGGCCGTTATGGGTCAAGGTAAAGCGGCTCGGATGCGTGCCCAGCATCAGGCCGTTGAGCGGCGAAGCCGACACCGCCTCATAGAGCAATTGCGACATCGTGCGATCGTCGCAATCGGCCTCGCAGGTCAGCGTCAACTCCGGCGGCAGCGCGACCGACACCATGTTGCCGCTGCGGAATGAGCCGTCCCGGTAGTACAGATTTTCAAGGTTGAGCTCGATGTCGCTGAGCGTGACGCGGCGCTGCGCGGCAAGCGCCATGATCTCGTTCATGAACGAGGCGACCATGCCGACGCTCAGGAAGCTGAGCGGATTGGGCGCTTGATCGCGGCCCTTCAGATGCGGTCCCTCGTCGGAGGCAAAGCGCCAGGACAGGCCGGTTGCCGCCGAGGTCACCAGCGCCTCCTTCTGGATGCCGGCGAGCGAGCGCACCCAGGTGCGTACGGTCTGGCCATGCCGGTTGGCGGGCGGCGCAAAGCCGGCTGCTTCCGCATTGGCGACCTTGTAGGTCAACGGCCGGTCGATCGATTCGAGCGTGATGTCGGTCATGGTCGGCGCCCTCCTTCCTCATGTTCCCAGAATGCGGCGAGCCGCGCAAACGCCGCCTCGCCATGCTGCGTGCGCTCACGCTCGGTCACGTCGCCCCAGGCGACGATGGATTTCTCGTAGGCCGGGCGGGCGGCGATGCGCGCGTACCAGGCGTTGAGAGCGCTAAGATGGCGCCAGAGCGGCGCCATCATGAAGGACTTCAAGCCGCCGCACATAGACCACGAGCGCGATATCGGCGAGCGAATAGGTCTCGCCGGCGAGCCAGGCGTTTGCCGAGAGCGTTGCGTCCATCTCCTCGAACAGCCGGCGGAACGTCGCAACCGCGTCGGGCAACAGCGGCGAGTTGAGCCCGCCGGCGATGTTGACCTGGTCGTTGGTCTTGCGCACTTGGTCGCGCATCTGCGCGTAATATTTGTCGATCTTGTCGGCGCCTTTGGCCTGGTAGATATGCCGGTTGACCAGACACACGCCGATGGTGCGGCTGGCGACGTGCACGCCTTCGTCGATCTTGCGCATCCACAGCCGCATCTTGGCGCGCGCTTCCGGCGAGTCGGCCGGAACGATCGGCTCGGCGAACGAGTCTTCGAGATATTCGAGAATGACCAGCGATTCCGGGATCGCGGCGCCGTTATGGATGATCACCGGCACAAGCCCCTTGGGATTGAGCCGGTGATAGTCCTCGGGCAATTGCTCGACGTCGCCGCGCGCGGTGTCGACGATCACGCTCTTCCACGCAATCGCCTTTTCTTCCAGCAGCAGGCGAACGCGCTGGGCGGCGGTCGAACGGTCGTAATGGTAGAGCGTCAGCACGGCGCGCGCCCCTCATGAATTTCCCGGCGGCTGTCGCCGCCGGGAAACATTGACGTCAATGCAACCGATCTTGCTTCAGGATCAGAGCTTGGCCGGACGCTGCGGCAGACCGAGCTCCTTCTGCGCCGCCCAGACATATTTCATGTCGACGACCTTGCGCCAGTCGAAGTTCTTCGGGAGCTTGCCCGTTTGCACTTCCGGATCCAAGAACGCGTCCATGGCAGCGGCGTTCTCGAAACCGCCGTCGGGGCTGATCTGTTTGAGCGATTCATCGAAGCTCGCCTTGAAGGACTTCGGGATCTTATAGCCGAATTTCTCCATGATCTCGAACGTCTTTTCCTTGTTCTCCGGCTTGTAGAACCACTGACGGGCTTTGATGTCCGCCAGCACGTAGGCGTAGACGGTGTCTTCGTTCTTCTCCAACCAGGAGTCCAGCACGCCGTAGCCTTCTTGCGGCGCCGCGTGTGCCTTGTGGTACAGGAACTTACCGCCGGCGTCCTTCAGCCCCTTCTCATGGCGCGGGAACACGCTGGCCGCATCGACCGTGCCGTTGATCAATGCCAGCAGGCGCTTGTCCGAGCCGCCCGACGTCGGGACGAACTCCACGTCCTTGTTCGGGTCGAGTCCCAGCTCCTTGACGACCTGGCGCATGACCCAGGTATTGTGCCCATCAATCGGCCCGCCGGTGATCTTCTTACCCTTGAGATCGGCCGCGGTGTTGATGCCCTTGCGGACACCCATGATCCACCACTCCTTGTCGCGGTAGCACGATATGAATTTGAACGTCTTACCGCTGCGCGCGGCCGCGGCCATGATCGCGTCGGTATCCATATGAGATATGTCCAAGCTGCCGCCGAGCAGGCCCGCAACGTACTGGTCGGACATGGTGACCTTGATGTCGTCGATGCCGATGTTCCTTGAAATAGCCGAGCGCCTGCGCCATCCGGTAACCCAGCGCGGTGGCGTAGTTCGGATTGAACTCGCCCATTCTGATCGTTTTCAGGTTGGACTTGATGTTTTTCATGCTGGGCGTCTGCGCGCCGGCAACGTTGCGCGTTGCCGCCGCGATAAAGGTGCCGAGCACGCCGGCACCACCCATCATCAGGACCTCGCGTCGTGGCAATAACAAATGTTTCGTCATGTCTTCCTCCCTCTGCTTTGTTTATTTCGACCGCGGGCGGTTTCGTCCGCTCACAGACCCTCCAATCGCCGCCACGGGGCGACGTAGGCCTCCAGCCAGCGGGTGAGCTGCACAAGCGACAGCGACACCACCACCAGCAAGAACAGCACCGCGTACATGAGCGCGGAGTCGAACGTATCGGCCGAGCGGGTGACCAGATAGCCGAGGCCGCGCGACCCGCCGAAAATCTCGGCAATAATCACAGCGACCAGACCGCGCCCAATGCCCTGTTGAATGCCCGAAATGATGAACGGCAGCGTGAAGGGCAGTACCACCTTCATATAGAGTTCGCGCCGGCTGGCGCCGAACACCTTGGCGGCCGCCAGCAACGACTTGTCCGTCGTCTTCACGCCCGCCCAGGAATTGATGATGATCGGGAACACGGCCGACAGGGTAATAATCGTCACCTGCATCTTGACCGAGAAGCCGAGGAACAGAATGAACAGCGGCACCAGCGCGATGCGCGGCACCGAGGCCAACGCCCAGACATAGGGACTCGAGAATCTTCTCGACATATTTGTTCCCGCCCATCAGCAGGCCGGCCGGAATGCCGATCACGCAGGCGATGACAAGCCCGAACCCGAGGTTGGAGAGGCTGTAGAACAAATGATCGCGGATGCTGCCCGAAACCACCGCGCCGGGCGGCGCCGTGGTGGTCAGCCCCACCCAAAGCGCCTCGAACATGCTCGAGGCCTTGGGGAAGAACAGCGGGCTGATGGCGCCGGAACGGGCGAACAGCTCCCATAAGATGAAAAATGTGGACAGGTTGACGACCGTCACGAGGAAAGGACTAACGCGCCGCCAGACCTCGGCCAGCGTCCATCCAGTGTCTTGAATGCGATCGGGATCTTCAATCGCCACTGCCTTTCCGGTCTGCTCCATTGTCGTCATCGATTTTCTCCGCGCGCAGCCTGGAACGCCTCGTCCTTCACCAGCCGCCAAATATGGTCGTACAGTTTACCGTACTCGGGAAGCATCTTGAGATCGCGATCGAAGCGCGGCCGCGGCAGGTCGATCTTGACGATCTCCTTGATGCGGCCCGGACGGAACGAGATCACCACCACCCGGTCGGCGAGCGTGATCGCTTCGTCGATCGAGTGCGTGATGAAGACCACAGTCTGTCCGGTCTTGGACACGATGCGCTCGAGCTCGCTCTGCATCGCCTCGCGGGTCATGGCGTCGATGGCGGCGAACGGTTCGTCGGCGAGAAGAATGTCGGGCTCGGTGACCAGCGCGCGCGCAATACCGACGCGTTGCTTCATGCCTCCCGAGAGCTCGTAAGGATACGATTTCCTGAAACTCCTCAATCCGACAAGCTCAAGAAAGCGGTCGACGCGCTCGGCCATTTCCGCTTTCGATAGGCCGAGATCCTGAAATTCGAACGGCATGCGTACGTTCGATTCGACCGTGCGCCACGGCATCAGCGCGTAGTCCTGAAACACCATGGCGCGGTCGGGTCCCGGGCCGGTCACCGGCTTTCCATTCACCTCGATCGTGCCTTCCCAGGGCTCGACCAAGCCGGACACGGCGTTGATGAACGTGGTCTTGCCGCAGCCCGACGGCCCAACCAGCACGACGAACTCCCCGCGATTGACCGTCAAGGTGATGTCGCGCAGCGCGGTCAGCTTCTTGCGCTCGCGGTGCAGCGTGTAGCCGATGGTCAGGTCCTGCGAGACGATGACCGGCTCGCCGATGGCCGGCGCCGCCGCACGCGACGCATGCAGTGCCTCACTCGACCGCTTCACGGACATGCAGCTCCCTACCCTGGTCTGCCCGGACGATAAGCCTTGCGCTTTTAACGCGCATTGTCACGTCGATGCCAATCGCCCCCGGCGAAATTGCGGCTAGGCCACGTTGACCTTGCGCTTCTCAGCGCGCGCCCGCGCTTCGTCGAGGATATCGCCGATGCTCACATATTGGCCGTTATTGTCGATCGAGCGCAACGCGGCATTGACCACTGCCACCGCGACGTTGCCGTTATGCGCGGTCAATTCATTGGCCTTGCCGGTGCGGCAGCTCTCGGCGAACATCTCCAATTCGGCGGCGAACATGTCGCTTTCCGGCACCTTCAGGTCTTCGCGCTTGCCGTAGCCGTCCTTGCCGCGCTGGATATAGAGCGCGGAGGACAGGTGCAGCTTGCTCGGCACGTCCCAGGTGGAGAAATCGGTTTCACTGTGCATCAGGCCCTTGGAGCCGAACACGCGCACCGAGAATATGCCGGGCGAGGTCCACGACGAACCGACATAACCGAGCTTGCCGTCGGCAAAGCGCAGCGTCGTCATCGACTGATCGTCGACCTCGGCGCCGACCGGCGAGAGTTTCGACGCCATCGACGAGGCCTCGGCAATCTCGCCGCCGAGATAATGCAGGATGTCGAACTGGTGGATGGCAAGCTGCGACAGCGGCCCGCCCGGCGCCTTGGCCTTGTACCAGCGCCAGGTGTTGGGGGTGAGTTCGAGCGCGCGCTCGTTGGAGAAATTCGCCTCCATGAAAGCGACGCGGCCGAGTTCGTCGGCGTCGATCGCCTGGCGGATGCGGCGGATGCTGCCCTGCAGGCGCGCGCTATGGCCGACCGTGATGGTGACGCCGTATTGCTTTTCCAGCGCCGCGATTTCGATGCCGTCTTCCAGCGTCGCGGCGATCGGCTTCTCGGTATAGACATGCTTGCCGGCCTTGGCGATTTCGGCGGCGACCGGCAAATGCTGCTCGTTGGGAACCGTGATGACGACGCCGCGGATCTCAGGGTCCGCGAGCAATGACTTCATGTCCGGCATGGCCTTGGCGCCGAATTCCTGCTCGAAGGCGCGGCGCTTGTCCTCGGTGCGGCTGTAGCCGGCCACGATTCTGAGCTTGTCCGACTTCGCCACCGCCCGCGTGAGCACCTTGGCCCAGCGGCCGAGCCCGACAATGCCGAGTTTTACCGGTTGCGCACCCATGCCGTTTCTTCTCCCTCGCTTTAAGCCGGTATCCTATGGCGTTTTTGGTTCCAAGGCGCAAGCAATCGCGTGCAAGCGGGCAGAATCTCACGGCGTGATACAGGGCCCGGATGTTAACCACTTCGAGAAGCAAGTCGGAGTTCCGAATGGCGGGCGCTGCATGTCCCTTTCACAAAAACGTTGCCTTCCGCGTTGGCGCGCGCGAGCGATTGCGCGCAATGGCAAGACAAGCGTGAAAGCCGCATCCGATTAGATGTCGTTCCGGTTGCCGTTGCTCCGGCGGCGAATCTGTACAATATGATACAGACCGTCGCAGTGCGACTTGATATAGTCTGACCGTCGCCGCGGAGTGCTTGCATCATCGAAAAGCCTGGATTGGCGGCCTATAAGTAATTTCTCCAGCTTCACTGCTTGCCGTGAGTTGCGCGCTTCGAAGACGGCGCGCGGCCGCCGCCAAACTGGACCAACACCTTGAGCATCGGACATAACACCGACGTTGCCGCCCCCGACGCCCGCCTGCTGACCCAAATCCTTGCCCGCTACCGCGAGCCGAACCGCGTCCGCAGCGTGATCGAGCTCACGATCACCGCCCTGCCGCTCGCTTCGCTGTGGGCCGCGGCCTGGCTCGCCTATTCGTTCGGCTTCTGGTGGATCTCGCTGTTGATCGCGATCCCGGCGGCCGGATTTCTAGTACGGCTGTTCATGATCCAGCACGATTGCGGCCACGGCGCCTTCTTCCGCAACCGGCTGGCCAATGACTGGGTCGGCCGCGTCATCGGTGTGCTCACCATGACGCCGTACGATTTTTGGCGCCGCACCCACGCCATTCACCACGCCACTTCCGGCAATCTCGACCGCCGCGGCATTGGCGACGTCGATACGCTGACCGTGCAGGAATATTTCGCGTTGTCGCGCTGGGGCCGGCTGCAATACCGGCTCTACCGCCATCCGATCGTGATGTTCGGAATCGGCCCCGCCTATTTGTTTTTGCTGCGGCAACGGCTGCCGTTCGGCCTGATGCGCGCCGGCTGGCAGCCGTGGCTCTCCACGCAGGCGACCAACGCGGCGATCGCGCTGATCGCGCTCGGGCTGATCTGGCTGATCGGCGTCAAAGCCTTCTTCCTCATCCACCTGCCGATCATGATGCTGGCCGCCACCTTCGGCGTCTGGCTGTTCTACGTGCAGCACCAGTTCGAGGAGACGTTCTGGGACGAGAACCGCGGCTGGAATTTGCACGAGGCCGCTTTGCACGGCTCGTCCCACTACGACCTGCCGCCGCTGCTACGCTGGTTCTCAGCCAATATCGGCGTGCACCATGTGCATCATTTGTGCAGCCGTATTCCCTACTACCGGCTGCCGAGCGTGATGCGCGAACATCCGGAGCTGCGCGACATCGGCCGGGTGACACTCATGCAAAGCTTCCGCTGCGTGCGCCTCGCGCTTTGGGACGAGACCCAGCGCCGTCTGGTCAGCTTCCGCGAAGCGCGCCGCCGCCGCTGAAACTCCCGTGCGTCCGGCGCCGGCGCGTTAGAGCGCCGCGCGGTATCCGTTGGCGGCCGCCTCGACCCGATGCACGAACGGCGCCCCGACATGGCCGGGCATCACCAGCGCCCCGCTCGCCGCACAATAGTCGAGCACCTTGCGCCGGGAAACGCGCGCCTGGGCGGCGTCCGAGTTCTTGGGGAAATTCCAGTCCGGCTCATAGACCTGCAACAAATGATGCCAGACGTCGCCGATGAAGGCGGCGCGCTCGCCTTTGCTTTCCAGCTTGAAGAACACATGCCCCGGCGCATGGCCCGGCGCCGAGTCGATCTCGATGAAGTCGTTGAGCCGATGCGGACCGCACTCCACCAGATCGGCCTTGCCGTATTCCAGGATCGGCACCACGCATTCGCGGAAGGTGCCGAGCTCGGCCGGACCTTCCTTCGGGTCGGCGTCGACCTTGGAGAAATACTCCACGTCCGGCTTGGAAAATACGTAGCGCGCGTTCGGGAAGGTCGGCACCCATTTGCCGTCCTTCTGCTGCGTGTTCCAGCCGACGTGATCGTGATGCAGATGCGTGCACATCACCAGATCGATCTCGTCGGGCCGCGCGCCGGCGGCGGCAAGGCGTTCGAGATAATTGACGTTGAGCATGTGCCACCACGGCCGGCCCGGCTTGACCTTGTTGTTGCCGCAGCATGAGTTGATCAGGATGGTCTTGCCGCCGATCTTCAACAGCCAACTGTGCACCGACAGCTTGATCAGCCCGGTTTCCGGGTCGTAGTGATTGGGCGCGAGCCAGGACTTGTGCGCGGCCATATGGGCGTCGGTAAAATCAGGGAAAATCTGGCGCAAGGGATAGCAACCGCCATAGGTTTCCTCGATGCGCGTGATGGTCGCTTCGCCGACCGTGAAGCTTTGCAGCATTTCGCGCTCGATGAGGCCCATGGCGTTTCCCCGCTATGTTGTTTCCTTTGCCGCAGGCGAAGATACTCTATGGTGCAACAATAAGCGTCAAGCGTAAGGGGAGAGAGCGGGATGGATTTGGGAATCAAAGGACGCCGCGCCATCGTCACCGGCGGCTCGAGCGGCATCGGCTTCGAGACCGCGCGGCTGTTCCTGGAGGAAGGCGTGCGCGTGCTGATCACCGGGCGCGACGCGGCCAAGCTCGACAAAGCGCGCGAGGATCTGGCCAGGCGCACCGGCGGCGAGATCCATGCCGTGGTCGCCGACATGAGCCAGGAAGCCGACGTCGCCAAGATGGTGGCGGTCGCGAAAGAAAAACTCGGCGGCGTCGACATTTTGGTGAACAACGCCGGCACCATGTATTCCGGCCGCTTCGCTGTGCTCAACGACGATGAGATGAAGAAGCAGCTCGACACCAAGCTGTTCGGCTTCCTGCGCGCGATCCGCGCCGTCTATCCGATGATGCAGGCGCAGAAATGGGGCCGCATCGTCAACACCATCGGCGGCGCCGGCAAGGAGCCCGACCCGTATATGTTCGGCAGCGGCATGACCAATTCCGCGCTGCTTAATCTCACCAAATCGCTGTCGACCGAGTTCGGCGACGACAACGTGCTGGTCAATGCCATCTGTCCCGGATGGGTCAACACCAACCTCTGGCGCATGAACGCGCAAGGCCTGCAGAAGGAGCTCAATGTCAAGAGCGAGGACGAGGCGCGCAAGCTCGCCGCCAAGAAGAACGCGCTCGGCCGCATGGGCGAGCCGCAAGAGCTCGCCAACGCTACCGTGTTTCTGTGCTCGGAGCGCGCCAGCTACATCACCGGCGTGTCGCTCAACATGGACGGCGGGCGGCTGAAGGGCTTGTGGTGAGCATTCGTTCGGCCGTAGCGTTTAGCCACGGCCGGCATAAGCGGCAGCGCATTCACAACGGATCGCAGCGATGCTTGAAATCCAACCGAACGGCGAGATTCTAGGCGCGACGGTCAAGGGTGCGGACCTCTCGCAGCCCTTATCGGATGGCGACTTCGATGCCGTCTTGCGCGCGCTGGGGCGCTACGGGGTCCTGCGTTTTCCTGGGCAGTCGCTGACCCCGGCCGCGCAAAAAGCTTTCGCTTCGCGGTTCGGGTCGCTGGAGGTCAACGTCGCCGGCATGTTCCAGGATGCCGAGCATCCCGAAATCATGTTCCTGTCCAACATCGTGGAGAACGGCAAACCGATCGGCCTTGCCGATGCCGGCCAGGATTGGCACACCGACATGTCCTATAGCGCGGTGATTGCACTCGCCAACGTGCTCTATGCCATCAAGGTGCCGCGCGACGAGAGCGGCCGCGCGCTCGGCGCCACCCGTTTTGCCAGCATGCACGCGGCCTACGACGGCCTGCCGCAAGAGCTGAAGGACCGGCTGGCGAACGCCACCGCCGTGCACGACTTCAACAAGTTCTGGGAGATGATGCGGCGCGAGAAAGGCAGCAAGCGCCCTGCCCTCACCGAAGCGCAGCGGCGCCAGAAGCCGCCGGTCTCGCATCCGGTGTTCCTCACCCACCCCATCACCGGCCGCAAGGTACTCTACGCCAATCCCGGCTACACCATGCGCATCGAGGGCATGCCGGAAGCGGAGAGCGACGAGTTGCTGTCGTTCCTGTTCGCCCACCAGCTCAAACCGCAATATCAGTACGAGCATCGCTGGAGCGAAGGCGACCTGATGATGTGGGACAATATCGGCACCCTGCACACGGCGATCGCCGATTACGGGCCGCACCAGCCGCGGCTGATGCAGCGCTGCCAGGTGATGGCGGATCGGATTTTCGCGCAGCCTCTCGCCGGTGCGGCCTGAGGTAGACCGCTGCCCTTAACGCACGCCCCTATTTAATCATCGTCTGCGGGATCAGCAGGATGATCTGCGGGAACATCAGCAGGATGGCGAGGTTGACGATATCGGTGCAGACGAACCAGCCGCAGCCGCGGAACATGTCGCTCATGGAAACACTCGGCGCCACGCCCTTGAGCACGTAGACGTTGAGACCGACCGGCGGCGTGATCAGGCCGATCTCGACCATGCGCACCACCAAGACGCCGAACACGATCGGGTCGATGCCGAGATGCTCGATGGTCGGCAGAATGATCGGCACCGTCAGCAGCACCATGCCGATGCCGTCGAGGAACATGCCGAGCACCAGATAGAGCGCCAGGATGCCGATCAGGATCACCATCGGCGGCACCGGCAGATTGGTGATGGTCGAGGCGACGGCGCCCGGCATGCCGGTGAAGCCGAGGAAGTGCACGAAGATCAGCACGCCGGCGATGATGACGAAGATCAGCGATGAGGTGCGCGCGGTCTCGATCATGGCGTTCCAGAACGTCCTGCGGTTGACGCGTAGGAGCGCCAGCCCGAGGGCGCCGAGGGCGCCGATGCCGGCGGCCTCGGTCGGAGTAGCAACGCCCGTGTAAATGGTGCCCATGACCAGCATGATCAGGATGATCATGCCCCACACGCCCTTGAGCGAACGCACGCGTCGGACCCCAGGCAACGCGCTCGATCGGCGGACCGAGCTTGGGATTAATCTTGAAGCGCAGGTACAACATGATGCTGTAGGTGGTCGCCTGCAGCAGTCCCGGCAGAATGCCGGCCAAAAGCAGCGCGCCGATCGATTGCTCGGAAATGAAGCCGTAGACCACCATCAGCACCGAGGGCGGAATCATGGTCGCCATGGTGCCGCCGGCCGCCACGCAGCCGGTGGAGACCTTGTCGTCGTAGCCGTATTTCTTCAGTTCCGGCAGCGCCACGCGCCCCATCACCGCGGCAGCGGCCGTGGAGGCGCCGCAGGCGGCGGCAAATCCGGCCGAGCCGATGATGGTGGCGATGGCCAGACCGCCCGGCAAATGCCCGAACCATTGCCGCGCGGTCCAATAAAGATCTCGCGTGATGCCGGCGTGATAGGCGAAGTAACCCATCATGATGAACAGCGGCAGCACCAGCAGATTGTAGTTGACGAGATGGCCGAAGATCGATGTCGAGGCCAACGTCGCCGCCGGATCGTAGCCGCGCAGCATCCACAGGCCGAAGAAGCCGCACAGGGCGGTGGCGAACGCGATCCGCACGCCCGATACCAGAAACACCGTCAGCGCTGCCAGCGAGAGGAGACCGAGTGTGACGGGGTCCATGGAGACTTCCGCTCATGTGTGAGGAAGGCGTGACGGTGCCGCTGATTTGCTACTCGTACTCATGCAGGTCGTATTGATGCAGTTCGGCATTCACCGGCTCGTGCGGCGGAAAGCGTTCGTGATCGATCATGTGCAGGAGCTGCATAAAGATGCGCATCGAGACCAGGATATATCCGAGCGGGATCGCCGCCGACGACGGCCAGGTCCTGACGTAGGGCGGCGTCATGGTGACGTCATCGTAGCGCCAGAGCTGCAAGGCATTCTTGGCGCTGAAATAGGCCAGCACAGAGCAGATGAAGATGCTGATCAGCAATGCGGCCATGGTGGCGTAGTGCCGCACCCTCGGCGGCAGCGCGTCCAACACCAGGTCCATGCCGATATTGCCATGCGTTGCCTGCGTATAGGACAGCGCCAGGAATACGATGATCGGCAACATCAATTCCGAAAGTTCGAGGTGGCCTTGAATGGGCGCATTGAAAACATAACGCATGAAGACTTCGGCGCCGACGAAGAAGGCGATGAATAGGATTACCAGAATCGAGCCGCACAACAGCAAGTACTCGATCATCCGCAGGGCCGGACCGACGAAGCGAATAGCGGCCGCTGTCACCACCATGAAGACGGCGACGACGACCGTGAGGATCGCGAGTTCGTACAAGGTCTGCTAACTTTCTTGCTTGCGCATGATCTTTTCCGAAAACCGGTTCCCGCCCCGGATCAAATCCGGGGCAGGCTTTTCGGAATCACGCGCTCGGAGTCATGCGCGAGGTCAGATCACTTGTACTTGGCGCTTTCGGCCTTGACGAAGTCGAGCATTGTCCGCCCGTCCTTGCCGTGATCCTTGGCCCAGTCTTCCCAGATCTTGTTGGCGCCGGCGGCGAGCTTGGCGCGCTCCGCGGCCGGGAACTCATCGACCGTGAGCCTCTTCTTGAAGATCGGGATCCATTTCTCATCGGCCTTCTTGTAGGCCGCGATCAAGGCCGCATCCGCGGCTTTGAGGGCATCCGGCAGCTTGGCCTTGAGATCGGCCGGCAGCTTGTCCCAGGCCTTCAGGCTCACGCCCTGGAAGCACATGAAGCCGCTCATGGCCATGCCTTCGGTCACGTATTTCGAAACCTCGTAAAGCTTGTAGGCGCCGAAGGTGTAGGAATACGGAAACCCAAAGCTGTCGATGGTGCCGCGTTCAAGTGCGGTATAGCCCTCGGGCGCCGTCACGTTGGTGGGAACCGCGCCGAACACCTGCAACGCCTTGGCGTTGAGACCGGAGATGCGCATCTTCACGCCCTTCATGTCGGCGACCGATCTGATGCGCTTGTTGCCCATGAACTCGTAGGGCGGCAGGAAGACCGGCCCGATGTACTTGATGCCCCAGCGCTCGGCCATCTCCTTAACGATAAGCGGATGATGGATGACCGCGTTGTAGACCTTGGCGTGGTCCACGGTCTTCGCCGGGGTCAGGAACGGCAGTTCCATCACCGACAGCAGCGGGAACTTGTTGGGATAGTAGCCGGCGCACATCTGGCCGCCTTCATAAGCCGCCGGACTTGATCGCTTCCGGAATCTGCTTTGTCGGCCCGAGGGCTGCGCCATAGCTGATCTTGATCTCGAAGTTGCCGTTGGATGCCTTCTTATAAAAGTCCCGCACGGCCTCCATCCCCGCGGTGACGGCGCGCGGCGGACCGAAGATATTGTGCTGCCAGATAATCTTCTGCGCGTATGTAGGCGTAGGCGTTGCGATCGCGGTCGCGATGACGAGCGCGGCTGCGGACGCAATGGTGGCGTAAAACGAACCCAGTTTTCCCATTGTCCCCTCCCAGAGTAATTTATTGTTTTTTTACACGATGCCCCAATCGGCCCACCGGCACAACCCTCAATAATCCTTGGGCGCAAGCCCACGCCACGCGGCATCGGGTATAGGCAACAAGCTTGCATCGACCGCTCGTTCTTGACGCGCCACGGTCGTGACTTGCCGGCAATGGCAAGATCGGTCACACCCTGGCGCGCCGTTGCATTTCTGTGCTCGGAGCGCGCAAGCTACATCACCGGCGTCGCGCTCAACCTCAACGGCGGCCGGCTAAGGGGCTGTGGTAAGGCGATGGCCGACCGCGCTTGGGACTTCTGGATCGACCGCGGCGGCACCTTCACCGACGTGGTGGGGCGGCGGCCGGACGGCAGCCTGGTCGCGCACAAGCTGCTGTCGGAGAACCCGGAAGCCTATAGCGACGCCGCCGTGCAGGGCATCCGCGATCTGTTGGGCCTGAAGGCGGGCGAGCCGATCCCGGCCGGCAAAGTCGGCGCGGTCAAGATGGGCACGACGGTCGCCACCAATGCGCTGCTCGAGCGCAAGGGCGACCGCACGCTGCTCATGATCACCAAGGGCTTTCGCGACGCGCTCAAGATCGGCTACCAGGCGCGGCCGAAGATTTTCGCGCGCGAGATCGTCAAGCCCGACATGCTCTATGAGCGCGTCGCCGAGGTCGACGAGCGGGTGCGCGCCGACGGCACCGTCGAGCGCGCGCCCGATTTGGCGCAAGCGCGCCGCGACCTGGAAGCGGCCAAGGCCGACGGCATCGACGCGGTGGCGATCGTGTTCATGCACGCCTACCGCTTTCCGGAACACGAAAAGCAGGTGGCGGCGCTGGCGCGCGCGCTCGGCTTCGCCCAGGTGTCGGTCAGCCACGAGGTCTCGCCGCTGATCAAGCTGGTCGGCCGCGGCGACACCACGGTGGTGGATGCCTATCTCTCGCCGATCCTGCGGCGCTACGTGGCGCAGGTCGATCGCGATCTCGATGTGAAGAAGTCGCAAGCGCGCCTGATGTTCATGATGTCGTCGGGCGGGCTGACGGCGGCCGAACTGTTCCAGGGCAAGGACGCGATTCTGTCGGGCCCCGCCGGCGGCGTGGTCGGCATGGCGCAAACCGGCCGAGAGGCCGGCTTCGACGGGCTGATCGGCTTCGACATGGGCGGCACCTCGACCGACGTCTCGCATTACGACGGCGACTACGAGCGCGCCTTCGAGACCGAAGTCGCCGGTGTGCGCATGCGCGCGCCGATGATGCTGATCCACACGGTGGCGGCCGGCGGCGGCTCGATCCTGCATTTCGACGGCGCCCGTTTCCGCGTCGGCCCCGATAGTGCCGGCGCCAATCCGGGGCCGGCCTGCTATCGGCGTGGCGGCCCGCTGGCGGTGACCGACGCCAATGTCATGGTCGGCAAATTGCTGCCCGATTTCTTCCCGAAGATTTTCGGACCCGCTCAGGACCAGCCGCTCGACGCCGCCGCCGTGCGGCACGACTTCAACAACCTCGCGCAGAAGATCAGCATGTCGCCGGCCGGCCGCGAGATGTCGGCGGAACAAATCGCCGACGGCTTCATCAAGATCGCAGTCGAGAACATGGCCAACGCGATCAAGAAGATTTCCATCCAGCGCGGCTATGACGTGACCCGCTACGCGCTCAACTGCTTTGGCGGCGCCGGCGGCCAGCACGCCTGCCTGGTCGCCGACGCGCTCGGCATGACGCGCGTGCTGATCCACCCGTTCTCCTCGCTGCTGTCGGCCTATGGCATGGGGCTCGCCGATATCCGCGCCACGCGCGAGCAGGCGATCGAGTTGCCCTTGGGGCCGAAGGCGCACAAGGCGATCGCGCGCACCGCCAAACGGCTCGGCCGCATCGCGCACAAGGAGGTCGCCGGCCAGGGCGTGCCGGCTGCCAAAATCAAGGTCATCGTGCGCGCGCATATTCGTTACGCGGGAACCGATACGGCGCTGGTGGTGCCCGCCGGCTCGCTGGCGGCCATGACACGCGCCTTCGAGCGCGCGCACAAAGCGCGCTTCGGCTTCGTCGACCGCAGCAAGCAACATGGTGGTGGAGGCGGTGTCGGTCGAAGCGGTCGGCGGCGGCGCCACGTTCCGCGAGCGCGCCGGCAAGCTCACGCGCGGCAAGCCGCCGAAGCCGGCGCGGCGTACGCGCTTTTTCTCCGGCGGCGAATGGCACCAGGCCAATGTCTATACCCGCGACCAGCTTAAAGCGGGCGTCAAGATCAAAGGCGCCGCCATCATCATCGAACCGCATCAGACCGTGGTGATCGAGCCCGGCTGGCAGGCCGAGCTGACGCGCAAGAACCATCTGCTGCTCAGCCGCGCCAAGAAGCTCAAGCGCAAATTCGCCATCGGCACCCATGCCGACCCGGTGATGCTGGAAGTGTTCAATAATCTCTTCATGTCGATCGCCGAGCAGATGGGCGTCTCGCTGCAGAACACCGCCTATTCGGTCAACATCAAGGAGCGGCTCGACTTTTCCTGCGCGGTGTTTGCCGCCGACGGCACGCTGGTCGCCAACGCGCCGCACATCCCGGTGCACCTCGGCTCGATGGACAATACGGTGAAGACCGTCATCCGCGAGAACGCCGGCCGCATCGCGCCGGGCGACGTCTATTGCATCAACGCGCCCTATAACGGCGGCACGCATTTGCCCGACATCACCATCTGCACGCCGGTGTTCGACGGCAAGAAGAAGAGCATTCTGTTCTGGGTCGCCTCGCGCGGCCATCACGCCGATGTCGGCGGCGTCTCACCCGGCTCGATGTCGCCCAATGCCACCAATATCGAGCAGGAAGGCGTGCTGTTCGACAATTTCAAGCTGGTCGAACGCGGCCGCTTTCGCGAGAAGGAACTGATGGCGGCGCTGACCGGCGCCAAATATCCGGCGCGTAATCCGGTGCAGAATATCAACGACATCAAGGCGCAGATCGCCGCCAACGAGAAGGGCGTCGCGGAACTGCGCAAGATGGTGGCGCAATTCACCCTGCCGGTGGTGAAAGCCTATATGCAGCACGTGCAGGACAACGCCGCCGAAAGCGTGCGGCGGGTGATCGACCGCGTGCACGACGCCGAATTCGCCTACGAGATGGACCAGGGCACCGTGATCAAGGTGAAGATCACGGTCGACAAGAACAAGCGCGAGGCGACCGTCGATTTCACCGGCACCTCACCGCAGCAGCCGACCAATTTCAACGCGCCCGAGCCGGTGACGCGCGCCGCCGTGCTTTACGTGTTCCGCGTGATGGTCGACGACGATATCCCGATGAATGCCGGCTGCCTGCGGCCGATCAATATCGTGATCCCCAAGCGCTCGATGCTGTCGCCGGAATATCCCGCCGCCGTGGTGGCCGGCAATGTCGAGACCTCGCAAGCCGTGACCAACTGCCTGTTCGGCGCGCTCGGCGCGCTCGCCGCCGCGCAAGGCACCATGAACAATCTCAATTTCGGCAACGCCAAGTATCAGTATTACGAGACCATCTGCTCCGGCTCGCCGGCCGGCCCCGGCTTCAACGGCACCGACGCCGTGCACACGCATATGACCAATACGCGGTTGACCGATCCGGAGGTGCTGGAATTCCGCTACCCGGCGGTGCTGGAGGATTTCCACATCCGCAAAGGCTCCGGCGGCAAGGGCCAATGGCACGCCGGCGACGGCATCCGCCGCACCATCCGATTCCTCGAGAAGATGGACTGCACAATTTTGTCCGGCCACCGCCGCGTGCCGCCCTTCGGCTTGGCCGGCGGCGAGCCCGGCCAGGTCGGCGAGAACTGGGTGCGCCGCAAGGACGGCCGCATGGAGCGGCTGCAAGGCTGCGACGAGACCGTGATCGACGCCGGCGAAGCGGTCATCATCCAGACGCCGACGGCGGGGGGATATGGGAAGGCGGACTAGCACTACTTTGGCAGATTTTGAGGGGCGATAGGCGGTCAGGGATTCCCAAATCAGTTTTTCAATGATTCATCGGTGGTCGGTTTTTGGAGGGCCGGCCATGGTGGACACGACTTCGGATTGGAAAGATGAGCTTGGCTATTGGCTCAAGCCGTTCCTGGAACGGTTGGGTCACAAGGCGCGACGACAGATGTGCCCGCTTTATGTGGCGGGTCTGATTGGTCCTGGCGATCGCAAGAGCGTTCAGCCGATGGCGGAACGGTTCGCGCCTGGCGACTATGACCAACTGCACCATTTTGTTGCTGCTGGCGTCTGGGATGCGGCACCGCTGGAAACAGAGCTGCTCATTCAAGCGGACAGGCTTGTCGGCGGTAGCGATGCCGTGCTGGTCATCGACGACACGGCGATGCCGAAGAAAGGCATGCACTCGGTTGGTGTGGCTCCACAATACGCTTCGGCCCTTGGCAAGACTGCCAATTGCCAGACGCTGGTGTCGCTGACGCTTGCGCGAAGCGAAGTGCCGGTGATGGTGGCTCTGCGCCTGTTTCTTCCCGATACCTGGACAAGCGATCCGGCGCGGCTGGAGTGCGCGGGTGTCCCGGTTGAATATCGCGCGGCGCGGACGAAGCCGGAGATTGCGCTCGCTGAGATCGATCGCATGATGGCGGCCGGTGTGCGCTTCGGTTGTGTGCTGGCGGATGCCGGCTATGGGCCGAGCGCGCCGTTCCGCCAGGGGCTCACGGCTCGCAGCCTTACCTGGGCCGTTGGCATCCCGCGCCACCTCAAAGTCTACCCTATCGGGGTCAAGCTCATCTGGCCGAAAGCCGTTCGTGGTCGTCCCCGTCAGCGACATATCCCAGATGTTCTGTCAGTGGCGGCCGAAGACATGCTGGCTAATGCCAAGTGGCACACTGTGAGTTGGAGAAACGGGACGAAGGGGCGGCTGAAGGCGCGCTTTGCCGCCATCCGTGTGCGGACCGCTGACGGGCCTCCGCAGCGGATCAGGGACATGGGTCAGCAGCACATGCCGGGCGACGACGCGTGGCTTATCGGCGAACACCGGACGTCAGGCGAGAAGAAGTACTATCTCGCCAATCTGCCCCCGCAGACGGATCTGCGCAGCTTGGCTGCCACGATCAAAGCGCGATGGATCTGCGAGCAGGCCCATCAGCAGCTGAAAGAAGAACTCGGCCTCGACCACTTCGAGGGAAGATCATGGCATGGTCTTCATCGTCACGCACTCATGACAATGATCGCATACGCCTTCCTCCAGCATCGCCGCCTCACCGAAGCGAGGCGGAAAAAAAAGAATCAACGGGCCGCCGCCTCAACCAAGTCTGCCGGCCGTGCGCCACGCCATCGTCAACCTCATCATCGGACCGCTCGCTCAGCGATGCCCGCACTGCCGAAGATGGATCGATGCGGTAAAGCAGTATCATTGAATCTGCCAAAGTAGTGCTAGGGCGTGTACTCATAAAACACGCTGTGTGCCATGTCCGCTTTACCCCCAAATAGCGGACATTTGCTGGCGCGGTTGGTATGTCCGCTTTGTGCCATGTGTGGACGGCTCCGAGTTGGCAAGAGCTTTCTTTACGTTTGCAGCCTTGGTCGGTGCAGCCATGTGTTCGGCCTTTAAGCGCGGCACACAAGGCCGCTGGCCATAATGCCCTCCGCGGATCAGGTCCCGATCAAAAGCACGCATTCGACAATGCGCTGGCACATGTGGGTTGTCCTGATCGCCGGATCGACCGGCTCTGCATTACGTGCTGTTCGCCCTCCCAACCTTCACATCACGCCGGCTGTCCGACGCGATCTCGTTTACGCCGCTAGCGCGAGCGGGGTCTTGTAGCGCTCGCCTCTGGCCATCATGGCCCAGGCCATCCGGGCGAGCTTGTTGGCCAGCGCGATGGCTGCGACCTTGGTCGGTTTTCGAGCTAGCAATGCCGTGAGCCAGGGCCGATGCTTGGTGCCATAGATCTTGGCATAGCGGATCACGGACAGCGCGCCGGCCACAAACAGGCCGCGCAGAGAGCGGTCCCCTTGCTTGCTGATACCGCCGAGTCTGTCCTTGCCCCCGCTTGAGTGCTGCTTCGGCACCAGTCCGATCCAGGCTGAGAAGTTGCGCCCTGATCGGAAGGCCTTCGGATCGGCAACGCTGGCAACCAAGGCCGTGGCCAGCATCGGGCCGACCCCGGGAATGTAGCGAAGGCGCTTGCTCGCCTCATTGGATCGGTGCCAGGCCATAATCATCCGGTCGAACGCCAGAATCTGCTCCTTGAGCTTCCGCAGTTGAGCTCCGAGAGCAGCAAGACATGCGCGTGCAATGTCAGGCACTCGCTTATCGGCCGGATCGGCAACAACGTTAAGCAGCTCCTCGACACCTTTGCGTCCGACCGGCGCGACGATCCCGAGTTCGGCAAGCTGAGCTCGGATCGAGTTAATCACAGCGGTCTGCTGACGGATGAACAGATGGCGCGTGCGATGGAGCATCAGGCAGCTCTGCTGCTCAGGCGTCTTGGTTGGCACAAACCGCATGTTGGCCCTCGTGACAGCCTCGCAGATCGCCTCCGCGTCAGTCGCATCGTTCTTCTGCCGCTTGACGTAAGGCTTCACGTAGACCGGTGGCATCAATCGCACTGTGTGGCCAAGTGCCTTGATCTCGCGCGACCAATGATGCGAAGAGGCACACGCCTCGATACCGACCAGGCATGGCGGCAACTTATGAAAGAAGGCCAACACGTAGCGCCGCTTCAACTGACGGCGGATGATCACTTGGCCAGCGGCATCAACGCCGTGGACCTGAAATACCGACTTGGCGATATCGAGACCGATTGTCGTAATCGCTTGCATGCTTGGCTCCTCTGAAACGTGGGGGCCTTAACAGCACCCACTTTCATGGCACTCACGTGCCGGTGCAGGAGCCGTCCACAGCATCATCAGCGATCACTAGG
>CAVXGN010000006.1:0-11151 GCA_963761245.1 uncultured Alphaproteobacteria bacterium | reverse complement strand
GAAGCCATCGGTTGACGCTCAATCGGATCTGATTGAGCCGGATTGTCACGTTTGCGGGTATCGCCTGTTACGACCCCGGCGCGGCACGTCAATGGAGACGGGTTCACCAGCGATCAAGGAAGTGCGTGCAGTGCTTGCTGCCTGGGCATTCGTCGCAAACTTATAAGGGGGCCCCACGCGGCGGCCTCTCTTGTTAGCAGGCCTTCGATCGCTCTACTGCATTGTTTCTGCAGCGTGCCGGAGCGTGCGTCGGCCTGCCGTACGCCTAGTCTCTCTTCGTACCAGCGGCTTTATGCCACGCAGCGGCGTCGACTATGCCTCTTCCTCGCACAAGGCGCTCTCGAAACCGGCCCGGAATTCGCCCAAAACTATGAGCTGCGCGGGCGGGCGCTCGCATTCTCGTCAATTGTATTGGGTTTGCGACAGGAATAGGGTTGAACAGCAAGGGTTTTTTTGTGCAAAACTAGCTTTGCCCGTTGATTGGAGCGGGTCGGTCTTGGTGGCAGTTTTGCAAGACATGCGCGAAGCGGACGACCGCAATCATTTTCAAGACGAACGCTTGGAGGGACATTGGCAAAGCTGCTTGAAATCATGAATTTGCAAACGCAGTTCTTTATCGGTGATGGCGTGGTCAGGGCGGTCGACGGTATTTCCTATGACGTGAACGAAGGCGAAACGGTTGCCATCGTCGGCGAGTTCGGGCTGCGGGAAGTCCGTCGGCGCCCTGTCGATCCTGCGCCTCATTCCCGATCCGCCCGGCCGTATCGTCGGCGGCAGCGTCCGCTTCGAGGGCCGCGACCTGCTCACGCTCAGCGACGAAGAAATCCGTGACGTGCGCGGCAAGGACATCGCCATGGTTTTCCAAGAACCGATGACCTCGCTCAATCCGGTGCTGACGATTGGACGGCAACTCACCGAAACCTTGCAACAGCATCTCAACATGAGCCACGAGCAGGCGAACGCGCGTGCGATCGAACTGCTGGGCATGGTCGGCATCTCCGATGCCGCCCGCAGGCTCAAGCAATACCCGCATCACCTCAGCGGCGGCATGCGCCAGCGCGTGATGATCGCCATGGCGCTGTGCTGCGAACCCAAGCTCATCATCGCCGACGAGCCGACCACTGCGCTCGACGTCACCATCCAGGCACAGATTCTCGAATTGATGAAGGATCTGACGCGGCGGCTAGGGGTCGCCTTGATCGTCATCACTCACAATCTGGGAATTGTCGCGCGATACGCCGACCGCGTGAATGTAATGTATGCCGGCAAGATCATCGAGAGTGGAAGCGCAGACGAAATCTACCATAATCCCCGTCATCCCTACACGCTCGCGCTGCTCAAGTCGGTGCCGCGGATGGACCAGCCGCGCAGGGGAAAGCTGGACCCTGTTAAAGGCCAGCCACCTGATCTCACGCGCTTGGACGACAGCTGTTCGTTTCGCCCGCGCTGCAACTTTGCCATCGAGCGCTGCGCGAAAGCGCCCGACCTGGAGACGGTCGGCGCTGAGGGTCATATTGCGGCCTGCTGGCAGACACAAAAGGTGACCGAGTCCTTGAGGAAGGCTTCATGACCACGGCACACACAACAGGTGTGACCCCAGATGTGGCCGCAAAGGCCGCGCGCACGGCCGCCGAAGTGGAACGCAGCGGCCACGACCAGCGGCGCGAATCAGAACGGCGCATTGCCCAGGCATCGGACCTGGTCGAGGTGCGCAACTTGAAAATGTACTTTCCGGTGACCGAGGGTGCCCTGTTGTCACGGTTGGTGGCCCATGTGAAGGCTATCGACGGGGTCAGCTTCACCATTCGCAAGGGCGAGACTTTGGGACTGGTGGGCGAATTGGGTTGCGGCAAGACCACGACCGGCCGCTGCATCTTGCAACTGGAGCACGCGAGCGCCGGCGAGATCCTGTTCAACGGCACGAATCTGATCGACCTCGACCGAAAATCGATGATGGCGCTGCGACGGAAGATTTAAGTGATCTTCCAGGACCCCTATTCGTCGCTCAACCCGCGCATGAAGATCGGCGAGATCATCGCCGAGCCGATGCAGGTGCATAAGACCGAGCCGGACAAAGCGGCCCGTGACGCCCGCGTCAAAGAGCTGCTAAAGCTTTGCGGCCTCGATCCCCGTTTCGCCGACCGCTATCCGCACGAGATGAGCGGCGGTCAGCGACAGCGGGTCGGCATCGCGCGCGCCATATCGGTACGTCCCGAGTTCATCATCTGCGACGAGGCGATTTCAGCCTTGGATGTGTCGATTCAGGCGCAAATCATCAATCTTTTGGAGGATTTGCGTGACGAATTCGATCTGACCTACTTGTTTATTGCCCATGATCTCAGCGTTGTGCGCCATTTATGCCACCGCGTGGCAGTGATGTACCTTGGCAAAATCGTCGAACTGGCCGATTGTGACGAGTTGTACGACAACCCATTGCATCCTTATACTCAAGCCCTGCTTGCGGCGGTACCGGTGCCGGACCCGGAGGTGGAAAGAAAGCGCGCCCACCAAATCGTCAAGGGTGAGGTGCCCAGCCCGATCAATCCGCCTGGCGGATGCGTGTTCCATCCGCGTTGCCGGCTTGCGGTAGACAACTGTTCGAAGGAGATTCCGGAATTCAGAGAATTGCGACCGGGGCACTGGGTAGCTTGCTCCGTCGTTTAAACGCTCCGCAAGAAGAGTGAAGCATCTAGGGGACCCGCCAGAAGGTCCCCAGATCGATCCAAGGGACGACACAAAATAAGATATGGGAGGAACGACAATGCAATTTGCTCGACTGATCAGATCAGCTTTGGTGCTGGCGGCGGCCGCTGCTGTCACCATCGCCTACACCGCGCCTTCGGTGGCAGCCGAAACGCCGACAAAGGGCGGCATCCTGAAATACGTCGTGCCGGCCGAGCCGCCGAGCTTCGACGGCCACCGCGAAACCACCTTCGCGCTCATCCACCCGATCGCACCGTTCTACAGCCTATTGGTTCGGGTCGATCCGACGGTGCCGTACAACGGCAAGTTTGCTTGCGACCTCTGCACCGAACTTCCGGAGGCGACCGACGGTGGCAAGACCTACACGTTCCACATCCGTAAGGGCGTGAAGTTCAGCGACGGATCGGACCTGACGGCGAAGGACGTGGTCGCGACCTTCAACAAGATCATCTTCCCGCCGAAAGGCGTGGCCAGCGCCCGCAAGGCGTTCTTCGTGATGGTCGACAGCGTCAGCGCCCCCGACGACAACACCGTCCGTGTTCAAGCTCAAGTATCCGTCCGGCGCCTTCATGCCGTCGGTCGCGAACCCGTTCAACTTCATCTATTCCAAGGCGATCCTCGACAAGGACATGCATTGGTATGAGAAGAACGTCATGGGTTCCGGACCGTTTCTTTGGGACGGACGCGAGGCCGGCGCCTTTATCAAGGGCAAGCGCAATCCGAACTACTACATCAGCGGGCAAGCCCTATCTCGATGGCTTCGAGGCGATCTTTGCCAAGAAGCAATCGCTGCGCGTGCAGGCCATCCAGGGTAACCGCGCCGCAATCGAGTTCCGCGGTTTCCCGCCGAAGAGCCGCGACGACCTGGTCCGGGCGCTGGGCAAGAAGATCACGGTCCAGGAGAGCAATTGGAACTGCGTGCTGATCGTTACGCCGAACCATCAGAAAAAGCCCTTCGACGATGTCCGCGTGCGGCGTGCTTTGACGCTTGCCATCGACCGCTGGGGCGGCTCCAAGTATCTGTCGAACATCGCCATCGTGAAGGCGGTGGGCGGCGTGGCCTTCCCCGGTCATCCGCTGGCGGCAACCAAAGAAGAGCTGCAGACGATCGCCGGCTACTGGCCCGACATCAATAAGTCGCGGGCGGAAGCCAAGAAGCTCCTCAAGGAAGCCGGACAGGAGCACCTCAAGTTCACGCTGAACAATCGTGGCGTGGACCAGCCGTATAAGATCGTCGGCACCTGGCTCATCGACCAGTGGAAACAGGTTGGACTGCAGGTCGACCAGCGCGTGCAGCCGACCGGTCCTTTCTATGCGACGCTGCGCAAGAAGAAGGATTTCGACGTTTCGCTCGACTTCAATTGTCAGGCGGTCGTCAATCCGCTGCTCGACGTATCCAAGTTCATCTCCGACGACGTGTCCGGCAACAATTACGGCAACTACAAGGACCGTGAACTGGACAAGATGTTCGAAGCGATGAACAAGTCCGCCGACGAGAAAGAACAGCGTGCCATCATGCGCAAGTTCGAGAAGCGGGCGCTCGACACGCAGGCGAACGCGTTCATCACCCTGTGGTGGTATCGCATCATCCCGCACCGGTCCTACGTCAAGGGCTGGTACATCACGCCGAGCCACTACTTGAACCAGCAGCTCGACAACGTCTGGATCGACCAGACGCAGATGTAAGGCCGGACGGTCACCTGAACCAATCCGCCCGCGGCGCTGTTGCCGCGGGCGGAATTCCGGCAGGTGGACTTGAATGTCGCAATACATCATCAAGCGTCTATTGCTGACCATACCGACGCTTTTTGGAGCGGCGATCCTGGTCTTTTTCCTGATGCGCCTCATCCCCGGCGACATCTGCGAACTGCGCTTGGCGGGCAGCGGCGGCTATTTCGACGAGGCCGCGCTGAAAATCTGCCAGCACGAGATCGGCATCGATAAGCCGGTCATCGTGCAATTGGGAAACTACCTCTGGGGCCTTGTCACCTTCAATTTCGGCAATTCGATGTGGACCGGCCGTCCCATCGTCGAGGAAATCAGTCTGCGCTTCGAGCTGTCGCTGATGATTGCCATCCTTGCGACCGTCACCGCGACCATCTTCGCCATTCCGCTGGGCACGATCGCCGCCATCAAGCAGGACACCTGGATCGACTATGCCGTTCGAACCTTCAGTATCGCAGGGATAGCCATGCCCTCATTCTGGTTCGGCATCCTCATCATTTTCGGCATTCTCTTCACCACCCAATGGTGGACCGGAATTCCCTGGATGCCGCCGATCCAGTACAAATCCCACTGGAACAGCTGGGCCAACATCTCCAACAACTTTGCCCTGCTGATCTGGCCGGCGGTGGCCACCGGCTATCGCTATTCGGCTGTCGCCACCCGCATGACGCGCTCGGCCATGCTTGAAGTGCTGCGCGAGGACTACATCCGCACCGCGCGCGCCAAGGGTCTGGTCGAACAGCTCATCATCCGGCGCCATTCGCTCAAGAACGCCATGCTGCCCGTGGTCACCGTCATCGGGATCGAGTTTGCTTTTCTAATGGGTGGTCTTGTCGTTACCGAGCAAGTGTTCAACCTAAACGGTCTCGGCAAACTGTTCGTCGAGTTGGTGACCAATTACGACTACACCATGACGCAGGCACTGGTCATGGTTGTCGTGGGCGTGTTCGTGTTCACCAATTTCGTGATTGACGTGTTCTACGCCTGGCTCGATCCCCGTATTCGCTACAAATAAGAGATCTGCACCATGGCCGTGACCTCAGAAATGGTCGTCGACGCGCAATTCGAGGAATTGAGCGACAAGAAGCCACTCGGACGGGTGCTTCTTCAGCTGATGCGCCGCAAGCCGCTGGGCGCGGCGGGCGCCATCATCGTCATCCTGATGATTCTGATGGCCGTGTTCGCGAATTTTCTCACGCCCTATGATCCGGTGTCCAATTCGTTCGCGTCCATGACCCAGCCGCCGAGCTGGGAGCATTGGCTCGGCACCGATAATTTCGGCAGGGATCTGCTCGCCCGCATCATCTATGGGGCCCGCACAGCACTGTTCGTCGGCTTCAGTTCAGCCATCATCGGCGCCACCACCGGCTTGGTCCTTGGTGTCGGTAGCGCCTATTTCGGCGGACGCATCGACCTCATCTTCCAACGCGTCATGGACGTGTTCATGGCGTTTCCGCTGATCATCATGGCACTCGCCGTGGTCTCGATCTTCGGCACCGGCGCGCAGAACGTGATCATTGCCATCACAATTCCCTTCATTCCGCGCTGCGCCCGGGTGGTGCGCTCGAGCGCGCTGGCGATTCGCGAGGTCCCCTATATCGATGCCGCCCGCGCCAACGGCTTCAGCCATGCGCGCATTATCCTGCGCCACATGGTGCCGAACGTCATGGCGCCATTCTTGATCATGATCACCGCCTTCGTCGGCCAGGCGATCCTGCTGGAGGCATCGCTCTCTTATCTCGGTCTCGGCGTGCAGGAACCGACGCCGGCCTGGGGCCTGATGCTGCAGGGTGGCGCGGAGGAATACGCCCTGAGCGCGCCGTGGATGGCGATCTTCCCCGGCGTCGCCATCAGTCTGGCCGTGTTCGGCTTCAACCTGTTCGGCGACGCCGTGCGCGACGTGCTCGATCCCAGGCTGCGGTCGCGGTAAAGCGATCGGGTACTATCCCGCCTTGGCGACCTTGGCCTTTGGGGAAGCGCTCTCGCGATAGCGCTCGCGCATCGCATCCCATTCCGCAGCGCCGAAACGCGCGAAGGCCTCGTGCGGCGACAGGTCCTTGGGCGGTGCCGGGAAGTTACCTTTCTTGACCTCCGCCAGCAGCTCTTCGCAGCAGCCGATGACGCCGCGAAAAAGAAGCGTCGGCAGGATGGCGATCTTGTAGCCCATGGCCTCGGCGTCTTTCAGCTCGACGACTGGCGTCTTGCCCCGGCGCACGACGTTGAGCAGGCACGGTCCCTTGACCAGCTTCGGCACCGCGGCCACTTCCTCCAGGGTCTGCGGCGCTTCCACGAAGGCAACGTCGGCGCCGGCGGCGAGCGCGGCATTGGCGCGCTTGATCGCCTCGTCGAAGCCGATGACGGCGCGGGAATCGGTGCGGGCGATAATGATGAAATCGGAATTGCCGCGCGCGTCGGCTGCGGCGCGGATCTTCGCGATGTAGTCGTCGGCCGGGATGACTTCCTTGTTGTCGAGATGGCCGCACTTCTTCGGGAACACCTGATCCTCGATGTGAATGGCGGCGACGCCGTGGCGCGCGTATTCGTGCACGGTCCGCACCACGTTCAACTCGTTGCCGTAGCCGGTATCGGCGTCGGCGATGACAGGCAGATCGACGGTCGCCGCGATCTTGCCGGCATTGGTCACCATTTCGCTCATGGTCAGCAGGCCGTAGTCCGGATAGCCGTGCGCCGCCGCCGTGCCGGCGCCGGTCATGTAGACACAATCGAAGCCGGCATGGGCGATCAGCGTCGCCGTGATGCAGTCATAGGCGCCCGGGGCGATGGTCATGCCGCCGCGTTTGATCAGTGCCCCTAGCTCGCTCGCCTTGCTCATTCCGGCCTCCCTTTTTCGCTTTGACTTGCGCGCCTGCGTTCAAGATAGGCTACCAGGCCCCCCGCCCGCACCATCTCCGTGAGATGCGCGGGGATCGGCTCGCAGGCATAGGTTTCGTTGCGGCTGAGATTATGGACCTTGCCGGACTCCGGTTCGAGCGCAAGCTGGTCGCCGGCGGCGATTTTTCGCGCTTCCGGACAGACCAGTGCCAGCAGGCCGAGATTGAGTGCATTGCGATAGAAGATGCCGCCGAACGAGGGCGCCAACACCGCGCCCACCCCCAATTGGCGCAGGGCTTGCGGCGCCTGCTCGCGCGACGAGCCCATGCCGAAATTACGCCCGCCGACGACGATATCGCCCTGCCGGACGCTGCCGGCGAATTGCGGATCGGCGACCTCCAGGCAATGGAGTGCCGTCTCCTCGATCGGCCGCTTCATGTAGATGCCGGGCGCCAACTGATCGGTATCGATATCGTCGCCGAATACCCAGGCACGTCCGCTGTTTTGGATCGGCGCGCTCACTGCAGGAACTCCCTCGGGTCGGTAATCTTGCCCGCCACCGCGGCGGCGGCGGCCGTGTAAGGCGAGGCCAGGAACACCTGCGCGCTTCTTGCGCCCATGCGTCCCTTGAAATTGCGCGCGGTGGTGGCGATGCAGACCTCGCCCTCGGCCAGCCTGCCGGTGCCGAAACCGGCGCAGGCGCCGCAGCCGCTCGGCAGCATGATGGCGCCGGCATCGAGCAATGTGGCGAGCGTTCCGTCGGCGGCGGCCGTGGCCGTTTCGCGGCGCGAGGCCGGCGCCACCAGCAGCCGAACGCGGTCCGCAACCTTGCGTCCTTTCAGCACCGTGGCGGCCATTTTCAGATCGACGAGCTTTGCGCCCGTGCAGGCGCCGATATAGGCAACGTCGATGCGCTCGCCTTGGTGATCCGCGACCGGCCCCGCATTGGCCGGCGAGTGCGGTAGCGCCACCTGCGGCGCCAGCGCTGCGGCATCGAAGCGATGCGTATCGCGATAATGCGGCATCATCGTCGCCCTGCCATTGGCGCGGATCGACCGCTTCACCGCCGGCGGCGGCAATATGCGCGGCGGTCGTGTCGTCGGCTGCGATGAGCCCGGTCTGCGCGCCGAGCTCGGCCGTCATGTTGCACATGGTCATACGCTCCGCCATCGGCATGGCGGCGATCGCTGAGCCGGTATATTGCACCACCTGATAGTCGCCGCCGTCCATGCCGAGCTTGGCGCATAGCGCCAGCATCACGTCCTTGGCGCAAACGCCGGCCGAGAGCTTGCCCGACCAATCGATGCGGATCGTTTCCGGCACCTTGATCCAGGTTTCACCGGTCACCACGATGCCCGCCATCTCGGTCGCGCCGACGCCGAACATGAAACAGCCGAAGGCGCCGCCGGTGGTGGAATGGGAATCGCCGCCGACCGCGAACATGCCCGGCCGGAGGTGCCCGCGTTCCGGCAGCACCACGTGGCAGATGCCCTGCATGTCGTAGAAATGCGCGATGCCGTTGGCCGCGACCCATTTACGCGTCAGGTCGAGGATGGCGGCGCTGTCGGCGTCAACCGCCGGTACGTAGTGGTCGCTGATGATGACGACCTTGTCCGGATCCCAGACCTTGGCGCCTAGTTTTTCCAGGATTGGCTGGATCCGGCGCGGCCCGCCGGAATCGTGCATCATGGCGAGATCGACGCGGCAGGTGACGATCTCGCCAGGGTGGACGCTTTCACGCCCCGCTGCGCGGGCGATGATCTTCTCGGCAAGCGTTTGCGGCAAGTGTCACCATTTGGCGGCTGCTGGATCCGTTCAGGATATCACCATGACCGCAACGGCGGCTACCGCTTTAGGCCGGCGCGCGAACTCTTTCCGGAAAACCGGTATCCACTTTTCGGGATCACGCGCTAAACGGCAGGTGACTCTGAAGGCGCGTCCTTGAGGAAAAAGCCGAGCGGGATGGTGGCGGCGGTCAGCACCGCCACGATGGCCACCGTGCTGGCGATGCCGATCTGGTCGCTGATGAGCCCGGCGACCGGCGGCGCCACCGCGGCCATTCCGATGGTGATGGTGTAGAACACGCTTAGGGCATGGGTGCGTCGTTCGGGCGCCGCATAGATTGGCACGGAGCCATAGATCACGGTCGTCACGCCGTTGAGCACAATGCCAAGCACCGGCAGCAGCGCGATCGCAAACTCGAGCGGCAGCAGCAGCACTGCAATCATGCCGGCCGCCGTGAGAGCCTGGGCCACGACGATGGTTGCCACCGTGCCGATCCAATTGGCGACCCAGCCGCAGGCGAGCTTACCGGCGGCCCCACCAATGAATACCAACGTCAGTGCAAATCCGGCCGTGGTGACGGCGGCGCCCTTGCCGATCAGCAGAAACGGCAGGCAAACAAAGAACGCGCCGCGCACCACGCTGTCGGCGATACCGAAGGCAACCAGAATACGAAAGCCGAAACGCATGCGCGCGTTCTCCGTCTGCGCGCTCGCCGTCTGCGCGGGCACTAGCGCGGCGGCGGGCGTCTCCGGCGTCAGACGCGGGGTCAACATGAAGATGGCGACCGCCGCAGCCAAGCCAAGCATGCCAAGCAAGCCATAGGCCGGCCGCCACGGCATGATCAGGATCATGGCGGTGGCGGTGGCGGGCAGCAGAACCTTGCCGACGTCACCCGCGAAATTGTAGGTGGCGAAGGCCTTGAGCGCGCGCTCGCCGGTGAAAGTGCGGGTGACCAGCGCCGAAGCGATCGGGTGCTGGGTCGCCGCCCCGAGCCCGCCCAGAAACAGTGCGAAGATAAGCCAGGAAAACCCACCGCTGATGCCGGCGATGCAATAGCAGAGGCCGCTCAGCGCGGTGCCGAGCGCCAGAACGACGCCGCCGCCTATCCGCTGCGCGACCAGGGAAGCCGGAATCTGCAGGCTGGCCAGTGTGCCGCTGTAGATCATGCGCAGCAGCCCGACGACTGCGTAGCTCAGGCCGAACTCGGCCTGCCAGATCGGCAAGGCGATCCAGACCAGATCGGTATAGCCGTCGTGCAGGACGTGCGCCCCACAGGCGACGCCAAGCGCCCGCCGTTCCTGGCTCTTGTCGGCGGCCACTTCCGGCGAGCCGGTCGGGGCAACGGGTGCGGTGACGCTCAAAACGGCTCCGATCGCGGGCTACCGGCAACGGCCGCGGGGCATACCGGAAGGATGACAGTTCTGTGACCGTCTTATTTATCACGGGAAATGCGCAACAGTCATCGCCCCTTGTCCCTGCCGCAAACTCAAAATGACTAGCGAGGAACTGCGACCCGGGTGATGCTTTGCCCGATGTGCAATCTTTGCAGACAGATCTGCGATGCACTCATCGGGCGGTTTCGGTCGTGCGCCACGCTGCAAGTAGAGAACTTGGTACTTCGCCACCAGCTCAATATCCTGCGGCGCAGGTCACCGAACAAGTCGACTCTCAGCAATATCGATCGGCTGATATTGCCGGGTTGTATCGTTGGGACCGCGGTATTTTGGGACTCTGATATCAAGCCAGAGACGCTGATCCGTTGGCGCCGTGTTGGGTTTCGACAGTTTTGGCGGTAGAAGTCGCGAAACAGGGCAGGGCGGCCAAAGATCAATCGCGAAGGACAGGTTAGAGCCGACCGCTCATAACGGTCTGGTTGCAGGTTCGAGTCCTGCCGGGCCCACCACCCTTAAAATCAGACTTTGATTTTCCAATATTTTTCGGTCGAATTGTCAAACTGGGCCGAAAGTTTGACAGTTGATGTTCGCTATTTGGCCTTTTCCATTGCTGACAATGCGAGCCGCTTTTGGTCGGCTGCCTTCGTGTATTGACCTGACCTGGCTTTTTTGGACCAAGCGATGTGAGAGAATAGCTTGGAAAGGAGCTGGT
>CAVXGN010000005.1:0-15492 GCA_963761245.1 uncultured Alphaproteobacteria bacterium | reverse complement strand
TGAGGCGCTCGGTCGCAGCGCGGTCGAGCCCGCCTTGCTCGTCGATAACCACCCCGTAGTTGTGGCGCGCTTCCTCTACGCTGATAAAGCCGTCGAGCACGTCGTCGCGCACGCGCTGCGGATCGCGCGTAAGCGGATCGCCGAAGCCGCCACCGCCCGGCAGTCCGAGTCGGATGGCATCGCGCGGCGGCACGGTCTGCCGTCCTTTCGGTCGGATGGGACGCCCCGAACGTAAGGTCACGGTGCCTGCTCCGCCCGGTCCGCCGCCGTCTCGTCCGCGCGCGGGATTGTGCACGCGCTCGAAATTGCACAGAAGCGCAATCGGCGCGGCGCCGGCGCCGCCCAATTCGATCACCTGACCGAGCCCGCCGCGCTGCTTGCCCGCGCCGCCGGAACTCTCGCGAAACTCGCGGCGATAGAACACCACCGGTGCGACGCTCTCGGTCGCTTCGATCGGAATCGTGCGCACGCCGGATGGAAAGGCGGTCGCGCTCAGCCCATCCTTGCCCGGCCGCGCGCCGGCACCGCCGCAGTGGAAGATGACGGTGCTGAAGGCCGCCAGCGCGTTGGCGTCGGTGCCCTCTTCGACTTCATCGACCAGCGAGCCGCCGCCGAAAATCTGCGGGTTCCACAGCGACGAAGCGCCCTCGGCCGGCACGCCGCCCGGGATTACCTGATGCAGACAGCCGAACACCACATCGGGCAGCATGTGACCGACGGTGTGGCGCGCCGCAACCGGCCACGGCCGCTTGGCGTTGAGCACGCAGCCTTCCGGGGCGTCGACCGTGATCGGCGCCAGCGAGCCGGCATTGTTCGGCACCTCGGGCGCCACCAGGCATTTGACGCCGAAGGCGGTGTAGGCGAGGCAATAATTATAGACGACATTGATGCCGTGGCTCGACGCTGCCGTCGTGCCGTCGAAATCGACATGGATGCCGTCATCGGAGATGGTCAAGGCGGCATTGAGCACCAGTGCCTTGTCATAGCCGTCCATGGTCAGACTGTTGCGATAGGTACCTTTCGGCAATGCGCGGATGCGCGCGAGCGTCGCTTCGCGCGAGGCTTCGATAATTGTGTCGCCGAGCCGGTCGAGATTGGCGATCTCGAACTCGTCCATCATGTCGATCAGCCGGCGGCTGCCCTCGTCGTTGCACGCGGCGCAAGCGTAGATGTCGCCCTCGACCTGCAGCGGTTCGCGCACATTGGCGCGCACAACATTGAGCAAGTCCTCGTTCATCGCGCCCTCACGGGCGAGCGGCATGATCGGAATCGACAGCCCCTCCTCGAACACCTGCCGTCCGTCCGGTCCCATGCCCAGCCCGCCGATGTCGACGACATGGATGGTGTTGGCGAACAGCGCGACCGGCTGGCCGCGATAAAAGGTCGGCGACACCACCGTGATGTCGTGCAGATGGCCGGAGGTGAGCCACGGATCGTTGGTGATGTAGTGATCGCCCGGTTTCATGGTCGCGAGCGGATAGACGGCGAGGAAATGCTTCACCGCATTGGCCATCGAGTTGACATGGCCCGGAGTGCCGGTGACCGCTTGCGCCAGCATGCGGCCGTGGCGGTCGAACACGCCGGCGGACAAGTCGCCGGCCTCGCGCACCGAGGTGCTGAAGGCCGTGCGCAACATGGTCTGTGCCTGCTCCTCGACCACAGCGATCAGCCGGTTCCACATGATCTGGGTGTGGATCTGGGCGAGCGCGGCGTTGGGACGTGCGACCATAATTCAAGCCTCGCGGCGGGTGAGCGCAATATAGCCGAACTGGTCGATCGTTGCGTCGAACAGCGGGCTGACGACGGTTGAAGTCTCGTCCTCGGCAATCACGGCCGGCCCTTTGATGCGCGCGCCGGGGACGAGATCGGGCCGCCAATAAATAGGCACGTCCTGGAACTCACCGCTATCCGGATCGAAGACCGGCCGGCGCGAGTGCGGCTTTGGCTCACTCGGCGACGTCGGAACCGCCTTCGCCAGTTCGCCTTCCGCGGGCGCGCTCACCGAGACGACCCAGCTCAGAATCTCGATCTCGACGCCGGGGATCGGGCGGCTGTAGAGCCGGCGGTAGGCCTCTTCGAACAGCTCTTTGATCATCGCTCGATCGGTGGCCGTGAAATCGCGCACCGGAAGCTGCACGGCGATCTCATGGCCTTGCCCGCGATAGCGCATGAACGCCGAACGCTGCTCGGCGAGCGCGCCATCCGGCGCGCCGCGCCGCACGATGGCTTCCGCCTCGGCGCGCATCTCGGCGAGCAGGCGGTTGACCGCCGCGGCATCGAAGCCGGAGAGACGGATCAGGCGGCCGCGCACGACCTCGTAGGCGACCGGCGCGCGCAACAGCCCGACCGCCGAGCCGACGCCGGCATTGGCCGGCACCAGCACGCGGCCGATGCCCAACTTCTCGGCCACGCGCGCGGCATGCAGCGGCGCGGCGCCGCCGAATGCGATCATGGTGCGCGCGCGCAGGTCCTTGCCGCTCTCGATGGCGTGCACGCGCGCCGCGCTCGCCATGTTCTCGTCGACGATCTCGCTGATACCGAGCGCCGCATGCTCGGCCGACAGCTTCAGCGGCGACGCGATACGCTCGGCAGCCGCGCGCTTGGCGCCGGCGACGTCGAGCGCCATCTTGCCGCCGGAGAATGTCGCCGGATCGATGCGGCCGAGCACCACATCGGCATCGGTCACCGTCGGCTCGAGGCCGCCGCGGCCATAGCACACCGGTCCGGGCTCCGAACCGGCGCTGTCGGGACCGACGACGATGCGCCCAAGCGCATCGACGCGGGCGATCGAGCCGCCGCCGGCGCCGATTTCGACCATCTCGATCACCGGAATGCGCAGCGGCAATCCGCTGCCCTTGAGGAAGCGGTAGATGCGCGCGACCTCGAAAGCGCGCGCGGTCTGCGGCTGCGCTTGATCGATGAGGCAGATCTTGGCGGTGGTGCCGCCCATGTCGAACGATACGACGTCGTCGAGTCCGTGCTGGCGCGCGATGCAGGCAGCAAAAATCGCGCCGCCCGCCGGCCCGGATTCGACGAGGCGGACGGGAAACCGAATGGCGGTCTCAACTGCTGTGATGCCGCCGCCCGATGTCATCAGCAGCATGGGGCAATGAAAGCCTGCGCGCGTCAGCTCGCTTTCGAGCTTGCCGAGATAGCGGCCGATCAGTGGCTGCAGATACGCATTGGCGCAGGCGGTGGAGAAGCGCTCGTATTCGCGCATCTCCGGCGAGACATCGGAGGACAATGTCACCGCAACGTCAGGCAACCGGCGCGCAATCGCCTCGCCCACCCGGCGCTCGTGATCCGGATTGGTGAAGCTGTGCAGCAGCCCGACCGCAACCGCTTCGACCTGCTGGGCGGCAAGTTTGTCGATCGCGGCATCGACGCTTGCGTCATCCAAGGGCACCAGCGCCTCGCCCTGCGCATCGATGCGCTCGCGGATCGGCAGGCGCAGCCGGCGGGGAACCAGAGGCGGCGGCAGATCGATGTTGACGTCGTATTGCTCGAAGCGATTCTCGTGGCGGATCTCGATGACGTCGCGAAAGCCTTCCGTGGTGAGCAGCGCGGTCTTGGCGCCCTTGCGTTCGATCAACGCATTGGTGGCGAGCGTCGTGCCATGGATGATCAAGCGCACTTCGGCAGGCTTAACGCCTGCCTCAGCCATGACGGAGCGCAAGGCCGACAGCACGCCCTCTTCGGGCGTGCGCGAGGTAGTAAGCGTTTTCGCCGTGAATCGCCGGTCGCCGATTTCGAGGGCGACGTCGGTGAAGGTGCCGCCAATATCGGCGCCGATGCGAACTGAAGGAGAAGTGGTCACGCGCGCGTGCTCAAACCGTCATTCCGTGTGGCGCCGCCACAGTATCGCGGCTGAAGTTGCGGGGCAAAGAGGCGCACCGGTGACGATTCGCGCGTCGTTTGCCCTAGAATTTACGCTGGCCAAGGGGCGAACCAGCGGGTTACGCTGCCTTCACTTGCATAAAGTGGAGGTAGATCAATGAACCACAAAAAACGGCTTTATACGATTGCGACCGCATTTTCCGCTCTGACGACAGTGGCGATTGCGCCCGCTCTCGCCGTGGACATGCCGTGCAGCACGGCCAAGCTGATCGTGCCGTGGGGCGCGGGCGGCGACACCGACATCATCTTCCGGCTGCTGGTCGAAGAAGCCAACAAGGAAGGCGCCAAGCCGCGCTTGCAGGTCGTCAACGTCGGCGGCCAGGGCGGCAACAAGGGCGCGAAAGATGCCAAGGCCTCAGCGCCGGATGGCTGCACGCTGTTCGCGATCCATGACAGCGCAATCATCAGCTACCTGGCCGGGCGCGTGAACTTCACGTGGGACGCGTTCGATCCGATCGCCAGCGTTTCCTACACGCCGTCGGTCATCGGCGCCAATACCGGCACATCGTTCGGCAACATGAAGGAACTCGTCGCGGCGGCCAAGAAGGCGCCCGGCACAGTCACCGCCGGCGTCACGCTCGGGTCGACCAGTCAGTTCGTGTTTCTGCTGATCGAGGATGCGTCCGACATCAAATTCAAATACGTGCCGTATGAGGGCACGCGTGAGCGCCTGACTGCCCTGCTCGCCAAGAACATCGACATTGGCGAGATGAACATCCTGACGGCCAAGCAATACATGAAGGAAGGCTCGCTGAAGGGGCTCGGCATCGCGGGTGAAAAACGCGATCCTTTGGCGCCCGATCTGCCGACGCTCAAGGAGCAAGGGGTCGACGTCGTCTATGGGCTCACGCGCGGCATCGTGGCGCCCAAAGGCACCAAGTCCGAAGTGATCAGCTACTGGGAAGGCGTGATCAAGAAGGCCGCCGAAAGCAAAGCCGTTGAAGGCGCACTCGAGGCGAAAGGCACTTCCGTCGTCTACAAGGGTCCGCAAGCGTACACCGACTTCTTCAAGAAGTCGTACGCCCAGTACGAGAAGCTCGCGATCTCGATCGGAATGAAGAAGAAATAGCGCGAGCACGGGTCGCGCGAGCGGCGTGGCGCAGGAACTCTGGGCTGCGCGCGCCGCTTGCCGACCGGCGGGAGGAACCGGGCGTGCGCCGTCTTAGTCTCGATACGATGGTCGCGACGGCATTGCTGATCATGGGCGGTGTCCTGTTCTGGGATACCTTCCAATGGCGGCGCACACCCTATGCGACCATGGCCTCCAGCGTGTGGCCGCGGTTTGTCCTGGTCGTGTTCTTTGCGCTTTGCGCCATTTATCTCATCCGATCGCTTTACAAAGGACCGTCCGGCAAAACGAGAAGAACCTTTCTCGAATGGGTTGCCTACTACCGGAATCCCATGGCCTGCTACGGGCTGTTCTTTCTCTTCCTCGTGACCCTGCCTTATTTCGGTATACTCATCGGCGGCATCCTGTTTGTGTGGGCCGTGCAGGCCGTCGTCGGCGAGCGGACCGCCCGCGCGCAATTGCGTCACGCGACGATCGCGATCGCTTCGGTCGGCGCCATGTGGCTGATCTTCACCTATGCCATCGGGGTCATCTTGCCCGAGAGCAGCCTGCTGCACCTGTAAACGGGCGAAGCGCGCAATGCCGGTTTGGGACCATTTAATCGAGGCGTTTGCGGCGGTCTTTGCGTTCAAAACCCTGATTTTGATGACGGTCGGCGTTATCGCCGGCTTGATTGCCGGCGCCATTCCCGGATTCACGATTGCGATGGCGATCGTACTGACGCTGCCTTTCACCTTCGGCATGCCGCCGGAGCAAGGCTTGGCGACCATGCTGGGCGTCTTTGTCGGCGGGCTTTCGGGCGGCCTGATGTCGGCCATCCTCACCGGCATTCCGGGCACGCCATCGTCGGTCGCCACCACATTCGACGGCTTCACCATGGCGCGCGCCGGCAAGCCCGGCTTGGCGCTGGGGATCGGCGTGTGGTCATCCTTCTTCGGCGGATTGCTCAGCGCCATTCTGCTGTCCATGTTGGCACCGCAACTCGCCCGCATCGGGCTTGAATTCGGACCCTGGGATTTTTTCTCGCTGGTTGCGTTTGCGCTGACTATCGCCGCCAGCCTGTCCGACGAGGATTTGCTCAAAGGCCTGATCTCGGGCGTGTTCGGGATTCTGGTCGCCGGTTTCGGCGAGGACCAGGTCAATGGCGTGGCCCGATTCACCTTCGGCATCGACGCGCTCGAGCAAGGCTTCTCCTTTCTCCCCGTTCTGGTCGGGCTGTTCGCCTTCAGTCAATTGATGTCGGATGTGCGCGATCCCGGCACGGCCACCGAAGCACTTGCCGAGCGCGGCGCGGCCGGCGTCAAGATCGAGCACCTGAAAGCGATCAAGGCCATCGCCGAACGCTGGGGGATCTGGCTGCGCTCCTCTCTGATCGGCGTTTTTGTCGGCGTGCTGCCGGCCGCCGGCTCTTCGATCTCGAACATTCTCGCCTACGATCAGGCCAAGAAGGCCTCCAAACATCCCGAGCTGTTCGGCACCGGCATCGCCGACGGCATCGTCGCGTCCGAATCGGCCAACAACGCCACCGCCGGCGGCGCGCTCATTACCATGATGGCGCTCGGCATCCCCGGCGACGCCGTCACCGCGGTGATGCTGGGCGCGCTACTCATTCACGATATCGCGCCGAGCCCCACATTCATCAGCACTCAGCCGCGCCTCGCCTACAGCATCATCGTCGCCTTCTTCCTGGCGCACTTCATCATGGTGGCATGCCAGTCGTTTTGCCTGCGACTGTTCGTGCTGATCATGCGGGTGCCGCTTTACGTCCTGGCCGCAGTGATCCTCGCCTACTGCGCCATTGGCGTCTTTTCACTCAACAATGTCGGGTTTGATCTGTGGACGCTGTTGATTTTCGGCGTGGTCGGTTACGTGATGGTGCGGCTGGGCTTTCCGTTGACGCCGATGATCCTCGGCGTGGTGCTGGGACCAGTGGCGGAGGTCAATCTGTCCCGCTCGCTCGCCACCAGCAACGACCTGACCTTGTTTCTGACCCGGCATTGGTCGCTGTTCTTCATCATCCTCGCGGTATTCTCGTTGATTTACCCGTGGTTCCAGCGCGCGCGCGGCAGCCAGAAGTGGACGCTGGCCTATGCGCCCGCGCTTACCATTGCGCTCGCCTTGCCGCTTTTCCTGATGGGCGGCTGGGTCAGGCCGATCGCGGCCGCCGGCTTGTTGGTTTTTGGGCTTCACCTGATCTGGCGGCGCTGGCGCGCCGGCTGGCCGCTCGAAGGCGGCAATCTGGAATCCGCGCGCCTTCACCAAGGCTGAAAACGCTTCGCCAGCGGCCAACGGTGAACGGTTCAGAGATTGGCCAGTTCAGCCATGCCATCCCTGAAATCGACCTTGGGCAGCCAGTCCAGCTCGGCGCGCAGCCGCGATGAATCGGCCGTGATGTGGCGAACGTCGCCCAGCCGATATTGCCCCGTCACCACCGGCCGGGGCCCTTTCAGCGCATCGGCCAGCGCGACCGCCATGTCGCCGACCGTACGTGGCGTCCCCGATCCGACATTGAATGCTCTGACGCCGTCGATGTGTTTCTCGCAGGCGGTCACCGTCGCGGCGGCGACATCACGGACGTGAACGAAATCCCGCTGCTGACGGCCGTCCTCGAACACCGTCGGCGCCTCCCCGCGGCGCAATGCGGAGGTGAAGATCGCCGCCACCCCGGCATAGGGCGTATTTCGCGGCATGCCCGGACCGTACACATTGTGGTAGCGCAGGGCCGCAACCGAGCCGCCGGTCATGCGCGACCAGTTGGCGGCATAGAATTCCTGCGCGACTTTGCTGCTCGCATAGGCATTGCGAGGGTCGAACGGCGTCGTCTCGTCAACGAGCGCAGGCGTGAGTGGACGGCCGCAAATCGGGCACGGCGGCTCAAACCGGCCGGCGGCCAACGCCGCTTCGGCCCGCGGAGCGGGCGTCACGGCGCCGTGCTCGGAGCAATACGCAAAGCCTTCGCCATAGACGACCATCGAGCTTGCCAAGGTCAACCGCAAAACCCCGGCGCGCGCCATGCCCGCCAACAGCACAGCCGTTCCGCAATCATTCGACCCGGCGTAGTCCGGCAGATCGTAAACGTCGACACCGAGTCCGACCTTCGCCGCGAGATGAACGACCGCGTCAACGCCTATCAGCGCCCGATCGACAGCGTCTGCATCGCGCACATCCGCGATTTGAAGCTCCGCGCCTTCAAACGATCTTACGCTATCGGCGGCGTGCACGTCGGGCCGCAGCGAATCGAGAATCCGCACCTCGTGCCCGCGCGCCAGAAGTTCACGCAATACATGCTGGCCGATGAATCCGGCGCCGCCCGTGAGCAAGACCCGCATGCTTCACCGTCTCCCGTGCAATCAGTCTAGCGTTCGAACGATCATGCCGTCCGCTGTGTCATAGCGAGCCGCAGGAACGTCGTCACGATCTTCCATCCGGCATGCAGACCCGCAATCAGATTACCCGACACTTTCGAAACCCCGCCGCGCCGGCACCGATGGTCCACCGGGATTTCCACGATGCGCCATCGCAAAGCGGCCGCACGCATCTGCATCTCAAGGTTCCAGCCGTAAGTCGTCTCGGTCATATTGAGGGACCGCAAACGGTCGATGTACAGCGCCCGGAACGGTGACATGTCGGTGAAGCGCACGCCATAAGTCAGCCGCAGCAGCGCGCCGGCAAGCCAGCCGGCCACGATCTGCTGTGGCGTCATGCTTCCCGCCTCACGGCTGCCGCGCAGCCGCGAGCCCATGACAAAATCCGCTTGCCCGTCGGCAAGCGGCCGAACGATCGCCGGCAAAAAATCGGGAACGTCGCTGCCGTCGCCATCAAGAAAGCACACGATCTCCGCGTCGGGCCGGACCGCATTCACTCCCGCCGCGCATGCCCGGCCATACCCGCGGTTCGGCTCGCGAACGACCCGGGCGCCTGCTTCGGCTGCGCGCTCCGCGGTCTTATCGGTTGAACCGTTGTCGACGACGATCACCTCATCGACGTTCTGCGTTAGGACTTCGCGAACCACATTCGCGATCGGCGCCTCTTCGTTGAGGCATGGAATGACAACGGAGACAACTTTGTCTCCCGTCGGAAAATCGCATGATCACGCCACCTTGGCGGCGCGCCGCTCATGCATGAATTGCCGTGTTGCCGGCGCGTCGGCTGCAATCATATTTGCGTCCGCGAAAGAAGGCCGCTTCCCATCCAATTCATCTTCCAGCATGCGCAAGGAGGCTTCGTCGTCCACATCATACCAGCCGGGCACGTCGACCACCGGCACACCGATTTCTCGCGCGCGTTCCAGCGTGAGCCGGTACACGTCGCTGGTGCTCCAGGGGATATCCGCAAACAGATGCGCATGCGGCTCGGACAGACCGATCAGCGTGTAGCCTCCGTCAAAGGCAGGGCTCAGGACGACGTTACGACCGCGACGCACCGCATCCACGGCCTGACGTAAAATCGTCTTCGGCAAAGTCGGCGAGTCTGAATTGACCAGGATCGCGCCCGCGTGGCCGGCGCCAATAAGGTCGGCGGCGCCTTTGAGCAGGCGATCACCGAGGTTGCCGTGGCCTTGCGGCACGAGCCGAAAGTCGTTCGGCAACAAGCGCCGCAGAGCGATCTCCGACCCGAGCGGCGTATAGACCGCGTAACCGGTAACGCCACCCTCTTCGGCCAAGCTCTGAATAGTCTTCGAGACGTCTCGAATGAAGCAGGCCGAAATCGCCGCGCATTCGTCCGCACGCAAGGGCGGCGACAGCCGCGTCTTCGATGATCCGCTCATCGGCGTCTTGCAAATGATCGCTACGGCGACGGTGCTCAAGATTACGATCCTTCAATTCTGTCCAGTATCAGCAATCCGTCCCGGGCAGGAAGATGGCAACACTAGCAGCCACCCGGATCAACTAAGCTTCAATAAAAAGTGAGCGATTCCGGGCCGTTAGCCGGCAAAATACTTTGCGGTTTGGCGTATCGCCGCTTGCATTAGCCGCGCGTCTTCCGCATCGCTATAGGCGAACGCGTCGCGCAACAAACGAATCATGACCGTCATCGACCGATGATGCCTTCGGCAATTCACGTTTTCCTCTGTGCTGCCGGCGCTCTCGCATTTTGGGGCCTGACCGGCTTCGTCATCGGGCGCCGGCTGCTGCCGACCCCGTTGGTGGTGCCGCTCGCGCCGGCGCTCGGATGGGCATTTCACAATGCGCTCGCCTTGCCGCTTTTTCGTCTGATCGGATTCACACCGTGGACGGTTACGGTAGGCTCCCTGGTGATCCTGGCGGCCGCCTGTCTGTGTCTTCGACTGCCCGCTTCCGGTGAAGAATGCGAAGGCGAGGTCCGGGTTCCGCTCTGGGCCTATGGCTTGGCGGCTCTGCTCGCCGCCGTCCCCGTCCTGGCCTTGTTCCCAAAATTCTCAGGCGACGCGGTAGTGCTCTCCGGGCCGATCTTCGATCATTCCAAAGTAGCGATCGTCAACGAAATGACCCGACTGGGTCTGCCGCCAGGCAATCCGTTTTTCGGCGAGGCCGGGCACGACGTTCCCCTCGCCTATTACTATCTCTGGCATTTCGGCGCCGCCGAGCTGTCCTTGGTATTCGGCGTGAGCGGCTGGGAAGCCGATATCGCATCGTCGGCGTTCACGGACTTTTCCTCGTTGGCGCTCATGATGGGCTTTGCGACCTGGATCGGCGGCCGGCGCGCGGCCGGCATCTGGGTCGTGCCGCTCGCCTTTGCTGCGTCGCTGCACCCCGTGCTTGAAGCGGTGTTCGGAACCGAAACCTTCTACACGATCTTTCTGCCGCCTTCGGGATTCGCCGGATGGCTGTTTCAAACGACGTGGGCGCCACAACATATCGCCTCCACCTCATGTGTTCTGCTGTCCAGCTTTCTTGTCGTGCGGTTGGCGCAGCGGCCGTCTTTACCGACGCTCATTGTTCTGGCGCTCACGACCGTTGCCGGATATGAAAGTTCGACTTGGGTGGGCGGCATCGTGTTCGCCGCGGCGTCGCTCGTTCTGGCGATCATCCTGCTGGCGCATTTGCCGGCGAGCGCGCGGATGCGCTTCGTGGCGTATGCGATTGCCGCCGCAATCCTTGCGGCAGCGCTCGCCTATCCATTCCTGCACGATCAGTTCCTCAATGCCGCCGGGCGTGGCGTCGGCAATCCAATCGCCTTCTCGCCCTACGCAGTGTTCAACATCGGCGTTCCCGATAGCCTGCGCCGGATACTGGATATCCCCGGCTACTGGCTGGCATTGCTGGTGATCGAATTTCCGGCCATCTACATTCCGGGCGTGATCTCGCTCGTCAACAGCGTGCGCGCGAAATTCATCTCCGGCCCGGAGCTGCTGGCGACAAGAGCGTTCGCCGGCTTGGCGTTCACGAGCCTGTTCATTGCCGGAAATTTCATCGTCACCTTCTCGAACAACAACGACCTGGGCTGGCGGGCCGTGTTGCCCGCTGTGTTTGTTTTGACGATCTTTGCGGCGACCGGCCTGTCGCGGTGGCTGTCCGCGCCGGCGCCCTTCGCAGCGGCCGGAGCGCTCATTCTTCTTTTGCTCGCGCTGCCCAAATCATTCCAGCTCGCGGCCGATTACCTGCACGGCGAACCGGATGAATCGGGACGCGCCTTTGCCGCGACGCCGGCGATGTGGGAAGCCGTCCGCCGCCACACCGGGCCGGCCGAGCGCATCGCGAACAATCCGGGCTTCATGGAAGACATGACGCCGTGGGCCGTGAATATCTCGTGGGCGCTATTTTCCGATCGCCGGTCGTGCTTCGCGGGCCAAGATCTGGCGCGCCCCTACACATCGTTGCCGCGCGACCAGGTGGACGAACATCGACGTCCAATTCCGCCGTCTGTTTGACGGCGAGGGACGCCCCGGCGACGTGCGGGATTTGGCGAAGCGCTATGAATGCAGCGTGGCGGTGCTCACCGCGCAAGACGGCGCGTGGGAGCACGACCCGTTTGCCGGCAGCGGATATTATAAACTGGTCGACGAGAAAGCGGGCGAATGGAAGATATACCGCGCTATAGACGCTCCTGCGCCGACGGCGGCGCGGCATCATCCTTGATGCGATTCGACCCTAGCGACGCCCGATTGCAATCCGGATGATCTCGTTGTCGGGGATGGTCTGGTCTTTTCCCGGCGTCCAGGTCGGCGCCTCTTCAAAATCCTCCGGCTCCCATTCCAGCGAATCGATCTGGCGGCCAAGGATGACGACAACCTCGATCGGCACCGCGACCGGCCGGCCGAACCAGCCGAACCATTTGCTGTAGGAAACGATCAATTTGATCTTGCCTTCCGGCGTGCGCACGACCTTCTGCACATCGCCAAGCGTCACGTCGTCTCCATCGAGCACCGGCAATCCGATCAGGTCGCCGACCCTCACCTTCTGGGGAAAGCGGCGTGCCATTATCGCTTCCGGCGAATCGTCTTCCTTGGCGGCCTTGGAATCCTCCTCGGCGGGCGCACCCTGCTGCTGCGCCAGAACCAGAAAATCATCGTACGGCCGGGCATGCGGCGCACCCCACAGGGGGAGCAGCAACAGCCCCGAGATTGAAAACACAATCGCCGTCCGCCTATGCATCAAAGTCACCTCGCGCAGCTCAAACTCAATCGATCATGGCATGAATTCCGGCGCTTTCGCGCGTCCGCACGCAAATTTTACACCTATTCACCAGACCGCCACGAGAAGTTTACCTGAAAGCCATTGCCGCAGCGACCTCGCAACAATACGCTTGCGGTGCGTTTATTCCCGCAGCATTGCGGCGCCTAACGCTGCCAAGCTTCCCGATGCAGGCCGGCGCTCATCCGATGGCAACACAACCGAAAAAGCTCCATCCCGCCCCGATCCGAACCATGCATTGGATCAATGCGGTGGCCATGTTCATCATGATCGGCAGCGGCTGGAAAATCTACAACGACGAGGTCATTTTCGGCTGGCTGCATTTCCCGGAATTCCTCACCATCGGCAAGTGGGCGCAGCACGGCTTGCAATGGCATTTCTTCGGGATGTGGATCATCGGCCTCAACGGCATTGCCTACATATCCTATGGACTCGCGACCGGGCGTTTCCGACGCATGCTGCTTCCGATCCGGTGGAGCGAATTGATCGCAACCATCAAGGACGCCTTGCACCTGCGCCTGTCGCATGAGGACCCGACCCGCTACAACACGGTGCAGAAGCTGCTCTATGTCGGCGTCATCTGCGTCGGCATATTGACCGTCATTTCGGGGCTCGCCATCTGGAAGCCCATTCAGTTTTCGGAACTGCTCGCGCTGTTCGGCAGTTTCCAAAATGCGCGCCTCGTGCATTTCCTATGCATGTCGGCGATCGTGGCGTTCGTCGTCGTGCACGTCGCCCTCGCCTTGCTGGTTCCGCATACGCTCGTTTCCATGTTCACCGGCGGCGCTACCGTCGATGCCGAGCCGCGCGCGCAACAGCAATCAGAACCGGCAGAATAGAAGCCCGGAGTTTGCCATGGCCATCCGCACGCCTTCTCGCTCACTCTTCCGGCCAACGCAATGGGTCGGGCAGGAAATTCTGAAGGAGAACAAGCACCTGATCGAGCAGATCGACCGCCGCAAGGTGCTGCGCGGCGCGGTCAGTCTAGGCGCGTTGACGTTCCTCACGGGCTGCGATGTCGGTTCGGAGGGACAAGTGCAAACCGCGTTGCGCGCCGTGTCGGCCTGGAACGACAAGGTCCAGAGCTGGATCTTCCGGCCCAATCATCTGGCCCCGACTTATTCAGAGTCGCAGGTGGTGAAGCCACCGCGTTTTAATGCTCACTACGGTATCGAGGATGTGAAGCCGGTCGATGGCGCAACCTGGAAGCTCGAGCTCGCCGGCCGCATCGAGAACAAGAAGCCGTGGAACCTGCAGGACATCTACGCGCTGCCGGAGCAGGAACTGATCATCCGGCACATTTGTGTCGAGGGCTGGGACTATATCGGACAATGGTCGGGCCCGAATTTGCGTGCCTTCCTGGAACGGATCGGCGCCGATTTGACGGCGAAATATATCGCGTTTCGCTGCGCCGACGGCTACATCGAGAGCATCGACATGCCGAGCGCACTGCATCCGCAGACGATTCTCGCCACGAAATTCGCCAAGGAGCCGATCACCGATCCGTACGGCTTTCCGATGCGCCTGCGGACCGCGACCAAGCTCGGGTTTAAGAACGCCAAATGGCTTGTGGCGATGGAAGTGACCAATGAGTTTCCCGACACCTATTACAATAAAGAGGGATTCAATTGGTTCAGCGGAATCTGAACGCGCCTAGGCTTCCAGAGCCCGTATCAGATCGAAGAAAAGATCGTCTGGATCCTCCAGACCGACCGATAGCCGCAACAAATCGAACGGGCATGGCGTGCCGGCGCCCTCCATCGAAGCGCGATGCTCGATCAGGCTTTCAACGCCGCCGAGCGACGTTGCCCGTCTCCACACCTTGACCCGCGCAGCCGCCGCCACCGCTGCGGCTTGTCCGCCTTTGAGGCGGATCGAGAGCATGCCGCCGAAGCCGCCGGCCATCTGCCGCGCCGCCACGTCGTAGCCGGGATGCGTGGCTAGCCCGGGATAAAGCACACAGGAAAGCGCCGGATGATCGACGAGCCGGCCGGCGAGCAGCGCCGCCGTGCGGGCCTGCTCGCGCACCCGCACGTCGAGCGTGCGCATGCCACGCATCAGCAGCCAGGCATCGAATGGCCCGAGCAAGGCGCCGGTCTCGGCCCGCATCGCTCGAATTCGCTCCCAGAACTCGCCGACTTGTGCCGTCGCCAGTGCGCCCGCCACGACGTCCGAATGGCCGTTGAGATACTTGGTTGCGGAATGAACGATAATATCGGCGCCATGCGCAATTGGATGCGTGAACACCGGAGTGGCGACAGTCGAATCCACGCACAACAATGCGCCGGCGTCATGCGCGATCTCCGAAACCGCCGCGATGTCGGTGACCATCCAAAGCGGATTGCTCGGGGTCTCGATCCAGATCAGTCCGGTTTCGCCGGGCCTAACCGCCTCGCGTACCTTCTGCAGGTCCGAGGTTTCGACAAATGTGACGCTGTGACCGTAACGGCCGATTTTTTGCAGCCAAGACCGGAAGCCCCAATACATCACCTGCGACGCCACGATATGGGTCGGCGTCTCGAGCGCGCGGAACACCGCCGTTGCCGCCGCCATGCCGGAGGCGAACGTCATGGCTTCCGGGGCACCTTCGAGCGCGGCCAACAACGCTTCCACCTGCTGCACCGAAACATTATCGGAGCGGCCATAGACGTAGCCGGAACTGTATCCGTTGTCGGCATCGCGAAGATAGGTCGCCGACATGTGGATCGGCGGAACGAGCGCCTTCGTTGTGGGCTCGCCGGCGCCTAAAGCTTGTGCAGCTAAGGTGCGCGCTTTCAGTGGCGGCTTTGACTGATCGTCCATGAACACTCCTCGAGCGCAACAACCGGCCAAGCGCATCTGTTCCATACGCAGCAGCGAGGAGGATGGCCATTCAAAGTGTGATCACTGGGCAATCAATGTCGCGTGATCGCT
>CAVXGN010000004.1:0-32865 GCA_963761245.1 uncultured Alphaproteobacteria bacterium | reverse complement strand
ACAACCGCCGAGACAGCGTTTTTTGCCATCTATCTTTATTTTCAATCACTTGAATGCGCTCGCCAGAATCCTATGCCGAACCATTTTAGCCTGATTTTGACCAACACGGTTTGCGCTTCCGGTCAGGCTGTTGCCAGCGCGAACGTCCGCTTAAGCCCTTGCATGTAGACACCTAACTCCACAGGGCGCCACGTCTGCTCAGTATCATAAACGGACATCACCCTGAGCAGATTTACGTCCAAAATAGGAGGGATCCGTGTACGCTCTTGATAGCCTCGGTGCGCGCACCAGCCCACCAATGCTCTTTGACGACCACCAGGCACCAGCCGCGCCTGCCGGGCCGTGTCAACGAGAATATCTCAATTACGAAGCCGTGATTCCGGGCCGTGACGCTGTATCGGTCACGGACCCATTCGACACCGTCGCAATCCCAATGCGCGCGTTTCGAGCCGGGATTGTTGATACCCAGAAGTACGTCGAACGTCCGAAAGAATAACGGGCTGGCGAGGTTTTTCACCGTCTAACTCTCATGGTCACCTTGACCTTGGGCGAGGCTCACACAATAATCCTCTCAAAGGCTGGCCGAGCCAGCAAGGCGATGGGGTTCCGCCTTAAACCGCCCTCCGGGCTGATGACTCCTTTCATCCGACGTCGGACGAGAGGAGCCGTGTTTGAGCCCCCAATGATCCCGGCCGGACCGAATGATCGCGCTTGCCCAGGGCGCGCCCGCGCTCTTGGCGTATCCGCTCCATGGACGTGGAGGCGGCCGTGATCTGGCGCGACATCCTCCTGCAGATCGGCCAGGTGCTTACGGTGCTGCTTGCGGCACCATTGCTGCAAGGCGTCATCCACCAGTTCGAAGAGCGCGTGCAGCTTGCGCAAGGGCCCGGCATTTTCCAGCCCTATCGTGACCTTTGGAAGCTATTCCATAAGCAGATCGTCGTTCCGGAAACCGCTTCCTGGATTTATTGGATCGCGCCCTTCGTCGCATTCAGCGCAATGCTGACGGTGCCGATCCTGATCCCGGTCCTGACCGATTTTCCGCTGCCGCTGTCCGACATGGGCGACATTCTCGGCGGCGGTCTCATTCTCACGCTTGGCTCGTTCATGATCGTGCTCGCCGGCCTCGACAGCGGCAGCGCCTATGGCGGCATCGGGTCGAGCCGCGCGGTGATGGTGGCGATCCTGGCGGAGCCGACGCTGATCCTGGTCTTTGTCGGGATCACCTTGCTCGCGAAGGCGATGCTGCCTTTCGTGGTCAATCATCTCCTGGTCGGCAATCCGGCAGTCTATTGGAGTCCCGGCGCATCTCTTTCTGATCGCCGCGTTTTTCACGCTGCTGATCGTCGAGACCGACCGGCTGCCAATCCATTCCAGCACGCATATCGAAGTCTACATGATCGAAGAAGCCCGCATCCTCGAATATTCTGGCCCGCTGCTCGCGGTGCTCAAATGGGCATCGATGATGAAGCAATTCATCCTCTACACCATCTTCTGCAACGTGCTGCTGTTGCCGTGGGGCTTGTCGCATGCGGGCACCGCGATTGGCGTCGCCGGGTCGCTTGCGTCAATGGCGGTAAAGTTCCCCATTGTCGCTTGCGCCGTCGTGGTGGTGGAAACCGCGCAATCGCGTCTGCGCTTTTACCGCTATCAGGAGCTGCTGGCCGGCCTCGTTCGTCTTCGCCATCCTCGCCATCATCGGCACGCAACTGGTGTAATCATGCTGATCGCCCATCTCGATCCTCTGGCCGCATCGATCTTCAGCCTGATGGCGATCGTCAGTCTGCTGCTCGCCTTCGTGATGCTCGGCTCGCGCTGGCTCAACAATTATCTCTATGCCTTTGCCGCGGAATCCTGGGTGATCGCGGCGCTGTCGGCCACCGTCGGCTTCTACGGCCACTATCCCGAGCTCTATCTGGTCGCCATTCTCACCGCGCTGTTCCGCGGCCTGCTGCTGCCTTATCTGGTCTGGCGCATCATCGCCCGGCTCAATGTCACGCGCGAGATTCACGAAATCCTGCAGCCGAGCTCGGCACTTGGTCGCCGGCGCGCTGGCCGTCGTGTTCGCGCTGGCCGTCGCCTATCGCATCGGCCAATCGCTCGGGCTCGCCGGTACCGTCGCCGTGCTGGCGCTGACTGTCATGCTGTCGATGAAGCTGATCGGCTTCCTGATGCTGGCGGTGCGGCACGAGGCCTTGAGCCAAATTCTTGGCTTGCTTGTGCTGGAGAACGGCATCTTTCTCGGCGCGCAGATCCTGGTGCCCGGCATGCCGCTGCTGATCGAGATCGTGATCCTGTTCGACCTGCTGATCGCGGTCGCCTGCTTCGGCGTGCTGGTGCGCTATCTTGTCGCCCATGTCGGCAGCACTTCGAGCCTCGACCTCAAGCGGCTGGTGGGCTGACGATGGCAGGCACTCTGCTCCTAGTGATGATGATTGCGCCGCTGGCTGCGGCCGCCGGTTGCCTGCTGACGCGCGTTGCGCGCGCTGCGGAAAGCATCAATCTCGTGGCCAGCCTGATTGTCTTCGTGACCGCCATCCCGCTCACGGTGCTGAGCGCAAGCGGACCTTATCATTATTGGGGCGGCTATATCGTGCTCGACCTGACCGGCGCCTGGGTGATCCTGTGCACGGCAATCGTCTATCTGCTCGCCTCGATCTATTCGATCGGCTACATGCGTCTGCTCGGCGAAGACGATAGGCTTTGGGGCTTCTACGCGCTGTTTGCCGGCTTTGCGCTCACCATTCTGCTGAGCGCAGTCATGAACAATGCCGGGCTCTACTGGATCGCGATCGAACTGACCACGCTGGTCAGCACCTTCCTGGTCGGCTTCGAGCGCGCGGCCGAGAGTATCGAGGCGGCGTGGAAATACATCATCCTCGTCTCCGCCGGCATCAGCCTCGCACTGCTCGGAACAGTGCTGTTCTATTGGTGCGGCAGCTTCGTGCTTGGCCCGACCTACGACATGACATGGGACGCGCTGCGCCTGGCCGCGCCGAAGATGAATCCGGCGCTGGCGACCTTGTCGTTCCTGCTGGTGCTGGTCGGCTACGGGACCAAGGTCGGTCTCGCCCCCATGCATGCCTGGCTGCCGGACGCCCATAGCGAAAGCCCGGCGCCGATCTCGGCCATGCTGTCCGGCGCACTGCTCAATAGCGCGATGCTGGGTATCGTGCGCTATCTGACCGTCGCCGACGCCGCGCAAACCGGGCACGCTCGCCCGCACCACACTGGTCGCCTTCGGCGTAGTTTCACTGCTGGTCGGCGCGCTCTTCATCGTGCGCCAGAACGGCATCAAGCGCCTGATGGCCTATTCCAGCGTCGAGCACATGGGCGTGGTGGCGCTCGGCTTCGGCTTTGGCGGGCCGTTCGGCATCGCCGGCGCCTTCTATCACATGCTCAATCATTCGCTGAACAAGTCGCTGATGTTCTTCGGCGCCGGCAACGTCATGCGCAGTTTCGGCTCCAAGGAAATCAGCAACATCCACAGCGTTTGGCGGCAATTCCCGGTGCAAGGCGCGCTCTGGCTCGCGGGCGCCGCCGCCATTACCGGTGCGCCCCCCTTCGGCTTGTTCCTCAGCGAGTTGATCATTCTGCGCGCCGGTTTCGAGCGCGGCTACGACTGGGCGGTCTACGCTATGGTCGTGCTGCTGATCGTCATCTTCATCGGCTTCCTCAACCACTTCCGCGCCATGTATTTCGACGGCGAGGATGAAGCCGGTCGGCCGCCTGCGCCGATGAGCCGCTGGTGCGTGGCGCCGATGTGGCTCGCACTTGGCGCCGCTGCTCGTGTTCGGCCTGTGGTGGCCGAGCGATATGTGGAACCACTTTATGATGGCCGCGCAGAGCTTAGCGGGGCAAACGCCGTGACCGTATTGCCTCAGAACCGCGCTGCATCCGGCCGAATTGAAAGAGGCGGCCGCTAATTTGCTCGCCTCCGGTGGACGGATGCAGATGGCTTATGCGTGGTACCGCGAGCCGCACCGGCTTGAGTTGCGCTACGTCGCGAGCATACCCGGCAAGACGCCGTTCGCCGTCTGGTGCTGCGACGCCGGACGATGCCGTGCCCAGCCTTGCCAACATCTGTCCCTTGTTGAGCTGGTACGAACGAGAAATCACCGACCTCTTCGGGCTGCGCTTCGTCGATCATCCACAACCCGAGCGGCTGGTGCTGCACGAAGGCGTCAATCCGCCCTGCCCGCCGTTCGATCCGGACTATCCCGCCGACCGGCCATTGCGCGTCGAATTCGACCACACAGGCAATCCCGGAATTGGCCGGCGATCAGAGCGACGTGCAGTTGCTGCCGTTCGGCCCGGTACGGGCCGACGTGTTTGAATCCGCCGAGTTTCTGTTCTTCTACGTCGGCGAAGCGATCCTGCATTACCATCCGCGGCTGTTCTTCAAGCATCGCGGCATGGAAAAGCGCTTCGAGGGCCTGGCGCCAGAGCGCGGCGTGGTGCTGGCCGAGCGCGTCTCCGGCGTCGGCAGCGTGGCCCATGCGCTCGCCTATTGCCAGGCGGTGGAAGCGGCGGCCGGTTGCGCGGTGCCGCCGCGCGCGCGCTTCCTGCGCGTCGCTGCTGGCCGAGATGGAGCGGCTCTACAATCATCTGCATTATTTCGGCCATCTCTGCCACACGACCACGCTCAAGGTCGGCGAGGCCACAGGCAAGCTGCTGGAGGAACGCGCCAAGCAGCTCAACGCGCGGCTGACCGGCAGCCGCTTCCTGCGCAGCCTGCTTTGTCTCGGCGGCCTGCGGCGCGATCTCGCGCCAAAGCCGTGGCTCGCCGCCGAACTCGAAGCGCTCGGCGATGCGTTCGCCGCTTATGCGCGTCATCTGGAAAACACCGACAGCCACCTCGACCGGCTGATCACTACCGGCAGCTCGACCGCCGCACCGCCTTTGACCAGGGCGCCACCGGGCCGGTCGACCGCGCCTCGGGCTCGACCGCGATCTGCGGCGCGATCATCCATATGCCGCTTATGCCGAGCTGCCGCCGCAAGTGGCGGTGCGCGAGGAAGGCGATGCCCATGCGCGGGCGCAAGTGCGCATGGCGGAAATCGACGCCAGCATCGCGCTGATCAAGCGCGCGCTCGACGCTCTTGCCGGACGGGCCGCTGCGCGCCGACTGCAACGCGCCGCCCAATAGCGAAGGGCTGGGCTGGGCGGAGACGCCGCGCGGCACGCTGTTCTATGCGGTGCATGTCGGCGGCGACGGCAAGCTCGCGCGCGTCAAGATCAAATCGCCGTCGTTCTCGAACTGGCGCGTGTTTCCGTTCACCGTGCATGACAGCAACATGATGGATTACGCGATCAACGAGGCGAGCTTCGGCCTCACCGTCGCGGGCTGCGACCGCTAGGAGCGCAGCCGATGCCGCAATGGACATTGTTGGGCCTGCTGCAAGGCAAACAGACCGCACCCTGGCCCTTGGCGGAGGGCACGGACGGCCAAGCCGGTTTGCTCGGCATGCCGCGCTACTTGCCGGAATTGTGCCGCGACGATTGCGAGGCCTGCGCAGACGTTTGCCCGACTAAAGCAATCACCATGCGCGCTTCCTCCGCGGGCGGGCGGCTGGATGTCGACTACGGCCGTTGCGTCGTCTGCCAGCTTTGCACCGAGGCCTGCCCGACCGGCGCTATTGCAACGTCGTCCGACTGGGCATTCGGCGTGCGGGCGCGCGACGACCTGGTCTGGAAACAGGATGCCACCGCCGCGCCCACGACGACAAAGGAAGCGCGGCGCGCCTTCCGCCGCAGCCTGCATGTCCGCCACGTCGATGCCGGCTCCTGCAACGGCTGCGAGTCCGAGCTGCAGGCGCTGAACAATCCCTTCTACAACCTGCATCGGCTCGGCATCTTCTTCACCGCCTCGCCGCGCTTTGCCGACCTGTTGCTGGTGACCGGGCCGGTGACTCAAACGATGCTCGGTCCCCTGCGGGCGACCTACGACGCGATGGCGGAACCGCGCTGGGTTATCGCCGTCGGCACCTGCGCGGTTTCAGGCGGCATCGCGGAAGGCGGCTATGCCTGGGGCCACGGGCTCGACGGCGTGCTGCCAGTCGATGTCTACCTGCCCGGCTGCCCGCCTAATCCGGCGGCGATCATTCAGGCGTTGCTGATGTTTCTCGAGCGCGCCCCGCAACGGGTGAAAGGAGGCCAGCTTGCCGAATGACCTCCTGACCGTGGCATTGCTCGCCTGGCTCGCCGCCGCCTTCTTGGCGCTTACTGGGCGTGGATTGCTCCTGGCGCGCGGGCTGCTGGTCGCTCGGCTGCACTGTCGGCATCATCGCTGCCTTACTGGCTCTGCCGGATGCCACCGGCGCGGTCGTCCTGCCGACGATGCTCGCCGGCGAGCGCGTGCATTTCCAAGTCAGCCCCGAGGCGCTGTGGCTGTTTGGGTTCGGACTGGCGCCGGCCGCGCTCGCTTGCGCGCTCGCAACGCCGTCACCGCACGGCAAGGCCGGCTGGCTGTTCGGCGCCGCCGTGAGTCTGATCGGCGCCTTGGGCGTGTTCGGAGTGCGCGAGGGCGCCGGCTTTCTCATCGCCTGGGAGATCATGGGCTTCGGCGGTGCCGTGATGATTCTCAGCGAGAAGCTCGCGCCGCAAGCAGGCCGGCCGGTCCTGTTCATGCTTGGCCTGCTGGAAATCGGGGCGGTCGCGCTTGTGGTCGCCGTGCTGCTGCTCGCGGTGCCCACGCACTCCTTCGGCTTCGAAACCTTCGGCGCCGCCGCCGGCAGCTTGACGTTCCAACGCTGGCCGCGGTCGGCGTATTGCTGGTGATCGGGTTCGGCGCCAAGCTCGGCCTGCTGCCGTTCTACGAATGGTTCCCGAACGCCTATGGCGCAGGCAGCGGCGCCTCCGGCGCGCTGATGTCGGGCGTCGTGCTCAATGCCGCCTTTTTCGGTTTGAGCCGCGGCTTGCTCGAATGGCCGCCGGGATCGCATGACGCCGTTGCAGCCGGTGTGGGCATCTTCGTCATTGTCGTCGCCGTGTTCAGCGCCATTCTCACTGCGCTCTACGCGTTCCAACAGGAAGATTGGCGCACGTTGTTGAGCTTCTCGTCCGCCGAAAATGCGTCAATTGCCGTCGCCATGCTGGGCGCCGCGTTGATCTTCCGCGGGCACGACATGCCGGAGCTCGCGAGTCTCGCCTGGGCCGTGTCGCTTCTGCACCTGGCTGGCCACGCGCTCGCCAAGGGCGGGATGTTTCTCGCCGCCGACGGCGTCTACCGCGCGACCGGCCGCTACGACATCCTGCAAACCGATCTGTTGCGGCGCAGCTCCTGGCTGTTCGGTATGGGGGCGCTGTTCGCAGCGATGAGTCTTGCCGCCATGCCGCCGCAGGCCGGTTTTGTCAGCGAATGGTACATGTTCGAGACGGTGTTTCAGGGCTTCCGGCTCGACACGCTGACCGGTCGGCTTGCGATGGCACTCGCCGGCGCCGGCCTTGCGCTGACCGTCGCAATCGCCTTTGCGACCTATGTAAAAGTGTTTGGCGTCGGATTGCTCGGGCGCTCGGCGCGCAATTTCCCACGGATCGCGCCCTCATACGGATACGCGGTCGGCCTGCTGGGCATCGGTGTGCTGGCGCTCGCTGTCGGCATGCCGTTCTGGCTTGCAGGACTGCGGGTAGCGGTCACTAGCGAATTTGGAACGCAGGCCGCGCGCGCGATGCATGACGGGCTGTTGCTGGTGCCATTGACGTCCAGCTTCGCCTTCATCTCACCGACCAAGCTGGTGATCGTGATGCCGCTGCTCGCGCTCATCCCGATCCTGCTGGTGCTTGCCAGTCGGCGCTTCGCCGTGCGCCGCGTTCCGGTCTGGTATGGCGGTCTCGCGCAGGACCCCGAGCGAGCCTCGACCACCGCGCTCACCTTCTCGAACGCGCTGCGCACATTCTACAGTTTTGTCTATCGGCCAACTGAGGAAACCCGCAGGGAATCGAAAGGCGCGCATTACTTCGTGCATCGCCTTGTGTTTTCGCACGACGTTGCGCCGATTTTCGGCCCCTATCTGTTCGCGCCGGCGACACGTATCGTCTTTGGCGCTGCGAACAAACTCAAAGCGCTGCAATCCGGACACCTAAACTTCTACCTTGCATTGATCGGCGCATTGCTGGTCATCATTCTCGCGCTGGTACTCTACTAACGACAGGCAGATCGACCCGATGTAAATATCGCACATGAAAGTGGGTGACCCATGCAGACTCCCCACGACGCTATGTTGCTTCGCATCTTCTTCGGAAAAGACGACAAGCACGAACACTTGCCGTTACACGAAGCGGTCGTTTTGAAAGCCCGCGAAATGCATCTTCACGGCGCCACAGTGATGGCGGGGCACATCGGGTTCGGACACTCGACCCGAATTCATAAATCAGAAATCCTACGGCTATCGCAGGACTTGCCGATTATCGTGGAAATTATCGATTCTCAGGAAAAGATCGACGCGTTCCTTCCGATCCTTGACGGCATGATGTCGAGCGGTCTCGTTACGCTCGAAAAAGTGAAAGTCCTTCAGTACGGCGCCAATAGCGACCGCGCCGGAACCGCCGCTGGACGAAAAAGCGGAATGGCGCGTGAGAGCCGGCCCGGCCGTGGTCGAAATTAGGCTGCAAGTGCGCTACAGCAAGGACACATGCAGCAGGAAAAAGAACAAGTCGCGCTATCCTCGATCGCCGCCTCGGCCGCCCTGACGGTCGCCAAGGCCGTCGTCGGCTTTTTGACCGGCTCGCTGGCGATTCTGTCGGAAGCGGGCCATTCCCTGATCGACCTCGGCGCCACGGTCATGACCTATATCGCCGTGCGCATATCCGGACGGCCCGCCGACGCGGAGCATCAATACGGCCACGGCAAGTTCGAAAGCGTCTCGGCGCTGGCGGAAACCGCGCTTCTGTTCGTGCTCTCGGGCGTGGTGATCTGGGAAGCGGTCAAGCGGCTGACGACACATGACGGGCATCTGGTCGACGCCAACGCCTGGGCCTTCGGCGTCATCATCGTATCGATAGTAGTCGATTTCTTCCGCTCGCGCGCGCTGTCGCGCACGGCCAAGCAGACATCGAGCCACGCGCTGGAGGCCGACGCGCTGCATTTCTCGTCCGACCTGTGGGCCTCACTGGCGGTGCTCGTCGGCCTGGTCGGCGTTCGCCTCGGCCTGTGGTGGGCGGATTCGGCGGCCGCTCTTGCCGTCGCGGTGTTGGTCTGCATCGCCGGCTGGCGGCTCGGGCGCCGCACAGTCGACGCCCTCACCGACACGGCGCCGGCAGGCGCCGCCGCGAAAATCACCGGCATCGCTGCCAAAGTGCCTGGCGTGGTGCGCGTCGAACAGGTGCGCGCGCGTGCGGTCGGCGAGAAGACTTTCATCGATCTCGCCGTCGCGGTGAGCCGCACCATGCCACTCGACCGCGTGAGCGCAATCAAGGAGGCCGTCGCCACCGCCATCGCCAAGCAAATTCCAGGCGCCGAGCCGGTTGTCATCACCGATCCAGTGGCGCTCGACAACGAGACCGTTATGGACCGGGTGATGGTGATCGCGCGCAACCGCGCGCTCGCCGTTCATCACGTGACCGTGCACGAAATCCAGGGGCGGCTGGCGATCTCGCTCGATCTGGAAGTCGACGGCAAGCTGTCGCTCAGCGACGCGCACGCGCTGGCCGACGGGCTGGAAGCCGCCATCGCCGGCGAGCTCGGCGCCGACGTGGAAATCGACACGCACATCGAACCGTTGCAGCCGCACCGCGCATCCGGCCGCGAGGCGCCGCCGGAGCGCGTCAAGGCTGTGACCATCACACTAGCGGAGATCGCCGCCGAAGGCGGCACAATCCGCGACGTGCACGACGTTCGGGTGCGCGAAACCGATGACGGCGAGATTGTCAATTTCCATTGCCGAGTCGACCCCTCCCTGAGCGTGCAGGCGGTGCACGAAAAGGTCGACATAATGGAACGCGCCTTGCGCGCCCGCTCGCCGTCGATCAAGCGCGTCATCGGTCACGCCGAGCCGATGCGCTGATGTTGCTTACGGAAGCAACACCGCCGCACCCTGCAAACGGCCGTCCCGCAAATCCGCGAGCGCTTCGTTGGCTTGCGCCAAAGGATAGCGCGTCACCTCGCATTTCACGTTGGCTTGCGGCGCCACTTTGAGGAACTCATGCGCGTCCGCCCGCGTGAGATTGGCCACCGACTGAACGCGCCGCTCCTCCCAGAGCAACGCATAGGGAAAGCTCGGAATGTCCGACATGTGGATGCCGCCGCAAATGACGCGCCCGCCCTTGCGAACCGCTTTGAGCGCCGCCGGCACCAACGCGCCGACTAGCGCAAAGATGATCGCCGCATCGAGCGGCTCGGGTGGGGCCTCCTCCGAGCCGCCGGCCCAGACCGCGCCGAGCGAACGCGCGAAATCTTGCGCGGCCGTATCGCCCTTGCGGGTGAAGGCGAAGATGCGCCGGCCCTGCCATTTTGCCACTTGCGCCAGGATGTGAGCGGCGGCGCCGAAGCCATAGAGCCCGAGTGTCTTTCCCTCTCCCGCCATACGAAAGCTGCGCCAGCCGATCAGGCCGGCGCAGAGCCAAGGCGCAATCTCGGCATCGTCGCCCGCTTCGCCGAGCGGAAAGCAAAAGCGCGCATCGGCCAGCGCGTGCGTGGCGTAACCGCCATCGCGCGTGTAGCCGGTGAACACCGGCGCGTCGCACAGGTTTTCCGCGTCTTCGCGGCAATAGCGGCAGACGCCGCAGGTTGCGCCCAGCCACGGCACGCCCACGCGCTCGCCGACGGCAAAACCGCTCACCCCCTGCCCGATCGCGGCCACCCGGCCGACGATCTCATGGCCCGGCACGATCGGCAGTTTGGGATGCTCCAATTCGCCGTCAACCACGTGTAGATCGGTGCGGCAGACGCCGCAGGCTTTCACCTCGACCAACACTTCACCAGGCGCCGGCGCCGGCCGCGGCCGCTCGCGCATCGTGAGCGGCGTTTTCGGCCGGTCGAGCACCATGGTGTGCATTGTCGCTATCATTCGTCCTTCCAATTCTCCGGCGGACATCCTAGATCAAATATTCATGCGCACCGACACTGCCCAGCCCATCCGCCTCAAGGATTACCGCCCGCCCGACTGGCTGGTGGACACCGTTTATCTCGACGTTTCGTTGCATCCGGCGCAGACGCGGGTGCGCGCGACCCTGGCGCTTAAGCCAAACAGCCGGGCCCCCGCCGCCCCGCTGGTGCTCGATGGTGACGGCCTCAATCTGGTGTCGCTCAAGCTCGATGGCGCGGAACTCGCGTCCGACAGTTATCTGGTCACGCCCAATCAACTCACCATTCCGCAGCCGCCGAACGCCCCTTTCACGCTCGGGATCGAGACGCTGGTCGATCCGACCGCCAACACCCAGCTCTCCGGCCTCTATCGCTCCAGCGGCACCTATTGCACCCAATGCGAGGCCGAAGGCTTCCGCCGCATCACCTACTTTCCCGATCGCCCCGACGTGATGGCGGTCTACACCACGCGCATCGAGGCCGACAAAGCCGAGACACCGGTGCTGCTCGCCAACGGCAACCTAGTCGATAGCGGCGAGCTCGCCGGCGGCCGTCACTTCGCGATCTGGCACGACCCGCACAAGAAGCCGTCCTATCTGTTCGCGCTGGTCGGCGGCAATCTCGCCCATGTCGAGGACCGTTTCCGAACCATGTCGGGGCGCGAGGTCACGCTGCGCATCTATGTCGAGCCCGGCAAAGAGGACCGCTGCGGCTATGCCATGGATTCGCTCAAGCGCGCCATGCGCTGGGATGAAGAAGCGTTCGGGCGCGAATACGATCTCGATATCTTCATGATTGTCGCCGTCTCCGATTTCAACATGGGCGCAATGGAGAACAAGGGGCTCAACGTCTTCAACGACAAATACGTGCTGGCGAGCGCGCAAACCGCGACCGATGCCGACTACGCCGGCATCGAGGGCGTCATCGCCCACGAGTACTTTCACAACTGGACCGGCAACCGCATAACCTGCCGCGACTGGTTTCAGCTCTGTCTGAAAGAAGGTCTGACGGTTTTTCGCGACCAGGAATTCACCTCCGACCAGCGCTCGCGCCCGGTCAAGCGCATCACCGACGTGCGAAACTTGCGCGCCGCGCAATTCGTCGAGGATGCCGGCCCCTTGGCGCACCCGGTTAGGCCGGAAACATACAAAGAAATCAACAACTTCTACACGAGCACCGTGTACGAGAAAGGCTCGGAAGTGGTGCGCATGGTGCAGACCCTGATCGGCAAAGAAAAATTCCGCGCCGGCATGGATCTCTATTTCGCGCGCCACGACGGCGAAGCGGCAACGGTCGAGCAATTCATCCAGTGCTTCGCCGAGACAAGCGGCCGCGACATGACGCAATTCATGCGCTGGTATCGCCAGGCCGGCACACCGGAAGTCGCCGTCTCCGGCCGCTACGATGCTACGCGCAAAACATTCACGCTCGAATGCAAGCAAGGGCTTGCGCCGACGCCAGGCCAGCCGACCAAGGAACCGATGGTGATCTCACTCTCGCTCGGCCTGGTCGGCAAAGACGGGCGCGATCTGCCGCTCAAGCTCGTGGCCGGCGGGACGATCGAGCGCGGTGTGCTGGTGCTAAGCGAACCGGTGCACACGGTCGAGTTCACCGGTATTGCCGAGCAGCCGGTGCTGTCGATCAACCGCGGCTTTTCTGCGCCGATCAAGCTCGTCAGCGATCTCAGCGCTGCCGATCTCGCCTTTCTAGCCGCCCACGACACCGATCCGTTCAACCGCTGGCAGGCGTTGCAGACCATTTCGACGCGGCTCTCGATTGACAACGTCGCAGCCCTTCGTGCCGACAAGGCGCCGAGTATCGATGAGAGCCTGATCGAATCGGTCGCGACCATTGTCGGCAACGAACGGCTGGAGCCGGCCTTTGTCGCGCTGGCGCTCACCCCACCGGGCGAAGGCGATATTGCGCGCGAGATCGGCCGTGACATCGACCACGACGCCATCCACCGCGCTCGCGACGCCTTGCGCGCGACAATCGGCGAGCGGTTGGGTGCGGCCCTTGCCAAGACTTACGAGCGCATGGCGGTGGCCGGTCCCTACTCGCCGGATGCGGCAAGCGCCGGCCGCCGGTCCTTGCGCAATGTCTGTCTCGATCTGTTGGCCGCGACCGGCAAAGCTGAGGCTTCGGCGCGGGCCATGCGGCAATATGATGCCGCCGACAACATGACCGACCGGATGGCTGCGCTGGCGACGCTATCGCTGCATGCGGCGCCGGAGCGCACGCAGGCGCTGGCGGATTTCTACACGCGCTACACCGCCGACGCCCTCGTCATCGACAAATGGTTCTCGCTGCAGGCCATGATTCCCCAGCCCGAGACGCTCGATCAGGTCCGAGCGCTCACCTCGCACAGCGCCTTCTCCTTCGCCAATCCCAACCGGGTGCGCGCCTTGATCGGCGCCTTCGCCGGCAATCAGACCCAATTCAACCGGGCCGACGGTGCCGGCTACGCCTTCGTCGCCGATACCGTGCTGGCGCTCGATGCCAAAAACCCGCAAATGGCCGCGCGTCTTGCTACCGCCTTCCGCAGCTGGCGCATTCTGGAGCCCGCCCGTCGCGCCTTGGCGCAAGCAGCGCTCGAGCGGATCAAGGCGGCTCCCGGCCTCTCGCGCGACCTCGCCGATATTGTCGAGCGTGCGCTCGCCACGCCTTGAGAATGTGAAATTCCGCCTTCGGCGGTACCTGGGGGTAATGTTTTTTTAATTATTGACGCGAGGACTCTCGACAAATCAGCGAGCATCGATTCCAATCGGCAGTGATTCGGAATGCGGTGCGGCACATCCTTCCGGTCGAGGCTGTTAGGGGAATTCCAAACGGAGGTCTTCATGGCGCGCGCCGGTGTGGCGAGTGCGTCTGCGCGTTCCGATTCCATCCAGGGATTAGCGCAATCGATCGCCAAACCGGCGTATCGAAGATTGCTGACCGCCGAACCGCTGCTGCGACGCGCGGTGCCGGTGCTCATCATTGCTTTCCTCGTCACCATTTGCGTCGGCGCCGTGGTGCAGGCGCTCGACCATCGGCGGCAGACCCTGAGCAATATGGCCATCGTGCTCGATGCGGTCGCCGACGTCGCCGCCGAGCGGCTCGCGCGACCGCTTCAGCAGCCCGCCGACGCCGGCGAGCGGCCGCAGGAACTGCTCAACGGTGCTTTGCCGTCGTGGGCGACCGGCGCCGGCCGCCGCTTTCTGCTCGCCAACAGCGATGGCGTCGTCCTGGCGACAGCGCCGGCCGCCAATAATACCGTCGGCCGCAGCCTGCTTGACGTGTTGGGCGTGACCCAGCCGCTGACCACCTTCGGCGCCGGTGCCGGGGTCATGGAGATCACCCTCCCCGACGGCACCGACGCCCTGGCGACGGTGCGCATGCTCAAAGCTCCGTTCGGCGAGATCGCCGTGCTGCAGACGCGCGGGGCGGCGCTCGCGGCCTGGCGCTCGCTTACGACGCTGACCATCACGCTTTCTGCCACCACCGGCTTTGTCGTGCTGATCCTCGGCTTTGCCTTCCATTGGCAGGCAACGCGCGCGCGCGAGGCGGACCAAATCTACGAAACGGTGCGCAGCCGCATCGACACCGCTCTCAACCGCGGCCATTGCGGCCTGTGGGATTGGGACCTGGCGCGCGGACGGATTTTCTGGTCGCAGTCGATGTTCGACATCTTAGGCCTCAAGGCCAAAGACGATCTGCTCTCCTTCGGCGACGTCAGCGAGCTGGTGCATCCGGACGACGTTCGGCTTTACGAGCTCGCCACCGAGCTCGCCGACGCCAAGACAGCCTCCATCGACCACGCGTTCCGCATGCGCCACGCCGACGGCCACTGGGTCTGGCTGCGCGCCCGCTGCGAACTGGTAGCGCAACCCGGTGAGCAGGGCCTGCACCTGATCGGCATCGCGGTCGACATCACCGAGCAGAAGAGCCTGGTGGAAAAAACCATCGCCGCCGACATGCGCTTGCGCGATGCCATCGAGACCATCCCCGAAGCCTTCGTGTTGTGGGACGCCGACAGTCGGCTGGTGCTGTGCAATTCCAACTTCCAGACGCTGCATAACCTGCCTGATGACGCGATCATGGTCGGCGCCTCCTACGAGTTGGTGGTTACCGCTGGTTCCAAACCCGTGGTGCGCAACAAGATCGTCAGCGAGGGGCCGACGCTGCCGGGCGCACGCACCTTCGAAGCGCAGCTCGAGGACGGACGCTGGCTTCATATCAGCGAGCGGCGCACCAAAGACGGCGGCTACGTCTCGGTCGGCACCGACATCACCACGCTCAAGACGCACGAAGAAAGACTGGTCGACAGCGAGCAGCGCCTGCTGGCGACGGTGAACGATTTACGCTCATCGCAGCAGCGCCTGGCGGAACTTGCCGAAAACTACGCCGCCGAGAAGACGCGCGCCGAAGAGGCCAACCAGGCCAAGTCGGAATTCCTCGCCAACATGAGCCACGAGCTGCGCACCCCGCTCAACGCCATCATCGGCTTTTCCGAGATCATGGAATCGGAGATGTTCGGTCCGCTCGGCGCCGGCAAATACCGCGAATACTGCGGCGACATCCGCGGCAGCGGACAGTTTCTGCTCGATGTAATCAACGACATCCTCGATATGTCGAAGATCGAAGCCGGCCGCCTCCGCCTCGACTTCGAGGACCTCGATCTCGACGCGCTGCTTGCCGATTCCATGCGCGTCGTTTCGGCGCGTGCCCAGAATAAGCAACTGCAAGTCGACGCCCGCATTTCGCCGGATCTGCACCTGCGCGCCGACCGCCGCGCGGTCAAGCAGATTTTCCTCAATCTGCTATCGAACGCCGTGAAGTTCACGCCGGAAGGCGGCCGCATCACCGTGCGCGGACGCACCGCCAATCAATGCCTGGTGCTCGCCATCGCCGATACCGGCATCGGCATCGCCAAGGATGCGCTCGCGAGACTCGGCCGCCCGTTCGAGCAAGTGGAAAGCCAGCTCACCAAGAGCCATCAGGGCTCGGGGCTCGGGCTTGCCATCGCCAAGTCGCTTGCCGAGCTGCACGGCGGCTCGATGCGCATTCGCTCGAACCCCGGCAACGGCACCCTCGTGGTGGTGCGCCTGCCGCTGCACCCGCAATGTCCGCTGCCGAAAGACGAAGCGGCTTAAGGTGCTTTCCCAAGTATTCGAACAAAGCAGGCGCGCACCTTGGCCTGCATCTCGATGACGGTGGCGTCGAGCGTGGCGAAATCCGGAACGTCGGCGGCACGCGCCAGAAAGTGTAAGAGCCCCGGCCCCGCCGCCTTGGCATCGAATGGGCCCGGCAGGCACAGCCGCAGAATTTGCGTGAGGTCGTGATAGAGCCGCACCGCCGGGCGCAAGACTTCGGCGTCTTCCACCGCCAACACGCCGAGATGCCAGGCTTTGTCGAGCACGCGCACGGTCGAGGTATCGAGAATGTCGGGCTGCTGCGCGGCGTGCACGAGTTGCAGGTATTGCGCGATGAACTCGATATCGACCAGCCCGCCGGCCGCGTATTTGAGATCCCAGCGTTCGCGGTCGCCTTTCTCCTTGGCGATCGCCCCACGCATTTCGACCACGTCGCCGGCGATCAGCGCGGCATCGCGCGGACGCTGCAAGATCTCACGGATCACCTGCTCGACCCGCGCCCTGAAAGCCGGCGAGCCTGAGACCACGCGGGCGCGGGTGAGCGCCATATGCTCCCAGGTCCAGGCCTCGCTGCGCTGATAATCGGCAAAGCCTGCGATCTGGGTGGCGAGCGGGCCGGCGCGGCCCGAGGGACGCAGCCGCATGTCGACCTGGTAGAGCGCGCCGTAATTGGTTTGCGCGGTCAGCGCGTTGATCAGCCGTTGCGTCAGCCGCGCGAAATATTGCCCGCCATAGAGCGCGCGCTCGCCGTCGGACTCGGGATGCTGCTGATCGAAGTCGTAGATCAGAATCATGTCGAGGTCGGAGGTGGCGGTCATCTCCCGGCCGCCGAGCTTGCCCATGGCCAGCACCGCCGTTTCCTCATCGCGCAAATGGCCGTGGGTGGCGGCAAAGTTATCGGCGACCGCGCGATGCACGGCGCGGATCACCGCATCCGCCAGCCGGGCGAACGCTTCGCCCGCCTGCCGCGCCGTGACGGTGCCGGACAGTATGCGCACGCCGATCAGGAACATGTATTCCAGTCCGAACGTGCGTATGCGCTCGAGCAGATCTTCGTCGTAGCGCGATTGAGCCAGAGCGGCCTCGAGCCGCCGGCCGAAATCCGCCTCATCCGGCAGGGCGCCGAAGAAGCTCGGGTCGACCAGCGCGTCCATCACTTGCGGATAGCGCGCCAGCGTGTCGGCAAGCCGCGGCGCGATGCTGAGCACCAGCGCGATCAGGGCGATCAGGTCGGGATTTTGCCGCAGCAGCGACAGCAGCCGCACGCCGCCGTGCAGATTGGCGAGGAAATGATCGAACAGGACCAGCGCCCGGTCGGGATTATCCGAGCGCGCCAGATGCTCGAGCAGCACCGGCAGCAGCTCCTGCAACTGCGCGCGCGCCGCCTCGCCTTTCAGCGAGCGATGCTCGCCGGCAAGCCAGTTGCGCACAATGGTCGAAGTCTCCAGCGGCGAGTTGAAGCCGAGCTCGGCCAGGCGATCGAGCGTCTTGCGGTCGTCCGCATCCGCCGGAAAGGTCAATGCCGGCCGGTCGGCTGCCGGCGCTTTCTCGAACAGCCGCGCGTAATAGCCCTGCACTTTGTCGAGATGGCCGACCAGGACCTTGGCGAAGGCGTCGCGATCCTCAAAGCCGAGAAAACGCGCGAAGCGTTCCAGCCCCTCGCGCTCGCCCGGCAGCACCTGGGTCTGCTCGTCATTGACCATCTGCAATCGGTGCTCGACCACACGCAGAAACAGATAAGCGGCCTTCATGTCGTCGCGCGCCTGCTCGTCGATCCAACCGTCTTTGGCGAGCTTGTCGAGGGTGGTGAGGGTGTCGCGGTCGCGCAGCAGCGGATTGCGCCCGCCGGCGATCAACTGCTGGGTCTGCGCGAAAAACTCGATCTCGCGAATGCCGCCGCGCCCGAGCTTGATATTATGGCCCTTCGACCGCGATCTCACCGTGGCCGCGATAGGCATTGATCTGCCGTTTCATGGCGCGCACGTCAGCGACCGCGGCGAAATCGAGATATTTGCGCCAGACGAAGGGCGAAAGCTCGTTGAGGATGTCCTCGCCGGCCGCGATGTCGCCGGCGCAAGCGCGCGCCTTGATCATTGCGGCGCGCTCCCAGTTTTGACCGACGCTTTCGTAATAGGACAGCGCGGCGGCGGTAGAGATCGCAATTCCGGTCGAGGCTGGATCGGGCCGCAGTCGCAAGTCGGTGCGGAAGACGTAGCCGTCGGCGGTTCGTTGCTGCAGCAGCTTCACCAGCCGCTGCGTCTGCCGCACAAAGAACGTCGCGGGTGCGCCCTCCTCCGGCACCAGCGGCGAGGCCTGGTCGTAAAATACGATGAGGTCGATATCGCTGGAGTAGTTGAGCTCAAAGCCACCCATTTTGCCCATGGCCAGCACGATGTAGCCGCTGTCCTTGAGCGGCTGCTTCGGATCGCGCGGCTTTATCCGGCCGGCCCGGGCGGCGTCGGCGAAAATGAATTGAACGGCGGCGGACACCGCCGCATCGGCGAGATCGGTGAGCGCGTGTGCCGTTCGCATGATCGGCCACACGCCGCCAATATCGGCAAGCGCGATCAGCAGCGCGCCTTCCGCCTTCATGTGCCGCAGCAGCCGCATCGCCTCGGCTTCGTCTTGGCTGGCGGCAACAGCCGTGGCGGTCTGAGCGAGCAAGTCGGACAGATGTTTGTCTGGATCGGCGTGCAGCAGCCGCAGCAGCCGCTCCGGCGCGCTATTCGTCAGCTCCCAGAGAAATGGCGCGCTTTCGGCCAGGCTTTCGATCAGCTTGACGACCGTCGGATGCGAAGATAGCAGCGCCTTGAGCGGCCGCGCGTCACCCTCGAGCCCGGCGAGCCATTCGCCGACACGCGCCTGCGCGGCTTTCGGGTCATTGAGGCGCGGTGCCGTATGGATTAGCGCGGCGAGGCTTTTATCGCCGCGCCGCTCCTCGGCCGCACGCGCAGCGTCTTTGGCCTTCTTGCCGGTCGCCCTCATGCCGCACTCTGTACCGGTCCTCCGCGCGGCAATGCAATGATGCTTTTCAGCCCCGGCTGGTTGTCTTCAAGCGTCAGTTCGCCGCCGTGCAGGCGCGCCACCGCCGAGGCAAGACTTAAGCCCAGCCCGGAGCCCGGTTGCGAGCGGCTCTGCTCCAGCCGCACGAAGCGCTCGACCACGTGCGCGCGGTCGCTTTCCGGGATGCCCGGTCCCTGGTCGGCCACCGTCAACAGAATACGGTCGCCTTCGCTCAAAGCGCGCACGACGATTTCCGGCGCCGCGCCATTCACCGGCTTCTGCATCCGGCTCGGCATATTTAATGGCGTTGTCGACCAGATTGGCCAGCGCCTGGCTGACCAGTTCGCGATTGCCTTTGACCGGCGCGGCCGCGTCGGCCTCCACCTTGAGCGCGATACCCTTTTCCTCGGCCAGCGGCTCGTACAGTTCGCCGACGTCGCGGGCGATCTCGGCGGCGTCGAAATCGGTCATGTCGTCGCGCGCCTGTCCGGATTCGGCACGCGCGATCATCAGCAACGCATTGAAGGTACGGATGAGGCCGTCGGATTCGTCGATCGTTGCTTCCAGCGCCGCACGGTACTCGGCGTCCGATTTGGCCGTGCGCAACGCCTGCTCGGCGCGATTGCGCAAGCGCGTCAGCGGCGTCTTCAGATCGTGGGCGATATTGTCGGAGACTTCCTTCAAGCCCGCCATCAGCGCCTCGATGCGCTCCAGCATGATGTTGAGGTTTTCCGCCAGCCGGTCGAGCTCGTCGCCGGTGCCGGCCACCGGCAGTCGCCCGCTGAGGTCACCGTTCATGATGGTGCGGGTCGTTTCCGTCATCGCCTCGACGCGGCGAAGCACCCGCCGGGTGACGAACAGGCCGCCGGCAAGTCCGAGCACGATCACGATGGCGATCGACCAGCGTCCCGGCCGCCAGCACGATGCGATAGATCCGCTCGCGCTCCTCGAGATCGCGTCCGACCAGCAGGCGGAAACCGCCGGGAAGCTGAAACACGCGCACCAGCGCATGATGCTCGGGATGGTTGGCGTCCCTCGGCTTCGTCGAGCCGGCGATAAATTGGTCTCGGTCCAGCCCGGATTGTCGAGCATGCCCGGCGTCAGCGCGGTGACGTTGCCGGCCAGCGCCTGGCCGGCAAAGGTCGTCACCAGATAAAGGCTCGAGCCCGGCCGCCTTGCGCGCGGGCATCGATCACCAGCACCAACCGGCGGATGCCGCCGAGCCGGTATTGCTCGGACAGGCCGGTGATTTCGGCGTTGACGGTGTCGGTGATCTGCTCGGTGATCAGGCGGCGGGTATTGAGAGCGAAATAGCCAAGCAGAAACGCCGCGAACAGCGCGAACACGGTCAAATAGACCAGCGTCAGCTTGAACGTGGTGGTGCGAAAGAGTTTACCGAGCGCCGTCACGGATCATGTATCCCGCGCCGCGGACCGTGTGTAATAGCGGCTGGGAGAAACCTTTATCTATTTTCGAGCGTAAACGCGAGATATGTACGTCAATGACGTTGGTTTGCGGGTCGAAGTGGTAATCCCACACGTTTTCCAACAGCATAGTGCGGGTGACCACCTGCCCCGCATGCTTCATTAAGTATTCGAGCAGGCGGAATTCGCGCGGCTGCAGCGAAATCTCCTCCTTGCCCCGATGCACCTGATGCGACAGCCGGTCGAGCTCAAGATCGCCGACCCGCAGAACGGTCTCCTCGTTGCGACCGCCGCGGCGGCGCGCCAGCACTTCGACCCGCGCCAGCAGTTCGCTGAACGAATAGGGCTTGGGTAGATAGTCGTCGCCGCCGGCACGCAGACCTTTGACACGATCATCGACTTGCCCGAGCGCAGACAAGATCAGGGCTGGCGTATCGATCTTCTTGGCGCGCAGGGTGCCGATCAGGGCAAGGCCGTCGAGCTTAGGCAGCATGCGGTCGACGATGAGAACGTCGTATTGGCCGTCGAGCGCGAGCGCCAAGCCCTCCTCGCCTTCGGTCGCGCTGTCGGCGATATGACCGACCTCGCGGAAGGCCTTGACCAGATAGTCGGCCGCGTCGCGGTCGTCCTCGATGACCAGAAGGCGCATGGTGGTCCGATCCGGTTGCGCATCGGCCGTCCTGCCGGCCGCGCGTGCCCCTTGAATATCCGGATAAGTGGGCATCAGTCACACCATGTCTAGTCGATTTGATGGCCTGTTAGGTCGCGGCTTTTTGCCCCCGATTTCGCTGCCCCCTGCTGCCGGTCGGCAGCGCCCCTTAGACGTACGCGAGGGGGTGGCGGATTGCCCCGCCACCCCCTCAACGACCCCACCCCAGCGGGGGCGACGGATGCCGGGGTTGGAGTTCGGACGGAAGCGGCCGGACCTTTCGTCCGCTTCCTGAATTTGCCGGGACGGGCACAAGGCCCGCCCCGTTTGGGACCGCTCCACCGGCGGGGGCGACGGATGCCGGTGACACGCCCCCAAGCTCTGTTCAGCCTTTACCGACTGGCAGGGCGACGAAGCGGGTGTTGTCACCCTTCTTCACCCGCACCAGCACGGTGTGCTTACCTTCCGTGCGCGCGCTGGTGATCACCTTGCGCACCTCGGAAGGCGTCGAAACTGATTTGCCGGCGATTTCGAGAATCACATCGCCGGTGGCAAAGCCATGGTCGGCGGCGACACCCGAGGAATCGACGTCGGTGACCACGACGCCTTCGCTTCCCGCGCCGGCAACGCTGCTTGCGGGCGCCAGCGTCAAGCCCAGCTTGGCGAGATCGACGGTGGCTTTCGGTTTGCTCGGCTCGGCGCTCGCTTCCTTGCTGTTCGGCATTTCGCCGAGCGTCAAGGTGACCGTCTTCTCCGAACCTTTGTGCAGAATGGAGAGCTTCACCGAGGTCTTCGGCGCCAGGGCGCCGATCTTCTTGGCGAGATCGCGGGCGTCTTTCACCGGCTTACCGTTGACGGCGGTGATGACGTCGCCGGCCTCGATGCCGGCCTTGACCGCCGGACTATCCTTCTGCGGCTCGGCGACCAATGCGCCTTGCGCTTTCTTCAGGCCGAGGCTGTCGGCAATGTCCGGCGTCACCGGCTGGATTTGCACGCCGATCCAGCCGCGCGTGACCGAGCCGTGATCCTTGAGCTGGCTGATCACGCTCTTGACCGTGCCGGCGGGGATCGCGAAGGCGATGCCGACCGAGCCACCCGAGGGCGAGAAGATCGCCGTGTTGACGCCGATCACGTCGCCGTCGGTGTCGAAGGTGGGACCGCCGGAATTGCCCTTGTTCACGGGCGCGTCGATCTGGATGAAATCGTCATAGGCATTGGCGCCGATGTCGCGGCCGCGCGCCGACACGATGCCGGCGGTCACCGTGCCACCAAGCCCGAACGGATTGCCGACCGCGATCACCCAGTCGCCGATGCGCGGCGCCTTGTCGGAGAGCTTCACGTAGGGGAACGGCCCGTCCTCGACCTTGATCAAGGCAAGGTCGGTGCGCGCATCGGTGCCGATCACCTTGGCTTTGTGGGTCTTGCCGTCATCGGTGGTGACGGTGACGCTTTCGGCCTTATCGACCACGTGGTTGTTGGTCACCGCGTAGCCGTCCGGCGTGATGAAGAAGCCGGAGCCTTGGCCGAGGATCAGGTTGTGGCCGCGACCATGCGGAATCGCGTTCGGCAAGTCGGGCATGCCGAAGCGACGGAAGAATTCACGCAGGCCGGGCGGAATGTTGTTGCTGCCGAAACCGGTCGTATCAGACCCGCCGTCGACCTTGACGCGGACCGAGATCACCGCCGGTTTGACCCTCTCGACGATGTCGGCAAAGCCGACCGGCGCGGCGAGCTTGTGCGCCTGTTCGCTGAGATTCTGCGCCTGCGCGACCGGATAGCTCTTGAGGTTGAAGTCGGGCGCAGCGATCAGCGCGGCAGCGCCGACGCCGATAATGGTGGTGGCGAGGAGGACGATTCGGCGGGCCGACAGCACGCGCCGCTTCGCGGGAGCGGAACTATCGCTCGGGTTCATCAGGGGAGGCTCCATTCGAATTCTTGGGCGCACACGGCGCTCCGTTTCGAATCCGAAGATGGGGCGCGGAGCCTTACAGCGTCCTGTCGGGAGGATTAAACTTTGTTAAGGTAGGGGATAAGGAATTCGATTGAAAAACAATAGATTAATCAGTGCTCAATCGGCGCCAGGGTGAACTAAAGTCGCAAGCCGATGCTGCTCTTCCGCGCTGAGTTCCGGCTGCGTCGTAGCCACAGCTTTTCGCCGCCGCGCCATCACGACAAGCGCGATAATACCGATCAGCAGGGCTCCCGGAGTCACGCCCCACAGCAGCAGCGTGTCCCACTGGAACGGCGGCTTGAGCAAAATGAAATCGCCGTAGCGCGCCACCAGGTAATTGAGCACCTGCGGATCGGTGTCGCCGGCCGTCAGCCGCTGGCGCACCAAGACTCGCAGATCATGGGCGAGCGGCGCATTGGAGTCGTCGATCGACTGGTTCTGGCAGACCATGCAGCGCAGTTCTTCCGAGAGGTGGCGTGCGCGCTGCTCCAGCACCGGATCTTTCAGCATCTCGTCCGGGTTCACCGCATAGGATGTGGCCGGCGCCACCAACGCAGCCGCAAAGACGATGAGACGCAGCCAGCGCATGTCCCCTACTCCGCCGGTTGCAACGCCGATCGCGCGGCCGGCTTGGGCGCACCGACGCGCAAGCGCCGATCCGACAGCGACAACGCGCCGCCCAACGCCATGATGACGGCGCCGAGCCAAGTGAACAGCACCAGCGGCTTGTGATAGAGCCTGATCGCGATCGAGCCGTCGGCATTGCTGTCGCCGAGCGAGAGATAGAGCTGGCTCGCCCCGCGCGACATCAACGCAGCCTCGTTGGTGGTCGTCTCGCGCGCCTGGAAGCTGCGCTTCGACGGCCGCATCACGCCGATCACCTTGCCGTCCTCGCGCACCGTGAACTTGGCGATCAGTGCGCGATAGTTCGGGCCGGGTTGCTCGCCCATGCCGTCGAAAGTGAGCTTGTAGCTGCTGATCGACAGCGTTTCGCCGGGCTTGAGCGAGACGATGCGCTCGGTGCCCCACGTGGTCGCGCCGATAATGCCGATCAGCGTGACGCCGAGCCCGAAATGCGCGATCGCTGTGCCGAAGGTCGAGCGCGGCAGCCCGATCGTGCGCTTGAGCGCGGTCAATGGCGGCAGACGAAACAGCATCATGCGGTCAAGCAGATCGACCAGCGCGCCGGTCATGACGAACAGCGCGAGCCCGATGCCGAATGGCGCCAGCACCGACGTTCCGCCGGCAATGGCAAAGGTGATAGCAATCGCCGCCAGCGCAACGCCGAAAGCCGCCAGCAGCCGCTGCGCCGCGGCGAGAATATCGCCGCGCTTCCAGGCCAGCAGCGGCCCGAACGGCATGGCAAACATCAGCGGGATGAACAGCGGCCCGAAAGTGAGATTAAAGAACGGCGCGCCGACAGAGATCTTCGTGCCCGTGAGCGCTTCCAGCGCCAACGGATAGAGTGTGCCGACCAGCACCGTCAGACAGGCGGTGGTCAGGAACAGGTTGTTCAACACCAGCGCGCCTTCGCGCGAAATCGGCGCAAACAGCCCGCCCTGCTTCAACATCGACGCGCGCCACGCGAACAGGCTCAAGCCCCCGCCGATGAACAGTACGAGAATGGCGAGAATGAAAATGCCGCGCCGCGGATCGTTGGCGAAGGCGTGCACCGATGTGAGCACGCCCGAGCGCACCAGGAAAGTCCCGATCAGCGACAATGAGAAAGTGAGGATCGCAAGCAGGATGGTCCACACCTTGAGCGCATTGCGCTTTTCCATCACCAGCGCGGAATGCAACAGCGCGGTGCCGGCAAGCCACGGCATCAGCGAGGCATTCTCCACCGGATCCCAGAACCAGAAGCCGCCCCAGCCGAGCGTGTAATAGGCCCAGTACGAGCCCATGGCGATGCCGGCGGTCAGGAACATCCAGGCGGCCAGCGTCCACGGCCGCACCCAGCGCGCCCAGGCGGCATCGATGCGGCCTTCGATCAGCGCCGCCATCGCAAACGAGAACGAAATCGAGAATCCGACATAGCCGAGATAGAGCAGCGGCGGATGGATGGCGAGGCCGAGGTCCTGCAGGATCGGATTGAGGTCGCGGCCCTCGAACGGCGCCTGCGCCAGCCGCAGGAACGGGTTCGAGGTGAGCAGAATGAACAGATAGAAGGCGACAGCGATCCAGGACTGCACCGCCAGCGCTAGTGCCTTCAGACTCGCCGGCAGATTGGTGCCGAATGCCGCCACCAGGGCGCCGAACAGCGACAGAATGAGGACCCACAGCAGCATGGAGCCCTCATGGTTCCCCCACACGCTGGTGATCTTGTAGATCAGCGGCATCATCGAATGGGAATTCTCGTAGACCGTCGCCACCGAGAAATCGGACGTCACGTAGCAGCCCACCAGCGCCGCAAATGACAGCGCAACGAACAAGAATTGCGCCAGCGCCGTCGAGGTTGCGAGCCGCATCAGCGCGGGATCGCGCGTGCGCGCGCCGATCACCGGCACGATCGCCTGGATCAGCCCCAAGCCGAGCGCCAGCACCAATGCGTAATGACCGAGCTCCGGGATCATTTGGTCGGGCCTCCCGCGAAGTCTGCGCTTCCTTCCTGCCAACGCCCGGACTTCTTCAACGCGTCGACGACTTCCTTCGGCATATAACGCTCATCGTGCTTGGCCAACACGGTATCGGCAACGAAGATGCCGCCGGAGTCGATCTTGCCTTCGGCGACCACGCCCTGCCCGGCGCGAAACAGGTCCGGCACGATGCCTTGGAAGCGCACCGGGATATCGGTCTTGCCGTCGGTCACCTCGAAGCGGATGTGAAGATTGGCGCTGCGCTCGATGCTGCCGGGCTTGACGATGCCGCCGAGCCGCAGGCGCATGTCCGGCCCGGGATGTTTTTCGGCGATATCGGTCGGCGAACTGAAAAACACGATCGAGCCGCTTAGCGCGTTGAGCACGAGCGTGATCGCGATCGCCAGCACACCGAGGCTGCCCCCGATCAAAATCAGCCGTCGCTGCTTGCGTGTCATTGAATTGCTTTCATACTTAACCTTGGAGCCCGAGGCCCTTGATCAGTTCATCGATGCGGCGAAGCTTGTCGGGCTCGCTGGCGAGCGCGCGCCGCGCGTCGACTGCGGCGGCATGCGCCTTGTCGCGCTCGCCCATGACCATATAGGCGCGCAGCAGCCGCTGCCATCCCTCGATATCGCCGCCGTCATGTTTGAGCCGATCGGCAAGCCGCGCCATCATGGCGTGGATCATCGCGCTGCGATCCTTCTCGCTCATATCGGCGGCGGCGGCAATGTCCTTGCCGCCCGGGCCCGGCGCAGCGGCCGGCGGCACGCTGACCCGCGCCAGGGCCTTCTGGACGGCCGGGATCCAAGGTGCATCCGACGACGACTTGGCCAGCATGCCGCGCCAGATCGCGGCAGCCTTGGCACGGTCGCCGTCCTGCTCGGCGGCGACGCCGATGTAGAAGCGGGATTTCGGCTCCGCGAGTCGAGCGCCTGCGAGCGATCGAAGGCTGCCTTGGCCTCGTGGGTGACGACGCCGTTCGCCGCCGCCATCAGCGCTTCGCCCAGATCGGCCTGGCGCTCCGCGGTTTCGCCGCTGAGCGTCATGGCCTTGCGATCCGCATTGGCCGCGTCGTTGTAGCGGCCGAGCTTCATATAGACCGGCGCCAAGACCTCATAGCCGCGCACGTCGTTCGGATTGCGCTCAAGACGCGCTTCCACCTGCGAAACCAGCGCTTCGATCGGCTTGTTCTGATGGATGGCCTCAAGTCGCGCCGCCAGCGGCTCGCCCGGCAATTGCGGCCAGCCGAGCAAGAGATAAAGCGCGGCAGTTCCAACCGGCAGCAGAAGCAAGCCGGCAAGCGCGGCGGCACGGCGGGGCCAAATCGAGGATGCCTGCTGTGGCGGCGGAACCGCACCGTCGGCGGCCGCGATCAGGCGCCGCGACACCTCGATCTTGGCGGCTTCCGCCTCGGATTCGGCGATCAAGCCGGTCGCGCGGTCGCGTTCGATCTCGTCGAGCTGGTCCCGATAGACGGCGATATCGCTGCCGCCGGCCACGGCCGCGCGCCGGCTGAGCGGCCAAAGCACGGCGAAAACCGCCGCCGCGGTCATCAGCCCAAGCACCGACCAGAGAACCATACGACCATATTACCCGTCTCGGCGCATGCCGACAGCACGGCCCCTCGTTCCGGATACATAGCCGCAATGATGGCGGTAATGAGCTAGATCAAACCGATTTGGCCTGGCCAATTCGCCGCTTTTTCAGGCCACCAGCGCCGGCAGGTCCGCCGGTTCGGCCGCCGGCACCGGCCTCGCCGGCAGCGCGGCGAAATCCTGGCCAAAGGCCAGCGCGCACAGGCGCGCAGCGACGTCGACCTGTGACTGGCGGAAGCGGCGATCCGCCGTCCCGGCATGGCGCAAGCCGTCGAACAGCGCGCGGGCGGCGCCTTCCAGGTATTGCTGCAGCTCGGCATAGGTCTGTTGCGCCAGTTCGTTGAGGGCCGGCTCGCCGGCAAATTGCCGGCAATGCCCGACGAATTCGACCAGCATCGTGGTCCCGGCGACGTCGTCGACCTCAAGCTCGGAATTGGGCCGGATCTCCATCGACGGACGCGGCCGCAGCAACTCACGCACCCTTTCCGGCATGCATTCAATTTGCGCCTTGAGCAGGTCGGAAATCCGCTCGCTTAAGGCTGCAAGCGTGCGGCCCCAGGTGCTGTCGACCGGCAAAGCGAGCTCGCTACCCAGCCCCCGCATCGCATCGTGGATCGTCTTGAGCATCATGCCGAGCGCGACGCCGCGGCCGTCATTGAGGCCCGCCTCAAGCTCGTCGACAAGCCGTTCCAACTCGGCGAGCACGATGGTGACGGCAACCGCATAAGGCGTATCGGCGACGCGCGCAGCGATATCGGTGTCGGCCGCCTTGGTGGCGAGCCGGATCAACTGCCAGGGTGCAGCCAGCCGGTTCATCAAGGTGAGCAGCGCCGGCAGCAAGACCTCGCCGTCATGGACGACGGCGCTATCGATCAGCGCCCTCACATGATCGAGCTGAGCATCGGCCAGTTCGACGATTTGCGCCGGCAACTGTGACGCCAGCGCGGACACCTGGTCACGCGTCTTGAGGACACGCAACAGCGTATTCGCTTCCGCGGCGGCATGCGGGGTGCCGACTTGCACCAGCATGCGACGATAGATTCGATCGTCGGAGATGTCCTTGAAGCCCGCCTCGATGGCCGCAGCCACGCGATTCTGGAATGCGTCGACGAGCGCCTCGGCCCTCGCATTGTCCTCGGCCAGCAACGCCCTGTTGACCGCATCGGTGAGATTCTTGGCCTCTTCCCGCAACAGGTCGCGCCGGATCCAAGTCCACAACAATTCGAGGCTTGAGCGTGCGATGCGCCCCGGATGCTCGCGGTCGGTGGCATCGTCGACCAGACAAGGCTCGAAGCTCGTGAAGAACAGCCGCGCGCAATAAGCGATATGCGGCGCGGTCCTATCGTTCTCGCGAATGATGGAGCGCAAATCCTGCAGCATGAAATAGGCGCCGGCGGATTCGTCGCCGCGCAACAGGCTGCGCTCGAGCTCGGCGATCAGCAGCAACCGCGCCGACGGCGTGAGCCCTCGCAAGTATTGTCGCAATCTTTCGACGGTCGTTCCGCCGCCTGGCATGGCCCTGATTCCACGTTCGATCGCGTGGAATCGATAGCGCGGCGGCCGTTAACAACTCATTAAGCATAAAATACCGGCTGGGCCGGTCAGGTCAGCGGCGTCCAGGTGCCGTCCGGGTTGCGGCAGGCGGTGCCGCGTGCGGTCTGCGGCCGGCCGTCAATATAGATGGTGTGGGTATAGGAGCGGCAGCGCCGGCCGGCTTCGGCGTAATAGGGTCCGGGAACCACCGTGCCGTAACGGCCGGAATTGGGGTTGCGCCACGACACCGGAGCGCCGGGCGCGCCGTCATTCAAGGCTTCCAACTGGGCGGCATAGGCGCGCTGGCGATCCTCGTCGTCCATCGACGCGCCGATGCGGTTGCCGATCAAGGCTCCGAGCCCCGCGCCAACCAGCGCGCCGGCCACGTGGCCACCCCGGTTGCCGCCGAATTGCGATCCGATCGCCGCACCACCCAGCGCGCCGAGCAGCGTGCCGGTGTTCTCCCTCGGGCCGGTGCCGGTTTCCGGATTGGCGGCGCAGGCGGCGAGCGCAAGCCCGGCAGCGGCGATGGCGACGAGTTTCAGCTTGGACATCATGCCCCCCGACAAAGGAATGCGCATATTATACGGCTGGCCGGTGCCCGCCTGCGGCAAGGACTGTAGCTAGATCGGAGGAATGGGGCAAAAGTCCGGCACCTTGTGGGCGGCAGGAACTCACACGGCCGGCAGCACCAATTCGGCGCGCAAGCCGCCGAGCGGCGCCGTCCCAAGCTTGAGTTCGCCGCCGTAAAGCGCGGCAAGATCGACGACAATCGAGAGACCCAAGCCCGATCCGGGCTTGGTTTCATCGAGCCGCTGGCCGCGTTTGGCCACTTGCTCGCGCTCGGACGGCGACAGCCCGGGGCCGTCGTCGTCGACCACGATGTGCACCATCTCGTCAGCGTCCGCCGAATCGGCGCGCGCGTGCATCACCTCGATCGCCACCCGCGCGCTCGCCCATTGGCAGGCGTTATCCACCAGATTGCCGATCATCTCTTCCAGATCCTGACGCTCGCCGCGAAAGCGCGCCTGCCCGTCGGCGCGCACCTCGACGGCGATGTCGCGGTCGTGGTGGATCTTCTGCATGGTGCGCGCGAGCGCCGTGACCACCGGCTCGACGTCGGTGACCGAGCCGACGACCGTCAGCCGCGCCGCCAGCCGTGCGCGCTCGAGATGACGCGCGACCTGATCGCGCATGATGTCGGCCTGCTCCAGCACCTTGGCGGCGAATGGCTCGCGCTTGTGGGCTCCGGCTTCGTTCACGATCACCGACAGCGGCGTCTTCAAGGCGTGCGCGAGATTGCCGACATGGGTGCGTGCGCGCTCGACGATTTCCTTGTTGGCGTCGATCAGCGCATTGGTCTCGCGCGCGAGCGGCGCGATCTCTTCCGGGAATTGCCCGGCCAGATGCTCGGCGGTGCCGGAGCGGATGGCGGCCAGGCTGTCGGTGATGCGCTTGAGCGGCGCCAGACCGAAGCGGACCTGGAACATGGTGGTCAGCAACAGCACTGCCGCCAGCAGCGAGAAGGTAATGACCAGCGCCCGGTCGAAGGAGCGCGTCTCGTCGTTGATCTCGGCGGCATCGCCGGCAACGGCCACGAGAAACTGTCCCTCGTCGCCGAGATCGATGTTGCGCTCCACCAAGCGCAGCCGCTGGTCCTCCGGACCGGTGACATAGCCCTGCCGCGAGCCGTCGGCGCCGGCGGCAACGCCGAGGTCCTGCAGATGCGGCAGGCCGGCGTCCCACAACGAGCGCGAGGCGCGCACGTCGTGCTTGCCGGGATCGAGGCGCGTCACCTGCCAGTACCAGCCCGACAACGGCAGCTCGAACAGCGGCTCGCCGAGCGATTGCGGAAACTTGCCGCCGTTTTCCTCCGGCGAAGCGATGTCGGCGACCAGCGTGCGCAGATAGACGCCGAGCCGGCGATCGAAGGCGCGCTCCACCGCCTCGCGATAGAGCGATGATAAAATGATGCCGGTGATCACCAGAATGACCACCGCCCAGGCGGTGGCCGAGACGAACAGGCGCAGCGCGAGCGAGTTGGCGCGCATTAGGGGGAGACCCCTCGCTTCTGTGCCGCCCGCTCATTTTCCTTTTTGCGCATGATCTTGTCCGAAAACCGGTTCCCACTTTTCGGGATCATGCGCCCGGCGGATTGAGCAGATAGCCGAGACCGCGCACGGTCTGGATGATCTCGACGCCGAGTTTCTTGCGGATACGGCCGACGAACACTTCGATGGTGTTTGAATCGCGGTCGAAGTCCTGATCGTAGAGGTGCTCGACCAATTCGGTACGTGAGACCACGCGCCCGGCGTGATGCATCAGATAGGCGAGCAGCCGGTATTCGTGGCTGGTGAGCTTGACCGGATTGCCATCGGCCGTGACCCGCCCGGTGCGGGAATCGAGCCGCACCGGTCCGCAGACGAATTCGCTCTTGGCATGGCCGACCGAGCGGCGCAGCAGCGCGCGCACCCGCGCCAGCACTTCTTCGAGGTGGAAGGGCTTGGCCACGTAATCGTCGGCGCCGGCATCGAACCCTTGCACCTTGTCGCTCCAGCGGTCGCGCGCGGTGAGCATCAGCACCGGCATGGCGCGGCCTTCGCGCCGCCAAGCCTCCAGCACCGAGATGCCGTCCATTTTCGGCAACCCGATGTCGAGGATCACGGCGTCGTAGGGCTCGGACCCGCCGAGATAATGGCCCTCCTCGCCGTCGAAGGCGCGATCGACGACATAGCCGGCGTCGGTCAGCGCGGTGGCGAGCTGGCGATTGAGGTCGGGGTCATCCTCGACGACGAGGAGGCGCAAGGGTTTGGTGCTCCGCTCAACGATTCTCCGCTTAGCGCCCGTTGATAAGCTCGCCGTTGGCGGCGTCAACGGTGGCCCGCGTCACTTTGCCACTGCGTGACAGCAGAGTCAGCACATAGGCGAGCCCCTCGCCGTGCCGGCAAAGCCGGGCGCGCACCACGTCGACCCCGTGGCGATGGCGGTGCAGCGCCTTGATGGCATGGGCAAGGGAGACCGCCCGGTGGCTGGCAACGGCGGCGCGCTGCTCGGCCCTGTTCAGGCACGCAGCCCGATGGGCCGGCGCATCGGCGGCGAAGGCCGGGACGGCCAGCAAGCCGATGAGCGGGAGTAGCGGTGAGGAGTCGGGAGACCGGCATGGGAGGGACTATTAGTAGCGCGCCGGTGAACGCGGGCTGAACGCAAGGCCTAAATGGCCTGGCTCAGCTTTCAAAGCCGTCGAACGACGCAAAGGCTTTGAGCGGCTCGCGCGGGGCGCGCCAGCCATTGATCGGCGCGGCCTCGTCGGCGAAGCCGAGGGCCAGACCGCAGAACAAGATGTATTCGGGAGGGATGTCGAGGAAGGAATAGACGGTCTGGTGCCAGTGGGTCCAGGCTTCCTGGCCGCAACTGTGCAAGCCGCGCTCGCGCGCCAGCAGCATCACCGTCTGGATATAGCCGCCGAGGTCCGACCATTGCGGCGGACCCATGCTGCGGTCGATGAACAGCAGCAAGCCGACCGGCGCGCCGAAGAATTCGAAATTGCGCGCGTATTGCCGATAGCGGCCGGGCCGATCCTCGCGCGCGACGCCGATCGCCTGATAGAGCGCGGCGCCGACCTGGCGGCGGCGCGTCTCATAGGGCTCTTTCAGGCCGGGCGGGTAGATATTGTATTCGGCGCCCTCGCCGCGCGGCAGCAATTCGGGCCGCGCCCGCACCAGCGCTTTGAGCTGTTCGAGCTTTTGGCCGGCGAGCGCATGGACGCGCCAGGGCTGCACGTTGCCGCCGGACGGCGCGCGCGCAGCGGCCTCGAGAATGTCGCGGACGGTTTGTTCGGGGATGGGCGTCGGCAGGAAGGCGCGGCATGAGTAGCGCGAGGCGACGGCTTCGGATACGAGCATGGAAGTCTCCGCGAAGGTTGCGGAGAGTGTGCCGGGCGGCTGTAGCCATGCCAAGCGCGGAGAGTGAGTTC
>CAVXGN010000003.1:0-12681 GCA_963761245.1 uncultured Alphaproteobacteria bacterium | reverse complement strand
GACGCTCGACGAGTTGTTCGACATCGAGATTGTCGAGATGCACCACAACAAGAAGGTCGACGCGCCATCCGGCACCGCGCTGCTGCTCGGGCAGGCGGCGGCGCAGGGCCGCGGCATTGATCTCGACAAGCATTCGGCGCGTGCGCGCGACGGCCATATCGGCGCGCGCAAAGCCGGCGACATCGGCTTTGCCGCCTTGCGCGGCGGCACCGTGGTCGGCGAGCACAGCGTGATCTTTGCCGGCCCGGCTGAGCGGCTGGAGCTCGTGCACAAGGCCGAGGACCGCATGATCTTCGCGCGCGGCGCGCTGCATGCGGCTCAATGGGCGCGCGATCAGAAGCCCGGGCTTTATTCGATGATGGACGTACTGGGGCTGACGGATTTCTAGCGCCGTCATTCCGGGGCGCACACGAAGTGCGCGAACCCGCAATCCAGGAACAAATTCAGAAATCGCATCTGGATTCCGGATCCGGCGCTTCGCGCCGCTCCGGAATGACAAATCGCTAGTCCTGCCGCGGCAGATAGGCGTCCGACCACCGAGCACGACGTTGAAGCTGATGCTGATGCGCGGCGTCTCGCTCAGGTTCGGATGCACGAAGTGCGTCAAGAACGCCGGCCACAGCAAGATCTGCCCCGGCTCCGGATGCACGGTGTATTCCGCCTCGATGTAAGGATCGCCGCGGATCGCGCCCATGTTCACCGCCGGCCCGCGCGGGTCGTAGAAGCTGATGGCGCCGGGCCGCACGTCCTTGCGCGAGCGCAAGTCGGCCCGATCTTTCGGCACCTGCACGTAATAGGTCCCCGATAGATAGGAGTGCGGATGATTGTGCGGGTCGTGGTAATCGCCCAGCCGGTTGACATTGGCCCAGCCCTGCAGCGACCAGTCGATCGGGTAGGCCATGCCGAGCTCACGGAAATAGTCGGCGACCGTGCGGTTGACGCAGTCACGCAGCCAGGCGATCGCCGGATGGTCGCTCGCCATCAGATTGCCGCCGAGATAGTCGGTGGTCATGTCCTTATTGGCGGCTTCGAGCTCTAGGACGAAGGCCGACAGCGCGCGGTTGGCGAGATCATGTCCGGGCAGCGTGCGGCGCAGAAAAATGGTCGGCCACAGCGCCTCGAAGCCGTCGGTTGTTTGTTCGGCCATGCCGGCCTCCCTTTTGCCAAGCATCCTGCCACGATTTACCAAGGACCGTCTCAATCACTGGAAACCGTGTAAAACCGGGGCTATATGCAGGGACGAAGCGACAAAGCCGGAAGGGCCTGCCCATGAACGATCGACTGCTTGTGCTCGTGCGCCACGGCGAGAGCGACTGGAACAAGAAAAACCTGTTCACCGGCTGGCGCGACATCGATCTGTCGGAAAAGGGCGTCAAGGAGGCGCGCGAGGCCGGGCGCAAGCTCAAGGCGCAGGGGCTCAAATTCGACGTCGCCTTCACCTCCGCGCTCATTCGCGCCCAGCGCACGCTCGACCTGATGCTGGAGGAGCTGGGCCAGACCGGCATCCCGGTGTTCAAGGACCAGGCGCTCAACGAGCGCGACTACGGAGATCTCTCCGGCCTCAACAAAGACGACGCGCGCAAGAAATGGGGCGAGGAGCAGGTGCACATCTGGCGCCGCTCCTACGACATCGCGCCGCCGGGCGGCGAGAGCTTGCGCGATACCGCTGCGCGCGTGCTGCCCTATTACATCCAGGAAATCCTGCCGCGCGTGATGCGCGGCGAGCACGTGCTGGTGTCGGCGCACGGCAATTCGCTGCGCGCGCTGGTGATGGTGCTCGACAAGCATACGACCGAGAGCATCACCAAATTGAATCTGGATACCGGCGTGCCGATGATCTACCGGCTCAACGCCGATTCGACGGTGGAGTCGAAGCTGGATTTGGCGGCGTAAAAACTTACGCCGCCGCCATGCCTGCTTCCCAGCCGAGCATCGCGCGCTTGCGGGTCAAGCCCCAGTGATAGCCGGTGATGTCGCCGCTCTTGCCGATGACGCGGTGGCACGGCACCACGAAAGAGATCGGGTTCTTGCCGACCGCGGCGCCGACCGCGCGCGCGGCTTTCGGCTCGCCAATCTTGGCGGCAATGCCCGAATAAGTGTCGAGCCGACCCATCGGGATGGCGAGCAGCTTCTCCCACACGCGCACTTCGAAATCGGTGCCGATCATCACGACGCGCAGCGGCTGCTCAGGGCGCCACAAGGCGGAATCGAAGATGCGCCGCGCGGTGGCGGCCGTCGCCGCGAAATCCTCGACGTAGCGCGCCTTGGGCCAGCGCGCACGCATGTCCCGTGAGCGCGGCGCGCTCCTTGCCGGCGTCGGCGAGCGCGAGGCCGGCGAGCCCGCGCGGCGCCACCATCACCAGCGCCATCCCGAACGGGCAGGGATGGAAGCCGTAGGTGATGGTCAGGCCTTCGCCGCCGGTCTTCCATTCGCCCGGCGACATCGCCTCGTGCGTCACGAACAAATCGTGCAGCCGGCCGGGTCCGGAGAGGCCGACTTCGTAGGAGGCGTCGAGCACGCTCGCTGCGCCGCGCAGCAGATCGCGCGCGTGGCTTAGCGTAAGTGCCTGCAGGAAGGCCTTCGGCGTCAGCCCGCACCAGCGGCGGAACAGATGGTGCAATTCGGTCGGCGTGACGCCGGCGGCTTCCGCGATGGTTTCGATCTCCGGCTGCGAGCGCCAATGCCCACGGATATGGGCGATACCGCGGCGCACCACGTCGTAGTCGGCCGCCGCCGTTGGCAACGGCGCGAGATCGGGGAAACGGGCGGACAGGTCGTTCGTTGGGGCCATGGTCATGACCGCTATCTGGGCCGGCCCAGCGGAGCAAGCCACCCGATTTCTGGCAAGCCTAAGGGATAGCCGTCCTGGTCACCCCGCGCTTGGCCTCGGCCAGCGCCTTGCCGAGCGCGGTGGCGAAGCTCGCCTTCTCGTGCGGCGCCAGGAAATTGGCGATGGCAAGCTCGCGCCCGCGCGACACCAGGAACAGGCGCTCGATGCCGAACTCCTCGTGCGCCACCTTGTCGAGCCGGACCCAAAGTGGATTGAGCACCCATTCGCGCACCGCGCCCCGGTGGTTCACCTTGCGTACGGTGAGCGCCACCGGCGTCATGGTGACTTCCTCATAGGCTGCCGCGTGCCGGTAATTGAGCTTGAATGCCCAGTACAGCAGCAGCACGTCGAGCCCGAAAAAGCCGAACACCGGCCAGGCGCCCATCAGCAAAAAGGCGATGCCGGTGATGAAGCTGATGCCGCCGAACGCGATCATCAGGATGAGGAAGCCGATGCTGCCGAGCGAGCGGTGCGGTGTGATGACGGCGGAAAAGATCGTCGGCTCGAGCTCACTAGTGCCGCCGATTTGAAGTTCCTGCACCATTTGCAACAAGCCCTTTCAGGAACTTCAAATCGAAAGCGGCACTAGAATCATAGATTTGCCAGTGCCCCTTTGCTTCCGAAGTTCGTGTCGGAGGGTGTTGCGAATTATCACGAACTTCGGAAGCGGGGCACTAGTGTTGTCGGCGGGCATGCTGCTCAGTATACCGGAATGATGGCGAAAAAAGCGACCCGCAAGAAAGCCAAGCCCAAAAGCAAGCGCAAACCGTTGGCCAAGGCGCGCAGGGGCAAAGCCGCGAAAATCAAACCTTTGCCCAAGCAATTGGCCGCCGACGTCAAGGCCGCCCACGGCGCCTTGCGGCAATGGACCAATGCCGAAATCGAGGAAGCGTTCCGCCGTTTCCAGGCCGCCGATCCCGAGCCGAAGGGCGAACTGCAAGCACATTAACCCGTTCACGCTGCTGGTGGCGGTGGTGCTGTCGGCGCAGGCGACCGATGCCGGCGTCAACAAGGCAACGCCGGCGCTGTTCGCGCTCGCCGACACGCCGGAGAAGATGGCGGCGCTGGGCGAAGAGCGCGTGCGCGAGCTGATCAAGACCATCGGCCTGTTCCGCACCAAGGCCAAGAACGTCGTCGAACTATCGCGCCGGCTGGTTGCCGAGCACGGCGGGCAGGTGCCGCGCGCGCGCGAAGCGCTCGAAGCCTTGCCCGGCGTCGGGCGCAAGACCGCCAACGTCGTGCTCAACATCGCCTTCGGCGAGCCGACCATCGCGGTCGACACCCATATTTTCCGCATCGGCAACCGCACCGGGCTGGCGCCGGGGAAGAATCCGCTCGAGGTCGAGCAGAAACTCGAGCAGGTGGTGCCGGCGCGCTACAAGCTGCACGCCCATCACTGGCTGATCCTGCACGGCCGCTACACGTGCCTCGCGCGCAAGCCGTTGTGCGAGAAATGCATCATCGCCGATCTGTGCCGGTGGCCGGAGAAAACGACCGCGTAAAGCGGCGTCAGGGAGTTGCGGATGAAAGCTTTGTCGCTTGCGAAGGCGCACGCCTATATTCGCCAGACACAAATGGACTGTCTGCAAGCCGCCGGATTGCCGGTGAAGCCGGCGGCAGCGTGGACGAAATTGGGGCCGTGGCGTTTTGGCGGCAACTTAAAACGCGACACAGCGACGGCCGCAAAACTGTGGCGCGGCGGGGTCGATCTGCTGGCCAAACTACCGAAGAAACCGCAGCGCTCGCCGCCGCAACAGATGGCGGCGGATTTTATTCAGACGGCTTGCCGAACCGCGCGCGAGGATTTTCTGAAGCGCCATGCGGAGACTGTCTATCGCAAGCTTACTAAGAATCTAGCCGCATTCGTGCGTGTGGACGAACTTGTCTATGAGGCGGCGAAGCTGGTGCCGGGTCTCACTCCGACGCGCAAGCAGGTCGAGACCGAAAGCGCGCTGCTGCAAGGCGAGAAGGACGGCATCGAAGTCGACCAAGGCATTTTTCTCGCGCAGGTGCTGGCCGTGCCCGAGACCGGCATGCATCTTTGCGATGCCATGCTGGCGCCGAAACAGGAAGCTATGGAGCGCACCGGAGAGTTCATCAAGAATGGCGTCATCGACTTCGGCCCGGCGCGGCTCGAGCGCCAGGGCAAAGCCGCGGTGGTTACCATCCACAATCCGCGTTTCCTCAACGCCGAGGACGACGACACGCTCGACGCCACCGAGACCGCGGTCGACATCGCCATCTTCGATCCACAAAGCGAGATCTGCGTGTTGCGCGGCGGCGTGGTCGATCACCCGAAATACCAGGGCCGCAAGGTGTTTTCCGCCGGCATCAATCTCACCCATCTCTATCGCGGGAAGATTCCCTTTCTCTGGTACATCCGCCGCGACATGGGCGTGGTGAACAAGATGCTGCGCGGCTTGGCCATGGGCGGCGCCAGCCCCGACGAAGTCTATGGCGGTACGCGCGAGAAGCCGTGGATCGCCGGCCTCGATGTTTTCGCCATCGGCGGCGGCTGCCAGTATCTGCTGGCGATGGATTACGTGGTGGCGGGCTCGGATGCCTATATGACGCTGCCGGCGCGCAAGGAGGGCATCATTCCCGGCGCGGCGAACTTAAGGCTGCCGCGTTTCGTCGGCGCGGCGTATCGCGCGGCAGGCGATCTTGGCCGGCCGCCGGCTCGACTGCGATTCACCGGAAGGCCGCATGATTTGTGACATTGTCGTGCCGCCGGGTGAGGTGGACGCCGCAGTCGCCCGCGCGGTGGACGAACTCACCGGCTCGGGCATCGTGAGCGCGGCCGGCAACCGGCGCGCCTTGCGCGTCGGCGACGAGCCGCTCGATACGTTTCGCCGCTACATGGCGGTCTATGCCCGGGAGCAGGCCTATTGTCACTTCAGCCCGGCGCTGATCGCCAATCTCGAAAAGCACTGGAACGCGGCGCACCGCAAGATCTAACCATCCGTTCGTCCCCGCGAAAGCGGGGACCCAGGGCAAATCTGGATTCCCGCTTACGCGGGAATGAGCGATGCGTGGGTCAAACGCTAGCGTGCCGGCTCTATGAGTTCCGTGCGCTGCGGGCTCATGCGCTTGTGGACGTGCACCATGAAAGCCATGGCGAAGATCGGCGTCGCCAGATTGAGAATCGGGATCGACACGAACACCGCGATCACCAGGCCGGCGAGGAAGACGTAGGCGGCATTGGCCTTGCGCATGGCCTTGGCCTCATAGGGCGGTCGGAAGCGCATGGCGGCAAGCTCGAAATATTCGCGGCTGAGCAGGTAGGCATTGGCCAAGAACAGAATGACCACGCCGAGGCCTGCAAAAAACAGAAACGGCAGCGCGCAGAAATAGACCGCGAGCGCCAGCAGCGCGATCTTCAAACCTTCGATCAACGCACGCATGAACGGCAGCGCGCGCCCCGCCGGCTCGGCCGGATAGTGCTCGCGCTCGACCGCGTCGGCCACCTCGTCGACAAAGAAGCTGCCGACGAAGGCGGTAATCGTCGGCATCAGGAACAGCGCGCCGGTGACGATGCCGAGGCTCGCCATGATCGAGAGCACCCAGGCGAGCGACGTCCAGACCGCGTGCGGGGCGAAACCGGAGGTCTGCTCGGCCCATTGGGCGCCGCTTTCTGCCAACGAGACGAAGATGCGGTTGAGCACGATACCGATGATGACGATCAAGAGCAGCGCCAGCCCGACCGCCTTGAGCAGCACATAGCGCAAGGGCGCGGCGAACATCTGGGCAATGGCTTTAAATGCGGCGTCGAGCATGGGGCAGAGGTAAGCGGGCAGGGGAAATTGGGCAAGGGCGCATTCCGCAGTCATGCCCCGTCCCCGCTTTCGCGAGGATAAGCTCCAGCGGGGCATCCAGTACTTACAGGCAATGCGGTGAATACTGGATCACCCGCTTTCGCAGGCGATGACAGCTTGTTCTCGGAGGTCCTACACCGCTGGCGAATAGGTCTCGGCCTCGTCCAGCTCGGCTTCGGCTGGCACCAGTGTCGCCAGTTCGTCGGCCGCCGGCAGATCGGCCCATGCCATGACCTTGTAGTCGAAGCCTCTCGCCAAGGTCGGCTTGACCACCTCGAAATAGGGCGAGATGTCGAAATCGCGCGGCGCGTAGAGCGAGGAATGGCGGATCTCCAAAATCTCCTCGCGCGCCGCCTCGCTTTCGATGCGCGTGACCTTGGGCAGGATCGGATAGCGCACGGTGTCGAAGGCCTGCGCGATCAGCGCCGAGCAGATGATGCGCGTGGGGTGGCCGGAACCGAGCGCGATCATGCGCCGGCGCCAGCGCTGCGGCACCGGCATTGGAAACAGATAGCGCATCAGGTCGATGATGTTCTTCAGATCGTAGTCGAAGCCGATGCGCTCGGCGGCATAGGCGCACACGCGCGCGCGATCGTCCGCGGTCAAGCCGGTCGGCCGGCAGATGCGGGTGTGATAGCGGGCGTATTTCGTCAGCGGCGCCGCAATCACGCCTTCGCCGATATTGGCCTCCACCAGCACCAGCGGCTCGCCGTCGGCCGATACGCGATCGCCGATCGGCCCGACATAGAGCGCGGCATGCGACCAGGTCGACTGGGTGAGATATTTGATGACGCCGGAAATGTGGTTGCTGCCTTCAACCAGCAGCACGTCGCCGGGTTGCAGCGTGGCGCGCAGGGCTTCGGGGTCGCTCGGCGTGAACGGCTCGTAGCCTTCCGCCGGCTTCTCCAGATAGCGGGCGAGAATGCGCCCGATCCCATCAGCCATCCAACTCATTGCACGGCCCTTGGCGTCATTCCTTGACGCGCCTGCGACGCTTCCTCGCCCCGCGCGATCATTCGTCGCGCTTTTGTTGCAGGCAAATTTAGTCAAGAACTCATTGCAATTTGGTTCATTGCGCGCGCGACGGGATAACCAAAGATTAGCCATGATAATTGCCGTCATAGGCGCATTCGGGCAATCTGCGAACCGCAACCGTCAATCATTCGGATACCATGTCGAAGCTTAGTCGCCGCACATTCCTCGCCGCCGGCGCCGCATTGCTCGCCAAACCGGCGATCGTAAGGGCGGCGGACAGTGATGTTGACATCGTCATTGTTGGCGCCGGCGCCGCCGGCATCGCCGCCGCGCGCCGCCTCGCCGCCGCCCGCCAGCGTTTCGTCGTGTTCGAGGCCTCCGACCATGTCGGCGGACGTTGCGTCACCGACACGCAGACCTTCGGCGTGCCGTTCGACCGCGGGGCGCACTGGATTCACCAGGTCGACGTCAACCCGCTGCTCAAGCCGGCGCCGCCGCCCGGCTTCGAGGTCTACCCGGCGCCGCGCGGGCAGTCGCTGCGTGTGGGTCCGCGGCCGGCGCGCGACAGCGAATTGGAGAATTTCCTCGCCGGCTTGGTGCGCGCGCACCGCGCCATCGGCGAAGCCGCCCGCGGCAAAGGCGACATGGCGGCGGCGAGCGCGCTGCCGAACGATCTCGGCGAGTGGCGCACCACCATCGACTTCGTGCTCGGGCCCTATACCTGCGCCAAGGATCTCACCGGGGTGTCGGCCGTCGATTTCGCGCGTCAGCCGGGACGCAATTTCGAAGGCTTCTGCCGGCAGGGCTATGGCGCGTTGCTTGCGCAATACGCGACGGACTTGCCGATACGGCTGTCGATGCCGGTCAGACGCATCGCCTACGGTCACGGTATCGGCATCGATGCCGGCAAGGAGCGCGTCTACGCGCGCGCCGTGATCGTCACCGCCTCGACCAGTGTCCTGGCCAGCGGCAAAATCGAGTTCGCGCCGGAGCTGAAGAAACGCGAGCTCGACGCCTTGGACAGCCTCAAGCTCGGCAGCTACGATCACATCGCGCTCGAGTTGCCGGGCAATCCGCTCGGATTGCAGCGCGACGACCTGGTGTTCCAGAAGTCGGACGACATGCGTACCGCCGCGCTGCTTGCCAATGTATCCGGCACGCCTCTGCACGTGGTGACGGTGGCCGGCAAATTCGGCCGCGAACTGTCCGCGCAAGGCGAGCCCGCGATGATCGATTTCGCGCGTGACTGGCTCGGCTCGATGTTCGGCAGCAATGCCAGAAACGCAATCGGGCGTACCGCCGCCACGCGTTGGGACGCCGATCCTTTCGTGCTTGGCGGCTTTTCCGCCGCTGCGCCGGGCGAGGACGACGCGCGCAACGTGCTGAGCGAACCGCTCGGCCGTCGGCTATGGTTCGCCGGCGAGGCGGTGCACCCGACGATGTGGGGTACCGTCGGCGGCGCCTGGGACTCCGGCGTACGCGCGGCCGAAGCGGTCTTGCGCTATTTGGGTGTCTTGAAGGAGCCCGCAGACGAGAATGAAAAAGGCCGGCCGAAGAAACGCGCGCCGCGGCACAAGAGCCGCAGTCGCAAACGTCGATGATGCATGAGCGGTAACGACAGGGCGCGACCGAAAGCGCTGATCGCCTGGTCGAGCGGCAAAGACAGCGCCTGGGCGCTGCATGAGGCGCGGCGGGCGGGCGACTTGGACATTGTCGGCGCGCTGACCACGGTGACCGACGCCTTCGGCCGCGTCAGCATGCATGGCGTGCGCGAGGAATTGCTACAAGCGCAGCTCGAAGCCGCCGGCCTGCCGGCGATCACGGTGCGAATTCCGTATCCTTGCCCGAACGAGGTCTACGAGCGGGAGATGGCCGCGGCCGTTGCCGATGCCAAAGCGAGTGGCGTGAGCCACATCATTTTCGGCGATCTGTTCCTGGAAGACATCCGCGCCTATCGCGAGGCCAAGCTCAAGGACACCGGCATCACGCCGGTGTTTCCGCTCTGGCAGCAGCCCACGGGGCCGCTCGCGCAAAAGATGATCGAGGGCGGCGTCGAGGCGCATCTCGCGGTCGTCGATCTGAAGAAGTTGCCGGCGGACTTTGCCGGCCGGCGCTTCGATGCCGCGCTGATCGATGCGCTGCCCGCCGGCGCCGATCCGTGCGGGGAGAACGGCGAATTCCATTCCTTTGTGTCGGCCGGTCCGATGCTGGCCTGGAGCATTCCGGTCAAAGTCGGCGAGACGGTCGAGCGCGACGGCTTTGCCTTTGCGGATTTGTTGCCGGGTTGATTCGTGGTTGTCGTCCCCGCGAAAGCGGGGACCCAGTATTCACAGACGCTTCGGCTTGAATCGCAACGCTGCGGCGTACTGGATCGTCCGCTTGCGCGGACGATGACAGCTTCAACAGCCTACCCCCTCAACACCCCGCCAGTCCGCTTGCTCACCTCGGAGACGATCTTGGCCGCCAGCGCGTCGATCTCCTGATCGGTCATGGTCTTCTCGCGCGGCTGGATGGTGACCGAGATCGCGATCGACTTCTTGCCCGGCTCGATGCCCTTGCCTTCGTAGACGTCGAACACGGTGACACCGGCGATCAGCTTGCGGTCGACGCCATGCGCGGCGCGCACGATGTCGGCGGCCTTCACTTTGCTCTCGACCACGAAGGCGAAGTCGCGCTCCACCGGCTGGAACGGCGATAATTCGAGCAGCGGCTTGGCGCGCGTCGCCTTGGCCTTCGGCTCGGGGATTTTCTCCAAGGTGACCTCGAAGGCGACCAGTGGGCCTTCCGCGTGAAGCGCGTCGAGCGTGCGCGGATGCAATTCGCCGAAATGGCCGAGCACGTTCTGCGGGCCGATCTGGATGGTGCCGCTGCGGCCGGGATGGAACCAGGCCGGCGCCCCCGGCACCACTTGTAGCGCCTGCATCGGCGCGCCTGCCGCCGCGAGCACCGCGAAGGCGTCGGCTTTGGCATCGAACGCATCGACGGCTTCCGCCTTGCTCGACCAGTGGCGGCCGATGCCGTTTGTCTTGGCCAGCGCGCGGCGCACGCCGGTGGCGGCGGTCAATTGATCCGCCGGCTGGTCGCCCTTGAAGACTTGCCCGACCTCGAACAGCGCCGCATCGGCGAGGCCGCGATCGGCATTCTTCTGCGCCGCCATCACCAGACCGGGAATGAGGCTCGGCCGCATGTCGGACAGCTCAGCGGCAATCGGATTGGCGAGCGCCAACGCAGCACTGCCGCCGCCGAACAATTCGGCTTCGCGCTTCCCGACAAACGACCAGGTGACCGCTTCGACCAGACCGCGCGCCGCCAGCGCGCGCTTGGCCTTGCGGGTGCGGTTCTGGATCGGCGTCAGCACCGGCTTGCGCGCAAACTCGCCGCGCGGGAACGGCGTCGAGGGCACTTTGTCGACGCCGACGATGCGCACAAGCTCTTCGACGATGTCGGCGCGGCCGTGCACGTCGGGCCGCCACGACGGCACCGCCACCTTCACCTTCTCGCCCTGGCCGGCGGCGAAGAAGCCAAGCTTCTCCAACACGCGGCGCACCTCGGTCAGCGGCAGCTTCAGTGCGGTGAGGCGCGGCAATTCGCTCAACGGGAAGTCGATGACCTTTTCCTTCGGAGTCGGGTCGCCGGCAACCACGATCTCCGACGGCTCGCCGCCGCAGAAGTCGAGCACCATTTGCGTCGCCAGCTCCAGGCCGGGGACCATGAAATTCGGATCGACGCCGCGCTCGAAGCGGTAGCGCGCGTCGGAATTGATGCCGAGCTTGCGGCCGGTCTGCGCGATGTTGAGCTCGTCCCACAGCGCCAACTCGATCAGCACATCAGTGGTCGTCTCCGAGCAGCCGGTGGCTTCGCCGCCCATGATGCCTGAGAGCAACTCGACGGACTTTTCATCGGCGATCACGCAGATGCCGGAATCGAGCGTGTAGGTTTTGCCGTCGAGCGCCAGCAGCGTCTCGCCGTTCCTGGCGCGGCGTACGGTAAGATTGCCGTGCACCTTGGCGGCATCGAACACATGCAGCGGCCGGCCGCGGTCGAAGGTGATGAAATTGGTGATGTCGACCAGCGCATTGATCGGCCGCAGCCCGATCGCGGTCAACCGCTTCTGCAGCCAGTCGGGCGAGGGGCCGTTCTTCACGCCGCGCACCAGCCGCAGCCCGAAGGCGGGACAAAGTTCGGGCGAATTCAATCGTCACCTTGACCGGGCAGGGGAAGCGGCCTTCGACCCGCTTCGGCGCGTTCTCCTTGTAGTCGCCGATCAGCGTGGCGCCGAGATCGCGCGCGATGCCGGCAACGCCGGTGCAGTCCGGACGGTTGGGCGTGAGATTGATCTCGATCACCGGCTCGGCCGCGCCCGCCCATTCGACGTAAGGCTTGCCGACCGGCGCGTCGGCCGGCAGATCGATGATGCCGTCATGATCGTCGGAGATCATCAACTCGGCTTCGGACAGCAGCATGCCGCGGCTTTCCACGCCGCGGATCTTGCCGACCTCCAGCGTCATGTTCTTGCCGGGAATGAAGGTGCCGGGCGCCGAGAACACGCCCTTCATGCCGGCGCGCGCATTGGGCGCGCCGCACACGACCTGAATCGGCTTGCCGTCGCCGATATCGACCATGCAGACGCGCAGCCGGTCGGCGTTGGGATGCTTCTCGGCCGAGATCACCGATGGCGATGACGAAGGGCTTGAGCAGGCTCGCCTTGTCCTCGACGCTCTCGACCTCGAGCCCGATCATGGTGAGCTTGTCGACGATCTCCGGCAGCGACGCCACCGTGTCGAAATGCTCTTTCAGCCAGGGCAGGGTGAATTTCACGCGCTCAATCCCCCCGCCAGCGTCGGGAAATCGAGCGGACGGAAGCCGTAGTGCGATAGCCAGCGCACGTCGGCTTCGAAGAAGGCGCGCAGGTCGTGCATGCCGTATTTCAGCATGGCGATGCGGTCGATCCCCAGGCCCCAGGCAAAGCCCTGGTATTCATCCGGATCGAGCCCGCAATTGCGCAGCACGTTCGGATGCACCATGCCGCAGCCAGAATCTCCAGCCAATCCTCGCCCTCG
>CAVXGN010000002.1:0-59292 GCA_963761245.1 uncultured Alphaproteobacteria bacterium | reverse complement strand
AGTGGCCGCGCTCGTCGGCGTAGTTGTAACTTTAAGTTTCCAAATTGGTCCGACGGGAAGCGGTGTCTTGGCTGTGTTTCCGGTCATCTACATGAGCATTATGCTGATTCTGCATCGCCGTATTGGCGGCCCTGCCACCGCAGCCGTGCTGGCGAACGCCGTTCCTGCGCTCGCGGGATTTGGCGTGGCATTGCTGACCTTGCATCTCACCGCGGTGCCGCTTGGATCCGCGCCGGCACTTGTCGTCGCGCTCGGCGTCTCGGTCGCTTGGAATGCCATTATTTATGCGATGCGACGCCGTCAATCTCTCGCTTGATTTCCGCTCTACCGCTTGAACAACACCAATTAACACAGTGGCCGTACGCGCGGTGCGGACGCATAGTTTGTCGATCGTAATACCTAACGGAACGTCATTGGACGATGCTGAGGCTATTCCGCCGCCTGCACCGCTTCCGACAGGTTGTCGAGCGAGGAGATGATGTGCTCGGCCAGCGCATTGGCGAGCGTGGAGCCGTCATGCGCGTTGCGCACCAGCCCGACGCGGCAAGACGGCAATTCGGGAAAGCCTTCCGCCGCCGTGAGCACGCGCATGCCGGGCCGCAAGCCCGATTCCGGCAGCACCGAGACCGCCAAGCCGGCGAGCACGGCGGCGGCCACCGCGCCGGCGTTCGAGCTCGAATACAAAATGCGGTAGGCGCGGCCGATCGATTCGATCCGCTCGACGGCGATGCGCCGCCACGAGCAGGTCGGACGCCCGAGCGCCAGCGGCAGCCGTTCCTCCAGATGCGTGGCATGCCGGTTCGAGGTCACCCACAACAGCCGCTCGCGCCGGAAGGTTTCCGAGGCGCGCTTGCTTTCGCAATTGGTGACGATGGCGAGATCGATCTCGTTGGCGTCGATGCGGTCGAGCAGGTCGACCGACGGCTCGCAGATCACGGTCAGCTCGACGCCCGGATAGGCGCGCGAGAAGCGCGCCATGATCTCGGGCAGATAGCGGTCGGCGTAATCGTCCGGCACGCCGAGCCGCACGCGGCCCGACAGCTCCGCGTCGGAGAAGGCGGCGATCGTCTCCATGTTGAGCTTGACGATGCGGCGCGCGTAATCGAGCAGGCGCGAGCCGTCTTCGGTGAGCTTGGAGGCGCGGCCGTCGCGCGCAAAGATCGGGCGGTCGAGGCGCTCCTCCAGCCGCTTCATCTGCATCGAGACCGCCGACTGGGTCTTGTTCACCACCTCGGCCGCCTTGGTGAAGCTGCCGGTCTCGGCGATGGCGATGAAGGTGCGCAACTGGTCGATGTCGATCAAGGCGGGCATGGCGGCGGTCCCTTTCTCGTCATTCCGGGGCGCGAGCGCAGCGAGCGAACCCGGAATCCAGAGGAGCAAATGCGGCCGTTAATGGGGCCCTGGATTCCGGGTCCGGCCCTTCGGGTCGTCCCGGAATGACATCAACACTATATCACCAATTCTGATCGGTCAGATTAAAAACATTCGTTTCACTAATCAATCCCGGCGGCGCATATAAAGCTGCTCCCCGCGCATGGCTCCGACAAACGGGAACTCGGTTTCGGGCAAGGCCACGCGCCGAGCAACAGCTTTCGGGTGGGGATTTCGGGTGGTTCCGGCACGCGGGCCGGGGCGATGGTAGCGCCAGAAACCGCTGATGGAGACTGTCATGTCGACGAAGATTCCCGTTCTGCCCCTTGCCGCGGCCACCTTGGCGCGCGGCGTTGTCGGCCTCACGGCCGTCGTCACCAAATGGAGCCTGCGCTTTGCCCGCGCGCTGCGGCACCGCCACGAGGCGCGCGTGCTCGCCGGCCTCGACCAGCACATGCTGGCCGATATCGGCATCACCCGCGCCGACGTGCACGACGCCTTCTCGCGGCCGCTCTGGGAAGACCCGACCGAGCTTCTGATAGAGCGCGCCGGCGATCGCCGGCGCTTCCGCGGTCCGGGCGTGGCGCGTACCAAAGTCGCGGCCGTCGCGGGCGTCACGGAAAACGGTTTCCGCCGTCCGCCGACCAATCGTGCGCCAAACTACCTGATCTAAGAGAGATCAGACGCAAACGGCCGAGCCCTCTCATCGGCCGCGTGATCCGAACCCGCATTCATCCCCTCTGCGGCCGGATCCAGCGCCCGTCGGCCCCTCCGGCGGGCGCATTTTTTATCTCTGCCAGGTGCGATAACATGCCGTGGGGGCGATGGACGGCAGATGTCGGGGCCTGGCGGCGCGCATGCGGTGGTCATTTATTCTGTTCGGCGTGCTGCTCGGTCTGGCGGCGACCGGGCCGGCGCGTGCGCAGAGCAGCTATGATCGCGTCGGCGGCGACTATCTGACGTTCTCGATCCGCAACGGCGACCCGGCGGTGTGCGCCGCGCGCTGCGAGCGTGATTCGCATTGCCGCGCCTGGACCTTTTCCTATCCGCGCACCGCGCACGTGCAGGCGACCTGCTGGCTGAAGAACAAAGTGATGCCGCCGCTGGAGGACGACTGCTGCATCTCCGGCGTGCGTGGCGCCGGCGTGATCGAGCGGCGGCGCGGGCCGATCGAATATTCCATCGATCGGACGGGCGGCGATTATCGCAGCTTCGAAACCGCGCCCGATTCGCAAGGTGATCCGTGCAAGGACGCCTGCACCGCCGAGCACCGCTGCCGCGCTTGGACCTATGTGCGGCCGGGCTATGGCGCCGAATCCGCGCGCTGTTTTCTCAAATACAAAATCCCGCGGCCGCGGCATAAGCCGTGCTGCATCTCGGGCGTGGTGCGGTAATCACCCGGTCATCCCGGGACGGCGCGAAGCGCCGGCCCGGAATCCAGAAATCCATTCCGGGTGTGCACATGGATTCCGGGTTCGCGCCTTCGGCGCGCCCCGGAATGAACGGATACGACTGTTCAATGCACCGCGCTGAAAAAGCGCGACAGCCGCAAGCCCTGCGGCCAGGTCCAGACCGGCTTGCGATGCATGGCGAGATCCCAGGAGCCGACGATGCCGTCGACGCGTCCGACCAGATCCTGCACCGGCAACATGCCGACGCCGCCGGCGCGCACCGGCACGCGGCTGTCGGCGGAATTGTCGCGGTTGTCGCCCATGACGAACACGTGGCCGGGCGGCACGACCGTGTCGGGAATATTGTCGAGCGGATCGATATTGGTGAGCTTGAAGATCGTGTGCTTGCGCCCGCCCGGCAAAGTCTCGATGTAGCGCGCGGCGGTCGTGCGCGAGCCGTCTTCGTTCTCGGACTGGCCGCTGCCGTCCGGCTGCAGCGGGACGGGCTCACCGTTGATCCAGACCTGGCCGCGGCGCAGCGCGATGTGATCGCCCGGCAGACCGATCACGCGCTTGACCCAGATCTGCGAGCGGTCGCCCGGCCAGCGAAACACCACCACGTCGCCGCGCTTGGGCAGCGCGCCGAACAGGCGGTGGGTGTTCGGCAAAACGATGAAGGACGGCAACGAGGCGGAGCCGTAGCCGTACGGATATTTGGTCGCCAGCAATTCATCGCCGATCAGCAGCGTCGGCTCCATCGAGCCGGACGGCACGTAGAAGGGCTCGGCGATCGCGGTCTTTGCCGCCATCACCACCAGCACGATGACGACGATATCGACCAGGCTCCTCGCCCAGCCGACAATGCGCGCTTTGGCTTGCGGCTTGCCGTTTTTGTTAGAGGTCGTCATCAGGCGGTCCCACCGACGGTGATGCGATCCATGCGCAGCGAAGGCTGGCCGACGCCGACCGGCACGCCCTGGCCGTTCTTGCCGCATGTGCCGATGCCGGGATCGAGCGCGAAGTCGTTGCCGATCATGGTGATGCGGTTCAAATCGGTCGGCCCGTTGCCGATCAGCATGGCGCCTTTCACCGGCGCGGTGACCTTGCCGTTTTCGATCTTGTAGGCCTCGGTGCACTGGAACACGTATTTGCCCGAGGTGATGTCGACCTGGCCGCCGCCGAAGCTGACGGCGTAAAGCCCGTTCTTCACCGAGGCGATGATCTCTTGCGGATCGTGTTGTGCCGGCCAGCATGTAGGTGTTGGTCATGCGCGGCATCGGCACATGGGCATGACTCTCGCGCCGTCCGTTGCCGGTCGGCTTCATGTTCATCAGCCGCGCGTTCTGGCGGTCCTGCATGTAGCCGACCAGGATGCCATCCTCGATCAGCACCGTGCGGTTGGTCGGCGTGCCCTCGTCGTCGATGGAGAGCGAGCCACGGCGATCCTGCATGGTGCCGTCGTCGACCACGGTGACGCCCTTGGCGGCGACCTGCTGGCCCATCAGGCCGGCGAAGGCGCTTGTTTTCTTGCGATTGAAATCGCCTTCCAGGCCGTGGCCGACCGCTTCGTGCAGCATCACGCCCGGCCAGCCCGAGCCCATCACCACATCCATCTCGCCGGCCGGCGCCGGCACGGCTTGCAGATTGACCAGCGCCTGGCGCACGGCTTCGTCGACCGCGTGCCGCCATGAGTCCGGCGTGATGAAACGCTCATAGCCCTCGCGGCCGCCGAAACCGTAGGAGCCCGACTCTTGACGGTCGCCGTCGCCGACCACAGTCGACACGTTCAGACGTACCAGCGGACGGATGTCGCGATAGGTCGAACCGTCGGCGCGCAGGATTTCCACCACCTGCCAGGTGGCGCCGAGACTGGCCGACACTTGGCGCACGCGCGCATCCTTGGCGCGCGCATAGGCGTCGATCGATTCCAAGAGTTTCACCTTGGCGTCGAAGGCGGGCGCGCCGAGCGGGTTCTCGTCGCCGTAGAGCTTGCGGTTGGTGCGGCCGGGCGCATCGGCGTAATGGCCGCTGTGGCCGCCTTTGACCGCGCGCACCGCTTCGGCGGCGCGGGCAAGTGCTGCTTCCGACAAATCGGAGGCGTGCGCATAGCCGACCGCTTCGTCCTTGACCGCGCGCAGACCGAAGCCTTGCGCCGTGTCGTAGGTCGCCTGCTTGAGCCGGCCGTTGTCGAATACCAGCGCCTCGGACTGGCTTGATATTCCAGGAACAGTTCGCCGTCGTCGGCGCCTTCCAGGCCGCGACCGATGATCTGAGCGACCTTGCCTTTATCGAGCCCGGCGCGGTCGATCAGGGAAGAAATGGCTGGATCCATAGCTGACTGTCTCCGGGGGTGGCGCCCTCGGAGCATCAGATAGGGACTTTGCGGCGATTTGACGAGGGTTCTTGGAGTCGCAATTCCGGGCACGCGAGCCTCGCGCGCCCTCGAATGACCGAAATCGACCGGTCGCTGTTACGCCGCCGTGCTGGCGGGCGCCGCAACGGGCGGCTTGAACTGCTCGAACGCCTCGACCGCGTGGCTCGCATACATGACGGACGGGCCGGCGCCCAAATAGATCGCCATGCCGAGCGCTTCCATTATTTCGGCGCGCGAGGCGCCTTGCTCGAGCGCCGCCTTGACGTGGAAGCCGATGCAGTCGTCGCAGCGGATGGCGACGCAAATGCCGAGCGCGATCAGTTCCTTGGTCTTGCAGTCGAGCGCCTTGGGCGCAAGCGCGGCCTGCGCGAGACCGGAGAAGGCTTTCATGACATCGGGCGTGTCGCCGCGCAGCGATTTCATGAGGCCTTTGAGCTCGCCGATGTGGTCCGACCAGTTCTTCATCTCTCTATCTCCATGCGCTTACGGTCCGCCCCAGGCCGGAACGCAAATCTCACATTCCTCGCGCCGCATATGATAACGACGGCACGAAGCCGGTGTTTGATCTCCATCAAGACAAACCAGGAAAGTGTGCGGGCGGGTTCTGGACCTTGCCGCCGCCGGCAGGCTTAGTATGCCGTTTTCGCGGAGGATGCACATGAAGGCGATGTTATTAATGGGCCACGGCGGCCCGGAGATGCTGAAATACAGCGAGGCGCCGGACCCGAAGGCGGGACCCGGCGAAGTGGTGGTCGATATTTACGCCGCCAGCATCAATGGCGCCGATCCCAAGGTGCGGCGGGGCAACGGCCGCTACAAGCTCACGCAATTTCCCTACATCCTGGGGCGCGATTTTTCCGGCGTGGTGAGCGAGGTCGGCGCCGGCGTGACCGATCTCAAAGTTGGCGATGCCGTGTTCGGCGTGCTCGACCAGGGCATCGAAGGCACCTATGCCGAGAAGGTCGCGATCAAGGCTGACCTCCTCGCCAAGAAGCCGGATTCGCTCAGCCATGCCGAAGCGGCGGCGCTCGGGCTCATCAGCATCACCGCGCTCACCGGCATCGAAGACGTGGCGCAGGTCAAGCCCGGCCAGACGGTTCTGGTGCAGGGCGGCGCCGGCGGCGTTGCGGGCTTTGCTGTGCAACTCGCCAAGCATCTCGGCGCCAAAGTGATCGCGACCGCCAGCGCCAACAATCTTGACTATGTGAAGAGCCTCGGCGCCGATGAGGTGATCGACTACAACAAAGAGGATTTCACCGCGATCGGCCCGATCTGCGACGTGGTCTACGACACCGTCGGCGGCACCGACGTGCGCACGCGCTCCTACCAGGTGCTCAAGCCCGGCGGCAAACTGGTGTGGATCGCGCCGGCGCCGGATGCGCCCGTGCGCAGCGATGTCGCGACGCTCAAGCCCGACGTCAAACGCGACCGCGCGCATCTCGAGCGCATGCTGGAGCTGCTCGCCGCCGGCGCCATCAAGCCGCCGGCGATTCACCGCTACAAGCTGACCGACGCGGCCAAGGCGCACGAAGTCAGCGAAGGCCGCCATCTGCAAGGCAAGCTGGTGCTGGAAATCCGTTGATCTGAGACGCCGCTCACGTCCACGAAAGCTTCACCGACACCTCGCCGATCGGATCGAGCGCGTGGGTGAGGGCGGTCTCGTCCGGCTCGATCATCAGCGGCGGCGTGATCGAGCCGGTGATGACGATGTCGCCGGCCGACAGCTTCTCGCCGAAGGCGGCGAGCGTGCTGGCGACATGGGCGACGATATCGACGAGCTTGCCGGTCAGCGCTTCCGGCTCGCCGGTGCGCGCGACTTCGGCGCCGCGCCGGATCACGCGCGAGGTCAGGCCGGCAACGCTGCCGCCCGCGCGCGTATTCGCGCCCAAGACGACATGGCGCTGATAGATGTCGCGCGCCAGCACGGCGTCGAGATTGTCCGGCGTCGGCGGACTGATCGAGATCGGCAAGCTCGATGGCGGGCGATATCTCCTTGATCGCCGCCATGACGGCTTCGTTCGACGCGCCGCCCCCGAGATCGCGCGCCATGCGCACGCAGATTTCCGGCTCGGCCACCGGCTTGACGTAGCCTTTGAGCGAGGCGGTGCTGCCGGAGGCGAGCAGCGCGCTCTGCATCAGGAAGCCGACCAGCGGCGCTTGCAGCCCGAGCATCTTCATCGAGGCGGGCGCGCCCATGCCGACTTTCCAGCCGAGCGGCTTTTCGCCGGCGGCGATGCGCGCGCGCCGGCTCGCGAAGCTGCGCGGTCATGCCCTTTGTGATGAGCGGGGCTTCCCAGGCGTTCATGTGTGACTCTCGGGATGGACTTCGTAGCCGGAATCCTCGATCGAGCCGGCGCCCATCCAGCCCCAGACCAGCACGACGTCTTCGTCCGAGGTGTTGTTGAAGCCGTGCCAGCAGCCGCGCGGCGAATAGACCACGTCGCCTTCCTTCGACGGCTTGTCGCCGTGGTCGGTGTAGATGTGGCCCTTGCCCTTGAGCACGATGAAGAACTCGTCGCAATTGTGATGGCGATGGTTCTCGTGCCGCGCGCCCGGCTTGAGCACGGTCCAGCCGACGACGTTGTCGGCGCCGGCGGATTTCTTGTCGATCAGGAACTGCACCTGCATGTCGACCCAGCCGTCGTCGCGCTTGAGGCCTTCGACCTTCGGCACGTCGCGCAGATTGGTGACATACATGACCGGCGCCGGTTTGCCTTCGTTCATCACGGCGGCGGCGCCTTTCACCGCTTTGCCCAAAGCGCGTCCGATTTTTTCAGCCGATGATGTCATTTTTGTCCTCCCAATCGCCGATAGACCTGGTGCGCGACCACGAAATCGTTGCCGTCGATGCCGAGGCCGCGGCAGGCATTCATCATCTCGTTGGCGGCCGCCGCCAGCGGCACCGGGCTTCCCAAGGTGCGGCCGAGATTGAGCGCCAGCAGCATGTCCTTCTGCTGCAGCGTGACGTCGGCGAGCGGCACCTCCGGCATCTTGCCGTCGAGAATGAACGGCCCGCGATAGCCGAGCACCGGCGAGGCCGCAACGCTCTTGAGCATGGCGTCGAGCGCGACCGCGCGGTCGACGCCGCCCTTCTCGGCGAGCGCCACGGCTTCGCCGAAGCAGATCACCTCGACCATCAGCAGGAGGTTGACCGCGATCTTCATCTGGCAGGCAAGGCCGTTGCCGCCGATGCGGGTGACCTTCGGCCCGATCGCCAGCAGCACGGGCTTGGCGCGCTCGAAGGCGGCTTCGTCGCCGCCGATCATGATCGAGGCATTGCCTTGCACGACGGTGACCGGCGAGCCCGAGATCGGCCCGTCCAGCATGATCGAGCCGGCCTTGGCGAATTCGGCGGCAACGCTGCGGCTCGCCTCCGGCTCGATCGTGCTCATGTCGATGTAAATGCCGCCGCGCTTGAGGCCGGACACGATGCCGTCCGGCCCGAGCGCGACCGCGCGCACGGCTTTCGAGTCGGTGACGATGGAAAAGACGATCTCGCTTTGCTCAGCGACCGCGCGCGGCGTGTCGGCCCAGGTCATGCCGGCCTTGATGAGCGGCGCGGCCTTCGCGCGCGACCTGTTCCAGCCGGTCACTTCATGACCGGCCGCCATTAGGCGCGGCACGATCAACTCGCCCATAGCGCCCAGCCCGACAAAACCCAACTGCACTGTTCAAAGACTCCCGGCTCACGCGGTTACATCGCGCGCGGCAGTATCCACGGATCGGGCGGCGAAGGCGAGGGTGGGCAGAGCGTGGGCTTACGGCAGCTTGTCGTAGCCTTCCGAAAAACCGGCCAGACTCATCGGGAAGCCGATGCCTTCCTCGGGCGTCTGGAAGATGACGAAAGTCGCGGTCTTGCCGGTGCGCAATTTCTTGATCAACTCGTCGTCCATGACCACTTCGGCGATGCAACCGTTGGGCAGGCAACGCACAAAGCCGGCGCGCCCGATGTCGGCCTGATCGATCTTGAGGCCGAGCCCGGACGGCAGCAGCACGCCGAGCGGCGCCACCACGCGCATCAGCCGGCTCTTCTGGTCGGCGGTCTTGAGCACGATCACGGTCAGCCCGACATTGGCCCGATCCTCGGAGGTCACGCTCTGGATCAGGGCGCACTGCTCGGATTTGGCGCCGGGCGGGGTGTCGCAACGGATCTGCCAATCCTTGTGCACCGACTTGACCGCGCCCTGCGCATAGACGCGCTCAGTCTGACAAAAGCCCGCGGCGAGCACGAGCACGCCGACGGCGAGCCAAGCGCGCCAACCCCACGGATGCTGTCCAAGCTTAAAAATGCCCATTATTCAAACCCTTGGATCGCGGCCGGAACGCTCCCCCTCGCTGGCGCGCTCTACGCGAATCGCCGCCCGGCGCTGCATTTTAGTCGCTTCCGTTGGCACATGCTCGGCCTGTCCTGTCAAGCAATGGCCATGATGCAAGCCATAGTGGCGCAGATGGTATGCCGTTGGCGCGGTGGCTTAAATACGGCGCGTTTTGGCGCTGTGGGTTAAGCCGTTTGTCGCAGGCAGCCAATAACAAGGTGCATTGCGGCAGGCCCGGAATTGTGGTTTGAGAAACCGGGATTTCCCCCGGCCCGCCGCACGAACGCCCAAACTGCCACGCCAGTGGCAAAACGCCGTGCCCAGCGGGGCTGCGCCGGATATGAAGCTTGCGGTGGGCGGCGGAAGGGGCCCGTCGGCGGCCGTTTTTCTCGTTGAAGGAGCGCATAGGACGATGCGGGTGCTCAAGCGGTTGATCGCTTTTGTGGTCACAAGCGTGGCCGTTCTCGGAGCCGGCGGCGTCGCCTTTGCCGGCCTCGGCCATCCCTCGCCATGGGAAATCGGGCTGCAGCAGGCCGGCAGCCCGGTCATGGGCGACATCGTCTGGTTCCATGACTTCCTGCTCTGGATCATCGGCGCCATCACGGTGTTCGTGTTGGCGTTGTTGGTGATCGTGATGGTCAAGTTCAACGCCCGCGCCAACCCGGTGCCCTCGCGCACCACCCACAACACCGCCATCGAGATCATCTGGACCGTGGTGCCGGTGATCATCCTGGTGGCGATCGCGGTGCCCTCGTTCCGGCTGCTGTTCCTTGAGCTGAAAATTCCGCAGGCCGACGTGACGGTGAAGGCGACCGGCAAGCAATGGTTCTGGAGCTACAGCTACCCCGACTCCAAGTTCGAATTCGACTCGCTGATGGTGCAGGACAAGGACCTGAAGCCCGACCAGCCGCGGCTGCTCGCGGTCGACAACGCGATGGTGGTGCCGGTCAACAAGGTGGTGAAGGTGCTCGTTACCGGCGCCGACGTCATCCACTCGTTCTCGGTGCCGTCATTCGGCATCAAGATCGACGCCATTCCCGGTCGCATGAACGAGACCTGGTTCAAGGCCGATCGCGAAGGCATCTATTACGGACAATGCTCGCAATTGTGCGGCCGCGATCACGCCTTCATGCCGATCGAGGTCCGCGTGGTGAGCGAGAAGGCCTATACCGCCTGGCTCGATCAGGCGAAGAAGAAGTACGCGGAAGACGACAGCGCTCCGCAGCCTGCGAAGGCGGCCGATGCCGGCGCTTCCCCCACAACGCTGGCTGCGGCTGGCGTTGCCAAGTGACACATATATAATTGTGAATATAATAGGCGATCGGCGACGACGAGGATCGAAGGACAATAACAATGGATAGTACGGCGGCGGCCCACGGCGGACACGAAGCCCATGAGGCGCATGGACATCCGACGGGATGGCGCCGGTTCGTCTACTCGACGAACCACAAGGACATCGGGACGATGTACATCACGTTCGCCCTGTGTCGCCGGGCGTGATCGGTGCGTGCCTGTCGATCGCCATCCGGGCCGAGCTGCAGAACCCCGGCATCCAGTTCTTCCACAGCCCGCACGAATACAACGTCTTCGCCACCGCGCACGGCCTGATCATGATCTTCTTCATGGTGATGCCGGCGATGATCGGCGGCTTCGGCAATTGGTTCGTGCCGATCATGATCGGGGCGCCGGACATGGCGTTCCCGCGCATGAACAACATCTCGTTCTGGCTGCTGCCGGCCTCGTTCGCGCTGCTGTTGACCTCGATGTTCGTCGAAGGCGAGCCGGGCTCGCTGGGCGCCGGCACCGGGTGGACAATCTACGCGCCATTATCGACCAGCGGTCATCCTGGGCCGGCGGTGGATTTCGTCATCTTGTCGATCCATCTGGCCGGCGCGTCGTCGATCCTCGGCGCCATCAACTTCATCACCACCATCTTCAACATGCGCGCGCCCGGCATGACGCTGCACAAGATGCCGCTGTTCGTGTGGTCGCAGCTGGTCACGGTGTTCCTGCTGCTGCTGTCGCTGCCGGTGCTGGCGGGCGGCATCACCATGCTGCTCACCGACCGAAATTTCGGCACCACCTTCTTCGAGCCCTCGGGCGGCGGCGACCCGCTGCTGTTCCAGCACCTGTTCTGGTTCTTCGGCCACCCGGAAGTCTACATCCTGATCCTGCCGGGCTTCGGCATGATCAGCCAGATCGTGGCGACGTTCTCGAAGAAGCCGGTGTTCGGCTATCTCGGCATGGCCTACGCCATGGTCGCGATCGGCGGCATCGGCTTCGTGGTGTGGGCGCACCACATGTACACGGTCGGCCTGTCGACCGGCGCGCAGGCCTACTTCATCGCGGCCACCATGGTGATCGCGGTGCCGACCGGCGTGAAGATCTTCTCCTGGATCGCCACCATGTGGGGCGGCTCGATCGAGTTCCGCACGCCGATGCTGTGGGCGATCGGCTTCATCTTCCTGTTCACCGTCGGCGGCGTCACCGGCGTGGTGCTCGCCAATGCCGGCGTCGATCGCGTGCTGCACGACACCTACTATGTGATCGCGCACTTCCACTACGTGCTCTCGCTCGGCGCCGTGTTCGCCATCTTTGCCGGCTGGTACTACTGGTTCCCGAAGATGACCGGCTACATGTACAACGAGACCATCGGCAAGCTGCACTTCTGGATCACGTTCATCGGCGTGAACATCATCTTCTTCCCGCAGCACTTCCTTGGGCTCGCCGGCATGCCGCGCCGGACTATCGACTATCCGACGGCGTTCCACGGCTGGAACGAGATTTCCTCGTTCGGCTCCTACATCGCCGGCATCGGCGTGCTGGTGTTCTTCTACGGCATGGTCGAGGCCTTCATGAAAAAGCGTGAGGCCGGCAACAATCCGTGGGGCGCCGGCGCGACCACGCTGGAATGGACGTTGTCGTCACCGCCGCCGTTCCATCAGTTCGAAACGTTGCCGCGGATCAAATAGGCGTAACCGGCTCAAGACATGTCGCTCATTAGCGAAGGCGCAGACATTCGCGGCCCGCTTGCCGCCGGGTCGGGGCTCGGCCTGGCCGAGCCGAGCCTGGCGGATGCGCGCGACTACCTCGCGCTGATGAAGCCGCGGGTGATGTCGCTGGTGGTGTTCACCGCGCTGGTTGGTCTCGCGGTGGCGCCGGGCCCGATCAATCCGATGATTGGCTTTACCGCGCTGCTCTGCATCGCGGTCGGCGCCGGCGCGGCCGGCGCGCTCAACATGTGGTACGACGCCGACATCGACGCGCGCATGACCCGCACCGCACGCCGTCCGGTGCCGATGGGTCGCGTGCAGCCGGGCGAAGCGCTCGCCTTCGGGCTGACGCTCGCCGGATTCTCGGTGGTGGTGCTCGGGCTTCTGGTGAACGTGCTCGCCGCCGCGCTGCTTGCCTTCACCATCTTCTTCTACATCGTCATCTACTCGATGTGGTTGAAGCGATCGACTTCGCAGAACATCGTCATCGGCGGCGCCGCCGGCGCCTTTCCGCCGATGATCGGCTGGGCGGCGGTGACCGGCTCGCTCTCGCTCGAGCCGGTGCTGTTGTTTCTGATCATCTTCTTCTGGACGCCGCCGCATTTCTGGGCGTTGGCGCTCTATCGCACTGAGGATTACGCCCGCGCCGGCATCCCGATGCTGCCGGTGGTAAAGGGCGACGCCAATACCCGGCTGCAAATTCTGCTGCACACGCTGATCCTGGTGCCGCTCGGTCTGGCGCCGTGGCTGGCCGGCTATGCCGGCCTGCTCTACGGCGTGGTCGCGGCCGTTACCGGCGCGATCATGCTGGTGCTGGCCGTGCAAGTTTACTTTGAGCGCCGTCCCGAGGAACGCGCCTGCCGGCAGCTGTTCGCGTTTTCGATCCTTTATCTGTTCCTGCTGTTCGCCGTGCTGCTGGTCGAGCGCGGCTTTGGCGGCATGATCTGAGGGATCGTCGTTCGACCATGGATATCGCGATGGACGACAAGAAACAGGATGACGGCATCGTGCTGACCGAGGCGCAGAAGCGCGCCCGCCGCTCGCGCTCGATCGCCATCGCGCTGGCGCTCGGCGCGCTGGTCATCCTGTTCTACGTGTACACCCTGATGAAGGGTCCGCTCGTCCTGATGCGGCCGATCTGATGAGCGGGAATTGAACCCATGACCGCCGTCGCACCCCGCCAACACCGAAGACCGCTGCGGCGCGATCTCATGATCGCTTTCTGCTGCGGCGCCCTCAGCGCCGGCATGGTGGGCGCGGCCTATGCCGCGGTGCCGCTCTACAATTGGTTCTGCCGCACCACCGGCTTTGCCGGCACCACGCAGGTCGCGAGCGCCGCGCCTGACCGCGTGCTGGGCCGCACGCTGGCGATCCGCTTCGACTCCAACGTCACGCCCGGCCTGCCGTGGAAATTCGAGCCCGAGCAGAACCAGATCAAGGTCCGCATCGGAGAAGTTGCGACCGTCCGCTACAAGGTGATCAACCAGGCCGCGCGCACCATCTCCGCGCAGGCCTCTTACAACGTGTCGCCGCCGACGGTCGGCGCTTACTTCGACAAGATCAACTGCTTCTGCTTCACCCAGCAGACCATGAAGCCGGGCGAGACGCGTGAGATGACGGTCGTGTTCTATGTCGATCCCAAGATCGCCGAGGATCGCGATCAGGACGAGCTCAATACCATTACGCTGTCCTACACTTTCTATAAGCTGCCGGAGCCGGCGCAGCCGTTGGCGGCGGCGGCGAAATCGAGCAGCCTTTAATGCAATCGAGCGGGGGCGGGGCACGTCCGCTCGTAGGGGACTGAACGGAGACGATGACGATGGCCGAGGCGCATACCCAGCATCACGACTACCACCTGGTCGAACCGAGCCCGTGGCCGGCCGTCGGTTCCATCTCGGCCTTCCTGATGGCGGTCGGCGCCATCACCTGGATGCACCATATGTTTGCGGGGGCGCCCTTGGTGTTCGGGCTCGGCGTCATCGGCACGCTCTATACCTTTGTCGGCTGGTGGGCCGATGTGATCAAGGAGGCCGAGCACGGCGGCTTCCATAGCCGCGTGGTGCAGATCTCGCACCGCTACGGCATGATCCTGTTCATCGCCTCCGAGGTGATGTTCTTCGTCGCCTGGTTCTGGGCCTATTTCAACACCGCGCTGTTCCCCGGCGACGCGCAGGACGTCGGTCGCCTGGCCTTCACCCACGGCGTGTGGCCGCCCAAGGGCATCGAGACCTTCAATCCCTGGCACCTGCCGCTGCTCAACACGCTGATCCTGCTCACCTCGGGCACGACGGTGACCTGGGCGCATCACGCGCTGTTGGAGAACGACCGGCAGGGGCTGAAATGGGGGCTGGCGCTCACCATTCTGCTCGGCCTCACCTTCACCTGCGTGCAGGCTTTCGAATATTCGCACGCGGCCTTCCACTACAGCGGCAATATCTACGGCGCGACCTTCTTCATGGCGACCGGTTTCCACGGTTTCCATGTCATCATCGGCTCGATCTTCCTGATCGTCTGCCTGGTGCGCGCATTGAAGGGCCATTTCACGCCGACCCAGCATCTCGGCTTCGAGTTCGCCGCCTGGTACTGGCATTTCGTCGACGTGGTATGGCTGTTCCTATTCGCCTGCATATATGTCTGGGGCGCCGGCGTCGTGCATCCTGAATAGCCATCGCATGGTGGCCAATGGAAAAGGGCGGCGGAAACACGCCGCCCTTTTGTTTTGAGGAGCGCAAAGATGGCTGACCAGCCGCTGCCGATTAGCCGAGGCTTGCTCGGGCGCTGCCCGCGCTGCGGCGAAGGCCATCTCTTCCAGGGCTTCCTGACGTTGCGCCCGGCTTGCGAGCATTGCGGTCTTAGTTACGGCTTCGCCGATGCCGGCGACGGCCCGGCGGTGTTCGTGATTTTGATTGGCGGCTTCATTGTCGTGTTTGCCGCGCTGATCACCGAGTTCGTCTATCAGCCGCCTTATTGGGTGCATGCGGCATTGTGGATTCCGCTGATCCTGCTGGTGACGCTCGGACCATTGCGGCCGATGAAGGGTCTGCTGATCGCGCTGCAGTACCATCACAAGGCGGAAGAGGGCAGGCTCGAGCATCGCGGTGACGTGTGAGAGCGCCGCTGGCAAAGCGCCGCAGCGGCATATTCGGAGCAACGGTATTCACCGTCTGCGGCGTCGCCCTCCTGATCGGCCTTGGCATCTGGCAGCTCGAGCGCAAGGTTTGGAAGGAAAATCTGATCGCCTCGATCACCGCGCGCGTCACCCAGACGCCGCGGGCCTTACCGCTGCGCGACGGCTGGCCCCGGCTCACGCAGCAGAAAGACGAATTCCGCCGGGTGAGTTTTCGGGCCGAATTCCGCAAGGGCGGGCAGGCGCTGGTCTATAGCGCCGGCTCCGCCTTGCGGCCCGACGTCACCGGCGCCGGCTACTGGGTATTTGCGCCGGCACGGCTTGCCGACGGCAGCATCGTCGTCGTCGACCGCGGCTTCGTGCCGTTCGACAAGAAGGAGGCGGCGAGCGATGGCGTGCCGCAGGCCGCTATCGATATTGTCGGCGTCATGCGCTGGCCGGAAAAGCCCGGCCTGTTCACGCCGGCCGCCGAGCCGCAAAATAGATGTTTGGTACGCGCGTGATCTGCAGGCGATGGCGCAGTCAAAGAATTGGGGAACGGTCGCGCCATTTTACATCGACCAGGAATCTCCCGTGCCGGCCGGCGGCTTGCCGCTGCCGGGCAAAGTGGTCGTCAGCCTGCCCGACAATCACCTGCAATACGCCATCACCTGGTTCGGCTTGGCGCTTGGCCTGGCCGGCGTTTATACGTTGTGGCTCGCGCGTCTCATCCGTGCGCGAAGGTGACGCATTTCTCTCGGTCGAATGGTCGGCACGATTGTCGCCGATGGCGCGGCATGGTTTAGTGGGTGGTGATCCCCGTCCGCGCGGCTGCAAGATTACCGCATGAATGCCGCGTGAGTTGCGTCCCGCCTTTAAATTTACCGAATCGTGAATCGGGAGAGACCGCATGTCGCTGGCTGGCAAGAAAGTCGTCGTTGTCGGAGGCTCTTCCGGCATCGGTCTCGCAACCGCCGCGCTTGCAAAGTCCGAGGGCGCAGACGTCGTCATCGCCGCGCGCAATGCCGAGCGCCTGAAGGCGGCGGCGGATAAATTGCAAGCGGCGGCCATTGCGGCCGACGTCACCAGCGACGACAGCGTGGCGGCGCTTTTCCGCAACTGCGGGCCGGTCGATCATGTGATCGTCACCGCCGCGCAGCTGCGCACGGGCCCGTTCAAGACCGTATCCATGGATGACGTGCGCGCCACCATGGAAGGCAAGTTCTGGGGCGCCTGGCGGGTGGCGCGCGCGGCGGAAATCCGCGCCGGCGGTTCGCTCACATTGGTGTCCGGTTTCCTCAGCATCCGCGCGCGGCCGAACTCCGCAATCGTCAGCGCGGCCAACGGCGCGCTCGAATCGCTCGCCCGTGCGCTGGCGCTCGAGCTCGCGCCGGTGCGCGTGAACGCCGTTTCGCCCGGGGTCATCGACACGCCGATTCGCGCCGCTATGCCGGAGGCGGCCCGGCGCGAGATGCTGAGCAAGGTAGCCGCCGCGTTGCCGGTTGGCCGCGTCGGCCTGGGCGAGGACGTCGCCCGGCAAATCTTGGCTTTCATGACGAATGGTTTTGCGACCGGTTCGATCGCCTACATCGACGGTGGCGCTTTGATCACCTGACGTTCGGCGAAGCGCCAGGTGGGCGTGCCGCGGGCGCCGGGCTTTCTTGTGAAAGCGACCGCCGGCGGCTAGTGTGGCCGCTAGCAGCGGCCGATAAGGCAGAAAATCTAGTCACGTCAATGCGTTATGTCTCAACGCGGGGCGAAGCCCCCGAGCTTAATTTCGTCGAGGTGATGCTCGCGGGCCTTGGCGCGCGACGGCGGACTCTATGTGCCGGCAACATGGCCGTCGGTCATGAACGACAGCGATCGCCGGCTTTGCCGGACGGCCCTATGCCGAGGTCGCGGTCGAGGTGATCCGCCCCTTCGTCGACGACAGCATTGCGGAAGCCGACCTCGCGCGCATGGCGCAGGAGGCCTACGGCACTTTCCGCCACCCGGCGACCGCGCCGCTGGTGCAGCTCGGTCCCAGCCTGTTCGTGCTCGAACTGTTCCACGGGCCGACGCTTGCCTTCAAGGATCTGGCGATGCAGTTGGTGGCGCGGCTGATGGACCACGTGCTGCGCAGCAGAGGCGAGCGCACCACCATCGTGGTCGCCACCTCCGGCGACACCGGCGGCGCGGCGGTCGAAGCCTTCCGCGGCCGCAGCCAAGTCGACGTGGTTGTCTTGTTCCCGCAAGGGCGCATCTCCGAGGTGCAGCGGCGCATGATGACCACCGCGACCGACGCCAACGTGCATGCGCTCGCCATCGAGGGCACCTTCGACGACTGCCAGGCCTTGGTGAAGGCGATGTTCAATCACCATGACTTCCGCGACCGCGTGCGGCTGTCGGGCGTCAATTCCATCAACTGGGCGCGCGTGGTCGCGCAGGCGGTCTATTACTTCACCGCCGCGGTCGCGCTCGGCGCACCGCACCGCCGCATCGCCTTTACCGTGCCGACCGGCAATTTCGGCGACGTCTATGCCGGCTATGTCGCGCAGCGCTTAGGCTTGCCCATCGACCGGCTGGTGGTGGCAACCAATGTCAACGACATCCTCGCGCGCACCTTCGCGACCGGCGCCTACGAAATCCGCGAGGTGGTGGCGACCACATCGCCGTCGATGGATATCCAGGTCTCGTCCAATTTCGAGCGGCTGTTGTTCGAGGCCTACGACCGCGACGCCAGTTCGGTGCGTGCGCTGATGGGCTCGCTCGCGCAGTCGCGCCGCTTCGCCGTGTCCTCGCACGCACTGACGGCCATGCGCGCGCTGTTCACCGCGGATCGCGCCAGCGAAGAGGAAAGCGCCGCCACCATGCGCGTCACCATGCGTGAGGCTGGCTACTGCGTCGACCCGCATACTGCGGTGGCGCTGGCGGTGGCGGAAAAAGAGGCGCGCGATGCGGCGGTGCCCATGATAGTGCTGTCGACGGCCCATCCGGCCAAGTTTCCCGATGCCGTCGAAGCGGCCTGCGGTACGCGGCCGGCGCTGCCGGACTGGCTTGCCGATCTGCCCGAGCGGCCGGAGCGCGTGACCGTGCTGCCGGCGGACCAGGCGGCGGTTGAACGTTTTGTTTTGGCGGCGTCGCGGGCGGCGCGCGAAGGAGCAGCGGCATGAGCGTGCAGGTGACCCGTCTTGCGTCCGGCCTGTCGGTGGTGACGGACCGCATGCCGCATCTGGAATCGGCTTCGCTCGGCGTCTGGGTCGGCTCCGGCAGCCGCGACGAAGCGGCCGACGAGCACGGGATTTCGCATCTCCTGGAGCATATGGCGTTCAAGGGCACCAAGCGGCGCACGTCGATGCAGATCGCCGAGAGCATCGAAGCCGTTGGCGGCGATATCAATGCCTCCACCAGCGTGGAGAGCACCGGCTATTTCGCCCGCGTGCTCAAGGCCGACGTGCCGCTGGCGCTCGATGTGCTGTCGGACATCCTCTCGGAGCCGGCCTTCGATCCGGAGGAGTTGCGGCGCGAGCAGAACGTCATCGTGCAGGAAATCGGCGCCATCGAAGATGCGCCCGACGACCTGGTGTTCGACCGCCTGCAGGAGACCGCGTTCCCCCAACAAGCGGTCGGCCGCTCCATCATCGGCACGCCGGAAACCGTGCGTTCGTTCAATTCGACGCGGCTGCGCGCGTACCTCGCCCGCAATTACCGCGGACCCGACATGCTGGTGGCCGCCGCCGGCGCGGTCGAGCACGAACGCGTCGTCGAGGAAGCCGAGCGGCGCTTTTCCTCTTTCGCCGGGCCGCCAGCGCCGGTGCCGGAGCCGGCGCATTTCCGCGGCGGCAGCCGGATCGAGTCGCGCGATCTGGAGCAGGTCCATATTGCGCTCGCCTTGCAGGGCGTTCCGGTGCGCGACGCCAGTCTTTACAGTCTGCAGGTGTTCACCAGCGTCTTGGGCGGCGGCATGTCCTCGCGTCTGTTCCAGGAGGTGCGCGAGCAGCGCGGTCTGTGTTACGCCATTCACGCCTTCCACATGCCGTACTCGGACACCGGGATGTTCGGGCTCTACGCCGGCACCGACGAAGCGGACGCGCCCGAATTGATGCAGGTGGTGATCGACCAGATCGCCAATGCCACCGAGACGCTCAACGAGACCGAGGTCAACCGCGCCAAGGCGCAGATGAAAGCCGGGCTGCTGATGGCGCTGGAAAGCTCGGAAGCCCGCATCGGGCAGTTGGCGCGGCAGATGCTGGCCTATGGGCGCCCGATGCCGCTCGACGAGATCGTCGCCAAAGTCGACGCGGTGACGGTTGCCAGCGCCCGCGCCGCCGGCCACGACCTCATTCGCCGCAGCCGGCCGGCAATCGCCGCGCTCGGGCCGGGCAATGGTCTTGAAAGCACGGCGGCAATCGCTGAAAGTCTTGTCCGCCGCGCTGCCTGATGCCGTGCGATCGTTCTTACCGTCATGGCAATATTTCGCTCCGTAAGCTTTTCCGAAACGATGCCGGCCATCAACGGCGCCGGCGTTTTCCTGCGCGCGCCGCAGAGCGGCGACTATGCCGAGTGGTCGGCGTTGCGCGAAGCGAGCCGCGCCTTCTTGACGCCTTGGGAGCCGACCTGGCCGTCCGACGATCTCACCCGCGGCGCCTTTCGTCGGCGGCTGCGGCGCTATGCCGAGGATCAGCGCAGCGATCTTGCTTATGCCTTCCTGATCTTCCGCGCCGACGATCAGACCATGGTCGGCGGGTTGACACTCGCCAATATCCGCCGCGGCGTGGCGCAGGCCGGCAGCATCGGCTACTGGATCGGCGCGTCGTTTGCCCGCTGCGGCCATATGACCGCGGCGGTCCGCGCATTGGCGCCGTTCTGTTTTGGCACATTGCGGCTGCACCGGCTGGAAGCGGCCTGTATTCCCACCAACGCCGCCTCGGTGCGCCTCTTGGAAAAGACCGGCTTTCAGCGCGAGGGCTATGCCCGCGAATATCTCTGCATCAACGGCGTCTGGCAGGATCACCTGCTCTATGCCCGCCTCAAGGACGATCCGGCGTGATCTGAAAGCGCCGCCTTGGGGTTGCCACGCTTGGCTTGTTATAAGGCCGGGACCGGGCAAGAAACGTGAGCGAAAAGATGGGCGTGGAGGGGTACGGGCTATTCGGCCGGACGGGCGCGGCTCTGCTGGCGGCGTTGGCGCTCGGCGGTTGCGGCAGCACCGGTTTCATCAGCAAGTCGGCTGATATCTTCAATTTCCCGCAGAACCCGGTCGCCGATGCGAACGCGAAGGCGAATGTTCCCGCCACACCTGGCACCGGCGACATCGGTTGCCCTGAAGTCACGATCCGCAACGGCGCGTCGACCTTGATGATCGGCAGCAAGCCGGGCGAGGGCGAGCCCTCCGCGCTCGACCTGCGCTATCAGGGCACCATCATCAACACCGCGCGCGAATGTCACGTGAACTCCGGTCTCGTGACCATGAGGGTCGGCATCGAAGGCCGCGTCATCACCGGCCCGGCCGGCGGTCCCGGAACGGTCGACGTGCCCTTGCGCATCGCCGTGGTGCAGGAAGGCGTGCAGCCGAAAACCATTGTATCCAAGCTCTCGCATGTGCAGGTGACGGTGACCAGCACATTCGATCGGCCGACTTTTACCTTGGTGGACCCGGACATCGCATTTCCGCTGCCGGTCCCGCTCGGAGCCATCGATTCGTATGTGGTCTATGTCGGCTTCGATCCGCTCGGCGCGCAGCCGCAAAAGAAGAAGCCGGTGCGCCGAAACAGAAGCAAGGCAAAGCCCAAGCTCAGGCCTCAAATCACGCCGCAGACGCTGCGCTGATCGATTGGCTCGCGGTCAATGCCCGGCTCGTCCCCGCGAACGCGGCGACCCCGCAATACCTATTCTGACTATACGATTTGGGACGCTGGATTCCCGCTTGCGCGGCAATGAGCGGAAAGACGAACGCTAGTTCAGCTTCTTGCTGACGTCGTCGATGCCTTTGACGATCAACTCGTTGGCAAGCGGCCCCTTGGCCTCTTGCGCGAGGATCTTCTCGGCGGCGGCGACCGCGGCATCCGCGGCGGCGCTGCGCACGTCGTCGACTGCCTGCGCCTCGGCTTGAGCGATCTTGGTCTCGGCCATCTTGGTGCGGCGGGCGACGAAGTCTTCGACCTTGGCCTTGGCCTCGACGGCGAGGCGCTCGGCCTCGGCCCTGGCGCCGGCCACGATCTCCTGCGCCTCGCCCTCGGCCTCCTGGTGCTTGCGCTCGTACTCGGCAAGCAGCTGCGCGGCCTCGTCCTTGAGCCGGCGCGCCTCGTCGAGTTCGGCCTTGATGCGTGCGCTGCGATCGTCAAGCGCTTTCGCGACCATGCGGTGCGCGCCGATATAGCCGAGCAAGCCGAGGAAAACGAAGAAGCCCAGCGCGACCCAAAATTCAGCTTCGAGGAACATTGGCCGCGTCCTAACGTTTGAGCACTTCGGCGACGGCATCGGAAACGGCCGTATCGCTCGGCGCCGAGCCGATCAGCCGCTCGACAATGGCGCGGGCGGCGTCCTCGGCGATACCACGGACGTTGGTCATGGCCGCCTGCTTGGTGGCGGCGATCGTCTTCTCGGCCTCCGCCAGCTTGACGTTGAGCTGATCTTCCAGCTTTTTGCGGCTGGCTTCAGCCTCGGCGGTCTGCTTCGCATGCGTTTCGTTGGCGATCGCCTGCGCGCGGCCGCGGGCATCGGCCAGCGCCTTTTCGTAAGCCGCCAGCGCCTCCTCCGATTGCTGCTTGAGCGAACCGGCCTCGGCGATGTCGCTTTCGATGTGCTTCTGCCGGCTTTCGATGACCTTGGCTACGCGCGGCAGCGCCCACTTCGCCATCAGCACGTAGAGCAGGACGAAGGTGAAGACGAGCCAGACGAGCTGCGACGGGAAGGTGTGCGAGTTGAACGGCGGAAAGCTGCCGTGCTCGCCCTTCGGGACGGCTTCGGTGCTCGTGGTGTGGGTCGGCTCGGCCATCGTCGGGTCCGGCGTCGTGCCGCCTTAGAGCGCGAACAAGAGCAGCAACGCGATCAGCAGCGAGAAGATGCCGAGCGCTTCGGTGATGGCGAAGCCGAAGATCAGGTTGCCGAACTGGCCCTGCGCCGCCGACGGATTGCGGATTGCCGCGGCCAGATAGTTGCCGAAGATGATGCCGACGCCGATGCCGGCGCCGCCCATGCCGATCGCGGCGATGCCGGCGCCGATGTATTTCGCTGCCACTGGATCCATGATGAAGCTCCTTCTGGTTTTGCGGCTCGGGCCGTCAGTGACCCGGATGAATCGCATCGTTGAGATAGATGCAGGTGAGGATCGCGAACACGTAGGCCTGCAGAAAGGCCACCAGCAGCTCGAGCGCGGTGAGCGCCACGATCATGGCGAAGGGCAGCACGCCGCCGACCCAGCCGATCGCGCCAAGCGCTCCGCCCAACAGGATGATGAAGCCGGCGAACACCTTGAGCGCGATGTGGCCGGCCAGCATGTTGGCGAAAAGACGCACGCTGTGCGAGATCGGGCGCGAGATGAAGGACAGGATCTCGATGGCGACGATCATCGGCAGGATGTAGATCGGCACGCCCTTCGGTACGAACAGGTTGAAAAAGTGGAAGCCGTGCCGGATCAGCCCGTAGCCCAGCACGGTAAAGAACACCATCAGCGCCAGCGTGGCGGTGATGATAACGTGGCTGGTGACGGTGAATCCGTAGGGGATCAGTCCGAGCATGTTCAGCGTCAGCACGAACATGAAGATCGTGAACACGAAGGGGAAAAAGCGCATGCCTTCGTGGCCGGCGGTCGAGCGCAGCATGTTGGCGACGAATTCGTAGGTCAGCTCGGCGGCCGATTGCAGGCGCGTCGGAACCTCTTTGCCGCCGGCCGTGCCGACGACAAGGAACAGCGTGAGGCCGACGACCGCCACCAGCATGAAGGCGGCGGAATTGGTGAAGGCGATCTCGGCATTGCCGATTTTGCCGATCGGGAACAGATTGGTGATCTGGAACTGATGGATCGGATCCATGACGGCGTCTTAGTCGTTCAATCTTCTTTCGCGCGCGACCCCGGCCGCGCGCATCACGTTAAGAACCCCGGCGGCAAAGCCGAGCAGTACAAACACAATGAGCCCCCACGGCGTCGTGCCCAGCCACCGGTCCAGCAGCCAGCCGATCACCGCGCCCGCAATCACCCCTCCCACCAGCTCGGTTGACAACCGGAAACCGCGGGCAAACGCCGATGCATCGGCGGACGGGCGAGGACCGGAGTCGTTTTCGGATGGTCGGCTCGCCGTTGCGAGCCGTTCGCCGAGACGCTGGAGCCTCGCGGAGAGAACGGCTTCGTCGTTCGGTGGGTCTTTGCGGTTGCCTTTGCCGCGCGCGTCGTCAGGCATGCCTTCGACTCGCGATGAAAAGGGCTCCGCTCTTGCCCGCCGCCCTAAAAGCCGCGCGGACCATACTGATGGCGTTTCTTTGAGTCAAGAAACGGCAGGGACGAGCTAAGTATATGATAATAGAGCTAAAATGTGCCCTTATGCACCACGTTTCGGTACCCTTGCGTGCACTGCGGCAAATCATCAACGGGCTGGTCTGCCCAATTCAGCGCCGCTATTGCCAGTGCTAGGGTTGCAAGCCGAGGGATAGCGGCCGTGACGGACATTGCCATGCGGATTTCCAGGCTCGCGATTGTCGTTGCTCTGCTGGCCATAGCGCCGGCATCGGCGACCGATACCACGTCAAAGCTGCCGCCCAGCCGCTACATCTTCAGCCGGGTGGCGGACGGCTTCATGCGGCTCGACAATCAGACGGGGCAGGTCGCTCACTGCAATCAGCGCGAAGGCGCCTGGATCTGCCAGGTGGTTCCCGAACGCCGCGCGGCGCTGGAAGAGGAGATCGTCCGCCTGCAGAGCAAGATCGCGAGCCTGCAAAAGGAAATCGCACGCCTGCGCGCGCAACCGGCCGCCCCGCCGTCGCCCAAGCCGGTGCCGGACGACAGCAACGCTCGGGCTGAAGGCGCCGACTCACGACAATCCGCCGGCGCACGGCAATATCGCGCGCGCCCGCGCATTCATCGTCAATACCTGGCGTCAGCTGATGGACATGCTGGCCAACCTGCAAAAGGATGTGACACGCAAGGGCTAGCGCCGCGCGTGTTTGCATGAGCCGTGCCCGGCCGCCTGTCAGAAATCGTTCGCGCCACGCCGCAACTGATCGCCAGCGCCACGCTGCAGATCGAGAGCGGCGGCATCGGACTTATCGAGATCACGCGCGATGTCGCCGCCTTCGTTGACGAGATCGCGGCCGGCGAGGGGACATTGCTGGTCTATCTGCGTCACACCTCGGCCTCGCTCACGATCCAGGAAAACGCCGATCCGGACGTCCGGCGCGACCTGCTGACGGCGCTCGACCGCTTGGCGCCGGAGGACGCGCCCTGGGTGCACGACGTTGAGGGACCGGACGACATGCCGGCGCATGTCAAAGCCATGCTCAGCGGCGTGTCGCTGCATGTGCCGGTGAGCGCCGGCAAGCTCGCGCTCGGCACCTGGCAAGGCATCTATTTGATCGAGCATCGGCGCGCGCCGCACCGCCGCGATGTCGTTCTGCAATTCATCGGCAGCCGGCGCTAGCGCAGGGTGCGATAATTAGCGCGCCCCTATATCCAGTCCGGTGAGCGCGATCAGCAGCGCGATCGTCCACATCGCGATCGAGATCGCCGAAGTCCACAGCGCGAAATTGAGATAGGTCTCGCGCAACACCGTCGAACTGACGCGCTGGGCATAGGCGTCGGGCGGCCGCAATTCTTTCGGCAGATACAGCCACATCTCGGTCCTGCGGTAGGGCTTGGTGCGCGCCTCGCGCGCCTTGTAGATCAGGATGCCCGACCATCAGGATCGTGGCGGTGCCGCCGGCCTTGAAGGCCAGCCGCAGGTCGTAGGACAGGCCGACCATCAGGCAAAAGATCGCCAGCGCGCCGAACATGCAGGCGCGCTGCACGGTCTGGAATGCGACCTGCCGCATCCGCTCCATGGGACGCTCGCCGCCTCGTGATTCCCCGGTCCGGGCAAAGCGCTATTCTAGCGTGGTTTGCACCGTGTTGGCGTTCACGAACTGGTGCGAGGGAGAGGGCGATGGTCCGGCCTGCGCCGCCAAGCCCGAGGCCATCCCCATCAGCAAAGCCGAAACGTAGAGCAGGCCGGCAAAGCCGGAGGCGCCCTTGGCGAAGTGCAGCAGCAGCAATTCGAAATAGCCGCGGGCCCAGCGCCGCCCGTCCTCGCCCGGCGGCCGCGCCTCCTCGGGCAGCGCGCGCCAGACCTCGCTGCGCTCGAGCCGCTCTTCGGTAAGGAAGTACGCCCGCACCAGCAGGCCGACGGCGAAGATCAAGGCGATGCTGGCGCCGATCTCAAAGGCCAGCGCCAGCCGGAAGCTGAAGGCCAGCATCAGGACCATGGCGGCCAGCGTAACGAAGCCGGCGTCGCGCGCGACAGTGAAAAAAGCAAACCGCATAAAGGGGTTCATGGTCTCTCCGTTTTGACCACCGTCCCCCCAAGTCCCGCGACCAAAAAAGCAAACGCCGTGCCAAGCCCCGCCGGCGCCGCCGCGTCGCGAGTCAAAACTTTACTGCCGCCGATAGGTTCCGCGCCGGCCCGCCGCGCGGAGCAAATTACCATCGGCCGCGGCAGCCGGTCCGGAAACGGACAATTCGCCTAAAATTCGAGCCGCGGCGCCACGGCGCTTGTTCGCCGAGCGCCCGCTTGTTAGGGAGCGGACGCCGCCGGGCCGCTTCGGCCCAGCGCCGAGACGGGCATCATGACCTCGCTTCTCGAAAAGGCCGGCGGTCTTCTGCGGCAGGTTGCGGCCCTGTTCGGTGCCGGGAGCAATACCGGCCCCGTCGACAGCGTGGCGGCGCTCGAGAATTTCGTCGCGACCCGCTCGGCCTATGTGGCGCAGAAGACGCTCTACGGCTACGTCAAAACGCGCATGGGCACGCGCTACGTCGCCATGTTCAACGACAAGAACATCATCGCCTCGCTCAACATCGCCAAGCTGCACGTCTTCGCCGCCTGCCTGTCCGACCTGACCCTCTATGCTGTCGCCACCGCGCTGCGCGGGCTACCCGTCGGCAACGATGAGCGCGCGGCCATGGCGCGTGTTTGCTACGCGGCCGGCTTGCGCGCCAACACCGGCGAAGCGCCGGAGCAATTTTCCGCGCAGGACTGCATCGCCGAATTCGACCGCCGTCTGGCCGAGACCGACTGGAACCGCGCCGGCCAGCCGGGCAATTTCACGCGCAGCCCGCGCGCGCTGATGCAGTGGGCGCCCATTGCCGAAAACCTGAAGGCGTTCGACGGCGAAATCGTCGAGAACTCGGTCAAGTATTCCTGGCGCGATATTCGCGAGCAGTTCCACAAGCGGCTCAACGCCGCTGCGGTCGGCGCCGACTGGGCGCGGCGCGCGGCGTGACCGGAAACCACGCGGTCGCGCGCGCTATTTGTTGAAGTAATAATAGATCAAATTGGCGGCTTCGCCTTCCAGCGGGAACGAGAGCATGCCCATCACCGAATAACCGAGCAGCCACGGCATCAGATAAAACCGGATCATAAAGAAGAACCAGGCGACGTAGAGCGGGATCAGCGGGTCGAGCAGGAAGCTGGGCGTGATCGGCGCGAACAGCTTGAGCAGCGGATTGGTCACTCGCACGAAAAACCGCATGAAGAAGAAGCTTGAATCCTCCCGCAGGAAGAAGTTCATGGCGGTGCGCCCGATCAGCGTCCACATGATTATGCCGAGGACGTAGTCGATGACGACGACCCAGACCGGGAAGATGGAAAGCGGCGCATTCGTCATGGCGCGTTCTTAGCACGCTCTGAAAAAGTTGAGGGGCGGGAAAGTTTCCCGCCCCCCATGATTGCTGAGCCTGACGATCAGTGGGTCTGGGCGAGGATCGTGCCACCGGTCGGCACGCGGACCTCATCGACCATCCTCTGCGTCTCCGCGTCGGGCTCCGGAGTCATCAGGGTGACCGCCACCATGGTGACCAAGCTGACCGGCATGCCGATCATGCCGAACCGCAGATGGTCGATGGCGAACCACAGCGCGCCGCCGTGTTCGACGTACCAGAGGTAGCCGGCGCCGGCGAGGAAGCCACAGACCATGCCCGCGATCGCACCTTCGCGGTTGGCCCGTTTCCACCACACGCCGAGCACGAGCGGGAAGAAGAGGCCGGAACACGCGAAGTCGAACGCCCAGGCCACCGCACCGAGAATGCCGGTGAGCTGGAGCGATGCGATCGCGCACGCCGCCGCGCCGATGATGACCAGGAGGATGCGGGCCACGATGAGACGCAGCCGGACATCCGCGTTCGGGTCGATCATCTTGTAGTACAGGTCATGGCTGAGCGCGTTGGCGATCGCCAGCAGCAACCCGTCGGCGGTCGACATGGCCGCTGCCAGGCCGCCGGCGGCCACCAGGCCCGAGATGACGTAGGGGAGACCCGCCATTTCCGGGGTCGCCAGAACGACAATGTCGGGTCGCATGAAGAACTCGTTGAGCTGCAGGATTCCGTCATGATTGCTGTCGGAAATATGCAGCATGCCAACGGCCGACCAGTTCTTGATCCAAGCCAGATCGGCCACTGCGGCAAACGGCTTGCCGATGATGGCGGTCGGCAGGTTCGGATCGAGCAGTTGCAGCTTGGTCAGCGTCGCCAGGCAGGGCGACGTGAAGTACAGCAGGAAGATGAAGAACAGCGACCATGACACCGACTTGCGCGCCGCCCGCACCGTCGGGGTCGTGAAGTAGCGCATCAGGATATGCGGCAAGGAAGCCGTGCCGGCCATCATGCACAGCGCGAGCGTGAAGAACTTCCAGCTTTCCACAGTCGAGCCGGTCGCGTTGATCGGCGTCATCAGGACGCTGAGGCCCTTGAACGTCTCCGTCGGCTTTGTCCCGAGATGCACCAACGGTTGCAGTTCCTGAATGCGGTGCACGGCACCGCCGTAGGAGAAGTGCGGGATGATGCCGAAACCCTGCACGTTGGACATCCAGATGACCGGGGTCAGGTAGGCGATGATCAGCACGATGTACTGCGCCACCTGCGTCCAGGTCACCGCCCGCATGCCACCCAGCATGGAGCACATCAGGATGGCAATGAGGCCGACCCAGATGCCGACGCTGAACGGGATTTGCAACGCGCGCGCGGCAATGGTGCCGGAGGCGTTGATCTGCGCGGTCACGTAGGTGAACGAAGCCACCACCAGGACGATAACCGCACACAGGCGCGCCAAGTTGCCGCCATAGCGGGTGCCGATGAAGTCCGGCACCGTGTAGCAGCCGAACTTGCGCAAGTACGGCGCCATCAGGGCGTTCACCAGCACATAGCCGCCGGTCCAGCCGACGACGAAGGCCATGTAGATATAGCCGCCGAAATAGATGCCGCCGGCGAGCGCGACGAACGATGCGCCCGACATCCAGTCGGCCGCCGTAGCCATGCCGTTATAGACCGCCGGCACCTCGCGTCCCGCCACGTAGTAGGCGTCCAATTGCATGGTGCGGGATAGCCAGCCGATGATCGCATAAATGCAGATCGTGAAGCCGACGAAGAGAATGCCGATCGTTGCGGCGCTTACCCCCAGTTTGCTGAGGATGGACATCAACAGGATGAATAAGATGAATCCACCCGTGTAGATCCCATAAATTTTTGGGAGGTTATCGACCAGTCTGCCTTGTATACGGAATGCCATAGCGCGCCCCCTTTACTCTTCGCCCATGCCGTATTCGTCGTCGATTTTATCCTGGAGCATGTTCTGGATAAAAATCATCAAGACGAATGCGATCAGCGAGCCTTGAGCGGTGAAGTAGAAGCCGAGCGGAAAGCCGATGAACTTGATTGAGTTCAGGTCATACGCGTACCACGGCAACACGAACGAGAAGATCGCCCAGAGGATCAAAATGACGAACGTGAGGTTCCGCGTTTTCGCCCAGTGTTGGAGTCTTTTTTCGTCGTTTGCAGCCATGGTCGTTACCTCCTTGTGAGTGCCTCGTGCACGAAGGCACCGCTGCTGTTCCGCACGTTATGGCGACCGGACACGAATTGATCGGTATCGTGTCGTACGGCGCCGGCGCGCGTGTTGATCTTGTTGTCCGGCGTCGCTTCGCACCGTCCCCCCGCTTCGGTCGTTGTCGACCGGGCGCGGCGGCGGACGACTCGAATTCAGTCGCCTCCCTAAGCATACCGATCGCGCGTGCCGCGGATCGGACATTGGTTTTTTTGAGGGAGCCATGACTGGCCGATGCGGTGCCCCCCGACTGGCCGCATTGCACCCGGCGACGTCACCGGATGGATCAAGTTAAAATACATTAACACTAGGTAATGCGCACCCTTATTAGACTTTTGGCCAAGTGTGCGTTCTATCTATCTTGCATCGCAATACTTTTTGCGCTTGCCTGCACGCTGACCCGTTGATCCGCATGGTTACTTCGAAACAGTTGTCGATGCTGCGTCGCACTATCTTTGGGTTAGGAGATTTGCCGGCCGCCGCAACACGTGCCTGTAGCTGGGCAAAAATAATGTAGATTGCCGGGGCTGGGGCCGGCATGCGGCCATGCCGGCGCTTCGAGAGGTTAATTCGGTTGAGTGACGGCTCGCGCTATCGGTTGTTGATTGCCGACGATCATCCGCTGTTCCGCGGCGCGCTACGCGAAGCCGTGTCGGGATTGCTGGAACAAGTCGATATCGCCGAAGCCGGCTCATTCGACGAAACCGTCGAGTTGCTGGAGCGAGAAAGCGACGTCGATCTCATACTTCTCGATCTGCGCATGCCCGGCGTGCGCGGCTTCTCCGGCCTGATGTACTTGCGCGCGCAATATCCGAGCGTGCCGGTGGCCGTGGTGTCGGCGAACGACGATCCCGCCGCCATTCGCCGGTGCATGGAATTCGGCGCTTCCGGCTTCATCCCCAAGACGCTCGGTGTCGACGCGATGCGTCGGGCAATCTCGCGCATTCTTGGCGGCGGCGTATGGACGCCGCCGGACGTAGACCTGCGCGCCGGCTCGGACACGGAAACCGCCGAACTGATGGCGCGCATGGCGACGCTGACGCCGCAGCAGGTGCGTGTGCTGATGATGCTGTCGGAGGGCCTGCTCAACAAGCAGATCGCCTTCCAGCTCGGCGTGTCGGAGGCGACGGTGAAGGCGCACGTTTCCGCCATACTGCAGAAGCTCGGCGTCGAAAGCCGCACCCAGGCGGTGATCGCCGCGGCCAAGATCGAGACCGGCGAGTCGCCGCAAGGCGCGGCGGCGGAGGGGTAATCTTCCGCTGTCGTCCCCGCGGAAGCGGGGACCCAGTACACCGCAGCCTATCGATAGGGCACGAAATACTGGATCCCGGGTCTCGCTAGCGCTCGCCCGGGATGACAGCTTGCGCTGTCACTCCGCCGCGGCCACCCGCAGCACGCGCCATTGCGCCAGCAGCGCACGCAGCGCCGCCGGCTTAACCGGCTTGTTGAGCACCTGGATGCCTTGCGCGCGCGCCGCCTCGCGCACCGACGGGCTGCGGTCGGCGGTGATCAGAATCGCCGGCAACTCGGCGCCGTACAGGCGGCGCAGCTCGATGATCGCTTCGATGCCGTTGCCGTGGTCGAGATGGAAGTCGACCAACAGGCCATTCGGCAGGACCGGACTTTCCGCGATCTCCCGGAGAGCGCTCGTGAGATCTGGCGCCTTGATCACTTGGCAGCCCCAGCCATGCAGCAACGTTTCCATGCCGTCGAGCACGGCCGGCTCGTTGTCGATGCACAGCGCGGTGGTGCCGGCGAGCTGGCTGGGATCGATGCCCGGTCCCTCGCGTTGCGGCAGCTCGATCGGCGCGGAGCTCGAGCGCGCAACGGTGATGGAAAAATGCGAGCCACGCCCAAGGCTCGAATCGACGTGCACCACGCAGCCCAGCACCCGCGCCACGCGCTCGACGATTGACAGGCCAAGCCCCAGCCCGCGCGCAATTCTGGCGCCCTGATCGAGCCGGTGAAACTCGACGAAAATGTCGCGCTGCTTGATCTGCGGAATGCCGACGCCGGTGTCGTAGACGTCGATACGCAAGCCCTCGCCGCGGCGCCGGCAGCCGACCAGGACTTTGCCGCTCGGGGTATATTTGATGGCGTTGGAGATGAGATTCTGCAGCAGGCGCCGCAGCAGGCGGCGATCCGAGCGCACCACCAGCGAGCAGGGCACGATCTTCAATTCGAGCCCACGCGCGGCGGCCAGCGGCGCGAATTCGAGCCCGATCTGGCGAATAAGCTCGTCGATGCGGAAGCTGGCAAATTCCGGCCGCATCACGCCGGTATCGAGGCGCGACATGTCGAGAAGCGCGCTGAAGATTTCCTCAACCGCTTCGAGTGAGGCGTCGATATTGTCGACCAGCCTGCGGTCCTCGCGTCCGCCCTGTCGCTCGATCAGGCTGGTGACGTAAAGCCGGGCGGCATTGAGCGGCTGCAGAATGTCGTGGCTTGCCGCCGCGACGAACCTGGTCTTTGAGATATTGGCGGCATCGGCCTCGCCCTTGGCGCGCGCCAGCGCCGCATTGAGGCGTGTGAGTTCCTCGGTGCGCTCCTGCACGCGTCGCTCGAGCGTCTCGTTGGCGCGTTCGAGCGCCTCCGCCGCTTCGACACTCGGCGTAATGTCGGTGAACGTGGTGACAATGCCGCCGTCCGGCATGCGGTTGGCGCGCACCTCGATCACGGGGCCGGGCTCGGCGAAACGTTCCAGGAAGGGCTCGGTGCCGGAAACGTAGAGTGCGATCTGATCGCGCACGAAGCCCTCGATGCGGTCGGGGCCGATATTGCCGCGCCGGCCGTTAAAGCGCAGGATTTCCGACAGGCTGACGCCGATACGGGTGAAGCTCGGCGGCAGATCGAGGATTTCGCCGAACTGGCGGTTCCAGCAGATCAGCGACAGATCCTTGTCGAACACCGCGATGCCCTGGCGCACATGGTCGAGCGCGGTCTGCAGAATTTCGCGGTTGTATTGGATAGCGGCGTTGGCGTCGTCGAGCAGCTTCAAGGCCGCCTTGGTCGACACCGTGCGCTTGCGCAGCAGCAGCGACAGCACCAGCCGCGATGAGGCGGCGCCGATCGCCGAAGCGAGCACGTGTTCGGCGTAACGCACCAGGCGGAAATCGGCCTCATCCGGAGGGTCGAGGCTGATCCGGTGGGTGGCGGCAAAATTGTCGAAGGCGGTGCGGGTGCGCTCCTCGCCGAAATAGCGGGCGACGGTCGTGGTCAATTCCTCCACCGTCACCGATGACCGCCACAGCCGGAAGCTTGGCGCGATCGGCGCAAGATTCGTGGGCACGAACAGATTGGCCTGCAGCCGCTCGATCGACGAGGGTGCGCGCAACAGCGAGACGCCGATATAGGCGGCGACGTTGAGCCCCAGGCTCCAGATCACGCCGTGCACCAGCGGCGGCAGATCGAGGCCGAACAGGCTTTGCGGCCGCAGCGCCGCGATATTCCATGGGCCGTGCACGAGGATGTGCTGGCCGATGAATCCGACATCGGCAAAGCTCGGCAGCAGCAGCGTATAGCTCCAGACCAGAATTCCGGCGCTCATGCCGACGATGGCGCCGGTTGCTGTCGCGCGCCGCCAGATCAAACCGCCGAAGAACGGCGGCGCGAGCTGGGCGATGGCCGCAAACGAGAGCAAGCCGATCGAGGCGAGCTGAGCGTCGCCCGCCGAGCGGTAATAGAAATAGGCCAGAACCAGAATAAGAAAGATGGCGATACGCCGGATCATGAGCAGCAGCGAGCCGATGTTTTCGCGGCCGCTGAGCAGCGCTTCGCGTCGCTGCAGCACGAACGGCATGACCAGGTCGTTGGAAATCATGATCGACAGCGCCACCGATTCCACGATCACCATGGCGGTCGCCGCCGACAGCCCGCCGACGAATGTGGTGATGGCGAGGATGTTCGAGCCGGCATGCAATGGCAGCGCCAGCACGAACATGTCGCTGTCGACCGTGCCGGCCTGGAAGGTGAGGAGGCCGGCAACCGCGATCGGCACCACGAACAGGTTGATCAGCACAAGATAGAGCGGAAACATCCAAGCCGCGCGCTTGATCTCGTTCTCATTATTGTTTTCCACCACGGTGACGTGGAACTGGCGCGGCAGCAGAATAATCGCCACGAAAGACAACAAGGTCGTCGCCAAGAGCGTGGCGAAACTCGGCTCGCCGGCGAGGATGCCGGCGGTCTTGGCGTGCCGCGCGGCCTCGGCAAACAGTGCGCCGGGACCGCCGAATATCCAGAAGGTGATGAAGATACCGACCGCCAAGAAGGCGACCAGCTTGACGATCGACTCGGTGGCGATCGCCAGCATCAGCCCGTCCTGATGCTCGGTGGCGTCAACGTGGCGGGTCCCGAACAGAACGGCAAAGGTCGCCATCGACAGCGCAACCAGCAGCGCGATGTCGCCGAGCAGCGGATGGGCGATTCCGCCAACCGGCGTGGAATGGGCGAGGATCGTCTCCAGCGAGGACGACACCGCCTTGAGCTGTAGCGCGATGTACGGAATGGTGCCGATAATGGCGATCAGCGCGACGGTGGCGGCAACAGTCTGGCCCTTGCCGTAGCGGGCGGCGATGAAATCGGCGATCGAGGTGATGTTCTGCTCTTTCGCCAATCGCACGATGCGGGCGATCAGCGGCCAGAACAGTCCGATCATCACCATCGGCCCGATATAGATGGTGAGGAACTCGTAGCCGGTGCGCGAAGCCGAGCCGACCGAGCCGAAAAAGGTCCAGGACGTGCAATAGATCGCAAGCGACAGTGGGTAGATCAGCAGCCCGGTGCGGCCCTCGCGGCCGAAGCTGCGGATGCGGTCCCCGTAGCTCGCCACCAGGAACAGCAGGCCGATATAACCAAGCGCCACCGTGATGACGACCCAGCCTTGCAGCATGCGCGTGTCCATAACCGTCGCCGCCCGGGCTTAAGCCCCGGCAAGGCAAGGATTTTAGCCCTTTCCGGGGCAAAAGTAGAGCGCACATCGCGGTGTCTGCGACCAGCGTAAATGCCGCTCTCTCCGGTCAAAATCGGCCGCGTTAGGATAGTATCGGCGGTCGAAGAACAGGGCACAGGTCGGGGCCGGGGGCCGATGGGCTTTTTTGACATGTTCCGGCGTGGCGAGCCGATCGAAGGGCGTGCCTCGCTGATGGCGCGCCGAGGGGCGAAATGGCAACAGTCAGTAATACAACGCCGCTGATCGCGCTCGATGCCGTCGTCATCGACACCGAGACCACCGGTCTCGACCCGGCAAAAGCGCGCATCGTCGAAATCGCCGCGGTGCCACTTAAAGGCGGCAAGCTCGACGAAAATGCCGCGCTGCGCCAACTCGTTCATCCGGGCCAGCCTATCCCTAAGGTGGCAACGGGCATCCACAAGATCGACGACGCGATGGTGGCCTCGGCGCCGGGATTTGCCGCGGTGTGGCCGGACCTCGCCGCCACGATCTCCGGCGCCATCGTGATCGGGCACAGGATCGGCTTCGATCTCGCGGTGCTCAAGGGCGAATGCGCGCGCGCCGGCTTGCCATGGGCGGTCCCGCGCACGCTCGACACCGCGCTGCTGGCGGAGGTGGCCGAGCCTAATCTCGGCGGCTACACGATCGAGCATCTGGCGAGCTGGCTCGGCGTTACCGTCGATGGCCGCCATTCCGCGCTCGGCGACGCCGCCGTGACCGGCCGCATTTTCCTTGCGTTGCTGCCGCGGCTGCGCAACGGCAATATTCGCACCTTGGCCGAAGCCGAGCAGGCCTGCTTGGCGCTCACCCATGTGCTCGAGGATCAGCATCGCGCTGGCTGGGTGGAAGCGGTGGCGCCGCGGCGCGCGCGCGAGCAACGCGCACTTGCGCGTATCGATCCCTATCCCTACCGCCATCGCGTTTCCGACGTGATGAGTGCGCCGGCGAAATTCGTCGCGGCCGATACCTCGCTCGGCGACGCGTTGCAGCAAATGGCGCGGGAAAAGATATCGTCGCTGCTGGTCGCGCCGGCCGGAGCGGCCGCCGCGATGCGCGCGCGCGAGACCGGCATCGTTACCGAGCGCGACGTCCTGCGCGTGCTGGCGGACCGCGGCCCGGAGGCGCTCATCCTTCCGGTTTCGAGATTCGCCAGCCTGCCGCTCATCACTTTGCCGTCGGGCGCATTTGTTTATCGTGCGCTCGGCCGTATGAGCCGACTTAAGCTGCGGCATCTCGGCGTCGAGAACGAGGACGGCGAAGTCTGCGGCATCGTCACCCAGCGCGATTTGTTGCGCCTGCGCGCCCAGGAGGCGGCAATCCTCGGCGACGGTCTTGATCAGGCCGACGACGTGCCGGCGCTGGCCGCCGCCTGGGCGCGGCTGCCGCAGGCCGCCGGTGCCTTGCTGGCGGAAGAGGTGAGCGGACGCAACATCGCTGCGGTGATCTCGCGGGAGCTCTGCGCGCTCACCCGGCGCGCCGGCGTGCTGGCCGAGCGGCGCATGAAACTAGAGGGGCAGGGCGACGCGCCGTGCCCATATGCCTTGTGCGTGCTCGGCTCCGGTGGCCGCGGCGAGAGCCTGCTCGCGATGGATCAGGACAATGCCATCGTGTTCGCCGAAGGCGAGCCGGGAGGCGCCGCCGACCGGTGGTTCGGGCGGCTTGGCGCCATCATCGCCGACATTCTGCACGAGGTGGGCGTGCCCTATTGCGACGGCGGCGTGATGGCCAGGAACGAACAATGGCGCGGTTCGCTTGCGACCTGGCAGGCGCGCGTCGCCGACTGGATCGCCCGTTCGAAGCCAGAAGACCTGCTTTCAGTCGATATCTTTTTCGATTTGGTCGGTGTCTGTGGCGACACCGCACTGGCGCAGGCGCTTTGGCACGGCGGCTTTGACGCCGCGCGCGGAAACACCGCATTCGCCAATCTGTTGGCGGAAGCCCCAGGCGAAATGCCGCAAGGACTCAATATGCTGGGTCGTCTGCGCACCGAGAATGGCCGCATCGATCTCAAAAAGGTGGGCTTGTTCGGCGTCGTTAGCACCGCGCGCGTCCTGGCGGTACGCTATCATTTGCTCGAGCGCTCGACGCCGGCCCGGCTTGCCGCCGCCGCAACGCTCGGCCGCGGTACCCACGACCTTGATGCGCTGGCGCGCGCGCAGGCGCTATTTGTCGATCTCATCCTCGATCAGCAACTCGCCGACGTCCATGCCGGACTACCGCCGACCAATAAGGTTGCGGTCAAGCGATTGAGCCGCGAGCAGCGAGCGGCCCTGCGCGCCTCGCTCTCCGCGGTGCGCCATCTCAATGCCCTCACGCGCGATCTTTTGTCTTGAAGCTGCGCAAGCTGCCGCACCCGGGTAGCGATTTGCCACCCCATGGTACCTTAACATATTGAAATACCACTACTTTTTAACGCAATGCGAGTGTTTTGCAGGCACAGTCGTGCGCTGATTTGGCCGTCAACGGAAAGGAGATTGTCGAGATGTCGCTGCAATGTGTGCCAACAAGCGATCTGTTCATTGTCGATGACGATGCCACGGTGCGCGATACATTGGCGGTCGTCTTTACGCTTGCCGGCTATCGCGTCGCGGTCTTTGCCGACGGCGGCGCTTTTATCTCGGCCTCGCGCGCCAATCCTCCGGCGGCGGCGCTATTGGATCTGCACATGCCGGAAAAATCCGGGCTCGCCGTGCTCAAGGAGATCAACGCGCGGCATTTTCCGGCGCCGATCTTCATCGTATCCGGCGACGGCGACATCGCGATGGCGGTGGAGGCGGTCAAGAACGGCGCCTTTGACTACATCGTCAAGCCGTTCGATGCCCGCGCCATCGTCGCGCGTGTCGGCTGCGCGATCGCCGCCTATGCCAAGCGCCATACCAATGGCAGCGAGAACGCGCTGCCTTTCGTGTTCAACGGCCGCGCTCAGCTGACGCCGCGTGAGCGCGAGGTGCTGGCGCAGATCGCGGCCGGCGCCTCCAACAAGGAGGCCGGCCGCTGCCTCGGCATCAGCCCGCGCACCATCGAGGTGCATCGCGCCCGTATCATGGAAAAGATCGGCGCCCGCAATGCTGCCGATCTGGTGCGCATCGTGCTCGGCGGCGGTGGCCGCCACGGAAGCCATCCGCCGGAAATGGTTGCCTAGCGCTTGAGAGCGTCTTGCAAGGTTTCGCCGCCGGTTTGGTGCGAAGCATGACGCATCGCTTTTCACGTCAGCAAAATCGACCGCCGTTGGAACCATAACCCTTTCGCATGCCTGTTTTGAATGCAGGAGCGGCCCAAAAGGGGCCGGCACGCATTGACGCCGGCGCCGACTGGCGGCATTCAACGTAGCTAAAGGGGCGCGGCGTCGAGTGTGCTTTGCGGCTCCGTGAAAGTCGCAAACCTTGTCCGCTCCGGAAATCACCGACCGCACCGCAATCCTGAGCCGCGTTGCCGAAACGTTGGCTATTGCCGCCGTGGGCGGCATCACCTTTGGTCTGCTGGGGATGCCGGCCGGATGGCTGTCGGGTTCCATCCTGTCGGTCGCCGCTGCTTCGCTGGCTGGGCGGCCGCTGCTCGTTCCGACTTTGCTGACGCGTGCTGATCTACGTCCTGATCGGGATTTCGCTCGGCGCGGTGGTCACGCCCGAGACCCTGCACGGCATAGCGACATATCCCTTGAGCATCGTCGGCCTGCTCGCGGCCATGACCTCCGTCTGGTTTGCCGGCGCCGCCTATCTGCGCATGATCCACGGCTGGGACAAAGCTTCCGCCTGCTCTTGCCGCCTCGCCGGGCGGGCTCTCCCAGGTCTTGGCCGTTGCCGCCGAAATCGGCGCCGACCTGCGCGCCATCGCCATCGTGCAGACGATACGCGTGGTGATCATCGCGGTCGGGTTGCCGGCAGGGCTGGCGCTGTTCGGGCTGGTCGGCAAAGCGGCCCGCGCCGGCGGTGCACCGGCCAACCCCGCGCTGGCTGAGCGAACTCGCGATCTTGCTCGCCGCCTCGATTGTGGCAGCGATTATCGCCTATCGCATCCGCTTGCCCGGCGGTCTGTTGTTCGGCGCCATGTTTGCCTCGGGCATTTTGCATGGCAGTGGGCTGATCCACGCCGTGATGCCGTGGTGGGTGGCGACCGCTGCGATGATTCCGATGGGCGCGATCACCGGCTCGCGCTTTGCCAACACGCCGATGCGCTGCTGGCGGATTTTATCGCCGCCGCATTCGGCTCATTCGCCGTCGCGGTGGCGATCGTCGCGGTCTTCGCCGTCGGGCTGATTCAGCGTGTCTGTCATTGCATGTTGCCGACGTGATGATCGCCTTCGCGCCCGGCTCGGTCGACGCCATGATGCTGCTCGCCTTGGCGCTGCATCTCGACCCGGTCTATGTCGGCGCGCATCACCTCACGCGCGTGATCCTGGTATTCATGGCCATACCATTGGTCGCGCGCCAAACCGCGCAACCGGGCGGGTCACCGCCCACGCCGAAGCGGCCGTCAGAGCGGCCGCCGTTTCAGGATTAGTCTTTGATCTATTCCGCCGCTTGTCGCTGCTCGCGGGTCGGCAGCCGCAGCCGGTCCCACACGTCGACCAGCGCCTCGGCAAGCCGATCGATCAGCGCGTCGTCGTGGTAGGGCGACGGCGTGATGCGCAGCCGTTCCATGCCGCGCGGGACGGTCGGATAGTTGATCGGCTGGATATAGATGCCGTGCTCGGCCAGCAACATATCGCTCGCCGTCTTGCACTTCTCCGGGTCGCCGACCAGCACCGGCACGATATGGGTGGTGCTCGGCATCACCGGCAGGCCGGCGGCATTGAGCACCGCTTTGACGCGCGCGGCGCGGTCCTGATGGCGCTCGCGTTCCCAGGTCGACGTCTTCAAATGCCGGATAGCGGCGGTCGCCGCCGCGCAGATCGCCGGCGGCAGCGCGGTGGTGAAAATGAAGCCGGGCGCATAAGAGCGCACCGCGTCCACCATCTCGGCTGAACCGGCGATGTAGCCGCCGAGGCAGCCGAAAGCTTTCGCCAGCGTGCCCTCGATCACGTCGATGCGCTGCATGGCGTTGTCGCGGTCGCAGACGCCGCCGCCGCGCGGACCGTACATGCCGACCGCGTGCACTTCGTCGACATAGGTCATGGCGCCATAGCGCTCGGCGAGATCGCAAATCGCATGCACCGGCGCAACATCGCCGTCCATGGAATAGAGGCTCTCGAACACGATCAATTTCGGCCGCTGCGGGTCGGCGGCTTTCAGCAGTTCCTCGAGGTGACCGACGTCGTTATGGCGCCAGATCTGTTTCTCACAGGACGACTGGCGCACGCCCTCGATCATGGAATTGTGGTTGAGCGCATCCGACAGCAGCAGGCAATTCGGCAGCAGCTTGGCAATCGTCGGGATGCCGGTCTGGTTCGAAACGTAGCCGGAGGTGAACACCAGGGCGGCCGGCTTCTTGTGCAGGTCGGCGAGCTCACGCTCAAGCTCGACCAGCGGGTGGTTGGTGCCGGCAATATTGCGGGTGCCGCCGGCGCCGGTGCCCATGCGGGCGGCCACATCGACCATGGCGCCGATCACCTTGGGATGCTGGGCCATGCCGAGGTAGTCGTTGGAGCACCAGATCACCACCTCGCGCGGGCCCTCCGGCGAATGCCAGAGCGCGTGCGGAAAGCGACCGGCGATGCGCTCGAGGTCGGCAAAGACGCGATAACGACGCTCTTCCCGTAGCTTGGCCAGGGCGGACGCGAAAAATACCTTATAATCCATGTGACTTTCTTCCCGCGCGTGGACGCCCCGCGGCTCCCTTTTATTAGAAGAATTCCAGGGTCCTTGTCGAGGCGAGATTCGCCGTAATGCAGAATCTTCGCCTTGATCGAGGTCAATTCCACATCGGCGTTACTTGGCGGCTTCACCGCGAAGGCAAGCGCGTGGCGCTGCCCGCCTCCGGATCACGGCGGTCCTCAGCCTTGCCCGGCTTGCTTGAAGGCGGCCAGGTCCAAATGTCCGGCGAGCCCGGCGAGAAACAAAGCGCCGATATGAAGCTGCAAGACGAATGCGCCGGACCGGATAAGGCTTCCGAGTTCCGCCGGGCTCACCAGCTTGACCTCAATGCCCGATTCGCCGGCTTTGGCGCTCGCCGCCGGCTCGGTCGTCACAAAGAAAGAATGTGTCTGGTTCGATAGCCGCGCGGTGCAAGGCGCGTAGCGTCCAAGCGCATGGACACTGTGCGCCTTGAGCCCGGTCTCCTCCAGCAATTCCCGCCGGCAGCAATCGGCCGCGTCCTCGCCTTGCTCGAGCATGCCGGCCGGCAGTTCCCAGGTGAAGCCTTCCACCGCCGGGCGATACTGGCGCACGATGGGAATTTTGCCATCCGGTGTCATGGCCACGATGGCGATGTAGTCCTGCTGGCCGACCGCGTGATAAAGCTCGGCAGGCGCACCTTGCGCGAACTCCACTTCGCGCTCGATCACCGTCATCCATGGCGAAATTGTTGTGTTACGCCGCGCCGTGATCTTCGGCCATTGCTCGGCCATGGGATCGTTCCTTCGCCTTAGGCCTGGCGCGCCGCCCCACGCGAAATGTCGTCCAGCACCCGTACTTTATTCCCGGTGCGCGCGCGGCTAGCCGTCCGGAAAGCCATTGGTTTTTGCATTTATCGAATATCCGTGATGTAGATAAATGCAGACCACAACTTGCTACCGTCGATCAACCTATTTGCCGTCGTGGTCCGGGCGCCATCCCAGGCCGATGTCCTTGACGCGTGACCATCCCAGTCAGCCGATCGCATGGTTCGGGCCTCATTTGACTGGCCGCGAACTCGAGCGGCTGCGCGACGTACTCGACCGCCAATATGTCAATGACGGCCCGCTCGCCCGCGAATTCGAGCGGCGGATCGCCGCTTTTGTCGGCACGCGCCACGCGGTGGCCGTGACCAGCGGCACCTCCGCCATCGCCCTGTCGCTGATGGCCGCCGGCATCGGCCCAGGCGATGAGGTCCTGGTGCCGGACCTGACCTTCATCGCTACTGCCAATGCCGTCCGCCTGGCCGGCGCCGACGTCAAGCTGGTCGACGTCGAACCGGTGCGCTTCGGTGTCGATCCGGACGCCGTCGAGGCGGCGATCGGCCCGCGCACCCGGGCCCTCGTCACGGTCGACGTCAACGGCCGCGGCGCCGACTACACCCGCCTCGAGCCGCTCTGTCAAAAAGCCGGCCTGTTGCTGATCTGCGATGCCGCCGAAGGCTTGGGCTCGCGCTTTGCCGGCCGAATGCTCGGCTCATTCGGCTTGGCCGGCTGCTTTTCCTTTTCCGCCAACAAGACCATCACCGCCGGCCAGGGCGGCATGATCGTCACCGACAGCGACGCCCTGCACGACCGCCTGCGCGAACTTAAGGACCAAGGCCGCCGCCAGGGTGGCACCGGCGGCGACGATGACCATCCCGTGCTCGGGTTCAATTTCAAGTTCACCGACCTGCAGGCCGCCGTCGCGCTGCCCCAGTTCGACGAGATCGAGGAGCGGCTGAAGGCCGCAGTGCGCCGCGACCGGGCCTATGCCGAGCGGCTCGCCAACCAGCCGGGCCTGAGCCTGCCGCCGTTTGACGAGCCGGGCGAGGTACGCCAGTGGACCGACGTGCTGATCGAGGACCGTGCCGCCGTCACCGCCGCGCTCGACGCGGCCCGGGTCGGCAACCGCAACTTCTGGCACCCGCTGCACAGCCAGGCGCCCTACTCGGCCGCGCCCGAGGCATTCGCCAACAGCGTCGATATTTCCCGACGCGGGCTGTGGCTTGCCTCGCGTCTCGATCTCAGCCAGACCGATATCGATTTTGTCAGCTCGACGATTGTGACGGCGCTTCGCCATTAGGGTATCCAAGCTCGGCGGCGTAGCGGAGCATCGTATCGCGCTCGCGCACTTTGATTGGCTTTGCCGGAATGCCCACGTAGACCGTCCACGGTTCCGTGTTCTTGGTTACGAGCGAGCAGGCACCGACAACCGTTCCTTCCGCCAACGTCACACCCGGCATGATGACGACATTTGTTCCAACCGCGACAAAATTCCCCACCTTCACCGGAGCGGCCTCAACGGAATCCTTGTATTGGTCGGGGATAGATGCGGGCCCCGTTAGACCTTCGCCGCGCTGGCGGTCACTAACGCATATGATGCGACTTCCGGCTGCAATATTGCAGAAATTTCCCATAACGAACTTGCCCTTGGCGCCGCCGATGACACTCACATAGGGCCCGATATGCGTATAGTCGTTTATCTCGGCCGCCGTGGTGATACAGGCAGTATCGATTGCGACGTGATTTCCGACGCTGACCAGATGCGGTCGCCGTATTTCCGCATTGGGACTGATGACGACGTCGTTTCCAACCGACTTCAGGGCGCAATAATTAAATTCTGGCATAACACGAAGGCTCTGCGAGTTGGGGCGAGGTCGAGCTTATCCGTATGAGAACCAATAACACAGCAATCGCTCCGCTTGCAGGTTTTTCATACGGACACTGGCCCCGACTGGCTGCACTCGCGCTCGCGGTCGTGGCGATCGGACTGCCGGTCAATCATCTGTCTGGCTACGCCCTGCTGCTGATCGCGGCAGTCCTCATCTTCAGCGGCCGCCTGAGCCTGCGCCCAGGCCGCTGGCTGGCGGCGGCCGCGGCGGTCGCCGTCGCGGCGCTCTTACCGCTCATCATCGCGCCCGCGCCGATCGCGCAAGGCTCGAATGTTTTTCTGCCGAACAAGCGCGGCAACGTCTTCGAGCGGCAGATGCCGCCCGAGGTCTATCGCATCATGAAGGCGGAATTCGAGGCGCTGTATCCGCCGTCGGTGCGCTGCAAGCCTAACTCGATGGGCTGCTGGCAAGACCAGGGCCAGCCCGACCGGCTCTACGCCTTTTCCGCCGACGGCGTGTTCGGCAATCCGGCCTATTCTCGTTCTGTGACCGGCATCGATTTTTCCGATCCGCTTTGGCTCCGCCTCGGCTTCGTCAACGATGCCCGCTACAACTGGTACACGGCCGCGCCCGACCTGCACCGAGCCGACCGCAATCGGCAATTCTGGATGGGGCTTTGGCGCTGGCGCACCACCATGCCCTGGTTCGTGATGCACCAGTTCCCGGCGGACTACGCGGGCTCCTTTTGTGCTGGCGGGGCGACGTGCTGTGGCCGGGCGCCGACGGCCATTACCAACCGATCCGCCACGCAAGCATGGCCTGCCGCATGCTTGCGGCCACCGACATCGGCCGGCAGATTTTCGCGTCGGCCGTCAAGCCGGGCTCGCTGGCGATGGTGTTGCATCCGCCGGCGGGCGTCAAAGCGCGGCTGATTGCCGGCGATGTCGCCGCGCTGCTGGCGGTGGTCGCCTTGCTGGTGCTGTTGGTACGGGTGCGCCCGGCCGAAACCGTCCGGCCCTTTGTGCTGATCGGGCTGGGGCTGATGGTGATCGCCATTATCGACGCCAGCTTCATCGGCGGCTGGCGCCCGATGGACGGCGGCGACGACGGCCTGTTCTATACTGGCGTCGGCCGCCAAATCCTTCAGCATCTCATCCACGGCGATATCATGGCCGCGCTCGCCGGCGGCGAGAACGTCTATTATTACGGCGGGCCAGGCCTGCGCTATTGGCGCGCACTCGAGATGATTGTCTTCGGCGACACCAATCTCGGCTATCTGTCGCTGGTGCTGGTGTTGCCGATGATCGTGCTCGGACTATACAGGCGCTTCCTGTCAGACGAATTCGCCTGGCGGCTGGCGCTGGTCTTCGTCGCCATTCCGGTCGGCGAGATCTTCGGCACCAGTTTCCTCGACTACGCCAAATGGGCGGCGCGCGGCTTCGCCGATCCGGCCGCGCACATCCTGCTGCTGTGGGGCGTGCTCGTGATCGTGGCGCCGCGCGGCGGCGCGGTGAACCGGGCGGGCATCGCAGCTGGCGGCGCGCTGCTCCTGGCGCTCGCCGTCTTCACCAAGCCCATCGTGGCGCCGATCCCCGGCATCGTGCTGGCCGGCGCGGGGCTTGCCGCCTTGCATCAGCGGCAGTGGCGGCGGCTCGCCGGCATGTGCATCGGCTTCCTACCGGTGCTGGTCATGCCGCTGCACAATTGGTATTTCGGTCATGCTTTCGTCTTGCTGAGCGGCAATGCCTGCCTGCCGGGGACCTGCGTCATGACGCCGACGGCCATTTCATCCGCCCTTGCCGAGCTGGCACGGCTCGATTTTGGGGGCCCCAATGTGCAGCAGGCGTCCTCCCAGATCGTCTCCTGGCTGAGCCAACCGAGCGAACGGGCGGTGTCGATCCCCTTCAATGCCGTCGCCGCCGTCATCGTGTTCTACGTCACCCTGCGCGGGCGCGATTTCGATCCCTGGCTGCGCCTGATCGGCGCCGCCGTGCTCGCCGAATTCGTGGTCGACTTCATCTATGCACCGACGCCACGCTATTACTTCGAAATGTGGCTGCTGAGCGCCGTCATCGTCGCCGTGTTCATCGAGCACCGTCTGCCCGCTTGGATGGATAAACACGGCTGGATCGGCGCCAAACGCGTGCTCGAGCGGTCTATCGGGTATCGGCCCGCGCAAGTGACATGACCGATCAGCCCGTCGCCCTCACAGTCCTGCTTCCGGTGCGCAACGAGACCATGAACTTGCGCGTGATGCTGCGCATCCTGCGCGCGGTGCTCGTGATGCCGCATGAGATTTTCGTGATCTTCGACGACGAGGCCGACGCCAGCCGCGCGGTGGTCGAAGAGATGCAGGCATCGTATCCGCAGGTGCGGCCGCTGCTCAACCGCGCCGGCCGCGGCGTGGCGTATGCGGTCCGGGCGGGCGTGGAGTCGGCGCGCGGCGAGCGCATCCTGATCTTTGCGGCCGACGAGGTCGGGCCGGTGCTGGCGATCGACGACATGATGGCTCTGATGGACGAAGGCATCGAATTCGTCAGCGCGACCCGCTACGCGCATAGCGGCCGCCGTCTCGGCGGCTCGCTCATCGGGCATTTCCTGTCGCGCACGGCCAACTGGCTGCTCAATACGCTATCCGGCACCGGCCTTTCCGACTCCACCACCGGCATCAAGATGTTCCGGCGCGCCGATTTCCCGCGCCTTTGCCGCGACGCCAGGTCGGTCGGCTGGGCGATCGCCTTCGAGATGGCCGTCAGCGCCCAATTGGCCGGCCTCTCGCTTGGCGAAGTGCCGATCATCTCCATCGACCGCCTGTTCGGCGGCGAGTTCACCTTTCGGCTGGTGCCCTGGGTGATGAGCTACTTTGGTTATTTCGCCACCGCGATGACCAAGCTGCCGCGCGCGGCGCGCCCGCCCGTCAAGGTGCGCATTCCGACCGGCATGTGACCGGCTGGCCTCTCGACCCGGCTTGCATTTGGCCCGGCGCGCCTGCACAAAGTGACCCGCATGAACGAACCCGTCGGCATCGCGCACGGTCTCACCAATTACGGCGACCGCGATTTTTCGTTGTATCTGCGGCGCTCGTTCGTCCAGTCGCAGGGCTATTCCCGCGCCATGCTGGAAAAGCCGGTGGTCGGCATCGCCTATACCCCGTCCGGCTTCAACAATTGCCACCGGCATTTCCCTGAGCTGCTGGAGGCGGTGAAACGCGGCGTGCTGGCGGCCGGCGCGCTGCCGATCGAATTCCCGACCGTCTCGCTCGGCGAGGTGTTCCTCAATCCGACCAGCATGAAATTCCGCAACCTGATGTCGATGGACACCGAGGAAATGGTGCGCGCGCAGCCGATGGACGCGGTGGTGCTGATGGGCGGCTGCGACAAGACCGTGCCGGCGCAGCTCATGGGCGCGGTCTCGGCCGGCCGGCCGGCGATCATGCTGGTCGGCGGACCGATGATGACCGGCCGCTATCGCGGTGAGCGGCTGGGCGCCTGCACCGATTGCCGCCGGTTCTGGGCGCAGTACCGCGCCGGCAAAGTGAGCGAAAAGGAAATCTCGGAGATCGAAGGCAACCTCGCCACCACCGCCGGCACCTGCGCGGTGATGGGCACCGCCTCGACCATGGCCTGCTTGGTCGAAGCGCTCGGCATGATCCTGCCCGGCACCGCGGCGATCCCCGCCGTGCATGCCGACCGCTTGCGCGCGGCGGAAGCAACCGGCGCAGCGGCGGTCAAGCTGATCGGCTCAAAGCTCACGCCCGACAAGATCGTCAGTCAGAAGTCGATGGAGAACGCGCTGCGCGTGTTGCTGGCCATCGGCGGCTCCACCAATGCGGTGATCCATTTGACCGCCATCGCCGGCCGCGCCGGTTTCCCCATATCGCTGCAGCGGCTCAACGAATTGTCCGACTCGACGCCGGTGCTGGTGAACCTGAAGCCGGTCGGCAACGGCTACATGGAAGATTTCTTCGCCGCCGGCGGCATCGGCGCGCTGATGCGCGAATTGAAGGACCTGTTGCATCTCGACGTCATGACGGTGACCGGCGAGACACTGGGCGAGCGGCTCGGCGCCGGCGGCGACGCCTGGATCGATCGCTCGATCATCGCCGAGCGCGCTTCTCCGCTGGAGCCGCAAGGCGGGCTGGTCGCGCTGTTCGGCAACCTCGCGCCCAAGGGCGCGATCCTCAAGCGCTCAGCCGCCGATGCAAAACTGTTCGAGCACGAGGGCAGGGCGGTGGTGTTCTCCTCGCTCGAGGATCTCGCCGCGCGCGTCGACGATCCGGCGCTCGACGTTGCGGAAAACGACATCCTGGTGCTGCAGAATGCCGGCCCGCATTCGCCCGCCGCAATGCCGGAGGCGGGCTATCTGCCGATCCCGAAGAAGCTCGCGACCAAAGGCGTCAAGGACATGGTGCGCGTCTCGGATGCGCGCATGAGCGGCACCGCGTTCGGCACCATCGTGCTGCATGTGACGCCGGATGCCGCCTCCGGCGGCCCGCTCGGGCTGGTGCAGCAACGGCGACCGCATCCGCCTGTCGGTCAAGGAGCGCCGCATTGATCTCCTGGTCGATGATGCCGAACTCAAGCGCCGCGCCGCCGCCGCGCCTGCCGCGGCCGGAGAAACCCGCGCGCGGCTACGCCCGGCTTTATGCCGAGGAAATCCTCGGCGCCGACGAGGGCTGCGATTTCGGGTTCCTGCGCGCGCGCTGATCAACAATTTCGCAGAGTTTATTGCCAATTTACCGCACGGCGTTTACGCCCGCGTAGGTTTAATCCGTAATAAACCTTTGCAAGCCGTGAGTATTAACGCTCTCACAAAACGGCACCCATAAATTGCGGAAATATCGGGGGGTACAAGCGGCTAGGCGAGTCTCGAGCAATCGAGGCTCGAATGCATGTTTCAAATTCTCAACCGCCTGCACACAGAGCATGACTGGCAGCTGGTAGTCTTCGCAGGCATCGTCTGTTTCTTGGCAAGCCTCGCCGCCATCGGCCTGTTTCATCGCGCCCGCGTCTTGCAAGGCCGCGACCGCGCGGCCTGGACCCTGATCGCCGGCGCGGCCGCTGGGTCCGGTGTGTGGGCGACGCATTTCATTGCCATGCTGGCGTTCGATCCCGGCTTTCCGGTCGCCTATGACATCGTCCTTACCGGGCTGTCGCTCGCCGTCGCGATCGTGGTGATTTCCGTCGGGCTTGCCTGGGCGCTCTATGGCAAGCGGCTCTGGAGCGCCGCAATGGGCGGCGCCGTGGCCGGCGCCGGCATCGCTTGCATGCATTTCATCGGCATGGCGGGCTTGCGAATTCCCGGCACTTTGATCTGGTCTGCCGACCTGGTGCTCGCGTCTATTCTGCTCGGCGTTGTGTTCGGCGCCGGCGCATTTGCGGTTGCGGCGCGAAACGACCGGATTTGCGGCCTCGTCGGCGGCGCAATTCTGCTCACACTTGCGATCCTCTCGATGCATTTCACCGCCATGGGCGCGGTGGGCATCATCCCGGATACGTTCCGAAGCTTCGGTCCCGACACCCTGTCGCCCGGAACGCTGGCGGTCGCCGTTGCCGCGGTCGCCGGTTCGGTGTTGGCGATGTGCATGATCGCCGCCATCTCCGACAGCAACAGCCGGCAAAAAATCAGGGAGCAAAATCTTCGACTCAACGGCGCGCTCAACAATATGAACCAGGGTCTGTGCATGTTCGATGCCGACAACAACCTGGTGGTCTGGAATCAGCGTTACATCGATATGTATCGTATCGATCCAAACCGGGTTCGGATCGGCAGCACCATCCGCGACTTGCTCGATGCGCGCATGGCCGCCGGCACTTTCCCGCTCGACCCGGCTCGCTACGACGCTCAACTGCGCGCGTCGCTCAAGCAGGGAGAAGCTTTTACGCTCAACATCGACCTGGAGGACGGCCGCACCATCGCCGTTGTCAATCAGCCGATCGAAGACGGCGGCTGGGTGGCGACGCACGAAGACATCACCGAGCGCAAGCGGGCCGAGCGCGAGTTGGAGCAGACTCGCCAATTTCTCGACATGATCATCGAGAATGTGCCGTCGCCGATCATCGTTAAAGATCTACCGGAACTGCGTTACCGGTTGCTCAACCGTGCTGCCGAAAAACATCTCGGTGTCAGTCGCGACACAATACTGGGCAAGACGGCAAGTGAAGTCATGCCAAAAACCAGCGCCGAGGCGATCGACGCCGCGGACCAAAAATTAGTTGCATCCGGTCAAACCCTGTTCCTCGACGAACATGCTGTCGTCACGCCGGGGAACGGCACGCGCATTGTCACAGCGAACCGCCTGCCGGTGAAGGGTCCGGACGGCAAGATACAATATCTGATCACAGTCATCAGCGATCTCACCGAGCGAAAGCGTCACGAGCAGCGCATTGCGCACATGACGCACCACGATTCATTGACCGACCTGCCGAACCGGATCGCGTTCAATGAATGCATCGCGGCGACCATCGAGTTGGCGGCGCTCTCGAAAGAGAGGTTCGCCGTGCTCTGCATCGACCTCGATCGCTTCAAGGAGGTCAACGATGTGTTCGGCCACTCGGTCGGCGACCGGTTGCTGCGCGAGGTCGCGCACCGGCTGGAGGAGGCGAGCCAAGGCGCCTTCCTCGCCCGCGTTGGCGGCGACGAATTCACCGTCATCAGCCCGACCGGACCGCAGCCGCAGACCGCCGAAGCCCTGGCGGAGAAGCTTTCCGCCGCGCTCGATACCGATCTCGATATCGACGGGCATACCTTGCGGGCCGGGCTCACCATCGGCGTCGGCATTTATCCGAATGACGGCGCCGACGCCACGACCTTGCTGGCCAATGCCGACGCTGCGCTCTATCGCGCCAAGTCGGACGCGCGTGGCTCGATTCGCTTCTTCGAGATGTCGATGGACAAGCAGTTGCGCGAGAAGCGCGCGCTGCAACAGGACCTGCGCGCGGCTATCGCCCGCAACGAGTTGACGGCACATTACCAGCCGCAAGCGCTCATCGGCGGCGAGATCACCGGTTTCGAGGCCCTGGCGCGCTGGCACCATCCTCGCCACGGCATGGTGCCGCCGTCGACCTTCATTCCGGTCGCCGAGGAGAGCGGCCTCATCATCGCGCTCGGCCAATGGATCCTGCGCAGCGCGTGCCGCGAGGCGGCGTCATGGCCGCGCCCGTTGAATATCGCCATCAATTTGTCGCCGGTGCAGTTTCAGCGCGGCGATCTGCCGGTCCTGGTGCACGAAATCCTGTTGGAAACCGGACTGGCGCCGTCGCGGCTGGAGCTCGAGATCACCGAAAACGTGCTGATCGGCGACTTCACCCGCACGGTGTCGATCCTGCGCCGCTTGAAGAACCTCGGCGTGCACATCGCCATGGACGATTTCGGCACCGGCTATTCGTCACTGTCCTATCTGCAATCGTTCCCATTCGACAAGATCAAGATCGATCGCTCCTTCGTCGCCAATGTCAATCACAGCGAACAGTCGGCGACCATCATCCGCGCGGTGATCGCGCTCGGCCGCGGGCTCAATCTGCCGGTGGTGGCCGAAGGCGTCGAGACCGAGGAGCAGTTGAGCTTCCTGGCCGGCGAATCCTGCGACGGCATTCAGGGCTATCTTATCGGGCGGCCCCAGCCGATTTCGGAATACGCGGAATTGGTCGGCCGCGCGCCGTTCGGTAAAAAGAAGAAGCACCCGATTTCCATCGCCAGCTAGCGCGCCTGGCGCGCATCAACATTCCTGAATATCGTTGGCATTGAGCGCGATTTCCATTGTCGATTTGCGGCAGAAAATATGTCTAACTCCCTAGCGCGGTGCCCAGCCAACGCTTCGTGAGGCCTTCTTTGAGTGCAGCAAGCCCGACCGTCGCCGTTTTGGCGACGCTGAATACCAAGGGCAGGGAATCCCGGTTCATCGCAGACGTGCTGGCGCGCGCCGGCGCAACGCCGTGGATCGTCGATCTGTCGTTGAAGCCGCACGAGGTTGCCGGCGCCGACGTGACCGGCGCCGCGGTCGCTAAGGCCGGCGGCAAATCCTGGCAAGAGTTGAGCGCGCTGTCGCGGCAAGACGCTGCCGCGGCGATGGCTGCCGGTGGTGCGAAAATTCTGCTGGAGAAATTCGCCAAGGGCGAACTCTCCGGTGCGATCGGGCTCGGCGGTGCGAACGGCACCAACATGGCGTGCACGATCATGCGCGGCTTGCCGTATTTGGTGCCGAAAATCATGGTGAGCACGGTTGCCGCCACCGCGGCCGTGCAGTGGTACGTGGCGGAAAGCGACATCGCCATGTACCCCTCGATCGGCGACGTTGCGCTCAACCGCATCACCAAAGCGGTGATGGAGAGCGCCGCGCTGGCGGCGGCCGCGGCCGCCAAGAATTGGGCAGCGAAGCAGGGCGGCAAGACCGAACAAGCGCCGCTGGTCGCGGTGTCGTCGTTCGGCGGCACGGCGGCCTGCGTCGACCGCGTGAGCGAGCGGCTCGAGGCCTTGGGCTACGAGGTCATCCTGTTCCATGCTTCGGGCGTGGGCGGCAAATCGCTCGAACGGCTGGCCGCCTCGGGCGAACTCGCCGGCGTCATCGACGTGACCACGCACGAGATGACCGACCTGATCGTCGACGGGGTCTATTCGGCGGGCGACGGCCGGCTGCGCGGCGCCGGCGCTGCCGGTCTGCCGCAGGTGATCGTGCCGGGCGCGATCGACCACGCCAATTTCTGGGTCGGCCAGGTGCCCGAGCGCTACCGGGACCGCGACTTCTTCCAATACAACGCCCAGAACCTGTTGATGCGCACCAGCAACGAGGAGTTCGTCACGCTCGGCCGTGAATTTGCCAAACGGATCAATGCCGCCAAGGGGCCGGTGCGCGTGCTCGTTCCGCTGGAAGGCTTCAGCGAGCACACCAAACGCCGTGCTCATGACATCGCGGGCAAAGACCGCGGCCCTTGGAAGCATCTGGAGGACTACCGCGCCTTCGCGGATTCGCTTAAAGATCACGTGAAAGCCGCACGCGTCGACGAGCTTGCCCTGCATGTCAACGATGAGGCCTTCGCCGACGCCTGCGTGGACGCTTTCGTCGACATCCGTGGTGCCACAACGAAGCGTGAAATGACGCAATGAACACATCAGCTCTCGATATTCCGGTTGTCCGTCACGAAACCGACGTGCTGGTCGTCGGCGGCGGTGCCGCCGGCACCATGGCCGCGTTCGAATGCGCGGAGGCCGGTGTTTCCGTCATCCAGGCGACCAAGGGCCGCGCCACCAGCGGCACCACCACGGTGGCTCGCGGCGGCTTCGCGGCCGCCATGGGCAAGGACGACAGCCCCGAGCTGCATCTGCAGGACATCCTCAAATACGGCGGCGAGTTGATCGATCCCGAGCTCGCGCGTGTGTGGGTCTACGACATCATCGACGTGGTGCACGATCTCGAAGCTTGGGGCGCGGAATTCATCCGCGGCGCCGACGGCGCGCTCGACCTCAAGATGTTCCCCAGCCATTCGCGGGCGCGCGCCTGCCATCACTACGACACCACCGGCAACATGGTCACCAAGGTGCTGTCGAAGAAGCTGCGCGCCGACGCCCGCATCGCCAAGCATTCGCTGACCGCGGTGGTCGATCTCATCAAGCGCGACGGCCGCGTGGTCGGCGCCTGGGGCGTCGATTATCAGAACGGCACGCTGGTGATCTATCACGCCCAGCAGATCATCCTGGCCACCGGCGGCGGCAGCGGGCTGTTCTACGTCAACGACAACCCGCCGCAGGTGACCGGCGACGGCTATGTGCTCGGCTTCCGCGCCGGCGTGCCGTTGCTCGGCATCGAGATGATCGACTTCCAGGCGATGTGCTGCTCGCCCAAGGAGTTGTTCGGCTTTGCGCCGCATCCCACCGGCTTCATCAATGCCGGCGCGGTGTTCCGCAATCAGGACGGCGAGGAATTCCTCAAGCGCTATTTCCCCGATACCGCGGAAGCCTCGACCCGCTCGGAAGTGATCCTCGCCATGGCCAAGGAGATCCACGCCGGACGCGCGACGGCGACCGGCGGCATCTTCATGGACGCCACCAAGGTGCCGATGGAGACGATCCAGAAGCAGATCCCGCACGTCTACAAGACCTGCCTGCACCGCGGCATCGACATCTGCAAGACGCCGCTGGAGGTGGCGCCGGGCAGCCATACCTGGCTCGGCGGGCTCAAGGTCGATATCGACGGCAAGACCGCGGTCGACGGCCTGTTCGCCGCCGGCGAGACGGCGGGCGGCATCCACGGCGGCAACCGCATCGGCGGCTCGGCGCTGTCGGCCTCGCTGGTCTACGGCCGGCGCGCGGGGCGCAAGGCGGCGGCGCTGGCGAAGGGCAAACGCGTCGCCATTGCCGCGGACAACGACGCCATCCCCGAAGCCGAACGAGCGTGGCTGTCGGGTCTGATGAGCCGCACCGGCGGCCCGCTGCAATCCGACGTGCGCACCGCCTGCCGCATGCTGGCGCACAACAAGCTCGGTCCGATCCGCGAAGCGCGCACGCTGCAAGAGGCGCTAACCGAATATGAGCGCATCGAGCGCGACGACATCCCGGCGATGCGGCTCGACGACAAGGCGAAGAGCTCCGACAACGTGCGCGGGCTGGAGCTGGAGAGCGCGTTGTCGGTGCGCAATCTGGCGCTGCTCGGCCGCATCCTGGCGACCGCCGCGCTCAAGCGCACGGAAAGCCGCGGCGCGCATTTCCGTCTCGATTATCCGGAGACCGACGAGGTGCACTGGCGCAAAGTCACGCGCCTGGAGCAGGGCGCCAATGGCGCGCTCGAATTCTATACCGATCCGGTGAAGGAACCGGCCGCCGTCGCGCGCAGCGAGAGCGTCGCGGCAAAATAAGCTCGGACTGAGCGAAAAGCATTGTCGCCGGCACACGATGCCGGCGCGCGGCGCCGTCAGTTCAGCTCGCGCACCACCCGGAACCCGTTGGCGGAATAGGGCACGTCGTAATCGTAGCGGAAGCGCACGCCCGACTGCACATAGAGCGCCTGGCTGTCGAATGAGCCGCCGCGCAAGACGCGCAGCTGGCAGGTGCCGCTCGCCCCCCAGGCCGAACCGTCGGTCGGCGCGCCCTTGTAGTCATCGTGCCAGCAATCTTCCACCCATTCGGCGACATTGCCCGCGGTGTCGAACAGCCCGAAAGCGTTCGGCTTGTACGAACCGACCGGTAAGGCTTGCTCGGCCTTGCCGGTCTTGCATTCGCGGCAATTGGCCTCGCGCGCGCCGACGCTGCGCCCCCACCAAAAGGATGTGGTCGATCCGGCGCGGGCGGCGTATTCCCACTCGGCTTCCGACGGCAGCCGGTAGACATGACCGGTCTTCTTGGTCAGCCATGCCAAATATTGCTTGGCATCAAGCCAGCTGACATTGATCACCGGATGATTGCCGCGTCCCCAGCCCCTGTCGTCGGGCCGGGTTTTGCATCCCCGATCCTCCACGCATTGATCCCATTCCTTGAACGTCACTTCGAACAGGCCGATGGCGAACGGCTTGGAGATGCTCACGTGGTGGAGCGGCTTGTTATACTCGGACGTCGACGATCCCATTTCGAATTCGCCGGCCGGCACCACCACCAGATCCGGGCAGTCCGGGCAGTCGCTAAGGACCTTCCCTGGGCCGACGCGTGTGGGTTCACGTTGCGGCCGCGCCGGCTCGCGCGCGGCCTCTTGCGCGGGTTGCTGCGGCGGACGCGTGCGCGCAGGCGTCGTTTCATGAGCCGGCGGCTTCGGCGCCAGCGCCTGCGGGCTGGTCACCAGCGACCGCGAGGTGCCGAAATAGAATTCTTCGGACAGCGAAGACGCCACAAAGGGGACTTGCTCGTTCTTGGTCGCGCGCGAGACGGCGATGCGTGCCCGGTTGAAGGCCGTCTCGGCGGTAATGCCTTTCGTCTGGAGCTGCTTGATCAACTCGGTGGCGAATGCGCTTTTTTCACTCGTGCCGTTGTCGATCTGCTTGCCGGGGGCGGCCGAATACATGGCAAGCGTTCCGACAGGCGCAACGATTGGCGCGAGCCCCGCGGGCGATGCGCGAAAACGGCTTTCGAATACATTTCTTCGCGCGGCGTCGATGATGATGATCTTGGTTTTGGCGCCGACGCGATTCATCTCGCTCAAGAGCGCGTCAATGCTGAATCCGTCGCGCCACACATCCTCTTCGGTTCGAATTTGCGCATCGACCGGAAGCAGGTAGCTTTGCCGCACGGATTGCAGGCCGATGCCGCTGAAATAAAAAAGCGCGGTCGTGCCTTCGGAAATTTTTGCAATGAAAGACGCAACCGCGCGCTGCATCTGCTCCTTGCCGAGATTTTCCTTGAGATCGACGTCGAAATTCAATTGCCGAAACTCTTCGGCCACCGCGCGTGCGTCGTTGACGGCGCTCGCCATCGCCCCTCTGGGGCCGGGATAGTTGGCGTTGCCGACAACGAGCGCCACCGCCTTCGGCTCCGCCGCCGACGCCAGCATCGGGCACAGCAAAAGCAAGGTCAGCCAAAACAGGAACCGCATGGTCATCGCCCCACTACTTTTCGGATGCGGTGGTGCAACGTCATGTGACGAATTGCCGCCATTTTCCTATGTCGCCAGTTCGCTGGAGAAATTTTCGCGGGGTATCCGTACACGCGGCTCCTCAGAAAACAGCTCGACCTTTCCCGCGGCGCCTCGATTTTTCGCGGACGATGAAAGATTGTAGACGGCTTAGCCGACTTGGACAACAGGTAGGGAATTATCGCGGCGGTCTCGGCGGCAGAAGCCGGACCGGAACAAGGCATCGGCGCCGTTGCAAGCGCGATCGCGTCTTGGGCCGGGAGAGACATCCGCGGCCGAAGCAAACAGTGCCCACGCCGAGTGGTTTTGCGCTGCCACATAATGGGCGTTGCAACATGCGACTTTCCAGCAAGATCGAGTTCGCCTAAGTTATTCCTGCTCAGGAGCCGATTGGGGCGCGGTTTTTCCAAAGCGACGAGGGCAAGGGCGATGCAAATTTTCAGCAAAGTCGCAAATAAACATGGCGCGACTGCTCTGTTTCTCGGGTCGTCGCTGCTTGTCGCGGCCCTTGCCGGAAGTGTTTCCGTTGCGCGGGCGCAAAGCGGTCCGACGCCCTCGGCCGCCGGCGCGGAGGTCTATTTCGTCGATATCAAAGATGGCGCGACCGTTCCGCAGAAATTCAAGGTCCATTTCGGCCTGAAGAACATGGGTGTCGCCCCGGCGGGCTCGAACCGTCCGAACTCCGGCCATCACCATTTGCTGATCGACACCTACCTGCCGCCGCTCAACAAGCCGATCCCGAACGACTTCAACCACCTTCATTTCGGCGCCGGCCAGACCGAGGCGGATATCACGCTCAAGCCCGGCAAGCACACTTTGCAGCTTTTGCTCGGCGATAAGAGCCACGTGCCGCATCAGCCGCCGGTGATGTCGCCGGTCATTCACGTCAATGTAGTGCAATCGGGCGGGCCGACGGCGTCGGCTCCCGGCGCCGAGGTCTATTTTGTCGAGTTGAAGGATGGCGCGGTCGTGGCGCCCAAGTTCACCGTCCACTTCGGCGTCAAGAACATGGGCGTCGCGCCGGCGGGTTCGGATCGGCCGAATTCCGGGTCATCATCATCTGCTTGTCGACACCGATCTGCCGCCGCTCGATCAGCCGATCCCGAACGACTTCAATCATCTCCACTTCGGCGCCGGCCAGACCGAGGCGGAAGTTTCGCTCAAGCCGGGAGAGCATACGCTGCAGCTGTTGTTCGCGGACAAAGACCACATTCCGCACACCCCGCCGCTTTATTCCAAGCGCATCCACGTACGCGTCGTCGATCCCTCGAAGCGCACCGCGTCGCCGCCCGGCGCCAAGGTTTATTTCGTCGGCCTGCATGACGGTTCGGTTATCCCCGAGCACGTCACCCTGCACTTCGGTCTCACCAAGATGGGTGTGGCGCCGGCCGGCATCGAAAGGCCAAATTCCGGTCACCACCATCTGCTGATCGACACGGATGTGCCGCCGCTCGACCGCCCCATCCCGAATGACTTCCATCACCTGCATTTCGGAGCGGGCCAGACCGAAGCGACCGTCAACCTTCCTGCGGGCAAGCACACGCTTCAGCTTCTACTCGGCGATGCCCATCACGTGCCGCATAATCCACCCGTGATGTCGGAGCGCATTACGGTCACGGTCACCAAGAGCAGTCAGTAAATCGGTCGCGCGGACTGCGAAGGTTTAACGCTCGGAATTGGCAACAGGCAGACGCAAGCTGCCATTCCTGCCGCAAGGAGGCTCTCGTGAAAAAGCTTGTCATCGCCACTCTTGCCGCAGCGGCTTTGTCAGCGACGCTAACTCTGCCGGCCACGGCTCAGGGTTCGGCATCGACGGCCGCAAGCTTGAACATGGCGGCGGTGCCGGATCTCGACCGCGAGGATGTCCGCGTGGTGCAACGCGGGCTGCGCGACAAAGGCATGGACCCGGGGCCTATCGACGGAGTCGTGGGCCCGCGCACCCGGGAAGCGGTGCGTGCGTTTCAAACGCGTTATGGCATGAAGCCGAGCGGCGCGTTGGACAATCAATTGCTGTTCGCTTTGGGCGACGCGGACATTGCTGTTACGGCCGCGCGATGAGGCCCGGCGAAGAATAGTGCGTTCCAATAACAGGTGATTACCCGTGAGCCGACGAGACAGTCGTAGACCGAAGACTTTGGCGAAAGCGTTGGCATTCAACGTGCTCTTTTGCGCTCTTTTGCTGCTTCCGGCGTCGGCAGCGAATTGGTTCGATTTTCGCTCCCCGCAAGCCCGGCCCGACGTGAATATGGTCGAGGATCAGCCGGGCCGTGTTCCAACATCGGACGACGAGCAATTACCGGAGCAATACCAGAAACAGCTTGTGTTCTTCCGGACCACCGAGAAGCCCGGCACGATTATCATCAACACGCCCGAGCGTTTTCTGTTTCTGGTGCTCGGCAACAATCGGGCGATCCGTTACGGGATCGGCGTCGGCCGCGAAGGCTTTCAGTGGCACGGCCTCAAATACATCAACCGCAAGGCGGAATGGCCGGATTGGGTGCCGCCGCCGGAGATGATCGCGCGCCAGCCCTATCTGCCGCGGTTCATGGCTGGCGGCCCGGGCAATCCGCTCGGCGCCCGCGCGCTCTATATCGCCGGAACGGTCTATCGCATCCACGGCACCAACCAGCCTGAGACGATCGGCTCCGCCGTATCCTCAGGCTGCTTCCGGCTCACCAACCCGGACGTCATCGATCTTTACGAACGCGTTCCGGTCGGAACGCGCGTGGTCGTCTTGCAAGCGCCGAAGCTGTGAGGTCGCGCGCAAGACGCGTCGTCTATTCTGTTTGGAGGTTTCGATGTCCACCCGCTTCAGGTTTCCGCTGCTGAAAGCGTTGGCGCTGACGATCCCGCTCGGGCTGGCCGTGCTCGCAAGCGCGCCCGCCGCTGCGCAGACGCTGAAGGCCATCAAGGATCGCGGCAACCTCATCTGCGGCGTCAGCCAGGGCATCATCGGTTTCTCCGCGCAATCGGCAAATTCCGAATGGGCCGGCTTCGACGTCGATTTCTGCCGGGCGCTGGCGGCGACCATCTTCAACGATGTGAGCAAGGTCAAATACGTTCCACTTTCCACCGTCGACCGTTTCAAAGCGCTGCAGTCCGGCGACATCGACGTGCTCTCGCGCAATTCAACCTGGACCATGTCGCGCGAGGTCGACCTTGGTTTGGTGTTCGCGGCGGTGACCTATTACGACGGCCAGGGCTTCATGGTGCGCAAGGCGCGGCATGCGGCGTCCGCGCTCGATCTCAACGGCGCCAAGGTCTGCGTCCAGCAGGGCACCACCACCGAACTCAATCTCGCCGATTATTTCAGCGCCAACGGCATGACCTATCAGTCGGTGGTCGGAAGCTCGCCCGACGAGGTCATTAAAGCCTACGACGCGGGCCGCTGCGACGTGCTCACCAGCGACGCCTCGCAGCTGCACGCCGAGCGGCTCAAGTTGAGCAAGCCGGGCGACCACATGATCTTGCCGGATCTCATCTCCAAGGAGCCGCTCGGCCCGGCCGTTCGCCAAGGCGATCAGCAATGGCTCAACATCGTGAAGTGGACGCACTTCGCCATGGTCAATGCCGAGGAGCTGGGCGTGAGCTCCAAGACGGTCGATGAGGCGCTGAAATCGACCAAGCCGAAAATCAAGCGGCTGGTCGGGACCGAGGGCGATTACGGCGAGCGCATCGGCCTCACCAGGGACTGGGCCGCGCGCATCATCAAGCTGGTCGGCAATTACGGCGAGGTCTACGAGCGCAACGTCGGGGTGAAATCGCGGCTGGGCATTCCGCGCGGGATCAACGAGCGCTGGACCGCCGGCGGCATCATGTATGCGCCGCCGATCCGCT
>CAVXGN010000001.1:0-11635 GCA_963761245.1 uncultured Alphaproteobacteria bacterium | reverse complement strand
GACGCGTTCCGCTAATTCTCCCCTAAGCCAGCCCTGCGAAAACCTTCGAGATAGTGCTCGCGCTCCGCGTCGTGCCTGATCGGCATGTTGGCGGCGATCCAGGCGAGCGAGATGTTCGGCTGTGCGCGCCGCAATTCATGGAGCGCCTGTTGCGCCAGATCCGTCTGGCCCGCCATGCCGGCCGCCGCGACCAGCACGCGGTGGCCGCCGACGAAGTCGCTGCGCTGGCGGATGGCCTCGCGCGCGAACCTGATGGCTTCCTCGTAGTTGCGGGCGATGTACTGGGCATAGGCCACGATGCCGTAATAGACGCCCAGATATGGATCGCGCGGGCTCAGACGGATGGCGCGGCGGGCGGCCTCGTCGGCCTCCTGCCAGCGGCCGTTGTAAGCCAGCGACAGTCCATAATAGCCCTGCGCCAGCGCGAAGTTCGGGTTGAGCCGCAGCGCCGTCTCCCACTCGGCAAGCGAATCGTCGAAACGGCGCGCGAACAGATAGACTTGGCCGAGCGCATTGTGCGCCCACGGATCTTCGCTGTCGGCGCGGATGGCGGCAAGGGCGGAGCTTTCCGCCTTGGCCATCGCGGGCGCCATGTCCATCCAGCCCATATGCGCGGTGAACATGTAGCTGGTGGCCAGCACGCCGAGCGCCTGGCCGTAGTTCGGATCGATGCTGATGGCTTTTTCCAGCAGCGCCTGCGCCACTACATTGTCCTGCCGCGTCACCCGCCAATAGTGCGACAGCGCCCGCATCACCAGATCCCAGGCGTCGAGGCTGCCGGGGGCTTTTCGCTGGGCGTGGAAGTTTTCGGCGGCATAGAGCTGCGGCTCGATCGCCGCCACGATCGCCTCGGTGATCTCGTCCTGCACCGCGAACACGTCGGCGAGATCGCGGTCGTAGCGCTCGGCCCAGAGGTGACTGCCGGTGACGACGTCGTTGAGCTGGGCGGTGATGCGCACGCGGTCGCCGACCTTGCGCACGCTGCCTTCGATCACGTAGCGCACGCCGAGATCCTCGGCGACCTGCTTCAAATGGACCGCCTTGCCTTTATAGGTGAAGGAGGAATTGCGCGCGATCACGAAAAACCAGCGCAGCTTGGACAGCGCCGTGATGATGTCCTCGCTGATGCCGTCGGAAAAATAATCCTGCTCGGGATCGCCGCTCATATTGACGAAAGGCAGCACCGCGATCGACGGCCGTTCCGACGGAGGAAAGGCGGCGTGGGTGGGCTCTGCAGACGAAGGCGCCGGCTGGTCGCTTAACGCGCCGACAAAACGGAAGCCCTTGCGGGCGACGGTGCGGATCAGGGTTTGGCCTTCGCCGCTGTCGCCGATCGCCTTGCGCGCGGCATTGATGCGGCTGGTGAGGGTGGATTCCGAGACGATGCGGCCCTGCCAGACAGCGGCCATCAGGTCGTCCTTGCTGACCACCCGGTCGCGGTTCTCGATCAGGAAGACCAACACGTCGAATACTTGCGGTTCGAGCGGAACGAACTCGTCGCCACGCCGCAGCTCGCGCGTTCCCGGGTCGAGCGCGTAAGCCTCGAAACAATACGGCAAATTACCCTCCCGCTCGCCCCCGGGCGTTCGGGTGCATCTGGACAAATAATCAAGGCGATCTCAGGGACAAATCAAGCGCCTGTCAAAGCCTTTCGAGGCGGCTCCGCTCATCCTGCGCCCACGTGAAGCAGACAAGACCGAGGACATCCCTCAGACGCTCGCGGACCGGCGGGTGAATGTTCAACTCAAGGAGGACGGTATGACTCAATGGAATCTCACGGGGACCTATTTCGAGACATGCAATTGCGAAGCGGCCTGTCCATGCGTGTTTACCAGTCGCGCCGACGCAAGGCGACTGCACCGTGCTGGTCGCCTGGCACATCGACAAGGGCAAGTTCGGCGACGTCACGCTCGACGGGCTTAATGTCGCGCTGGCGGTGCACGCACCCGGCCACATGGCTGCAGACCAAATGGAAGGCGGCCGCCTATTTCGACGACAAGGCGAGCGCCGCACAGAACGATGCGCTGCACGCGATCTTCGGCGGAAAAGCCGGCGGGCATCCGGCCATGTTGGCCTCGTTCATCGGCGAGATCGTCGGCGCCAAGAACGTGCCCATGAAGTACAAGGCCAACGGCAAGCAGGCAAGCCTGACCATCCCGGGAATCGCCGAGGCCGAGATCGAGGCGCTCGAAGGCCAGGGCGGCCAGCCGATCACCATCGACAACCACCCGCTCTGCATCGCGCCCGGCGTGCCGGCGACGGTTGGCCGCTCCAAGCATTTCACCTTCTCCGACTTCGGGATGGACTGGAAGCTGTCGGGCCGCAACGGCTTCCTGTCCGACTTCGCCTACTCGGCGTAAGCGCCATGTCGCGAAGCGATACACAAATCGACGCGGGGAGATGGCGCAGCCGTCTCCTCGCCGTCGGCGGTCTCGGCGCGGTGGCCGCGCTGAGCTGGCTCTATCTGGTGCGCATGAATGCCGGCATGTCGCATATGGCCATGCCGGCGACGATGCCGGCGATGGCGCCAGGACTGCCGGAGCAACTCCTTGCCGCCTTCACGATGTGGAGCGTCATGATGGTGGCGATGATGCTGCCGACCGCGCTGCCGGCCGCCACCGTGTTCGGCAATTTGGCGCGCCGGCGTAGCGCGCACACCGGCTCGGCATCACCAACCGCTTTGTTCGCCGCTGGCTATATCGTGGCCTGGACCGGCTACGCGGCCGCGGCGGCGGTGGGGCAGGTGGCCCTGGCGCGCGCGGCGCTGCTCACCCCGATGCTGCAAAGCGCCAGCATCGTGCTCAGCGCCGTCATTCTTCTGGCTGCGGGGGCCTTTCAGTTCACCTCACTCAAGGATGCGTGCCTGACCAAGTGCCGCACGCCGCTCGCCTTCTTTCTCGCCGAATGGCGGGACGGCAAGGCCGGCGCACTGGTGCTGGGGCTCAAGCACGGCAGCTATTGCGTCGGCTGCTGCTGGGCGCTGATGGCGGTGATGTTCGTGGTCGGCGCCATGAACCTGCTCTGGATGGCGGCGCTTACACTGTTTGTGCTCGGTGAGAAACTGGCGCCGGCGCATTGGCAGTTTCGCCGTGTGGCCGGCATTGCGCTGGTGCTGTGGGGTCTGGCTGTCGCGGGCTCGCTCATTCGCTGGGTTTGACCGTTGCATTGCAAGGCCGCCCGGCGCCGGCCTCGTTTCACCTCTCCGACATCCTCTGCTAACGTCCGGCCAAGGACTTAGCAGAGGATTTTGCATGGCCGTTGCCCAACTCGCCGATCAAGAACCGCGCCGCAATCCGGCCGCGATCGAGCAGGCAATCGCCGATCTCGCCGCCGCCTTCGGCAACCGGCTGGTGACCTCGCAGGCGGTGCGCGAGCAGCACGGCAATACGCTGACCTGGGTGCCCAACCAGCCGCCCGATGCGGTGGTGTTCCCGCAGACCACGCAGGACGTGCAGCAGATCGTGCGGATTTGCGCCCGCCACGGCGCGCCGATCATCGGCTACGGCACCGGCACCTCGCTGGAAGGCCATATCAACGCGCCGCTCGGCGGCGTCTCGGTCGATTTCCGCGACATGAACAAGGTGCTGGCCGTGCACGCCGAGGATCTCGACTGTGTCGTCGAGCCGGGCATCACCCGCAAGCAGCTCAACGAGCACCTGCGCGACAGCGGCCTGTTCTTTCCGATCGATCCGGGCGCCGACGCCTCGCTCGGCGGCATGGCGGCGACGCGCTGCTCGGGCACCAATGCGGTGCGCTACGGCACCATGAAGGACAATGTGCTGGCGATGAAGGTGGTGATGCCCAATGGCGAACTGATGACCACCGGCCGCCGCGCGAAAAAGTCGTCGGCCGGCTACGACCTCACCCGCCTGATGGTCGGCTCGGAAGGCACCCTCGGCCTCATCACCGAGCTCACGCTCAAGCTCGCCGGCATCCCGGAAGCCATCGCCTCCGGCGTCTGCCCGTTTCCGTCGGTCGACGCCGCCTGCAAGGCCACCATTATGACCATTCAGTCGGGCATTCCGGTCGCGCGCATCGAATTGCTTGACGCCCTGCAGGTCAAAGCGTCGAACGCCTATTCCAAGCTCACGCTGCCGGAGGTGCCGACGCTGTTCGTCGAGTTCCACGGCAGCGAGGCCAGCGTCGCCGAGCAGTCGCAGCGTTTCGGCGAGATTGTCACCGAACTGGGCGGCGGCCCGTTCGACTGGGCGACCAAGCCGGAGGACCGCAGCCGGCTCTGGCAGGCGCGCCACGACGGCTACTGGGCGGGGCGCAGCCTGCGGCCGGGCGCTTCCGCCTTTGCGACCGACGTCTGCGTGCCGATTTCGCGACTTGCCGAATGCGTCAACGCCGCCCAGCAGGCCATCGCCGAGCTTGACCTGGTGGCGCCGATCCTGGGCCATGTCGGCGACGGCAATTTCCATTTATCGCTGTTGGTCGACATGAGCGATGCCGACGAGGTCAAACGCGCTGGAATTCTGATGAATCGGCTGGTCGAACTGGCGCAGTCCATGGATGGAACCTGCACCGGCGAGCATGGCGTCGGGCAGGGCAAGATGAAATATCTAGCCGCCGAATATGGCCCGACGGCCCTTGCCGCCATGGCGGCGATCAAGCGCGCCCTCGATCCGCAAAATATCATGAATCCGGGCAAGATCGTCGCGCTCTCCTAGCTCGGCCGGTCCGGGGCGCGCAGCCAAGTTGTGCAAAGCCGGAATTCTGGCAGCGGACTCTGGGGATTGCGCTTGGATTTCGGGTTCGGCTGGTCGCGCGACCGCCGGAATAATTTGCAGCGGCGCCGACATAGAATTGCCGCCAAAAATTGGCAAAAATAGCGTACCGTTTCATTCCGGTAGGCGCGAATGCAGGGCCGCTTGGCTCGGCGCTGGGGTTGGCGTTGCAAACGACTCTGCTTGGATTGGCGATCGCGATCATTCTGGCGCTGGTGGCGGCGCTGGTTGCGCCTTTGCTTATCGATTGGACCAATTACCGCCCGGTGATCGAGGCGGAAGCCAGTCATTTGATCGGCGCCAATGTGCGCGTCATGGGCGCAATCGACGCGCGCCTGCTGCCGACGCCGCGTGTGACCTTGCACGACATCGAGATCGGCACCGGCGCGGACGCGGTCAAAGCCAAGTCGCTCGGCCTCGAATTTGCGCTCAGCCCCTTGCTGCGCGGCGAATGGCGGGCGTCCGAGATGCATCTTTCCGGGCCGCGCGTGCGCCTCGGACTGAACGCATCCGGCCGCGTGCAGGCGCCGAATTTCGCCATCGGGTTCAATGCCGACGTGCTGTCCATCGACCGGCTGAACATCGAGGACGGCACCGTGACGCTGCATGATGCCGCCAGCGGTGTAAGCGCCACGCTGGAAAAGGTCTGGTTCAACGGCGAGGCGCGCTCGGTGCTCGGTCCGGTCAAGGGCGAGGGCGCCGCCACGCGTCGGCGGCGAGCTTTATCCGTTTCGGCTGTCCACCGGCCGCGCCGGCGCCGACGGCGCGGTGACGGTCCATCTCAAAATCGATCCTGTCAGTCAGCCGCTCAGCGTGGCCGCCGACGGCTCCGTGAGTTTCACCGGCGGTGCGCCGCAATTCGACGGCACCGTGAAGCTGGCGCGGCCCGTCGCGATCGGCGGCCGCGGCGCTTCGTCGTTGACCCAGCCTTGGCACTTGAACTGCAAGGTGAAGGTGAGCGCGGCGACGGCGCTGTTGCAGCAGCTCGACTTCCAATACGGCTCCGGCGATCAAGGGGTGGCTTTCGCGGGTACCGCGGACTTCAAGTTCGGCAAGCAGCCGCGCTTCAACGGCGTGCTGTCCGGCCGGCAAATCGATCTCGACCGCGCCTTCGCCGGAAGCGACGGTGCGATGCCGCCGGCAATTGTCATCCGCAAGCTGGCCGAGTTTTCGCGCTCGGCCTTCCGCCCGACATTCCCGATCAAGGTCGGCATCGGCATCGATCAGGTCACGCTCGGCGGCAAGCCCATTCAGACAGTGCGCGGCGACATTTCCACCGATGCCGGCGGTTGGAATCTGGACAGCTTTGAATTCCACGCACCCGGCTTCACCAAGGTCAAACTGAGCGGACACCTCGCGGTCGACGACAAGGGCGTTGCGTTCAGCGGTCCGGCCGAGGTCGAATCCACCAATCCGAAGGCCTTGGCGGCGTGGATCGAAGGCAGCGCGACGCCGGAAAAAGGCGCGCTGCGGCCGTTGCGTCTACGCGGCGACGTGACGCTGTCCAACGAAAAACTCGCGATCGAACATCTCACCGCGAATTTCGAACACCAGCCCGTCAACGGCCGCCTGGTTTATGCCTTCGCCGCCGGCAAGCGTCCGACGCGGCTCGATGCCGAGCTCAACGCGCCCGAACTCGATGTCGACGCCGCGCTCGGCTTCGGCAAGGCGTTGGTCGCCGGCTCGAACCTCGGGCGGCCGCACGACATGACCATCGCCGCCGATATCGGCCACGCCACCTACGCCGGCATCGAGGCGCGCAATACCCTCGCGCGCGTCAAGGTCGACGGCGACGGTTTGCAGATCGACAAGCTGTCGATCGCCGATCTCGGTGGCGGCGCGTTTTCGGCGAGCGGGCGAATCGAAACCGGCGGCCATTCGCCGCACGGCGCACTGGCGATCGACTTTGAAACCCGGCAGACCGCGGCGATCGCCAAGCTGGTCGACAATTTCGTTCCCAAGACCGCCAAGCCGGCGGTCGATCTGATCGGCCGCGTCGCGCACTCGAAATTGCATGCCACGCTCGACGTCGCCGGCAACAAAGACAATGCAATGACCGTCGCAAAGCTGACGGTCGCCGGCGCGCTCGGTGACATGCATCTCAACTCGCGCGCGCGGCTGCACGGCGATTGGACCAAACCATCCGCGGCCGAAATGGAAATTGACGGCGGCATCGACACGCCGTCGGGCGCGACACTGGTCAAGTTGATCGGGCTCGATCAGATCGTTGCGGTCGGCAAGGGACCGGGCTCGCTCAAGCTGCAAATCACCGGATCGTACGACCGCGATCTGATCGTCGCGGCGCGGCTCGCCGCCGAAGGCTTGCTGGCCACAGGCCATGGCCGCGGAAAGCTTTCGCTCGATCAGGGCGACACCAAGTTCGCGGGCACGGTGCAGGTGTCTGAGGCCGATCTGCAGCCGTTGCGGCGGACCGGCAAGGCGGACCGTCCCGAGGCTTTGCCGGTAAGTCTGCAGTCGCACGTCGCCATTGCCGGCCGCAACTTCACCTTCGATGGCATCGACGGCAAGCTCGCGGGCGCGCGCGTTCAGGGCCACCTCGCTATCACTGATGCATCACCGCGCAAGGTCAACGGCGAGCTGCGTGCACAAGCCGTCGACGTCACGGCGTTTGTCGGGCGCGCCATCGGCATGCCGGCCTCGGCGGTTGGCAACGGTACCGCCTGGTCGTGGTCGAGTGCGCCGTTCGCCGGCGGCCTTCTCGGCAATTTCGACGGACAAATTGCGCTGCAAGCGATGCAGGCGAATTTGACGCCGCATGTGGCCGTGCGGGAACTCCATGCGGCGATGCATCTCGGCAAGAACCGGATTCTACTCGACGGCCTGCGTGGCGATCTTGCGGGCGGCAAGCTCACCGGTCAGCTTTCGTTTCATGAAAGCAGCGAGGGCCTTGCCACGCTGGGCAAGTTCCAGCTCATCGGCGCCGATGCGGCCAATCTGTTTTCCTCCGCCACCCGGCCTCCGCTCACCGGCATCATCGACGGCAAGATCGATATTGAAGGCGCGGGCCTAAGTCCGGTGGCGTTGATCGGTTCGCTGCGTGGTTCTGGCAGGATCGCCCTCAACAAGAGTCAATTCGCCGGGCTCGATCCGCGCGCCTTCGACGTCGTTACCCGCGCGGTCGACAATGGGTTGGCGATCGACGGGCCGCAGATTTCCAGCGTGGTTGGCAAGGCGTTGGAGAGCGGCCAGCTTTCGGTCAGTCACCTCGACGGCGCGATCGCCATCAGCGCCGGGCAAGTACGGCTGAGCGACGCCAAGGCGCATGGCGAGAACGCCGATGTTTCGGTGACCGGCACGGTCGACCTCACCAACGGCATGATCGATGCACGACTGGTGCTCTCGGGCGGGAGCGAGGTGGGCGGAACGCGCCCGGATATCTTCATGGCGCTGAAAGGACCGCTGGCCGAGCCCGCGCGCGCGGTCGACATTTCCGCGCTCACCGGATGGCTGACGCTGCGCTCGCTCGAGAATAAGTCCAAGCAGTTGCGGGCGATCGAGAACTCGGCGCCACCGGCGGCGCAACCGCCGCCGCAGTCAAAGCCAAAATCGCAACCTCGGCTGCAACCGCGGGCTCAAACCGCGCCACGGGCGGCGGTCAAACCGAGGGCCAAACAAGCGCCCGCACTGCCGCCGCCGCTCAATATCCAGCCTTTGCCGTCACCGGCGCAGCCGGAAGCCTCAGTCAGCCCGCAAAACTGAGGACGGGGCCGCGTGGATGGCGGACACCTCGTGGCTGACATCGCGTGCGCTGGGCGCGTCGTGGAAATGAACGTCGCTCCGCGCCCGGTAATGGTCGAGCACGAAGAGCCGGATGGCGGATGAAAGATTGCCGTGACGTCGATCGGTGTCGATCGAAGCAACCAGGTCCGACAAGGTCAGATCCTTGTTGCCGGCGATTTCTTTCAAGCCTCGCCAGAACGCATCCTCAAGACTGACGCTGGTTTTGTGGCCCGCAACAACGATCGAGCGTTTCACAACCGGCGATTTCATCGGCCGTCTCCTTTGTTGATCCGGTGTTGCTCGAGATCGCGATCGGCTTTGGCCTCACGAGCGGCTGCGAGTTTCTGCACGGCCTTGGGCTGGCCGTGGGCAAGACGATGGGCGTCAGCCCTCGCTTCGTCTTGCCGGCGCTTGGCTTGCTTGCGCGCCGTTCGCAGATTGATCGTCTCAGCCATGTCGAGTCTCGACGGTAACCCGGTAGTTGGTTGTCAAGGATCCCCAGCAGGGTCCGGTGCATCGCCGCCAATCACGCAACACAGAGATGGCGGAAGAACGCATTACCAATGTCGCTAGCTACTCCATAAGATCGCACCGACTATCATGCGGGCGATCATGGCTATTTTTCAACACACGGTTAGTTGACTACAGTGGAACTTCGGGCGGCTGTTGGCGAATACCTTCAGAAAAAAGCAATACAATTGATGCGGTAGCGCCACACTCCCCAATGTATATTTCAGAGACCGGGAAGAATTACTGTCGAAGACATGAAATCCCTCCGTATAGAACGCTACGGCAATCTCTCACATGGCGAAATTTGACGTTATCGACCGTAGAATATTACCGGAACATCCAGCTCGACTTGGCGGCAATACATAGAGGTCCTGGAATATTGTTTCATCGAAACAAAGCGGTCTGCGTCACCCGTGCGAGCCGATAGGCGTTACTGAGCGCTAAGTTTTCGCTGATTTACAGTAATGCCGTCGTAGCCCGCTCCCGTTTCAGCGCGGCCGGGTCATTTTTTCCGGACGCACGAGGCGATCGAAGTCCTCGCCGCTGACGAATCCCAATCGCACCGCTTCCTCGCGCAACGTGGTACCGCGCGCGTGCGCGGCCTTGGCCACCTGCGCCGCTTTGTCGTAGCCGATTTTGGGTGAGAGCGCGGTGACCAGCATCAGCGAGCGCTGCATCATGTCCTTGATGCGCGCTTCATTGGCTTTGATGCCGATGACGCAATTGTCGGTGAAAGACCTGGCCGCATCGCCGAGCAGACGAATCGATTGCAGCATGCAGTAGGCAAGTACCGGCTTGTAGACGTTGAGCTCGAAATGGCCCTGACTGCCGGCGGCGGTGATGGTGGTGTGGTTGCCGAACACCTGACAGCAGACCATGGTCAGCGCCTCGCTCTGTGTCGGGTTGGTCTTGCCCGGCATGATCGAGGAGCCAAGCTCGTTCGACGGCAGGATCAATTCGCCCAGCCCCGAGCGTGGTCCGGAACCAAGAAGGCGGATGTCGTTGGCGACCTTGAACAGCGCGGTGGCGGCGGCGGTGAGCGCGCCGTGCACGAACACATAGGCGTCGTGGCCTGCCATATGCTCGAATTTGTTGGGCGCGCTGACAAACGGCAGCTTGGTCTGCTTGGCGATGCGGCGGGCGACGGCCTTGGCGAATTGCGGCTTGCTGTTGAGGCCGGTACCGACCGCGGTGCCGCCTTGCGCCAGCGGAAAAAGCTCGCGCGCGGCCAGCTTGATGCGCGCGATCGCCGATTTCACCTGCGCGGCATAGCCGGAAAACTCCTGCCCGAGCGTCAAGGGCGTTGCATCCATCGTATGGGTGCGGCCGATCTTGACGATCTTGGCGAACTCCTTCGCCTTCCTGTCGAGCGCGGTCTGCAAGGAAGTGAGCGCCGGTATCAGGTGATGCTCGATCGCCAGCGCCGCCGCGATATGCATGGCGGTCGGGATCGAGTCGTTGGACGACTGGCTCATATTGACGTGATCGTTGGGATGCACCGGCTTCTTGGCGCCGAGCTTGCCGCCCAGCCGCAGATTGGCGGCGTTGGCGATCACCTCGTTGACGTTCATGTTGGACTGCGTGCCCGAGCCGGTCTGCCACACCAGCAACGGGAAATGCTCGTCCAGTTTGCCGTCGGCGATGTCCTGCGCGACTGCGATGATGGCCGCCGCGCGCCGGCGGTCGAGGCTTCCGAGATCGCGATTGACTTCCGCGGCCGCGCGTTTGATCACGCCCAGCGCACGCACGATCTCGATCGGCATGCGCTCGCTGCCGATGCGGAAATTGTGCAGCGAGCGCTCGGTCTGCGCGCCCCATAATTTGTCGGCCGGGATGTCCAGCGGGCCGAAGGCATCGCTTTCGGTACGGGTTTTCGCGGGGCTGTTGCCGGCTTTTCTGGCCATTCCGGTCACCTTCAGTGCAAGCGTTGCACCGAAGGTAAGGCCGTTGGCGGCCGGAGCAAGCGCTCGTGCGTGCTATTTCTTGCGGAAGCGGTCGAGCCGCACCACTTCGGCGCCGCCTTCCGGCTCGGCGGGCTTCGGCTCGGCTTTTACCGGCGGCGGCGCAGGCGGACGCGCCGCTTTTTCCTTGGGCTTTTCCTTGGGCTTTTCCTTGGGCGCGGCCGCGGCGGGAAGCGGCTTCTTGCTGTCCTTTTCGTCGGCGTTGGCGGCGGTGCCTTGCGCGGCCTGGCCTTCGCCAATTTCCTCGAATTGCAGACCGAACTGCACCGAGGGATCGAAGAAGCCGTTGATCGCCGCGAACGGCACGCCGAGCATTTCCGGAATGCCGCCGAACGCCAGCCCAACCTCGAAGCCCTGCTCGGTGACGGCGAGATCCCAGAACTGGTGTTGCAGGATGATGGTGATCTCTTCCGGATATTGCGCGCGCAGCCGCTCCGACATGCGCACGCCCTCGGCGCGCGTATCGATGGCGATGTAGAAATGGTGGTCGCCCGGCAGGCCTTTTTTGGCGGCGTCGGTGAGCACTTCGCGCACGACGTTGCGCAGCGCCTGCTGGGTCAGAAGATCGTAGCGGATATGGTCGGCCATGACGGGTCCGAAGCGGTGAGGGCCTGAATCTAGCGCGACTGGCGGCGAAAGGCATCCCCGCCCAATGGTCATAATCGTCGCTGTCACAAATGAAAGTGGAGGCTT